>NZ_JAIOJZ010000099.1 GCF_020404845.1 Streptomyces hyderabadensis | reverse complement strand
CGAAGCACGCGTACGCGCCGGTGACCGCGAGGGCCGCGGAGCCGCCCTCGGCGGCGGCCCGCTCCTGGCGGGAGAGGCCGACGATGCCGAGGGTGAACAGGCCCACCAGGGCCACCGTGGCCACGAGGCTGACGCCGAAGACGGAGCCCAGGGCTGCCCAGTCGATGCTCATGGAGGTTCGCTTCCTTCGTACCCGGGACGCGGGCTCAGACGGTGGTGGCGGCCGACGGGGCCTTGGGGTCGGGAGTGGCGGCGGGGGCCGGGAGGGTGGCCGTCAGGTCCTCGGTGACGCCCGCCGGGGGCGGCGACACCGCGGCCATCGCCGTGGTGACCACGCCGGCCGGCTCGGCGGCGCCCACCGTGTCGTCGTCGACGACGTTGGTGTGGTCGACGACCTCGCGGCGGGAGATCCGCCAGATCGCGAAGCTGGCCGCGACCAGGAACACCGCGACGAGGGCCGTGCCCCAGTCGCCGAGGCGGCAGACCCACTCGGCGAGCGCGGCGACCAGGGCGGCGGCGGGCAGCGTCAGGCCCCAGGCGACGAACATCCGGGTGGCCGTGGACCACCGGACCACGCCGCCCTTGCGGCCGAGGCCCGCACCCATCACCGCACCGGAGACCGAGTGCGTGGTGGACAGGGAGAAGCCGAGGTGGGAGGAGGCCAGGATGACCGTGGCGGCACTGGTCTGGGCGGCGAAGCCCTGCTGCGGCTGGAGGTCGGTCAGGCCCTTGCCCATGGTGCGGATGATGCGCCAGCCGCCCAGGTAGGTGCCGAGCGCGATGGCCAGGCCCGCGCCCAGGATGACCCACACCGGCGGGTCCGAGTCGGGGGCGAGGGAGCCGCCGGCGATCAGGGCGAGGGTGATGATGCCCATGGTCTTCTGGGCGTCGTTGGTGCCGTGGGCGAGCGAGACCAGGCCGGCGGAGGCGATCTGGCCGGCCCGGTAGCCCTTCGCGGCGGCCTTGCCGTCGGCCTTGCGGCCCAGCGAGTACGTCATCCGGGACGCGAGCAGTGCCGCGACGCCGGCCACGATCGGGGCGGCGACCGCGGGCAGCAGCACCTTGGTGACGAGCACGTCGCCGTTGACGGCGCCGATGCCGGCCGAGGCGACGGCGGCACCGATCAGACCGCCCATCAGGGCGTGCGAGGAGCTGGACGGGAGCCCGACCAGCCAGGTCAGGAGGTTCCAGAGGATCGCGCCCACCAGTGCGGCGAAGATGACCTCGGGACGGATGCCGGTCTCGTCGACGAGACCCTTGGAGATCGTGTTGGCGACCTCCACGGAGAGGAAGGCGCCTACAAGGTTGAGGACGGCGGACATCGCCACCGCCACCTTGGGCTTGAGCGCACCGGTCGAAATGGTCGTTGCCATCGCGTTCGCGGTGTCGTGGAAACCGTTCGTGAAATCAAACGCGAGTGCGGTTACCACCACAATCGCGAGGATCAGCGAGAAGCTTTCCATTTACCCAGGCAATCGTTCGAGGTCATTGGCGCGACGAACGTAGGTAACCAGGGTGAACGGAAGATGAACTGGGCAGGGCGTCACGGTGACCGGAAGCGGGGCCGGAACGTCCCTCTGCGTGCCCGTTCCGGCGCTCTCCGGAGACGTCCCTGGCAGGATCACCGCGAGGCCGTCCGTCGACGGGCCACGAGGGGCGCGCGGGCGTCCGGGAGGAGACGGAGACTGTGACGCGATCGAGCGAGGAAGCGGCCTGGGCGGAACTCGTCGCGACGGCCCGGCGGACGGTCGCGGACGGGCTGGTCGTCGGCACCTCCGGCAACGTCTCGGTACGCGTCGGCGACACGGTCCTGGTCACCCCGTCCGGCGTGCCCTACGACCGGCTGACCCCGCACGACGCGACCGGCGTCGACCTGGACGGCCGGCAGGTGCTCGGCAGCCTGGTCCCCACCAGCGAACTCCCCATGCACCTGGCCGTGTACCGGGCGGACCCCGGCGCCCGGGCCGTCGTCCACACCCACGCCGTGCACGCGACGGCGGTCTCCCTGCTCGTGTCCGAACTCCCGCCGGTGCACTACATGACCGCCGCGCTCGGCGGCCCCGTCCGGGTCGCCCCCTACGCGGCCTACGGCACCGGCGAACTCGCCCGCGCCATGCTCGACGCCCTCGCCGACCGCACCGGCTGCCTGCTCCGCAACCACGGCACGATCACCTACGGCACCTCCCTCGACCAGGCCTACGACCGCACCGCCCAGCTGGAGTGGATGTGCCGCCTGTGGCTGACCGCCGCCTCCGTGCCGGGCCACACGCCGTCCCTGCTCACACCGGCCCAGCTGGCGGAGGCGGCCGAACGGCTGCGGGGATACGGGCAACACGGCTGACGCGCAGTGCGTGCCGGGCGGCCGCGGGGGTACCGGCTACAGGACACGGGGATCCCGTCACCCCCTGTCACCCGTCCACTGGCCGCCCGAGGACTCCACCAGGAGACTGGCCCCATGCGCACTGTCACCGCAACGGCAGCCGCCGTCACCACCGCCCTGGCGACCGGGGTGGCGAGCGTCGCCGTCGGACGGCTCGCCAGCGACGCCGCGCTCAAGGCGCCCCCCGGCAGGCCGCTGCCCACCGAGCCCCGGCTCACCGTGCACGGCACCGCCGCCGGGCAGATCACCCTCACCCGGGACCTGGCCGCACTGCGCCCCGGCCGGTACGGGCTCGCCGGCGACGGCTCCCACGCGGTCGTCGGCCCGGTCCTCGACACCGCCGAGCACGGCGCCGACACGGTCGTGCGCCGCCTCGAAGGCGTCACCCACGGCACCCTCAAGGCGGGCGACCGGGCCTGGTTCACCCCGAACCTGTACGTCGGGAACCCGGGCACGGCCCTCGGCCTCGACCACACCGACGTCGAGATCCCGGGGGAACTCGGCCCGCTCCCGGCCTGGTTCCTGCCCGGGGCCCGCCCGACCTGGATCGTCGCCGTGCACGGCCTGGCCGCCACCCGGGAACACGCCCTGAACCTGATCGGCCCGCTGCACCGCCGCAGCGTCCCGGTGCTCGCCCTCGCCTACCGCGGCGACGTCGGCGCGCCCCCCTCGCCCGACGGACTGCACCACTTCGGCGAGACCGAGTGGCGCGACGTGGACGCGGCCGTCCGCTACGCCCTCGACCACGGCGCCCGCCAGGTCGTCCTGCTCGGCTGGTCCACCGGCGCCACCATGGCCCTGCGCACCGCCGCGCTGTCCGGGGTGCGCGAGCGCATCGCGGGGCTCGTCCTGGACTCCCCGGTGCTCAGCTGGGAGACCACCCTGCGCGCCCTGGCCGCCGCCCGCCGCACCCCCGGCCCGCTGCTGCCGCTCGCCGTCCGGGCCGCACAGGGCCGTGCCGGGTTGCACGCCGACCGGGACACCGGCACGGCCGGTCTGCACCGCCCGGCCGTCCCCACCCTGATCTTCCACGGCCCCGGCGACGCGGTGGCCCCCTGGCGCCTGTCCCGCCGCCTGGCCGACACCCACCCGCGCCTGGTCGCCCTCCACACCGTCCGGGACGCCCCGCACGGCGCCATGTGGAACGCCGACCCCGCGGACTACGAGGAGACGCTGCGCCGCTTCATGACTCCGCTGGTGTGATTCCCGCGTGGCCCCACACGGGCCCGCCGGTGTGATCCCCTCCCGCGACCCTCTCCGCCCGGCCCCGCGCCACCCCCGCCCCGGGCGGGGCGACCGGGTTCCGTTCAGCGCCGTACCACTGGCCTGATCCGGCGCCCGGCCAGGGGACCCGGCCACCGCGTCCACCGTCCCGGGAGGCCCCCGGGGCATTCCGTTTGGGTTTTCGGACCGTCAACCGGAAGACTGCACCCGTGACGTCCCGTATCCCGCGCGACTCCAGGCTTCGACTCGTCCGCCCGCGACCCCTGGCCGCCGCCCCCCAAGCGATGAATCAGCGGCGTCCACGCCGCCCCGCGCCGCGCCCACCGGAAGGCACCCCCGCCCGGTCGGAGCTGGCCGGAATGGCACGATCCGGTCTTGCCGACGCGGCCCGCGTCGCCCGCTGGGCCGACTCCGCACTAGGCCCCGGCCGCGGCAGCGCGACCGCCGACGGCAAGGCCACCCTGTCCGACGCCACCGCCGCCCACGCCGCCCGCGAACTGGGCCTGCCCGTGGCCAAGGTCCGTGCCGACTGGGACACCGCCCGGCTCGCCGGACTGGTCGAGGTGCACGGCGGCACCGCCCGCCCCGGCTGGCGGCTGCGCGCCTGGAACCGCGACGACAGCGCCGTGCTGCGCGGCTGGGTCGCCCTCTTCGACGCCTGGTCGCTGGCCCACCCCGAGCCGGCCGGCCAGGAGCCCGCCGCGGTGGCCGAGGTCGTCTCCGCGATGCCCCAGGTGCTCTCCTTCCTCCAGCTGTCCGCCGGACCCGTCCCCGTGGCGCAGCTCCTGGACCTGCTGGAGCAGCGCGTCACCGAACTGCGCACCGAACGCTGCGAGGTGCCCTACGGCCCCCGGCTCGAACCCGGCACCCCGGGCGCCGAGCCGGACCCGGTCCCGGCCGCCGACACCCCGCTCGCCCCCCTGCTCGACTGGGCCCTGCACGCCCTCGCCTCCGTCGGCGCCCTCACCTGCGGCGACGGACACGCCACGCTCACCCCGCTGGGCAGCTGGGCGGTCTGGGTCAAGCTGGAGCAGATCTGCGTCGCCGCGCAGAGCCCCGCGGGCAACATCGAGCAGTCGGCCGAGGACATGCTCCGCGGCTGCGCACAGCTGCGCCCCAACGCCGCCCGCGCCGAGTACCGCGCCTGGCTCGCCGCCCGCCCCGTCGGCAGCGCCGTCACCGAACTGCTCGGCGCCGCCCGCGGCGAGGACGCCCTGCTGCGCGGCCTCGCCTTCGACGCGCTGCGCGTCGTCGGGGCCCCCGCCGAGCCCGAGGTCCGCGGCGTCCTCGACGAGCCGACGCTCAGGCCGTACGCCCTGCTGTGGCTGGCCGAGCACGACGGCGTCGACCCCGAGGACGCCCACGAGGTCCTCACCCGCCCGGAGGCCACCTGGCTGTGGGTCGACACCGCGGCCGCCGTCGCCGACCACGGGGAGGCCCCGCTGCTGGTGCGGCACCTGGAGTCGGCGGTGCAGGCCACCGTCCCGGCCCTGCTGGACGAGGTCCGCGCGGTCGGTCACCCCCGCACCGTGCAGGTGCTGGTGGCGCTCGCCGCCGCGCACCCCGACCCGGCCCTGGCCAAGGCCGTGCGCCGGGCGGCCTTCCAGGTCCACACCGGGGGCAGCTGAGCCCCGAGGCCGCTGCGGACGGAGCGCCGGAGGCTACCCGCGTACCTCCGGCGCGTACGTCCCGAAGCTCCAGACGTTGCCCTCCAGGTCGCGGGCCATGTAGTCCCGCGAGCCGTAGTCCTGGTCGGTCGGGGGCATCAGGATCTCGGCGCCGTGCTCCACGGCCCGCCGGTGGTGGGCGTCCACGTCCGCCACCACCACGTACACCCCCGTGGTGCCGCCGCTCTTCATCGCCTCGTCGAAGCGGCCGCCCTTGCCCTTGGAGCCGAGCATGACCGCGCCGTTGCCCTGGGCCAGCTCGGCGTGGGCGACCGAGCCGTCCGCGTCCTCGTACACCGCGAGTTCGGTGAAGCCGAAGGCCTCGGTGAGCTGCCGGATCGCCGCCTTGGCGTCCGCGTACTGGAGTGTGGGGTAGACGCTCGGGCGTCCGCCTCCGTTGTCAGCCATGCCGATCACTTCCTCGTGAGCCGGTGGCCCGTGGCGCTTTGGGCCCGTTCGCCCAGTCTTCCACCGGCCACTGACAACGCTCGCGGGAAAAGTGGTTGCACGGCCCCGTTAGACTGGCCCCATGGCCATTCTCCTCGTGCATTAGAGCGGCGGGAACCTCCACAGCCGCCCACCCCGCCAATCCACCCGCCCAGGAGTCTGACCGTGATCTCCGCCTCCGGCATCGAGCTGCGCGCCGGTGCCCGTGTCCTCATCGAGAGCGCCACCTTCCGCGTCGCCAAGGGCGACCGCATCGGCCTGGTCGGCCGCAACGGCGCCGGCAAGACCACCCTCACCAAGGTCCTGGCCGGCGAGGGCCAGCCCGCCGGCGGTTCGGTCACCCGCTCCGGCGAGGTCGGCTACCTCCCGCAGGACCCGCGCACCGGCGACCTCGACGTGCTCGCCCGCGACCGCATCCTCTCGGCGCGCGGCCTGGACGTCCTGATCCGCAAGATGCGCGAGAACGAACAGCGCATCGCCACCGGCCAGGGCGCCACCCGCGACAAGGCGCTGCGCCAGTACGAGCGCCAGGAGACCGAGTTCCTCACCAAGGGCGGATACGCCGCCGAGGCCGAGGCCGCCACCATCGCCGCCGCGCTCAACCTGCCCGACCGGGTGCTCGGCCAGCCCCTGCACACGCTCTCCGGCGGTCAGCGCCGCCGTATCGAGCTGGCCCGGATCCTGTTCTCGGACGCCGACACCCTGCTGCTCGACGAGCCCACCAACCACCTCGACGCCGACTCGATCATCTGGCTGCGCGACTACCTGAAGACTTACCGCGGCGGCTTCATCGTGATCTCCCACGACGTCGAACTGGTCGAGACGGTCGTCAACAAGGTGTTCTACCTGGACGCCAACCGCTCCCAGATCGACGTCTACAACATGGGCTGGAAGCTCTACCAGCAGCAGCGCGAGGCCGACGAGAAGCGCCGCAAGCGCGAGCGCGCCAACGCCGAGAAGAAGGCCGCCGCCCTGCACTCGCAGGCCGACAAGATGCGCGCCAAGGCCACCAAGACGGTCGCCGCGCAGAACATGGCCCGCCGTGCCGACAAGCTGCTCTCCGGCCTGGAGGCGGTCCGCCAGTCCGACAAGGTCGCCAAGCTCCGCTTCCCGGAGCCCGCGCCCTGCGGCAAGACCCCGCTGACCGCGGAGGGCCTGTCCAAGTCGTACGGCTCGCTGGAGATCTTCACCGACGTGGACCTGGCCGTCGACAAGGGCTCCCGGGTCGTCATCCTCGGTCTCAACGGCGCCGGCAAGACCACGCTGCTGCGCCTCCTCGGCGGCGTCGAGAAGCCCGACACCGGCCGGGTGATCGAGGGCCACGGCCTCAAGCTCGGCTACTACGCCCAGGAGCACGAGACCCTCGACCCCGAGCGCACCGTCCTGGAGAACATGCGCTCGGCCAACCCCGACCTGGACCTGGTCGAGGTCCGCAAGACGCTGGGCTCGTTCCTGTTCTCCGGTGACGACGTCGACAAGCCCGCCGGGGTCCTGTCCGGCGGCGAGAAGACCCGCCTGGCGCTCGCCACCCTGGTGGTGTCCTCGGCGAACGTGCTGCTGCTCGACGAGCCCACCAACAACCTCGACCCGGCCAGCCGCGAGGAGATCCTCGGCGCGCTGCGCACCTACAAGGGCGCCGTCGTCCTCGTCACCCACGACGAGGGCGCCGTCGAGGCGCTCCAGCCGGAGCGGATCATCCTGCTCCCGGACGGCGTCGAGGACCTGTGGGGCGCCGACTACGCGGACCTCGTCGCCCTCGCTTGATCGAATGGATGATCCACTGGTTATGGATCATTCGGCCGATCCGTGATCCACCATCTGCGTGAGATCTCCTCATCAAGAGGTGTGTCCTACATCGAATTCGCGGCCGGGCCCCCAGCTACCGGGGGTCCGGCCGCGACGCCTTTCTGACCTGGAACTACGTGGCGAAACCCGTTCGGCCGAACGCGCCCAATTCTCTGGAATCTCGTATTCCGTATGTGGGGACCCGCTCCTGTCGTCACAACCTTGTCTCATCGACCTTGCCGAATGGGTGGCCATGAGGGCCGGGAGGGGTGATCATGAGGAGTACCAGAGCGCACTTCCCATGAGGAGGCACGGGTGGCCGAGACTCTGAAGAAGGGCAGCCGGGTTACCGGCGCCGCGCGCGACAAGCTCGCGGCAGACCTGAAGAAGAAGTACGACGCCGGTGCGAGCATCCGGGCGTTGGCCGAGGAAACCGGCCGCTCGTATGGCTTTGTGCACCGCATGCTCAGCGAGTCGGGCGTCACGCTCCGAGGGCGTGGCGGGGCTACCCGGGGCAAGAAGGCCACGTCGGCCTGACGCCCCGGGCGGCCCCTCGGCTCCGAAAGTGACGGTGGCCACCCGGTAGGTCGTCCGACCGCCCGGGTGGTTACTGTGCAGTCACTTAGCCCTGCCGTCGCACGGCGCACCGTCCGGCGCGCGGCGGGGACGACGACCGCACCTTTCGGAGGCGCCCCATGGCTTCGCCCGCCCACGACCCCGGTCCCGCACTCGACCAGGACGGCGTGCGGCTCACCGTCGACGACGCGATCGCCACGGTGACGCTGACCAACCCGGCCAAGCGCAACGCGCAGAGCCCCGCTCTGTGGCGGGCGCTCGCCGAGGCCGGCCGGCTGCTGCCGGGCTCCGTCCGCGCCGTGGTGCTGCGGGCCGAGGGCAAGTCCTTCTCGGCCGGGCTCGACCGGCAGGCGTTCACCCCGGAGGGCTTCGACGGGGAACCGTCGTTCATCGACCTCGCGCGGGGCGGCGACGCCGAGCTGGACGCGACCATCGCCGAGTACCAGGAGGCGTTCACCTGGTGGCGGCGCAGCGACCTCGTGTCGGTCGCCGCCGTGCAGGGGCACGCCATCGGGGCGGGCTTCCAGTTGGCGCTCGCCTGTGACCTGCGGGTCGTCGCGGACGACGTGCAGTTCGCCATGCGCGAGACCAGCCTGGGGCTGGTGCCGGACCTGACGGGCACGCACCCCCTGGTGTCCCTGGTCGGGTACGCCCGCGCGCTGGAGATCTGCGCGACCGGGCGTTTCGTCATGGCCGAGGAGGCCGTGAGCACCGGCCTGGCCAACCTCGCCGTGCCCGCCGACCAGCTCGACCCGGCCGTGCACGACCTGGTGTCGGCGATCCTCGCCGCGCCGCGCGACGCGGTCGTCGAGACCAAGGCGCTGCTCCAGGGTGCCCTGACGCGGGACTACGAGGCCCAGCGCACCGCCGAACGGGCCGCGCAGGGCCGCCGGCTGCGCGACCTGGCGGGGCTCGGGGAGTAGCCGGGCCCAGAACACGGCCGGTCAGCCGACGTCCGTCACCACCACGGCCACCGACGGCCGGTCCGGCAGGGCCTCGGACACCACCGCGCGGACCTGCCGGGCCACGTCGAGGGCCCGGTGGTCCGCGCGGACCGCCAGCTCCACCCGGACATGGCGGCGCGGCAGGGCACCTTCGCGCGCGGGCGGCTCGGTCAGGTGCACCGGACGGCCCAGCACGCCCGTCAGCCGGGCCACGCCCGGCACCGCCGACGCGGCCCGGACGACACGCCCCTCGTCGCCGGCCCCTTCGTCTTCGCCTTCGTCTTGGCCGTCGGCCTCGGTGTCGTCTTCGGTACCCGTGCCGCTGTCGGCCCGGTCGGACGTCGCGGCGGGGCCCGGCCCGGGACCGGCGTCCGGCTCCGTGGCCGCCGTCTCGTCGAGCAGGCCCGTCACCCGCAGGTCCACGTCCGCCGCCCTGAGGCCCAGCCGCCCGGCCGCCGCCTCCGTCAGCGCGGCACGCAGCCGCGCGGCCGTCGTCGGCAGGGGCTCCGCGGCCGCCGCCGTCGGCTCCACGACCGCCGCGAAGCCGGCCGTCACCCGCAGCGGACCGGGCAGCAGCGCGCCCGGCGGTGGCGGTACGGCGGGTTCCGGCGTGCCGTCCGGATCGGCGAGCCCGATCCGCAGGTCACCCGGGCGTACCCCCGCCACCGCCCGGGCCGCCGTCAGCAGCACCTTCCGTGCCGCACGCTCGGCGATCCACGCGCCGTCCTCCGGCCCGCCCAGGGGCAGCAGCCTGCCCAGACCCAGCTGCTCCCGCACCGCCCGCGTCCACCGGTCCGCCGTCGTCATTCGTCCAGCCTGCCGCATCCATGGCGCGGGGCACCGCAACCCCGCCTAACGTGGTCGCAGGACTACGACCGAAAGGGACGTACGGCGATGAGTGACATGGAGAGCCACCGGAGCGGGCAGGACACGATCGAGACCCCCGGGACGGCCAAGGGCCAGACGATGCGGCGCGGCGGCGGGGACCCCGGTACCCGGGGACGGACCACCATCGCCGACGGCGTCGTGGAGAAGATCACCGGAATGGCGGCACGCGACGTCGCCGGTGTGCACGCGATGGGCAGCGGGATGTCGCGCACCTTCGGCGCGGTGCGCGACCGGGTGCCCGGCGGGGCCAAGTCCGGGGTGACGCGCGGGGTGAAGGCCGAGGTCGGCGAGAAGCAGACCGCCCTCGACCTGGAGATCGTCGTCGAGTACGGCGTGTCGATCGCGGACGTGGCCCGGGACGTACGGGAGAACGTGGTCGCGGCGGTGGAGCGGATGACCGGTCTGGAGGTCGTCGAGGTCAACATCGCGGTCAGCGACGTGAAGCTGCCCGACGAGGAGGACGAGGAACCGGAGCCCCGGATCAGGTGACGCGGACGCCGACCGGACGCCGAACCGAACGCTGAACGAAACAGTGAATGAAACGGTGAATGAGGGGATCGCGCCATGAGCATGGCCGTGGTCGGCATGATCGCCGGCATGGCACTGGGCTTCGCCGGATACTTCGGCGGTTTCGGTGCCTTCCTGCTGGTGGCGGCCCTGGGGGCCGTCGGGTTCGTCGCCGGACGCTTCCTGGAGGGGGACATGGACCTCGGTGACTTCTTCCGCTCCCGCGACGACCGGCGGCGGTGACCGGCGTGAGCGACGGGGCCGGTGAGCTCCTCGAACCGGCCCGCGTGGCGCCGGGCGAGCGCGGTGCCACCCGGATCGCCGACCGGGTCGTCGCCAAGGTCGCCGCGCGTGCGGCGCGCGAGGCCCTCGGCCCGCTCCACCCGGACGCCGCACGGCCGTACGCCACCGTCGACGTCCGTCACGACACCGCCCGGGTCCGGGTCCACCTGGAACTCGACTACCCGTGCGACATCGGCGACCGCTGCGGCCGGGTGCGTCACCAAGTCGTCCAGCGGGTACGTGCGTTGGTGGGCATGGCGGTGCCGGAGGTCGCCGTCCAGGTGGAACGGCTGCACCTGTCGGCGGAACACGGCGCGAGGCACGGGAGGACGCGATGAGCGAGCCCCGGGGCGCCGGGACCGGTGAGGGCAGCACCCAGCGGCTGCCCGTCGTGGAACGCGGCACGGAACCGGGCACGGCCCCGTCACTGGACAAGCACGGGCCCGACCTGCCGGACGCGTCCGGCAGCGGACGGGCCGGCCGCTTCTGGTCGGCGCGCCGCGTCCCCGCCGGCCTCGTCGCGCTGCTGCTCCTGCTCCTCGCCGGAGCCTTCCTCTACGACGTCGTCGCCGTGCGCGCCGGCCGGTCCGCGCTCGGCTGGCGCCGCGACCTCGCCCGGCAGCTCGCCGAACGGCCCGTCGACGACACCTGGGTGCTGGTCGGCGCGGGAGTCGCCGCGGCCCTCGGGCTCTGGCTGCTCCTGCTGGCCCTCACCCCCGGCCTGCGCCGGGTGCTGCCGATGCGGCGCACCCACCCGGACGTCCGCGCCGGGCTGCACCGGGACGCCGCCGCCACCGTGCTGCGCGACCGGGCGATGGAGGTCTCCGGGGTGCAGTCGGCGCGGGTGCGGATGCGCCGCCGCAGGGTCCGGGTACGGGCGCTGTCGCACTTCCGGGAACTGGACGACGTACGGGCCGATCTCGACGGCGTACTCGACGACGCGGTGCGGGGACTCGGCCTGGCCCGGCCGCCCTCCGTCTCGCTGCGGGTGGCGCGACCCGGACGGAAGGGGTGAGCGTGGTGCTCAGGATCGTGAACCGGGTGCTGAGGGGAGGGGCGGGCCCGGTGCCGCCGGGACTTGGTGGTGCGGTGCGCGGCGTCGGGCTTGCCGGGCCGCCGGCCGTCTCGCTGCGGGTGGCGCGACCCGGACGGAAGGGGTGAGCGTGGTGCTCAGGACGGTGAACCGGGTGCTGACCGCGCTGGCGGGCCTGGTCCTGCTGGTGCTCGGCGGCGCGGTGCTGGCCGTGGGCTTCGACGCCCCCGCGCCCTCCTGGTGGGTCCACCAGGGGCCGCACGACGTGCTGCTGAGCAACGCCGAACGGACCCGGTGGCGGGAGGCCGGCTGGTGGTGGCCGGTCGTCATCGCGGCACTCGCCGTCCTGCTGCTGCTCGCCCTGTGGTGGCTGGTCGCGGTGGTGCGCCGCCGCAGGCTCACCGAGGTCCTGGTCGACACCGGGGACGGGGAGGGCGCCTCGCTGCGCGGCCGGGCGCTGGAGGACGTCCTCGCCGGTGACGCGGACCGGGTGGACGGGGTCGAACGGGCCGGTGTCCGGCTCACCGGCCGCCGCGACGCCCCGGCGGCCCGCGTCCGGCTGCTGCTGGCGCCCCACGTGGACCCCGGCACCGCGCTGCACGAACTCACCACCGGAGCCCTGACCCACGCCCGCCGGTCGGCCCACCTCGCCTCCCTCCCGGCGGAGGTCCAGCTCCGCGGCGTCAAGCACGGGGCGGAGCGGGTCAGCTGAGGGCGGGGCTCCCGGACTTTCCGTCCGGCCGGCCCTAGAAACCGTGCCGCACGCCGCCGTCCACCGGCAGCATCACGCCCGTCAGGTACGACGCCGCGGGGGAGAGCAGGAACGCGGACACGCGGCCGAACTCCTCCGGGGCCCCGTAGCGGCGCAGCGGGATGCGGGACTCGGCTGCCGTCCTGGTCGCCTCGGGGTCGGCCGACAGGCCGTCCAGCTCGCGCACCCGGTCGGTGTCGATGCGGCCCGGCAGCAGGCCGACGACGCGGATGCCGCGCGGGCCCAGCTCGTCGGCGAGGGACTTGGCGAAGCCCGCCAGCCCGGGGCGCAGCCCGTTGGAGATGGTCAGACCCGGGATCGGCTCGTGCACCGAACCCGACAGCACGAAGCCGATCACCCCGCCGTCCGCCAGCTCGGCCGCCGCCGTCCGGGCCAGCCGCACCGCGCCGAGGAAGACCGACTCGAACGCCGACTGCCACTGCTCGTCCGTGGTGTCGGCGACGAACCCGGGCGGCGGCCCGCCCACGCTGATCAGTACGCCGTCGAAACGGCCGAAGCGCTCACGGGCGGTCGCGATCAGCCGCCCGGCGGCCTCCGGGTCGGCGTTGTCCGCGGCCACCCCGACCGCGTCCGGTCCCAGCGCCGAGGCCGCCTCAGCGACGCTCTTCTCGTCCCGCCCCGTGACGACCACCTTCGCCCCGTCGGCGACCAGCTCGCGCGCGGCGGCGTTGCCCAGCCCCCGGGTGGCACCCGTGACGACGTACACCCGGTCCTTCAGTCCAAGATCCATGGCCCCTATCCTGCCCCCTCGTCCCCGAACAGGGCGAGGGCCGTGTTCACCAGGCCGACGTGGCTGAAGGCCTGCGGGAAGTTGCCGAGCTGGTGGCCGGAGACCGGGTCGTACTCCTCCGCCAGCAGCCCCACGTCGTTGGCGAGACCCACCAGCCGCTCGAACAGCTCCCGGGCCTCCTTCGTCCGGCCGGTCGCGTGCAGCGCGTCCGCGTACCAGAACGAGCACACCAGGAACGTCCCCTCGCCGCCCGGCAGCCCGTCGACCTGGCGGCCCTCGGTGCTGTAGCGGCGGACCAGGCCGTCCCGGGTCAGCTCCGCGCCGACCGCGTCGACCGTGCCGACCACGCGGGGATCGTCCGGCGGGAGGAAGCCCACGCGCGGCACGAGCAGCAGCGAGGCGTCCAGCTCCCGCGAGCCGTAGTACTGGGTGAAGGTGTTGCGCACCGGGTCGTAGCCCTTCTCGCACACCTCGCGGTGCACCTCGTCGCGCAGTGCCCGCCAGCCGTCGACGTCCCCGCCGCCCAGCTCGGGGTGGTGCTCCAGGGTGCGCACCGCGCGGTCCAGGGCCACCCAGGTCATCACCTTCGAGTGCACGAACTGCCGGCGCCCGCCCCGCACCTCCCACAGCCCCTCGTCCGGTT
>NZ_JAIOJZ010000098.1 GCF_020404845.1 Streptomyces hyderabadensis | reverse complement strand
CCCGCCACACCGTGGCCAGGAAGTCCATCAGGGCGCACTGCAGCTCCCACATCTGCGGCTGCGGCCGCATCCCCGCCAGCCGGGCCAGCGACAGGGAGTCCATGACCTCGCCGTACACGTCCAGCTGGAGCTGGTTCACCGCGTCGTTGCCGATGCGTACGGGCGCGGAGGCGGCGAAGCCGGACAGCCACGGAAGCTCGTACTCGGGCAGCCGCCGCTCGCCCGCGACGCCGTACATGATCTGCAGGTCGGACGGATTGCCCGCGACCGCGCGCAGCAGCCAGTCGCGCCAGGCCTCCGCCTCCTCCAGATAGCCGGCCGACAGCAGGGCGCCCAGGGTGAGGGTGGAGTCGCGCAGCCAGCAGAAGCGGTAGTCCCAGTTGCGCACGCCGCCCGGCTCCTCGGGCAGCGAGGTGGTGGGGGCGGCCACGATGCCGCCGGTGGGCTGGTACGTGAGCGCCTTCAGCGTGATCAGGGAGCGGACCACGGCGTCCCGGTGCGGACCCTGGTAGCGGCAGCGCGCCGCCCACGCGCGCCAGTCCTCGACGCTGTGCTCCAGCGACACGTACGGGTCGATCAGGGGCGGCCGGGGCTCGTGCGAGGGGTGCCAGGTCAGCACGAACGCGACCTTCTCGCCCTCGGCGACGGTGAACTCCGCGTGCGTCCCGAAGTCCTCGCCCCAGGTGTGCACCTCGGGCTCGCTGCGCAGCCACGCCGAGTCCGGTCCGGCGACGGCCACCCGGTGCCCGTCGGCCCGGCGCACCCACGGGACGATCGAGCCGTGGTCGAAGCGCAGCCGCAGCACGCTGCGCACGGTGACCTCACCGCGCAGGCCCTCCACGATGCGTACGAGGTCGGGGGCGCGGTCGCGCTGGGGCATCAGGTCGGTGACGCGGACCGCGCCCTCCGCGGTCTCCCACTCGGTGTCCAGGACGAGGGTGTCCGGCCGGTAGGCCCGCCGCGTGCAGCGTTCCGCGCCCTTGGGGGCGATGCGCCAGTGGCCGTTGTCCTCGTCGCCGAGCAGCTTGGCGAAGCAGGCGGCCGAGTCGAAGCGGGGCAGGCACAGCCAGTCCACGGAGCCGTCCGTGGAGACCAGGGCCGCGGTCTGCTGGTCCCCGATGAGCGCGTAGTCCTCGATGTGGGGGTGCACGGGTTGACCTCTTCCCGGCCTCGGCCGGAGCAATCGGATCCGCCCGCGCGCTCCCGTCGCGGGGCTACACCGCCGCGGGTTCCGGCTCCGCGGGCTCCACGTCCTCGGCACTCTCCCGGTCGCGCCTCTCGCGGCGGACCAGGAACCACCAGCCGACCGGTACGGCCGCGGCGAACAGCCACCACTGGATGGCGTAGGCGAAGTTCAGCGCGGCGTTCTCGTTGCCGGGCTTGCCGATCAGCTCCGGGGTGCCGTTCTTCGGCTCGGGAGTCTTCAGGACCACGTACCCGCCGAGCACCGGGGCGTCGAGGCGCTCGGCCTGCTGCTCGCTGTTGATCAGCATGATCTGCCGGTCCGGGAGGCCGTCGAGATCCTTGATGCCGCTCGCCTCGGTCGTCTCGTCGGGCATCAGCCGCCCGGTGAGGGTCAGCTCGCCCCGGGGCGGCGCGGGGACCTTCGGGAACGCGGTCTGGCTCGGGCCGTCCGCGGGGATCCAGCCCCGGTTGACCAGCAGGACCTTGCCGTCGTTCAGCACGAACGGGGTCAGTACGTGGTAGCCGATGTTGTCGTCGCCGTCGGTGCGGCGGCGGACGACGACCTCGTCGTCCGTGTCGAAGTGGCCCTTCGCGGTGACGGTGCGGTACCGCTCACGCGTGGTGATCTCCTTGCCGGGCGCGGTCAGCGACTCCACGGGCACCGGTGACGCGTCGAGCGCGCGCGCGACCAGGTCGTTCCGGGCGGTGCGCTCCTCGTAGCGGTGCATCTGCCAGAAGCCCAGCCGGATCATCGTGGGGATGAGCAGCACGGCGACCAGCGTGAGGATCACCCACTGGCGGGACAACAGGAAGCGGTACACGCATCGACGGTACCTTGGCCGGGTTCGGCCCTCGCGAGGAGGTCCCCGCGAGGGCCGCAGCGCCGCGCCGGCGCCTCACGCGAAGCGCTCACACCTTGTCGACGATCCCCGCCCTCCCCTCCGCGCGGGCGCAGTGGGCGCCGCAGAACCAGTGGCCGTCGACCTCGACGCCCTGGCCGATGATCTGCACCCGGCAGTGCTCGCAGATCGGGGCCATCCGGTGGATCGCGCAGGAGAAGCAGTCGAAGACGTGCACCGCTCCCTGGGCGTGGACCTCGAAGGACATTCCGTAGTTGTTGCCGCAGACTTCGCATGTCGCCATGCGCCACAGGGTGGGCCGTCCCCGCGGACACCGGCGGGCGGGCGCCGGGCGAGTCGCCCGGAATCACCCGTCCGTACGGCTCCGTGCCCCCGGGGCGTCAGGCCTTGGCGTCGGCGGGCTCGACGTCCGCGAGCAGTTGCCCGAAGGCCGCCTCGTCCACCACCGGCGTGCCGAACTGCCGGGCCTTGACCACCTTGGAGGTGCCCGAGTCGGGGTCGTTGGTGACCAGCAGGCTGGTCAGCCGGGACAGGCTGGTCGCGACGTGCAGCCCGGCCTCGACGGCACGGTCCTCCAGCAGGTCGCGCTCGATGGAGGTGTCACCCGAGAAGGCGACCCGCATGCCCTGCTTGAGTCGTTTGCCCTCTTCGTACCGGCCCGGGTTGGGATAGGGGCATGCGGGCCTCTTGCGGGCGGGTCGCCAACTGTTCGGCCGGTAGCCCCCGTAGCCCGCCTGCTGCCCGATCCGGGGCGAGGGCCGGTCCGACCACTCGGTCAGCGGCAGGCACTCGTGCAGCGGCAGCCGCAGGCCGCCCGCAGCGGCGGCCAGCAGGCTCGGCCGGAACGCCTCCGCCAGCACCCGCGCGTCGTCCAGCGCGTGGTGCGCCCGCTGCTGCACGACGCCGAAGTGCGCGGCCAGCGACTCCAGCTTGTGGTTGGGCAGCGGCAGGTCCAGCGCCTTGGACAGCGCGATGGTGCACAGCCGTTGCCGAACCGGCGCCTCGCGCCTGGCGCGCGCGTACTCACGGGCGATCATCTGCCAGTCGAAGACCGCGTTGTGCGCGACCAGGACCCGCCCGTCGAGCCGGGCCGCGAACTCCTCGGCGACGTCCGGGAAGAGCGGCGCGTCCCGGAGCACCTCGCTCGTCAGACCGTGTATCCACACCGGCCCCGGGTCGCGCTCCGGGTTGACCAGGGTGTACCAGTGGTCCTCGACCTCGCCGCGAGCGTCCAGCCGGTAGACGGCCGCCGAGATGATGCGGTCGTCGCGGGCCAGGCCGGTGGTCTCCACGTCGACGACCGCGTACCCCTGCGGATACGCGGCCGGCCACGCCGTGGCGGACGGCGCTGCGGTCGTGCGGTCTTCGAGCATGGTCAATGAGGATACGGGCCGGGACCGACACTCCGGTCCCGCAGGGGGCCCGTGCCGCCAAGTTCCGGGCGCCGGGGGAGCGTTGCGGCGCCCGCGGGCGCACTCACCACCGGATCGGCACCGGAAGGGCCGTCAGAAGCCCCGACACGGCGACCACGACGCCCAGCGCGGCCACCTCCGCGCGCGCGGGGGAGCAGGCGGTCAGCGGGTCGGCCGCGCGGCCCAGCCGGATCCTGGCCCACAGCGCGAGGCCGGCGACGGCGGCCACCAGGAGCACCTTGGCGAGCAGGACCCGTCCGTACGCGGTCTCCGTCAGCTGGTCCAGGATCGTGCCCGCCGGCATCCGGCGCAGCGAACTGCACACCCCGGTCGCCGTCAGGACCGCCAGCAGGACGGCCGCCACGCGCGCGTAGAGCCCGAGCAGGGCCCCTCCCGCCTCGGCGCCCCGCCACCGCCGCAGCGTCCGCAGCGCGTACAGCAGACCGCCCACCCACAGCGAGGCGCAGGTCAGGTGAACGAGGGTCAGGCCGGAGCCGAGCAGCGGGCTGTACTCGGTCGTGGGGTGGGCGCGCAGCGCGTCCGCGACGATCACCGCGGCCAGCGGCCACACCTGGAGTCCGGGCCGCCGGGAGGTGGCGCACAGCCAGGCCGCGAGGAAGCCGTTGACCTCCAGCAGGGCGAGCTTGCCGTCGCGGGAGGCGTAGAGACCGCCGACGTCGATGTCGGCGGCGGAGCCCGGCACCAGGTTGCCCGTGGCCACGACCGAGGCCAGCCCGAGGGCGGCGACGAAACCGGCGGCGGCCGCGTACGGGGACCAGCTGCGCGGGCGGTCCGGGGGAGCGCCGGGCAGCGACCGGGCCAGGCGGTTGACGAAGAGTTCGCCGAGCGGCACGCTCAGCGCGGCGAAGAGCACCGTGCGCAGCAGGGCGATGCCGCCGGTGCCGGGTGCCTCGGCCTCCCCGGTGCCGTGCAGGGCGGGGGACGGGCCGAGCACGGGTATCAGCGCGCCGAGCGCCACCAGTACGAGTACGGCGACCGTCCGGCCGGTGCCGGAGGGCCGCGCGTGGCGTCCGGCGTCGGTGGTCCGGGACGGGGGTCGTATCGAGGTCACCCCAGGATCTTCACCAAGTCACCAGATCCGGGCAAGTTCGGCACGTTCCGCCGTCGCCCTCACGAGTCCCCTGCCGTGCCGGTCACGGACGCGTCCTGCGGGTGGGAAGCGGCCGACCACCACAGCCGCACCTCCTTGCGCACGTCCGTGGGCCGCAGCTCCCACCCCTGGGCGAGGGCGACTTCGGCGACGTACCGTCCGCCGACGCCGCGGTAGACGCGCCGGGGTATCTCGCACTCCACGGGCGGCCGCGCCTTCTTCGGTTCGCGCGGGGCGGAGGCCTTGCCGTACGACGACGGGGGCGGCGGGCCGGGTGGCAACCGGGCCGCCGCCCCCGCGTCACGCACGGGTACGCATACCGACTACCAGGTCACCGCGTCCAGCGCGTCGGCCATGCCCCAGCCGTAGAAGCCGTTGCGGTTCTTCGGGCCCTCGCACACCGCGTCGACCTTGCCGTCGCCGTCGATGTCGTACGGCTCGGTGCACGCCGTGGCGTCGGCCTCGGCGTACAGCAGGGCCTTCACCGTGGCGGGGGAGGCGTGCGGGTGCGTCGACTTGATGAGGGCGGCGACGCCCGCGACGTGCGGGGAGGCCATCGACGTACCGGCCATGTAGCCCCACTTGCCGCCGGGCAGCGTGCCCAGGATCAGTCCGCTGGTGGCGGGCGGCTCCGGGGTCTGGTAGGCCGTCGAGTCGCCGCCGGGCGCGGCGATGTCGATGACGCCCCGGCCGTAGTTGGAGAAGGACGACTTGAGGCCCTTGGCCCCGGTCGCCGCGACCGTCACGACACCCGGCAGCTGGGTCGGGATGTCCAGGCACTCCGACGGGTCGACGGTCCGGTCGCCGGGCGTGGTGTCGTTCGGCGAGGACGGGTCGGTGATCTCGTCGGAGGCGAGGTCGTAGTTCTCGTTGCCGGCCGCGGCGACGTTGACGGCGCCCTTCTTCTCCGCGTACCGCGAGGCCCGCGTGACGGCCTCGACGAGCGCCTTCTGGTCCGGGTCGTCCTTGCAGTTGAAGTACCACGGGTCGGTGTAGTAGCTGTTGTTGGTCACGTCGACGCCGTGCTCGGCCGCCCACATGAAGCCGCAGACCACGGCCTCGGTGTAGAAGAAGCCGTCGGGGTTGGAGACCTTGATGCCGGCGACCTTCACCCCGGGCGCCACGCCGGTCATGCCCACACCGTTCTTGGCGGCGGCTATCTCCCCGGCCACGTGGGTGCCGTGCGGGCTCTCCGCCGCGCTCGGCCGCCAGGCGCCGTCGGTGGTGTCCGGCTTGCCGGCGACGCAGTTGACGGAGGCCCCGCGGTCGAAGTTCGGGGCGATGTCCGGGTGGGTGTCGTCGACGCCGGTGTCGATGACGGCGACGGTCACCTTCTTGCTGCCCAGCGACTTCTCGTGCGCCTTGTCCGCCTTGATGGCGGGCAGGTCCCACTGCAGCGACTCCAGCGGGTCCTGGCCCCCGGCCTTCGTGGAGGCGGCCTTGGCGGCGGCCAGCTCCGCGCCGTCGAGCACCTGCGGCGCGCCCGTGTCGGTGGTGGCGGCCGAGGGCAGCGGCGCGGTGCGGGTGGCGCCGGCCGACTGCACGCCGCGCACCTTGCGGACGCTCTTGGCGAAGTCGGGGTTCGCGGAGTGGACGACGATCACGCCGATCCGGTCGTACGACGTGACGATCGTGCCCCCCGCCTTGGCTATCGCCCGCCGCACGGTGGCCGAAGGACGGTGGCCGGGGGCGACGTTGACGACGTAGCTGAGCGAGGTCGCGTCCGCCGCCGTCGAGGGGGCGGCCTCAGCCGCGGGGGCCGCGGCGGCCGGGGTGCCCGGCAGGAACGCCAGCGAGGCGGCCACGGCCAGTCCGGCCGGGATCGCGAGGGCGCGGCGGTGACGCGGGTGGGGTGCGGTCATGCGTGGTGTCTCCAGTCCGTCGGGAAAGCTCGGGGAACGAGCCGGCGTCTGGAGCGCGGATCGCGCGCGGAACGCAGATGATCCATGGGGTCTCCACATCATCCGGCAGAAACGGCACCCGCCCGGGACACGGTAACCGGGCAGGTACATGACGTAGTGGTGCAGGGTGAAGCTATCCCCCGAAGCCGCTGGCCAGCAATGACCCGCAACGGGTGACTTCGGAAAGTGCCACCGGTGTTGAACCGGTCCCCGCGGGGCGCCGTGTCGTTGGACAGGGAGCCCGAGCATCACCGGTTCCCTGCGAGAACACCGAGGTCCAAGCCGTCATGTCCGTCGTACGAGGAGACTCCGTGGCCACCGACGCACCGCCCCCCTCGAAAGAGGAACGCCCACTTCCGTCCGCCGAGGAGTTCTCCGAAGTGCAGCAGAGCGCTGAGTTCGCCGAACTGCGCCGCTCCTTCCGCTCCTTCGCGTTCCCGCTGACCGTCGCCTTCGTCGCCTGGTACCTGCTCTACGTGCTGCTGTCGAACTACGCGGGCGGCTTCATGGGCACCGAGCTGTTCGGCAACATCAACGTCGCGTTCGTCTTCGGCATCGCGCAGTTCGTCACCACGTTCCTCATCGCCTGGTGGTACTCGCGACACGCCGCCGCGAAGCTCGACCCCAAGGCCGAGGCCATCAAGTCCCGGATGGAGGGCGGCGCATGAGCCCCGCACAGTCCGTTTTCGCCGCCGAGCTGGCCGCCAACGAGGCGAGCGAGCACCGGCCGCTGATCATCACGCTCTTCGCGGTCTTCGTCGCCGCGACGCTGTTCATCACCGTCTGGGCCGGCCGCCAGACCAAGGACGCCGCCGACTTCTACGCGGGCGGCCGCCAGTTCAGCGCCTTCCAGAACGGCCTCGCCGTCTCCGGCGACTACATGTCGGCGGCGTCCTTCCTCGGCATCGCCGGCGCCATCGCCCTCTTCGGCTACGACGGCTTCCTGTACTCCATCGGCTTCCTGGTCGCCTGGCTGGTGGCCCTGCTGCTGGTCGCCGAGCCGCTGCGGAACTCCGGCCGCTACACGATGGGCGACGTCCTCGCCTACCGCATGCGCCAGCGGCCCGTGCGCACCGCCGCCGGCACCTCCACGATCGTCGTCTCGATCTTCTACCTGCTGGCCCAGATGGCGGGTGCGGGCGTCCTCGTCTCGCTGCTGCTGGGCATCACCTCCGACGCGGGCAAGGTCCTCATCGTCGCCCTCGTCGGCGTCCTGATGATCGTGTACGTCACCATCGGCGGCATGAAGGGCACCACCTGGGTCCAGATGGTCAAGGCCGTGCTGCTGATCGGCGGCACCATCCTGATCACCTTCCTGGTGCTGCTGAAGTTCGACTTCAACGTCTCCGACCTGCTCGGCAAGGCCGCCGAGAACAGCGGCGCGGGCTCCGCGTTCCTGGAACCCGGCCTCCAGTACGGCGCGAGCGGCACCACCAAGCTCGACTTCATCTCCCTGGGCATCGCCCTGGTGCTCGGCACCGCCGGCCTGCCGCACATCCTGATCCGCTTCTACACGGTGCCCAACGCCAAGGCCGCCCGTAAGTCCGTGAACTGGGCGATCGGCATCATCGGCGCCTTCTACCTGATGACCATCGCCCTCGGCTTCGGCGCGGCGGCGCTCGTCGGCAAGGACGAGATCGTCGCGTCCAACCCGTCCGGCAACACGGCGGCGCCCCTGCTCGCACTGCACGTGGGCGGCGTCGACTCGGCCTGGGGCGCGATCCTGCTCGCCACGATCTCGGCGGTGGCCTTCGCGACCATCCTCGCCGTCGTCGCCGGCCTCACCCTCGCCTCGTCCTCGTCCTTCGCGCACGACATCTACGCCAACGTCATCCGCAGGGGCCAGGCCACCGAGAAGGAGGAGATGCGGGCGGCCCGCTGGGCGACCGTGTTCATCGGCATCGTCTCCATCGCGCTCGGCGCCCTCGCCCGGGACCTGAACGTGGCCGGCCTGGTCGCGCTGGCCTTCGCGGTCGCCGCGTCCGCCAACCTGCCGACGATCCTCTACAGCCTGTTCTGGAAGCGCTTCACCACCCAGGGCGCCCTGTGGTCGATCTACGGCGGCCTGATCGTCGCCGTCGGCCTGGTGCTGTTCTCACCGGTCGTCTCCGGCGACCCGACGGCGATGTTCCCGGACGTCGACTTCGCCTGGTTCCCGCTGAAGAACCCGGGCATCATCTCGATCCCGTTCGGCTTCCTGATGGGCTGGCTCGGCACGGTCCTGTCGAAGGAGGAGCCCGACAAGGCGAAGTACGCGGAGCTGGAGGTCCGGTCCCTGACCGGCACCGGAGCGCACTGACGCCCCCGCCCGACCCGCACCGGCGCGGCCGCTCGTAGTTCCCTACGACGCGGCCGCGTCCCGTGTCGTGGGATCGGGCGGCTGTCGATGTCGGACCGGTCACGTAGGCTCGACGGTGTCGGAGGAGAGAAGCGCTCCACCGATCCGCGTCGAGGGAGGGGGCCCACGTGCTCATCGACACCTACGGCCGAGTGGCCACCGACCTGAGGGTCTCGCTCACCGACCGCTGCAATCTGCGCTGCACCTACTGCATGCCCGAAGAGGGCCTCCAGTGGCTCGCCAAGCCCGACCTGCTCACCGACGACGAGATCGTCCGCCTCATCGGCATCGCGGTCACCTCCCTCGGCATCGAGGAGGTCCGCTTCACCGGCGGGGAGCCGCTGCTGCGCCCCGGCCTGGTCGGCATCGTGGAGCGCGTCGCGGCTCTCTCCCCGCGCCCGCAGATGTCCCTCACCACCAACGGCATCGGCCTCAGGCGCACGGCGACGGCCCTGAAGGCCGCGGGCCTGGACCGGGTCAACGTCTCCCTGGACACCCTGCGCCCGGACGTCTTCAAGACCCTCACCCGCCGGGACCGCCACAAGGACGTCCTGGAGGGCCTGGAGGCCGCCCGCGAGGCCGGGCTGACCCCGGTCAAGGTCAACTCGGTCCTGATGCCGGGGCTGAACGACGACGAGGCGCCCGACCTGCTCGCCTGGGCCGTCGAGCACGAGTACGAACTGCGCTTCATCGAGCAGATGCCCCTGGACGCCCAGCACGGCTGGAAGCGCGAGGGCATGGTCACCGCCGGTGACATCCTGGCCTCCCTGCGCACCCGGTTCGAGCTGACCGCGGAGGGCGCCGCGGAGCGCGGCTCGGCCCCCGCCGAACGCTGGCTCGTGGACGGCGGCCCGCACCGCGTCGGTGTCATCGCCTCCGTCACCCGCCCGTTCTGCTCGGCCTGCGACCGCACCCGCCTGACCGCCGACGGCCAGGTGCGCACCTGCCTGTTCGCCACCGAGGAGACCGACCTGCGCGCGGCCCTGCGCTCCGACGCCCCTGACGAGGAGATCGCCCGGATCTGGCGGCTGGCCATGTGGGGCAAGAAGGCGGGCGCGGGCCTCGACGACCCGGCCTTCGTCCAGCCGGACCGCCCGATGTCGGCGATCGGGGGTTAGGGAGAGGCGATCAGGGCCGGTCGGATCCCTCCGGGGCTTCCCACTCGGTGAGCGGGACGACGTCCTTCAGGAAGCCCCGCACCCCCAGGAACTGGGACAGGTGCTCGCGGTGCTCCTCGCACGCGATCCACGTCTTGCGGCGTTCCGGGGTGTGCAGCTTCGGGTTGTTCCACGCCAGCACCCACACGGCGGGGGTGCGGCAGCCCTTGGCGGAGCAGATCGGGGTGGTTTTGTCACTCACGGTTTCGTCTCACAGGTCCCCACACAAGGCGACGCCGAGCAGCCACGGGGGGAGCTGCCCGGCGTCGGTCCGTCGCTCCGACGGGGGATGCGGAGCGCGTACGAAGTATGTCACGGCCCACCCGTCGCCCGGCACCGGAACAACACGATTCATCTGAGCATTTCTTCGGCCTGGCGTGGAATCGACGCCGCCGGGAAGGGCCGCACCGGTCACGGACGGCCGCGCGACTCGCCGCCCGCACCCGGCGCCGGATCGGCTCCGGCGCCCTCCGGGACGGATTCCGCCGCACCGCCCCCGGCCCGTGGCGGCATGATCATCGGCGGGGTCGGCGCCGTCACGAACGTCGACGGCAAGGATGGCGCATTCTCACGCCCGGCGTTGGCGATCACGACGGCGATGTACGGCAGGGCCGCCCCGAGGATCAGGGCCACGATCGCGACGTGCCGTTCCACGTTCCACAGGCAGACCGCGAGGATCACCGACGCCGTGCGGATCGACATCGAGATGATGTACCGCCGCTGCCGCCCGCGCACGTCCTCCTGGAGGCCCGTCCGGGCCCCGGTGATCCGGAACACCTCGGCACTGCCGCCGGCACTCTGCTTCCGCATCTGGTTCCACCATCCGCCCGCATCGGACACTCCCCGCCCCGCTCTCGTCCGCGGCCGCTCGGGGACTCCGGTCCCGGACAAGTCCCCACGTTACGCCGTGCCTGCGCCGCTCACGAGACCGGGGCGCCCCCGGTCCGGCCGCACCGCGTGCGCCGCCCGGCGCAGGCCCGGTACCCCGTTCGGCGGTACGCGGCATGCGCCGTACGCGGTACGCCCGAACACTGGTGGCAATGCTCGCGTAGAGCCGGACGAGGAGGCAGCCATGGGCTGGTTGTGGGCGATCATCGTGGGATTCGTGCTCGGCTTGATCGCCAAGGCGATCATTCCCGGCAAGCAGCACATGCCGCTGTGGCTGACCACCATCTGCGGCATGATCGGCGCGATCGTCGGCAACGCCATCGCCCGCGCGGCCGGTGTCGAGGCGACCTCTGGCATCGACTGGTGGCGGCACCTGTTCCAGCTGGTGGCGGCGATCATCGTGGTCGGCCTAGGCGACGCGGCCTACACCTCGATGCGCGGCAGCAGGCGCCGCGGACGGGCCTGACCGCACCCTCGGGGGCGGCGGTCCCCCGGGACCACCCGGGCACGGCGAAGGGGCGGGTTCCGGCAGCCGGAACCCGCCCCTCGCGCGTGCGCCCGCTCAGGCGCCGGTGATCTCCACCGCGGCCAGGTTCTTCTTGCCGCGGCGCAGCACCAGCCAGCGCCCGTGCAGCAGGTCCTCCGTGGCGGGGACGGCGTCCTCGCCGGCGACCTTGGCGTTGTTCACGTAGGCGCCGCCCTCCTTCACCGTGCGGCGCGCGGCGGACTTGCTGGCCACCAGGCCCACCTCGGCGAACAGGTCGACGACCGGGGCGGGCTCGGCGACCCGGACGTGCGGCAGCTCGGACAGGGCCGCGGCCAGCGTCCGCTCGTCCAGCTCCGCGAGGTCGCCCTGGCCGAAGAGGGCCTTGGACGCGGCGATCACGGCGGCCGTCTGGTCGGCGCCGTGCACCAGCGTCGTCAGCTCCTCGGCCAGCGCGCGCTGCGCGGCCCGGGCCTGCGGACGCTCCTCGGTCTGCCGCTCCAGCTCCTCCAGCTCCGCGCGGGAGCGGAAGGACAGGATGCGCATGTACGTCGAGATGTCCCGGTCGTCCACGTTCAGCCAGAACTGGTAGAACGCGTACGGCGTGGTCATCTCCGGGTCGAGCCAGACGGCGCCGCCCTCGGTCTTGCCGAACTTGGTGCCGTCCGCCTTGGTCATCAGCGGCGTCGCGTAGGCGTGCACGGACGCGTCCGGCTCCAGGCGGTGCAGCAGGTCGAGGCCGGCCGTGAGGTTGCCCCACTGGTCGCTGCCGCCCTGCTGCATCGTGCAGCCGTACCTCCGGTAGAGCTGGAGGAAGTCCATCGCCTGGAGCAGCTGGTAACTGAACTCCGTGTAGCTGATGCCCTCGGAGGACTCCAGGCGGCGGGCGACCGAGTCCTTGGTCAGCATCTTGTTGACCCGGAAGTGCTTGCCGATGTCCCGCAGGAACTCGATCGCCGACAGGCCCTCGGTCCAGTCGAGGTTGTTGACCATCACCGCGGCGTTCTCGCCCTCGAAGGACAGGAACGGCTCGATCTGGCCGCGCAGCCGCTGGACCCAGCCCGCGACGGTCTCCGGAGAGTTCAACGTGCGCTCCGCGGTCGGGCGCGGGTCGCCGATCTGACCCGTGGCCCCGCCGACCAGCGCCAGCGGCCGGTGCCCGGCCTGCTGGAGCCGGCGCACGGTGAGCACCTGCACCAGGTGCCCCACGTGCAGGGACGGCGCGGTGGGGTCGAAACCGCAATAGAACGTGACGGGACCGTCCGCGAGCGCCTTGCGCAAAGCGTCCTCGTCGGTGGACTGGGCGAACAGCCCGCGCCACTTCAGCTCGTCGACGATGTCCGTCACGGTTCTCGTGTCTCCTTGAGTGGTCTCGCGAAATCAGGTACGAGGTTATACGCCCTGGCTGACAGAGCTCATATTGAAATCGGGGACCCGCAGTGCGGGCATCGCGGCCCGGGTGAACCAGTCGCCCCACTCCCTGGGCAGCGTCTTCTCCGTACGCCCGGCCTCCGCGGCCCGCCCCAGCAGGTCCACCGGGGACTCGTTGAACCGGAAGTTGTTCACCTCGCCCACGACCTCGCCGTGCTCCACGAGGTAGACACCGTCCCGGGTCAGCCCGGTCAGCAGCAGCGTCGCCGGGTCGACCTCGCGGATGTACCAGAGGCAGGTCAGCAGCAGCCCCCGCTCCGTGCCCGCGACCATGTCGTCAAGGGACCGGCCGGGATCACCGCCGTCCAGGATCAGGTTGCCGATCGCGGGCGCCACCGGGAGCCCGGTCAGCCCCGCGCCGTGCCGGGTGGTCGTGAGCCGGTGCAGCTCGCCGTCCCGGATCCAGTCGGTCGCCGCCACCGGCAGCCCGTTGTCGAACACCGACTGGTCGCCGCCCGAGGAGTGCGCGACCACGAACGGCGCGCTCTCCAGCCCCGGCTCGTGCGGATCACTGCGCAGCGTCAGCGGCAGCGCGCCGAGCCGCTCGCCGAGCCGGGTGCCGCCGCCCGGCTTGGAGAACACCGTGCGCCCCTCGACCGCGTCCCGCCCGGACGCCGACCAGTACTGGTAGATCAGCAGGTCCGCGACCGCGGTGGGCGGCAGCAGCGTCTCGTACCGCCCCGCGGGCAGCTCCACCCGCCGCTCGGCCCAGCCGAGCCGTACGGCCAGCTCGGCGTCGAGGGCCGCCGGGTCGACGTCCTTGAAGTCCCGCGTGGCCCGTCCCGCCCAGGCCGACCGGGTACGGTCCGGCGACTTGGCGTTCAGCTCCAGCGTCCCGTTCGGCTGGTCGTGCCGCAGCCTGAGCCCCGCCGAGGTGCCCAGGTACGTCGAGGTCATCTCGTGGTTGGCGAACCCGTACAGCTCCCGGCCGCCCGCACGCGCGCGGGCGAACGCCTCCCCGAGCGCCGACGCGAAGTCGGCGAACACCGCCGAGGAGGTCTCGGCGGGCGCGTCGGTGAAGTCCGGCGAGGCCGCCGGGCCGGTGACGAGGGGCTGTGCGTCCTCGGCGGGCCCGGCGCCCCGCGCGGCGGCCTCGGCGGCCCGCACCAGGGACTCCAGCTCGTCCACGGTCACGGCCGACCGCGACACCACCCCGGACGCCGTGCCCTGCTGCCCGTCGACGGTCGCGACGACCGTCAGCGTGCGCCCGCGCGTGACGCCGTTGGTGGTCAGCGCGTTGCCCGCCCAGCGCAGGTTGGCGGTGGACTCCTCGTCGGCGATGACCACACAGCCGTCCGCCCGGGACAGCTCCAGCGCCCGCTCGACGATCTCGTGCGGCTTGCTGCTGCGGACGCTCATCGACCGGCCTCCTGCGTGGTGTTCAGAATGTTGACTCCCTTGAAGAGGGCGGACGGGCAGCCGTGCGAGACGGCCGCGACCTGCCCCGGCTGGGCCTTGCCGCAGTTGAAGGCGCCGCCCAGCACGTACGTCTGCGGGCCGCCGACGGCCGCCATGGACCCCCAGAAGTCGGTGGTCGTCGCCTGGTACGCCACGTCCCGCAGCTGCCCGGCGAGCCGCCCGTTCTCGATCCGGAAGAACCGCTGACCGGTGAACTGGAAGTTGTACCGCTGCATGTCGATCGACCAGGACCGGTCCCCGACGACGTAGATCCCGCGGTCGACGCCCCCGATCAGATCCTCGGTCGACAGCCCGCCCGGGTCCGGCCGCAGCGACACGTTGGCCATCCGCTGCACCGGCACATGGGCGGGGGAGTCGGCGTAGGCGCACCCGTTGGACCGCTCGAACCCGGTGAGCTTCGCGATCCGCCGGTCCAGCTGGTAACCGACCAGCGTGCCGTCCTTCACCAGGTCCCAGGACTGGCCCTCGACGCCCTCGTCGTCGTACCCGATCGTCGCCAGGCCGTGCTCGGCGGTGCGGTCGCCGGTGACGTTCATCAGCTCGGAGCCGTAGCGCAGCTTGCCGAGCTGGTCGAAGGTGGCGAAGGAGGTGCCGGCGTAGGCGGCCTCGTAGCCGAGGGCGCGGTCCAGCTCGGTGGCGTGCCCGATGGACTCGTGGATGGTCAGCCACAGGTTCGACGGGTCGACGACCAGGTCGTACAGCCCCGCCTCGACGCTGGGCGCCCGCATCTTCTCGGCCAGCAGCTCGGGCATCTCGGCCAGCTCGGCCTCCCAGTCCCAGCCGGTCCCGGTCAGGTACTCCCAGCCCCGCCCGGCCGGCGGCGCCAGCGTGCGCATGGAGTCGAACTCGCCGCTGGAGTCGTCCACCGACACGGCGGTGAGCACCGGGTGCAGCCGTACCCGCTGCTGGGTGGTCACGGTCCCGGCGGTGTCGGCGTAGAACTTGTTCTCGTGCACGGTGAGCAGCGAGGCGTCCACGTGGTCGACCCCGTCGGCCGCCAGCAGCCGCGCGCTCCAGTCGGCCAGCAGCGCCGACTTCTCCGCGTCGGGCACGGTGAAGGGGTCGACGTCGTACGCCGAGACCCAGGTCTTGTCGGCGTGCACCGGCTCACCGGCCAGCTCGACCCGCTCGTTGGACCCGGCCGCCCTGATCACCTGCGCCGACAGCTTCGCCATCGCCACCGCCTGCGAGGCGACCCGGGCGGCGGCGTCCAGGGTCAGGTCCACGCCGGACGCGAACCCCCAGGTACCGCCGTGCACCACCCGCACCGCGTACCCGAGGTCGGTGGTGTCCGAGGACCCGGCGGGCCGGGCGTCCCTCAGCCGCCAGGAGGCGTTGCGCACCCGCTCCAGCCGGAAGTCGGCGTGCTCCGCCCCGAGCGCACGCGCCCGGGCGAGAGCGGCGTCGGCGAGGGCGCGTAGGGGGAGTGCCGTGAAGGCTTCGTCGATGCTGTGAGGCACCTGCGTCTCTTTCTGTCGACATGACCGGTCGTCTGCCGCGACACCGGGGGCTGCGCCGCATCATGTCGCGTCGGGGGGCCGGCGACCACACCTTTCCCACCGCGGCGGGGACCGGTGGCCGGGACCGGTTCTGTAGGGATCCGACAGCCAGCCCCGTAAGCCACTGTGGGTGCCCGAGTCTCTGAGCGAGGTCGGGGACCGATAGGTTTTCGAGGAAGCCGCCTGCTGTCGCCGTCCGCCGTACGGGTGACCGGGCGGGTGCGCCAGAACGCTATGGAAAGGGTGATCCGATGAGCCGCTCGGTTCTCGTCACCGGAGGAAACCGGGGCATCGGCCTCGCCATC
>NZ_JAIOJZ010000097.1 GCF_020404845.1 Streptomyces hyderabadensis | reverse complement strand
GCCCCGGCCGCCGCGACGGGTCCAGGCGATCCGACGGGTGCCGGAGACGCGGGATCCATGGAGGAGCGGGCCGCTTCCGACGAGAGGCCCGCCCGGTCCGACGACACGGCCGAGGCGGACGGCTCGGGCGGCCCGGGCGGCCCGGAGGGCTCGGACGGCTCGGACGGCCCGGGAACGCCGGGCGCCTCCGGCAGTCTGGACGGTTCGGGAAGTCCGGGCCGCGCTGGCGACCGAGGTGTTCCCGACGGGGCGTCACCCACCGGCTCCGTGGGCGCGCGGGCCGCCCGGCCGGCGGACGTGGCGCGCGAGGCGTTGCGGGCGGCGCGGCGGCAGGCGAAGGCGGACGCGGCCTCCCAGGGCGGGCCGGCCAACAGCGCGCCGCACGCGCGCCGTTCGGCCCGTCCGGCCGGTCGTCAGCGGCGGGCGGCCGGTGCGGGCACCGCCGACGCCCGTGCCCGTGCCGTACGGGACTTCGCCGCTGGCGCCTTCCGGCTGCCGCCGGAGGCGGACCGGGCCGAGGAGACCCCGCCTGCCGGGGAGCCGCCTGACGGCTCCGCCGCCGACGGCCGGGCGGCCGCGCTCCCGGAGCCGGACCCGTCACCCAGCGCCGACCACACCACCGCAACCGCCGACACCGCAACCGCCGACGCCGCACGCGCCGCCGGTTCCGTCTCCCCCGAGGCGGGGGAGGACGCACCCCCGGACCCGTCACTCGGCGCCGACCGCGCAGCCGGTGCCGCTTCCGCATCGTCCGGGTCGCGGGCGGTCGCACAGCCGGGATTGGGCACACCGCTCGACGCCGACCACGCAGCTGGTTCAGCTTCGGCATCGTCCGGGTCGCGGGCGGTCGCACAGCCGGGATTGGGCACACCGCTCGACGCCGATCACGCCGCCGGTTCGGCTTCCGCATCGTCCGGGTCGCGGGCGGTCGTGCCACCGGACGTGGACTCATCGCCCGGCGTCGCCCGTGCCGCCGGTTCCGCTCCCGACCCCTCGCCCCGGGCGCGGGCGGCCGCGCACCCCGAGTCCGACCCGTCACCTGGCGCCGATCACGCCGCCGACCGTGCCGCCGGGTTTCCTGCCGACAGGTACCCGCCCGCCGGATCCCCTCCCACCGCCTCCCGGGCCGGGCACGCGCTGCCGCCGGGAGGGCCGGGAGGCGGCGACAAGTGGGCGCCGCCCCCGCAGCAGCCGTCGGGAACGGCGGGCGGCCGGGGCTCCTCCGCAGCACCGCCCGCGCGACCTCGCGCGCCCCGCTCGATGGCTGCCCCGGGACGTGACGGAGACCTCCGGCGCACCTTTCCCGCGCTGCCGCCCCGGGATGCCCACGACGAGGGCTTCGCCGGGACCTGGTGGGGAAACGCGTGGGTGACGGCGCTGGAAGAGGGCGCCCTGGACGCCGCCCGGCTGGAGCGCGGGCGGGGGTACGCGGAGCGGGGCTGCGTCGATGCCATCACCGTGACGCCCGGGCTGGTCCTCGCCTACGTGCAGGGCAGCCGTGCCCGGCCGTACCGCGTCCAGGTGCGGCTGCGGACGCTCGGCGACGCCGACTGGGACCGCTTCCTGGACGCCGCCGTCGAACGGCCCGGACACATCGCCGCCCTCCTCGACAAGGAACTCCCGCACTCCCTGGCCGATCTGGCCGACCAGGGCGTCCCGCTGCTGCCCGGCCCCGGCGACCTCACCCCGCGGTGCAGTTGCCCCGACTCCGGCCACCCCTGCAAGCACGCCGCCGCCCTCTGCTACCAGACGGCACGTCTGCTCGACGCCGACCCCTTCGTCCTGCTCCTGCTGCGCGGCCGGGGCGAGCGCGCGCTGCTCGACGCCCTGTCCCGGCGGAACGCGGCCCGCGAGGCCCGTGCGGCCCAGGACCGCGGACCGGCGCCCCTGCCCGGCGTCTGGGCCGCAGAAGCCCTGGCCCCGCGCGCCCTGCCACCCCTCCCGGCGCCGCTGCCCGCGCCCCCGCACCCCGAACAGCCACCGGCCTACCCGGCCGCACCGGGCGGCCCCGATCCGTTCGGGCTGGACCAGTTGGCCACCGACGCGGCCGCCCGCGCCCACGCCCTGCTCACCACCGGACGGGACCCGGTCGGCGGACTGACGCTGTGGCAGGACGCCGTCCGGCTCGCCGCGGCGCGCCCCGGCTCCGGCCTCACCGCGGGCACCCGCGCGCTCTACGCGTCCCTCGCCTCCGCCGCCGGACGCGACACGGCGGAGCTGGCGCGGGCCGTCGCCGCCTGGCGGCAGGGCGGACCGGACGGCCTGGACGTCCTGGAGGAGGCCTGGGACCCGCCGGCCGGCCGTTTCGACCGCGCCCGGCCGCTGCTGCTCGCCGCGGACCTCCCCGCCTTCCGCCCCTGGCGCAACCGCCTCACCCACCCCCGGGGACACGTCCAGCTCAGACTCGGCCGCGCGGGGCTCTGGTACGCGTACGAGTCGGAGCCCGGCCGCGAGGACTGGTGGCCGCGCGGCACGCCCGACCTCGACCCGGTCGGCGCCCTGACCGGCCTCGGCACCCGAGTCGATCTCTGACCCCTCGCCGACCGCCCCGGGTACGGAGGGGGCGTTGTCTTCCGCCTGGGGGATGTATAGCCTCACCCATGGCATGTGACATTGCACAGTGGGGTGCGTGCACGAGGAGGAGCCGTTGACCCTGAAAGTCGTCGTCGTGGGCGCGGGAGTCGTCGGAGCCGCCTGTGCCTTCCACGCCGCCTCGGCGGGCCTGGACGTCACGGTCATCGACCGCGGGCCCGTCGGCGCCGGGACGACGAGCCGCGGAGAGGGCAACGTCCTCCTCTCCGACAAGGAACCCGGCCCCGAACTCGCCCTGGCCCGGCTGAGCCGCACCCTGTGGGACGAGGCCGGCCGGGAGTTGGGCCCCGACACCTTCGAACTGGAGGCGAAGGGCGGCCTGGTCGTCGCGAGCAGTGCCGAAAGCCTCGCCGCGCTCCAGGAGTTCGCCGCCCGGCAGGAGGCGGCGGGTGTCCGGGTCGAGCAGGTCGACCGGGTGCGGGACCTCGAACCCCACCTCGCGCCCGGCATCCCCGGCGGCGTCCACTACCCGCAGGACGCACAGGTGCAGCCGGTGCTGGCGGCGGCCGCGCTGCTGCGAGCCGCCGTGTCGCGCGGCGCCCGCTGCCACCCGGGCGAGGTCGCCGGCGCCGTGACCGCCCGGGACGGCGGCCGGATCACCGGCGTCCGGACGGCGGCCGGTGCCGTGCTGCCCGCCGACGCCGTCGTCAACGCCGCCGGGACCTGGGGCGGTGAGGTCGGCCGTCGGCTCGGCGCTCCCGTCGAGGTGCTGCCGCGCCGCGGCTTCGTCCTGGTGACCGAACCCCTGCCGCCGATGGTCCGGCGCAAGGTCTACTCCGCCGACTATGTCGCGAACGTGGCCTCCTCCGACGCCGGTCTGGAGACCTCCTGCGTCGTGGAGGGCACCCGCGGCGGCACCATCCTCATCGGTGCCAGCCGGGAGCGCGTCGGCTTCGACACCACCATGAACACCGCCGTGGTCGCCCGGCTCGCGGCCCAGGCGTGCCGGCTCTTCCCCTTCCTGCGCGGGGTCCATCTGATGCGCGCCTACCGCGGCTTCCGGCCGTACTGCCCGGACCACCTGCCGGTGGTCGGCCCCGACCCGCGCGTGCCGGGCGTCGTCCACGCGTGCGGCCACGAGGGCGCGGGCATCGGCCTGGCCCCGGCGACCGGTGCGCTCGTCACGGCCCATCTGCTCGGCCGGCCCTGGCGCGGCGCCGACCCCGCCGACCACACGGGACTTCTCCCCGACCGCCTCCTCACCCCCGAAGGTGCCCACCAGTGACCGAGATCGTCGTCGACGGCGAACCCCTGCCGTACGTCGAGGGACAGACCGTCGCCGCGGCCCTCGTGGCCACCGGCCGCCTCGCCTGGCGCACCACCCGCGTCGGACACCGCCCGCGTGGCGTCTTCTGCGGCATCGGCGTCTGCTTCGACTGCCTGGTCACCGTCGACGGAGCCCCCGGACAGCGCGCCTGCCTGGTACCGGCCCGGCCGGGGATGACCGTCACGACCACGGTCACGACGACCGCCGCACCCCAGGAGGGTGACGATGAGTGAGCCCGCGGACCTGATCGTCGTCGGCGCGGGCCCGGCAGGGATGGCCGCCGCGGCCACGGCGCTGGCCGGGGGACTGCGCGTCGTACTGCTGGACTCCGGAACCGCCCTCGGCGGCCAGTACTGGCGGCACCCGCCCGAGCACGCACGCACCGCCGTCCCGACCGACGACCTGCACCACGGACTGCGCCGGTACCGCGCCCTGTGCGAGGCGTTGGCGGCGGGCCGGGACACGAGCCGGCTCGACCTGCGCCTGGAACACCACGTGTGGTCCGCCGTCCGTGCGGGCGACGGGTTCGCGGTCCACGCCGCCGACCGCCGCGAGGCACCGCGGGAGACCGCCGTGGTCCTGCGGGCACCAAGACTCCTGGTCGCCACCGGCGCCTACGACCGCCAACTGCCCTTCCCGGGCTGGGACCTGCCCGGGGTGCTGACCGCCGGCGGGCTGCAGGCGCTGCTCAAGGGCGCCGGAGTGGCGGCCGGAAGCCGCGTGGCGCTGGGCGGCACCGGCCCGTTCCTGCTGCCGGTCGCCGCCGGGCTCGCGGCGCGCGGCGTCGAGGTCGTCGAGGTGTGCGAGGCGGCCCACCCGCGGGCGTGGTTGCGCCGCCCCGGCCCTTTGCTGCGCAACCCCGGCAAGTGGGCCGAGGGCGCCGGGTACGCCGCCGCACTCGTACGCCACCGCGTCCCCCTGCGCCCGCGCACGGCGATCGTCGCCGCGGAGGGCGGCGACCGGGTGACCTCGGTGCGGATCGCCTCGCTGGCGCCGGACGGCAGTCCGCGCCCGGGCACGGAACGACGCGTCGCGGTCGACGCCGTCGGCGTCGGCTGGGGCTTCGCACCCCAGCTCGACCTGCTCGTCCCGCTCGGCTGCGCCCTCACGGACGCGGCCGACGGCAACGCGGTGGTCTCGGTCGACGAGGGCCAGCGCACCACCGTCCCCGGTCTGTACGCCGCGGGGGAGACCTGCGGAGTGGGCGGGGCGGCACTCGCCGTGCACGAGGGCCGGCTGGCCGCGGCGTCGGTCCTCGCCGACTCCCGCGCCAGGCGCGTACCGGCGCACAAGCACCTGACCGCCCTGCGGGCGGCGGTGGTCCGGCAGCGTGCCTTCGCCCGGGCGATGGCCCTGGCCCACCCGCTTCCGCCCGCCTGGTCCTCCTGGCTGACCGACGAGACCGTCGTGTGCCGCTGCGAGGAGGTGACCGCCGGGACGATCCGGACCGCCCGCGCCGACGGCGCACCCGACCACCGGCAGGTCAAGCAGCTGACCCGGGCCGGCATGGGCTGGTGCCAGGGCCGGATGTGCGGACCCGCCGTGCACTGCCTCACGGCACGGAAGCGGGCCTACGAGCCCGCGGAACGGCTGGTCGCGACGCCCGTCACCCTCGGAGCGCTCGCCGACCTCGACGAAGAACCGCCGCCACCGCCCATATCGCCGACATCACCGGCACCGCCGCGACCACCGGCACCGTCGGCACCGACGGCACCGACGGACAACGGTGAAACCGACAAGGAGTGTTCATGAGCGAGACCCGCAAGCCCTGGCACGGCGTCATCGTCGCGACCGCCCTGCCGTTCCACGACGACCTCTCCATCGACTTCGCGGCCTACGGCGAGAGCGTCGCCCGCCTCGCCGAGCAGGGGATGCACGGCGTCGCCCCCAACGGCTCGCTGGGCGAGTACCAGACCCTCACCTACGAGGAGCGCGACCGCGTCGTCGAGACCGCCGTCGCCAACGCCCCCGAAGGGTTCACCGTCATGCCGGGCGTCGGCGCCTACGGCGGCCGCGAGGCCGAGCGGCACGCCCGGTTCGCCAAGGACGCGGGCTGCCAGGCGGTGATGTGCCTGCCGCCGAACGCCTACCGCGCCGACGACCGCGCGGTGCTCGAACACTTCGAGCGGGTGGCCTCGGTGGGCCTGCCCGTCACCGCGTACAACAACCCCATCGACACCAAGGTGGACCTGCGTCCCGACCTGCTGGCCAAGCTGCACGCCGAGGGGTTCGTCGTCGGGGTCAAGGAGTTCTCCGGCGACGTCCGGCGGTGCTATGAGATCTCCGAGCTGGCCCCCGGCCTCGACCTCATGATCGGCACCGACGACACCGTGCTCGAAGTCGCCCTCGCCGGCGCCAAGGGCTGGGTCGCCGGGTACCCGCAGGTCTTCCCCCGGGCCTGTCTCGCCCTGTACGAGGCGTCCGTCCGGGGCGACCTGGAGACGGCGCTGCCGCTCTACCGCCAACTGCACCCGGTGCTGCGCTGGGACAGCAAGACGGAGTTCGTCCAGGCCATCAAGCTCGGCCAGGAGATGACCGGCCGCCGCGGCGGCGGCTGCCGCCCGCCGCGACAGCCGCTCGCCCCGGAGACGGAGGCCGTCGTACGCGCCGCCACCCAGGCCCTGATCGACGCGGGGGTGAACTGACGATGCGCTCGACGGTCTGCTACCACGCCGTCGACTCCCACACCGAGGGCATGCCCACCCGCGTGATCACGGGCGGGGTGGGGGACCTGCCCGGCGCGACGATGTTCGAGAAACGGCAGCGGTTCGTCGCCGAACGCGACCACCTGCGCACCCTGCTCATGTGCGAACCCCGCGGACACGCCTCGATGTCGGGGGCGATCCTGCAGCCGCCGACCCGGCCCGACGCCGACTACGGCGTGCTGTTCATCGAGGTCTCCGGCTGCCTGCCGATGTGCGGGCACGGCACCATCGGGGTGGCGACGGTCCTCGTCGAGACCGGAATGGTCCCGGTGGCCGAACCGGAGACCCTGGTGCGGCTCGACACACCGGCGGGGCTGGTCACGGCCCGGGTACGGGTGCGCGACGGCCACGCCGAGTCGGTGACCCTGGAGAACGTCGCCTCGTACTGCCACGCACTCGACCAGGTCGTCGACGTCCCCGGCCACGGGACGGTGCCCTACGACATCGCCTACGGCGGCAACTTCTACGCCTTCGTCCGCACCGACGACCTCGGCATCCCCTTCGAGCGGGCGCACAAGCAGCGGCTGCTCGACGCCGGACTGGCCGTCATGGACGCGATCAACAAGCAGCACCCGGTGTCCCATCCGGAGAATCCGGCCATCGACGTGTGCCACCACGTCTACCTCGAGGCCCCCGGATCGACCGCACGCCACTCGCGGCACGCCATGGCGATCCACCCGGGCTGGTTCGACCGGTCGCCGTGCGGCACGGGCACCAGTGCCCGGATGGCGCAGCTCCACGCCCGCGGTCTGCTCCCGGCCGGTCAGGACTTCGTCAACGAGTCCTTCATCGGCTCCCGGTTCGTCGGCCGGGTCCTCGGCGAGACGACGGTCGGGGACCGCCCCGCCGTCCTGCCGTCCGTCACCGGCCGCGCCTGGATCACCGGCACCGCGCAGTACCTGCTCGACCCCTCGGACCCCTACCCGGCCGGTTTCACCCTCTGAGGGACTCGTCGGTGCCGTCCGCCCAGAGCGTGCGGACGTGCGCGAGATGGCGGCGCATGCACTCCTCGGCCTCCCGGCCGCGGCCGGCCACCATCAGGTCCAGCAGGTCGACGTGCTCCTGGGCGGAAGCGACCAGCCGGCCCGCCTCGTCCAGGCTGCCCAGCCCGAACAGGCGGGAGCGCTTGCGCAGGCCGGCCACCACCTCCACGAGATGGTGGTTGCCGGCCAGGCCCAGCAGTTCGAGGTGGAAGCGGTGGTCGGCTTCTAGGTACTTGAGGACGTCGTGCTCGCGGGCGGCGGTGACGATCTGTTCCGCCAGCGGCCGCAGCGCCTCCAACTGCCCGGCGGTCGCCGTGGCGGTGACGCGTCCCACGGTGGGAACCTCGATCAGGGCCCGGATCTCGGTGAACTCGTCGAGGTCCCGCTCGGTCATCTCCGTGACGCGGAACCCCTTGTTGCGCACCGCCTCGACCAGTCCCTCCCTGGCCAGGTCCAGCATCGCCTCGCGCACCGGGGTGGCGGAGACGCCGAGTTCCGCGGCCAGGGCGGGGGCGGAGTAGACGACACCGGGACGCAGGTCACCGGCGATGAGGGCGGCCCTGAGCGCGTCGGCGACCTGATCGCGCAGATGGGTCTGGACGGAGATCGCCGGGGACTTGAGATGCGGCATCCGTGCTCCTGCGTCCGACCAGCCGATTGACCCACACCATACAATGTCACGTTGCGCGCGGACGGGCCGAGCGGTGTCCGGTTCTCGACGGTCCGCGTTAAATGCCTGGACTGTGCACCCCGTTGGACGGGAGACTTCCCGCTTCCGAACCTCCGGGGGTGTGATGGGGACAACAGACACGCGAGGGCCGGCGCCGGGCAGGAGCGCCGTCGTCCTGGCGCTGCGCCACTACGGCCGGGAACTGCGGCGCCAGCGACGGCTGGCCCTGCCCGCACTGCTGCTGCCGGCCGTGGGCAACATCGGCATCCGCTACGTCGCCCCCCTGCTGATCGCCAAGTTGGCCGGACAGGCCGCCGACGACGGACTCGCCCTCGGCCCGGCGCTGCCGTACGTGCTGGGCTTCGGGGCGACGCTGCTGCTCGCCGAGGCCGTCTGGCGGATCGGGCAGCACTGCCTGAACCGGGTGGACGCCCTCGGCATGGAGCACCTGTACGTGAGCGGCATGGACGAACTCCTCGCCAAGGACGCCGCGTTCTTCCACGACAACTTCGCCGGGTCTCTCACCAAGCGGGTACTCAGCTACGGCAAGCGCTTCGAGGACTTCGTCGACACCGTGACGTACCGGATCGTGGGCAGTCTGGTGCCCCTGGTGTTCGGTGCCGTGGTGCTGTGGGGCTACGAACCGATGCTCGTCGTCGGTCTGTTCCTGATGATCGCGCTGACCGTGGTGGCCGCGACCCCGCTGATCCGGCGCAGGCAACGGCTGGTCAACGACCGGGAGGCCGCGGTCGCCCGGGTCTCCGGCCATGTCGCCGACAGCCTCATGAACATGGAGACCATCCGGGCCTTCGCGGCCGAACGGCGCGAGGCCGGCGAACACCGCAGCCGGGTCGCGGACTCCCGGCGCCTGACCCTGAGGTCATGGGACTACGGCAACCTGCGCGTCGACACCCTGATCGCACCCATGTCCGTACTGACCAACGTGCTGGGCCTGCTGGTCGCCATCGCCTTCGGCGGCCCGGGACAGGGCGTGGAGGAGGTCGTCGTCGCCTTCACCTACTACTCCAACGCCACCCAGATCATGTTCGAGTTCAACCAGATCTACCGGCGGCTGGAAAGCTCCATGACCGAGGCGGCCCAGTTCACCGAGCTGCTGCTCGACCCGCCCACCGTGCTCGACGCCGACGTGCCCGAGCCCCTCGCGCCGCGGGACACCGGCATCCGCTTCGAGGCGGTGACCTTCGCCCACACGGGCGCGCGGCCGATCTTCCAGGGACTCGACCTCGACGTGCCCGCGGGCGCCCGGATCGGCCTGGTCGGCAGGTCCGGCGGCGGCAAGACCACGCTCACCCGGCTGCTGCTGCGGATGTCGGACCTCGACGACGGACGCATCCTGATCGGCGGACAGGACATCAGCCGGCTGCGCCAGTCGGACCTGCGCTCACTGATCGCCTACGTCCCGCAGGAACCCGCCATGTTCCACCGCAGCCTGCGGGACAACATCGCCTTCGCCCGGCCGGGCGCCACCGACGCGGAGATCCGCGCGGCCGCCGAGGCCGCACACGTCACGGAGTTCGCCGACCAGCTCCCCGACGGCTTCGGCACGCTGGTGGGGGAGCGGGGCGTGAAGCTGTCCGGCGGGCAGCGCCAGCGCGTCGCCCTCGCCAGGGCCGTGCTGCGCGACGCGCCGGTCCTGCTGCTCGACGAGGCGACCAGCGCGCTGGACTCGGAGAGCGAACTCCTCGTCCAGGACGCGCTGTGGCGGTTGATGGACGGCCGTACGGCCCTGGTGGTCGCCCACCGGCTGAGCACCGTCGCCGGCATGGACCGACTCGTCGTCCTCGACCGCGGACGCGTCGTCGAGCAGGGCAGCCACCAGGAACTGCTCGCGAGGGACGGTGCCTACGCCAGGCTGTGGCAGCACCAGTCCGGCGGCTTCCTCGGCGAGAGCACCGGGACCGAGCCGGAGTCGGCCCTGGAACGCCCGATCGCCTGACGGGGCCGCGCCGTCACGGACGTCACCGGGTGGACTGGAGCAACCGGGACAGCTCGGCGATGACCTCGCCCGCGCGCGGCGTCAGATAGAAGTGGTCGCCCTCGAAGACGCGCAGCGCGAACGCGCCGCCGGTGTGCCGGCGCCAGTCCTCGGCCTCCTCCACGGTGGTCAACGGGTCGGCGTCGCCGACGAAGGCGTGGATCGGGCAGGCGACGGTCGGGGTACCGGCGGGCCGGTAGGTCTCGATGGCGGTGTAGTCGGCGCGCAGGGCCGGCAGGAAGAGGCGGCGCGTGTCCGGGGCGTCGAAGACGGAGGGGTCCGCGCCGCCCAGCGCGGCGACGGTCGCGATGAGTCCGGCGTCGTCCTGCCGGTGTACGGCCTCCTCCCGGAAACGGGAGGGCGCTCGCCGGCCGGACACGACGAGTCCGGCGGGCGACTCGTCCAGCTCCGCCTCCATCAGCCTCGCGACCTCGAAGGCGAGGGCGGCCCCCATGCTGTGCCCGAAGAACCAGGTGCGGCTCAACCGGTCCTTGGGCAGCGCGCGGAACACCTGTGCGGCCAGGGTGGTCAGATCGGCGACGGGGGTTTCCGTGTGCCGGTCCTGACGCCCCGGGTACTGAACGGCGAGAACGTCCGCCTTTCCCGCCAGGGCACGGGAAACCGGGAAATAGTAGCTGGCCGCCCCGCCCGCGTGGGGGAAGCAGATCATCCGGGGTGCCGTCCCGCTCGCCGGCTGGAAGCTGCGCAACCAGGCCGAGACATTTTCTTCTGGAATTACCGACATAAACCAATTTCCTTGGATTCGGCGACGGTGAGCGTCGACACCCGGTCGGTTCCCGGTTCCCGGTTCCCGGTTCCCGGTTCACTGTGTCCCTGGCTCCCAGGCTTCAGGCGGCTCTCGCGGCCGGCAACCCCTACGGCCCCCTACGCTCCCCCTCTCCCCGCCCGCCCGACACGGGGCGGACGGGGACGCTACGCGCCAGGAGCTTTACGCACAGTGCACGAACCTCCATTTTTTGCCATACCTTGACGTCTTGTTCCGTTCTGGCTTGCGAGAGCCGCTAGGTTGCGATCGTGAGGTGCACGGGGCGTGAGCGTCCTGTATGCACATCGGGGGAATCATGCGGTGAGCCCCACCTGGCCCTTGGCCGGGTGCGGCAACTGCTTCACACGGGGGTGTGTATGTTCTTCGTTGAATATGGTGCTGCGTTCCATATTCTCCAGGACTTAACGTCGTTGTCTGCCGCCGGAAATGGCCAGCTCGTGCTGGTGAACGGTACTTTGGGAAGCGGCAAGACGCGCCTGCTTCACGAATTCTCGGAATGGGCGTCCGAAAACGAGGCACTCGTGCTCTGGGCAACCGGTGCACGCGCCGAACAAGAGTTGCCGATGGGCGTGATCGATCAGCTGATCCATCACGCGGACCTGCCGAACGACCTCGTCTGCCGGCTGTCCCGGCTCATCGCCCGGCCGGCGCAGGAGTTCAGCGCGCCGGCGTTCGGCTCACCGGCCGAGGTGCCGGCCCTGCGGGAGATCTGCCGGCTGCTGCTGGAGCTGTGCACCGAGCGTCCCGTCGTCATCTGCGTCGACGACCTCCAGTTCGTCGACGCCTCCTCCCTGCAGGTGCTGCTCTACCTGCAGCACCGGATGAGGTCGCGGCGCCTGCTGCTGATCCTCAGCGAATGGGAACACCCGCGGGTGGCCCAGCCGCTGTTCCGGGCCGAGGTCACCCGGCAGCCGCACCTGCGGATCCAGCTGAGGCTCATGACCGAGGAAAGGATCCTCTCCTCGCTCGCAGGCATCACCGACGCGGCGGCCACCGTCCGGCTCGCCCGCAGGTTCCACCAGCTCAGCGGCGGTAACCCGATCCTCGTCAACGCACTGGTCGAGGACCTGCAACTCGCGATCGAACACGAGGGGGCGCCCGGCCCGGGTCCCGGCACGGGCAAGCGGTTCAGCCAGGCCGTCCTGACCTGCCTGCACCGCTGGGAACCCCAGATGTTCGACGTGGCCTGCGGGCTCGCGGCGCTCGGCGAGCGCACCTCCCTGCCCCGGCTCAGCCGGCTGCTGGACCTCGACGCGGCACAGATCGGGCACTCGGTCGAGGTCCTCACCCGGGCCGGCCTCATCCGCGCCGACCACGTGTGCGCGCCCGAGGTCGCCGCCGTGATCCTCGCCGGCATGTCCGCGGAGCAACGGTCCGCGCTGCACGTGCGCGCCGCCGGTGTGCTCTACGACGCCGGAGAGGACGCCACCGAGGTGGCCGCACACCTCCTCGCCGCCGCCCGCGCGGACGGCGACTGGGCGCCTCGGGTCCTGTCCGTCGCGGCCGAACGGGCCCTGGGCAGGGGCGACTCCACGACCGCGCTCAGCTGTCTCGGCCTGGCCCTGGACGCCGCCGACGACGCCCGTCAGCACCGTATGGTCCTGCGCCAGCTGTTCAAGCTCACCCTGCAGACCAACCCCACCGCCGCGTTGTCCTTCCTGTCGACCCTCAGCAAGGCACTGAGCGGGGGCAGGCTCGGCGACCGGGACGTGGTCTCCCTCGTCCGGCTCCTGGTCTCCCGCGGGGACACCGACAGCGCGGTGGCCGTCATGGAGGACGCCATGGCGATCGGCATGGTCCTCGGTCAGGAGGCCCGCCTCGAACTCGAGTTGACGTTCCGGCGCTGGTACGGCGTCGCATGCCCGCCGTTCCTCGCCTCCGACGGCCTGCGCGCCTGGTGCGCCAAGCCCACGGGCACCGGAGCACCGGGCCCCGACACCGGCCAGACCCTGGCCCGGGTGTGGGCAGCGGGCGGTGACGAGGAAAGCGCGGAGACGGCCGAAGAGATCCTCAGACAGAGCAGGCTCGGCGTCAGACCGCTGGAGACCATGAGCACCGCGATCCTCGCCCTGGCCCACGGAGGCCGGTACGACAGGGCGCTGTTCTGGTGCGACGAACTGATCGACCGGTTCAGCGACCGGGGCGCCACCGCGTGCCTGGCCGAACTGCTCGCGGTACGCGCCGACGTGTGCCTGCGCGGCGGCGATCCCGAGGCCGCGATCGAACTGGCGCAGAACGCGGTCACCCTGCTCCGGGAAGAGAGCTGGGGCCTGTTCGTCGGGCACCCGCTGTCGGTCCTCATCGAGGCCAACCTCGAACTGGGCCGACTGCGGGAAGCCGCCGACGCCGCCGCGCGGCCCATCCCCGAGACGCTGCTGGAGACGGCCGTCGGCGTCCGCTACGCACACGCGCTCGGCCGGCTCGCGATGGCCCGCGGCAGGATCACCGAGGCCCTGGACTACTTCCACGCCTGCCGCCACCGGCTGGACGTGTGGAACGTGCAGATCGGAGTGCTCGTCCCGCTGCCCGCAAGCATCGCCGAGGCACTGCTGGCCAGGGGCGACAAGACCTGCGCGCGCGAGGTGCTCCAGGACTGGCTGGAACAGCCCGCGTGCCGGGACGGCAGGACCGCGGGCACGGCACTGCGCCTGCTGGCCGCCACCGCGGCCCAGGACGAGCGGGTACCGCTGCTGCTGCGCGCGGTGGACCGGCTCAGGGCCGCCGACGCCCCCGCGGAACTGCGCCGGGCGGAACGGGAACTGCAACGTGCCTACGACGACGCGGGCCTGCGCCTCGAACCACGCCTCGAGCCGGCCGAGGACACCCGTCCGCCCCGGCCCGGACAGGTGCCCGCCCAGGCCGGCGTCGGTGCGGTCGGCGACCTCGAGGAGCTGAGCGAGGCCGAACTGCGGGTGGCCAGGCTCGCCGCGATGGGCCGCTCGAACCGCGACATCAGCCGCGAGCTGTGGATCACCGTCTCCACGGTGGAACAACACCTCACCCGGGTCTACCGCAAGCTGCGGATCAGCGGCCGGGCCAAGCTGTCGAACCTGTTCGGCCCCATGGCGGTGTGCGGACCGCAACAGGTCGCCGAATAAGGGGACCGGAGGGGGAAATAGGGGGTCGACGCGCTGGAAGGGCGACGCGGCTGACGCCTTTCATGAGTGCATGACGGTAACCGAGAGTCGACCCGGGCCGGTCCCGGCGACCGACAGCCGCTCACGGGTGCTCGAACTCGAAGGGCTCCGCCGCGAGGCCGCGGCGGGCCCCTCGTCCCGCGCGGCCGAACAGCGGCCCACGGCCGGACCGGCGGCGCCGGACCCCCACTCGGAGTTCTCCGGCGCGGCCCACTTCGTCGCCGACGACAAGGCGGGGGAGTGGCGGCAGTGAACCAGACCGCCCGAGTCGGCACCGACACCTGGGTGCGCCGGTTCGAGCCGCGCCCCGAGGCGGACATCCGGCTGTTCTGCCTACCGCACGCCGGCGGGTCGGCGCCGTTCTTCTACCCCTTCTCCCAGCAACTGCCCCGCGGAGTGGAGGTCCTGGCCGTGCAGTACCCGGGCCGCCAGGACCGGCGTGGCGAACCCTTCGCCCCAGACCTGCACACCCTCGCCGACGACATCGCCGAGTCCGTACAGCCCTGGACGGACCTGCCGTTCGCGCTGTTCGGCCACAGCATGGGCGCGGTACTCGCGTTCGAGGTGGCGCTCCGCCTGGAAGCCCGGGGGGCCGAGCCCCGCCTGCTGTTCGCGTCCGGCCACCGCGCCCCCTCGCGCCCCCGCTCCGAAGCGTTCGACGTCGACGACGACCGGCAGCTGATCGCCGATCTGCGCCAGGCGGGCACGGACCCCCAACTGCTGGGCGACCCGGAGGTGCTCGCCACCATCCTCCCGGTACTGCGCGGGGACTACCGCGCTTCGCTCTCCTACCGGTACCGGGAGGGACAGCGCGTGCGTTGTCCCGTCGTCGCCCTGGCCGGCACCGACGACCCCCATGTGGACGTCGACGAGGCGGCGGCGTGGGCGCGGCACACGACGGCGGATTTCGGAATGGAAGTCTTTCGCGGTGACCATTTCTTCGTGAATGCCCAGCGCGCCGCCGTACTCGATGTGGTCGGCTCCCGACTCGGTCTCGGTGGCGCCTTCTAGGGGTCCGGCCCCCGGCCTAGGGGTTGGCCCGGTCTCCTTCCCTGCATAGTGTCCCGACCGTATTACCGTCCCCCTGCCGGGAATGGCGGTGGACCCGGAGGAAAGGTAGCCGGTGAGCGACGAGAAGAAGCTTCTCGACTATCTGCGGCGCGCGACGAGCGACCTGCAGGAAGCTCGCAAACGTATTGCCGAGCTGGAGCGCAGCGCCTCCGACGAACCGATCGCGCTCGTCGGAATGGCCTGCTCCTTTCCTGGCGGAGTCCGCTCGCCGGAAGACCTGTGGCAACTGGTGCACGAGGGCCGCGACGCCGTTACCGAATTCCCGGCCGGGCGCGGTTGGGACGTCGACGGAATGTACGACCCCGAACCGGGAAAAGAAGGCAGGATATCCGCCCGTGAAGGCGGATTCCTGCACGATGCCGCGGACTTCGACCCCGCCTTCTTCGGAATCAGCCCGCGCGAGGCGCTGGTGATGGACCCGCAGCAGCGGCTGCTGCTGCGCACCTCCTGGGAGGCGGTGGAGCGGGCCGGGATCGACCCGACCTCGCTGCGGGGCAGCCGCACCGGTGTCTTCGGCGGCGTGATGTACCACGACTACGGCACCGGCAGCAGCGACGGCAGCCTGGTGACGGGCCGGGTGGCGTTCACGCTGGGGCTGGAGGGCCCGGCGGTCTCGGTGGACACGGCGTGCTCGTCGTCGCTGGTGGCCATGCACTGGGCGATGCAGGCGCTGCGCTCGGGCGAGTGCGACCTCGCCCTCGCCGGCGGCGTCACGGTGATGTCCACACCGGACATGTTCCTGTACTTCAGCAGGCAGCGGGGCCTGTCGGCGGACGGCCGGTGCAAGTCCTTCGCGGCCGGCGCGGACGGTGTCGGCTTCGCCGAGGGCGTCGGTGTGGTGGTCCTGGAGCGGCTCGCGGACGCCCGACGTCAAGGCCACGAAGTGCTGGCGGTCGTACGGGGCTCAGCGGTGAACCAGGACGGCGCCTCCAGTGGCCTGACGGCGCCGAATGGTCCGGCGCAGCAGCGGGTGATCCGGCAGGCGTTGGCGTCGGGTGGGTTGTCGGCTGTGGAT
>NZ_JAIOJZ010000096.1 GCF_020404845.1 Streptomyces hyderabadensis | reverse complement strand
CTGTCCAGGAGCTGCACCGCGTGCCGGCCCAGCTCCGCCAGCACCTCGCCGGGCAGCCACGCGCCGCCCGGGGTGCCGTCCGCGCCCGCCATGTCCTCGATCGACGTCAGCAGCTCTTCGGGGGTGGGGCGCTTCTCGGGCTCCTTCGCCAGGCAGTCCGCGACCAGACCCCGCCAGGGTTCGGGAACCCCGGTCAGGTCCGGCTCCTCGGTCGCGATGCGGAAGAGCAGCGAGTGCAGCCCGCCCTCGTCGGTGCCGAAGGGCATCCGGCCCGTCGCCGCGTAGGCCAGCACCGCGCCGAGGCAGAAGACGTCGCTCGCGTAGGACACCTTCTCCCCGCGCACCTGCTCCGGGGACATGAAGCCGGGCGACCCGACGACGGCGCCGGCCTTGGTGAGCCCCTCGGCGGACTGCGTGGAGGCGTCCAGGGCGCGGGCGATGCCGAAGTCGATGACGCGGGGGCCGTCGATCGTCACCAGGACGTTGGAGGGCTTGAGGTCGCGGTGGACGAGGCCGGCGCCGTGGATGGTCCGCAGCGCCCGCACCAGCCCCGAGGCCAGCACCCGCAGGGTGGGGGAGGGCAGCGGCCCGTACTGCCGGTCGACGACCTCGGCGAGCGAGGGCCCGGCAACGTACCCGGTGGCGACCCAGGGGGTGGCCGCCTCGGTGTCGGCGTCCAGCACCGGCGCGGTCCACTCACCGCCGACGCGCTGCGCCGCCTTCACCTCCTGCGCGAAGCGCCGCCGGAAGTCCGGCATACGGGCCAGTTCCGCCCGGACGGTCTTGACGGCCACCGTCCGGCCCCGGTCGGAGCGCGCCAGATACACCCGGCCCATGCCGCCCTCACCGAGCCTGCCGAGCAGCCGGTACCTGCCGATCCGTTCGGGATCGTCCGGATTCAACCCGTCCATGCCTGCTCCCTCTCCCCCGACGACACCTTGCACACCGGGATTGGGGACGAGGATAGAGACAGGGGGGACGGGGGCAAAAGCCGGTGCTTCCGGGGCAGTTGAGGCCTCACCGGCCGAGCCGGGCCGGCGCCGCCGGACGCCCACCCGTGCGTCTCCGCGCCGCGCCCGTGACACCATCTCTGCGTGCTCGACATCGGCTACGCCCTCTCCACCCGCTTCCCGGACCCGCCGCAGACGGACTACCGCCGCGCGGACGTCCACGCCCTGCGGCACGACCTGTTCTGCGGGGACGTGTACCTCGCCGACACCAAGGCGGACCGGGAGTTGTCCACAGCCTGGGGATGGGTGCCGGTGCTCGACTTCGCCTGGGCGCTGTGCGACATCGTGGAGCACGTCGACCGGGACCCGGCGGGCTCCCGGGCCGCCCGGCCGCAGCGGGCGGAGCTGGACTTCACCGAGTCCACCGACCGCCTGCTCTTCGAGCGCCGCTTCGGCTGGGTGGACATCGAGGCGGAGTGGCTGCCGGCCGGCGAGCCCCCGCTGTCCTTCTCCCACACCGAACTGCGCCGCGAGGCCCGGGACTTCCTGCACGACCTGATCGCCGACCTGACCGACCTGCACGAGGACCTGGCGGACAACCCGGCGATCTGGACCCTCCAGTCCCGCTTCCCGCGGATGCCCGCCGACTAGACGACAGGGAGCGTTCCCTCCGATGACCGCACCGCCCGCACGCCCGGAGCGCCGGGGGCACGAAGCCGCCTCGCCCGCGGAAGTCCCGCCGTTCAAGCCTTCTCTCGTCACCACGGTGTTCCGGGACGTGACCCCGATGCACGTCTCCCGGCCGGCCGCACGGGCCGCCGCGTCGGTGACGCGGACGGTGCTGGCGGAGATCGTCGACGGCGCGAGGCGGGCGGCCGCGGAGGAGTCCCGCAAGCGGCTGGTTCCGGCGGACCTGCTCGCGGCGATCGGCCGGGACGTCGAACTGGAGGTGGGGGCCGGGTGGTACGCGCACAGCCCGACGTTCCGAGACCGCCTCGGTGTCCCGTACGACGCCGGGGCCGGCGCCGCGCCCTCCCGTGAGCGCAGGAGGCCGCGCAAGCCGAGTGCGGTGGCCGGTGCCCACAGGTTCGAGGCCGGGGTCAGGAAGCTGCTGCGGAGCCGGGGGGTGACGGCCGTCCCGGCGATGGTCCGCGACCTGAACGGCATCGCCAGCGCGTTCCTGACCGACCTCGCCCGGGACGCGGCCATGGTGGTCCGCGAGGGCGGGATCCAGCGTTTCGGCGCGGTCGCCCTCGTGACGCCGGGCGAACCGGCCGACGCCCCCTTCCCCAAGGATGCGCTGGGAGCGGGGTCCGCCCGCAGGGGTGACCGGCGGACCATCGGCAGGGACGACGTGCTGGCCGCCACCACGATCCAGCTGTTCGGCGGCGGCCTCCGGCGGCGAGCCCTCGCCGAAGCACGCGAGGCGGCACCGGACCGGGCGGGCGCCCGCTAGTCCGCCAGCACCCGCACCCCCAGCTCCGCCGCCAGCACCGGGGCCAGGTCGAGGAGCTGGGCGGGGCTGATCACCGCCCCCGAGAGGCGGTCCACGCCGCGGGCCAGCTCCAGGGGCGCGGCGCCGCGCAGGTCGACGTCGATGAGGGTCGCGGCGCTGAGGTCCGCCTGCTTCAGGGCGCAGTCCACGAACTCGACCCGCTCCAGGCGGGCGCCCCCGAAGTCCGGCTCGACCAGGACGCAGCTCTCGAAGACGACGTCCTTGAGCCGGGCCCGGCGAAGATTGAGATAGTCGATCTTGCCGCCGCGAACCAGCACCCGTTCCAGGACGGCGCCGTGCAGCTGGGTGCCGCCGAGGCGGGCGTCGAGCAGCTCGACGTCGCGCAGGGTCGCCTCCGCGAGATGCGTGCCCACCCCCCGGACGCCGGTGAGGCGGGTGTCGAGCAGCCGGGCCCGGGGCAGCGACGCCTCGTCCAGCGCGCAGCCCGTCAGCGCGCAGTCCATGAAGCGGGCGCCCGCGCCGTCCTGGCCGGTGAGGTCCGCCTCCCGGAACTCCAGCGCGTCGTAGTCCCCGTCCGGCTCCAGTGCGCCGCCGTCCCCGTGCGGCGTGAGCGGCGGCAGGCGCAGCTCCGGGCGTCTCGCCCCCCGTACCTTCGTGGTGCCGCGCCCGCCCGCCGCTCCCGCCGTGCCCGTCGTCCGCGCCGTTCTCCTCGCCATGGCCCCATGCTGCACCCCGCCACTGACAACCCCCTGCGACCTGCGGGAACAGACCCGGTCCCGGGCGGATGTCACATCCACCGCGCCCCGGTCCGTCGTACGGGCAGACAGGCGCCGCGCAAGGCGACCCGACCGCGACCCGAGGGAGAACCCGAGTCATGCATCGCATCACCGTCGTCGGCGGCGGCTTCGCCGGACTGACCGCGGCCATCACCGCCGCCGAGGCGGGCGCAAAGGTCACCGTCCACGAGGCCCACCACACGCTCGGCGGGCGGGCCCGGACCGCCGACGGCCCCTACCGCACCAACGACGGCCCGCACGCCCTCTACAACGGCGGCCCGCACTGGGCCTGGCTGCGCCGGCGCGACCTGATCGGCCCGCTCGCGCCCATCCCGCCGCTGGAGGCGGCCCGGCTGCGGCTGCGGCACAAGGGGGTGCTGCGCCGCACCCCGCCGTTCGCCATGCTGAAGCTGCTGCGCCGGGGGGTCGGGCCCGCGCCCGTCGACACCGACTTCCTGAGCTGGGCGACCGGGATCGCGGGCGAGGAGGGCGCCCGGGCCGCCGCCCACTACTGCGCCGTCGCCCTGTTCCACCACGACCCGGGCTCGCTGTCCGCCGCCTTCGTGCAGGAGCGGCTGCGCCGGGCCACCAAGCTCCCGCCCGAGGCGCACTACCCGCGCGGCGGCTGGGGCGGGGTCGTGGACCGGATGGCCGCCCTGGCCTGGAACCTCGGGGTCCGGATGGAGACGGTCTCCCGCGTGGACACGCTGCCCACCGACACCCCCGTCATCGTCGCCACCTCCCTGGACGCGGCCCGCCGCCTGCTGGACGATCCCTCGCTGACCTGGCCGAGCGGCCGCACCACCCTGGTGGACCTGGCCGTACGGACCCGGCGCGGCGACGCCTTCGCCGTCTCCGACCTGGACGCGCCGGGCTGGATCGAGCGGTTCACGGCACAGGACCGCACGCTCGCTCCGGCGGGCGAGCAGCTGATCCAGGGCCAGATCCCCCTGGCACCGCACGAGTCGAAGGCCGACGGCACCGCGCGGGCCGAGCAGTTGCTCGACCTCGGCTTCCCCGGCTGGCGCGAGCGGCTGACCTGGCGGCGCGAGGCGGTCGCGAACGGCCGCACCGGCGCCGTCGACCTGCCCGGTACCACCTGGCGCGACCGGCCGGCCGTCGACCGCGGCGACGGCGTGTACCTCGCCGGTGACCAGGTCGCCTCGCCCGGACTGCTCTCCGAGGTCTCCTTCAACAGCGCCCTGACGGCGGTCTCCCTCGCCCTCGGCCGGCACGAGCTTGACCTCAAGCACGCTTGAGGTCGTTGGCTGGGGGCCGTAACCGTCCGCACCGGCCCGCAAAGGCCCGTACGAACCAGCAGCCGCGCACTCATCCCTGGGGGACGTCATGCACGCCATCCGTCTGCACGCCTTCGGCCCGGCCGGGAACCTCGTCCTGGACGAGGTGGCGGATCCCGCGCCGGGCCCCGGCCAGGTCCGCGTCGCCGTCCGCGCGGCGGGCGTCCACCTCCTGGACACCGCCCTGCGCCAGGGCATCCAGGGCCCCGCGCCGGCCCTTCCCGAACTGCCCACGATCCCGGGCCGCGAGGTGGCCGGCGTCGTCGACGCCCTCGGCGCGGGCACCCCGGACAGCTGGCTGGGCAGGCGCGTGGTGGCCCACCTCGGCTTCGCCCCCGGCGGATACGCCGAACTCGCCGTCACCGACCTCGCCCGCGTGCACGAGATCCCCGCGAACCTGGACTTCGCCCAGGCCGTCGCGATGATCGGAACCGGGCGTACGACGATGGGGATCCTCCAGTTCGCCGACGGCCTCGGCCCGGACTCCGTGGCCGTGGTCCCGGCCGCCGCGGGCGGCATCGGCACCCTGCTGGTGCAGTACGCGAAGAACGCCGGCGCCACGGTGGTCGGGCTCGCCGGCGGCCCGGAGAAGGCCGCGCTCGTCGCCGCGAACGGCGCCGACCTCGCCGTCGACTACCGGGACCCCGGCTGGCCCGCGAAGGTCCGCGCCCACCTGGGCGGCCGGGCCGCGACCGTCGTCTTCGACGGCGTCGGCGGGGAGGTGGCGCGCGAGGCCGTCGCCCTGCTCGGACCCGGCGGCCGGCACCTGGTCTTCGGCTGGTCGGGCAAGGGCCTGCACGACGGCACGCCCTACCTCGTCGACGGCGTCTCGCAGCAGGTGCTGGGCCCGGTGATGATGGAGCGGGCCGGCGGCACCGACCCCGTACGCACCCTGGAACTGCGCGCCCTCGCCGAGGCCGCCGCGGGCCGGCTCGTCCCGGCCGTGCGGCGCTTCCCGCTCGCCGACGCGGCCGCCGCGCACCGCGCCCTGGAGAGCCGGGGGACGACCGGGAAGGTGGTCCTGGAGCCATGACCGGCGACGGGCGGCACGGATCCGCGCGACGGGATGCGGCACCTCCCGATCCGTGGTCTTCTGGCCAGATGAGTGGCTCCCGGACAGACCGGACAGGGGGCCCCGCCACGCCGGCGGAGGCCGATCCCCGCCGCTGGTGGGGGCTGGTGGTGATCGCCCTGGCCCAGCTGATGGTCGTCCTCGACGCGACGATCGTGAACATCGCGCTGCCCTCGGCCCAGCGCGCCCTGGACATGTCCGACGCCAACCGGCAGTGGGTGATCACCGCGTACACCCTCGCGTTCGGCGGTCTGCTGCTGCTCGGCGGGCGGATCGCGGACCTGGTGGGACGCAAACGCACCTTCGTCATCGGACTGATCGGCTTCGCCGCCGCCTCCGCGATCGGCGGCGCCGCCACGACCTCGGCGATGCTCTTCGGCGCCCGCGCCCTCCAGGGCGTCTTCGCCGCCGTCCTCGCGCCGTCCGCGCTGTCGCTGCTGACCACGACCTTCACCGACCCGAGGGAGCGCGGCAAGGCCTTCGGCATCTACGGCGCGCTGGCCGGCAGCGGCTCGGCGATCGGCTTCATCGTCGGCGGCGTACTCACCGAGTACCTGAACTGGCGCTGGTGCCTGTACGTCAACATCCCCATCGCGGTCGTCGCCGTGATCGGCGCGTTCGCGCTGCTGCACGACCGGCCCGGCCACGCCGACGCCCGGCTCGACGTGCCCGGTGTGATCCTCGGCTGCGGCGGTCTCGTCGCCCTCGTCTACGGCTTCAGCGAGGCCCAGCCGCGGGGCTGGACCGACCCGCTGGTGCTGGCGCTGTTCGCGCTGGCCGTGGTCCTGCTGGCCGCCTTCGTGTGGTGGCAGACCCGGGCGGCGACGCCGCTGCTGCCGCTGCACGTCATCCGGGAACGCAACCGCGCCGGCTGCTTCCTGACGATGATGCTGGCGGTCATCGGCATGTTCGGGCTGTTCCTGTTCATGACCTACTACCTCCAGGTCATCCTCGGCTACTCCCCCGTGAAGACCGGCCTGGCGTTCCTGCCGCTGACCGCCGCGATCGTGGTGGGCTCCACCCAGATCTCGGCCCGGCTGCTGCCGCACGTGGGGCCGCGCATGCTGATGGTCCCCGGCATGCTCCTCGCCTCCGGCGGCATGGTGATCCTCACCCGGATGACCGTGCACTCGGAGTACGCCTCCGAGATCCTCCCGGCGCTGCTCCTGATGGGCCTCGGCATGGGCCTGACCTTCATGCCGGTGTTCTCCACGGCCACCGCCGGGGTCGCCCCGAAGGACTCCGGCGTGACCTCCGCGACGGTCAACACCTCGCAGCAGGTGGGCGGCTCGATCGGCACGGCGCTGCTCAACACCATCGCGACCAGCACCAGCGCGTCGTGGATCACGGCGCATCTGAGGGATCCCGCGCAGCGGGAGCTGATCGTGCGGGAGGGGATCGTGCACGGGTACACGGTCGCGATCTGGGTGGCGGCCGGGGTGATGCTGCTGGCGGGGCTGGTCGCGGGGGTGATGGTGACGGCGAAGGCGCCGAAGCACGGGGTGCCGGCGGACCGGGCGGTGCGGGAGCCGGTGGGCTGAGGGATATCCGCGTGACCGCGCGGGCGTCCGCCGGTAGCGTCCGGCGGTGTGATCGACGTACCCGAGGCGCTCGCCGCCGCGCAGGCCAAGTACAACGGGGAGGCCGGGCGGGCCTTCGTCGAGGGGTTGCCCGCGCTGGTGGCCGGGTTCCTGGAGCGGTGGGAGCTGCGGATCGACGGGCCGTCGATGCACGGGTGGGCGGCGCTGGTGCTGCCGGTGGTGCGCCGCGACGGCACCGGGGCCGTGCTGAAGCTCCAGATCCCCGACGAGGAGACCGAGGGCGAGCCGCTGGCCCTGCGGGCGTGGGGCGGGGACGGCGCGGTGCGGCTCCTCGGCCACGACCCGGCGACCGGGACCATGCTGCTGGAGCGGCTGGACGCCGGGCGCATGCTCAGTCACGTCGCGGACTCCCGCGAGGCCGTCCAGGTCATCGCCCGGCTGCTGGCGCACCTCACCGCGACGCCCGCCCCGCCCGGGGTGCGCCGGCTCGGGGACATCGCCCGGCGCATGCTGGAGCGCACGCCCGGCACCCTGGAGCGCATCGGGGACCCGGCCGACCGGCGGCTGGTCGCCGACTGCGCCGCGGCCGTGCGCGAGGTCGCCGACGAGCCCGGCGACCGGCTGCTGCACTGGGACCTGCACTACGAGAACGTCCTCGCCGCGGACCGCGCGCCCTGGCTGGCCATCGACCCCAAGCCACTGGCCGGCGACCCCGGGTTCGACCTGCTGCCCGCCCTGTACAACCGCTACGACCCGGACGAGACCCGGTGGCGCTTCGACGCCATGACCGACGTCCTCGGCCTCGACCGGCAGCGGGCGCGCGCCTGGTGCCTGGGCCGGGTGCTGCAGAACTGCCTGTGGAACGCCGAGGACGGCGACCCGCTGGAGACCGAGCAGTTGGAGATCGGGCGGCTGCTGCGCGCCCGGTGAGGACCGCGCGGGTCACCGGCATCCCTCAGCGCCGGGTGTCGGGGTGCGGCTCCCGCTCCCGCCGTCCGCCGCGCTCCAGCGCGGCCGGCAGTTCCGTCCGGCGCCGTATCCGCAGCTTGCGGTAGGTGCTGGTCAGATGGGTCTCCACGGTGCGCCGGGCGAGGTGCAGCAGGTCGGCGATCTCGGTGTTGGTACGGCCGTCGGCGGCCAGTTCGGCGATCCGGCGCTCGCTGCCGGTCAGCGCACCGGCGCCGGTGCGGGACGCCACCGGGCCGCGGGCGCCGCCCTCGCGCAGGGCCTGCCCGGCCAGGGTGAGCCAGCGCAGGGCGCCCTTGCGTTCGGCCAGTTCCGCCGCCTCGCGCAGCCGGGCCCGGGCCCGTCCGCGTTCGCCCGCGTCGAGGAGCAGGCGGCCCTGGGCGAGCAGCGCGGGGATCAGCTCCACGTCGGTGTCGGCGGACGCGTCCCGCAGGGTCCGTACGGCCTCCTCGGCCAGTTCGAGCCCGCGGCGCCCGCCGGTCGCGGTGCCCAGCACCCGCAGGGCGCGGCCCACGGTGCGCGGGGTGCCCCACACCCGGGCCAGCCGCAGTTCCTCCGTGGCCAGCGCCAGCGCCTCGGGGCCGCCGCCCAGCGCCAGCCGGCACTCCGCGACGGCGGTCCGCCACGGGGTGACGACGGGGCTGATCACCTCGCGGGCCGCCTGCCGGCGCCCGCACTCCAGGAAGTCGTGCAGGGCGCCCGCCGGGTCGCCGGTGGCGGCGCGCAGGACACCCCGGGCGTACAGGTAGCGGTTCAGCTCCCAGTTCTCCGGGACCTCGCGCAGGTCGAAGCGGTCGGCGTGGCGCAGTGCCTCGTCGGTACGGCCGGTGTGGACGAGGGCCATCAGGGCGTGCGCGTCCCGGTTGGTGGGGCCGTTCCCCGGTCCGGTGCCGTCGGCGAGGGCGAGCAGCCGGGTGTGGTCGCCGCGGGCGGCAACGATGTCGGCGCGGGTGTTGAGCAGCGCGGGCTGCATCGGGTGCAGCAGGGCGGGGTGCTGTCCGGCCAGCCCGCGTTCCACCAGCCGCTCGGCCTCGTCGAGTTCGTCGGCCCACTGGGCGACCGCGGCGGCCGTGCCCAGCAGGAAGGGCTCGGCGAGCGGGTCGGTGGGCTGTGCGAGCAGGTCCCGTACCCGGGTCATCGCCTCGTCGGCGGAGATCAGCGCGGCGGTCGCCGCGTACCGCACCAGGAGGGCCTGCCCGGCGGTGCCGACCAGCTCCGGGGAGTGCCGGCCGGTCTCGCACAGCCACCGGTACACCTCCTGCCGGGTCGCCAGGTCCTCGTCGGACAGCAGCGCGGTGGCGGCCTGCACGGTGCGGGCCAGGCCGGGGTGGCCGGACAGCCGGCCCTCGGTGCGGCGCAGCACCTCCATCGCGGTACGGATCTCACCGCGGCCGGCCAGGGCGGTACCGAGGGCGACGGCGGTGCGCACCCGGTTGCGGGGGTCGGCCGGCAGGTGCTGCGCCTCGGCGAGCCGCGCGATGGCCGCCGGGGTGTCGGCCGACGCGTACTCCAGGGAGCCCAGTTCGGTCAGCAGCCGCTGCCGGAGGTCGTCGGTCAGCGGTTCGTCCAGGGCCCGGCGCAGGTAGTGGACGGCGTCGGCGGGCCGTGCGTCGTGCACGGCGACGGTCACGGCGTCGCGCAGCACGCGCAGCGCCCAGGACCGGCCGACGGCCGGGGTGCGCAGCAGGTGCCGGGCGACCGCCTCGACCCGGTCGCCGCGGCGCAGCATCGCCTCCGCCGCCGCCCGGTGCACGGCCTCGCGGCGCGGCCGGGGCCAGCCGGTCAGCACGGCGTCGCGCAGCAGCGGGTGGGCGTAGCGGGGGCGGCCGCCCGCGTCGGGGCGCAGCAGCCCGAGCCGCGTCATGGCGGCGAGCCAGCCCTCGATCCGCGCGGGATCGGCCCCGGCCGCCTCCGCGAGCACGTCCACCGGGTCACCGGCCGACCCCCGCGCCGGGGGCGGTGAGGGGGTACGCCACAGCGTCGTGCGGTGCGGCGCGTGCGCGGGCGGATCGGTACGGCCGTAGGCGGCGCCGGGTGCGCCCCGGGGCCGTCCGCCGTACGGGTCGTGGAACGGGTACGCGGCCTCGTCGGGGTGCGGGTAGGGGCCGTGCTCCGGACGCTCCGCGCCGGGGCCGGGCCGGTCGGACAGCGGCGTCCGCCGATCCGCGCCGCCGCCCCCCGGGTCCGCGCTCCGCACGTCCCGGCAGCCCGGTGCGATGTCCCGGGGCCGCCGCGTCCGCGCCGCCGGTGCGTCGTGGGGATGCCGGCGCACGGTGTCGAACGGCGAGCCCTGCGGGTACGCGGCACCCGACGACGCCTGGCCGTACGCGCCGCCGTCCGACGACAGCGCCCGCCGGTACCCGTCGTCCGACGACGACACCTGCGGGTACTCGGTGCCCACCGACACTTCCTGCCGGTACCCGGCATCCGACGACGCCGCCTGCGGGTACGCGCCGTCCAACGACGACACCTGCCCGTACGCACCCTCCAACGGCAACGCCTGCCGGTACACACCGTCCGACGGCAACGCCTGCCGGTACCCCGCATCCGGCGACGGCACCTGCGGGTACGCCCCACCCGAGGGCGACACCTGCCCGTACCCGCCCTCCAGCGGCAACGCCTGCCGGTAGACACCGTCCGACGGCAACGCCTGCCGGTACCCCGCATCCGACGACGGCACCTGCGGGTACGCCCCACCCGAGGGCGACACCTGCCCGTACCCGCCCTCCAACGGCAACGCCTGCCGATACACACCGTCCAACGGCAACGCCTGCCGGTACCCGGCACCCGACGACGACGCCTGACCGTACGTCTCCTCCAGCGACGACGCCTGCGGGTACACCCCACCCGAGGGCGACACCTGCCCGTACGCACCCTCCGGCGGCGGCGCATGCCGGTGCGTGCCGTCCGCCGCCGGTGTTCGCGGGTGCGGGACGGCATGCCGGAGCGCCCCCCGGTCGTCCGGCGGTCCCGCGGGCCAGGCCTGTTCCAGGGCCGCGAGGCAGCGGGCGACGTCGGCCGTCGCGGTGCCCGCGTTCTTCAGCCACCAGGAGACGGCCGCCGGGTAGGACCCGGGGTACAGCGCGGCGCAGTTGTCCGGGACGGGCGGGAGGCCGTCGGGGTGCGGGGTGCCGCCGAGGTCGTCCAGCAGGGCGTGCAGGAGCAGCGGGCTGCCCGCGCCGGCCAGGACGACCTCCCGCGTCCAGGACGCGGACGCACCCGGGAAGGCGTCGCGGACCAGCCCGGCCGCCGCCGTGTCGCTGAGCGGGGCGAGGGTGTGGGTGCGCACCAGGGACGGCGACAGCGCCTGGGTGAGTCCGGCGGGCCGCGGTTCGACGTCGTACTGGCTGCGCTCGGTGGCGACCAGCAGTACCGGTAATCGGTCGACGTGCCGGGCCGCCTCCGTCAGCCAGCGGCGCGAGGAGTCGTCGGCGAGGTGGACGTCGTCGACGGCCACCAGGACCGGGCCCTCGGCGGCGTACGAGCGCAGCAGGCGCCACAGCCGGGCCGCGCTGCCCCGGTCGTCGCCGCCGGGCGTCATGTCGGTGAACTCCGGTTCCGGGCCGAGCAGGTGCAGGACCATGGCGAAGGGCACCGAGGTGTCCTCCGGCGAGCAGCGCACGCGCAGCACCCGCAGGCCCCGGTCCTCGGCGTGCCGGGCCGCGGTCTCCAGTACGGCGGTGCGCCCGGTGCCGGTGGCGCCGCGCAGCAGGACGAGGCGGCCGGTGCCGGCCCGTGCGCGCTCGATCTCGGCCGCCAGCAGCACGTGGGCGTCGTCGCGTTCACGGAGCGGTCCGGTCATCGGTGCCTCCTGTGGTGGATGGTGCTCCCCCGGTGTGTGAGACGAACGACTGCGGTGAACGGTGGTGCGAAGTGGCGCGGGTCACGGTGGACCACGGCCGGCCCGCCGGTCTCGTGGTGTGCCTCGTGGTGCTCCACGATTGCGAAGTCCCAGCAGTCCCATAAGTGTGGAACACGCACATCCGCTACCGGCCTGCGCTGGACGGCGGGCACGTGAACAGGGGGGAAACGGTTGCTCAACTCACCCCGGAACACCACCACATCCATGACTTCCACCACGTCCACGGCCGCGGTCCACGGACCCGGCAAGGCGGTCGGCGTCGTCGACCGCCGGGTCCCCGTGGCGGTGTCCGCCCCGGACCCGATCAGCCGCGAGGGCGCGATCAGCCAGCTGCGCCGGCACCCGGAGATCGACCTGCGCGAGGAGTCGGGGCCCGGCACGGTGGCCCTGCTCATCGAGGACGCGCTCGACGACGCGGCGCTCACCCGGCTGCGCCGGATCGTGCGCAGCGAGGGCGCGCGGGCCGTGCTGGTGATCGGCGCGATCCGCGAGAGCGAACTGCTCGACGTCGTCGAGTGCGGCGTCGGCGCCATCGTCTGGCGGCACGAGGCCACCGCCCACCGGCTGGTGCAGGCCGTACTGGCCGCCTCGCGCGGCGACGGCGACCTGCCCGCGGACCTGCTGGGCCGGCTCATCAGCCAGGTGGGCACCCTGCACCGGGGCGCGGCGGGCCGCCCCGGCGCCCCCTCGCTGGGCCTCGCACCCCGAGAGGTGGACGTCCTGCGGCTGGTCGCCGAGGGTCTCGACACCGGAGAGATCGCCGGCAAGTTGTCCTACTCCGAACGCACCGTCAAGAACGTCATGCACGGACTCACGACGCGGCTCCATCTGCGCAACCGCGCCCACGCCGTGGCCTATGCCCTGAGGGAAGGCTACATCTGACCGAACGGGCAATCGAAGGCGGACCCTTCGGCCCGTGCGGGCAGGGCGGCCTGCCCGTCCGCCGTCCCCGGGGCGCGTGCGACCGGGACGGGGCCGGAGGAACGATCGGTGAGGGCACCGGTGGCAGGCACCGGTGACCGGCGGCGGCAGCGGGCGGGCCGTGCGGACTCAAGTGCGGCCAGGGCAGGAGCGCGAGCGTGATCCACGAGGTGGACGAGGTCCTCAAGTCCCTCCTCAAGGGCGGGGCCTTGACGGACTCGGGCATCGACGTGGCCTTCGAGGCACCCACCCGGGACTGGGCGGCCCGGCGCAACGCGCCCGTCGTCAACGCCTACTTGTACGACATCCGCGAGGACGTGGGCCGCCGGCACCGCGGCCAGGTCGCGGTGCGCGACCAGGACGACATCGTCGTCAAGCGCCGCCAGCCGCCCCGCTGGTTCCGGCTGTCGTACCTGGTGACCGCCTGGACGAAGACCCCGCAGGACGAACACCGGCTGCTGTCCGCCGTACTGGCGACGCTGCTGCCCCGCGAGCAGCTGCCGCCCTACGAACTCCCCGGCGCGCTGGGCTCGATGGGGCTCCCGGTGCCGATGACCGTGGCCGGTGTGCAGACCGAGTCCCGCTCCCTCGCCGAGATCTGGTCCGCCCTGGGCGGCGAGCTGAAACCGTCCCTCGACCTGGTGGTGACCGCGCCCTTCCCGGCCTACCCCGAGTACGACGCCGGGCCCCCGGTCACCGAGGGCGCGACGGTCCGGGTCGGCGGCATCGAGGGCGACCCGCCGATGTCCGAGGGCCGCTCGCACCGGCCGCACCAGGTGGTGGCGGCCCGCGCGGCCCGCAAGGCCGTGGCGGACGCCGCACGCAAGGCCGTGACGGACGGCCGTACGAAACGACAGTGACGACAGTGACGACCGCCGACACAGACACCCACGCCCCCACCCGCACTTACCCCTCCGCCACCGGCTCACCGTCCGCCGGGCCGCCCGGCGGCTCCGGGGATTCCGGCCGGGCGCTGCTCGCCCGGCTCGAGGTGCTGCGGGACCGGGTGGCCGCGCTGGTCGAGCACCGCACCGCCGACGACCCCACGGCCGACGATCCGCTGCGCGGCCTGTACCTGCCCGACGAGGCCGTCCACCACCTGCTGCGCACCTGGCCGGCCGCCGACGCCGAGCCCCCGGCCGTGCCCGTGGCGCCCGCCACCGCCGGCGCTCCGGCCGACCCCGGGGACCGGCTGGCCCGGCTGGCCGGGCGGGCGCGGCTGACCGAGCTGGACACCGCCGCCCTGCTCGTCGCCCTCGCCCCCGACGTCGACCGCACGTTCGAGCCGCTCTACGGCTATCTCAACAACGACGTGAGCCGCCGCCGGGCCACCGTGGGCCTCGCCCTCGACCTGTGCGGGATGCCCGCGCACCTGGCGGCGGCCCGGGCCCGGTTCCACGCCTCGGCCCCGCTGCGCACCCTCGGCCTGCTGGAGGTCGAGGAACCCGAGCGCCCCTTCCTGACCCGTTCGCTGCGCGTCCCGGACCGGCTCGTCGGCCACCTCCTCGGCGACGACACCCCGGACGCCGCGCTCCTCGGCCTGCTGCTCCCGATGCCGGACCCGCTGCCCGCCGCGGGCGGCGACGCCGACGTCTTCGTCCGGCGCCTGGCCGCCCGGCTGCAGGCCGGCCCGCTCACCGCCTATCTGCGCGAACCGCGCGAGGGCGACGGCCTGGCCGCCCTCTCCGCCGTCCTGGACGCCGCCGGCATCGAGGCGCTGCGCTGCACCGACCCCGAGGACCACGTGCCCGAGCTGCTGCGCGAGGCCCGGCTCGGCGGCCGGGCGATCGTGGTGTCGGGCCTGCCCGAGAAGCCGGGCCCGCTGGTGCGGGCGCTGACCGCCGCGACCGGCGTGACCGTCCTCATGACCGACCCGCGCCCCTACGACCCGCAGTGGGCGCCGGCCAACCCCCTCGTCCTGGACGCCCCGGGCCGCCGAGCCGGTGGCGTGGCCGCCTGGCGGGCCGCGCTGGGCGCCGACGCCGACGGGTTCGACCTGGCCACGGCCGTCGCCCCGTACCGGCTCGGCGGCGACCGCATCCAGCGGGCCGCGCACACCGCCCAGGCCCTCGCCGCCTTCGACGGCACCCCGGTCGGCGCCGAGCACGTCCGGCTCGCCGCCCGGCGGCAGTCGGCCTCCGGGCTGGAGAGCCACGCCCGCCGGATCCGGCCGGACGTGGACTGGCAGGACCTGGTGCTGCCCGACAAGCCCCTGGTGCAGCTCCGCGAGCTGGCCCTGCGCGCCCGCCACCGCGACCGGGTGCTGGGCGACTGGCGGCTCAGCGCGGGCGGCGGCCGGGGCCGGGGCGTCCTCGGCCTGTTCGCGGGCGAGTCCGGCACCGGCAAGACCCTGTCGGCCGAGGTGGTCGCCGCCGACCTGGGCCTCGACCTGTACGTGGTCCAGCTGTCGTCGGTCGTCGACAAGTACGTCGGCGAGACCGAGAAGAACCTGGAGCGGATCTTCACGGAGGCCGACCGCACGGACGCCGTGCTCCTCTTCGACGAGGCCGACGCCGTCTTCGGCAAGCGCTCCGAGGTCAAGGACGCCCACGACAAGTACGCCAACATGGAGAGCGCCTACCTGCTCCAGCGGCTGGAGTCCTTCGACGGCATCGCCCTGCTCACCACCAACCTGCGCGCCAACATCGACGAGGCGTTCACCCGGCGCCTGGACCTGGTCGTCGACTTCCCGTTCCCGGACGTCGAGCAGCGCCTGGCGCTGTGGCGGCACAGCCTGTCGCGGGTCCCGTCCGCCGACGGGATCGACCCGGAGGTGCTGGCCCGGGACTTCGAACTGGCCGGCGGTTCGATCCGCAGCGCGGTCGTCACGGCCGCGTACCTCGCCGCCGGACGCGACGACATGGTGACGGCGGACGACCTCCTGGAGGGCGCCCGCCGCGAGTACCGCAAGGCCGGGAGGCTGGTCCCGGGGGAAGGCGGCTGGTGACCGCCGCCGGGACCGCCCGGGCCGTCAGCCCTTGTTCGGGTGGATGATCTTCCACTCCTGGTCGTCGACGTTGCTGCAGTCGTCGAGCACCAACTTGGAGAAGAGGGCGCCGCCGTTCGCGCCCTCGACGCCGAGGCACTTCTGGTTGCTGGAGAAGTTGCGGATCCAGTAGTCCCCGCTCTCCTGCTTGTCGATCCACCACATCTGGTTGTCGGTCGCGCCGGTCTCGTCGCTGTCGCAGGTGAACTCGGTGACGGGTGTGCCCACGGCGGCGGCACCGTGGTTGGGCAGGTCCATGCAGTACTTGTCCTTGATGTTCCGGATCTGGAAGAGCGCCGCCCCGCCCGGCCCGCCCTTCTCGTACTTCACTTCGAGGTCCCAGATCTGGTTGTCCCCGTCTGTGTCGTCGCAGACGGCCTGCTGGACGGGGCCGTCGAGCTGGCCCTTCTCCCGACCGGGGAGTTCGGCGCACATGTTGCTGGTGGTGTTCCGCAGCAGGACGTTCTTGGCGGGAACCACCGGCTTCACGGCCGGCTTGGCGGGCTTCTTGGACTCGCCCCCGCCGCCCTCGTCGCCGCCGTCGCCGCTGTCGCTCTTCTCCGACTCCTGGCTGGCCGGCGGCTGCTGCACCTGCGGCTGCTCGGCAGGCGCGGACTCCGCACTGCTCGGCAACGTCTCCGGAGTGGCACTCGGACTCGGCGCCAGCGCGACGCCAGCCTGCTCGGTCTGCTCCGTCGCACTGGTGCGGACCTGCGGCTTGTACGCGATCCAGATCATCACGAACGCGATCGCCAACGCGAGAAAGATCCCGAAGAACGTCGCCAGCCACCGCGGCAGA
>NZ_JAIOJZ010000095.1 GCF_020404845.1 Streptomyces hyderabadensis | reverse complement strand
GCCTGGTGCCGCAGAAGCCGTACCTCTTCGCCGGCACGGTGGCGACCAACCTGCGCTACGGCAATCCGGACGCCACCGACGAGGAGCTGTGGCACGCGCTGAAGGTGGCGCAGGCCAAGGACTTCGTCTCCGAGCTGGAGGGCGGGCTCGACGCGCCGATCGCGCAGGGCGGCACCAATGTGTCGGGCGGTCAGCGCCAGCGGCTCGCCATCGCGCGGACGCTGGTCCAGCGCCCGGAGATCTACCTCTTCGACGACTCCTTCTCCGCCCTCGACTACGCCACCGACGCGGCGCTGCGGGCCGAGCTGGCCCGGGAGACCGCCGAGGCGACCGTGGTGATCGTGGCGCAGCGGGTGGCGACCATCCGGGACGCGGACCGGATCGTCGTGCTGGACGAGGGGCGGGTGGTCGGCGTGGGCCGGCACCACGAGCTGATGGCGGACAACGAGACCTACCGGGAGATCGTGCTCTCCCAGCTGACGGAAGCGGAGGCTGCCTGATGGCCGGGCCTGCGGGTCGCATGATGGCCGGGGGCGGCCCCGACCAGCGTTCGATGGACTTCAAGGGGTCGAGCAAGCGGCTCGTCGCCCAGTTCCGGCCGGAGCGGGCGACGCTGTTCACGCTGCTGGCGTGCGTGGTCGTCAGCGTCGGCCTCAACGTGGTCGGACCGAAGATCCTCGGCCGGGCCACCGACCTGGTCTTCGCCGGCATCGTCGGGCGGGACATGCCCTCCGGCGCCACGAAGGAGCAGGTCCTCGACTCGATGCGCGAGCGCGGTGACGGCAACGTCGCCGACATGCTCCGCAGCACGGACTTCACCCCCGGCCAGGGCATCGACTTCGGCGCGGTCGGCAAGGTGCTGCTGCTCGCGCTGGCGACGTTCGCGGTGGCGGGACTGCTGATGGCGGTGGCCACGCGCCTGGTGAACCGGGCGGTCAACCGGACGATGTTCCGGCTGCGCGAGGACGTGCAGACGAAGCTGTCCCGGCTGCCGCTGTCCTACTTCGACAAGCGCCAGCGCGGCGAGGTGCTCAGCCGCGCCACCAACGACATCGACAACATCGGGCAGACGCTCCAGCAGTCGATGGGCCAGCTGATCAACTCGCTGCTCACCATCATCGGCGTGCTGGCGATGATGTTCTACGTCTCCTGGATCCTGGCGCTGGTCGCGCTGGTGACCGTGCCGCTGTCGTTCGTGGTGGCCACCCGGGTGGGCAAGCGGTCGCAGCCGCAGTTCGTGCAGCAGTGGCGCTCGACGGGACAGCTGAACGCGCACATCGAGGAGATGTACACCGGACACGCGCTGGTGAAGGTGTTCGGGCGCCAGGAGGAGTCGGCGAAGCAGTTCGCCGAGCAGAACGACGCGCTGTACGAGGCCGGGTTCAAGGCGCAGTTCAACAGCGGGATCATGCAGCCGCTGATGATGTTCGTGTCCAACCTGAACTATGTGCTGGTCGCGGTGGTCGGCGGCCTGCGAGTGGCCTCGGGCCAGCTGTCCATCGGCGACGTGCAGGCCTTCATCCAGTACTCCCGGCAGTTCTCGATGCCGCTGACGCAGGTCGCGTCGATGGCGAACCTGGTGCAGTCGGGCGTGGCGTCGGCGGAGCGGATCTTCGAACTGCTCGACGCCGAGGAGCAGTCGGCGGACCCGATCCCGGGCGCCCGGCCCGAGGACCTGCGCGGCCGGGTGGAGCTGGACCACGTGTCCTTCCGCTACGACCCCGAGAAGCCGCTGATCGAGGACCTGTCGCTGACGGTTGAGCCCGGCCACACGGTCGCCATCGTCGGCCCGACGGGCGCCGGCAAGACGACCCTGGTCAACCTGCTGATGCGGTTCTACGAGGTCTCCGGCGGCCGGATCACCCTGGACGGCGTCGACATCGCCAAGATGTCCCGGGACGAACTGCGGGCCGGCATCGGCATGGTGCTCCAGGACACCTGGCTGTTCGGCGGCACCATCGCGGAGAACATCGCGTACGGGGCCTCGCGGGAGGTCACCCGCGGCGAGATCGAGGAGGCCGCGCGGGCCGCGCACGCCGACCGGTTCGTACGGACGCTGCCCGACGGCTACGACACGGTGATCGACGACGAGGGCACGGGGGTGAGCGCGGGTGAGAAGCAGCTGATCACCATCGCCCGGGCGTTCCTGTCCGACCCGGTGATCCTGGTGCTCGACGAGGCGACGTCGTCCGTGGACACGCGCACGGAGGTGCTGATCCAGAAGGCGATGGCGAAGCTCGCGCACGGGCGGACGTCGTTCGTGATCGCGCACCGGCTGTCGACGATCCGGGACGCGGACACGATTCTGGTGATGGAGGACGGGGCGATCGTGGAGCAGGGGGCGCATGCGGAGCTGCTGGCCGCGGATGGTGCGTACGCGCGGCTGTACAAGGCTCAGTTCGCGGAGGCGGTGGCTGAGGTGGGTTAGGCCGTTGCCCGGCGTCGGGGTGCCGCGCCCACCCGTGCCGCCCTGCGGCACGATTGCCCGCGGCTACAACGCTCAGTCCAGATAGCCCCTCAGCTGGTCCGCGTAGGCGTGGTCGCGGAGTTTGTTGAGGGTTTTGGACTCGATCTGGCGGATGCGTTCGCGGGTGACGCCGAAGAGGCGGCCTATCTCCTCCAGGGTGCGAGGGCGGCCGTCGACCAGGCCGTAGCGGAGCTGGACGACCTTGCGCTCGCGTTCGCCGAGGGTGGAGAGCACCGCGTCCAGGTGCTGGCGCAGCAGCAGGAACGCGGCCGACTCGACGGGGCTGGCGGCGTCGCCGTCCTCGATCAGGTCGCCGAGGGCGACGTCGTCCTCCTCGCCGACGGGGGCGTACAGGGACACCGGTTCCTGGGCCAGGCGCAGCACCTCGCCGACCCGCTCGGGCGGCAGGTCCAGGTGGGCGGCGACCTCCTGCGGGGTCGGTTCGTAGCCGCGTTCCTGGAGCATCCGGCGCTGGACGCGGACGACCCGGTTGATCAGCTCGACGACGTGGACGGGGACGCGGATGGTGCGGGCCTGGTCGGCCAGCGCGCGGGACATGGCCTGCCGGATCCACCAGGTGGCGTAGGTGGAGAACTTGTAGCCCCGGGCGTAGTCGAACTTCTCGACCGCCCGGATCAGGCCCAGGTTCCCCTCCTGCACCAGGTCCAGCATGGTCAGCCCGCGCCCGACGTACCGCTTGGCCACCGACACCACGAGCCGCAGGTTGGCCTCGATCAGGCGGCGCTTGGCGAGGCGGCCCATGACGACGAGCCGGTCCAGGTCGAGGGCGAGGCGGCTGTCCAGGTCGGGGGTGCGCCGCAGCTTCTCCTCGGCGAACAGCCCGGCCTCCACCCGCCGGGCGAGGTCGACCTCCTCGGCCGCGGACAGCAGCGGGATCCGCCCGATCTCGCGCAGGTACTGCCGGAACAGGTCGGAGGAGGGCCCGCCGGACTCCGTACGGGTGGGCGGCGGCGGTTCCACGGGCTCGGGGACGTCCGCGGGGGCGCCGGCACCGGGCTGCGCGGGCATCGCGACGAGCACACCGCGCTCGGCGTCGGGCTCCGCGCCACCGGTGCCGGTGTCGTTCTGGGTGAGCGTCTGGGTCTGCACGGGGGCGACCTCCAGGATGGACGCGGCCGGCGGGGGCCGGCGGCGGTACGTCGGGGGCGGAGCCGGCTCGCTCGCCGCCGTCCGCCTCGCACGCGTGCACTCAGGCACCGCCCCCAGTGTGGGGTACGACACATCGCCGCCACGAGGGGCGTGCGGTGACTTTTTGCGTCCGAGCCGTGACCGAGGGGTTACTCCCGGGAAACCCGGATGCCGGCCGGCGCCCCGCTCTGGCACGATCCCGGGATGTCCGCTTCCCAGTACGAGACCCATGTGACGGTGTGCTCCCCGGAGCCCGGCGAGGCCGAACGACTCGGCCGGTGGGCCGCCGCGGCCGGGCTGAAGCTGACGCACATCGTGCTCGCCCGGGGCCGGATGCGGGACCAGCCGATGCTGACCCTGCGGGGTTCGCGGACGTACGCACAGGAGTGGGAGCGGGCCGAACGAACCGTGCGCCAACTGAGGGCGGACGGCTTCCGGCCGGTGCGCGTCAAGATCGAGTCCTCGCCGTGGGCCGCCGAGGTGCCGCGCCGTCCGTGTGGGGCCGGCCGGTACTTCGAGCACCACGTCAAACTGCTGCTGGACGCCGGCACGGACACGACGGCGTTGGCGGAGCGGGTGGTGCCGCACGGCGCCCATCTGTCCTGGAACGCCCGGCGGGTGCGCGACGACGCGTCCCACGAGCGGTTCGTCACCCAGCGCTGCCACGGGGTGGACGCCGAGGGGGCGGGTCGCGCGCTGGACGGGCTGCTGGCCGCGCTGGCGCCGCTGCGGGTGCTGGAGGTGGAGCGGGAGTTCGTCCTGTACGACAGCGACGTGACGGTGGACGAGGGCTGGCTGGACGAAGGCCGGCCGGCGGAGCGAACGGAGGGGGTACGGCGATGAGCGGGCAGGCGTGGCAGGGCTTCGGCTGGGCGAACGACCGGATTCCGAGGGAGCCCCTGGACGAGGAGACCCGGCGGGCCGAGCAGCTGCCCAGGACGCTGCGGCCGGTACCGGGGGACGACGTGACGCAGCGGCCGGTGTTCGACCCGGCGCTGAAGCAGCACCGCAACGCCTACCGGGCCACGGATCCCAGCTTCACGGACCCGGCGCGAGGGGCCGCGTGGCGGGCGGCCCGGCGGCGGGCCCTGGATCTGGTGCTGACCGCCGTCGCGGACTCGGAGTGGGTGGACTCGCTGGTGCTGCGCGGCAGCGTGCTGATGTCGACGTGGTTCGGCGAGGAGGCCCGGGAGCCCGGCGACCTGGATTTCGTGGTGGTCCCCCGTTCCTGGCGGATCGACGACGGCCGCACCGGGCGGATGCTGGCGGCGCTCGCCGAGGCGGCCGCCCGAGCGGGTGCCGACGGACAGGCCGAGGCGGAGGCCGGCTCCGACCGCGTGCCGGTCGGCATCTCGGCCCGGGGCGCGGTGGTCGAGGACATCTGGACGTACGACCGGGTGCCGGGACTGCGCATGGTGCTGCCGTGGGCGTCGCCGGGGCTGCCGGGCGGGCACGTCCAGCTCGACTTCGTCTTCAACGAGCGGCTTCCGGAGCAGCCCGAGCCGGTGGAGCTGCCGGGCGGGGCGATGCTGTACGCCGCGACGCCGGGGCTGTCGCTCGCCTGGAAGCTGATGTGGCTGATCAACGACATGCACGGGCAGGGCAAGGACCTGTACGACGCCGTGTTGCTGGCCGAGCGGCATCCGCTCAACCGTGACCTGCTGCACGAGGTGTTCCGGCTGTCGGGCGAGTGGCCGTACCCCCGCGAGCACATCCTTCTGGAGGACGTGGTGGAGGCGGCCGGGTACGTGGAGTGGAACCACTTCGTCACCGAGTACCCGCAGTTCCGGGACCGCGAGGACGAGTTCGCCGAGCGGCTGGTGCGGGCGGTGACGCCGGCGTTCGCCCGGGCCGGCGGCTGATCCCGCCGCAGCGTCTCACAGCGCGGCGGCGCCGTGTTCGCGCAGGTTCTGGTCGTACTGCTGGAGGATCCACAGCTCGTTCTGGACGGCGGCCAGTTCGGCGGGGTCGCCGTGGCCGGAGAGGCGGGTGAGGCGGCCGGTGATGTCGCGGATGCGGCGCTCGACCGCCCGGCGGCGGACCGTGACGAGCTGGGCGCCCGCGTAGACCTCGTCGACGTCCTTCACGCCGCGGTGCAGCAGGATCGCCTCGACCGCCAGCTCGGTGACCATGGCGCGGACGGTGTCGTCGGGGGCGGCCTCGCGGACCCGGACCAGGTAGTCCTGCGGGTCCTGGACGCCGAACTCGGCGCCGCCCGCCTCCATGATCGCCTCGCGTACGGCGGCGTAGGGCGGGGCGGTGAACTCGTCGACGCCGTACGCGTCGAAGGCCGGGGAGACCAGCTCCGGGCGCTGGAGGGCCAGCTTGAGCAGCTCGCGCTCGGTGGCGAAGACCGGGTTGCGGAGGTTGAGGGCCGGGCCCCGGGGGGTGGCCGTCATGGGCCCGGCCTGCTGCTGCGGGGCGCCGTCGCGCCGGCGCTGGTCGGGGGCGGGGCCCTTGCCGCCGCGGTCGCGGGCCCAGCGGGCCAGCTGGGAGATCCGCCGGACCACGAACTGGGTGTCGAGGATGCCGAGCATCCCGGCGAGCTGCACGGCGACCTCGTGCTGGGCGCCGCTGTTCTTGATCCGGGCGACGACCGGGGCGGCCTCGTCGAGGGCCGCGGCGCGGCCGGCCGGGGTGTCCAGGTCGTAGCGGGAGACGATCTGGCGCAGCGCGAACTCGAAGAGCGGGGTGCGCGGCTCGACCAGGTCGGCGACCGCTTCGTCGCCCTTGGCCAGGCGCAGGTCGCAGGGGTCCATGCCGTCGGGGGCGATGGCGATGTAGGTCTCGGCGGCGAACTTCTGGTCGTCCTCGAAGGCGCGCAGGGCGGCCTTCTGGCCGGCCGCGTCGCCGTCGAAGGTGAAGATCACGCGGGCGGAGCCGTTGTCCATGAGGAGACGGCGCAGGATCTTGATGTGGTCGCCGCCGAAGGCGGTGCCGCAGGTGGCGATGGCCGTCGTGACGCCCGCGAGGTGGCAGGCCATGACGTCGGTGTAGCCCTCGACGACGACGGCGCGGGACGCCTTCGCGATGTCCTTCTTGGCGAGGTCGATGCCGTAGAGGACCTGCGACTTCTTGTAGATGGCCGTCTCGGGGGTGTTCAGGTACTTCGGGCCGTTGTCCGCTTCGTAGAGCTTGCGGGCGCCGAAGCCGACGACGTCGCCGCCGATGTCGCGGATGGGCCACATCAGCCGGCCGCGGAAGCGGTCGATCGGGCCCCGGCGGCCTTCCTGGGAGAGGCCGGAGAGCAGCAGCTCCTTGTCGCTGAAGCCCTTGCCGCGCAGGTAGCGGGTGAGGTGGTCCCAGCCCTGGGGGCTGTAGCCGACGCCGAAGTGCTCGGCGGCGGCCTGGTCGAAGCCGCGCTCGGCGAGGAAGGCGCGGCCGGTGTCCGCCTCCGGGCCGGTGGCGAGCTGTTCCGCGTACCACTGGGCGGCGATCTTGTGGGCCTCGACCAGGCGGATGCGCTCACCGCGCTGGTGGGAGGGGTTGTACCCGCCCTCCTCGTAGCGCAGGGTGATGCCGGCCTGGCCGGCCAGGCGCTCGACCGCCTCCGAGAAGGTGAGGTGGTCGATCTTCATCACGAACGTGATGGTGTCGCCGCCCTCCTGGCAGCCGAAGCAGTGGAAGAACCCCTTGCTCGGACTGACCTGGAAGGACGGCGACTTCTCGTCGTGGAACGGGCACAGCCCCTTCAGGTTGCCGCCGCCCGCGTTGCGCAGCTGGAGGTACTCCGAGACGACGGCGTCGATCGGGACCGCGTCCCGTACCGCCTTCACGTCCTCGTCGTTGATCCGTCCTGCCACGCCCTGAAGTCTACGGCGGTGGACTGACAGCTATGCGACGAGGCTTTCGAGGGATACGTGCGGGTTCGCCAGCGCCTCCGTGTCCACCTGCGTCTTCGAGCGGATCAGCTGCTGGATCGGCTCCGTGACGTCCCACACGTTGACGTTCATCCCGGCCAGCACCCGGCCGTCCTTCACCCAGAAGGCGATGAACTCGCGCTTCGCCGCGTCGCCGCGGATCACCACCTGGTCGTACGAGCCGGCCGGCGCCCAGCCGGAGTACTCCATGCCCAGGTCGTACTGGTCGGTGAAGAAGTAGGGCACGCGGTCGTGGGCGAGGCCCTTGCCAAGCATCGCGCGGGCCGCGGCCGGCCCGCCGTTCAGGGCGTTGGCCCAGTGCTCCACGCGCAGGCTGGTGTCGAAGAGGGCGTGGTGGAAGGAGGCCACGTCGCCCGCCGCGAAGACGTCGGGGTCACAGGTGCGCAGGTGGTCGTCGACGACGATGCCGCCGCCGTGCGCCCGGTCGGCGATCTCCAGCCCGGCGGCCTGGGCGAGCGCGGTGCGCGGTGCGGCGCCGATCGCGGCGAGCACGTCGTGCGCGGGGTGCTCCTCGCCGTCGTCGGTGCGGGCGGCCAGCACCATGCCGTCCTGGCCGACGATCTCGGTCAGCCGCACGCCGAAGCGGAAGCGGACGCCGTGCGCCTCGTGCAGTTCGGCGAAGACCGAGCCCAGCTCGGGACCGAGGACGCCGTGCAGCGGGGTCGGGGACGGCTCGATGACGGTGACCTCCGCCCCGTACTCGCGGGCCGCGGCGGCGACCTCCAGGCCGATCCAGCCCGCCCCGGCGATCACCAGGTGCCCGTTGTCCCGGCCGAGGGAGGCGAGGACGCCCTTGAGGCGCTCGGCGTGGGCCAGGCGGCGCAGGTGGTGGACGCCCGCGAGGTCGGTGCCGGGGACGTCCAGGCGGCGCGGCTCGGCGCCGGTCGCCAGGAGCAGCTTGTCGTACCTGACGTGGGTGCCGTCGTCGCCGTAGTGCACGGTCTTCGCGGCGCGGTCGATCGCGACGACGGTCTGGCCGAGGTGCAGCTCGATGTCGTGCTGGGCGTACCAGGCGGGCTCGTGCACGAAGACGCTGTCGCGCTCCTCCTTGCCGAGGAGGTAGCCCTTGGACAGCGGCGGACGCTCGTAGGGGTGGTCGCGTTCGTCGCAGACGAGGATCACCCGGCCGGTGAAGCCCTCCGTGCGGAGTGTCTCGGCCGCCTTCGCGCCCGCCAGGCCGCCTCCGACGATGACGAATGTCTGATCCGCGTCGACCACTTGTTTGCCTCCTCGTCAGGGTGCCGCCACATGCGAGCGTCCCGCACGCGGCGTGGTGCGGGAAGGGGGAACGACCCGATCAGGCCACGACCTGCCGTGTTCCGACCGTCCGATCGCCGTGTCGTACCGCCTTTCGGGCGATCGGGGCGCCGCCGGGTCGCACCCGTCCCGCCGCCAGTCTCATGGATGCCCCGTCAGGCGGGCGTGAAGCGAGCGGGCCGAGGTGTCGGTGAGGGAGGCGATCTGGTCGACGATCACCCGTTTGCGGGCCCGGTCGTCGGCGGCCGTGTCGAACAGGGCGCGGAACTGGGGGTCGAGCCCGTCGGGCGCGCGGGCGGTCAGCGCCTCGGCCAGCTCCGCGACGACGATCCGTTGGTCGGCGCGGAGCCGCTCCTGCTCGGTGCGCTGCATGACGTACCGGACGGCGACCGCCTTGAGGACGGCGCACTCCAGGCGGGTCTCGCGGGGCACGACCAGCTCGGCGGTGTACCGGGTGAGCCGGCCGCCGCCGTACGCGGCCCGGGTGGCGGCCTCGGCGGCCAGGCAGAAGCGGCCGATCAGCTGGCTGGTGGCGTCCTTCAGCCGGGCCTGGGCGACGGCCGAGCCGTCGTATCCGTGCGGCCACCAGTCCTGGGCGAGGAGCCGGTCGAGGGCGGCGGCGAGTTCGGCGTGGTCGGTGCCGGCCGGGACGTAGCGTCCGACGGCAGCGTCGAAGACCGCCTCGCGCTCGGGGTCGGCGAGCAGGCAGTTCGGGTCGATGTGACCGGCGTGCAGGCCGTCCTCGACGTCGTGCACCGAGTACGCCACGTCGTCGGCCCAGTCCATGACCTGGGCCTCGAAGCAGGTGCGGGCGCCGGGGGCGTCCTGGCGCAGCCAGGCGAAGACGGGCCGGTCGTCGTCGTACACGCCGAACTTGGGCGAGGCCGGGTCGGTGGGGTGGGCGCCGCGCGGCCAGGGGTACTTGGTGGCCGCGTCGAGGGTGGCGCGGGTGAGGTTGAGGCCGACGGGGCCGTCCTCGGTGAACCGCTTGGGCTCGATGCGGGTGAGGAGCCGGAGCGACTGGGCGTTGCCCTCGAAGCCGCCGCAGTCCTCGGCGAAGGCGTTGAGGGCCTGTTCGCCGTTGTGCCCGAAGGGCGGGTGGCCCAGGTCGTGGGCGAGGCAGGCCGCCTCGACGAGGTCGGGGTCGCAGCCGAGGGCGGCGCCCAGCTCCCGGCCGACCTGGGCGCACTCCAGGGAGTGGGTGAGGCGGGTGCGGGGGCTGGCGTCCCAGACGGGGCTGCCCTCCCCCGGCGCGACGACCTGCGTCTTCCCGGCGAGGCGGCGCAGCGCGGCGGAGTGCAGGATGCGGGCGCGGTCGCGCTGGAAGGCGGTGCGGCCGGGGCGTTTGTCGGGTTCGGGGGCGTAGCGGGCGGCTGACGCCGGGTCGTAGGGGGGTGCGGTGCGGGTGCCTTCCATGTCATGAACAGTAAGGGGAAGGTGTGACAGTTGGGGGCCTACTCGTCTGCCGGGTTCGGTAGTCGTGCGGCCGCGGGCTGTCCGTGGCTTGTCGCGCAGTTCCCCGCGCCCCTAGGGGGTTGCCAGCGCCCTGCGTTTCATGGCGCCGTCCGTCGTCAGCGTTTCGTCGTAGCGGTGCAGCAGTAGGTGGGCCATCGACGGGTGGGTGCCCAGTGGCGCCGACGTGATCCATGGGGCCTGGGCCGCGCTCTGGGTCGCGAAGCGGCCCGGGGCCGTGAAGTTCGAGGCGACGGCCACCCTGCGGTAGCCACGGGCGGTCAGCGCGCGCACGGCCTCCGGGACCGTCGGGGTCGCCGCCGAGGCGTATGCCGGCAGGACCGGGACACCGAGGCGGGCCGAGAGGTCGGCCGCGGTGCGGGCCGTGTCCGCGCGGGACATTGGGTCCCGGGAGCCCGCCGAGGCGAGGACGACGGCGTGGTCCGGGCCCGCCTGGGCGGGCCAGCCGGCCTCGGTGAGGCGGGCGTGCAGGGCGTCCACCAGGAGGGGGTGCGGGCCGAGCGGGCCGGCCACGCGGGTGCGGGCCGGGGAGACCGCGGCCATCTCCGGGATGTCCCGCTTGACGTGGTAACCGCGGCTGAGCAGGAGCGGGACGAGGACCGCGGCCCCGTCGCCGAGGGCGGCGAGCGTGTCCGGCAGCAGGGGCTCGTTCAGCTCGATGTGGCCCAGGTGCACCGGCAGCGCGGGGCGCAGGGCGCGGACCCGGGCCAGGAGGGCCCGTACGGTGCTCAGTGCGCGCGGGTCGCGGCTGCCGTGGGCGACGACGACCAGGGCGGGGGTGCCGCCGGTGGCCGCCGCGGCCCTGTTGCTGGTCAGTGTCGTCGCCGTCATGCGTCGAGGGTGGCCGCCGGAGATTGCCTCCCCGTTGCACGGGTGTCACGGGGGTTTTCCGTCGGTTCACACGGCGCCGCCCCCGCCGTGTGAGCGCGGCCGGGTGAACCGGACGGCCGCCGCGGGCGTCCCTGGTGGCAGGGACCGACCGGGGAGGGGACCGTCCGATGCGCCGCCCGAGGCTTCGCAGACCGCGTCTTCCGCGCACCCGCAAGGGGCGGCGACGGCTGGTGCGGGTGGTGGTGGCCGGGTGCGTGCTGGCGCTGCTGCCGAGCGCGTGGCTGCGTCTCGTGACGGACGACCGGCTGCGTACCGTCGCCGACGTGCCGCGCACCGAGGTCGCCGTCGTGTTCGGGGCCGGACTGTGGGACGGGGAGCCGTCGCCGTACCTCGCGCACCGGCTGGACGCGGCGGCCCAGCTCTACCGGGCGGGACGGATCGAGGTGGTGCTGGTGACCGGGGACAACAGCCGCGAGGAGTACGACGAGCCGGACGCCATGCGCGCCTACCTGGTCCGGCACGGCGTCCCCGACGGGCGGATCGTCGGCGACTACGCCGGCTTCGACACCTGGGACTCCTGCGTCCGGGCGAAGAAGATCTTCGGCGTCGACCGGGCGGTGCTGATCAGCCAGGGCTTCCACATCCGGCGGGCGGTCGCCCTGTGCCAGCAGGCGGGGGTGGCGTCGTACGGCGTCGGCGTCGCCGACGAGCACGACGTGACCTGGTACTACGGGGGCGCCCGGGAGATCCTCGCGGCGGGCAAGGCGGCGCTGGACGCGGTCTTCGAGCCGGACCCGCACTTCCTCGGCCCGAGGGAGCCGGGGGTGGCGCGGGCCCTGGCCGACGCCGGATGACGCCCCCGTCATGAGCCGAGGCACGACGGGTGTCACCGGGGCAGGCTTGGCGACGGAGCGTCCCGGCACCAGAGCCGGCGCGCAATGTCAGTTCCGGAGCGCCGCCTTGCGCAGGGACCGTTCCGCGATCCGGGCAGCCGCCGACGCGGGCAGCAGGCGACCGAAGACGAAGGTCTGGAAAGCGTTGAGACGGCCGTCCACGATCGCCGGGCCCCGGCCGCGCAAGGCGGACATGACGGTGTCCGCGACGGCATCGGGGGCGCGCTTGCCCGGCATGCGCCGTGTGTTCATCGCGGTCTCGGTCGGACCGGGGCTGACCGCCACGACCCGCACCCCCGTCGCCCTCGTCTCGGCCCACACCGCCTGGGTGAAGGACAGCACGAACGCCTTGGAGGCCGCGTAGGCGGCCACGTACGGAGCGGGCGCGTACGCACCGGTGCTCGCGATGTTGACGATCGCACCCGTCTTCCGCGCGACCATGGGGGGCAGCAAGAGCGCCGTCAGCTCCGCCACCGCGCCGGCATTGAGGTCGACCAGGCCACGCACCCGCGCGGCATCGGTGTCGGCGACCGGCCCCAGCAGGCTGACGCCGGCATTGTTGACCAGCACGTCGGCCTCGATTCCCGCATCAGCCAGCCACTCGGCCAGCCGGGAAGGGGCACCCCGGTGCGACAGGTCCAGCGCGAGCGTCGACACCTGGACCCCGTGCTCGGCGCGCAGCCGCTCGGCCTCCGCCTCCAGGCGTGCGCCGTCCCGCGCGACCAGGACCAGGTGCGTGCCCTGCCCCGCCAGCCGCTCGGTGATCGCGGCCCCGATGCCTGTCGCGGCCCCGGTCACGACCGCGGTTCGCCGGTTCGTCTGTTGGTTCGTCTTCATGCCCGGAACGGTAAACTCTGACATTGACGTGAATGTCAAGCGTGGACCGGTGGAGGAGGCGTCATGCGCATAGGAGAACTGAGCAGGGCCACCGGGACCAGCACCCGTTCGCTTCGGTACTACGAGGAACAAGGGCTGCTCTCCAGCCGCCGCCGCTCCAACGGATACCGGGAGTACGGTGAGGAAGCCGTACGCCAGGTCGCCTTCATCCAGGACCTCTACCGCGCGGGACTGTCCTCCCAGATCATCCGGGACATCCTTCCCTGCACCGCACCGACACCGCCCGCGGGCGACTGCGCACAGCTCCTGGCCCGCGTCCGGCAGGTCCGTGACGAACTCGCCCGCCAGGAACAGCAGATCGCTCAGCGCCGCGAGATGCTCGACCGGTACCTCTCGGGCTCGGCGACCCCCGCCGGCCTGGTCGGCCCGCCCCACCGCTCCCCCTGAGGCGGCTGAGACCCGGTGCTGCCGGGCCCCACCTCACCTCACCTCACCGCGGCCCGGCGCGGGCGGGGAGGTCGCCGTCCCCGCCGTGTAACAGAGCGCCGACCGGCGGCGTAACACGGAAGCCGCAGGCTGGGCGGCATGCAGAACACCGGCCCGCACCGCCCCGCCGCACCGGACACCGCCGCCACGCCCACGCACTGCCCGTACTGCGCCCTGCAGTGCGGGATGAACCTGACGCGCGTCGACGGCGGGACCGTCGAGGTGTCCGAGCGGGCGGACTTCCCGGTGAACCGGGGTGCGCTGTGCGGCAAGGGGCGTACGGCGGCCGCGGTGCTGGCGCCGGGGGCGCGGCTGACCTCGCCGTTGGTGCGGTCGGGCGACGGCGGGCTGGTGCCGGCCGGGTGGGACGAGGCGCTGGACCGGATCGCCGGGAACCTGGAGCGCACCCGGGCCGAGTACGGCGCGGACGCGCTCGGGGTGTTCGGCGGGGGCGGGCTGACCAACGAGAAGGCGTACGCGCTGGGCAAGTTCGCCCGGGTGGTGCTCGGCACCTCGCAGATCGACTACAACGGGCGGTTCTGCATGTCGTCGGCGGCGGCGGCCGGGACCAGGGCCTTCGGGCTGGACCGGGGGCTGCCGTTCCCGCTGGAGGACATTCCGCGGACCGGGTGCGTCATCCTCGTCGGCTCGAACCCGGCGGAGACGATGCCGCCGTCCCTGCGGTACTTCACCGAGCTGCGGGAGAACGGCGGCACGCTGATCGTCGTCGACCCGCGCCGGACCAGGACCGCCGAGCAGGCCGACCTCCACCTGGCGCCCCGGCCCGGGACCGACCTCGCGCTGGCGCTGGGCATGCTGCACCTGGTCGTCGCCGAGGGGCGGGTCGACGAGGCCTACGTCGAGGAGCGCACCTCGGGCTGGGAGGAGGCGCGGGCGGCGGCGATGGCGCACTGGCCGGAGTACGTGGAGCGGATCACGGGGGTGTCCGTTCCCGAACTGCGGGAGGCGGTACGGCTGTTCTGCACGCCGGACGCCGCAATGGTGCTGACCGCGCGCGGGCCCGAGCAGCAGGCCAAGGGCACGGACACGGTGGGCGCGTGGATCAACCTGTGCCTGGCGACCGGGCGGGCCGGGCGGCCGCGGTCCGGGTACGGCTGTCTGACCGGGCAGGGCAACGGGCAGGGCGGGCGCGAGCACGGGCAGAAGGCCGACCAGTTGCCGGGCTACCGCAGGCTGACCGACCCGGCGGCGCGGCGGCACGTCGCCGAGGTGTGGGGCGTGGACCCCGACACGCTGCCGGGGCCGGGGCGCAGCGCGTACGAGCTGCTGGACGCGCTGGGCACGGACGTCAGGTCGCTGCTGGTGATGGGCTCCAACCCGGTGGTGTCGGCGCCCCGCGCCGCGCACGTCGAGGAGCGGCTGCGGTCGCTGGACTTCCTGGCCGTGTGCGACGTGGTGCTCTCCGAGACGGCGGAACTGGCGGACGTGGTGCTGCCGGTGACCCAGTGGGCGGAGGAGACGGGGACCACGACGAACCTGGAGGGGCGGGTGCTGCTGCGGCGGCGCGCGGTCACCGCGCCGGAGGGGGTCCGCGGCGACCTGGAGGTGCTGCACGGGCTGGCGGGGCGGCTCGGCGTCGAGAAGGGGTTCCCGACCGACCCCGAGGAGGTCTTCGAGGAGCTGCGCCGGGCCAGCGCGGGCGGCCCGGCGGACTACTCCGGGATCGACTACCGGCGCCTGGCGGAGGAGGACGGCGTCTTCTGGCCCTGCCCGGCACCGCCCGCCGACACCGGCACCAGCACCAGCACCAGCACCAGCACCAGCACCAGCACCAGCACGGTGCCCCACCCCGGCACCCCGCGCCTCTTCCTCGACCGCTTCGCCACCGACGACGGCCGGGCCCGCTTCGCGCCCGTGGCGCACCGGCCGAGCGCCGAGGAACCGGACGCGGAGTACCCCGTGCTGCTGACCACCGGCCGGGTCGTGGCTCAGTACCAGTCCGGGGCGCAGACCCGGCGGGTGGCGGAGCTGAACGCCGCCGCGCCGGGCCCGTTCGTGGAGCTGCACCCGCGGCTCGCGGCGCGGCTGGGGGCGGCCGAGGGCGACCCGCTGGCGGTCGTGTCCCGGCGCGGGCGGGCGGTGGCACCGGCCCGCATCACCACCGGCATCAGGCCCGACACCGTGTTCATGCCCTTCCACTGGCCGGGCGCGGGCCGCGCCAACACACTGACCAACCCGGCCCTGGACCCGACCTCGCGGATGCCGGAGTTCAAGGTGTGCGCGGTGCGGGTGGAAACGGTGACGTCCTAGCGGCGTCGTCCTTCGGAGTCCTCCGGGCGGGGGCCTGCTCCCGGTCGCCCGGCGACCGTCCCTCCCGCGCTCGCCTACGCTTGCGCCGAGAGCACGGACGAGGCGACACGGGACGGGACGGGAGCCGATGAGCCTGAGGCAGTTCGAGTACGCCCTGGCCGTCGCCGAGGAGGGCTCGGTGACGGCCGCGGCCGAGGCGCTGCGCGTCGCCCAGCCCTCGGTGTCCCAGCAGATCCGCGGCCTGGAGCGGGACCTCGGCGTGGAGTTGTTCTCCCGCACCCCGACCGGTCTGGTGCCCACCGTGGCCGGGCGGGCCTTCCTGCGGGAGGCGGAGGTCGCGGTGAACGCGGCGCGCCGGGCACGGGCGACGGCGCGGGCCGGCGCCGAGGAGCTGTCCGGCGAGCTGGTGGTCGCGGTGCAGATGGGCCTGGGCACGCGGCAGCTGCCGGGCGCCCTGAGCGCGCTGCGCCGCCGCTTCCCGCGCCTGGAGGTCACCGTCTTCGAGGAGCCGAACCCCACCGAGCTGGAGCGGCTGGCCCGCGGCGGCGTGCTGGACCTCGCCATCATGGCCGGACCGTGCGAGGAGGGCCTGTACGACGGCCACCACCTGGGCGACGAGGAGTTCGTCGTGGTGCTGCCGGTCGGGCACCCGCAGCTCGCCGCCGACCGGGTCGCGCTGCGGGACCTGGAGCGGGAGCCGTGGGTGCGGTTCGACCCCGCCAGCGCGCTGGACGGCGTACTGGTGGACGTGCTGCGGGAGAACGGGCTCGCCCCGACCACCGTCGCCCGGGTCTCCCAGACCGCGACGGCGGTGCGCTGGGCCGCCCACGGCCTCGGGGTGACGTTCGTGCCGGCCTCCGCGGTGCCGCCGGGGCACGAGCACCTGGTGCGCCCGGTGTCCCCGGCCGTGTCCCAGCCCGTCGTCGCCGCGGTCCGGCCCGGCGCGGGCGCGGCGGAGACGGCGCTGCTGGAGTTCCTGCGGCAGGAGACCTGGTACCGGTTCGCTCAGAGCTGGGTGACGCCGCCGTCCACGGCCAGCTCGGCGCCGGTCGTGTAGGTGGCGTCGAAGGCGAGGAAGGCGGCGGCCCGGGCGACCTCCTCGGGGGTGCCGAAGCGCCGCATGGGGTTGTCCGCGACCCGTTCCGCCTTGAACCGCTCGGCCTCCTCGGCGGTCATCGTCGCGTCCAGGGCTCCCGTGTCGACGGGACCCGGGCTGACCGCGTTGACCCGGATGCCCCGGGGCAGCAGTTCCCGCGAGAAGCTGCGGGCCATGGAACGCAGCGCCGCCTTCCCGGCCGCGTAGACACTGGTGTCGGCCAGGCCGATGACGTTGGCGACCGAGGTGGTCAGGACGACGC
>NZ_JAIOJZ010000094.1 GCF_020404845.1 Streptomyces hyderabadensis | reverse complement strand
CGGTTCCTGAGGCGACGGTGTACGCGGCCGTCACCAGGACCCCGGCGGCCACGGTCCGCCGCGAGCCGTCGCGGCCCGCCCGCCGGACGGCGGCGTACGCGCCGCGCAGCCCGGGCCGGGTGGTCACCTCGGTCACGGGGCTCGGGCTGCCGGGTTCCTCCGCCAGCGCCCGGGCGAGGGCCGCGCGCACCACCGGGCGGGTCAGCCGCTCCCGGGAGTCCTTGCGCAGCAGCCCCTGCACGACCCGGGCGAGCGGGCCGGCGCGCACGGGCGTGCGCAGCGGCAGCCGGTCCACGCCCTTCAGGGTGGCCTCGGGACGGCCCCGGTCCCGGAACGGCGGACGGCCCTCGACCATCGTGTAGAGGATCGCGCCCAGCGTCCACAGGTCGGCCGCGGGCCCGATCCGTTCGTCACGGGCCTGCTCGGGCGAGGCGTACGCGGGTGCGGCCAGCCGCGGGGCGAGAGTGGCGCCGGCCAGCCCGAAGCCGGTGACGACGACGGAGCCCTCCTCGCGCACGAACACCTGCCCGGGGCTCAGTTCGCCGTGCGTCACGCCGTGGGTGTGCGCCGCGTCCAGCACCGCCAGCAGCTCCAGGCCGACGCGCGCGGCCCGGGCGTAGTTGAAGGTGCCCCGGCGGTCGAGGAGGTCACCGAGCGGAACACCGTCGACCCATTCGGTCACCGTCCACAGCATGCCGTCCGCGACCACCGCGTCGAGCACCACCGCGATCCGGCCGGGGCACAGCGACGCCATGGTCTCGCCGGTGCGGATCACCCGGCCCGGGGCCCGGCGGGCGGCCTCACCGGTCCCGTCCGCCGGCAGCTCGATCTGCGTGACCAGGCACGGGCGGCCCGTGGCGGCGTCCTCCCCGGACCAGCACACCCGGTTCGTCTCGCGCTGGACGACCTCGAACAGGCGGTAGCGCCCGGCGACCAGCTCGTGTGTGGAGACGTGCGCCCTGCCCATGGCCATCCCTCGTTCGCACCGCCGGCTCTCTGCTCGACCAGAGGTACGTCGGGGGGACGGGGGTGTGTTCAGCGCACGCGCCCGACGGCCCCGTTTCTGACCCTTCTTCAAAAGCGGGTCCGCCGGGGCCGGGCCCGGTGGGGCGTCAGCGCAGTCCGAAGCGGTCCGCCCAGCCCGCCATGTCGGCCACCGTGGCATTGCCCCCGCACACCACGAGCCCGATCCGGGCGTCCGCGCCGACCCGCTCCACCACCCGGCGGGCCGCCGGGAGCAGACAGCCGGCGGCGGGCTCCGTCCACACCTTGGCGTGCTCGGCCAGCGCGAGCGACCCCTCCACCGCCTCCCGGTCCGACACCACGAGCACCTCGGTGACCAGCTCCGACACATGGTCGTACGTCACCTGGGAGACGGACGGGGCGCTGAGCGTGGTGACGACCGAGGACAGCGGCACCGGGAGCGGCCCGCCCGCCGCGAGCGCCCGGGACATGGCCTCCGCGCCCTCGGTCTCCACGCCCCAGATCCGCACCCCGGGCCGCAGCGCCCGCAGCGCCGCCGCCACACCCGCGATCAGCCCGCCGCCCCCGATGCTCACCAGCACGTCGGTGAGGCCGGGGGCGTCCGCGGCGAACTCCAGCCCCACGGTGCCCTGTCCCGCGATCACCACGGGGTCGTCGAAGGGGTGGACCAGGGTCAGCCCCTCCTCCCGGAGCCGGGTGACGAGTGCGAAGGCGCTGTCCATGCCGTCGGTGAGCCGCACCACCGCGCCCGCCTCCTCGGCGATCTCCACGGAACGGGCCGGTGCCGTGCGCGGCATGACCACCGTGGCCTTCACGTCGAGGGCGGCGGCCATGACCGCCACCGCGATGCCGTGGTTGCCGCCGCTGACCGCGACCACACCGGCGGCGCGCTCGGCCTCGGTCAGCGACAGCAGCTTCGCCGTGGCGCCGCGCGCCTTGAACGAGCCGGTGCGCTGGAGCAGCTCCAGCTTCGCGGTGACCGGGACGCCGAGCAGCGCGGACAGCCCCGGGCTGGGCACGGTCGGGGTGCGTACGACATGTCCGGCGATCCGCTCGGCCGCGGCTTCGATCTCCGTGATCCCGATCAAGGCAGTCTTCCTTCCGGCGCACGGGACGGTGATCCACGCCCCGTCGCACCCTTTCGCGCCACGCCGCCGAGGTCAACACGGATTCCGCCGCGCGGAACGGACCGAGGGCTCAGTGCTGCTGGGTCTTCTGCGGCGTCGCCTCACTCGGCCGTACGACGACGAAACCCTCCCCCTGGAGCAGCAGCTGGACCGCCTCGCCCGAACCGCCGCGCAGCATCGAGCCGATCGACTGCGAACGGTGCAGGGAGGTCGACAGCCCCGCCGACCAGCCGACGATCGCGTCCGTGTCGACGTAGACCGGGTACTGCTGCGAGACCGGGATGACCAGCGGATTGCCCTCGCACACCAGGCCCAGCCTGCCGTGCCCGGTGAAGACGCTGTTGAACAGTCCGCCACCGGCGATGCCCGAGCCCTTGACGGTGGCGATGCGGTAGGACAACGAGGCGTCGAAACACAGCACGTTGCGGCCGTTGACGGTGAACTCGTCGCCCGGCTCCACCTCGACGATGAAGCAGTTCTGGGCCTCGTTCGCGAACCAGGCCTCGCCCTGTCCGCGCACCGCCATCAGCGGCAGCCCCTCCCCGGTGACCGCGCGCTTGAGCATGCCGCCCACGCCCTGGCCCTTGCGCTCGAACTGCAGACTGCCCCGGTAGGCGATCATCGCGCCCTGCCGGGCGAGCATCTCGCCGTTCACCGCGTACCGGATGCACTTGGAGTTCTCGACGGTCATGCCCGGCGCGGTGGCGGGCTGCACCATGTGCTCGCTGGAAAAGAGGTCACCCTTCATACCCCTCATCCTTCAGCCGCCGAAGAGCTGCGTCCAGTACGTGCCCGCCCGGCCGCCGCCGGCCAGGCCGATGCCGATGCGGGTGAAGTCGGCCTTGAGGATGTTGGCCCGGTGCCCCGGGCTGTTCATCCAGCCCTCCACCACCTCGGCCGGGGAGCGCTGGCCGCAGGCGATGTTCTCGCCGACCGTGCGCCCGGCGGCGCCCGCGGCGGCGGCCCGGTCCCAGGGCCTGCCGCCGTCCGGGTCGGTGTGCGAGTAGAAGTCCCGGGCCACCATGTCCGCGCTGTGCGCCTGTGCCGCGGTGGTCAGCCGGGCGTCGACGGCCAGGGCGGGCAGCCCGGCCCCGGCCCGCTCCCGGTTGGTGAGGTCGACGACCTCCGCCGTCGTGCGGGCCAGGCCCTGCGGGGTGAGCGGCACGGCCCACAGCGCCGTCCAGTACGTGTCGCCCGAGGGGCCGCCCGGGACACGGGCCCACCCGGCGTGCGTGAAGCGGCCGTCGTGCAGCGTCGCCCGGGTGCGCTCGGTGCGCAGGCAGTACGCGACGAACTCGGCGGGCGTGCGGGGCCCCGAGACCAGGTGCTCGCCGACGGTGAGGTACCCGAACCCGGCCGAGACCACGCGCTGGTGGACCGAGACGCCGTCGCGCGTCTCGACGCTCAGCGTCCCCGCGGCGGCCATGGCGGCGGCGTGCGCGCGGGCCGCGGAAAGGAGCCGCGGGTCGGCCCGTACGGGGGGCGAACCGGCGGCCGCACGGGCGGAGTTGACCAGACCCAGCAGCTCGTCGCCGGCGCCCTCGGCCGTGGCCGGTTCCGGTGCCGCGGCGGGCCGGTCCGCCGCGTCGTCGGTCACCTCCACGCCGAAGTCCCGGGCGAGCCCGGCGAGTCCGTCCGCGTACCCCTGCCCCAGGGCGCGCACCTTCCAGCCACCGCCGCGCCGGTAGAACTCCACGAGCAGCAGCACGGTCTCCCGGCCGGGACGCGCGGGCGTGAACCGGGCGAAGGCCCGGCCGCCGGCGTCGGTGACGCGAACGGTGGGGGAGGGGAGCGCGCTGAGCGCGGTGCCGGGGTCCGAGGGGCTGACCGCCACCGTCACCCGGGTGGCGCCGGCCCGCAGCCGCGCCGGGTCGACGGTGAGCGTGTCGCCCCGCAGCCGTGCGCCGGGTGCCTCCGGCTGGTTGTAGAAGACGAAGTCCTCGTCGCCGCCGACCTTGCCGCCGTCGTCCGTGACGAGCGCCGACACGTCGAAGCCGCCGGGCACCCGTACGCTCACGGGGCCGCCCGGCAGCGGGACGTTCCCCCCGGGTACCAAGTCGCTCATCGTGCCGTCCTGTGTCGTGGTGCGCGCTCCGGGCACCGGTGCCGGGTCAACGTCCGCCGGGCGGCGCGGGTTCCCGGGGCCCGGCTCAGTGCGACGACGTCGGCTCCGGGGCGAGCAGGCCCTGCCGGTGGGCGATGGCGACCGCCTCCGTGCGGCTCGCCGCGTTCAGTTTCGCGAGGATGTTGGACACGTGGACGCTCGCCGTCTTGGCGCTGATGAACAGCTCCTCGCCGATCCGGCGGTTGCTGTGTCCCAGCGCGAGCAGCCGCAGGACGTCCTGCTCGCGGGCGGTCAGCACCGCGGCGCCCGTCCCGGTCCGTGCCGGGCCCGCGAGCCGGCCGCGGCGGACCAGGTCGTCCAGCCGCTCGCGCAGCACCGTCGCGCCGAGCCGGTCGGCCTCCCGGCGTACGGTGTCGGCCTCGGCGGCCGCCTCCTCGCGGCGGTCGGCGGCCAGCAGCGCCTCGGCCAGCCGCAGCCTGCACCGCGCGCGTTCGTAGGCGTCGCCGAAGGCGAAGGCGGCCACCGCCTTCTCCCAGGCCGCCGGGTCCGGTGCGGCGCCGGCGACCCGGGACCACTCGGCCTCCGCACGCGCCAGCCACGCCTGGCCCTCCGGGCCCTGCGGGGCGTCGTCGTAGCCGTGCCGGGCGGACCAGCGGGCGTCGGCGAGCAGTTCGGCCGCCGTGTCCGACCAGCGGGCCGCCCCGGCGTCGTCCCCGGCCCGGCGCAGCTCGGTCACCGCGTCGGCGACGGCGGACAGCGCGAGGGTGGCCAGGCGGAGGGTCACGGTGGGCCGGGTGCCCGCCTCGGTGAGCCGCTCGACGCTGGACCGCATCCACCGCACGGCGTCCTCCGCGTCCCCGCGCAGCGCCGCCGCGTCGGTCAGCACGATCGCCGCGACCATCCGCGCCATCCAGTCGAACGGCCCGTCCAGCAGGGCGCGGGCCCGGTCGGCCGCCCCCTGGTCGCCGCGCGCCAGGGCCACGTACAGCCCGGGCCCGAGGGCGTGGCCGTCCACGGCCGACCGCTCCTCGGCGGCCTCGGCCGACTCGCGCAGCACCTCGTCCCAGTGGCCCAGGGTGTACCGCACCAGCAGGCTCAGATACCGCATCTCCCGCGGGTAGGGCGAGGACAGCAGCCCGGAGCGGCGGGCCCGGTCCAGGCCCTCCGACGCCCAGGGCAGGCATTCCTCCAGGTCGCCGGACTCGAAGCAGCCGATGGCGAGGTTGAACAGCGCCCGCAGCTCCACGGGGGCGTTGCCCGCCCGCCGTGCCAGCGCGCGTGCCTCCAGGAGCCGCTGCCGGCCCTCGGGGGTGGCGCGGTTGCGGCCCTCCAGACTCGTCAGGGAGATCAGCAGGTCGGCGCGGGCGTCGGTGACCTCCAGCTCCTCGGCGACGGCCAGCGCGCGGCGGGCCACCGTGAGCGCCGTCCCGTTCTCGCCGACTTGACGGGCCGTCGTCACATGCGTGGCCGCCGCCCACACCCAGGTCGACGAGGGCGGGTCGGCGGGGATCAGGCCCAGCGCCTCGCTGCTGTAGGCGTACGCGGACTCCAGGTTGTCGACGCTCAGCAGGTTGTCGGCCAGGGTGTAGCGGACGCGGGCGGCCAGCTCCAGGTCCGCGTCCTGGCCGAGGCCCGCCAGCGCGGAGCGGGTCAGGGAGACCGCGCGGTGCAGTTCACCGGCGTGCACGGCGGCCGCCGAGGCGCGCAGGGTGAGGGTCACCGCGTCGGGCCCGGCGGGCCGCGCGGCGGCGTCGACCGCCGTCCACAGGTCCAGCGCCGCCTCCACGTGCCGCAGTTCCTCGGCGGGCGCGCCGATGCGCTGGGCGTGGTCGGCGGCCTCCAGGGACGCGGCGAGTGCCTCGGGCAGGGCGTGGCTCTCGCGGTAGTGGTGCGCGCGCTCGGCCGCGTGGTCCGCCCGGCGGTCCGCACCGGCGAGCAGCCGGGCGAACGCGCCGTGCAGCCGCGCCCGTTCACCGGGCAGCAGGTCGGCGTAGACGGCTTCCCGGGCGAGGGCGTGCCGGAAGGAGTAGCTGCTCCCGTCCCCGGAGACCAGCAACTGCCGCTCCACCGCCTCGCGCAGCGCCGACTCCAGCTCCTCCTCGGGCAGCCCGACGGCGTCCCGCAGCAGGTCGTGCCCCACCCGGCGGCCCGCCACGGCGGCGGTGCGCAGCACCTGCTGGGCGGTCTCGGAGAGCTGCTCGAACCGGATGAGCAGGACGTCGGCCAGCCCGCTGGGGACGCCCCCGGCCGGCGCGTCCGTGGCCGCGAGCAGCTCCTCGGCGTAGAAGGCGTTGCCCTCGGCCCGCTCCACGATCCGGCGCACGGTGGTGTCCGGCAGCCGGCGCCGGCGCAGCGAGCGCACCAGCCGGGCCACGTCGGCGTCCGGCAGCGGGCGCAGCTCCAGCCGCTCCACGCCGGGCAGCCGCACCAGTTCGGCCAGCAGCGGGCGCAGCGGGTGGCGGCGGTGCAGGTCGTCCGCCCGGTACGAGGCGAACAGCGCGAGCCGGTGGCCCGGGGCCCCGCCCGCCGGGCGCTGCAGCACCCCCCGCCCGAGCAGGAACCTCAGCAGGTCCCGGGAGGACTGGTCGGCCCAGTGCAGGTCCTCCAGGACCAGCAGCAGCGGCGCGACGTCCGCCAGGTCGGTGAGCAGCGCGGCCACGCCCTCGAAGAGCCGCAGCCGCGAGGGCGCGGCGTCGGGTCCGTCCTCCGGGCCGCCGCCGAGCAGCCGGTCGGCCACCGGATGACCGGCCAGCACGGCGGCGAACCGCTCGTCGGCGGCGAGCGCGCCCAGGATCTCGGTGAACGGCAGATACGGCAGGCCCACGTCGCCCAGGTCCACGCAGTGACCGGTGAGCACCGTCGTGCCGGCCGCGGCGGCCCGTCCGGCAACCTCGTCCAGGGTCCGGGTCTTGCCGACCCCGGCGTCCCCGGCGACGAGGACCGCGCGGGCCTCGCCGGCGCGGGCGCGGTCCAGCACGCCGGTGAGACGCGCGAGTTCGTCCTCGCGGCCGACGAGCGGGCTGGTGAATGAGGTCTGCGGCACGCCGTCCATCCTGACACGCGGGCCAGACAGCGGGCCCGCCCGTTGCCTGGAGCGGCGGCGGACCGGCTCGCCGGACCCGCGGCCGGGTCAGCGGTGGAGGGTGCTCGCCCAGTCGGCCGGGACCCGGCCCGCCGGGCCCGGCGACGGCTGGTCGGCCGGGTGGCTGCCGGGCGGGGCGAGTCCGGGGCCCGACGCGCGTACCTCGTTGGTGGCGTAGTCCCAGTACCAGTCCTCGCCCGGCTCGAAGCTCTGCACCACCGGGTGCCCGGTGGACCGGTAGTGGCCGGTCGCGTGCTGCCCCGGTGAGCTGTCGCAGCAGCCGACGTGGCCGCAGCTCGCGCAGCGCCGCAGGTGGAACCACCAGCCGCCGACCGCGTCGCACTCGACGCAGCCGGTGCCGCTCGGCGGGACGGTGGGGTCGATTCCGGTGTCGCTGGTCATACCGGCTCCTCGGTCGGATCGGTCCGATCGGCTGGATCGGCTGGATCGGCTCGATCAGTCGGATCGGCTGGATCGGTCGGATCGGCTGTGTCCGTCGGCTCGGTTTCCGTGGCGGTGAGCGGCAGGAGGACCTGGAAGCGGGTGTCGCCCGGCACGGACTCCACCTGGAGGCTGCCGTGGTGCTTGTGGACCACGATCCGCCAGGAGATGTCCAGTCCGAGCCCGGTGCCCTCGCCCACCGGCTTGGTGGTGAAGAACGGGTCGAAGATGCGCTCCCGGATCTCCGGGGCGATCCCGGTGCCGGTGTCCCGGAACTCCACCAGCAGCCGGTCGTGGTGGAGCGCCGTCCGCACGGTCAGCGTCCCCTCGCCGTCCGCGCCGTTCATCGCGGCGACCGCGTTGTCGATCAGGTTGGTCCACACCTGGTTCAGCTCCGCCGGATAGGCCGGGACCCGGGGCACCGTGCGGTCGTACTCCTTGACGACCTCGATGCGCGGGCCGATCTTCCCGGAGAGCATCAGCAGGGTGCTGTCGAGGAGTTCGTGGACGTCGACCGTCCGGTGGGGTGCCCGGTCCAGCTGGGCGTACTGCTTGGCCGCGTCCACCAGGTGGGAGATGCGGGCGGTGGAGTCCGCGATCTCGTTCATCAGCAGCTCGGTCTCGACCGTGTAGTTGAGCCAGCCCACCGTTCCCGGCAGGATCTCCGCGTCCACGGCCGCCGCGACCTGCTCCAGCCAGTCGGTGTCCAGACCGGCCTGCACGAAGGTCGGCGCCAGCTGCCAGCCCTGCTCGATCCCGTGGTCCTCCAGCCAGTCGCCCAGCTCGTCCTCCCGGTCGGCCGCCTCCAGCGGGCTGAGCGAGGGCGCCTTGGCCACCCGCTCCGCCGTGCGTTCCTGGATGTCGATGAGCCCGGCCAGCGCGTCCCGGGAGAACGGGCCCTCGGCGATCACCGCGAGCTTGTGCCGCATCTTCGCCACCCGCTCCCGCAGCGTCGAGGTGGCCCGCACCGCGGCCGCCGCCGGGTTGTTCAGCTCGTGGGTGAGACCGGCGGACAGCGAGCCGAGGGCCAGCAGCCGCTCGCGCTGGCCGATGGCGCGCTGGGTGTTCTTGGACCCGAAGAACAGCCCCTCCAGCAGGTGCACCGCCATGGGGAACCACTCCCGCATGACGGCCGCGAAGGTGTCCGCCGGGAGCACGAAGAACCGCGTCGGCTCGGTGACCCGCATCGAGTTGTTGTAGACCTGCGGCACCCGGTCGCCGACGTACGCCTGCATCGCGCCCGCGTACACCCCGGGCTGCGAGGTGCGGTTGGTCTCCACCTCGTCGCCGCCGACCCGGCGGGTCAGCACGACCGTCCCCTCCAGCATCACGTAGAAGCAGGTGGCGTCCTCGCCCTCGGCGTACACCGGGCCCGGGTCGAACAGCTCCACCCGGCCCTCGGCGCACAGCCGGCCCAGCTGCTCGGGCGTCAGCTTCTCGAACAGGAACAGCTTCCCGATCTCCGCGGGGCTGCACGGCATCGGCCGGCCGCTCACGACTGCTCCAGGTACCGGTGGACGAGCATCACGGCCATGGCTCCCTCTCCGACGGCGGACGCGACCCGCTTGGCGGACTCCGCGCGGGCGTCGCCCGCCACGAACACGCCCGGGACGCTGGTCTCCAGGTGGTACGGCGGCCGGTCCAGCTCCCAGTCGGCCGGCGGCCGCCCGTCGGGGGTGAGATCGGGCCCGGCGAGGATGAACCCGCGCTCGTCGCGCAGCACCGTGCCGTCCAGCCAGTCGGTCAGCGGGGCCGCGCCGATGAACACGAACAGCCACTGCGCGTCGACGAGTTCGGTGGCGCCGCCGGCCGCGTCGCGCAGGGTGAGCCGCTCCAGGTGGCCGTCGCCGTGCGCGCTCTCCACGACGGTGCCGCAGCGCACCCGGATGTTGGGCGTCTCCTCGATCTGCTGGATCAGGTAGTACGACATCGACGCCGCCAGGGACTCGCCGCGCACCAGGAGCGTCACCGACTTGGCGCCCCGGGCCAGGTACATCGCCGCCTGCCCGGCCGAGTTGGCGCCGCCGACGATGTACACGTCGTGGCCCTGGCAGGAGGCCGCCTCGGTCAGCGCCGAGCCGTAGAACACCCCGCAGCCGGCCAGCTCCTCGGTGCCCGGCGCGGTCAGCTGCCGGTAGGACACGCCGGTCGCCAGGATGACGCTGTGCGCGGCGATCGCCGAGCCGTCCGAGAACCGCACGACCCGTGCCGCCCCGTTCGCCTCCAGTCCGGTCACCTCGCGCGCGGTGAGGATCTCGGCGCCGAACTTCGCCGCCTGCCGCCGGGCCCGCTCGGTGAGCTGGCCGCCGGAGACGCCGTCCGGGAAGCCCAGGTAGTTCTCGATGCGGGAGCTCTGCCCGGCCTGCCCGCCGGTCGCCGACCGCTCCACCAGCACCGTGCGCAGGCCCTCCGAGGCCCCGTACACGGCCGCGCCCAGCCCCGCCGGGCCGCCGCCGATCACCACCAGGTCGTAGAAGTCGGCCGTCGGCGTGGTCGCCAGGCCCACCCGCGCGGCCAGCTCGGGCGCCTCCGGCTCCACCAGCGGGGTGCCGTCCGGCGTGATCACCACCGGCAGCCGCTGGCCGTCCTGCCCGGCCGCCGACAGCAGCCGCCGCCCCTCCGGCTCGTCCGAGGAGTACCAGCGGTACGGCACCTGGTTGCGGGCCAGGAACTCCCGGACCTCCGAGGACCGCGCCGACCAGCGGTGCCCGACGACCTTGGTGCTGGGCACCGGCCGGTGATCGCCGGTGCGCCAGGCCTGGAGCAGGTCGTCCAGGACCGGATAGAGCTTCTCCTCGGGCGGGTCCCACGGCTTGAGCAGGTAGTGGTCCAGGTCGACGACGTTGATCGCGTCGATCGCCGCGTTGGTGTCCGCGTACGCCGTCAGCAGCACCCGCCGGGCGCCCGGGTACACGTCCAGGGCCTGTTCCAGGAACTCGATGCCGTTCATCTGCGGCATCCGGTAGTCGGCCAGGATCACGGCCACCAGGTCGCCGCGCAGTTTCAGTTCCCGCAGTGCGTCGAGCGCCGACTCGCCGGACTCCGCGCGCACGATCCGGTACGTCGCGCCGTAGCGCCGCCGCAGGTCGCGGGCGACGGCGCGGGAGACCCCCGGATCGTCGTCCACGGTCATGATGACGGTCCGTGTCTCCCCGTCGGCCTGTGCCATACGTCCCCCACGTCGAGCGGCCGGATTCACGGCACGGCGTCCCCGTCACCGCACCGGCCTGCGCCCATCGTATGTTCGATCGCGGGTCCTCGCGCGGGCGGCGGGGGCGGGGCGGCCGCCGCCCGTACGCTCCCCCCGCGCGGCCGTGCGGGCGGCTTGCGGAAGACTGGGCTTCGAGAACGACGTTCCCGCGACCCAGGGAGGGACCCGCATGACGCGCCCGATCACGGCAGGCTCGGACGGTTCACAGGAGAGTCTGGCCGCACTGGCCTGGGCGGCGAGGGAGGCGGTCCGCCGCCGGGCCCCGCTGCACGTCGTGCACGCCTGGCGCTTCCAGGGGCAGGGCGTGGCCGGCCCGGTGGACCGGGAGACCCAGGAGGGCTGGGCCCGGGACGCCCTCGCCCGGGCGGTCGGGACGGTCACCGAGCGGCACCCCGGCCTGACGGTGACCTCCGACCTGCGCGAGGGCGACGCGGTCGCGGCCCTGCTCGGCGCCGCGGCCGACGCCGAGACGCTGGTCCTCGGCTCGCGGGGGCACGGCGCGGTCGTCGGCTTCCTGCTCGGCTCGGTCGGTCAGCAGGTGATCGCCGAGGCGACCCGGCCGGTCGTCCTCGTGCGGGCCGGTGACGAGGCCGCCGCGGAGGCCGCGGGCCGCGAGGTGGTCGTGGGCCAGCAGGGCGAGCCGGAGGACAGCGCCGACGTCATCGGGTTCGCCTTCGAGGCGGCCGCCGCCCGGGGCGCCACCGTGCGCGCCGTGCGGGCCTGGGCCCTGCCGACCGTCTTCACCTACAGCCCCGGCTCGATGGCGCTCGCCGACGAGGCCGGGGGCCTGGAGCAGTACGAGCGCAAGGCGCTCGGCGAGGCGCTCGCACCGTGGCGCGAGCGCTTCCCCGACGTCCCGGTGGTCGAACACGTGGAGATGGGCAGCGCGGGCCAGGTGCTGCTGTCGGTGTCCGCGAACGCCCAGCTCGTGGTGGTGGGCCGCCGGGCCCGCCGGACGGCCGTCGGCGCCCGGATCGGCTCGGTGGCGCACGGCGTGCTGCACCATGCGGAGTGCCCGGTCGCGGTGGTCCCGCACACCTGAGCCCGGGTCCTGCCGCTCAGTCCGCCGTGGGCTGCAGGGTCTCCCGGACCTTGGGCAGGATGTTGATGATGTAGTCCTCGACCGCCGTGTCCAGGCCGATGTCGTGCTGGGCCCGCTCGGACAGGTACCAGCGGTGCTCCAGCAGCTCGTGGTAGATCTCGGCCGGGTCCATCGCGCCGCGCAGCTCGACCGGCACGGCCCGCACGGTGGGCCGGAAGACCTCGCGCACCCAGCGGTGGGCGAGGACCTCCGGGCGGGCGCCGAGGGGGTCGCCCGGGGCGTAGTCGTCCTGGGTGGCCATCCAGCTCTCCAGGTCGTTCAGCAGCCGCCTGGCCTGGTTCTCCTCGGTGTCCAGGCCGGTCAGGCGCAGCAGTTGGCGCTGGTGGTGACCGGCGTCGACGACCTTGGGCACGAAGGTGACGGTGTCGCCGTTGGAGGCGTGCTCGATCTGCATCTCGGCCACGTCGAAGCCGAGGTCGTTGAGCCGCCGGATCCGGCGCTCGATGTAGTGGTACTTGCCCGCCGGATAGACGGAGGTGCGGGTCAGCTCCTGCCACAGGCTCCGGTAGCGGGCGCAGATCTCGGCGCCGAAGTCGACCGGGTCGACGGAGGGGTGCAGCGCCCCCGAGGCCTCCAGGTCGAGCAGTTCCCCGCTGATGTTCACCCGCGCGAGGTCGAGGTCGTAGTCGCGCTGGCCCTCGCTGAGCCGCGGGTGCAGCTCCCCGGTCTCGGCGTCGACCAGGTAGGCGGCGTAGGCGCCCGCGTCGCGCCGGAAGAGCGTGTTGGACAGCGAGCAGTCCCCCCACGCGAACCCGGCCAGGTGCAGCCTGACCAGCAGCACCGCGAGGGCGTCCATCAGGCGGTGCATGGTCGCCGGGCGCAGCGTCGTCTCGAACATCGACCGGTACGGCTGCGAGCCGCCCAGGTGCCGGGTGACCAGCACCGGTTCCAGCGCCTCGCCGGCGGCGTCGGAGCGGCCGGTGACCACGGCCAGCGCGTCCACCGCGGGGATGGCGAGCCGGTCCAGGTCGCGCAGCAGCTGGTACTCGCGCAGCGCGGGCCGCTCGGCCAGCTCCTTGACGGCGATCACCTCGTCCCCGGCGCGTGCGTAGCGGACCACGTGCCGGGAGATGCCGCGCGGCAGCGGCACGAGGTACTCCTCGGGCCACTGCTCCAGCGGCAGCTGCCAGGGCAGTTCGAGCAGGAGCGCGGGGTGCTCCGGATTGGTGGCACTGATCTGCAAGGCCATGCCCCGACTCTAGAACGCCCGTTCCCGCGCCCGGTCCGCGGCGTCCTTCACCGGCCCGCGGTGGACCGGACCGTGTCCCGGCAGCAGCAGGTCGCCCGCCAGGCCGGCGATGACGTCGAGCGAGGCGATGGTGCGCGTCCGGTCGTGGTGGAACAGGTCGGGCAGCAGCTGCGGTCCCTCGGTCCGGGACAGGGCGTGCCCGCTCACCAGCGCGTCGCCGGAGATCACCACCCCGGTGTCGGGGAGGTGGTAGACGCAGTGGCCGTCGGTGTGGCCGGGGGTGTGCACCGGCACCGGGCGGCCGGGCAGGTCGAGGGCACCGTCCGCCGGGAAGGCCGCGGGCGCGGTCACCGGGTGCCGCTCGGTGCCGCCGGCGCGCAGCACGTGCGCCATCCACGGCAGCGCGCCCGGGCGCCAGGCGTTGCGCAGCACCGTGCCGACCGACACCTGCTGGAGGAAGTCGCGCCGGGCGTGCGGCACCTCGGCCTCGTGCAGGAGGACCGGGGTGCCGTGGGCGGCGCGCAGGTACTCGGCCGAGCCGAGGTGGTCGTTGTGGGCGTGGGTGATCAGCACGGCCGCCACCGCTTCGGGCGAACTCCCGACGGCGGCCAGGGAGTCGAGCAGTGCCCGGCGGTCGCCGGGGTAGCCGGTGTCGACGAGGGTCGCCGCGTCGCCGTCGGTGAGGATGACCCAGTTGGTGTGGCCGCCGTGCACCAGGTAGGTGCCGTCCGCCACTTGTCGTACGTCCGCGTTCATGGTCTCCCGCGTTCCAGGTCGGTGGCCCCCGCGCGGGACAGCCAACCAGAAACGCAAAGCGGGCGGTTGGCGATCCTCAGCGCACGCCGTGCGGGCGGAACTGGACGCTGATGCGGGGACCGGCGGCGCGGGTGCTCTTGGGGACGCAGTGCTCCCAGGTGCGCTGGCAGGAGCCGCCCATCACGATCAGGTCGCCGTGGCCCAGCGGGCGGCGCACGGTCTCCCCGCCGCCGCCCGCGGGGCGCAGCAGCAGGTCCCGGGGCGCGCCCACCGAGAGGATGGCGACCATCGTGTCCCGGCGCGCGCCCCGCCCGGTCCGGTCGCCGTGCCAGGCGACGCTGTCCCGGCCGTCGCGGTAGAGGCACAGGCCCGCGGTCGTGAACGGCTCGCCCAGCTCCTCGGCGTAGTGCGCGGGCAGCGCGTCGCGCGCCTCGGTCAGCAGCGGGTGCGGGAGCGGGTCGGCCGCGCCGTAGAAGGCGAGCAGCCGGGGCACGTCGACGACGCGTTCGTACATCTCCCGCCGCTCGGCGCGCCAGGGGACCTCGGCGGCCAGCCGCTCGAACAGCGCGTCGGCGCCGCTCAGCCACCCGGGGAGCAGGTCGATCCAGGCCCCGGAGCCGAGGTGGGTGCGGTGCAGACCGTCGAGCGGGCCCAGCCGGACCTCGTCGGTCTGGTCGAAGAGCGAACCCTGGAGGTGCGTGGTCATGGGACCAGCGTACTCCCCATTCGAAAATGCGTTCTAAATACGTGCTGAATGATCCGGTCGGCGGCCTCCCCTGCGCCCTTCCCGTGACCGCCCTTCCCGCGACCGGCCCCTTTCGATACACCGGTGTATCCGATACATTCGCGCATCGAACCGAGCGAAGGGGCCGGGAATGACGGCGAAGGCGACCGGCGGGCGGGTGACCGGGCGGCGCGTGCGCACCCGCGCGAACCTCCTGGAGGCCGCGTTCACGGTGTTCGCCGCCAAGGGGTTCGGGCGGGTGTCGATCGAGCAGGTCTGCGAGGCGGCCGGGTACAGCCGGGGCGCCTTCTACTCCAACTTCGACAGCCTCGACGAGCTGTTCTTCGCCCTCTACCGGCAGCGGGCCGACCTGATCGCCGACCAGGTGTCCGCCGCCCTCGCCTCCGACGGCCCCGACCTGGACGTGCCCGCCGCCGTGGAGCGCGTCACCGAGGTGCTGCTCCTCGACCGGGACTGGCTCCTGGTGAAGACGGACTTCCTGGTGCACGCCGCCCGCGACCCGCAGGTCGCCCGGACCCTGCTGGAGCACCGGGCCCGGCTCAGGCGGGCGATCGCCGACCGGCTCGCCCGGGCCCGCGGACACACCGCGCTGCCCGCCGTGCTCGGCGACGCCGAGGCCGCCGCGCACGCCGTGGTCGCCGCCTACGACGGAGTCACCACCCAGCTGCTCCTGGACCGGGACGTCGCGGGCGCCCGGGTCTGGCTGGGACAGCTGCTCACCGCGCTGCTCACCGACGGCAGCACGGGCCAATGACGGAACAGGAAGGGACGGTCGCCATGGATGCCGACGTCATCGTGGTCGGAGCGGGTCTGGCGGGCCTGGTCGCGGCCCACGAACTGACCAGCCGGGGCAGGAGGGTCGCCCTGGTCGACCAGGAGAACGCGGCCAACCTCGGCGGGCAGGCCTTCTGGTCCTTCGGGGGCCTCTTCCTCGTCGACTCCCCGGAGCAGCGGCGGCTCGGCGTCAAGGACTCCCTGGACCTGGCCTGGAACGACTGGCAGGGCAGCGCCGGATTCGACCGGACCGAGGACGAGGACTCCTGGGCGGTGCGCTGGGCACGGGCGTACGTCGAATGGGCGGCGGGGGAGAAGCGGTCCTGGCTGGCCGGACACGGCATCACCTTCCTGCCCACCGTCGGCTGGGCCGAGCGCGGCGACCTCAGGGCCGGCGGGCACGGCAACTCCGTGCCCCGCTTCCACATCGCCTGGGGCACCGGCACCGGGGTCGTCGAACCCTTCGTGCGGTACGCGAAGCAGGCGGCGCGCGACGGGCTGCTCACCTTCCACCACCGGCACCGCGTCGACCACCTGGACGTCGAGGGCGGCACCGCGCGCGGGGTGCGCGGCACGGTCCTCGCCCCGGACGACTCACCGCGCGGCGTCGCCTCCAACCGCGACGCGGCCGGGGAGTTCCACCTCACCGCCCGGGCCGTGATCGTCACCTCCGGCGGCATCGGCGCCGACCACGACATCGTCCGCCGCCACTGGCCCGAGCGCCTGGGCACCCCGCCCGGCGAGATGGTCACCGGCGTCCCCGCCTACGTCGACGGCCGCATGCTCGACATCAGCGCGGAGGCGGGTGCCCGCCTGGTCAACCGGGACCGGATGTGGCACTACACCGAGGGGGTGCGCAACTGGGACCCGATCTGGCCCGGCCACGGCATCCGCATCCTGCCCGGACCGTCCTCGATGTGGTTCGACGCGCTCGGCCGCCGGCTTCCCGAGCCGTACCTGCCCGGCTACGACACCCTGGGCACCCTGCGCCACCTGCGCACGGCCGAGGGCCTCGCGGAACACGACCACTCCTGGTTCGTCCTCACCCGGAAGATCGTCGAGAAGGAGTTCGCCCTCTCCGGCTCCGAGCAGAACCCCGACATCACCGCCAAGGACCGCGCCGGCTTCCTGCGCGAACGCGTCCTGGGCAAGGGGGCGCCGGGCCCGGTGGACGCGTTCCTGCGCCACGGCGCGGACTTCGTGACCGCGCCGAACCTGGAGCAACTGGTGGAGAAGATGAACCGGTTGACCGACCGGCCGCTCCTGGACGCCGCCGCACTCCGGCGCCAGATCGAGGCCCGGGACCTGCAGATGGCCAACCCGTACGCCAAGGACGCCCAGGTGCAGGGCATCCGCAACGCCCGCCGCTACATCGGCGACCGTCTCGGCCGGGTCGCCGCCCCGCACCGCCTCCTCGACCCGGCGGCCGGGCCGCTGATCGGCGTCAAGCTGCACATCCTCACCCGCAAGACCCTCGGCGGCATCCAGACCGACCTCGACTCCCGCGCGCTGGGCGCCGACGGCACCCCCGTCGAGGGTCTGTACGCGGCCGGTGAGGTGGCCGGCTTCGGCGGGGGAGGGGTGCACGGGTACAACGCGCTGGAGGGCACCTTCCTCGGCGGCTGCCTGTTCTCCGGACGGGCGGCGGGCCTGGGCGCGGCGCTGGGGCT
>NZ_JAIOJZ010000093.1 GCF_020404845.1 Streptomyces hyderabadensis | reverse complement strand
TCCGTGGGGCCCGGCGCCGTCCGCGCAGCGGGTGGCCGGCGACCTGGTCGCCCAGCTCCGACCGCCGCCCTGCCGTACGCCGGGCGGTCTGAGAACGCGCACCGGTCCGCGGCACCGTCAGGCGGCGACTTCGTGGGCGTACGGCGGCTGCGCGCCCGCACGGGAACAGGTGACCGCCGCCGCGCGGGCGGCGAAGCCCAGCAGCCCCGCCCAGCCGTCCGGTCCCAGGGCCGCCACGGCCGCGTCGTTGAGCGCGTCCCGTGCCGCGAGTCCGTGCAGGAGCGCGGCGTTCACCGTGTCGCCCGCGCCGATGGTGTCCACCACCTCGACACGCTCGCCCGGCACCGTGTGTTCGCCCCCGTCACGAGTGAAGGCCGTCAGCCCGTCGCCGCCCCGGGTGACCACGACCGCGGCCGGTCCCGCCGCGAGCCACTCCCGGGGCGTGCCGCCGAGCCACTCGGCGTCCTCGGCGGACAGCTTCAGCAGCGACACCGAGGGCAGCCAGCTCTTGAACCGGGCCCGGTAGGCGTCCGGGTCCGGGATCAGCCCGGCCCGGATGTTGGGGTCCAGCGCGGTGAACACGCCCCGCGCGGCCGTCTCGCGCAGCAGTTCCTCGTACGCGCTCGCGCCCGGCTCCAGCACCAGCGAGCAGGTCCCGAAGGAGACGGCCCGGGTGCCGGGCGGCAGACCGGCGGGCCGGGTGAACAGCCGGTCGGCCGTCCCGTCCACGTAGAAGGAGTACGCGGCCGAGCCGTCCGTGTCGAGCGAGGCCACGGCGAGGGTCGTCGGCTCCGCCCCGCGCTGCACCGGCGAGACGTCCACGCCGGTCTCGCGCAGCCGGTCCAGCAGCGCCTCGCCGAAGGCGTCGTACGACACCCGCGAGCAGAACGCGGTGGGCGAGCCGAGGCGGCCCAGCGCGACGGCGGTGTTGTACGGACCGCCGCCGAGCGCGGGTCGCAGCTCGGCGAGGGCGCCCGTGCCCTGCGGTACCAGGTCGATCAGTGCCTCACCGGCGACGACGATCACGGAAGGGTCCTTTCGTGGGCCTTGGCAGGGGCGTCCCCGGACTGCCCGGAGGACGGGTCGGACCGCTCGGCGCAGCCGCAGGAGTCACGGTGGACGAAGCTGCAGGGCAGCCGCAGGGTCCGCGCGGGCCGGTCCGGGGCGGCGAGGCGGTCGAGGAGCAGCCGCACGGCCCGCGCCCCGATCTCCCTGCTGGGCTGGGCGACGGCGGTGAGCCGGGGCGAGAAGAGGTCCGCCCAGGCGAAGTCGTCGAAGCAGCACAGCGCGAGGTCGCCGGGCACGGACAGACCCCGGTCCCGCAGGGCGCGCAGGGCACCGATGGTCATCGCGTTGTTGGCGGTGACCAGCGCGGTGGGCGGCACCGCCAGGGACAGCAGCCCCGCCGTGGCCCGTGCGCCGCCCGCCGCCTCGGAGTCGCCGTGGACCAGCAGCCGCTCGTCGTACGGCAGCCCGGCGGCGGCGAGGCCGTGCCGGTACCCGGTGATCCGCTCGCGGGTCGTGCTGAGCCCCGGCCGGCCCGCGACCAGGCCGATCCGGCGGTGGCCCAGCCCGGCGAGATGGCCCACCAGCCTGGTCGTCGGTTCGGCGCTCTCGGCGCAGACCTGGTCGAAGCGCCAGGGGTCCGCGGCCTCCGGCACGTCGACGATCCGGTCGAGGAACACGGTCGGCACCCGGTGGCGGGTGAGGTAGGCGACGAGATCCCTCGGTTCGGGGGAGGGCGCGACGATCATGCCGTCCACCCGCCGCTCGTGCAGCAGCCGGACGACCGTGCGCTCGTGCCCGGGATCGTCGTGCGGATCGGCGATGAGCAGGCTGTAACCGTGCTCCAGGGCACTGGCCTCGACGCCCTGGAGGATCTCCGTGAAGTACGGGTTGCTGATCGCCGACACGGCGAGCCCGATGGAACGGGTGCGGGCGGTCACCAGGGAACGGGCCAGGGTGTTCGTGGTGTACCCCAGCTCCTCGACGGCGTCCAGCACCGCCTGCCGGGTGTGCGGCAGCACCGGGCGGGTGTCGTTGAGCACGTGCGAGACGGTCGCCACGGAGACTCCGGCGCACCGCGCGACATCGGCCATGGTCGCCACCGGCCCACCCCCTTCGCGTGCGGTCGTGTCGTGGCGGGACCGTACCCCATGCCCCGGGGGCGCGTAAACGCTTGCGCAAGCGTTTACGCGCCCTCCGCGCCCCCGCGCCTCCCAGGCGCGAGGCCCAGCCGGGGGCGGAGGCCCGGCGGACCCCCGGCGGCAATCCCGGCGGAGCCCTTCGCCGCCCGGGGCACCCGGCCCGCGGGACCACCCGCGCCGCCGGATATCGTCGCCCTGCGCCCGTGCACCCCGCGTGCCCGCCTCCCCGTACCCCTCCCGACCAGTGGAGTCCGCATGTCCGGCCGTCCCGCCCCGAGCCGCCGTACCGTCCTGCGTTCGGCCGCCGCCACGCCCGTCGTCGGCCTCGGCCTGGCCGCCTGCTCCCCAGGCGACGACGGTGCCGCGCCGGTCAGGCCGACCGCGCCCGTGGACCTCGGCGCGGACGGCGAGGTCGCCAAGGGCGCGACCAAGCTCTTCCCGGACGGGAACGTCGTGGTCAGCCGGGCCGCGGACGGCTCCCTGAAGGCGTTCAGCACGGTGTGCACGCACGCGGGGTGCCCCATCAAGAAGCTGCGGGGGACCAAGCTCGTCTGCGACTGCCACGGCAGCGAGTTCGACGCCCGCACCGGCGAGGTGCTGCACGCCCCGGCGACCGTGCCGCTCGTCGAACTGCCGGTCGCGGTGAAGCAGGGCCGGATCGTCGCGAGCCCGGGGACATGACCGGCAGCGGGCCGCGAGGCCGACGGGACGGGCGTCCTCGGGCGTCCTACTCCCAGTCCCAGCCGATGCCCAGCATCCCCGACCTGACCCGCGGCTCCACGAGGTGCACCGAACGGTGCCGTCCGCTGAGCACCAGCTCCTGCCTGCCGCCGCGCGGTGCCGCCGGGGAGTGCTGGGTGAACCGGTGGCAGCGCACCGGAAGGGCCCCGGCGTCGAAACGCACCTGCAGCGCGTACTGCCCGCCCGCCGTGCCGAACCCGCGGACGTACTCGCGCGACACGCCGGCCGTGCCGTCCTCGACGCCGTAGCGGAAGAGGTGCGTGTCGCCCGCCCGCAGCCGCGTGTCGAAGAGCAGCTCGGTCACCAGGACACCGGTCTCCTGGTGGGTGCGGACCCGTCCGGTGCGGCAGTTCTCCAGCGCGTGGACGCTCATCCGCGCGGGGACGCAACCCGGATCTCCGTAGTGGACGGCGACGAAGCGGTCGACGCCGTCGCGGTGGGCGCGGACGATGAGGTGCGACTCGCGTCCGGCCAGCTCACGGCGGGACCCGATCCGGATCCGTTCGTGGTGCCCGAGGGTGTGCACCCCGCCGTCCGGCGCCGGGTGGCCCAGTTCGGCCAGCAGCCCGTCCAGGACGCCCGAGGCCGCCAGGTGGGCGCGGTAGGAGCGGCCCGCGGGCCGTCGCTGCGAGGTCTCCGTGTCGGCCTCGGCCAGCAGGCGTATCAGCGACTCCTCGGGCAACTGGAGTATCTCCTCCAGGGCCCGCACGGCCCGCAGGGACTCCGGGCGCTGCGGACGCCGGGCGCCCTGCTGCCAGTAGCTCAGACTGGTGACGCCCACCTTCACCCCGTGGCGCGACAGATGGTGCTGCACACGCTGCAGCGGCAGTCCGCGGGCGGCGATCGCCGCCCGCAGGGCGACGTGGAAGGGGCCACCGCGCAGGGCCGAGTCGAGTTGCGCGGTGGCGAAGTCCGCGTGCTGTGTGGCGTGCGGCATGCAGGGGCCCTTCTGTGAAGTTCACGACGGCTGGTCAGACCGTCGACACGGATCGGCCGGGGCCGCCCGCCCCCGGTCGCGGCGCAGAGGTCTTCACATCCGTACGCCGCGCTTCAGGGCCCCGAGTCCCCCCGCATTGAAGCGTGTTGGAACAGCCCCGACAACACCTGGCGCCCGACCGCCGTGCGCTCCTGGCCGAGAACGCACGGGCCCCTCGTCGTGGAGGCCACCCGCTGTGACCGACCGGCCCCGCACCGTCCTGGCCGGCCGTCCCCGCCGGCTGTCCACAGGGGGTCCGGCCCGTCGTCCACAGCCCCGCCGAAGTGTCGGTCCGCGCCAGTAGGGTGTGAGTCATGGCCGACCCCTCCAGCTACCGCCCCAGGCCGGGAGAGATCCCGGACTCCCCGGGGGTGTACAGGTTCCGTGACGAGCACCGCCGGGTGATCTACGTCGGAAAGGCGAAGAGCCTGCGCCAGCGCCTGGCGAACTACTTCCAGGACCTGGCGAACCTGCACCCGCGCACCCGCACCATGGTCACGACGGCCGCGTCCGTGGAGTGGACGGTGGTGTCCACGGAGGTCGAGGCGCTGCAGCTGGAGTACTCCTGGATCAAGGAGTACGACCCCCGGTTCAACGTCAAGTACCGCGACGACAAGAGCTACCCGTACCTCGCGGTGACGATGAACGAGGAGTTCCCCCGCGTCCAGGTGATGCGCGGCCAGAAGAAGAAGGGCGTGCGCTACTTCGGGCCGTACGGGCACGCCTGGGCGATCCGCGACACGGTCGACCTCCTGCTGCGCGTCTTCCCGGTGCGCACCTGCTCCGCGGGCGTCTTCAAGAACGCCGCCCGCACCGGCCGCCCCTGTCTGCTCGGCTACATCGGCAAGTGCTCCGCGCCCTGCGTCGGCCGCATCACCCCGGACGACCACTGGGACCTGGCCGACGAGTTCTGCGACTTCATGGCCGGCCGCACCGGCACCTACCTGCGCCGCCTGGAGCGGCAGATGGCCGAGGCCGCCGAGGAGATGGAGTACGAGCGGGCGGCGCGCCTGCGAGACGACATCGGCGCGCTCAAGAAGGCGATGGAGAAGAGCGCCGTCGTGCTCGCCGACGCCACCGACGCCGACCTGATCGCCGTCGCCGAGGACGAGCTGGAGGCGGCCGTCCAGATCTTCCACGTACGCGGCGGACGCGTGCGCGGCCAGCGCGGCTGGGTCACCGACAAGGTGGAGGAGATCACCACCGGCGCCCTCGTCGAGCACGCCCTCCAGCAGCTGTACGGCGAGGAGAGCGGGGACGCCGTCCCCAAGGAGGTGCTGGTCCCCGCCCTGCCCGACCCGGTGGAGCCGGTGCAGCAGTGGCTGACCGGGCGCCGCGGTTCGGGGGTCTCGCTGCGCATCCCGCAGCGCGGCGACAAGAAGGCGCTGATGGAGACCGTCCAGCGCAACGCCCAGCAGGCCCTGGTCCTGCACAAGACCAAGCGCGCCTCCGACCTGACGACGCGCTCGCGCGCGCTGGAGGAGATCGCCGAGGCCCTCGACCTGGACAGCGCCCCGCTGCGGATCGAGTGCTACGACATCTCGCACCTCCAGGGCGACGACGTGGTGGCCTCCATGGTCGTCTTCGAGGACGGGCTGGCCCGGAAGAGCGAATACCGGCGGTTCCAGATCAAGGGCTTCGAGGGACAGGACGACGTCCGTTCCATGCACGAGGTCATCACCCGCCGCTTCCGCCGCTACCTCGCCGAGAAGGAGAAGACCGGCGAGTGGGCGGACGGCGAGGGACTGACCGACGGCGACCGGCCCACGAACGGCGCGGGCGCCGCGGAGAACGGCGCGGATGCCGCGGAGACCGGTGCGGCGCCCACGCACGGGCCCGCAGTCGCGGACGAGCCCGCACTCACGGACGGCCCGGCGCTCAAGGACGACGACGGCCGGCCCAAGCGGTTCGCCTACCCGCCCCAGCTCGTCGTCGTCGACGGCGGGCAGCCCCAGGTCGCCGCCGCCCAGCGGGCGCTGGACGACCTGGGCATCGACGACATCGCCGTGTGCGGTCTCGCCAAACGCCTGGAGGAGGTCTGGTTGCCCGGCGAGGACGACCCGGTCGTCCTGCCCCGCACCAGCGAGGGCCTCTACCTGCTGCAGCGGGTCCGGGACGAGGCCCACCGCTTCGCGATCACCTACCAGCGCGCCAAGCGAGCCAAGCGCTTCCGCGCCGGTCCGCTGGACGAGGTGCCGGGTCTGGGGGAGACCCGCAAACAGGCGCTGATCAAGCACTTCGGTTCGGTGAAGAGGCTGCGGTCGGCCACGATCGACCAGATCTGCGAGGTGCCCGGCATAGGCCGCAAGACGGCCGAGACCGTTGCCGCGGCCCTCGCCCGGGCGACCCCGGCCGCGCCCGCCGTGAACACGGCGACCGGAGAGATCATGGATGACGAGGACGGGGCACCCGAGACGACGGCGGATGCCCCGGGGGAGCCCGTGTCCGCGGGCACCCCGGACGAACGACGGGGGCAGGAGAGATGACCGACCACGAGGAACGGCCCGCAGCGGAGCGAGAACCGGCACGACCCGCGGCGGAACGAGAACAGGCGCGGCCCGCGGCGGAGCGGGAGCAGGGGCCGCCCGCGACGGGACGCGAGGAAGCCCAGCGCGCAGCCGAACGGCAACAGACCCGCAACGACGGAGCACAGGTGAGTACGGGCAAGGAAACGGCCGGGGCGCACGAGGCGGCCATCCCCGAGCTGGTGATCATCTCCGGCATGTCCGGGGCCGGCCGCTCGACGGCCGCCAAGTGTCTGGAGGACCTCGGCTGGTTCGTCGTCGACAACCTCCCGCCCGCGCTGATCCCCACCATGGTGGAGCTCGGTGCCCGCTCCCAGGGCAACGTGGCCCGCATCGCGGTCGTCGTCGACGTCCGCGGCCGGCGCTTCTTCGACAATCTGCGCGAGTCCCTCGCGGACCTCGACGCCCGCGGCGTCACCCGCCGGATCGTCTTCCTGGAGTCCTCCGACGACGCCCTGGTGCGCCGCTTCGAGTCGGTGCGGCGCCCGCACCCGCTCCAGGGCGACGGCCGGATCGTCGACGGCATCGCCGCCGAGCGCGCGCTCCTGCGCGAGCTGCGCGGCGACGCCGACCTGGTGATCGACACCTCCAGCCTCAACGTCCACGAGCTGCGCGCCAAGATGGACGCCCAGTTCGCCGGCGAGGAGGAGCCCGAGCTGCGGGCCACGGTGATGTCCTTCGGCTTCAAGTACGGCCTGCCGGTCGACGCCGACCTGGTCGTCGACATGCGCTTCCTGCCCAACCCGCACTGGGTCCCGGAGCTGCGCCCCTTCACCGGCCTCAACGAGGAGGTGTCGAGCTACGTCCTGAACCAGCCCGGGGCCAAGGAGTTCCTCGACCGCTATGCCGAGCTGCTCCAGTTGATCGCCGCGGGCTACCGTCGGGAGGGCAAGCGCTATGTGACCGTCGCCGTCGGCTGCACCGGCGGCAAGCACCGGTCGGTGGCCATGTCGGAGAGGCTCGCCGCCCGGCTCGCCGCCGAGGGCGTGGAGACGGTGGTCGTCCACCGGGACATGGGACGGGAATGACAGGGGAATGACAGGACGCACTCCGCGGCTGAGCAGGCTGCGCCGGGTGGTGCCCGAGGGGCGCGGCGGCAGACCCGCCGACGCCCGCGCCGCCCGGGCCGAACAGGCGCGCGGCGGCAAGCCGCGCCGCCGGGGCGCCCAGCCCAAGGTCGTCGCGCTCGGCGGCGGCATGGGCCTGTCCGCCTCGCTCGCCGCGCTGCGCCGGATCACCGGCGACCTCACCGCCGTCGTCACGGTCGCCGACGACGGCGGCTCCAGCGGGCGCCTGCGCGACGAGCTGGGCGTACTGCCGCCCGGCGACCTGCGCAAGGCGCTGGCCGCGCTGTGCGGCGACGACGACTGGGGCCAGACCTGGGCCCGGGTCATCCAGCACCGCTTCCAGTCCCAGGGCGACCTGCACGAACACGCGGTCGGCAATCTGCTGATCGTCGCCCTGTGGGAGCAGCTCGGCGACCACGTCCAGGCGCTGGACCTGGTGGGCAAGCTGCTCGGCGCGCACGGGCGGGTGCTGCCCATGTCCGCGGTCCCGCTGGAGCTCCAGGCCCTGGTCAGGGGGCACGACCCGGAGCGGCCCGACGAGGTGGACACCGTACGGGGGCAGGCGACCGTGGCGCTCACGCCCGGCGAGGTGCAGTCCGTGCACCTGGTGCCCAGCGACCCGCCCGCCGTCCCCGAGGCGGTCGACGCCGTCCTGGACGCCGACTGGGTGGTGCTCGGCCCCGGCTCCTGGTTCTCCTCGGTCATCCCGCACCTGCTCGTGCCCGATCTGCTGGACGCGCTGGTCGAGACGAAGGCGCGCCGGGTGCTCTCGTTGAACCTCGCCCCGCAGCCCGGAGAAACTGAGGGCTTCTCCCCGCAGCGTCATTTGGAGGTTTTGGGACGACACGCCCCTAAACTCGCCCTGGACGTGGTGCTGGCCGACGAGGCCGCCGTGCCCGACCGTGACTCGCTCACCGACGCCGCGAAACGGTTCGGCGCCGCGGTCGAGCTGGCTCCGGTCGCCCGGACCGACGGGACCCCGAGGCACGACCCGGAGCTGCTGGCCGCCGCGTACGACCGTATTTTTCGGATGCATGGAAGGATCGGCCCATGGCGATGACGGCAGCGGTGAAGAGCGAGATCTCCCAGCTCCCCGTCACCCGGACCTGCTGCAGAAAGGCGGAGGTCTCCGCCGTCCTGCGGTTCGCCGGCGGCCTCCACCTGGTGAGCGGCCGCATCGTGATCGAGGCGGAGCTGGACACCGGGAACGCGGCCCGTCGGCTCAAGCGGGACATCCTGGAGATCTTCGGGCACAGCTCGGAGCTGATCGTGATGGCGCCGGGCGGGCTGCGCCGCGGTTCGCGTTTCGTGGTCCGGGTGGTCGCGGGCGGTGACCAGCTGGCCCGGCAGACCGGCCTGGTGGACGGCCGGGGCCGGCCGATCCGGGGCCTGCCGCCGCAGGTGGTCTCGGGGGCCACCTGCGACGCCGAGGCCGCCTGGCGCGGGGCCTTCCTGGCGCACGGCTCGCTCACCGAGCCCGGCCGCTCCTCCTCCCTGGAGGTGACCTGCCCGGGCCCCGAGGCGGCGCTCGCCCTGGTCGGGGCCGCCCGCCGGCTGTCGATCCCGGCCAAGGCCCGCGAGGTGCGCGGCGTGGACCGGGTCGTGGTCCGCGACGGGGACGCGATCGGCGCCCTGCTCACCCGGCTCGGCGCCCACGACTCGGTGCTGGCCTGGGAGGAGCGCAGGCTGCGGCGCGAGGTCCGCGCCACCGCCAACCGGCTCGCCAACTTCGACGACGCCAACCTGCGCCGCTCGGCCCGTGCGGCCGTCGCCGCCGGTGCCCGGGTGCAGCGGGCCCTGGAGATCCTCGCCGACGACGTGCCCGAGCACCTCGCCGCGGCGGGGCGCCTGCGCATGGAGCACAAGCAGGCCTCCCTGGAGGAGCTGGGCGCCCTCGCCGACCCGCCGCTGACCAAGGACGCCGTCGCGGGCCGCATCCGCCGCCTGCTGGCCATGGCCGACAAGCGGGCCTCCGACCTCGGCATCGCCGGTACGGACGCCAACCTCGGCGAGGAGCTGGCCGACAACCTGGTCGGCTGACCGGACGGACCGGGTCGCCAACGAGCCGGTGCCGACGCCCACTTGGGTGACCGGCACCGGCTTTCTCGTGTCCTTGCCGCACTCTTGACTCGATCATGGGCTGTCATGAGCCTGGCATCTGTTCGCCGCTGTGGCGGACCCAGGCCTGTCGGACAGGCCCCATCTAGGGGGGTTCATGAGACGAAGAGCGAGATCGATCCTCGCTGTCGGCGCGCTCCTGATCGGCGGAGCGAGCTTCGCGCCCATCGCCCAGGCACAACCCGCGGACCCGGCCACCCCGGACGCGAACGAAGTGAAGGTCTTCCGCGCCGACGTCACCAAGGAGCAGGTACCCCTGCTGCTGGCGGCCGGCCAGGACGGCCACGAACTCGGCGAGCAGGTACCCGACCGGGGCACCGCCGCCGTCGAGCTGTACCTCACCGAGAAGCAGGCCGGCACGCTGGAGAAGCAGGGCGTCGACCTCACCGAGCACACCCTGTCCGCCCAGGCCGAGAAGCGCGTCGAGAGCGCCGCCGACGGCGTCTTCCGCCCCTACAGCGGCAGCGGCGGCCTGCGCGAGGAGATCCTGCGGACCGCCCAGCAGAACCCGGGCCTCACCAAGGTCGTCTCCATCGGCAAGACGGTCAACGGCCAGGACATCCTGGCGCTGAAGCTCACCAAGCACGCGAAGAAGTCGAAGGACGGCTCCAAGCCCTCCGTCCTCTACATGTCCAACCAGCACGCGCGCGAGTGGATCACCCCGGAGATGACCCGGCGGCTGATGCACCACTACCTGGACAACTACGAGAAGGACCGGCGGATCAGGAAGATCGTCGACTCCACCGAGCTGTGGTTCGTCCTGTCGGCCAACCCCGACGGCTACGACTACACCTTCGAGAGCACCGACAACCGCCTCTGGCGCAAGAACCTCCGCGACGTCAACGGCGACGGCACCATCAGCACCGGCGACGGCGTCGACCTCAACCGAAACTTCGCCTACAAGTGGGGCTACGACGACGAGGGCTCGTCCCCCAACCCCACCAGCGAGACCTACCGCGGCGCGAGCCCGGGCTCCGAGCCCGAGACCAAGGCACTGGACGCCTTCCAGAAGCGCATCGGCTTCACGTACGGCATCAACTACCACTCCGCCGCCGAACTCCTCCTCTACGGCGTCGGCTGGCAGGTGGCCACCAACACCCCGGACGACGTCCTCTACAAGGCGCTCGCCGGCACCCCGGAGAACTCCGCGATCCCCGGCTACCACCCGCAGGTCTCCTCGGAGCTGTACACCACCAACGGCGAGGCCGACGGACACGCGGCCAACGTCAACGGCATGGCGATGTTCACCCCGGAGATGTCGACCTGCCAGACGGCCTCCGACGTGGACCCCGACGACCAGTGGAACGCGCGCGACTGCCAGTCCGGCTTCAACTTCCCCGACGACGAGAAGCTGATCCAGCAGGAGTTCGCCAAGAACATCCCCTTCGCGCTCTCCGTCGCCGAGTCCGCCGCCCACCCCGACCGGCCGTCCTCCTCGGTCGGCCTGGACGCCGCCGACTTCACCCCGGCCCCCTTCACCACCTCCTACGCGCGCGGCGCCGACCAGGAGGTCTCCGTCGTCGTCCGCAAGTCCGTGCGCGACAAGGAGCTGAAGTACCGCGTCAACGGCGGGCGCACCCACGACACGTCGCTGCGGCCCTGGCGGGGCGGCGAGACCTACGGCGGCGAGGACAACCTCTACTTCGACGAGTACCGGGCCCAGGTCCGGGGCGCTGACCCCGGCGACCGCGTCGAGGTCTGGTTCACCGGCGAGACGCCACGGGGCGGCCACGACCGGCACGGCAAACGCACCGAGAGCGAGCACTTCACGTACACGGTCGCCGAGCGGCCCCGCGCCGACGTCCTCGTCGTCGCCGAGGAGGGCGCGAAGGCCACGCAGACCCAGACGTACGTGGACGCCCTCAAGGCCAACGGCCGGCGCGCCGCCGTCTGGGACGTCGCGACGCAGGGCGCTCCCGACGCGCTCGGCGTCCTCGGCCACTTCGGCACCGTCGTCCACTACACGGGCGCCGCGGTGCCGGGCAACGCCACCCAGCTCCAGCTGCGCGCCTTCCTCAACGAGGGCGGCAAGCTGATCGAGGCCGGCGAGCAGGCCGGCGGCGACGTCGACCTCGGCGGCGGCACCCTCTCCGACGACTTCAGCCAGTACTACCTGGGCGCCTACACCCGCACCGCCACCTCCGGCGCCACCGGCTTCACCGGCTCCGGCAAGCTCGACAAGACCGGCGGAACCCTCGGCGACGCCCCCGGCAACCCGCTGGACGCCGCCGGGACGTACAGCGTGACCTCCGACGAACTCGACCCCGGCACCTACCCGCAGTTCGCGAGCGCGGGCGCCGGGAAGTTCGCCGGGACGGTCAACCCGTACGGGCCCTACGCGGGGGAGTGGATGGCCGCCGCCGTCCACACCGACGACTCCTACAAGCGGCTCACCCGCACCGTCGACCTCACCGGTGTCACCGCGGCCGACCGCCCCACGCTCCGCACCCAGCTGCTGTGGGACACCGAGCGCGGCTACGACCACGCCCTGGTCGAGGCGCACACCACCGGCGCCGACGACTGGACCACGCTGCCCGAGGCGAACGGCGCCACCGGCACCGCCGTACCCGCCGAGTGCGCCGCCGGGTTCTACATGGGCGAGCACCCCTGGCTCGGGCACTACCTGACCCTGTCCGACGACGGCTGCGCCGCCACCGGCACCACCGGGCAGTGGAACAGCCTCACCGGCTCCTCCGGCGGCTGGAAGCAGGTCGAGTTCGACCTGAGCGCCTACGCCGGGAAGTCCGTCGAGCTGTCCCTCGCCTACGTCACCGACCCGGGCAGCGGCGGCCGCGGCGTCCTCGCCGACGAGGCCTCCCTGGTCGTCGGGGGCACGGCGACGCAGACCGAGGGCTTCGAGACCTCGCTGGGCGCCTGGCAGGTCTCCGGGCCCCCGGCGGGCAGCCCCGCCGTCCTGAAGGACTGGACCCGCACCGGGACCCTGTTCCAGACCTACGGCGCCGTCACCACGGACGACACCGTGCTGCTCGGCTTCGGCCTGGAGCACCTCGCCGAACCGGCCGCCCGCGCGGCACTGGTCCGGCAGGCGCTGCGTGCCCTGGACGAGTGAATTCCGGTGTGCGGGGGACTGACACGGTGTAGCGAAATCGGGTGATCGGTCCCCGTCGCCCAGGGCGGTCCGTACCCCTACTGGCGGGTACGGACCGCCCTGCCGGGTATGGGGCGTCTCGATGTCACCCCCGAGGCCCCGGAGAGGTAGGGTCGGAGGTGGTCGGGGACATCCCAAATACAGCTCGCCGGCACATCGGGCCGGCGTACCAACGAGGAGATCGGTTCGTGACGATCCGCGTAGGCATCAACGGCTTTGGCCGCATCGGTCGTAACTACTTCCGCGCGCTGCTGGAGCAGGGTGCGGACATCGAGATCGTGGCTGTCAACGACCTGGGTGACACCGCGACCACCGCCCACCTGCTGAAGTACGACACCATCCTCGGCCGCCTGAAGCAGGAGATCTCGCACACCGAGGACACCATCACCGTCGACGGGAAGACCATCAAGGTCCTCTCCGAGCGCAACCCGGCCGACATCCCGTGGGGTGAGCTGGGCGTCGACATCGTGATCGAGTCGACCGGCATCTTCACGAAGAAGGCGGACGCGGAGAAGCACATCACGGGCGGTGCGAAGAAGGTCCTCATCTCGGCCCCGGCCAAGGACGAGGACATCACCATCGTGATGGGCGTCAACCAGGACAAGTACGACCCGGCGAACCACCACGTCATCTCCAACGCCTCCTGCACCACCAACTGTGTGGCGCCGATGGCCAAGGTCCTCGACGAGAACTTCGGCATCGTCAAGGGCCTGATGACGACGGTCCACGCGTACACGAACGACCAGCGCATCCTGGACTTCCCGCACAAGGACCTGCGCCGCGCCCGTGCCGCCGCGGAGAACATCATCCCGACCACCACCGGTGCCGCCAAGGCCACCGCGCTGGTCCTGCCGCAGCTCAAGGGCAAGCTCGACGGCATCGCGATGCGCGTCCCGGTCCCCACCGGCTCGGCCACCGACCTGGTCGTGGAGCTGCAGCGCGAGGTCACCAAGGACGAGGTCAACGCCGCGTTCAAGAAGGCCGCCGACGGCGGCGACCTCAAGGGCTACCTGTTCTACACCGAGGACGCGATCGTCTCCTCGGACATCGTCGGCGACCCGGCCTCCTGCACCTTCGACTCCTCCATGACCATGGTCCAGGACGGCAAGTCGGTGAAGATCCTCGGCTGGTACGACAACGAGTGGGGCTACTCCAACCGCCTCGTCGACCTCACGGTCTTCGTCGGCAACCAGCTCTGATCGACGCCGGCAAGGCACCTCGATGCGGTAGCAGGGCTCGGGCAGCGCAAGGCCGCGCTGCCCGGGCCCTGCGTCGCGTCCGCCGCTACCAGCCCTCGTAGGATCACGAGCGATCCGAGAACCCAGGAGCCCTCTTGAAGACGATCGACGAACTGCTCTCCGAAGGCGTCGCGGGCAAGCGCGTCTTCGTCCGCGCCGACCTGAACGTCCCGCTGGACGGCACCACCATCACCGACGACGGCCGGATCCGCGCCGTGGTGCCCACCGTCAAGGCGCTGGCCGACGCGGGCGCCCGCGTGATCGTGGCCTCGCACCTGGGCCGCCCCAAGGGCGCCCCGGACCCCGCCTTCTCCCTCGCCCCGGCCGCCGCCCGCCTCGGTGAACTGCTCGGCGCCGACGTCGCCTTCGCCGAGGACACGGTCGGCACCTCCGCCGAGGCCGTCGTCTCCGGCCTCGCCGACGGCCAGGTGGCCGTCATCGAGAACCTGCGCTTCAACGCGGGCGAGACCAGCAAGGACGACGCCGAGCGCGCCGCCTTCGCCGACAAGCTGGCCGGCCTCGCGGACGTCTACGTCGGCGACGGCTTCGGCGCGGTGCACCGCAAGCACGCGTCCGTCTTCGACCTGCCGAAGCGGCTCCCGCACTACGCCGGGTACCTCATCGCCACCGAGGTCGGCGTGCTGAAGAAGCTGACCGACGACGTGCAGCGCCCGTACGTGGTCGCCCTCGGCGGCGCCAAGGTCTCCGACAAGCTCGCCGTCATCGACCAGCTGCTCGGCAAGGCCGACCGGCTGCTCATCGGCGGCGGCATGGCGTACACCTTCCTCAAGGCCAAGGGGTACGAGGTCGGCATCTCGCTGCTCCAGGAGGACCAGATCCCGGCGGTCCAGGAGTACATCGAGCGCGCCGAGAAGAACGGCGTCGAGCTGGTCCTGCCGGTCGACGTCCTGGTCGCGTCCGAGTTCCCGGACCTGAAGACCAAGGCCCCGGCCAACCCCGCCACCGTCGCCGCGGACGCCATCCCGGCCGACCAGGAGGGTCTGGACATCGGTCCCGAGACCCGCAAGCTGTACGCATCGAAGCTCGCCGACGCCGCCACCGTCTTCTGGAACGGCCCCATGGGCGTCTTCGAGCACCCCGACTACGCCGAGGGCACCAAAGCGGTCGCCCAGGCCCTCGTCGACGCCCCGGGCTTCACCGTGGTCGGCGGCGGCGACTCCGCCGCGGCCGTGCGCACGCTCGGCTTCGACGAGAACGCATTCGGCCACATCTCGACCGGCGGCGGCGCCTCCCTCGAATACCTCGAGGGCAAGACGCTCCCCGGCCTCGCCGCACTGGAGGACTGACCCCGATGACCACCCGCACGCCGCTGATGGCGGGCAACTGGAAGATGAACCTCAACCACCTGGAGGCCATCGCCCACGTCCAGAAGCTCGCCTTCGCCCTCGCGGACAAGGACTACGACGCCGTCGAGGTCGCCGTCCTCGCCCCCTTCACCGACCTGCGCTCCGTGCAGACCCTGGTCGACGGGGACAAGCTCAAGATCAAGTACGGTGCCCAGGACATCTCCGCGCACGACGGCGGCGCCTACACCGGCGAGATCTCGGGCCCGATGCTGGCCAAGCTGAAGTGCACGTACGTGGCCGTCGGCCACTCCGAGCGCCGGCAGTACCACGCCGAGACCGACGAGATCGTGAACGCCAAGGTCAAGGCCGCCTACAAGCACGGCCTGACCCCGATCCTGTGCGTCGGCGAGGAGCTGGACGTGCGCGAGGCGGGCAACCACGTCGAGCACACCCTCGCCCAGGTCGAGGGCGGCCTCAAGGACCTCCCGGCCGAGCAGGCCGAGTCCGTCGTGATCGCCTACGAGCCCGTGTGGGCCATCGGCACCGGCAAGGTCTGCGGCGCCGACGACGCCCAGGAGGTCTGCGCGGCGATCCGCGGCAAGCTCGCCGAGCTGTACTCCCAGGAGCTGGCCGACCAGGTCCGCATCCAGTACGGCGGCTCGGTCAAGTCCGGCAACGTCGCCGAGATCATGGCGAAGCCCGACATCGACGGCGCCCTGGTCGGCGGCGCCTCGCTGGACGCCGACGAGTTCGTCAAGATCGTCCGCTTCCGCGACCAGTAGCCGACGCCCTGGTCGGCAGGCAGATCGACCAGTGAGTATGCGCTAGCGGCGATACGTCGTACCCTTGCGGGGGCATGGTGGCCTGCTGTCACCGTGCCCCCGTCGTTCATCCGAATCCGAGGAAGTTGGTCCAGCCGTGGTTTTGGGGTTCTCGATCGCCCTGATCGTCTTCAGCCTGCTGCTGATGCTGCTGGTGCTGATGCACAAGGGGAAGGGCGGCGGCCTCTCCGACATGTTCGGTGGCGGCATGCAGTCGTCCGTCGGCGGCTCCTCGGTCGCCGAGCGCAACCTCGACCGGATCACCGTGGTGGTCGGCCTGCTCTGGTTCGCCTGCATCCTGGTGCTCGGCCTGCTGATGAAGGCCAACAACTGACGCGACCCGTCGACCGTCACGCTGCCCCGTCAGCACCTGTGCACGTAAAGCCCCATGTTCGGTACGCGCTTCGGCGCGCCGCCTATCATGGGGCTTGCGTCTGTGCACTGGAGCTTGTAACTCCAAATACTGGACGCGCGTTGGGCCTTACGTAGACTGAGGCGCTCGCAGTGAAGCGAAACGCCGACTCGCTTCGCGGCACCATCACGCAGGGAGTTACGACCGTGGCAAGTGGCAACGCGATCCGGGGAAGCCGGGTCGGGGCGGGGCCGATGGGCGAGGCCGAGCGCGGCGAGTCCGCGCCGCGTCTGCGCATCTCCTTCTGGTGCTCCAACGGACACGAGACACAGCCGAGCTTCGCGAGCGACGCCCAGGTCCCGGAGACCTGGGACTGCCCGCGCTGCGGCTTCCCCGCCGGACAGGACCGGGACAACCCGCCGGACCCCCCGCGCACCGAGCCCTACAAGACCCACCTCGCGTACGTGCGCGAGCGCCGCAGCGACGCGGACGGTGAGGCGATCCTCGCCGAGGCGCTCGCGAAACTGCGCGGCGAGATCTAGATCCCGTCTCCGTCGGCCGCCTTCACCCCTGCTCCATTAGGTTGGAACAGCTGTACAGCCGGGACAGCTGGGACACCCAAGGAAGAAGGCTGACGTCCGACATGAACGCAGACGGTCGTACCAGGCTCCACCAGACGCCCGAATGGGCCGCGCTGGCCAAGCACCGCGAGCAGCTCGGCGAGGTGCGGTTGCGCGAGCTGTTCGCCGCGGACCCGGAGCGCGGCGCCGGCTGGACGCTCCGCGTGGGCGACCTGCACGTCGACCACTCCAAGCACCTGGTCACCGACGAGACCCTGCGGCTGCTGCGC
>NZ_JAIOJZ010000092.1 GCF_020404845.1 Streptomyces hyderabadensis | reverse complement strand
TGCTTTCCAGGTTCCCGCTTCCGCGTTTCCCTTTCCGGCGGTTCCGACTCTATCAGATCCTTTCGGGCTCTGATTCCCCGTCAGAGGGGGTTGTCTCCGCTGCCCTTGGGCCGTTTCGACGAGGTGAGACTCTAGCGGACTCCCGGCTCCCGAGCTAATCGGGGGCCGCGTTCTTTCGAACGTGGATTCCTCATTCCGTAAATACGCGCACCGACAGGACGACGACGCCGACAACGCGACTGTTCGTCGAAGAGTGGTTGGTACTTGCGGAATCGCTGTCCGGGGACCGACCGGGGTCGGCGCTCACGTCGGACAACTCGGAGAACACTAGGAGTGCGGGGCGATCGTGTCAAATCCCGGGTGGTGCGGGCGGCGCGGGCGTAGTGTGGGTCTCGTGACGACGCGTACGTGTACCCAGCTCTGGCGGGCCGCCTGACGGCGGCCGCACACACGTATGCACTCGACGGCCGCCGCTTCGGCGGCCGTTCTCGTATCTCCCTCCAGGAGGGGCGGCCGGCCGGTGGCGGCGGCCCTGACCAGGAGGTGGAGAGATGACACGGGTCTTCAGTGGGGTCAAGCCGACCGGGCACCTGACGCTGGGGAACTATCTGGGGGCCATGCGGCGGTGGGTCGCGGTGGACCAGCACCGGTCGGACGCGCTGTTCTGCGTCGTCGACCTGCACGCGCTGACCGTGGACCACGATCCGGCGCGGGTGCGCAGACTCAGCCGGCAGGCGGCGTCGCTGTTGCTGGCGACGGGCCTGGATCCCGAGCTGTGCACCGTGTTCGTGCAGAGCCACGTGGACGAGCACGCCCGGCTGTCGTACCTGCTGGAGTGCGTCGCGACGGACGGGGAGATGCGACGGATGATCCAGTACAAGGAAAAGGCCCCGCGGGAGCGGTCGCGGGGTGGGAGTGTGCGGCTCTCGCTGCTGACGTATCCCGTGCTGATGGCGGCGGACATCCTGGCGTACGGGACGGACGAGGTGCCGGTCGGGGACGACCAGACCCAGCATGTGGAGCTGGCGCGGGATCTCGCGGTGCGGTTCAACCAGCGGTACGGGCACACCTTCGTGGTGCCACGGGCGACCAGTCCGGGGTCGGCGGCCCGGGTCATGAACCTGCAGGATCCGGCTTCGAAGATGGGCAAGAGCGACGACGCCGGGCCGGGGATCGTCTATCTGCTGGACGAGCCGGACGTGGTGCGGAGGAAGGTCATGCGGGCCGTGACCGACAGCGGGAGTGACGTCGTCTACGACCGGGAGGAGCGGCCCGGGCTCGCGAACCTGCTGGAGATCCTCGCCGCCTGCACCGGCGGGGACCCGGCGGAGCTGGCGGGTGGCTACGACTCGTACGGCGCGTTGAAGAAGGACACCGCGGAGGCGGTCGTCGAGGTGCTGCGGCCCGTGCAGGAGCGGCACAAGGAGCTGTGCGCCGATCCCGGGTACGTGGACGGTGTGCTCCGGGAGGGGGCCGGGAAGGCCCGGGCGGCGGCGCGGCCGACGGTGGACGCCGCCTACCGGGCGATCGGGCTGCTGCCGCCGGTGGACGCGGCCGCCCGGTAGGCGCCGGGCCGGTCGTCAGTCCTTGGTGCCGGAGGCCAGCTCGCGGCTGCGGTCGCGGGCGGCCTCCAGGGCGGCGATGAGGGCGGCGCGGACGCCGTGGTTCTCCAGCTCGCGGATGGCGTTGATGGTGGTGCCGGCGGGGGACGTGACGTTCTCGCGGAGCCTGACGGGGTGTTCGCCGCTGTCGCGGAGCATCTTCGCGGCGCCGATCGCGGACTGGACGATCAGGTCGTGGGCCTTGTCGCGGGGCAGGCCGAGGAGGATGCCGGCGTCGGTCATGGCCTCGACCAGGTAGAAGAAGTACGCCGGGCCGGAGCCGGAGAGGGCGGTGCAGGCGTCCTGCTGGGACTCGGGGACGCGGAGGGTCTTGCCGACGGCGCCGAAGATCTCCTCGGTGTGGGTCAGGTGGGCGGCGGTCGCGTGAGTGCCGGCGGAGATGACGGACATGGCCTCGTCGACGAGGGCCGGGGTGTTCGTCATGACCCGGACGACCGGGGTGCCGGGGGCCAGGCGCTCCTCGAAGAAGGAGGTGGGGATGCCCGCCGCGCCGCTGATGACCAGGCGGTCGGCCGGGACGTGCGGGGCGAGTTCGTCGAGGAGGGTGCCCATGTCCTGCGGCTTGACCGTGAGGATCAGGGTGTCGGCGGTCTTGGCGGCCTCGGCGTTGGTGACCGGGGTGACTCCGTGCCGGGCGCGGAGTTCGTCGGCCCGTTCCCGGCGGCGGGCGGTGACCAGCAGGTCGGCGGGGGCCCAGCCGGCGCCGATCATGCCGCTGAGCAGGGCTTCGCCGATCTTGCCGGTGCCGAGGACGGCGACTTTCTGGGTCATGGGTTCGGTGCCCTCCGGTGCGCTGTCCGTTCTTGCGTGCGTCGTCGTCATCCTCGCATTCGGGGGGTGCGGAGGGGTGGCGCGTCCAGTCCGCGGGACGGTTGTCCTGGATGGCTGTACCGGCTGGAGTGGCTGTCCCTGGTGGGGGCCTCAGTTGCTGTGGGCGGCGGCCGGTTCGGGGGCGGCGTCGAGCGCATCGAGCACTGCGTCGCCGTTCGCCCTCGCCCACTCGGTCAGCATGTGGATCGGTTCGATCAGCGTCGACCCGAGCGGGGTGAGCTCGTACTCGACGCGGGGCGGCACCTCGGCGTAGGCGTGGCGGCGGATGAGTCCATGCGCCTCGAGCCGTCGGAGCGTCTGGGTGAGCACCTTGCGGGAGATGCCGCCGATCAGCTCGATCAGCTGGCCGTGGCGCACTGGGCCCCGGCTGAGGCCGTAGAGCACGACCACCGTCCACTTGTCGGCGATCAGCTCGACCGCAAGACGCGCCGGACAGTCGGCGAGAAAGGAATCCCCGGGACCGAAACCGCTCATGGCGCCAAAGGTACCCGCGCTGAAGTTACCTGGTGGTTCCTGTCGCATTCATAGCCTGGGTCCTCTCCCCTTCCAGAGCCAGGAGAGTCATGCGAGTCATCACCCAGCAGACGCTCGGCGGTCCCGAGGTGCTCACCATCGTGGACGCGTCCGAGCCCCAGCCCCTTCCGTCCGAGGTTCTCGTCCGGGTCAAGGCCATCGGGCTGAACCCGCTGGAGGCGCGCCTGCGCGCCGGCGAGTTCCCGCTGATCGGCCGGCCGCCCTTCGTTCTGGGCTGGGACATCAGCGGCGTGGTGGAGGAGGCGCCGGGGACGTGGCGGTTCAGGCCCGGCGACGAGGTGTTCGGGATGCCGCTGTTCCCGCGGGCGGCGAGCGCGTACGCCGAGGTCGTGTCGGCGCCGGCGTTGCACCTGGCGCGCAAGCCGGCGTCGCTCTCGCACGTCGAGGCGTCGGCGCTGCCGGTCGTCGGGCTGACGGCGTGGCAGGGCCTCGTCGACCTCGGCGACGTGAGGGAGGGCGACCGCGTCCTGGTCCACGGCGGTGGTGGCGGGGTCGGCCACGTCGCGATCCAGATCGCGAAAGCGCTCGGCGCACACGTGATCGCGACCGCCAGCGGGAGCAAGCGGGAGTTCGTCGAGGGGTTCGGCGCCGACGAGGTGATCGACTACACGGCGGTCGACTTCACCGAGGCGGTCCGCGACATCGACGTCGTGCTCGACACGATCGGCGGTGACACCGTCGAGCGGTCGATCGAAGTGCTCCGCCCGGGCGGTCACCTGGTGACGGCGGTCGCCGAGGAGGATGCGCAGCTCATCGCCAGGTACGAGGCGGCCGGCATGCGCTGCAGCGGCATCGCGGTCGACCCCGATCCGGTCGCCCTGCGAGGTCTCGTCGACCTCGTCGAACAGGGCAGGCTCCGGGTCCACGTGCAGGAGACGTTCCCGTTCGAGCGCGTCGCCGACGCGCACCGGGTGCTCGACGGCGGTCACCTTCAGGGCAAGCTCGTCCTCACCGTCTGATCCCGGTGGTGGGGGCCGATCAGGGTTTTCGCCCCCGCCGCCCCTTCCCTTCCCGTCCCGTCCCTGGGGGCTGCGCCCGCAGACCCCCGCTTTCGGCCTGGACGGCCTCGTCCTCAAGCGCCGGACGGGCTGATCAGGTCGTTCGGCGTTTCAAGGTCGCCGCGCCCAGGGCCAGGACCAGCAACGCGCAACCCGCGACGATCAGGGCGTCGCGGACGAAGGTGGCCGTCATGTCGGTGTGGCGCAGGACCTCGTTCATGCCGTCGACGGCGTAGGACATGGGCAGGACGTCGGAGACGGCCTCCAGGGCGGGGTGCATGTTGTCGCGCGGGGTGAAGAGGCCGCAGAGGAGGAGCTGGGGGAAGATCACTGCCGGCATGAACTGCACCGCCTGGAACTCGGAGGCCGCGAAGGCCGAGACGAAGAGGCCGAGCGCCGTGCCCAGGAGGGCGTCGAGCAGGGCGACCAGCAGGAGGAGCCAGGGGCTGCCCGTCACGTCCAGGTCCAGGAACCAGACCGCCAGCCCGGTGGCGAGGGCCGACTGGACGATGGCGAGGGCGCCGAAGGCGAGGGCGTAGCCGGCGATGAGGTCGCCCTTGCCGAGGGGCATGGCGAGGAGGCGTTCGAGGGTGCCGGAGGTGCGCTCGCGCAGCGTCGCGATGGAGGTGACCAGGAACATCGTGATCAGCGGGAAGATGCCGAGGAGCGAGGCGCCGATGTTGTCGAAGGTGCGCGGGCTGCCGTCGAAGACGTAGCGCAGCAGGAAGAGCATCACGCAGGGGATCAGCATCAGGAGCGCGATGGTGCGGGGGTCGTGGCTCAGCTGGCGCAGCACCCGGGTCGCGGTGGCCGTGGTGCGGGAGAGGCTCAGGGGGCGGGTGGGAGCCGGGGTGAGGGTGGGCGCGGAGGCCGTGGGGGCCGTGGGCGTGGTCATCGGGTGGTCTCCTTCGTGCGGGCCGCCGTCCGCGCCTTCGCCTTCGCGTCGTCGACCAGGCGGAGGAAGGCCTCCTCGACCGTCTCGGAGCCGGTGCGGGTGCGCAGGGCGTCGGGGGTGTCGTCGGCGAGGACCTCGCCCTCGCGCATCAGGAGCAGCCGGTGGCAGCGCTCGGCCTCGTCCATGACGTGGGAGGAGACGAGGATCGTGGCGCCGCGGTCGGCGGCGATGGAGTGGAAGAGGGTCCACAGGTCCCGGCGGAGTACCGGGTCGAGGCCGACCGTGGGTTCGTCGAGGACCAGGAGTTCGGGGGCGCCCAGGAGGGCCACGGCGAGCGAGACGCGGCTGCGCTGGCCGCCGGAGAGGTTGCCGGCCAGGGCGTCGGCGTGGCCGGTGAGGTCGACGTCGGCGATGACCCGGGTGACGTCCTCGCGGCGGTGGGCGGCGGCCGCCCGGCCGGGGTCGAGGATCTCGGCGAAGTAGTCGAGGTTCTGGCGGACGGTCAGGTCGTCGAAGACGGACGGGGCCTGGGTGACGTAGCCGATGCGGGTGCGCAGGGCCGGGTGGCCGGCCGGGCGGCCGAGGACGTCCAGGGTGCCGGCGACCTTGGCCTGGGTGCCGACGATGGCCCGCATCAGGGTCGACTTGCCGCAGCCGGAAGGGCCCAGGAGGCCGGTGATGCGACCGCGCGGGACGGTGAAGCCGAGGCCCCGCAGGACGGTGCGGGTGCCGCGGGTCACGGTGAGGTTCTCGGCGTGGACGGCGGGCGGGGCGGGGTCGTCGCCGCGTCCTTCGGGTGGCCGGGAGGCGTGGTCCGGCGGGTAATTCATCATGTGATGAATACTCCTCCCGGGCGCCCGCGGCGTCAAGCGCCCTCAGGTCCTCGGGGTCGTTCCGACGAGGAGGTGGACGTCGTACGTCTCCTCGACGAGGCCGTCCGGGAACACGGCGAGCAGGTGCCGGCGCTCTTCGGCGAAGAAGGCCGCGGCGCGTTCCTCGGTGTCCGTCAGGAAGACCGAGTGGCTGCCGAGGTTGGCCAGGTGGGTGTCGAGGGGGACGCGACGGTTCCAGCGGACCTCGCGGTGGACGAAGTCGAAGGTGCCGGTGGGGTCGGCGAAGCGGGTGTCGAGATTGCGTTTCTCGGCGGAGAGGTTCAGGCCCGCGAAGTGCCGGTCGATGCGGCGGCCCGCGTCCGCGATCCACGGCACGTCGTGGGCGTCGGTGTTCCACCACAGCGCCAGCGCGCCGCCCGGGCGCAGCACGCGCAGCGCCTCCGGCACGGCCAGGGCGGGGTCGGTCCAGTGCCAGGCCTGGGCGTAGGTGAGGAGGTCGGCGCTGTGGCCGGCGAGGGGCAGCGCGTTGCCGTTGCCGCGGACCACGGGTACGCCGGGGAGGGTGCGGCGGAACTCGGCGGCCATGCCGGCGCCGGGCTCCACGGCGATCACGTCGGCGCCGCGTTCGTGCAGGCGGACGGTGGCGAGGCCGGTACCGGCGCCGACGTCCACGACACGGGCGCCCCTGAGCGGGCGGCCGGTCAGCTCCTCCAGCGCGTCGAAGAGGGCGGGCGGGTAGGAGGGGCGGTTGGCGGCGTACTGGGCCGCGGCGGCGTTGAAGGAGTGGGCCCGGGCTCGGTGACCGGCCGGCTGCGCGGGGGCGGCGGCCTGCGGAGTGGCCCGGTCGTCCGGGGTCAGCGGTGTCGTCATGCGGCCATGGTGGCCGTACGGGTGTGGGGGGCGCAGGGGGTTGCCGGAGTCCCCGGCCCACCGGTCGGGTGCCCGGCGGCGCTGCTTGCGCGGGGCTGCTTACGGCGGCGCGGGATGCGCGGGGCTACTTCCAGCGGCGCTGCTTGCGCAGGGCTACTTCCAGCGGCGCTGCTTGCGCAGGGCTACTTCCAGCGGCGCGGGATGCGCAGGGCTACTTCCAGCGGCGCGGGATGCGCCGGGCTACTTCCAGCGGCGCGGGATGCGCAGGGCTACTTCCAGCGGCGCGGGATGCGCGGGGCTGCTCACGGCGGCGCCGCTTGCGCAGGGCTACTTCCGGCGGCGCTTCTTCGACGGGTTGCCCGAGCGGCGGGTGGTGCGCTTCTCGTACTCCTCGCGGGCCTTCTCGTACTCCTCGCGGTGCAGCTGCTCGCCCGGTGCCTCGGTGAAGGTGCGGAAGAAGTAGGCGAGGAGGGAGCCGACGAAGCCGATGGCGAGCAGGCCGCGCATGGAGGCCTGGCGGTCGGGGTCGGGGCGGCTGGTGAAGCCGGACCAGGTGTGGCGGAAGGCCACGGCGCTGCAGATCGCGAACATCACGATCATCAGCAGCGAGACGAAGCTGCCGATGTCGGCGATCTGCAGGCCCTGGTAGGCGACCCGGAGCACGAAGCAGGCGGCGGCCGCCACGGCGAGGGAGCCCACGGCGAGGCCCACCCGGCGGGCCAGGTAGCCCTGGTCATGGTCCACCCAGGTCGTGCCGTAGAACCGGAGGGGTTCGGGGCGGGGGCCCGCGGCGGTGTCCGGGGTGCCGTTCTTGCCGTTCTCTGCGCTCACGGGTCGATTATGGCGCGCGCCGTTCGGGGCGTGCCGTGCGGTCAGCCGCCCTGGCCGGCGCTGCCGAGCGGGCCGACCTGCACCGGGGTGCCGGAGCCGTCCGTGACGGGCAGCGAGGAGCCGCCCGGCCAGTCGAGGGTGACCGACTTGGTCTCGTCGGGCGGGGTCACCACCAGGCCGGTGATGCGGACGCCGGAGCCGCCCGAGTCGTTGATCGGGTAGGAGATGCCGAAGGTCACCGTCTCCCCGTCGCCGAGGACGATCCTGGGGGCCGGGTCGCCGATGCGCTCGGCGGACACGGTGCCCGAGTTCGTCTTCAGGTCGACGCCCGCGTAGCCCGCGAGGGAGCAGTCCCGGCCGCCGCCGTTCTTCAGGTCCACCGCGACGGTGCCGTCCGGGTCGCCGCTGATGGTGGCGTCGATCGCCGTGATCTCCAGTTCGTCGGTGCTGCACTTGGCGGCCTTGCCGTCCTCGCCGGCCCCGCCCGTGCCGCCGGAGCCCCCCGTCCCGTCGCTGCCGCCGGTCCCGTTGGGGGATTTCCCCGCGGAGTCGGAGCCGTCCTGCTGGTCCGAGCCGGCCGATTCCGAGCCGCCGTTCGAGGTGGACGCGGTGGAGGCGGCCGGCGGTGCGGCGCCCTGGTCCGTGCCGCCGTCGTCGTTCTGGCAGGCGGTGAGCGAGAGACCGGCGGCGAGGGCCATGGCGGCGAGGGTCAGCTTGCGAACGCGCATCGTTGTCTACCTCAGAGTCGGTTGGCGTGCCGGGCCGCCCGTACCGATCGGCCCGAGCGGGTGCTTCCGAACACCAAGACCCACTCGGCCCGGCACGCCGTTCCCCTCGGCAACCTCCTAAGACGTCCTCAAGACAGCCCTGTTACAAGGTCAGCAGCGAGGGGCCACGTAGCCGTCGCTGCCGGTGAGGATGTACGTGTCCGAGACGTACTGGCCGCTGCCGATGTTGTCCCAGATGTTCGAGGTGCCGTAGGGGCCGGAGACCCACTCCCCCGTGCGCTGGCAGTTGATCGTGACCCTGGCGCCCTCGGCCAGGACGCGCACCACGGAGTAGTTGGTGCCCGGGCCGCTGCGCACGTTCAGGCGGTAGCCCGGCGCGACCGGGTAGGAGCGCAGCGCCGCCGCCGCGACCACTGCCTCGCCCGCCGTCCCTTCGCCCTCTCCCCCGTCGCCGATGTTCTGGACCTGGTCGACCGACATGAAGAAACTCCCCCCGTTGCACACCCCACGACTGTCGCGGGGCACCGTTGATACCCCAAGAACAGGCCATGAAACACCAGTTCGCAAGTCGCACACGCGGGTCGGCAGGCCGCCTCTGCCCCGGGCGCCCCATCGACTAGGCTCCGATCATCGCTCGCGCGAACGAACAGCACGGGGGTGGTTCCATGGCGCCGCAGCGGGATGCCGGAGCGGACGCGGAAGCGGAACTTCCGGAGTACGCCGGCCACTACCGCCTGGAGTCCCGCCTCGGCTCGGGCGGCATGGGCGTCGTGCACCTGGCCCGCAGCACCTCCGGGATGCGCGTCGCGGTCAAGGTCGTACACGCCACGTATGCCAGGGATCCCGAGTTCAGGGGGCGTTTCCGGCAGGAGGTGGCCGCCGCCCGGCGAGTGAGCGGAGCCTTCACGGCGCCGGTCGTGGACGCCGACCCGGATGCCGGGCGGCCCTGGATGGCGACCCTGTTCATCCCCGGCCCGACGCTCTCGGAGCAGGTGAAGCGGAACGGGCCGATGGACGAGCCGCAGTTGCGCCGGCTGATGGCCGGGCTTGCCGAGGCGCTGCGCGACATCCACCGGGTCGGCGTCGTGCACCGGGACCTGAAACCGAGCAACGTCCTGCTCGCCGAGGACGGTCCGAAGGTCATCGACTTCGGCATCTCCCGGCCGAAGGACAGCGAACTGCGCACCGAGACCGGGAAGCTGATCGGTACGCCGCCGTACATGGCGCCCGAGCAGTTCCGGCGGCCCCGGGAGGTGGGGCCCGCGGCCGACGTGTTCACCCTCGGGTCGCTGATGGTGCACGCGGCGACCGGACGGGGGCCGTTCGACTCGGACAGCCCGTACGTCGTCGCCTACCAGGTCGTGCACGACGAACCCGATCTGACCGGCGTACCGGACTCGCTCGCGCCGCTGGTGCTGCGGTGTCTGGCCAAGGAGCCGGAGGACCGGCCGACGCCGGACGAGCTGATGCGGGAGCTGCGGTCGGTCGCGGCGGCCTATGACACGCAGGTGTTCATACCGGCACCGCGGGAGGCCGCCGGGGAGGAAGCCGCCCCGGAGGGTCCCGGCGAGCCGACCGGAGCGGCCGAGACTTCCGGGAAGTCCGGCAAGGCCGGGAGGCCCGGACGGGTCGTGCGGCGGCTGGGTAAGCGGTCGGCGCTCGTCGCCGGGGCCTTGTGCCTCGCCGTGGTCGGGGGTGTCGTGGCCGTGCAGGCGTTCGGCGGTGCCGAGCCCGCGGGCACGCCCGCCGCGCAGAGCGCACCGGGCGGGTTCGGGGCGTGGGAGGCGGTGCCGGCGGCGAAGGACACCGGGATGCCGCAGTGCTCGTACGCGGCGCGGCGGCTGCTGTGCGCGCGGCCCGGCATGGTCTTCGCAGTCGATCCGGCCGACGGGAGCACGCTGTGGCGCCACCCGGTGACGGAGGCCGTGCGGAACGAACCGCCGGTCGTGTCGGGCGGCCTCGTCCAGCCCGAGGTCGGCCTGCTGGGGCCGCTGGAGGCGCTCGACCCGGCGACGGGTGAACCGGAGTGGCAGCAGGACATGCCCGCCTACGACGGCCTGCGTACCGTCGGCGACATGCTGCTGCTGACCCGGTCCGACGGGATGGTCACCGGTGTGGACAGCGCCTCGGGGCGGACGACGTGGACGCGCCGGATCCCCGGGCAGGCGGTGCCGTACTTCACCTCGTTCGCCGGGGAGCGGCGGCCGGCGGCGTACGCGACGAGCCCGAGCGCGGACGGGCAGCGGACCCGGGTCACCGCGGTGGACCCGGCGAGCGGGGACGTGCGGTGGGACGCGGAGCTGGCGGGGACCTTGACGCCGGTGGGGGCGGCGGACGGGTCGGTGTTCCTCGTCGCCGAGGGGCGGACGTACAGCGACGTCAAGGCCGTGGTCCGCTACACGCCCGCCACCGGGGCAACCCGGCGGGTGACGCTGCCGATCCCGGTCGAGCAGGCGTCGGCGTCGGCGGGCGTGCGCGGAGACACCGTGTACCTCATGGGCGCGGGCGGCTCGCTGGTCGCCGTGGACATGGCGGCGGGGAAGCAGGCGTGGCGGCTGGAGACGGGTGTGAGCCGGGGCTCGGCGCCGGTCTCCGACGGCCGGCACGTGTACGTCACCGTCCCCGACGGGCGGCTGCTGGGCGTCGACGCCCGCAAGGGCAAGCTCCTCGGGCAGACCCGGCCCCGGCTCGGCGCCGACTCCGACAAGGTGCCCGCGTCCCTGCCGGCGCCGCTGGTCGCGGGCGGGCACGTGTACGCCGGGGCGCCGGACGGGACGGTGTTCGGGGTGTCCGGGCGGGACCCGGGGGCCTGGTAGGCCAGCGGTCCCGCCCGGCCCGGGGTCAGCCCAGCTTGCTGACGTCGCGCACCGCGCCCTTGTCCGCGCTGGTGGCCATCGCGGCGTACGCCCTCAGGGCCGCGGAGACCTTGCGGTCGCGGTTCTTCGGGGCGTACACGCCGTTCAGGGCCTGCTCGCGGCGGGTCAGCTCGGCGTCGTCCACGAGCAGCTCGATGGAGCGGTTCGGGATGTCGATGCGGATCCGGTCGCCGTCCTCGACCAGGGCGATGGTGCCGCCGGCCGCCGCCTCCGGGGAGGCGTGGCCGATGGACAGGCCCGAGGTGCCGCCGGAGAAGCGGCCGTCGGTGACCAGGGCGCAGGCCTTCCCGAGGCCGCGGCCCTTCAGGTACGAGGTCGGGTAGAGCATCTCCTGCATGCCGGGGCCGCCCTTGGGGCCCTCGTAGCGGATGACGACGACGTCGCCCTCCTTGACCTGCTGGGTGAGGATCTTCTGGACGGCCTCCTCCTGCGACTCGCAGACGACCGCCGGGCCCTCGAAGGTCCAGATCGACTCGTCGACGCCGGCCGTCTTGACGACGCAGCCGTCCACGGCGAGGTTGCCGCGCAGCACGGCGAGGCCGCCGTCCTTGGAGTAGGCGTGCTCCACGGAGCGGATGCAGCCGCCCTCGGCGTCCTCGTCCAGGGAGTCCCAGCGCTCGGACTGGGAGAAGGCCTCGGCGGAGCGGACGCAGCCGGGGGCCGCGTGCCACAGCTCGACGGCCTCCGGGGAGGGCGAGCCGCCGCGGATGTCCCAGGTCTTCAGCCAGTCGGCGAGCGACGGGCTGTGGACGGAGTGCACGTCCTCGTTGAGCAGGCCACCGCGGTGCAGCTCGCCGAGGAGGGCGGGGATGCCGCCCGCGCGGTGCACGTCCTCCATGTAGTACGTGCGGTCCTTGGCCACGTTGGGCGCGACCTTGGCCAGGCACGGGACGCGGCGCGAGAGGGCGTCCATCTCGGTGAGGCCGTAGCCGACCTCCGCCTCCTGGGCGGCGGCCAGCAGGTGCAGGATCGTGTTGGTCGAGCCGCCCATCGCGATGTCGAGTGCCATGGCGTTCTCGAAGGCCGCGGGGGTGGCGATGTTGCGGGGCAGGACCGAGTCGTCGTCCTGCTCGTAGTAGCGGCGGGTCAGGTCCAGGACCGTGCGGGCGGCGTTCTCGTACAGCGCCTTGCGGGCGGTGTGGGTGGCCAGCACCGAGCCGTTGCCGGGCAGGGAGAGGCCGATGGCCTCGGTGAGGCAGTTCATCGAGTTGGCGGTGAACATGCCGGAACAGGAGCCGCAGGTCGGGCAGGCGTTCTCCTCGATGCGGAGGATGTCCGCGTCGGAGATCTTCTCGTTGACCGCCTCCGACATCGCGTCGACCAGGTCGAGCGTGCGGACCGTGCCGTCGACCAGGGTGGCGCGGCCGGACTCCATCGGGCCGCCGGAGACGAAGACCGTCGGGATGTTCAGGCGCAGGGCCGCGTTGAGCATGCCCGGGGTGATCTTGTCGCAGTTGGAGATGCAGATCAGGGCGTCGGCGCAGTGGGCCTCGACCATGTACTCCACGCTGTCCGCGATCAGGTCGCGGGAGGGGAGGGAGTACAGCATGCCGCCGTGGCCCATCGCGATGCCGTCGTCCACGGCGATCGTGTTGAACTCGCGCGGGATGCCGCCGGCCGCGGCGACCGCCTCGCTGACGATCCGGCCGACCGGCGCCAGGTGCGTGTGGCCCGGCACGAACTCCGTGAAGCTGTTGGCGACGGCGATGATCGGCTTCCGCCCGATGTCCGCGCCGGGTACACCGGAGGCACGCATAAGGGCGCGGGCGCCCGCCATGTTGCGGCCGTGGGTGACTGTGCGGGACCTCAGTTCGGGCATCGTCGCTCGCTCCTTCGGAGAGTTATGACTGTCGTCGAGCGTACGCCGGTCATCCAGGGGTCGGGACGGGGTGTCCGGAATGCGGGACGCCCGTCTCGCCGTACGCCTGCGGCCGGGGCCTCAGGGGCCGGTGAGGTGGCCCTGTACGACCGGTGCGAGGCGGGCGATGATCTGCTCCGGGTCCGCGGAGGCCAGCGGCTCCACCTTGATCACGTAACGGAGCATCGCGCACCCCACCAGCTGCGCCGCCGCCAGTTCGACGCGCAGTTCCGCGTCCGGCAGGTCCACCTGGGCGGCGACCCGGCGCAGCACCTGGGCGGCGATCAGCCGCCGGAAGACGGCCGCGGCGGTCTCGTTGTTCACGGCGGAGCGGACGATGGCCAGCAGGGGTGTGCGGCTGGCCGGGTTCTCCCAGAGGTCGAGGATGAAGCGGGTGAGCCGCTCGCCGACCTCGTCGAGGGGGGCGTCGCCGACCGCCTCGGGGGCCCGCAGGGCCGGTGCGAAGGCGACCTCGATGGCCGCCTCGAAGACCTGCTCCTTGGTGCCGAAGTAGTGGTGCACCAGCGCCGGGTCCACGCCCGCCGCCTTGGCGATGCCGCGCACCGAGGTCTTCTCGTAGCCCCGCTCGGAGAACTCCTCGCGGGCCGAGGCGAGGATGCGGTCGCGGGTGTCCGCGGACTCCGTACGAGGCGGGCGGCCGCGGCGGCGGGTGGTCCCGCCTGCCTCGCTCACCGGCGGTCCGCCCGCGCCGCGCCGCCGGCCCCGGAGGCCGGGGACACGGTCTGGGCCAGGTGCCGGCGGGTGAAGGCCAGCGCCTCGGCGAGATCGGCCTCACGTTCGGCGCCGGACATCGCGCGCCTGGTGTTGACCTCGATGACGACGTGGCCGTCGAAGCCGGTGTGCGCGAGGTGCTCCAGCACCTCGGCGCAGGGCTGGTTGCCGCGGCCGGGGACCAGGTGCTCGTCCTTGGCGGAACCCTTGCCGTCGGCCAGGTGGACGTGGCCGAGACGGTCGCTCATGCGGTCGAGCATGCCGAGGGCGTCGGTGCGGGAGGTCGCGGCGTGGCTGAGGTCGATGGTGAAGTGCCGGTAGTCGTCGTTCGTCACGTCCCAGTCGGGGGCGTACGCCTGCATCTCGCGGTCGCGGTAGCGCCAGGGGTACATGTTCTCCACGGCGAAGCGGACGTCCGTCTCGTCGGCCATCCGCCAGATGCCCTCGACGAAGTCCCGCGCGTACTGGCGCTGCCAGCGGAACGGCGGGTGGACCACCACGGTGGACGCGCCGAGCTTCTCGGCGGCGGCGCGGGCGCGCTGGAGCTTGACCCAGGGGTCGGTGGACCAGACGCGCTGGGTGATGAGCAGGCACGGTGCGTGCACGGCGAGTATCGGCATCCGGTGGTAGTCGCTGAGCCTGCGCAGCGCCTCGATGTCCTGGCTGACCGGGTCCGTCCAGACCATCACCTCCACGCCGTCGTAGCCGAGGCGCGCGGCGATCTCGAAGGCCGTCGCCGTCGACTCCGGGTAGACGGAAGCCGTCGACAGGGCGACCTTCGTGTCCGGGGTGCGGATCACGTCCCTGGGTTTTGCCACGGGGGTCAGGGTACGGGGTGCCGGCCGGCGGCTGCGGGGTGCCCGATCGCCGTTGTGGTGAGTGCCATAGGGCGGGTGCGGCTGTGTTCCTGGTTCCCCGCGCCGTTCCCCGCGCCCCTTCGGGGGCGCTACACCGGCCCCATGTGGTCCAGGCGCCGCAGGATCACGCCCTCCCTGAGGGCCCAGGGGCAGATTTCCAGGTTCTCGACGTGGAAGAGGTCCATCGCGGCCTCGGCGACCAGGGCACCGGCCAGGAGCTGGTGCGCCCGGCCCTCGGAGACGCCGGGGAGTTCGGCGCGCTCGGTGCTGGTCATCGCGGCCAGGCGGGGCACCCAGGCCTCCAGCGAGGCACGCTTCAGCTCGCGCTGCACGTAGAGGCCCTCGGCGGAGCGGGCGGCGCCGGCGATGCGGGCCAGCTGCCGGAAGGTCTTCGAGGTGGCGACCACGTGGTCCGGGGCGCCCAGGCGGCTGAACTCGCCGACGGTCCGGGCGATCTCCGTACGGACGTGGCGGCGCAGCGACCTGACGTCGTCCGGGTGGGGCGGGTCGTCGGGCAGCCGGGCCGCGGTCAGCCGGCCCGCGCCGAGCGGCAGCGACACGGCGGCGTCCGGTTCCTCGTCGATGCCGTAGGCGATCTCCAGGGAGCCGCCGCCGATGTCGAGGACCAGCAGCCTGCCCGCGGACCAGCCGAACCAGCGGCGGGCGGCGAGGAAGGTGAGCCGGGCCTCCTCGGCGCCGGTGAGGACGGTCAGCTCGACGCCGGTCTCGGCCCGCACCCGCGCGAGGACGTCGTCGGCGTTGCTCGCCTCGCGCACGGCCGAGGTGGCGAACGGCAGGAGGTCCTCGACGCCCTTGTCCTCAGCCGCCTGGAGCGCCTGACTGACCACCGCGGCCAGCCGGTCGACGCCGTCGGGGCCGATCGCCCCGTCCTCGTCGAGGAGCTGGGCGAGGCGCAGTTCCACCTTGTGCGAGTGGGCGGGCAGCGGGCGGGCGCCGGGGTGGGCGTCCACCACCAGCAGATGCACCGTGTTCGAACCCACGTCGAGAACACCGAGTCTCATGTACGGAACGCTACTGCCAGCGGTGCTCGGGGTGGTGCCGTCCTTGCGCTCGGGCGACTTACCCTGGAGCCGTGCCAAAGACGAAAAAGGCGAAGGACGAAAAGTCGGCCAAGAAGGACAAGAAGCGCATCGCGGGCGACGAGAAGGGGCTCGACTTCGCGCGCGCGTGGGTGGAGTTCCTGGATCCGGCGGACGACGAGCAGGTCTTCCGGTGCGATCTGACATGGCTGACCTCTCGTTGGAACTGCATCTTCGGCAGCGGTTGCCAGGGCATCCAGGCGGGCCGCGCGGACGACGGGTGCTGCTCGCTGGGCGCGCACTTCTCCGACGAGGACGACGAGCAGCGGGTCGCCGGGCACGTGGCGAGGCTCACGCCGGACATCTGGCAGCACCACGCCGAGGGCACGCGCAACGGCTGGGTCTCCGAGGACGACGAGGGCTCCCGGCAGACCCGGCCGTTCCAGGGCTCGTGCATCTTCCAGAACCGGCCGGGGTTCTCCGGGGGTGCGGGGTGCTCGCTGCACATCCTGGCGCTGAAGGAGGGCCGGGAGCCGCTGGAGACCAAGCCGGACGTGTGCTGGCAGCTGCCGGTCCGGCGGACGTACGAGTGGATCGACCGGCCCGACGACACGCGCGTCCTCCAGGTGTCGATCGGTGAGTACGACCGGCGGGGGTGGGGTCCGGGCGGCCACGACCTGCACTGGTGGTGCACCTCGGCGACCTCGGCGCACGGCGCGGGGGACCCGGTGTACGTGTCCTACCGGCCGGAGCTGATCGAGCTGATGGGCAAGGCCGGGTACGACCGGCTGGTCGAGCTGTGCGAGGAGCGGCTGGCCTCGCAGCTGCCGTTGCTCGCACCGCATCCGGCGGATCCCGCTCGCTGAGCCCGGCCCCGGGCCCCGTGCCGGTGCTACGAGCCGGACGGGCTCGGGGTGCCGCCGTCACCGGTGCCCGGTGGTGACGAGCCGTTCGTGCCGCCGGTGGGGGACGGCTCGTTCGTCGACGGGTCCGGGTCGGGCGGCGTCGGCGTCGGTGTCGGCGACGGGTCGTCGCTGGGCGTGGGGTCGGGTGGCTGCGAGGTGGACGGGTCCGGGCCCGGGCCCGGGTCGCCGCCCGGGTGGGACGGGGACGAGCCGTCGTCGGGCGGGTCGGGGCGGGTGGTGCCCGGGCGGGACGGGGCGGGGGCGGGGCCGTACCCCTCGATGGCCACGACGGCGCCGGCGGGCGACACGGACACCCGTGCGCTCCAGTGGCCGGACGGCTCGCGCAGGTGGTCGACGTAGACCCGGACCGTCACGGTCTCGCCGGGGCTCAGGGTGCCCGCGGACCGGCTCAGGTAGAGCCAGGGGGCGCCGACGGACACGGACCAGCGCACCGGGGCGTCGCCGGTCGCGGTCAGGGTGACCAGCGTGGTGTCGCCGTCGTGGTCCGCGCTCACCCGGAGGTGGCCGGCGCCCTTCTCGGCGGCGCCGGGGACGCCGACGACCTCCACGGAGACGTCGGCCTCGCCGTTCTTGCCGAAGCCGGTGCCCGGGGTGGTGCTCGCGTTGCCGGCGTTCTCGTAGCCGTAGCGGCCGTCCGCCGACTCGCCCTCCGTGCCGTCCGGGTTCTGCGCCTCGCTGGCGCTGGCGGAGCGGCCCTCCTCGCCCTCGACGACGGGGGTGCCGCGGTAGGCCGCCCACAGGGCGAGCACGGGGGCCGCCACCACGGTGGCCACGACGGTGGTGGTGACGGCACGGGCGCGCAGGCGGTCCCGGCGGGCGGCGCGGTCCTTGGGGTCCATCGGGAAGCCGCGCCGGTCGAAGCGGGGGGCGCTGCCGCGCGCGCGGGAGGCGTGGGCCGGGGTTCTGAGCAGTGCGGCGCGGGGCGCTTCCAGGACGGGCAGCTCGGCGGGGGTGACGCTGGTGCCGGGCCAGCGGCCGGGGACCGCGCGCTCGGCGGTACGGCGGCAGCGGGGGCAGTCGTCGACGTGCCGGACCAGCTCGCGACGCAGGGCGCTGCTCAGGACGTAGCGGTTGTCGCCGGTGAGGCGGGCGACGCCGGCGCAGGTGCCGGTCTCCACCACGGCCAGGGCGGCGCGGGTGCGTTCCACCTCGCAGGCGGCCGAGGCGAGCAGTTCGCGGGTGGCGGCCGGCTCCATGCCGAGGACGGCGGCGACCTCGGCAGGGGTGAGGTGGTGGCGCACGGCCAGCTCCAGGGCCTCGCGCTGCTCGGGGGTGGTGCCGGCGGCCTCCGGCCAGGCGAGGAGGGCGAGTTCGCTGC
>NZ_JAIOJZ010000091.1 GCF_020404845.1 Streptomyces hyderabadensis | reverse complement strand
CGGTGAAGGGCTCGCCGAAGGCCGACGGCACCGGGTCGGAGTCGGAGCACGAGCGGCCCCGCCACGAGGGCGAGGGTGCTCTCGCCGCCGCGCAGGCTCTCGCAGGCCCGTTCCAGGGCGGCCGACGAGGAGCCCCGGCCGACGGTGAGGCTCGGGCCGGCCAGTCCCAGGACCCGGGAGATTCCGGCCGCGCTCGCGTCCTGCGCCGGCGCGCCGACGAACACCCCGACCGGGGTGCCGTACAGCGTGGCGGGGACGACGGCGGCGTCCTCCAGCGCCTCCCAGGCCAGTTCGAGCAGGAGCCGTCGGCGCGGGCCGAGGGCGTCGGCCTCGCTCGCGGAGAAGCCGAAGAACTCCGCGTCGAACGGGGCGGATCCGCCGTCGCCGGTGCTCGCGCCCTCCTCGGCCACCGCTCCGGGGGTGTCTGCGCTCACCAGGTGCCAGAAAGCCGTGGGGTCAGTCGCGTTCGGCGCCCAGCACGACATACCGACGACCGCGATGCTGTCCACCTGAAGTTCGCCGCCGGACGGTTCTTTAGACACTGACTTCTCCCACCGGAACGATGCTGTCCGAATAACTTCTCCACACCGGTGGAAACCCTAATCAGGCACAACCATGCGCCGGTAACAATGTGTTCTGCCGCGCGTGAGGAGCGTCCTGTTACCGAGAGCGGTTACGGGTTGTCCCACGAGGGGGCCCGGCGGATCTCCACCACGGCGCACGACCAGGTGAACCCGGCTCCGATGCCCGCGAGCAGGCACCGCTGGCCCGGCTTGGCACTGCCCGACTCCGCGAGGTGGGCGAGGCCCGCGAACTGGTCGCCGGCCCCGAGGTGCCCCACCGTCCTGCCCCATGACCAGGTGGTCGCGGAGGCGTCGATGCCCCACGGCCGCAGGAAGGTCTGGGTGAGGCGGCGGCGCCCGAAGTGCGGCAGCACGAACCAGTCGATGTCGGACAGTTCACAACCGGCGTCGTTGAGCGCCCGCTTGAGCACCTCCGACTGGCTCGCCTTCACGCGTGCGACGCTGTAGGAGACGCCCACCTTGTCGATGAAGGCCTGCTTGGTCGCCTCCAGGTCCATCGGCTGGCGGACCTCGAAGGGTTCCGCGCCGAAGGGGTCGTCGCCCCGGTGCATCTCCTCCAGTTCCGGCTCGGAGACGGTGCACAGGCTGCGCAGCTGCGCGAAGCCCGGCCGGCGGGACAGGACGAGCGCCGTGCCCCCGTCGCCGTACACGGTGCCGGGGTCGCCGTGCCACCGGTCGAAGCCCGGTTCGCAGAACCGGTCGCCCGTGGTGAGCAGGGCCGAGCTGGTGCGCAGGCCGCCGTTGAGCATGCCGGCGGCCAGTTCCATGGCCGCCATGCCGCCGTTGGAGAGCTGGCGCACCTCGATGGCGGGGCAGCGGTTGCCCACCGCCTCGCGCTGGATGTAGGAGACGGGGGCCCACAGGTCGTGGCCCTGGTAGTACACGTCTGCGTGCAGGATCAGGTCGACGTCCAGGGGCACGGTCCCGGAGCGCCGCAGCGCCGTTCGAGCGGCCTCGGCCGCCATCTCCGGCGCCGACACACCGTCCGAGACGGCGACGGAGGCCAGGTCCGTCTGCCGTGCGAGCCGCTCGTCGAAGGCGCCGCGGTCCACCGCGTCCGTGACCTTGGTCCGCCCGGGTATGTGGACGCCCACTCCGGTGATGTACAGATCCTCGAACCTCATCAGCCCATGTCTCCTCTCTGCTCCCGAAGGTCCTGGCACTCGGACTCCAACGCCCGCCGGTCCACGACGTGGTGGTCGCGGACCGGCGGACGGCGAGGCGTTTCGCGCGCTGGGCCGATGCGGCGGGTCACGCCGTGTCGGCCGTTGCATTCATAGTGACAGGAAGACGTGTATTCAAGATGGAGGATGAATGGAGAAAAACGCCCTCCGGCCGGTAATCGACCGGTAATCGAAGGCAGTTCCGCAAGGGTGCCCGAACAATGGACACGCAACATTAACCTAACAGAATGGAACCTCAAGACCTGGAGATTCTTCGACAGTTTGTCAAGAATGAACTCGGCAGTGAAAACCAGCAGTTGGACACCCTGTCGGAAAAACCTCTGCCGCTGTACGAGGCCTTCGGCGCCACGGGGCTCGCCAACTGGTGGCTGCCCGAGGAGTCCGGAGGCCGCGGGTTCTCCCTGGAGGACGGCGTCGAGATCGTCAACGAGCTCGCGTACGGGGACGCCGGCGTGGCCTTCACCCTGCTCGTGTCGATCCTCGGCAGCAGCGTGGTCCAGCTCTACGGATCGGACGACCTCAAGGCCCGCTTCCTCGCGCCCATGGCGGCCGGCGGACGGTTCTGCGCCGCGCTGGGCAGCGAACGCGAGGCGGGAAGCGAGCTGAACCGGATCGAGACGGTCGCCGCACGGTCCGGCAACGATCTCGTGCTGACCGGGGAGAAGTTCTTCGCCACCAACGCGGACTTCGCCGACTTCCTGCTCGTCATCGCCAAGGCCGCCGAGGACCCGGACGAGTACCTGGCGGTGGTGGTCCCGAGGGACGCCCCGGGCATCGAGATCGTCAAGCGCTGGGACGTCATCGGGCTGCGCGCCTCGCACACCTACGCGGTGCGGCTGGACAACTGCCGGGTGCCCGCCGCCAACCGGCTGCCCGGTTCCGGGCTGCGGCTCCTGGAGACGGGGCTCAACGCCAGTCGCACCCTCATCGCGGCGACCGCGATCGGTGTCGCCCGGCGCATCCGCGACCACTGCATGACGTACGCGAAGGGCAAGCGGTTCCGCGGGGGCACGCTGCTGGACAGCCCGGTCCTGGCGCAGAAGCTCGGGCAGATGGAGATGCAGATCGACGTCATGAAGAGCCACTGCCGCCAGGCCGCCCGCGAGTACGACGAGATCATGGCGGGGCCGGACGCCGCCAAGGTGTTCTCCCGGAAGGGCACCCTGAAGTCGGCGCTGACCGCGAAGGTCTTCTGCGGCCAGGCCGGCTGGAGCATCGCGAGTGCCGGGTCCGAGATGTTCGGCGGCCTCGGGTACACGGACGAGCTGCCGGTCGGGAAGCTGCTCAGGGACATGCGGTACGTCTCCATCGTCGAGGGCGGCGACGACGTGCTGCGTGAACTGCTGTTCAGCCGCTACGTGGTACCCGTGTCACGTCGCGCCTGAGATCCGCGCGGCCCTCGGCGCCTCCAGCAGCAGGACCGAGGGCACCGCGTCCGGAGCGGTCAGCCGCAGCAGCTGGTAGCCGATGCCCGCCAGGCCGGTGAACAGCCCCGGGACCTCGGCCCCGTCGGGGGAGCCGCACCGCCAGCCCTCGTGGTCGGCGCGCCGAAGGCACGCGTCCAGCCGTACGGCCAGCTCCCCCGGCTCGGCCAGTCCGTGCCGCTCGGCCAGCAGCAGCAGTTCGAGATTGCCCAGGTCGCCGTGGCAGACGCTGTCGTTGCCGCGGCTCGCCGGGGTCGCCCGCAGCGCGGCGGTCACGTCCCGCACCGCACCGTCCCGCAGCTCCGGTGCGCCCAGCAGGCCGAAGCGCGACAGGGCCACGCCCGCGGCGCCGTGGCACCACGCCGAGCGGAACCGCTCGGCGGCGCCCTCGCGAAGGTCGGGCCAGTTTCCCGCGCCGGCGTCGAAGGTGGCCGCCTCGTAGTCGAGGGCCGAGGCCGCCGCGGCGCGGTACCGCTCGTCGGGGAGCAGGTCCGCGAGGCGGGAGAGGGCCATGACGATGCCCGAGGTGCCGTGCGCCAGCCCGGTGATGGGCCGCTCGCCGCGCACGCTCGCGTTGCGCCACGCCGCGCCGTCGGGCGTCCGCTCGACACGGGCCAGCAGATGCTCCGCGGCGCGTCGTGCCATGGCCGGCAGACGCGGATCGCCGTCGACGGCGAGCGCGGCGAGCAGCACCAGGACGCACCCGGCGCTGCCGCCGAAGACGTCGAGCTGCTCGTCCTGCGCGACGGCCGCGTCGAGCCGGGCCAGGACGGTGTCCCGGACGGCCGCGTAGGCACCGGCCGAGCCGTCCGAGCCGAAGGTCCCGCGCTCGTGGCTCAGCAGGAACAGGGCGCTCAGGTCCGGGGCGAAGGCCCCGACGGACGCGGCGTCCGCCGCCGCGCCGGGCTCCGTACCGCGCGCAGCGGTGACTCGTCGCACGACGTCCGCGGCCACCAGGTCGGCGAAGTCCGTGTACCGCCGCCGGCCGCCGACCCGGCCGAGCGCCCGCAGGAAGAGCCCGATTCCGGAGGTGCCCGCGTAGAGGTCCGCACCCACCGGCTCGATGTCGCTCACCTCCGCGGCGACCGTGCGCGTCCCCAGCCACCCGACCCGGTCCCCTGCCACGCAGGCCAGCCGCATGAGCCGGTCGCCGATCTCCTCCGCCGCGGCCAGCGCCCTTTCGGGCAGCCGGGCGGGGACGGTCCCGGAACTCCCGGCACGGCGGCGTGAGCCGGCGGTGGCGGGGCGGCTGCCGGAGGGGGCGAGGTCCGCGAAGGCCGCCGCGATGATCCACTCCTGCCGCTCGCGGTCGCCGCGGTCAAGACGGCGCAGGCGCCCTCGTACGACGTCCAGCGGCGCCTCGGCGAGGAAGTCGGGCACGCTGCGGCCGTTGTCCAGCAGCAGCACCCGGGCTTCCGGCAGCACCTGGAAGAAGGGGATGTCGCCTGCCAGCAGGGCGTCCAGCTCGCTGCGGACGATCAGGTCCCGGTGCGGGGCGCCCTGCCAGCCGGAGCACAGGCGGGCCACGCTCTGCTCGCGGTCCAGCGCGTCGTGCGCGAAGTCGGGGTGGAAGCTCTCCGTGAGTACCTGGCCGTACACGTAGGTGGCCCGGTGCAGATAGCGCACCGGGTGCCCGGCGAACCCGTCGAGGAGTCCGCCGGGCGCGAGCAGTTCGTCCCGGTGCTCCTGCAGCCATGCGTAGCCGGTGCCGAACCCGGCCAGTACCTCGGCGGTGAACTCGCCCGGGTTGATCAGGTCTCCCTCGGCGGTGCGGGGGCGGTTGTCGGCGCCCGGGACCTCCACCTCCCGCCTGACCAGGCGGATCCGGTCGGTACCCAGGTCCTGGGGGACGAGGACGGGCACCAGCCAGGGCTGTCCGGCGGAGCCGTTGATACCGCTCAGGTCGGTGGTCCTGGTGCGGCCCGGCTCCTGGCCGACCACCGTCTTCCCGGGCAGCAGGCCCGTGGTGAAGACGGAGCCGCGCAGTGCCTCCGCCGCCGGATCGGCCGTCGCGGGGGTGCCGGTGGCCCACACGGCCGTGCTGCCGCCCGCCGGGTGGAAGAGCGCCTCCAGGTCGATCAGCACGGGGTGGGCACCGGAGGCGATGAGGTTCTCGTGGTGCAGGTCGGTGCCGTTGAGGACGTGGACGAGACTGAGCAGGGCGCCCAGCCGCCGGTAGAACGCGGCCGCCTCCTCCGGCGACGCGCACGGCGCCGGCCGCACCAGTTCGACCCAGCCGTGGCTGCCCCGGTCCAGCACCCGCGGGGTGCGCAGGGTCAGGCCGCTGTCCTGGCCGAAGCGGTTGATCAGGGCGTTGAACGCGGTGTCCACGCCGAGGGAGCGGGGCTTGTAGACGACGGCGCTGCCGTCGGCGAAGTCCACCCGGGCCACGCTCTGGCCGCCCTTGTGCGTGTCGCCCTGTCCGAAGCCGACTGCGGCGACGGCGGGCACCCGCTCCTCCCATCGGGCGCCGGTCAGCGCAGGCCCGATCTCCGCCAGGTCCACGCGGAGGTGGCGGGCGAACCGCAGGCGGGTGGCGACCCACTGCTCCATCGTCTCCGTCACCCGGCGGGCCAGCACGGGATACCGGTCCCAGAACTCCGACCGGTAGCCGGGTGTGGTGAGCCGCCGCGTGAACGACGCGAACCGCTCGCGTGCGGTGGTGCCGGCCAGCGAGTTCCCCACCCGCGCCAGGTTGACCTCCAGGATCACGGCGGGGCCGAGCGTCATGTCGAGCTGCTGCAGGGGAATGTCCGCGCACAGGGCGTCGGCCAGCCCCTCGATCCCGTCGGCCTGGGCATCCGCCCGCAGTCCTTCCCGCAGCCGGGCCCGGGCGCGGCGCACCAGCGGTTCGGCGAGGCGCATCAGGGGCGGCAGCGAGTGCGGTGCGCCGTCCGGGTCGCCGTACGTCTCGTGGGCCTCGGTGAACGGTACGGTCCAGGGCGCGGGGAAGGCGCCGGGCAGCCGGGCCGCCGTGTCCGCCGGATCCTCGTCCAGGAGCCGCTGGAGCTGCTCGGGTTCGAGGCCCAGGGTGCGCAGGTTGTCCGCGCAGGAGTCGTCGCGGAAGGGCGCCATGCGCCGCCAGCCGGCGAAGCGGTCACCGGCCGTGCCGGACCGCGGCGCCGACGCCGGTACGCGCGCCAGGCGTTCCGCGATGTAGAGCGTCCGGGCCTGCTGGGCGGTGCCGGACAGCCGGGTGTACCGGCTCTCTTCCGTCGCCGACATGACGATCTCCTCGTGGTGGGCAGAAGCGGGCCCGGCGAGACGGGAGCGTCGCGCCGGGCCCGCGGTGACGAAGGGTCAGCAGCAGTGCCAGTAGCTGATGGTGAGGGTCTTCACGGCACCGGTCTTGGCCTGTACGTCGGTGCGCTCACCGGACAGGTCGGCGGTGAGGTCCACGCTGCCCGAGGGGTGCTCCGCGTTCGAGTCGAAGATCTCGCTGATGAGACCCAGAGCGGGGTTGGTGTTCATGCCGTGGTTCCTTTCGTCGAGAGGATGTACCTGTTCCCGCCGGCCGCACCGGCGGCCGGCGCAGCACTCGGGCCGGCCCGCCGCGGCCCCGCGGCGTCCGCTCCCGGTGCCGGACTCAGAGGACCTTCTCCATACCGCCGTCGATGAGGTAGTCGGCCCCGGTGATGTAGGAGGCGGCCGAGGACCCCAGGAAGGCGATCAGGTTGGCGACCTCCTGCGGCGTGCCCCAGCGGCCCGCGGTGATGTGGGCCATGGCCGGGAACTCGCGCGCGAAGTCGTCGAAGGAGTCGATGCCCCATTCCTTGCTCAGCCGGGGCCCGTACTCGTCCCACAGCGGGGTCCGGATCAGACCGGGGGAGACGGTGTTCACCCGGATCCCGCGGTCGGCGAGGTCGTCCGCCAGGCCCTTGGACCACGCCCGCAGGGCCGCCTTCGACGACGCGTAGAAGTACGGGCCCTGGCTCGGCCACCGGCCGACGCTGGAGGCGACGCTCACCACGGCCTCCTTGAGCTGCGGCAGCAGCGCCCGGGTCACCCTGACCGCCGAGTTCAGGTTGAGGTCGAAGCCGCGCTGCCAGACCTCCTCGGTGAGCCCGTCCAGGCCCGTGATGGGCAGGCCGGCCAGCCCGCCGACCCCGTTGACCAGGACGTCGACGCCCTCCGGGAACTCCTCGGCGGCCCGCTCGGCCAGCAGCCGGGCACCCTCGACGGTCGTCAGGTCCCCTTCGAAGGTGAGGGCGCCGCTCTCCTTGAGCTCCGTGGACACCTCCACGTCCGCGCCCAGGACGCGGGCCCCCTCCGCCACCAGCGTGCGGACCACCGCGGCTCCGATGCCCCGGCCGGCCGCGGTCACCACGACCGTCTTGCCTGCGTACCCGAGATCCATGGCTCACATTCCCCTATCGGTGTCTGAATCGCGTACTGCTCCGGAGCCGGCCGGAGCCGACTGCCGGGACAGCGTTTCGTGTACGCGCTCCTGGACCGCGGGGTCCAGCAGCGCGGTGGGCGGATCGAGCAGCCCGAAGACCCGCAGGCAGCGCAGGGCCAGCGGTCCGTCGAAGGTGGCCGCGACCTGGGTCCGGCCGACGAGTTCCAGCACCTCCAGCGTCTCGGCGGTGCGCTCGCCCTGGACCCCGGGGAAGCTGAGGTCGCTGAGCAGCGTCATGCCCCAGACCGGGTCGACGACCTGCTCGGTGAGCCGCCGGAAGTAGGCGTCCGGCTCCGGCGCTTCCCCGTCCTGTCGCAGGTGGTCGCGGAGCGCCAGGGCCTGCATCGCGGCGAACGCCATCCCCTGCCCGTAACGGGGGTTGAGACTGCACACGGCGTCGCCGAGCACCAGCAGCCCGCGCGGGAAGGAGTCCATCCGTTCGTAACGCCGCCGCAGGCTGGCCGGGAAGCGGTAGCGCCGCACCTCGGAGAGCGGCTCGGCGGCCTCCAGGACGCCGTGGATGTCGGGGGCCGCCAGGGACTTGGCGAAGGTGAGGAAGCCCTCGGGGTCGGTCGGCGGGTGGTCCCCGAGCACGCCGTAGAGCGTCACGACGGCGCGGTCGCCCTCCACCCGCTGGCAGGCTCCCCCGCGCGGGGAGTCGGGCGAGGCGACGACGTTGATGCAGACGTCCCCGGCGAAGGCGTCGGCGGGCGCCCGCACGATGCGGGTGGCGTATCCCACGTCGACCTTGAGCTTCTCCTCCTCGACCCGTCCGTGCCCCTGCTCCTCCAGCCACACCGGGGTGCGCGAGCCGCGTCCCGAGGTGTCCACGACGAGGTCGGCCGGCAGCTTCCTGCCTCCGTCGGTCCCCAGGAGCACCCCGTCGACGACGCTGCCGTCCGCGGAGAAGGAGAGCCCGGCGACGTCCTGTCCGCCGACCACGGTCACCTGGGGCAGCGCCGCCACGCGGGCCCGCAGACGGCGCTCCCTGAAGGTGCGGGAACTGATCACGGTGGACAGCCCGGACTCGCTCCGGACCAGCGGACGGCCCGCGATGACCCAGCGGACGTCCCGGGCGATGTCCGCGGCGTGGGCGCCGCCGGCCACCATCTCCTCGCCGAGGCCGGGGAACCACTCCTCCGCGAGCTGGTGGCCCCGGGCCAGGAAGTCGTGCGCGTGTCCGCTCTGCGGGACCCCGCGCCGGTCCTCGTCGGCGGGATCGTCCCGCTCCACGACGGTCACCCGGCCGAAGACGTCGGCCAGCACGCGGGCAGCGAAGAGACCGGCCGGGCCGGCTCCCACGACGACCGCGTGGCCTGCTGGGCGAGATTTCATGGCGAGCGGCTCCTCGTAGTCGATGCACGGCCTTCCGAGCTTCTTTTCGCAGCTGTCGGAAGAACGCAGCCAAACTAGGCCCACGCCGCTCACAGCACGCCCATCGCACGAGCACGATTCGATACGCGTACGGAGTTACCGACCCATTACCGCCCGCTGTTTCGCTGTCCTCCGGGATTCCCTAGGCTCCCGCAAACGTGGTGGCACAGCGGGCGCGGGCGGGTATCCGCGACCCCACACCGGAGGAGAGATTATGGACTCGGCAGCGACGGAACCCCAGCTCACCGAACCGTATTTGACCACCGTGCTGTCGAATTCGGGCCTCGGCGTCGAGTACGTGCGGGGCGAAGGAAACACACTCTTCCATGTCGGCGCGGACGGGAAGGAAATTCCCGTCACCGACTACTGCGGCGGATACGCGTCGCTGATCCTGGGCCACAACAACGCGGAACTCACGGCGCACGCGAAGGCCGTTCTGGACTCCGGGATCCCGGTGTACGCCCAGTTCTCACGGCACTCGGCGGCCAACCGGCTCGCGGTGAAACTCAACGAGATCGTCGCACGCGAGACCGGAGCCACCGAGCCCTACTTCGCGCACTTCGCCAGCACCGGCGCCGAGGCGATCGAAACGGCCGTCAAGCAGGCGGAGTTCGACCGCGTGCTCAAGGCGTCGGCGCTGATGAGCGAGATCGAGGCACATGTCGAGCAGGCCCGTCGGGCGGCCCGGGAGGGCCACCTGACGGTGGCGGACTCCGCCTACGGCAAGGTGCCCGCCCCCGCGTCGCCGGCGACGGCCGCCGGGTCGCCCCAGGAGGCCCTGGAGCATCTGGTGGCCGCCGTGACCCGGCACAACGGCGAGGTCGCGGACCGCCCGCCGGCGCTGCTGGCGCTGGAGGGCTCCTTCCACGGGAAGCTGATGGGCAGCGTCCAGCTCACCCACAACAGCGGCTTCCGCTCGGCGTTCGGCCGCCTCGGCGCCCAGGCGCACTTCGTCCCGCCGAACCAGCCCGACGTCCTCACCAAGACCGTGGAGGGCATACGGGCCCAGGGCCGCGTCCTGGACGTGGTGGTCACCGACGGCGTCGCCGACGTCGTCGAGCGCGACTACCCCGTCTTCTGCGCCTTCCTGCTGGAGCCCATCCAGGGCGAGGGCGGCATCCGCGTGCTGGACCGCGAAGCGGCGGAGCACATCCAGCGCGTCAGTGCCGAGGCGGACTGCCCGCTGCTGATCGACGAGATCCAGACGGGCCTCGGCCGCACCGGCGCCTTCCTCGCCTCGTCCCTGGTGGGACTGCGCGGCGACTACTACGTGCTGTCCAAGAGCCTGGGCGGCGGCATCGCCAAGAGCTCGGTGGTCCTGGTGCACCAGAAGCGCTACCGGGGCGAGTTCGAGCTGGTGCACAGCTCGACCTTCGCCAAGGACGGCTTCTCCACCGCCGTCGCGCTGAAGGTCGTCGAACTGCTGGAGGCCGACGACGGCGCCGCGTACCGGCAGGTCGAGGAGCGCGGCGAGATGCTGCGCGCGGCCCTCGACCGGGTGCGGGCCGACTACCCGGAGGTGGTCAAGGACACCCGCGGCAAGGGCCTGCTCCAGGGCCTGGAGTTCCACGACCAGTCCGGTTCCGCCGCCCCGACGATCAGCTCCGCCGCCCAGGGCGGAATCCTGGGCTATGTCGCCGCCGGCTACCTCCTGGGGGCACACCGCGTCCGGGTCCTGCCGACGGCCAGCGCGCCGAATACCCTGCGGTTCGCCCCTTCCCTGCACCTGACGCAGGAGGAGACCGACCAGCTGGAAGCGGCGCTGCGCGACCTGTGCTCCCTGTTCCGCGACGAGGACGAGCGACGCCTGACGGGCTGACGCTCCCTTCGCCCCCCACCGCCCACGGCACGCCGCCCGGCCCCCCTTCCCGGGCGGCGTGCCCGGCACTTTCGTGACGTTCACGACGTTCAGGGGCTGAACACCCCTGCCTCGCAAGGACTTTCTCGGCTTCACCTCTTGACGACGGCGGCGGCCCGGAGCACATTGGCCGCACTCTGAGAGCGCTCTCACCCACCTCCCCGCGGAGCGCGCTCGGGGCGTACCGCTTCCCACCCCCGCATCGAGAGGCGACCCCCACATGAGTCAGACATCCGGCAACCCGCCCAGACGCCGGACCCTGCGCCGGGCGCTGGTGGCCGTCGTCGGCACGCTCGGCCTGGCCGCGGCGGCGACGACCATGACGGGCCCGTCGGCGGGCGCGGCCGTCCCGCCGCCACCGTCCGGCTGGACGCAGGTCTTCGCCGACGACTTCGACGGCGCGGCCGGCTCCGGCGTGAACACCGCGAACTGGCAGTACGACACCGGCACCTCGTACCCCGGCGGCCCGGCCAACTGGGGCACCGGCGAGATCGAGACCATGACCTCGTCCCCGGACAACGTCTCGCTGGACGGCAGCGGAAACCTGCGCATCACCCCGCGGCGCGACGGCGCGGGCAACTGGACCTCGGGCCGCATCGAGACCAAGCGGGCCGACTTCGAGCCCCCGGCCGGCGGCAAGCTGCGGGTGGAGGCCCGCATCCAGGTCCCGAACGTCACCGGGGCGGCGGCCAAGGGCTACTGGCCGGCCTTCTGGATGCTCGGCGCGCCCTACCGGGGCAACTACTGGAACTGGCCCGGGATCGGCGAGATCGACATCATGGAGAACACGCAGGGCCTCAACACGGTGTGGTCCACGCTGCACTGCGGCACCTCGCCCGGCGGTCCCTGCAACGAGACCAGCGGCATCGGCGGCAACGCCCCCTGCCCCGGCACCACCTGCCAGGCGGGCTTCCACACCTACCGGGTGGAGTGGGACCGTTCGACGAGCGTCGAGGAGATCCGCTTCTACGTCGACGGCAACAACTTCCACACCGTCCGCGAGAACCAGGTCGACGCGACGACCTGGGCGAACGCCACGAACCACGGCTACTTCATCATCCTGAACGTCGCGATGGGCGGCGGTTTCCCGGACGCCTTCGGCGGCGGCCCGGACGGCGGCACCCAGCCCGGCCACTCCATGCTCGTGGACTACGTCCAGGTGCTCTCGGCCGGTGGGAGCGGTACCACGCCGCCCCCGACCGGCGGTGACCGCGACGCCTACAGCGCCATCGAGGCCGAGTCGTACGACGCCCAGTCCGGCACCATGACCGAGGGCAGCTCGGACTCGGGCGGCGGGAGCAACCTCGGCGCCCTGGCCAACGGCGACTGGGTCCAGTACAAGGGCGTGAAGTTCGGCTCCAGCCCGGCGACCCAGTTCAAGGCCCGGGTGGCGAGCGGTGCGGCCGCCGGGGTCAGCGGCCTGGTCGAGGTGCGCCTGGACAGCCGTACCAGCACGCCGGTCGGCAGCTTCGCCGTGGGCAACACGGGCGGCTGGCAGTCGTGGCGCACGATCCCGGCGAACATCGCCTCGGTGACCGGCACCCACGATGTGTACCTGACCTTCACCAGCGGCCAGAGCGCCGACTTCGTCAACGTGAACTGGTTCAGCTTCGGCCGCTGAGCGGCAATCGGCCCCCCGCAGGAGGGCGCAGGGGCTCCACGCACCGTGGGGCCCCTTCGTCGTGCGCGGACTTCAGCGCAGCTCCGCCCGGAAGGCCGCCGGCGTCTGGTCGGTGTGCTGCTGGAAGAACTTGGAGAAGTTCGCCGCGTCCGGGAAGCCCACGGCGGCGCCGACCCGGCCGATCGGCATCTCGGTGTGGGCGAGGAGCCGCTTGGCCTCCAGGACGACGCGCTTGTCGATGAAGCCCTTGGGCGTCTCGCCGGTGGCGGCGCGCACCGCCCGGACCAGGGTACGGCGGGAGTAACCGAGCGCGTCGGCGTAGGCGCTGACGCTGTGGTTGGTGGCGAAGCCCCGCTCGACCGCGTCCCGGAAGAGGGTGAAGGTGCTGTCCCCGGGCGCCTCCGCCCGTCCCGCGCGCGCCGCCTGCGCGGAGCCGGCCGCCAGGTGCGCGAGCCGCAGCAGGAACGCGGACAGCGTGTGGCGCAGTACGGCGGTGTGCAGGCTCAGCGGGAGTGTGGTCGCGTCCTCGTACTCGCGCCGCAACTGGTCGAGCGCCGCCGTCAGTCCGGCGAGCCGTGCCTCGTCGGGGTGGAGCAGCGGCGGCAGGTCGTAGCGGTAGAGGCCGGTGGCCTCCACGGTGGCGCGGGGCAGGAAGCCGGGCTGCATGGTCAGGACCGTTCCGCGGTACTCGCCCCCGGGCGCGAAGCGGTGGACCTGGCCGGGACGGATCCACAGCAGATCGCCCGCCGACGCCTCGTACTCGGCGAAGTCGATCATGTGACGGACCGGTCCGCCGGTGAAGAGCATGACGATGTGGAAGTCGATGCGGTGCACGCGGTGCAGCGGGGCCTGCGCGTGCCAGGTGCGGCCGGCGCCCATGGGGCCGACCTGGATGCCGACTCCGAGGAGGCTGAGATCGACCGGGAAGGGGAAGGTGCTGATCCCGTCGCCACCGTCTTGGATGTTTTCGTCCGCCATGTCCGTCTCGTGTCGTCCCGCCCGTGCGCCCCGGGGCCGGGGCGTGTCCCAGTTTCACCACAGGCTGGCACACCATGACCTTCACTCCCAAAAGTCAGACTTTTAAGTTTGAACGCGTCAGACCAGCCACTTCGCTCCGATCGAGGATTTCTTGAAGATGAGCACGCAGTCGAGCAAGCAGACAGTGGACAGCGCGGACCGCTTCGAATGGACCGAACTCGACCGGCGTGCCGTCGACACCGCCCGGGTTCTCGCGGCCGACGCCGTTCAGAAGGTGGGCAACGGCCACCCGGGCACGGCGATGGCCCTGGCCCCGGCGGCGTACACGATCTTTCAGAAGGTGATGCGACACGACCCCGCCGATCCCGAGTGGACCGGCCGTGACCGCTTCGTCCTCTCCCCCGGACACACCTCGCTGACCCTCTACACCCAGCTCTACCTCGCCGGGTACGAGCTGGAGCTGGACGACCTCAAGGCCTTCCGCACGCACGGCTCCAAGACGCCCGGCCACCCCGAGTACGGGCACACAGCAGGCGTGGAGACCACCACCGGGCCGCTGGGCCAGGGCGTGGCCAACGCGGTGGGCATGGCGATGGCCGCCCGCTACGAGCGCGGTCTGTTCGACCCCGAGGCCCCCACGGGCGAGTCCCCCTTCGACCACACGATCTGGGCGATCGTCTCCGACGGCGACCTCCAGGAGGGCGTCTCCGCCGAGGCGTCGTCGCTGGCCGGTCACCAGAGGCTGGGCAACCTGGTCTTCCTCTACGACGACAACCACATCTCCATCGAGGGCGACACCGCGACCGCGTTCTCCGAGGACGTGCTGAAGCGGTACGAGGCCTTCGGCTGGCACGTGCAGCGCATCGAGCCCGCCGAGAGCGGCGACGTGGACGTGCACGCGCTGCACGCGGCGCTGACGGCGGCGAAGGCCGAGACCGGCCGCCCCTCCATCATCGCCATGCGCACGATCATCGCCTGGCCCGCCCCGAACGCGCAGAACACCGAGGCCTCCCACGGCTCCGCGCTCGGCGCCGAGGAGGTCGCCGCGACCAAGCGGGTCCTCGGCTTCGACCCGGAGCGGTCCTTCGAGGTCGACCCCGACGTCCTCGCCCACACCCGCCGGGCCCTGGACCGCGGCGCCGAGGCGCACGCCGCCTGGGGCAAGCGGATCGCCGCCTGGCGGGACGCCTCCCCCGAGCGCGCGGCGCTCTTCGACCGGGTGGTCGCCGGGCGGCTGCCCGAGGGCTGGGCGGAGGCCCTGCCGGTGTTCGAGACCGGCAAGGCGGTCGCCACCCGGGCCGCCTCCGGCAAGGTCCTCCAGGCGCTCGGCCCGGTGCTGCCCGAGCTGTGGGGCGGCTCGGCCGACCTGGCCGGCTCGAACAACACGACCATCGACAAGACGTCCTCCTTCCTCCCGGCGGGCAACCCCCTGCCCGGGGCCGACCCGTACGGCCGCACCGTGCACTTCGGCATCCGCGAGTTCTCCATGGCCGCCGAGATGAACGGCATCGCGCTGCACGGCAACACCCGGATCTACGGCGGCACCTTCCTGGTCTTCTCCGACTACATGCGCAACGCGGTCCGCATGTCCGCGCTGATGCAGCTGCCGGTGACCTACGTGTGGACGCACGACTCCATCGGTCTCGGCGAGGACGGCCCGACCCACCAGCCCGTCGAGCACCTGGCCGCCCTGCGCGCCATCCCCGGCCTCAACGTCGTCCGCCCGGCCGACGCCAACGAGACCGCGACCGTGTGGGCGGAGATCCTCCGGCGCCACTCCACCCACCCGGCGCCGCACGGCCTCGCCCTCACCCGCCAGGGCGTGCCGACCTACGCGCCGAACCCCGATGCGGCGCGCGGCGGCTACGTCCTGGCCGAGGCGTCCTCGGGCACCCCGGACGTGGTCCTGATCGCCACCGGCTCCGAGGTGCAGCTCGCGATGGCCGCCCGGGAGGCGCTGGAGGCCGAGGGCACCGCCGCACGCGTGGTGTCGATGCCGTCCGTGGAGTGGTTCGAGGAGCAGCCCCGCGCCTACCGCGAGAGCGTGCTGCCGCCGTCCGTGCGGGCCCGGGTGGCCGTGGAGGCCGGGATCGGCCTGACCTGGCACCGGTACGTCGGCGACGCGGGCCGCATCGTCTCCCTGGAGCACTTCGGGGCCTCCGCCGACGCGCAGACCCTGTTCGCCGAGTTCGGCCTCACCGCCGAGCACGTGGCCGCCGCCGCCCGGGAATCCCTGGCCGCCGTCCGCGGCTGATCCCACCGGATCCCACCCCGATCCGATCGCAGAAAGAGAAGATGATCACTGTGACCGAAGCAACCGCCACCGCGGGAGCACTGCAGCGCCTGGCCGACCAGGGCGTGTCCGTCTGGCTCGACGACCTGTCGCGGCGGCGGATCGAGTCCGGCAACCTCGCCGAGCTGATCCGGACGAAGAACGTCGTCGGCGTCACCACCAACCCGTCGATCTTCCAGGCCGCCATCGGCTCCGGCGAGGGCTACGAGGAGCAGCTCGCCGACCTCGCCACCCGGGGCGTCACCGTGGACGAGGCGGTCCGCATGATGACCACCGCCGACGTCCGCGCCGCCGCCGACGTGCTGCGCGGGGTGTACGAGGCCACCGGCGGGCGTGACGGCCGGGTCTCCATCGAGGTCGACCCCCGGCTCGCCCACGACACGGCGGCCACCGTCGCCGAGGCGCGTCAGCTGGCCTGGCTGGTCGACCGCCCCAACGTGATGATCAAGATCCCGGCGACCAAGGCCGGTCTCCCGGCGATCACCGAGGTCATCGGCGCCGGCATCAGCGTCAACGTCACGCTGATCTTCTCCCTGGAGCGCTACCGCGAGGTCATGGACGCCTACCTCGCCGGCCTGGAGAAGGCCCAGGCGGCCGGGACCGACCTGGCCGGCATCCACTCGGTCGCGTCCTTCTTCGTCTCCCGCGTCGACAGCGAGATCGACAAGCGCCTGTCCCTGCTGGGCACCGACGAGGCGCTCGGCCTGCGCGGCAAGGCGGCGCTGGCCAACGCGCGACTGGCCTACGAGGCGTACGAGACCGTCTTCGCGGGCGACCGCTTCACCGCCCTCGCCGGGGCCCGCGCCAACCCGCAGCGCCCCCTGTGGGCGTCCACCGGTGTGAAGGACCCGGCATTCCGGGACACCCTGTACGTGGAGGAGCTGGTCGCTCCCGGCACCGTGAACACGATGCCGGAGGCCACCCTGGACGCCGCCGCCGATCACGGCGAGGTCCGGGGCGACACCGTCACCGGCGGGTACGCCCAGGCCCGGGCCGACCTCGCGGCGGTGGAGCGGCTCGGCGTGTCGTACGACGAGGTGGTGGAGCAGTTGGAGCGAGAGGGCGTGGCGAAGTTCGAGGCGGCCTGGGACGACCTGCTCACCGCCGTGACGAAGTCCCTCGACAGCAAGGGAGTTGACGGGGAATGAGCGAGGAGCTTCCCGCTGGGGCGGCCCAGGAGACCAAGGCGACGAAGGAGGCCCGGACGGCCCGGGAGGCGGCGGGACCGCTGCACGCCGAGGAGGCCGAGGGGGCCCCCGCCACCCGGGCGGCGAAGGCGTCCGGACGGGCGAAGGCTCCCCGGGGCGCGAAGAAGTCCGCGACGGACCGCGCCGCCCAGGAGGCGAAGGGCAAGGGGGAGGGCGTCGAGCCGGTGGCACCGCTCGACTGGAGCAACCCGCTGCGTGATCCCCAGGACCGCCGTCTGCCCCGGATCGCGGGCCCCTCCGGGCTGGTCATCTTCGGCGTGACCGGCGACCTGTCCCGCCGCAAGCTGATGCCGGCCGTGTACGACCTGGCCAACCGCGGCCTGCTGCCGCCGGGCTTCTCGCTGGTCGGCTTCGCCCGCCGGGACTGGGAGGACCAGGACTTCGCCGAGGTCGTGCACGACGCGGTCAAGGAGCACGCGCGCACGCCGTTCCGCGAGGAGGTCTGGCAGCAGCTCTCCGAGGGCATGCGCTTCATCCCCGGCGACTTCGACGACGACCAGGCGTTCGAACAGCTGCGCAAGGCCGTCGACGAGCTGGACGCCTCCCGCGGCACCAGCGGCAACTACGCCTTCTACCTCTCCGTGCCGCCGAAGTTCTTCCCCAAGGTCGTCCAGCAGCTCAAGAAGCACGGACTGACCGACGCCCCGGACGGCTCCTGGCGCCGCGCGGTCATCGAGAAGCCGTTCGGCCACGACCTGGACAGCGCCCGCGACCTGAACGCGCTGGTGCACGAGGTCTTCGACCCGGAGCAGGTCTTCCGCATCGACCACTACCTGGGCAAGGAGACCGTCCAGAACATCCTGGCGCTGCGCTTCGCCAACCAGATGTACGAGCCGATCTGGAACCGGTCCTACGTGGACCACGTGCAGATCACCATGGCCGAGGACATCGGCATCGGCGGCCGGGCCGGCTACTACGACGGCATCGGCGCGGCGCGCGACGTCATCCAGAACCACCTGCTCCAGCTGATGGCGCTGACCGCCATGGAGGAGCCGGCCGCCTTCGACGCGCGGTCGCTGCTCACCGAGAAGCTGAAGGTGCTGCGGGCCGTGCGGCTGCCGGACGACCTGGGCGCGCACACCGTGCGCGGGCAGTACGCGGGCGGCTGGCAGGGCGGCGCGCAGGTGCCGGGCTACCTGGAGGAGGAGGGCATCGACCCGGCCTCCACCACCGACACCTACGCGGCGATCAAGCTCGGCATCGACAACCGCCGCTGGGCCGGGGTGCCCTTCTACCTGCGCACCGGCAAGCGCCTGGGCCGCCGGGTCACGGAGATCGCGGTGGTCTTCCAGCGCGCCCCGCACTCCCCCTTCGACTCCACCGCCACCGAGGAGCTGGGCGAGAACGCGATCGTGATCCGCGTCCAGCCCGACGAGGGCATGACGGTGCGCTTCGGCTCAAAGGTGCCGGGCACCTCGATGGAGATCCGGGACGTGTCCATGGACTTCGCCTACGGCGAGTCCTTCACGGAGTCCAGCCCGGAGGCGTACGAACG
>NZ_JAIOJZ010000090.1 GCF_020404845.1 Streptomyces hyderabadensis | reverse complement strand
GCCGGGCTCCCTGGCGCCCGGGCTCCCCGGAGCCCCGGCGTACCGGGCCCCCGGGCATCAGCTCCTACAGCTCGCGGATGAGCACCTCGATGCCGTCGAGGATGCGCTCCAGACCGAAGACGAACTCGTTGTCGGGGGAATCCTGTTGTTCCAGAACGCCGGCGGACAGCACCGCGTTGAGCGCCGGGAAGCGGTCGGGACCGGCCAGCTTGCCCAGGGTGCGGCCGTAATCGGCCATGGCCTCGTGCTCGGTGGACCCCGCCGCCTGCGACGCGCTGTCCATCTCGGCGGCCAGCTGCCCTGCCGTCCGTACGAAACCGTTGAGCAGGATCATCACCGACAGCTTCTGCGCCTCGGGCAGCCCGGTCCCCTTCAGCGAACTGAGCGCCTGCTCCATCCACCCGACCTGGTTGGGCAGCGTGGGCAGGCCGCCCGCCCGGATCCGCAGCACCCACGGGTGCCGGCGCAGCGCCGCCATGTGCGCCCAGGCCCAGGTGGACAGGTTGGGCCGCCAGCCCTCCTCCGGGTCCAGCTCGGGCGGCGGTCCGTAGGCCGCGTCGGTCATCAGTGCGAGGAGTTCGTCCTTCGCGCGTACGTACCGGTACAGCGCCATGGGTGCGGAGCCGAGCTGCTTGGCCACCCGGCTCATCGACACCGCTTCGATGCCCTCCGAGGAAGCCACCAGTACGCCGGCGTCGACGATTCTCTGCAGGCTGAGACCGGGTCTCGGCCCCTTGGGCGGGCGCGCCCGCACCCCCCACACAGCTTCGGTACTGGCGGGCAGGCCGGTTCCCTGCGCCTCGTCACCCATGTCTCGATCCCTTCGGAGCATCTTGCAACGACGACGTCTATTGCGTATATGCTACGCGGTAAAGCGTATGACGCACGCGATTGTGCGTACGGCGCACGCTCTACAGCGTACGGTGAACGCAATGTATAGGTCGCCCGATCCGCGGCCACGACTAGGAGTCCGCGAATATGTCTGATGCTACGGACAAGGCCGGCCGGAAGGAGTGGGTCGGGCTCGCCACGCTCGTGCTGCCCTGCCTGCTCGTGTCGATGGATGTGGGAGTGCTGTTCTTCGCGCTCCCGGACATCGCCGGAGATCTCCGTCCCTCCGCCACCGAGCAGCTGTGGATCTCCGACCTCTACGGGTTCCTGCTGGCCGGGATGCTCATTCCGATGGGAGCCCTCGGTGACCGGATCGGACGGCGCAAGCTGCTGCTGATCGGCGGCGCCGCGTTCGGCCTCGCCTCGTTCGCCGCGTCCCTCTCGGACAGCGCCACGCAGCTCATCGTCACCCGCGCGCTGCTCGGCATCGCGGGCGCGACGCTGATGCCCTCCACGCTGTCCCTCATCCGGAACATGTTCCTCGACGAGAACCAGCGCAAGGCGGCCATCGGCATCTGGACCGGCGCCGCCACCAGCGGCATCGCCCTCGGCCCGATCCTCGCCGGATTCCTGCTGGAGCACTTCTGGTGGGGTTCGGTGTTCCTGATCAACATCCCCGTGATGGTGCTCCTGCTCATCGTCGGCCCGATCCTCCTGCCGGAGTTCAAGGCGCCGCAGCCCGACCGGTTCGACCTCGTCGGAGCGGTGCTGTCGCTCGCGGCGATCCTGCTCGTCGTCTACGGGATCAAGGACGCCACGGTCGACGGCTTCGGCGTCACCTCACTGGCGAGCATCCTCGGCGGACTGCTGGTGGGCACGGTCTTCGTGCTGGTGCAGCGCAGGGGGAAGGGCGGCCTCATCGACGTCGCACTCTTCCGGAGCCCGGCCTTCACCGCCTCCGTGGTCCTCAAGCTGCTGACCATGTTCGCCCTCACCGGCATCACGCTGTTCACCAACCAGTACCTCCAACTCGTCCAGGGACTGCGGCCCTTCACCGCGGCCCTGTGGTCGCTGAGCGTCATGCCCGCGCTGTTCGTCGTGATGTCCGTGACCGTCGCCCTGTCCACCAAGGTGCGGCCGGGCTACCTGCTCAGCGCCGGACTCGTCCTCATGACCATCGGCTTCGTACAGCTCAGCGTGTTGCGGCCGGACAGCGGGCTGTGGGTCGTGCTGACCGGGGCGGGCACCGTGGCCGCCGGCATGATGATGACCGCGCCGCTGCTCGCCGACATGGTCATGGCCGCCGCGCCCCCGGAACGGGCCGGAGCCGCCTCGGCGATGTCGGAGACCAGCGACGAACTGGGCGGCGCGATCGGCATGGCGATCCTCGGCAGCGTCGGCGCGGCGATCTACCACCGGCAGATGAGCGATGTCCAGGTGCCGGGTGCCTCGTCCGGCGCGCTGGAGGCGGCACGCGACACCCTCGGCGGCGCACGTGCCGTCGCCGGCCAGCTCCCCGGACAGCTCGGCGACGGGCTCCTCGCCGCGGGCCAGCGCGCCTTCACCGACGGCATGAACACCGCCGCGATCGTCGCCGGCTGCGTCATGCTCGTCACCGCGGCCCTCACCGCACGGCTGCTGCGCGGACTGCCGAGCCCCGCCGCGGCGGCCGTCGAGGACGACGCCGAGGAACTCGTCGCCGCCCGGGCGCAGACCTGACCTTCCACCCCTGAACCACCGGCCCGGGGCCGCCCCCGTCCCCGGGTCGGTGCTCCCCCCACCCGCGTCCCGGCCGACTCCCGGGCGTCCGGGCGCTGTGACCGCACCACACATTCTCCGAGGAGTGATCGGGTTGGCACGCCGCAACGACCACGAGCAGACGAGTACGACCGCCGAGGCGCTGCGCCTCGAATCGGTCACCAAGGTCTACGGCACCGCCGGCAGTGCGGTGACCGCGGTGGACCACGTCTCACTGAGCCTGCCCGCCGGCAGCTTCACGGCGGTGATGGGACCGTCGGGCTCCGGCAAGTCCACCCTGCTGAAGTGCGCGGCCGGACTCGAGCAGCCAGATAGCGGCGTCGTCGTGGTGGACGGCACGGAGATGAAGGGCCGCAGCGAGGCCGCGCTGATCAAGTTCCGCCGCCGGCGCATCGGATTCGTCTTCCAGGACTACAACCTGCTGCCCACCCTGACGGTGACGGAGAACACCACCTTGCCGCTGAAGCTCGCCGGCCGCCGCATCGACCGGGACCGGGCGCGGGACATCCTCACCCAGGTCGGCCTCCAGGACCGTCTCGACCACCGGCCGGACGAACTGTCCGGCGGCCAGCGGCAGCGGGTCGCCATCGCCAGGGCGCTCGTCACCGAGCCCGGTGTGGTCTTCGCCGACGAGCCCACCGGCGCGCTGGACACCCGCAGCGCCCGCGACGTCCTCGACCTGCTCCGGGAAGCCGTACACGTCCACGGCCGCACCGTGGTGATGGTGACCCACGACCCGGTCGCCGCGTCCTACGCGGACTCCGTGCAGTTCCTCGCCGACGGGCGGCTGGCCGGGCGGCTGGCCGACCCCACCGTGGACGCCGTCGCGCAGCGGCTGGCCCACCTGGGAGACGCCGTCGCCGACCAGACCGCGACGGGGGTGTGACCGATGCTGCAACTGGCCATGCGCTCGGTGCGCCAGCGACCCGGTCGCTTCTTCGCCACCCTGCTGTCCGCCTTCCTGGGCGCGACGGTCATCATGACGTTCAACTCCATGCTCGACACGGCGGGCGCGAGCGGCGTCGACCCGGTCAGTGAGGAATCGCTGAACTCGGCCGCCCAGGTCGTCGGCGGCTACGGCACCCTGCTGGTGTTCTTCGCCGTCGCCTCCACCCTCACCGTGAACGTCCGTCAGCGCGACGCGGAGATCGGCCTGCTGCACAGCGTCGGCGCCACCCCCGCGCAGATCAAGTGGATGATCACCGGCGAGGCGGTCGTGGTCGCCCTGGTCGGGACGCTGGCCGCCGTGGGACCGGCGGTGCTCGGCGGCCAGGTGCTGCTGGAGCAGTTCAAGGACAGCGGCCAGGTCGCCCAGGACGTGGACCACGTCTTCGGCCCCGTCGCACTGGCGACCGGCATCTCCATCACCCTGCTCGCCTCGGCGGGCGCCGCGTTCCTCGCGGTCCGGCGGGCCGCGAAGGCCCGCTCCGGAACCCGCAGGCGCGGCGTGCGGGTGCGGGTGCTCGCCGGCTGCGCGGCCCTGGCGGCCGGAGCGTCGGGGGTGGGCGCCACCTTCGCCATGGAGAAGACGGAACCGATGGCGATGGCGCCCCCCGCCTACGGGGCCATCCTGCTGGCCGTCGGCCTCGCGATCCTCTCCCCGGCCCTGCTGCGGCTCGTGCTCGCCGTGCTGGAGGGGCCGCTGGCGGCGTTCGGCGGAGCCGGCGCCTACCTCGCCGTGCGCAACGTACGCCGCCGCGCCGCGGAACTGTCCGGGACCCTGATGCCGCTGATCCTGTTCGTCGCGCTGGCGACGGCGACGCTGTACATGCAGGGCGTGCAGAACGACGCGATCAAGGAGTCCGGGCTCGTCAGAACGGTCGACGACAAGAACCTCGAAACGCTCAACTTCGTCATCGTCGGCATCATCGTGGCCTTCGCCTACATCATGCTGATCAACACCCTGTACGCGGCGACGGCCTACCGCAGAAGGGAATTCGGCCAGGAACGGCTCGCCGGGGCGACCCCCGCCCAGGTGATGCGGATGATCGGCTGGGAAGGGCTGCTCCTCACCCTCGCCGGGGTGCTCTACGGCTCGCTCGCGGGCCTCGCGGGAATCGTCGCGTTCACCAGGTTCCGCACCGGCTCCTCCCTCCCCGACCAGGGCCTTGGCCTCTGGCTCGGCACCGTCGCGGCAGCGGCCGCGGCGACCTTCCTCACCAGCCTCCTCACCGCGCACCGCGCACTGCGCGTCCGCGCGGTCACCGCAGCGGCCGTGATCGCGTGAACGGACCGGCCCTCCGGTCCTCCCCCTCCTCCCACCCCCAGCAGCAAGGACTGGTGTGATGTACGAATTCACCGCGGACACCCCGGCGACGGCCCGCATCCGAGTCCCGGGCGGCCGGTGCGCCGTACGGGCGGGCACGGGCCGTCGGATCACCGTCGCAGTGGCCCCCTGGGTCCGGTTGAGCAGGACGGACCGGCAGGCCGCCGACAACACGGCGGTGACCTACGAGGACGGTGTCCTCACCGTGACGGCGCCCGCCGCGGGTGCGGCCGTGCTCCGCACCAGGCCGGGCCTCCGGTTGGACGTCACCCTCCCGGCCGGGTCCACCCTCGAGTTCGGCAGCGAGTCGGCCGACCTCGACGTGCGCGGCGACATCGCCGGGCTCACGGCCGACACCGGTACCGGGGACGTCGACGTCGAGGACGTCACCGGCGACGTCCGGCTCGGCTCCACCTCCGGGGACGTGCGCCTCGGCACGATCGTCGGCTCCCTGTCGTACCGCACCGACTCCGGCGACCTGCGGGTGCGCGGCGTCGTCGGATCGGTGCACGGCGACTCCGCCAGCGGTGACGCCTTCATCGGCGCCACCGAGGGCGAGGTCGAGATCGGCTCCGTCTCCGGAGACCTGCGCATCTCCGGGGCCCGCGCGGGCACCATCCGGGCCACCACCTCCTCGGGCGACGTCACGGTGAAGGTCGAGAACGGCGTCGGAGTGCGCGAGAGCCTGACGACCGGGAGCGGGGACCGCCACAGCGACCTGGGGAAGGGCGGCGCCTCCCCGGAGGGCGCAGGCGAACTCACCCTCGACATCACCACGAAGAGCGGGGACATCACCGTACGCCGCGTCTGACGGGTCCCGCGCGGTGCCGCGGGACCACGCGGCCCGCGGGGGTCAGCCGTCGTACGACAGGCCGTGCCCGGAGGGGAAGAGGACCCGGGACGGGTCGTCGGCCCGCTGGACGGGCACCGGCAGCCTGCCGCGCGGATCGACCCGGCCGGCGATCACCCGGGCGGCGGCGCGCAGTTCGACCTCGGTCCAGCAGTAGCAGGCCAGTGAGGCGGGGACGTCGCCGAGGTGGGCGATGTCGTAGGGGTTGCGCACCGCGAGGTGGACGACGGGGACGCCCGTCGCGCGCAGCCGGGACACCAGGGTGCGCTGGGCGCTGGTGGCGCCGACGTTGTCGGTGGTGACGACCACCGCGTCCCGTCCCCGTGCGGCGGCCACCGCCTCGTCGATCTTCGCCGCGTCGGGCTCCCGGCCGGTGGCGAGATGGGTGGTGCGGTAGCCCAGCTCCCCGAACGCCCGGGCCAGCTCGGGCACCGTGGTACGGGTGTCGTCGGTCGGGAAGGCCGGACTGGCGCCGGTCACCAGCAGCTTGCGCTGCCCGCGGCGCAGCGGGAGCGCCCCGTCCTCGTTGACCAGCAGGGTGGTGGTGCGCTCCGCGATCCGGGCGGCGGCGAGCCGGTGCCCGCGGGCGCCGACGACCCGGTCGACCTCCCGGCGGGAGGTGTAGGGGCTGTCACCGAGCAGGCCGACCTTGTCCTTGAGGCGCAGGATGCGCAGCACCGACTCGTCGAGCCGGTCCTCGGTGATCTCGCCGCTCCGGACGGCGGCCAGGACGCCGTTGTAGGCGACGTCGATGTTGGGCGGGAACAGCAGTTGGTCGGCGCCGGCCTTGAGGGCGAGGACGGGCACGCGGTCGTCGCCGTACTTGGTGCGCACGCCCTGCATGTTGAGGGCGTCGGTGACGATGACGCCGTCGAAGCCGAGTTCGCCGCGGAGCACGCCCTGGAGGATCGCGGGCGACAGGGTGGCCGGGTCGTTGCTGGGGTCGAGGGCGGGGACCTGGAGGTGCGCGGTCATGATCGAATCGACGCCGGCGGCGATCGCGGCCCGGAAGGGCGGGGCGTCGACGCGCTCCCACTCCTCGCGGCTGTGGGTGATCACCGGCAGTCCGGTGTGGCTGTCCTGTCCGGTGTCCCCGTGGCCCGGGAAGTGCTTGGCGCAGGCCGCCACGCCGGCCCGCTGATAACCCGTCACCTGGGCCGCCACCATGCGGCCGACCGCGTGCGCGTCGGCGCCGAAGGAGCGGACGTTGATGATGGGGTTGGCCGGGTTCACATTGACGTCGGCGACCGGGGCGAAGTTCTGGTGGATGCCCAGCGCGGCGAGTTCGGTGCCCGATATCAGGCCGGCGGCGCGCGCGTCGGACAGCGAGCGGCCCGCGCCGAGCGCCATCGCGCCCGGCAACTGGGTGGCGCCGCTGCCGATGCGGACGTTGGCCCCGTGTTCCTGGTCGATGGAGATCAGGGACGGAACGGGGGTGGGCAGGGCCAGCGAGGCCCGCTGCACCCCGTTCGACAGGTCGGCGACCTGGCGGGGGTCCTGGATGTTGTTCGTCCAGCCGGAGAAGTAGATGACTCCGCCGACTTGGTACTTGGCGATCAGCTCGGCCACGGTGCGGACGCCGAGTTCCCGGAGGTTGCGCTCCTGGTCGAACTGGCTGGGAGAGGTGGCCGACGCGCCGTAGAAGTACGGGACGAACAGCTGGCCGATCTTCGCCTCGACGCTCATCCGGGCGATGATCCTCTTGAGACGGTGGTCGCGCCCGTGGGCGGCCGCGGGGGTGGCCGACACCCCCACGGCACCCGCCGTGCTCGCGGCGACCGCGGTCGCGGAGGCGAGGACGGTCCGTCTGGACAGACTCCGGTCCTGCATGCGGACATGCTCCTTCCAGCCTTGCTCGTCAAGGGAGTTGAAGGAAACTTGAAGGACTCCGAACAGCCGGAAACGTAGCCCGCGGGTCACGGGCGGGCAAGAGGTCTAGACAAAATAGGTCTAGGCCACGACGGCAATCGAGCGGCCCGCCCAGTCCGGAGCCGGCTCGGTCAGCTCCGTGAAGCGGCGCCGTACCGCGTCCGGGAACTCGACGGCCCCGCCCGCCCGCCGGTCGACGTGGACCCCGAGCAGCTCCGTCGTCGCCACCGGAACCGCGTCGGGAGCCGGCTCCGAGTCCGGTGCGGACACCACGTACATCTCGTGCGTGAAGCGCACCTTGCGTGCCGCCGCGCCCAGCACCCGGGTGCGGACGGCCAGCTGGGCGTCCACGGGCACTTCCCGCAGGAAGCGGACGTGCGACTCCACCGTGTAGAGGGAGCGGCCCGTGGACTCGCGGTAGGCCGAGTCCAGACCCGTACCGGTCATCAGCTCGTCCGTGGCGTGGCCGAAGACGAGGACGTAGAAGGCCTCGCTCATATGGCCGTTGTAGTCGATCCACTCCGGACGGACCGTGCTGCGGAAGAGGGGAAGCGCCGTCACCGGGAGCCCTCCTCACGGCCCAGGCGGCCCGTGGCGCGCAGCACCTCGACGACGCCCCGGTCGCGTTCGGCCACCAGATCCGCGAGGGAACGGCCGTCCGCCGCCTCGTCGCAGCCCGCCACCACGGCGTCGTACAGCTCCTTGTCCAGCTCCGGCGCCTCCAGGCGGGTCCACGGCGACTTCAGGGACGGCCCGAAGTGGTCCAGCATGTGCGCCATGCCGCCCTCGCCGCCCGCGAGCGCGAAGGTGAGCATCGGCCCCATCACCGCCCAGCGCAGTCCCGGACCCTCGGTGATCGACAGGTCGATGTCCCGGACCGTCGCCTCGCCGCTCGCGACCATGTGCAGCGCCTCGCGCCACAGGGCCTCCTGGAGGCGGTTCGCGATGAACCCCGGCACCTCGCGGTCCATCGTGATCACGGACTTGCCCGCGACCTCGTAGAAGCGGGAGGCCCAGGCGACCGCCGAGGCGGCGGTGCGTTCACCGCCGACGACCTCGACGAGCGGGATGAGGTAGGGCGGGTTGAACGGATGGCCGACGACCAGGCGCGACGGGTCCGCGGCCGTCGTCTGCATGTCGGTCATCGGATAGCCGGAGGTGGACGAGGCGATGACGACGCCGGGCGGCGTCGCGGCGTCCAGGCGGGCCAGCAGGTCGCGCTTCAGGTCGAGCTTCTCGGGCGCGCTCTCCTGCACGAACTCGGCCTCGGCGACGGCCTGTTCCAGGGTGGCGGTGACGGTGAGGCGGTCCGTCGACGCGCCCTCGGCCAGGCCGAGAGAGGTGAGGGTGGGCCAGGCGGCGTCCACCAGCCGGCGCAGCTTCCGCCCGGCGTCGGGCGCCGGGTCCCAGGCGGTCACGTCGTAGCCGCGGGCCAGGAAGTGGGCGACCCAGCCGCCGCCTATGACTCCCGCGCCGACGCAGGCGACGCGGCGGACGTTCTCGGGCGCGGTCGTGTCGCGCGCGGTCGTCTCGGGCGAGACCGTCTCGGGCGTGGTCGTCTCGGGTGAGGTCATGAGAGGGATTCCTTCGTCGTCGCGGCGGACTGCTTGCGCGGCTTGAGGCCGAGCGTGGCGCGGGCCTCGTCCGGTGTCGCGACACGGGCGCCGATCGACTCGGTGATGGTCACCGCCCGCTCGACGAGCTGGGCATTGGTCGCCTTGTTGCCCCTGCCGAGGTACAGGTTGTCCTCCAGGCCCACCCGGACGTGGCCGCCGAGCAGGATCGACTGCGCGACCCACGGCATCTGCATCCGGCCGAGCGCGAAGCTCGCCCACGGCGCCCCGTCCGGCAGCATGTTGACCATCGACTGAAGCACCCCGGGGTCCGCGGGCGCGCCCCACGGGATGCCCATGCACAGCTGGAACACCGTCGGGTCGTCGAGCAGGCCCTCCGCGAGGAGCTGCTTGGCGAACCAGAGCTGACCCGTGTCGAAGATCTCCAGCTCGGGCCGCACGCCCAGCTCCTGGATGCGCCGGGCGCCCGCGCGCAGCATGTCGGGCGTCGAGACGTAGAGGTTCGAGCCGTCGCCGAAGTTGAGCGAGCCGCAGTCCAGCGTGCAGATGTCGGGAAGCAGGTCCTCGACGTGCGGCAGCCGCTCCAGACCGCCGACGAGGTCGGTGCCGGGGAGGTGGGTGAGCGGGTCGTCCGGGTCGACCACCAGGTCACCGCCCATGCCGGCCGTGAGGTTGATGACGACGTCGGTGCCGGTCTCCTTGATGCGCTCGACGACCTCCCGGTACAGCTTCGGGTCCCGGGACGGATCGCCGGTCTGCGGATCCCGTACGTGGATGTGCACGACGGCCGCTCCGGCGGCGGCCGCCTCCACGGCGTTCCGGGCTATCTGCTCCGGTGTGACGGGAACGTGGGGACTCTTGCGGACGGTGTCGCCGGCGCCGGTGAGGGCGCAGGTGATGATGACGTTCTCGTTGATGGGCATGCGGGAACTCCCGGGGTCGGGGCTTGTGTTGCTCCTGGACCGGCTTCCGGTCTACCGGGCCAGAATCGTGTCGGTGACGTGGGCGGTCAGTGCCGCGTGCATCGCGTCCGCGGCCGCGGCGGACGACGGCCCGCTCACCGAGAGGACGTGCGTCGCCAGGCCGTCGACGAGCGCGGTCAGCGTCAGGGCCGCCGCCTGCGGATCGAGCCCGGCGCGGAACACGCCCTGTCCGACGCCTCGGCGCACGACGTCGGCGACGGTCTCCCGCCACTGCCGGTAGTACTCGGAGTGGAGCCGGCCCACCGCGGTGGAGCGCGCGGCCTCGGCCCACAGGTCGAGCCACACGGCCCACTGGCGGCGCTGCTGCTCGGTGCGCGGCGTCTGCAGCGCGATGAGCTGGCGCAGCTCCGCCGCCGCGTCGTCCGCCTCGGCGAGCCGGGCGGCCCGGCGCGCGGTGTCCTCGTCCATGCACCAGCGCACGGCCGCCTCCAGGAGTTCGGCGCGGCCGGGGAAGTGGTAATGGATCGCGGCGCTGCTGGTGGCGCAGGCGCGGGCGATGTCGGCGACCCGCACCGCGTGGAAACCGTGCTCCGCGATCAGCCTGACCGTTTCGCGGACGATCTGCAGCGGCCGACCGCCCGTCACCCCGGCGGCCTGCGCCGGGGCTTTCTCACGGACCCGGGTGCCGAGCAGCCAGCCCGCGTCCACCCGCCCCTCGTCGGCGATCCGCGCCAGCTCCGCGGCCGTGAAGCGGCGGGTGCCGCTCAGCGAACGCGACAGCTTGGACGGGTCCATGACGACACGGCGCGCGAACTCGCGCTGGGTGACGCCCGCCGCCGTGATGACCTCGCGGACGCGTGCGGCGGTGTCGGCGGTCGGTGCGCCGTCGAGGGCGTCGTCGGTTTCCACGGGCCCCGACCTTAGACAGGTGTTGCGGAAAACTCAACAGATCACGAGCGAGAACTTCATGGTAAGTAGGCACATTGAGGCACTGACTGACACGCCAGTCAGAAGCGCAACGGACGGGTGCCGGGGAGCGGAAGGGGCCGGTCCCACGCGTCCCGCTCATCACGGTTGAGTACCGGGCCGGAATTATGGCTTCCGTCACAGCAGACGCGATCTTGGCCTGGTGAGATCGCCGGATGCTCGGTTTCCTCGTCCGCCTGCTGCCCTTCTGGGTCCGCGAGCCCCTGCTCATCCTGGTCGGGTCCGTCTTCGGCGTGCGCATCATGTACCTCGCCCACCGTGACGGCGCATGGATGCCGGCCGCGATCGGCCTGGTGTTCCTGGTGTTCACCGCGGTCCGCGTCCACACGGTGGTCCGTGCCCTGCGGGCCCGCCGCGCCGCCGCCCCGGCGAGCGCGGCGGACGGAGCGGCGACCGACGCCGCCAAGCCCCAGCCATGCCCGCAGCCGCAGCCGCAGTCCGAGTCGCAGCGCCCGGCCGAGCGACGCCCCACCGCTCCGGCCGCGCCCACCGCTTCGGTGGCTGCGGAGAAGGAACCCAACGCGTGGGGCCAGGCGGTCGCGGCCGTGGCCGTCTTCGCGGCGCTCGGCGCGGCACTGTGGCTGGGCCCGCAGCTGCTGCCCGCCGACGACGACGGCACCTCGCGGCCCGTCTCGTGCGCCGACGGGGAGGACGAGGAACTCCCGAGCGCCTACCGGAAGACGCCCCGGGCCGTGACCGGCGACGAGCTGTGCGAGGCGCTCAACCGCCCCGACCTGGCCCGACTCCTCGGCACGCCCGCGGAGACCGCGACCGCGGTGTCCGGCACCAGCGGCACCGCCCCGCTGACCGACGGGAAGGTCGCCCAGCCCGAGGCCCAGGTCCAGTTCGACACGTACACCGTGCACGTCTCGGTGACGTACAACCACCTGTCCGTCGCCCAGTACGTCAAGCTCATGGAGTACGGCGAGGAGACGGACGTCAAGACGCTCTCCGTCCTCGGCCGGCCCGCGGTATTCGCGTCGGACCACACCATGAAGATCGAGATCGACCTCGGGGGCAGTGCTTCCGGCGGACCGGTCGGCCAGGGCCCCCTGGCCCGCACCCTGTCCGTGGCCCTCGACGCGAAGGACCAGGGCGGCTACTACGACATCACCGTGTGGAGCACGTCCGGAGCCCTCCCGGCCGACAGCGCTCTGCTGGACATCGCCGAGAAGATGCTTCCGACGCTCCCCGAACGAACCGTCTGAGAGACCGGCGCAGCCAGCTGGGCCGATTCGTCGGCCGATTGAGACGCGTCTGGCGACTGAGACGTGCCGGGCGACTGGGGCCGTGTCGGGCGGCTGGGACGCGGGGTCGGCTTGACGGCGCTTTTGGCTAACCGCTATCTATTGGCGGGACGCGCGAAGGTCGGGGAGGGCAGCCCGTGCAGGACGTGGTGCTGGCGCTGCTGGTCAAGGGGCCGTCGCACGGGTACGACCTGCGCGGGCGGTTGCGCACCGCGCTCGGACCGCTCGGCGAGACGCTGAACGCCGGGCAGGTGTACGTCACGCTCTCCCGGCTCGAGAAGACGGGCCTGGTCGTACGGGAACGCGAGGACGCGTCGGAGCGCGGTCCGCGGCGCAAGGTGTACGCGCTGACCGGAGCCGGACGGGAAAGGGTGGCCGGCTGGCTGGCCGAGCCCGCCGGACCCCGGGCGGACGTGGCGGAGTTCCATCTGAAGCTGGTGGCCGCCGCCGAGTCGGGCATGGCGGATCCGCTCACGCTCGTCGACGCCCGGCGCCGCGAACTGAGACGTGGCCTCGCCGAGGTCCAGCACGCCGTTCTCACCTGCGACCCGGGCTCGGAGGCCGGGCTCCTGCTGGAGGGCGTGGCACTCCGGCTGCAGGCCGATCTGCGCTGGTTGGAGGCGTGCGAGCGGACCTGGTCCGCCCGTGCCCCGCACGGGAAACACGGAGAGGGCGGAGGGAACGGATGACGGTACGAGGCGGTCGGCGGGGCAGGGGGCTGTCCCGGCGCGGCGACCGGGGGGACGTGGCGGCGGGTCCGGTGCTGCGGGCCGTCGGCCTGTCGCGCGTCTACCAGCAGGGTGACAGCACGGTTCTGGCCGTCGACCGGGTCGACCTCGACGTCCCCTCCGGGCAGACGCTGGCCGTGACCGGACCCAGCGGCTGCGGCAAGTCGACGCTGCTGCATCTGCTGGGCGGCCTCGACCGGCCCGACGAGGGCGAGGTGTGGCTCGGCGGGCAGCGCATCGACCTGCTCGGCGAACGCGCGCTCGCCCGACTGCGGCGCCGTGCCGTCGGCTTCGTGCACCAGGACTTCCACCTGATGGACGAGCTGACCGCGGCCGAGAACGTCGAGTTGCCCGCGCTGCTCGCCGGCGACTCGCCGCGCACCGCCCGCCGTCGTGCCGCCGCCCTCCTCGACCGCGTCGGGCTCGCCGACCGGGGCCGGCACCTGCCGTCCAGGCTGTCCGGCGGGCAGCGGCAGCGGGTCGCCATCGCCCGCGCCCTGGTCAACGAACCGCTCGTGGTCCTCGCCGACGAACCCACCGGGAACCTCGACACCACCGCGACCCACGACGTGCTGCGTCTCTTCGCCGAACTGCGGGGCACCGGCCAGACCCTCGTACTCGTCACCCACGACGAACGCGTCGCCGCCACCGCGGACCGGCTCATCTCCCTGCGCGACGGAGCCACGTCCGAGGACACCTCGCCGGCCTCGGGCGGCTCGCAGCTCGGCGCGCTCCTCGGCTGGGAGGAGTGACCGTGGGCCGACTGCTGCTCGTCTGGCGGCTCGTCACCCGGGACCTGCGGCGCCGCCCCGGCGAGGCCGTCGTGTTCCTGGTCGCCGTCACCGCGGCCACGGCGTCGCTGACCCTGGGCATGACCACCGACAACGCCGTGGCCGCCGGATACCTGAAGACCCGCGAGGCCACCGCGGGACCCGACATCACGGCCGTCACCACCGACCCGGACCCCGCCGCCCTGGCCCGGCGCATCGCACATGCCCCTGGCGTGGACACGGTCGCCGACCCGGTGCCCGGGTTCTCCACCACGGTCCGCGCCCACGGACGGACGGAGCACACCGCGGTCGAGGGACGCGAGCGCACCCCGTCCGCCGTGGACCGGCCGCTGGTGACCTCGGGTACCTGGGTGCGCGACGGCGGCGCGGTCGTCGAACGCGGCTTCGCCCAGGCACTCGGCGTGCGTGTCGGAGACCGCGTGACCATCGGCGAGCGCCGGTACCCGGTCGTCGGTACGGCCATCAGCGCGGCCACCGCCGTCTATCCGTGGGGCAACTGGGCCGAGGGCCCGGGGCCGTCCGACGGCGGCGGTCGCATCTGGCTCACCACCGACGACGCCCGCGCGGCAGCCGGCGCCGAGTCCGTCCTCCACCTGTTGAACATCAAGCTGTCCGATCCCGACGCGACGAGCAGGTGGCAGCACACCGTCCTCACCGACGACATCCGGGGCCGGTACTGGGTCAACACCCATGCCTGGCAGACTTTCGTCGACGGGGACACCCGGCTGCTCAGGGCGGTCCGGCCCACCCTGGTCATCGGCGGCTGGCTGCTCGCGGCGGCCGCGCTCGTCACCCTCGCCTCGTTCGCCGCGGTACGGGCCCCGCGGGACCACCGGCGCGCGGCACTCTTCAAGGCGGTCGGCGCCACGCCCCGTACGGTGGCCGCGCTGCTGCTCGCGCAGTACCTGCTCCTCGCCGTGGCGGCCACCGCCGCCGGAGTCACCGCGGGGTGCCTGACCGCGCCCGCACTGGCCGACCCCGGCGCCGGGCTGCTCAATGAGGCCGGCCCGCCGGCTACCGGCATCGTCGTGGCAGCCACCCTGCTCGCCGTACTGGTGGCCCTGGCCGGCACGCTCGGGCCCGTCCTGCGCACCGTGCGCTCCGGCACCGTCGACTCCCTCGCCGACCCGGCGCACCTGAGCCCGCACCGCCCCCGGTCGGCCGCCCTGACCGCCCATCTGCCGCCGGCGCTCCTGATCGGCGTGCGGCTGATCGCCCGGCGTCCCGGCCGCGCGGTCCTGAGCGCCGTGGGCACGGCCGCCACCACGGTCATGGTGACCGGGCTCCTGACCTTCCGGGTGTCGCTCGAAGCGGAGACCGCCCGGGGAACGTCCACGTTCGAGGACAGCCGCAACGCCCTGACCGGCCAGGTGATGCTCGGTGTCACGGTCGCGCTCGTGACGCTGTCCGTGCTCAACGCCGTCTTCGTCAGCTGGAGCACCGCGGTGCAGGCGCGGCGCGCCCTGGCCGTCACCCGCACCCTGGGCGCCACCCCCGGCCAGGTCGTCGCGGCGCTCTGCACCGCGCAACTGCTGCCCGCCGTGGGCGGGATCGCGGTGGGGATTCCGCTGGGGCTCGGTCTGTTCGCGCTGTTCAGCGCGGTCGTGGTGATACCTCCGGTGAGCTGGTTCGCGGCCGCGGCCCCAGCCGTACTCCTCGCCGTGGCGGCCCTGGCCGCCCTGCCCGCCTGGCTGCACACCCGCAGCCCCGCCGGACGCCTCCTCGACGCCGGGCCCGCCTGACGCTCTGCCGTCTCATTCGTAACGCAGGCGCAGCGACTCCTGTTCGGCCGCCTCGATCTGGTCCAGGGTCAGGCCGGGCAGGTCCAGCTGGGCCAGTGTCACCTCGGCGCTGCTCGGCTGGGTGTCGGCGGGCAGCCACTGCTCCGGTCGCCAGGCGTTGGCGCGCATCAGCGACTTCGGGCAGTGCGGGTAGGCCTGCTCGACCTGCACCACCAGCGCCGTGACCGGTGGCTTTCCGACGGGAGTGAGCTGGTCCAGCAGCTCCGGACGGGCCGACACACAGGCACGCCCGTTGACCCGCAGCGTGGTAGGGCGGCCCGGGACGAGGAAGAGCAGTCCGACGCGTCCGGTCTGCAGCACGTTGTGCAGGGTGTCGAGCCGCTTGTTGCCGGTCGCGTCGGGAATCACCAGGGTCCGCTCGTCCAGCACCGAGACGAATCCGGCCGGGCCGCCGCGCGGCGTCACGTCCGCCCGGCCCTCGCTGTCCGCACTGCCGATGAACACCAGCGAGGAACAGCCGATCAGCGCCCTGGTCTCCTCGGTGAGGCGGTCGGTCTCCTTGCGCAGTGCGTGCGGGTTCGGCTGCGGATAGAGCTCGCGCAGCTGGTCCGGGCCGGTGAGGGCGTCCGCCCGGAGGGAATCGAACAGCAAGCCGGCGGCATCGGTGTCGATCATCATGAGGGCGACCCTAGAAGACGACCGGGTGACCTGAGGCGGGAACCGGCGCGAATCCGGGCCGGCCGGGCCGCGTCAGCCGACGGTGAGGGTCTTGACCCGGCGCAGCGTCAGGACGGTCTCCGCCGTCCTGACGCCCGTCAGGGCGCCGACCTGCTCGCTGAGGAAGGCGTGCAGCTGCCGCGCGTTCCGGCAGAGCACCGAGAGCACGAGATTGGTGCTCCCGGTGACGGCGGCCGCGAAGCGCACCTCCGGCCGGGTGGCGAGCACCCGGCCCGCCTCGGCGAGGGCATGGGGGGCGACGGAAAGCCAGACCAGCGCCTCGACGTCCAGGCCGAGCGGCTCGTGGTCGTACTCGACGGCGATGTGGAGCACGCCCGTGGCACGCAGCCGGTCCAGGCGTTTGCGCACGGCGGTTTCGGACAGCCCGGTCGCCCGCTGCAGTTCGGTCAGGGTGGCCCGCCCGTCGGTGTGCAGCAGCTCCAGGACGGCCTGGTCGGCGGCGTCCGGGGCGGCGGCGGGCCCGGGGGAGGGCGCGGGTGTGCGCAGGGCGCGCTCCTGCTCCGGTTCCAGCGCGCTGATCTTCCGCAGCCAGCGCAGCGAGTTGCCGTAGTAGGTGTGCAGGACGCAGTGCGTGCTCACCGTGTTGATGTGCGGGGTGCGCTGGAAGCGTTCCAGCAACAGGTCGTCGCGCTCCGGCCGGGAACGGGGCGTGACGGCGCAGATGACCTCGGTACCGCCGGCCGCGATGTCGACGTAGTGGGTGTCGTGCCGGTCGGCGAGGGTGGCGGCCAGCCGCGCCGATCTGCCCGGGCCGCAGCCGAGCCGGACGATCCAGGTGTCCCGGCCCAGCCGGCTGTCGTCGATCATGCCGGTGATCCGGAGGTTCGCCGTGGTCCGCAGGCGGCGCACCCGGCGCGCCGCCGTCTGGTCGGAGACTCCGAGCACCTGGGCGATCCGGCTGAACGGCGCCCGGCCGTCGAACTCCAGAGCCTGGAGCAGCCGCAGATCGAGCGGGTCCAGGGGACCGGGGGAGACGGGGGCGCCGTGGCCGGGTGGCGTCACTGCGTTCACTGGCTGCTCCTGCCTGAGCCGGCGGCGGTCATCGACATCAGGGCCACTGCGGCGATCAGCAGCCCGGAAGTGATCAGCACCCGGGGCGACACCCACCGTACGACACGGCGTTGACGAGGACCAGGCCGACCGCGGAATCCCAGGAGCCCAGCCGCTGCACCGGGCCGAGACAGAGGATCGGTACGACGACTTCGTGCGTTGCGGGCCAGTCGAAATGCAAGGGGAAACGGGAATCCGACATCCACCGAAGGGAAACGCCGGATTTTCTCCACGCAGCGGCCCCGGGATGCGGCAAGACTGGAAAACTCCAGGTCGCAGCGGGGTGGGAGCGTGTTCTCGCCGGTCGGGCAAGTAGCCGGGAACGCAAGTTAACCCTGCGTTTCGGACCGCTTCTCGCGCACTCGAATTCCCGTTACGTTCGCCATCCCGTCCCGGGCCGAGCGACTTTCCGCACGGCCATGTCCACAGATCAAAACGAGGTGATTTCGAATATGAGCCGAGGAAGCGTTCTCATCGTCGGTGGCGGCATCGGCGGTCTCTCCACCGCCATCGCACTGCGCAACGCCGACTACGACGTCCACGTCGTGGAACTGCAGGCGGACCTCCACTCGTCGGTCTACGGCGTCGGCATCATCCAGCCGGTGAACGCCCTGCGCGCGTTGGACGCGATCGGCTGCGCGCAGGCGTGCATGGCGGTCGGCTACTCCACGACCGCATGGGGCCACCTGCTCGACGTGGACGGCAACTTGGTCCGCGAGATGCCCGGCTCCAGGATCCCCGGGACCGAGCTGCCGCCCATGAACGGCCTGAGCCGGCCGCAGCTGCACCGGATCCTCACCGACAAGGCGTGCGAGGCGGGCGCCGTCATCGAGTACGGCAAGACCTTCACCACCCTCGACGACGGCCCCGACGGCGTCACCGTCGCCTTCACGGACGACTCCCGCACGGTCTACGACCACGTCGTCGGCGCCGACGGCGTCTACTCCAAGGTCCGCCCCCACGTGCTCGGCGAGGAGCTGAAACCGGTCTACCTCGGTCAGTCCGCGTTCCGGCTCAACATCCCGCGCGAGCCGGAGATCGACCGCATCGTCCTGCAGCACGGCCCCGACGGCATGGCCGGCTTCGTGCCGATCGGACCGGACCTGGCCTACGTCTTCTACAACACCACCTGGGAGGAAGGCCGTTGGCTCGACCAGGACAGGATGGCGGACGAACTGCGCGAGCACCTCGCCCCGTTCGGTGGCCTGACCGGACGCGTGCGCGACACCTACGTGAACGAGTCCGCCGAGATCGTGTTCCGGCCCGAGGAGTGGCTCATCGCTCCCGCTCCCTGGCACAAGGGCCGCATCGCCCTGATCGGCGACGCCGTCCACGCGGTCACCCCGCACCTGGGCCAGGGAGCGGCCCAGGCCATCGAGGACGGGGTGGTGCTCGCCGAGTGCCTGGCGGCGTACGGCGACCACGAGGAGGCGTTCACCGCCTACAGCGAGCGCCGCTACGAGCGGTGCAAGCTCATCGTGGAGTCCTCGGTGGCGATCGGCGAGTACGAGATGGACCCGGCCTCGCACCCCGACTTCGACCACGCCGGTCTGACCCAGCGCGTGCTCGAGACCATGGCCCAGCCCCTCTGAAGAGCGGCCCCACCCGCTTGTCCTCGTGCTCTGGGTGGCGCACGAGGAACGCGCCGCCGTGCAGGGGCAGATGGACCGGCGGCCGTACGCCCGCGCGGTGCTGCCTGTCGCATCGTCAGCCGGGCCGCGACCGGGAAGGGGCGGGCGCGGTCATGACGAAGGCCCGGTGACCAGGAGCTTGCCGCGGAGGTGCCCCGCCTCGCTGCGGGCCAGCGCCCGGTCGAGTTCTTCGAAGGGGTACGCGGCGTCGATCTCGACGGTGAAGGTGCCCTTGGCTGCCCTTTCCAGCACCGCACCGATGGTCTCGGCGGTGAGCCGGGTCGGGT
>NZ_JAIOJZ010000009.1 GCF_020404845.1 Streptomyces hyderabadensis | reverse complement strand
AAGTCGAGGGCGATTGCTGCCCGCTCGGCAGCCACCCACCTGCTCCGCTCCGACCCAAGGCCCGCCTCCCGGAAGAGGCGGGCCGCACCCGGCCGGTCCGGTTCCTCAGCGGACGTCGGCGGGACGTTCGCCCGGCGGGTAGCCCGTGGGCAGGTCCACGGGCACGCCGTACACGCGCATCTCGGCGGCGGCCGCGTAGGGCTGGCCGTTGAGGGCGTTGAGCGCGGTGAACCGCACGTAGGAGGCACGGACCCGGTCGAAGGAGACGCGCTGGGTCTGCGGGACGTCCTTCAGGGTGCCGCGGGCCACCGTGGTCCAGGCCTCGCCGTCGTCCGACACGGCCACCTCGTAGCCGGCGACGCGCCCGTTCTGGCCCCCGCTCTGCCGGCCCAGGTAGCCGAACCCGTCGATGTCGGCGGCGCCGCCGAGCTTCAGCGTCACCCAGTGCGGATACGGCGCCTGGGAGGCGGTGTAGTCGGTGTGCCAGATGGTGCCGGGGTCACCGTCGAGGACGTTGGCCACCGGTCCCTCGGCGGCACCCGAGGAGGCGTTCTCCGAGTCGGCGGTCGCGGTCGTCGAACCGGGGGCGATGACGGGCTCCGCGGTCACCGCGGCGCGGGCGTCGGAGGTGACGGTCCTGGTGGCCCCCGCATGCGCGTACGTGGCGGTCACCTGCCAGGCGGGGGAGGTGTCGGTCGTGCCCGCCGGCGGGGTGAGCAGCCAGGTGGTGCGCACGGTCGCGCCCGGCGCCACGCTCTCGAAGAGGTTGCCGTCCTTCTCCTTCACCTCGGCCTTCCAGCCCTCGGGCAGCCCGTGGAACGCGATGCCCACGTTGCCGGCGTCGGCCGACTCGTGGTTGGTGAACGTCGTGACGTACTCGCCGGGCACCCCGGGGCTCAGCTCGGCGCCGGACGGGGCGGTGACGGCGGCGCAGGCGGCACCGCCATCCGCCTTGCCCAGGTCGGTCACGGTGAAGTCGTCGAGGACGAGGTCGCTGCCCCGGGCGCTGCCGAGCTTGCGCAGTCCGACCCAGGTGTCCCCGCAGCCGGCGACGAACTCCCGGGAGTGGACCGCCGTGTCCAGGGCCGGTGCCAGCACCTCGCGGGTGATGTCCCGGGAGGTGGTCTTCCCGTCGGCGACCCGGTCCGCGCCGGTGACCCAGGCCCACTGGCCCTCGATGTTGGTCTGGTAGGAGAAGGAGACCCGGTACCTGTGGCCCTCTTCGAAGGGCACCGTCGCGGGCGTCGTGCGGTGGACCAGCCCGGTGTTCTCGGCGTGGGACTTCAGCGAGTGCCGGCCGGCGAGCACGTCGTCGACGGCCTTGCCCCGCAACGTGCCCGAGTCGTACGGGGAGTAGGTGTTCTTCCACTCCTTCTGGCTGTAGGGCGCGTGCAGGTCGCTGATGCTGGTGCGCGGGTCGGTGACGCCGCCGGCGTCACCTTTGACGAAGGGTCCCCAGCCGGGCTGGTTGCCCTCGAAGCCGTCGTGGGCGACGACGGTGCCGTCCTCGGCGCGGGGGAGCGGGCCGGTGGTGTCCGCCATGACGCGCACGTCGTCCAGGACGACCGCGGCGCGGCCGGGGACGGCCCCGAGTTCCACGGTGACCGTGCCCTCGCGCGGCGCGGTGAAGGAGACCGCGGCCCGCTGGGAGTAGGTGTCCCGCTTCTCGTCGGACGCCATCTGGTTCCGGGCCGGTGTGATGTCGAAGGTCTTGGCCCGCGTGTCCTGGCCGCCGCGCACCCGCAGCGTCGTGGCCCGGCGTGCCCCGGGGCCGATCTCGACGTCCGCGGCGAGCGTGTACCGCCGGCCCGGGGTCAGACCGCGCACCCGCTGCGAGATGCCCGAGGCGCCGTCGCCCAGGCGGACCACGTTGTCGCCGTTGCCGGCCCGGACGATCTCCGCGCCGCCCCGCGCGTTCCAGTCGTCGAGGTCCCCGCCGTTGAAGCCGGGGTCGGACAGTCCGGTGTACTGGCCGTAGTGGGCGTCGCGGTGCGGTGCCTTGCCGCCGTTCGGCACCAGGACGTAGGGCTGCCCCTTCTCGGCGGTGAGCGTCACCCGCCCGTCGCGGGCCTTCACCCCGGCCTTCCTCACCCGTCCCTGGTCGGTGAGTTCGTAGAGGGTGAAGTTCTTGTTGCCCGCGAACTGTTCGGTCAGCGCGAAGGTGTGCTCGCCGCCGGAGGCGCTGTAGAAGTACATCTTGTCGGCGTCACCGGGCGAGGAGGTGCCGTCGCCCTTCCTGGTGCTGCCCCAGGGCAGCAGGTAGGTGTCGCCCCGCAGGACCTCGGCGCCGCCCATGGTGATCCGCCGCTCGCCGTCGACGGACCTCACGCCCACCCCGCCGGTGAGCCTCGCGGACCTGCCGCGGTCCCAGTCCAGCACCTGGAAGTGCTGGAGGAACTTGGTCGGCAGGTTGTCGGTCCAGATGTTGCGGTAGAAGGCGTTCCAGTCGTCCTGGCCGGTCCAGCCCTCGAACTCGACGACGCTGGCGCCGCCGAGCAGCGGGTCGACGTTCCACACGTCGCGGTCGGAGTTGGCGAGGAACCGGACGATGTCCGAGTTGATGCCCTTGTTGGTGGCGCCGCCGTAGTTCTTGTCGGCCGCCCAGTGCGACCACAGCGAGGTGCCCTCGAACTTGTACGCCCACTCGGTGGCGACCTCGAATCCCATCCTGCGCAGCCCGGCGGCCAGGCCGTCGGCCAGCCAGCCGCTGGAGTAGTAGGCGTCGACGTAGACGGTCTTGATGCCCGGCGCGTTCCTCCGGAGCTGCTCGAACCGGTCGAGGACGGCGCCGGTGCCCAGGTCCTTGCGCTGGTCGATGTGGTACGCCTGGTTGAGCCAGTCCCAGCCGTTCGGCTGCCCCTCGACCATGTCCTGGCTGAAGGTCTTCGCCTGTGCGTAGGCCTCGGTGGCGTTGACGTGGACGGCGAAGTCCGCGTTGTAGTCGGCGCCGGTCCGGGTGAGGCGGTCCAGGTCCTGCCAGCCGCCCGCGCGGACGTTCTCGTTGCCGCCGTAGTCGGGGTGCGCGGAGTCGTGGCCCTCGCTCGCGTACCCCTTCTCCAGCACCCACTGGCCGAGGTCGTCGGTGGCCATGGAGATGCGCTTGGTGTTGTCCAGCGTCTTCAGGAACGGGTTGGTGGCCTGGCTCGCGAAGTTGAACGGGATGCGCTGGACCACGCGTTCGGGCACCCGGTCCGCGCCGAACGGCCGGGGCATGTGCTCCCGTTGGGCGATGGCGCCGTCCTGCCAGTCGACCGTGCCGTCCCGGTTGGCGTCGGCGGCGAGGACCACGGTCGTCCGGGGCAGCGCGTAGGTGTCGACCCGCGGATCGGTCGCGCCGCCGGGGTGGTAGGTGTACGTGCCGACCGACAGCTCCGCCCGGCGCCGCCCTTGACCCGCGTCGACGATGCGGGACTGCAGACGCGTGTTCCCGTTGGTGTTGTCGTCCTGCGGCGAGTCCTCGGTCGCGTTGGTGATGACGCCCGCGGACAACTGGGCGTTGCCGACGAACGCGTAGGGCGTGCCCACGGGCTCCTTGTCCAGGGCGGTGTCGCCGGTGACGGGGATGAAGCGGTCGGCGGTCGTGGTCGAGTCGGTGGAGATCCTGGTGCGGGCGAGGTTGGCGCCCGGGTCGGCGGAGTCGACCGAGACCAGGGACTGGCCGGGGATCGCGAGGGTGCGCACGCTCGACGCGGCCTCGCCGGAGATCTTCTCGACGGCGAAGACCACCGTCGTGTCCTCGGTGACCGTGATGGTCGAGGTGATGGTGAGACCGGGCAGGTCCGCGAAGGTGGAGGTGTAGGCCGCCCTGCCGCCCTCCGCCTTCATGCTGGTGGTGGCGCGGTGGGCCTCGCCGTTGACGGTGAAGCTGTCCAGGGCCGTGGCCTGCCCGTCGAGGGTGCGCCGACCCAGCCGGTAGGAGATGACCTGGGGGAACTCCTTCGCCACGGTGACGGTCAGTCCGCCCCGGCTCAGTTCCACCGGTGTCGCCGTCGCGGCCGCCGGGGCCGCGGCGGCCGCCCGGGGCGGGGCCGCCGCGCCCGCGGGCACGGCGCCGGTCGACAGCAGTCCGGCCGTCAGGCCCAGCGCCGCGACGACGGCACCGGGGCGCGGCAGTCGTCCGCGTCCGGGTGGGGAGGACGACGAGGATGTCGGGGTGGGTGCTCCGGCCGCTCGCTTCGGTGTGATCGCTGCCATCTCGTTGCCGCTCGCCCTTCTCGGTGCCGACAGAGGCGTCTTCGGAGAAACCTGATCCACGCGAGGTCCGCGCTGGCGGGAACTATGGCAGAGGATGTTATCGATGCCAATGGGTCGCGCCTGGCTAGACTCCGGTGCGGGACCATTACCTGCGACGGCGGCCCGGGCCGCGGTTCTTCTCGTGGAGAGGCGAGCGATGTCATCGGAAACACCGGCGGCCGACCGGACGCCCGTGAGCAGGCGGACGCCCGACGACGGTGCCGCCCGCCAGCCCGGCATGGCCGACGTGGCACGGCTCGCCGGGGTCTCCGCCCAGACGGTGTCCCGTACCCTGGCCGGTCACCCCAACGTCCAGCAGGGGACCCGCGCCAAGGTGCTCGCCGCGGTCGAGGAACTCGGCTACCGCAAGAACAACGCGGCGCGGATGCTGTCGTCGGGGCGCAGCCGGACGATCGGCGTCGTGACGCTGCGGACCACCTTCTACTCCCGCGCGAACCTGCTCTTCGGCATCGAGGCCGCGGCGCGCGAGGCCGGGTACGCGGTCAGCACCGCCGCCACGGCGTCCTTGGACACCGCGGCCATCGAGGGCGCGCTGTCCCGGCTCGCGGAGCAGGACGTGGAGGGGGTCATCCTGTCGGTGCCGCTGGTGCACGTGAGCCCGAGGATCGAGCGGCTCACCCGCTCGGTGCCGACCGTCACCGTCGACGGATCGAGGACACCGGCCACCGAGGTCGTCGCCGTCGACCAGACCCTGGCGGCCCGCCTGGCGACCCGGCACCTGATCGAGCTGGGCCACGAGGCCGTCTGGCACGTCTCCGGGCCCCGGGAATGGCTGGACGCGGCCAGTCGCTGCGCCGGCTGGCGCGACACCCTGGAGGAGGCGGGGCTGCCGGTGCCGCCGGTGCTCGAAGGGGACTGGACACCCGCCTCCGGGTACCGCAACGGGCTGGTGCTGGGCAAGATCCCCGACGTCACTGCGGTGTTCGTGGCCAGTGACGAGATGGCCTTCGGGGTGATCAGGGCCCTGCACGAGGCAGGCCGCAGGGTGCCGCGGGACATCTCCGTCGTCGGGGTGGACGACATCGCGCTCGCCGAGTACTGCTCGCCCTCGCTGACCACGGTGGCCCAGCCGTTCGCCGAGATGGGTGCCCTCGCGGTCGCCCACCTGCTGCGGCACATCGCGGATCCGGACGCGGCGCCGGAACCGGCCTCCGTCGAGCCCGTGCTGGTCGTGCGCGCCAGTACGGCGCCGGTCGGCGGCGGGGCGGGACGCCGGTCCTGACCGTCTCCCCCCGCCCCCGGCCCCGGCCTGCCGCACCCGTAAGGGCCCGCTGGTCAGGCCCGGTGGCGTCGGTCCGCGGTCGCGGGAGTCTCGGTGACGAGGGCGAGTGCCGTGAGGAAGTCGTCGAAGGCCCGGTCGGCCCGTGAGACGTCACCCGTGGTCTCGATGTCCATGATGAGACCGCGCACGACCGCCAGGACGAGGGTGGCGAGTTCAGGACGGCCCATGCTGCGCATGCCGTCCTCGAACGGCTCCAGCCAGTCCGTGGTCGACTCGCGGCGGAAGCCCGGCCACAACCGCTGCCCGGCATTCTCCCGGAGCCTGCCGAACATGGTGAGGTACGGCCGCCCGGCCGGGCCGGTCATGACCTGCCAGGCGCGCCGCAGCGTGACCGGATAGGGCTCGTCGGGCCGCGGGCAGATCAGGTCGCCGAAGAAGTCGCGCTGGCGTCGCCGTGCCCGTCGCAGCGTCTCCCGCAGCAAGGCGTCCCGCGTCCCGAAGTGGTAGATCAGCATCCGGGCCGACGTGCCGGAGGCCGTCGCGAAGGGTTCGAGGCGGTCGGGAAGCCCGTGCACGAGGGCATGGTCGACGCAGGCGTCGAGGATTCGCTCGCGGATCTCGGGCTGTTTGTGTCGACCCATCGCCGCACTTTTTCACGTAACCGGAGCTACGTCTACCGTTGATCGAGGGGCTTGGCACCCGGATTCCAGGAGGAAGAGATGCGTGTGGTGTTCGTGCACGGAGCCTGCGTCCGTGACGGAGCGTGGTGGTGGCACCCGGCGGCCGCGGAGCTGCGGAAGCACGGTGTCGACAGCGCCGCACCGGCCCTGCCGAGCTGCGGCGAGGGCGACCGGTCGGCCGGGCCGGAAGGCCCCGGGCTGGCCGAGGACGTCGCCGCGGTGCGCGCGGTCCTGACCGAGGGGGACGAGCCGGTCGTGGTCGTGGCGCACAGCTACGGCGGGATCGTCGCCGCCGAGGCGGCGGCGGGCGTCGAAGCGGTGCGCCACCTGGTGCTGGTGTCGAGCTACCTGCCCGAGCCCGGCGAGTCCCTGTCGTCGTTCGCGGCCGACGCACCCCCGCCGTTCCTGGACTTCGACCCCGACGGCGGCACGTTCGGGGTACAGCCCGAGCTGTTCGCCGAGACGTTCGTCCAGGACTGCCCGCCGGACCTCGCCCGCGACGCGGCCGCCCGCCTGGTCCGGCAGACGCTGGCCGTGACCCAGCAGCCCGTCCGGGCGGCGGCATGGCACGACGTCTCCACGACCTACGTGGTGTGCACCGAGGACCGTGGCACTCCAGCGGCCGCGCAGCGTGAGTTCTCTCGCCGTGCGGGCACGGTGGTCGAAGTGACGGCGGGCCACCATCCGTTCCTGTCGCGCCCGCAGACCGTCGCCGACCTCGTCCGGCACCTGCCGTGAACGCGACCGCGGGCACCGGACGGGGCCCGCGCCGTCTGTCAGGGAGAAGAAGCAGGTGGAGACGTTCACGGCGCTGCGGGCGAGTGACCCGCAGCAGGTCGGACCGTACCGGTTGGCGGCCAGGCTCGGTTCGGGCGGGATGGGCAGCGTGTACCTCGGGCAGTCGCCCGGTGGCCGGACGGTCGCGGTCAAGGTGGTCCGGCCGGATCTCGCCGAGGAGATCGGCTTCCAGCGCCGTTTCGCCCGCGAGGTGGCCGCCGCCCGCAGGGTGAACGGGGCCTTCACCGCCGGGGTGGTCGACGCCGACCCGACGGGAACGCCGCCGTGGCTGGCGACGGAGTTCGTGCAGGGCATGGCGCTCGGCGCGGCCGTCGAGGTCCACGGTCCGTGGCCGGTGAGCCATGTGCTGCGGCTGGGGGCGGGCCTGGCCGAGGCGCTGACGCAGATTCACGCGGCCGGTGTGGTGCACCGGGACCTGAAGCCGTCGAACATCCTCCTCGCGCAGAACGGGCCCCGCGTCATCGACTTCGGGATCTCGGCCGTCAGCGAGGCCACCGCGCTCACGCAGACCGGCACGATGGTCGGCACCCCCGGCTACACGGCCCCCGAACAGCTCACGGGCACGCGGACGGGTCCCGCCGCCGACGTGTTCGCCCTGGGGGCCGTACTGGTGTACACGGCCACCGGCACGGGACCGTTCGGGGCCGGTGCGTCGCACGCCGTCGCCTACCGGACGGTGCACGAGCCGCCCGTCCTGGAACACCTGCACCCGGTGCTGCGCGCGGTGGTGGAGTCCTGTCTGGCGAAGGACCCCGGGCGGCGCCCCACCGTGGCCCGTCTCATGACGGAACTGCTGGCCGCGGCCGCCGGGAGCGACGGCACCGCGCGGCCGTTCCGCCCCGACGGCGACTGGCTGCCGCCGGCGGTCGCCCGGGCGGTGTCAAGGGCGGCCGGTCTGCGACCCGTCGGGCCGACGGGCCAACTCCCGCCGCAGGGACCACCGACGGAGGGCACCACCGGCCCCCTGACCCCCCGTCCGGCGAGCACGGCGGAGGTCGCGCCGCTCCCGGCGCGGGCGCGGGGAACCACCCGGCGGCGCGCCCTGCTCGGCGTCGCGGGCGCCGCGGCCGTGGCGGGGATCGGGGCGGGCGGCTGGCTGTCCGGCATCGGACGGGGCGGTACCGGCACCGCCCCCGCCTCCGCCCTGTCGCGTCCGGCAGGCACCCTGCGGTGGAAGTCGTACGCCATCGCCGACGCGGACGACGAGGTGTCCGACGACGTGGCGAACCTCACCTTCGTCGACGGACTGGTCCACGCGGCCGGTCGCACCGCCCTGTACGCACTGTCCGCCGAGCGCGGCGACAAGAAGTGGACCTACGCCCCGGGCAGCAAGTGGGAGCGGGTCAACCCGGCCGTGGCCGCGGCGGGCGGCACCCTCTACCTCGGCGTCGACGGGACCGTGCACGCGCTGCGCGCCGCCACCGGCACCAAGCTGTGGGTCCAGTCAACGGCCGGCGACTTCGCCCATCCGACGGTGCACGGCGAGGCTCTCTACACCGTCAGCGTCGACGCCGAGGGCAGCGAGTTCCAGACCCGGTCCTGGCTGTACGCGGCATCCGCGAGGACCGGCACAGAGACCTGGAGCAAGGAGAGCGACCGGGACCAGACCCCCGTGACCGTGGCGGGCGACAGCCTGTACAGCGGTGTCGGCGGCGTGCTCTTCGCCCGGCACCCCGACACCGGCGGTACGCGCTGGCGGTACGACACCGGCGGCTACTCCCTGTACGCCCCGGCGGTCAGCGGCGGCACGGTCTACGTCAGCGGCCTCGGCCCCGGTCCGGACGAAAGCGCCGTGTACGCCGTGTCCGCGGCCACCGGGGAGAAGCTGTGGGAGGTGCGCGAGAGCGGCCTCTTCTTCGTCCCTCCGACGGCCAGCGGCGAAACGGTCCTGGTCGGCAACCTGCTGGGTTCGGAACAGAACATCCTGCGGGCGCTGGACGCGAGGACCGGCAGGGTGATCTGGAAACGCCACCTCGCCGACGACTCCCTCACCCGGCCCGTCACGGCGGACGGCACCGTCTACGTCGTCGGCGACGGCGTGCTGTACGCGCTGCGTGCCGACACCGGCACGACGCTGTGGCGGTACGCCACCAAGACCTCCGTCCGCGCGGCCCCGCTGGTCGTCGGTGACACCGTCTACCTCTCCACCGCCACCGGCAAGGTCTGCGCAATAGGGGCTTGACGGCCGTGTTCAGGCCCGGGGGGAGGTGCGGGAGGCCGGTGCCGGGGTCGGCAGGGGGCTGGTCGCGGCCCGGGTGACGTCGCCGACCAGTTCGACCACGTCCGGGCCGTACGCCTGCGAGTTGACGACCTTGAGCAGCAGCACGAAGAAGTTGTTGCCGTGCTTGCGGGCCAGTTTCTCGTGGTGCCGGGCGAGGTAGCGGGTGGCCTCGTGCCCTGGTGCTCTGTGGGTCGTTACGGCTGTGCAGGGTGTACCGCGCGGCGGGCAGGCGGCCAGAGCGCCGTGTGGAAGACACGACCGGCAGGTGGCGGTCGGAAGGCGACGGGCTTGGTTCAAGCGGGGTACTGGAGACATGGGTGACCTTTTGCCGCTATCAGGCAATGCCTTGACGCTTTCCATGGCTGCGCATGTAACTTCATCTCCACAGTTTGGTCACAGGTGCTTCAGAAGTGACCCTTGGGGCGGGGGCTTTCTATGCGTGTGCGGTGGCTCAGTGCTGCCCTGATCTCGGTGCTGGTGGCCGGTTCCGGGCTGACCGGCTCGACGGCGCCAGCAGAAGCGGCGGCTGCCTGCCCCTCCGGGGTGGAGTCCGATTTCAACGGCGACGGTGTGCGGGACATGGTCATCGCCGACCCCGAAGCCACGGTGGGGGCTTACGAGCGAGCCGGCGAGGTCCATGTCGTCTACGGGGGCGGCAAGGGAACGTTGAGCCTGCACCAGAACACGACCGGAGTTCCCGGCGCAGTGGAGAGCGGCGACCAGTTCGGGGCTGCGCTGGCGGTCTACGACGCCAACCTCGACGGCTGCAGCGACCTGGCGGTCGGAATCCCCTACGAGGACCTCGCGGTGACGTCGGAAACGTCGTCGAAGACGTACTCAGACGCCGGCCTCGTGCAGGTGATATACGGCTCCACGGATGGTCTGGCCGGGGCTTCGTCGCCGGTCGCGAACGAATACCTCCAAGGTGAGGGCAAGCCCTTGGGCGGTGCCCCCGAACACGAGGACTGGATCGGCTTCGCGCTGGCGGCCGGGAAGTCGTCGGGCGGAGTTCCGTTCCTGCTGATCGGCGGCCCCGGAGAGGATCTGGGGACCGTGGCCGATGCCGGGATGGCCTTCTATGTCCACGGGACGGCACGGACCGTCGCGGCCTTCCACCAGGACACGGCTGCGGGCGGTGACGTGCCGGGCATCGTGGAGCCGGATGACCGGTTCGGCGCCTCCGTCGTTGCCACGCCCACTCACTTCGCGGTCGGCGAACCAGGCGAGGCACTGGGGACGAAGACGTTTGCCGGCGGGGCGGCCGTGTTCAGCCACACGCTGGTCAGCACCCATCCGAAGCCGCTGTTCGGTCTGGCCCAGGATCAGGAGCCCATCAGCAGCGACGGCGAGGTCGGCGACGGGTTCGCCACGTCGATGGCGATGGTTCCCTACCGGCCGTCCGGGGCGACGGCCACGTCCGAATCGCTGCTGGCGGTCGGTGTGCCGGGTGAGGACCTGGAGGCCACCGTGGACGCCGGTGCGGTCCACATCTTCCGCATCACGGCTTCAGGGACGTTCACGGAGACCGCGTGGATCACCCAGGACTCTCCCGACGTGTACGGGGGCACGCAACCGGGCGACTTCTTCGGCCAGAGCCTGGCCGCAGTGAACACCGCGCCCAGCACCACCAGTTCAGCGACCACGGTGCGGCTGGCGATCGGGGTTCCCGGTGATGAGTACTCCCAGGAGTACGTCGACCGGGGCGGGGTCCACACCGTGCCCATGGTGGGTGCTCCGGGGGCCTCGGACAGCTGGGTCAACCCCGGCTATGGCATCCCGCCCGGCCCTGCCCCGCACGTTCTGGCGGGCACCAGTCTTGCGGCAACGCCGGGTGCGCTGCTGATCGGCCTGCCGTACGGCCCCCCTGAAGGCCACGCCGTGCACGGATACAAGTGGAACGGGACGACGGGCGAAGAGCCGACGGTGACGTACAAGCCGGGCGAGGGCGGACTCCCCGCGGACGGCAAGGCGTTCGGGGCGGTGGTGCGCTGATGAGCACCCGGCCGAAACGCAGCGCACCGAGAGACACCACCAACGACACAGGCCGTGCAGAAAGCTCACAGGTGACCAGGCGTATGAAACGAGCTACGGCCGGGCGCACTGTACTGGCGGCCGCGCTGACTGCTGTGGTGCTTTCCGTGGTCCTGCCCGGACAGCAACAGCACGTGCCGGCCTCTGGTGACAGCCGGGTGCCCGTGGCCTCCGACCGTCCCGCGGTAACGGAGGAGAGCGCTGTGCAGGCGGCCAAGTCCGCCGGTGAGCCGGTCGAGGTGACGTCTCAGCGATCGGAACGCCGTGAGGTGTTCGCACAGCCCGACGGTTCGTTCGTCGCGCGAGAGTACGCCGAGCCGATCCACACCGTGCGAGACGGCCGGTGGGTCGAGGTCGACGAGACGCTGGTCAAGCGCGCGGACGGCAGTTGGGGCCCCAAGGCTGCAACGGTCGACCTGTCGTTTCGGGCTGCCGAGGCAGGCGAGCCGTTCGTGACCTTGCGCCGCGCTGGGCGGGAGCTGTCGCTGTCGTGGCCGTACAGCGACCTGCAGGCCCCGACCGTCGAGGGTGACGCGGCGACGTTTCCCGAGGTGCTTCCCGGTGTCGACCTCACAGTCCGGGCAGAGGCGGACGGCTTCGGCCACCTCTTGGTGGTCAAGACGCCCGAGGCAGCAGCCAACCCGCAGCTCAAGATGATCGACCTCGGTCTGAGCACCAAGGGTCTGAACCTCGCCGAGAATGCGGCCGGGGCCCTGGTGGCCGAGGACGCTGCGGTGGGCGGAGCGGTGTTCGAGGCCGGCCGGCCAGCCATGTGGGACTCGTCTGCGCAGACGGAACTCGCGGCGAAGGGCGGGGGAGCAGCCGGCGTTGCCAGCTCCCTGGACGCCGCGGCGCGCTCCGGGGAACCGGTGGCCGAGCCCCGGCTGGAAGGGCCCGGCGGCGGTGGACGCACGGCTCCGCTGGGCGTCGAGGTCGGTGGCGACAAGCTCACCCTGACCCCGGACATGGCCTTGCTGACCGGCAAGGAAACCGTCTTCCCCGTAGTGATCGACCCGATCCAGCGCACCACCTCTCGCACCGCCTGGACGGGTGTCATGTCCGGCATCCCAGGGGAACAGGATTGGAAGTATTCGGGGAGTGCCGGTGTGGGGAAGTGCCCTACCGACTACAGCCCGGTCTCCTGTAACGGCGTCGGCGTGCGCCGGCTGCTGTTCACGATGCCGGTGTCGTTCTACCGCGGCAAGCAGATCCTGGGTGCGACGTTCTCTGCCCGGGTGGAACACATCTACAGTGCCAAGCCGACCGCTGAACCGATCCAGCTGTACAGGATCGGGGGCAAGAACTACTCGATCACCTCCTCCAGCGACTGGAACTCGACGAAGGACGACTGGTCGGACTACCTCCAGACCGTCGACAAGGCGATCTCTCCGACGTCCTGCACCAGCCAGGCCAACCTCCACTTCGAGGGCGGGGCGAGCGGTGAGCTGACCAGTGAGGTGAAGACGGCGGCAGCCGAGGGCTGGTCATCGATGACGCTGGGGCTGCGGGCGGGCGACGAGTCGCAGTTCGCCGGATGGAAGCGGATCTGCGGCAACGCGTATCTTTCGGTGAGCTACAACAACCTGCCCCGGCAGATGTCGACGAAGACGATGTCCTCCGACCCGGGAGGCTCGTGCAAGTGGGGCAGTTCGCGCCCGTACGCCGAGAAGCCTCCGAAGCTGAGCGCGGTGGCCTCGGACCCGGACCACGGAGACGGCCGCACGGACAAGGTGAAGGTCCAGTTCAAGGTGGCCTGGACCGCACCGGGTGCGTCCAGCGAAACCTCGTACACCTATGACACCTCGTACATGGCACCCGCCTCCAACACCAGATTCACCCACCAGGTGCGGGAATCCATCCCGCAGAACGTGGTCATCTACTGGAGCACTCGTGCCTACGACGGAGACGGCTGGGGACCGTGGAGCACGGACGGCGACCCGCAGCGCTGCGAATTCATCTACGACAAGACCAAACCGGGCAAGCCGAACGTGATCTCTGCCCAGTACCCGGCCGACACGGTCTGGCATGACGGCGTCGGAACGGCAGGAACCTTCACCTTTTCACCGAACCCGAATGACTCAGTCCCCGACACCGACGTCGTGAAGTACCGCTACGGCTTCAACAGCGACGCCTCACCCGCTACGACGATCGTGGCCTCGAAGGCCGGCGGACCGGCATCGGTGACCTTCACCCCGACCAGAGCCGGGCGCAACTGGGTCGACGTGGTCGCAGTGGACAAGGCGGAAAACCCCAGCACGCTGGCCCGCTACGAGTTCCTGGTCACCGAGGGCAGACCCGCCGTGGCGCAGTGGAACCTGGCGGACGAGGTGGGCGACTCCGACGCACACGACGAGAGCGGTACCTTCTCGGCCGGCACCGGGCCAGGAGTGACCTTCGGAGTGGAGGGGCCCGGAGGCAAGGCAGACGCGGCAGCTCGACTGGACGGCACTTCAGGCGCCTACCTCGACGCGGGTGAAACCGTCATCGACACGTCCCAGAGCTTCAGCGTCAGTGCCTGGGTACGGCCCACCGCGCTCGACAAGGACATGACAGTGGTCAGCCAGGACGGCACGGGAGAACCGGGCTTCACACTCGGCTACGACGCCGCCGCCGGTACCTGGGCGTTCTCCCTCCCCTCCACTGACGTCCAGGCACTGGGGAAGTGGAAGGCGGTCGCCACCGGCGTCACCCCGGTCAAGGACCAATGGATGCTGCTGACCGGCGTGTACGACGCCTATGCCAGCGGCGGCCCGCAAGCCCGCATCTACATCAACAAGGACTCCAAGGGCACCGCTCAACGCCGTTCGGTGTGGCGCTCCTACGGACCCCTGCAGATCGGACGTGCCACGGCGAAGAGCGGCTACCGGGACCACTTCACCGGTGACCTCGCCGAGGTCCGGGTCTTCGACCGCGTACTCCCGGCCTCGCAGGTAGCAGAGCTGATGACCGTCAAGCCCCAGCGCAACGGCTACTGGCAGTTGGACTCGGCCACGGGCACGGCCTCGGCGGAGACCGGCGGTGGGCAAGCGCTCAACCTGGTCGGCGACGCCTCCATCTACCGGCCGGCGGATCCGCTGTTCGACACCGCAGCCCTCGTCGGGGACGGTCATCTTGTGCTGGACGGAGCCGGCGACTACGCCTCGACATCCTCGGCGACCGTATACGGCAACAGCAGCTTCACCATCAGCGCACGGGCCCAGCTCACCTCGCTGAACCCGGAGAAGACCCAGACGGTGTTCTCGATCCCCGGCTACACCACGAACCGGCTGGCCGTGCGGTATCGGCCTGCGGCCGACGCGAGCACCCCGGCGATGTGGGAACTGGTGGTCCCGGAAACCGACTCGTCCACCGCCACGGTCCAGACGTACGTCGATGACCAGGAACTGCCCAGTGGCGAGGGATCGGGTCAGCACCTGGCCGTGGTGTACGACGCCTTCGCCAACGAGATCCGCCTCTACGTCGAAGGCCAGTTGGCGTCCACCGCACACGGGGCGAACGACACGCTGTGGGCCACCAGCAGCGGCCTTCAGGTAGGCCGATCGGTATTCAACAGCAGCCAGAACTTCGCCGGCGCCATCGACGAAGTCCGCGTCTACAACGGTGCTCTGGACCCGGCGGCGGTCAGGAAAGCAGCCCAGCTCACGGCCCTGCCCGACATGTAGACCTCCAGAACAACGGTGCCCCGGCACGCAGCCGGGGCACCTCAGGCTCTGCCAGCTCTCCTCCCGACAACGCCGACGTGTGTCGCCGCCACCTGGTCGACGCATGCCTTCCTCACCCTTGTGGAGACCGTGATGCCGTTGCATGGCCGGTTGCTCGACCGCCGCTTGCCCAGACGTGCGCTGACGGCCGTCGGCCTCGGACTGGTGATGGCGCTGTCGGCGTCGTCGGTACAGCCGGTCGCCTTTGCCGAAGACAGCCGCGTAAACCGGCCCGGCATTCACGACGCGGACGATCTCGTCAAGGGATGGGACGCCAAGGCCGCCAAACTGCGGAAGGACACCTCGCGCAGCAGCGAGGTGAACAGACTTCAAGCCAGTTCCTGGCCCAGGCAGGGGAGGGTGGAACTCGCCGTTGCCAAGGCAGGCTCCACCACCGTGGCCCAGGAGGCGGGGCGTATTCCGCTGTCCGCGGCGGCGCCGTCGGACAAGGCGCTCAAGTCCCGGCAGCCCACCAGGATTGCTGTGGACGTGCTGGCACCGGAACGGGCACGGGCCTTGGGTGCGGCCGCCGTGCTGGGTGTAGCTCGGGCTGATGGTCAGAGCACGTCCGCCAAGGTGCGCCTGAACGTCAACTACGCGGACTTCGCAGAAGGTTACGGGGGCAGCTATGCCTCGCGCCTGCGGCTGGTCCAACTGCCGGGCTGCGCGATCGTGGCCACCCCCGGCAGCAAAAGCTGCCCTGAACAGCCCAAGGAACTCCCCACACGAAACGATGTGCAGTCCGCCACCCTCTCGGCGGACGTCACCGCAGCACCGGACTCTCCCGGCACCTCCACGATGACGGCGACGGACGAGGGCCTGTCGCTGCTGGCGGTGGCAGCCGGCCCGGCCTCGGCTCAGGGCACGTACAAGGCCACCGCCCTCACCCCGTCGGCGAGCTGGACCGTCTCGCCGTCCTCGGGCGGCTTCTCCTGGAGCTATCCGCTGCGCAGTGCCCCCACTCCCGGCGGACTGTCCCCGTCCCTCGGGCTGGGCTACTCCTCGCAGGCAGCGGACGGTCGCACCTCGGCCACCAACAACCAGGGCTCGTGGATCGGCGATGGCTTCTCCTACGACCCCGGCTACGTCGAGCGTCGCTACAAGCCGTGCTCCGACGACGGCCATGAGGGTTCCGGAGAGCAGTGCTGGGCGTACGACAACGCCACCTTGATGCTCAACGGCAGCGCGAGTGAGCTGGTGAAGGACGACACCACCGGCACATGGCACCTGAACAGCGACAACGGGACAAAGGTCGAGAAGCTGACCGGCGCCCCGAACGACGACAACAACGGGGAATACTGGAAGGTCACCACCCCGGAGGGCACCGAGTACTACTTCGGCCAGAACCGCCCCCTCGACTCGGCCGCCGGAAGTGAGGAGACCAAGTCCGCCTGGACCGTCCCCGTCTTCGGCGACGACTCCGGAGAACCCTGCTACAACGCGACCTTCACCAGCGCGCACTGCAAGCAGGCATGGCGCTGGAGCCTCGACTACGTGAAGGACACCCACGGCAACGTGATGTCCTACTACTACGAGCCGGAGACCAACCACTACGCGCTCAACGGCAAGACCGACGTGAACGGAACCGCCTACCACCGAGGCGGCTACCTCAAGCGCATCGACTACGGTCAGCGCGACGGCCAGGTCTACGCTGAGAAAGCTCCGGCCCGTGTCGTCTTCACGGTCGCCGAGCGCTGTCTGCCGACCACCAGCTTCGACTGCTCCACCGGCAAGCGAACCAAGGCCAACGCCTCCTACTGGCCCGACGTCCCCGTCGACCAGGAATGCGCCTCGGGCGCCAAGTGCACGGTGGGCCAGACCTTCTTCACCACCAAGCGACTGACCGGCATCACCACCCAGATACGCAAGGACGCGACCGCCTACCAGGACGTCGATCACTGGGCATTGGAGCACCGCTTCAACGACAACGGCGACGACTCCAAGACGCTGTGGCTGGAAAGGATCAGCCACGAGGGCCGGGCCGGCACGAACACCGAACTTCCGAGCGTCGAACTGTTCGGTGAGCAGTTGGTCAACCGAGTGGACGCGGTCGGAGACAACATCGCGCCCTTCCACCGCGACCGCCTCGCCACCGTCATCAGCGAGACGGGCGCCCAGCTCGACATCAACTACGCTCCCACCGACTGCGTGAAGAGTGCCCTGCCCACTCCCGGGTCGTCGACCAAGCGCTGCTATCCGGTGAAGTGGGCGCCGCCCGGCCACATCGAGCCGATCACTGACTGGTTCCACAAGTACGCCGTCGCCGAGGTCATCGAGACCGACACGACCGGCGGCAGCGAACAGCAGGTCACCCGCTACGACTACTCCGGCGGAAAGGGCGCCTGGCGCAAGGCCGAACCTGACGGCATCACCGACACCAAGTACCTGACCTGGGGCTCCTGGCAGGGCTACGACAAGGTCAAGGTCACCAGCGGCACCGCGGACAAGCAGACCACACGCCTCGACTACACCTTCCTCCAGGGTATGAACGGCGACAAGGACGCTGCCGGCGCCGCACGCTCGGTCAAGGTGAAGGACTCCACCGGAGTCGAATACACCGACCACAAGGAGTTCACCGGCCACGAACTCGAAACCGTCACCTACGACGGAGCCAAGATCGTGGCCCGGACGATCAACGAGCCGTGGAAGCACACCACCGCCACCGAGACCCACAGCTGGAACACCACCACGGCCAGCATCGTCAAACCGCTGACCACGCGTGGCTACGAGCAGCTCTCGGGCGGCGGCTGGCGTGAGACGAAGACCAAGATCAGCGTCGACACCGCTACCGGCACCGGCCGTACCACGGCCGTCCACGAGTACGGCGACCTCGCGAACAGCAGCGACGACAAGTGCACCCGCACCTGGTACGCCGACAACACGGCCGAGAACATCCTGAGCCTGCCCAGCCGCAGCCAGTCCTTGTCCGTCGGCTGCAGCACCACCCCCGACTACAAGACACAGATCCTGGCCGACGAACGCACCTCCTACGACGGCGGCTCCTACGGCACCCAGCCGACCAAGGGCGACACCACGAAGACCGAACGCGTCACCGCCCACGACGGCACCACGGCCACCATGCAGGTCACCGGCACCACCACCTACGACACCTACGGCCGTCCGCTCACCCAGAAGGACGCCGCCAACAACGAGACCAAGACCCAGTACACCCAGACCAACGGCCTGCTCACCCAAGCCAAGGTCACCAATGCCCTCGGCCACGTCACCACCACCGACTACGCCCCGGCCTGGGGCCTGTCCACCGGCCAGACCGACCCCAACGGCAAGCGCACCGACCTGGCCCACGACGCTCTGGGCCGACTGACCTCGGTGTGGCTGCCCGACCGGCAGAAGACCCAGACACCGAGCATCAGATACGGCTACACCCTCCGCAAGGACAAACCGACGGTCATCCTGACCGAGAAGATCGAGCCGAGCGGCTCCTACGGCACCGAGTACCAACTGCTGGACAGCCTGCTGCGTCCCCGCCAGATGCAGACCGAGGGACCCGACGGCACCCGCATGGTCGGCGACACCTGGTACAACGGCACAGGCAAGATCCACAAAACCAACGCCACCTACAACGCCGCCGGAACACCCTCCACGGAACTGCTCCTGGTCCGTGAGGGCGAAACCGGCGCCCAGACCCGGCACGAGTACGACGGCCTGGGCCGCACCACCGCGGAAATCTTCGCCGTGGGCAACGTGGAGCAGTGGCGCACCACCACCACCTACGACGGGGAACGCACCCACGTCGACCCGCCCGCAGGCGGCATCGCCAGCACCTCGATCACCGATGCCGCCGGCCGCACCACCGCCCTGTGGCACTACCACGGGGACAAGCCCGACCCCGCGGCCGGCTACGACATCACCAAATACACCCACACCCCGGGCGGTCAGCTCAAGACGGTCACGGACACCAACGGCAACACCTGGTCCTACGAGTACGACCAGCTTGGCCGCAAGACCAAGGCCGTCGACCCGGACACCGGCACCTCCACCTTCGCCTACGACAGCCTCGACCGATTGGCCGCCGTCACCGACAGCCGCGGCAAGAAGGTCTCCACGCAGTACGACGCGCTCTACCGCCCGACCTTCACATGGGAGGGCGAACCGAACACCGGCGTCAAACTCACCGAAACCCGCTACGACAAGGCCGGCTGGCTCGGCCGGCCCTACGCCACCCTGCGCTACACCTCCCCGACCGAGTACTTCGCCACGGTCACCCAGTCCATGGACGAGTACTACCGTCCGCTCAAGACGGCCTACTCCGTGCCCGCATCCCAGGGCGCGCTGGCCGGCATGTACGTCTTCACCGCCAGCTACAACCGCGACGGCACCGTCCAGGGCAATGGTCTGCCCGCAGCAGGCGGTCTCCCGGCCGAGAACCTTGAATACGGCTACGACGCCTTGCAGCGGCCGGTCACCATGTCCGGCACCACTCCGTACGTCACCCACACCAACTACTCGAAGCGCAGCCTCGTGCTCGGCCTAGAGCTGTACGCGGGCAGCGGGAAGAAGGTCCAGCAGACCTTCGAGTACGAGCAGGGCACCGACCGGCTCAAGACCGCCACCGTCGACATCGTCGGCAACACCGCCCTGGCGAAGCGGACCGGCTACACCTACGACCAACAGGGCAACGTCCTGTCCACGGCCGACATACCCGGCAACGGCTCCACCGACGTCCAGTGCTTCCGCTACGACGACCGCCAGCGCCTCGCCGACGCCTGGACCCCCGCCGCCACGGCCACCGCCGCAGCCGGCACCGGAACGGTCGGCAGCACGGAGTTGGACGCAGGAAAGCCCGCTGCCTGCACGGCAGCGCCTGGCGCCGCCCCGCTGGGCGGACCGGCACCGTACTGGAAGTCCTACACGACCGACGCCATCGGCAACCGCACGTCCGACACCGTTCACGACACCACCCTCAACGCGGCGAAGGACATCACCCGCACCTACACCTACGGCGGCGCCGGAACGCTGGGTGACGGCCCCCACCAGGTCACCAAGGTCCTGGAGAAGACCCCGACCGGAGACCGCCAGTCCACCTACGAGTACGACGCCTCGGGCAACACCACCAAACGCACCATCGGCGGCAACGCCCAGAACCTGACCTGGGACGCCACCGGGAAGCCGACCAGCGTCAAGGACAGCGCCGGAGAGACCACCTTCCTCTACGACGCCGACGGCAACCGCGTCCTGCGCAAGGACCCCAAAGCCACCACCGTCTACCTGCCGGGCATGGAACTCTCCCTCGCCGCAGGCTCCTCCACGGTCAAGGCCACCCGCTACTACTCCCACGCCGGGCAGACCGTCGCCGTCCGCACCAGCGACAACAAGCTCTCGTTCCTCGCCGCCGACCACCACGGCACCGGTGAACTCGCGATCGACGCCGCAACCGGAGCCATCACCCAGCGCCGATTCGACCCCTACGGAAACGAGCGGGGCAAGGCCACCGGCACGTGGCCCGGTGAGAAGGGCTTCATCGGAGGCACCACAGACGCCTCCACCGGCCTGACCCACCTGGGCGCCCGCGAATACGACCCCCAACTGGGCCGGTTCATCTCGGTCGACCCGATCATCGAGTTCACCCGTCCCCAGCAGATCAACGGCTACGCCTACGCCAGCAACAACCCGGTCACCCTGTCCGACCCCAGCGGCATGCGCGAAGCCGAATGCGACATGGGGCTCATCGACTGCGACAGCAACGGACCCACCGGCAAACCGAAGGGGGATGAGGGCCCGCCGCTCACCAAGGAGGAGAAGGAGTACTACCAGGCCCAGGGCAGGCAATTGGCCGCCGAGGCCGAATACAGCGATGCCAAGCAGCGAACCAAGCAAGCTGCCAAACAACTCGTCAAGATCGTCCGTGACATCCTCGGCGTCGACGCGGCTCTGGACTGCCTCTCCACAGGCGACATCGGGGCCTGCGGCGAAACACTCCTCAACGTCGCCGGCAGCTTCGCCGGCGGCCTCGCGGGCAAGGTGCTGGCCAAATACGGGGCACCCTGGAACTGGGCCAAGGGCTACCGCCTCGCCAAAAAAGTCACTGGTCTCGTCGACGACCTGATCAGCGGCGCGAAGAGTATGTGGCGCGCCTCCAAAGCCCGGGAGAAGGCAAACAACGCAGTCTCCGCCGCGTACCAAAAGGCCGCCGACTTCATACGGAAGCGAAAGAACGCCAAACCGAAGTGTCACAGCTTCCTGCCCGGCACCAAGGTCCTGACCAAGGACGGCAAGACCAAACCGATCGAGGACGTCGCCCCCGGCGACAAACTGATCGTCACCGACCCTGAGTCCGGCAAGACCGTCATCCGTGACGTCGCCGGGACGATAGTCACCGAGGACGACAAGCACTTCGTCGACCTCACCATCACGACCGCGGACGGCGCCGAGCCCACCTCCCTGGTATCCACCACGACCCACCCTTTCTGGTCCCCCTCCGAGAGCGCATGGGTCGAAGCCGGCGACCTCCAGCCCGGCATGACCCTGCAAACCGCCGACGGCGACCAGGTAACCCTCACAGCCACCCGGTACTTCGAGAAGCGCCAGCGCACCCACGACCTGACGCTGACGGAGATCCACACGTACTATGTGCTGGCGGGTGCTACACCGGTTCTCGTTCACAATTGCGGCGAGGTGGCGGTCGACACGAATGCAGTGACGGATGCCCTCTCGGGCGCAAAGACCGCTGAAGTAGATGCCGCCTTGGCGGGCCGTGCCCCGGTGCTGTCGCCGACTGCTCATCGTGAACTACTCGAGGGTGGACACTCGGCAGATGCCATTGGTAGCTGGTTGTCGGAGCGGGGAGGACGCATGGGACCGGCTTCCACCAGTGAAGGCGTTTCTTCACTCCAGGGTCGCCTCAGGGGCATGTGGAAGGGCAAGTCCTTCAATCCGATGATTGCCGACGACGACGCTTCGGTCTTGCATTCGGCGATACAGGATGGATTGTCGATCATCACAAACGACAAGAGATTCTATAAAAATATCGAAAGACTCGGATATTCGAGTGAGCGATATTAGTTGATAATACTGTCCGGGGTGCCCCGTGCTTGCTGGCTTGCGGGGCACCCCAGGCCGGGTAAACAGGCTGGTAGAGGGGGCTACATGCGTGAAGATGAACTCGAGGAGATCGAGGAGCTGTGCTCTGCGGCCACTCCGGCGCCTTGGTTCGTTAGGACCTTGGACGATGACTCCGCCATGAATCTTGTGGCGGTGAGTACGGCTCCCGACACTGGTGCTGCCGAGAGGTGGCCGAACTTTGATCACCGAGACATGATTGCCGCGACTTTGGTTCAGCATCCGCGATACGTCGATTCTGGCGACGAACGCTGGGACGAGAACGCGGCCTTCATCGCAATGGCGCGGGAGGCTGTGCCGCGCCTTGTGGAAGAGGTCAGGCGTCTCCGGGCCCTGCTTGCAGGTGAGGGGGGTGGTCAATGATGGGCCCGCTTCCCCTTCTTTGTGTGCAATCAGGATAATCTTCAAGGCGGCGGACGGGCGGCCGAGTCGCTGCACCGGCTCCAGTAGTTGCCAGCGATTGCAAAAAGCAGCCCCGCCAGGTGTGTCCTGGCGGGGCTGCTGCATTGGAATGACGGCAGTAGTTGACAGCAACATCAGTGGGCGAGGGCGGCACAGGGTGGCGGTTCGGCGCCGTCGGAGCCCGCCGTCTCAGTGTTCTCTGTGCTGCCGAGCGCGGTGCTGAGGGTGTCGATGGCATCGCGCTGGAGGCGGAGTCGGACGTGGGCGTAGATGGTAGCGGTGACACCCGGCGGTCGGGGAGACGCCGACCGCCGCCGGCCTCGTCCGGCACCTGCCGTGGACGCGACCGCGGGCACGTGGCGGGGTCCGCGCCGTCTGGGGAGAAGAAAGCAGGTGGAGACGTTCACGCCGCCGCGAGCGACCGACCCGCAGCAGGTCGGGGCGTAGCAGTCGGCGGCCAGGACGGCGGCTTGGCGGCCTTTCTCGCCACTCGCGCCAGCGCGGCCCGCTGTGCGGCTCGGTATCCGCGGCCGGGCGGTCAGGCCCGGTGGGAATTTCGGGGCGCCGGTGCGGGGGTCGGCAGGGGGCTGGTCGCGGCCCGGGTGACGTCGCCGACCAGTTCGACCACGTCCGGGCCGTACGCCTGTGAGTTGACGACCTTGAGCAGCAGCACGAAGGAGTTGTTGCCGTGCTTGCGGGCCAGTTTCTCGTGGTGCCGGGCGAGGTAGCGGGTGGCGGCCTGGTTGGTGATCGCGCGCTGGCCGCAGAACAGGAAGGCGGGCCGGGCCTCGCGCCGGTCCCCGGCGGTGAGGCGGGCCAGCAGCACGTACTCCGTGACCCCCGCCTCCAGCCGGTAGCGCTCGCTGCCGATCTGGAAGGCGCCCCGGTCCGGACCGGGCTCCGGGTCGACGTTCATCCGCACCCCGGGCAGCATCGCCGCCATGTGGGCGACCATCCGCCGGTTCGAACCGGGGCCGCCCACGCAGAACTCCGTGCGCTCGCCGAAGCCCTGGCCGACCATGTCCTGCGTGACCACCTGGATGTGCGCGCCGCAGTCCTTGACCAGCGCGGCGAGCTCCAGCAGTGCGAAGACGTCGAAGCGGTGGACCGCCGGTTCGGAGGCGGCGGGGTCCCGGTTGACGACGAGCAGCGACTCGGAGCCGTCCGGCAGCCCGAAGAACGCCTGCTTCCGCCGGAGTCTGCGCCGCCACAGGTAGGTGCGGGCCAGCCACCCCAGCGTGGCGCTGATGCCCGCCGCGACCACACCCAGGACGATGTTGCGTACGTCGTCAGTCATGGGCGCGCATGCTAGCGGGCGTTCGCGTACCCGTGTTCGACGGGCGGCCCGGTGCGGGCGCACCATGCGCCCGACACGCGCTTCCCCGGCGGTCCTGACGCGGCCATGACGATCAACTAAGCTGCCCGAACGGCCTTTCCCTGGAGGTGCGGATGCGTCGCCCTGTCGCTCGGAATCTGACGGTCCTGGCGGTCTCGGCCGCCGTGGTGGTGTCGGTGGGGGCGGCCGCGCCACCCACGCCCCAGCACACGCCCACGGCCCCCAAGACCCCGGTCGCGGTCGGGTACGGCGGCGCCGTCGCCAGCGTCGACCAGGACGCCTCCGCCGCCGGTATCGAGGTGCTCCGCAAGGGCGGCAACGCCGTCGACGCCGCCGTGGCCACCGCCGCCGCGCTCGGCGTCACCGAGCCGTATTCGGCCGGAGTGGGAGGCGGCGGCTACTTCGTCTACTACGACGCCAAGTCCCGCACCGTGCGCACCATCGACGGCCGCGAGACCGCCCCGCTCACCGCCGACGAGAAGCTCTTCACCGAGGACGGCAAGCCGCTCGCCTTCGCCGACGCCGTCACCAGCGGCCTGGCCGTGGGCACCCCGGGCACCCCCGCGACCTGGCAGACCGCCCTGGACCGGTGGGGCAGCCGGAAGCTCTCGTCCGTGCTGAAGCCCGCCGAGCGGCTGGCCCGGCACGGCTTCACCGTGGACGAGACCTTCCGCTCGCAGACCGCGTCCAACGAGCAGCGCTTCCGCTACTTCCCGGACACCGCCGAACTGTTCCTGCCGGGCGGCGAACTCCCGGTCGTGGGCTCGACCTTCAAGAACCCGGACCTGGCGCGCACGTACCAGGAGCTGGCCCGCGAGGGCGTCGGCGCGATCTACCACGGCGAACTCGGCGAGGACATCGTCGACACCGTGAACAAGCCGCCCGTCGACCCGGACTCCGGCTGGAACGCCCGCCCCGGCGACCTGTCCGCCAAGGACCTCGCGGCCTACGAGGCCAAGCTCCAGGCGCCCACGAAGACCTCCTACCGCGGCCTGGACGTCTACTCCATCGCGCCCTCCTCCTCCGGCGGCACCACGGTCGGCGAGGCCCTCAACATCCTGGAGCGCACCGACCTGTCCAGCGCGGACAAGGCCGACTACCTGCACCGCTACATCGAGGCCAGCCGGATCGCGTTCGCCGACCGCGGCCGCTGGGTCGGCGACCCCGCCTTCGAGGACGTACCGACGAAAGAGCTGCTGTCGCAGCGGTACGCCGACTCGCGCGCGTGCCTGATCAAGGACGACGCGGTGCTCACCAGCCCGCTGGCGCCCGGCGACCCGAGGCACCCGGCCGACTGCGCGGGCGGCGGCACGGCGGCGCCGACGACGTACGAGGGCGAGAACACCACGCACCTCACGGTGGCCGACAAGTGGGGCAACGTCGTCGCCTACACGCTCACCATCGAGCAGACCGGCGGCAGCGGCATCACCGTGCCGGGGCGCGGCTTCCTGCTCAACAACGAGCTGACGGACTTCTCCTTCGCCCCGGCCAACCCGGCCGTCCACGACCCCAACCTGCCCGGGCCCGGCAAGCGCCCGCGCTCCTCGATCGCCCCGACGATCGTCCTGGACCGGCACCACAAGCCGGTGGTGGCCCTCGGCTCGCCCGGCGGCGCCACCATCATCACCACCGTGCTGCAGACCCTCACCGGCTTCCTCGACCGCGGACTCCCGCTCGTCGACGCGATCGCCGCCCCGCGCGCCAGCCAGCGCAACGCCGCCCAGACCGAGCTGGAGCCCGGCCTCTACGACAGCGGCGTACGGGCGGAGCTGGAGGCCCTCGGGCACTCCTTCAAGCCCAACCCCGAGATCGGCGCCGCGACCGCGGTGCAGCGGCTCGCGAACGGGAAGTGGCTGGCCGCCGCCGAGAAGGAACGGCGCGGCGGCGGCTCGGCGATGGTGGTTCGGCCGGTGCGGCAGAAGTAGTCAGAGTTCGGGGACGGGCCGCTCCGGCGTGCGGAACGCCAGCCGCCCGTCCTCGACGTCGACCGTCACCCGGCCGCCCTCCGCGACCCGCCCGTCCAGCAGCAGCCGGGACAGCTCGTTGTCCACCTCACGCTGGATGGTGCGGCGCAGCGGGCGGGCGCCGTACTCGGGCTGGTAGCCGCGCTCGGCCAGCCAGTCCACGGCCGCGTCGGTGAAGTCGACGGTGATGCCCTGCGCGTGCACCATGCGGCGGGTCTGCTCCAGGAGCAGGCTGGTGATCTGCCGCAGCTGCTCGCCGCTGAGCTGGCGGAAGACCACGATCTCGTCGACGCGGTTGAGGAACTCGGGCCGGAAGTGCTCGCGCAGCGGGCGCAGCACCTGCTCGCGCCGGGCCTCCTCGTCCGCCTCCGCGCCGCCCGCGCCGAAACCGATCCCGGCGCCGCGCCGGGTGATCACGTCGGAGCCCAGGTTGCTGGTCATCACGACGACCGTGTTGGAGAAGTCCACCGTCCGGCCCTGCGAGTCGGTCAGCCGCCCGTCGTCCAGGACCTGGAGCAGGATGTTGAAGACGTCCGGGTGGGCCTTCTCCACCTCGTCGAGCAGCAGCAGCGAGTACGGGTGCCGGCGCACCACCTCGGTGAGCTGGCCGGCCTCCTCGTGCCCGACGTAGCCGGGCGGGGCGCCGACCAGGCGGCTGACGGTGTGGCGCTCCTGGTACTCGCTCATGTCGAGGCGGACCATCCGGTCCTCGCTGCCGAACAGCGCCTCGGCCAGTGCCCGGGCCAGCTCGGTCTTGCCGACGCCGGTCGGGCCGAGGAAGAGGAAGCTGCCGATGGGGCGGTCCGGGCTGGACAGCCCGGCGCGGGAGCGCAGCACGGCGTCGGAGACGACCCGGACCGCCTCGTCCTGGCCGACCACCCGCTCGTGCAGGTGGGACTCCAGGCCGAGCAGGCGGTCCTTCTCCTCCTGGGTGAGGCTGCTGACCGGGATGCCGGTCTGCCGGGACACCACCTCGGCGATGGACTCGGTGTCCACCACCAGGTCGAGCCCCTCGTCGGCCTGCCCGTCGCCGGTGGCCTCGGCGATCCGCTGCTTCAGCTCGACGATCCGGTCCCGCAGCTGCGTGGCCTGCTCGTACTGCTCGTCCGCGACCGCCTGGTCCTTGTCCCGGACCAGCTGGTCGACCTCGCGCTCCAGGGCCCGTACGTCGGTGCCCTTGGTGCGCGACCGCAGCCGCACCCGGGCGCCCGCCTGGTCGATCAGGTCGATGGCCTTGTCGGGCAGCCGCCGGTCGGTGAGGTAGCGGTCGGACATCTCCACGGCCGCGACCAGCGCCTCGTCGGTGTAGCGGACCTGGTGGTGGGCCTCGTAGCGGTCGCGCAGGCCGCGCAGGATCTCGATCGCGTCCGCTGTGGTGGGCTCCGGCACCAGGATGGGCTGGAAGCGGCGGGCGAGGGCCGCGTCCTTCTCGATCCTGCGGTACTCCTCCAGCGTGGTGGCGCCCACGATGTGCAGCTCGCCGCGGGCCAGGGCGGGCTTGAGGATGTTCCCGGCGTCCATCGACCCGCTCTCGCCGCCCCCGCCGGCGCCGACGACGGTGTGCAGCTCGTCGATGAAGATGATCAGCTCGTCGGAGTGGGCGCGGATCTCGCCCACGATGTTGTTCATCCGCTCCTCGAAGTCGCCCCGGTAGCGGGTGCCCGCGACCACGCCGGTCAGGTCGAGCGCGACCACCCGGCGCCCGATCAGCACGTCGGGCACGTCGCCGTCGGTGATGCGCTGGGCGAGGCCTTCCACGATCGCGGTCTTGCCGACACCGGCGTCCCCGATCAGGACCGGGTTGTTCTTGCCGCGCCGGGAGAGCACCTCGACGGTCTGCTCGATCTCCTCCTCGCGCCCGATCACCGGGTCGATCCGGCCCTGCTGGGCCAGGTCGGTGAGGTCGCGGCCGTACTTGTCGAGGGTCGGCGTGTTCGTGGTCCGCGCGCTCTCGGTACGGCCCTTGGCGGCCTCCGGCGTCTCCGTGGGCAGGTTCGAGGGCGCGAAGCGGGCCGCGTTCAGGATGTGCCCGGCGGCCGAGTCCGGGTTGGCGGCCAGGGCGCTGAGCACGTGTTCCGGGCCGATGTACCCGGTGCCGGTGGAGCGGGCCAGCTCGTGCGCGTCCAGCAGGGCGCGCTTGACGGCCGGGGTGAGCGAGAGCGAGGTGGGCGGCGGGACCTCGCCCGGCGGGTGCTGCACCGGGCCGGTCCGCTCGTCGATCTGCGAGGCCAGCGAGTCGGGGTCGGCACCGGCCCGGCTGAGCAGTCCCCGGGTGGGCTCGGTGGCCAGCGCGGCCCGCAGCAGGTGCTCGGTGTCCAGGTCCCGGCTGCCGTGCTCGGCGGCGTACTGGGCGGCCCCGCGCACCAGCTCCCGGGCGGGCTGGCTGAGCAGTCGGCCGATGTCGATCTGCCGGGGCCTGGGCCCGCCGAAGAAGCGTGCCAGGAACTCCGCGAACGGATCGCCCTCCGGGCCCATGTAGCCGCTGGTCATCGTGTACGACCTCCGCTGCATCGCTGATCGACGTGCCGGGGCCGGGTAACCCGGCAGGCATGCGGTCATGCCCAACATGACACGTTCTGTTCCAGCGGGCATGCCGGGAACCCGCCCGGGCGGAGGGTCCTCCCGGTACCCGTGGCCGACCACCGGCCCACGTCACGGCCCGGACCGGCGGCCGGTCACCGGCCCGCCTCACGGCCCGGACCGGCGGCCGGTCACCGGCCCACCTCACGGCCCGGACCCGCGGCCGGTCACCGGCCCGCCTCAAGTCCCGGACCTGCGGCTGGCCACCGGCTAGCCTCACGTCCCGGGCCCGTGGTCGGGTCTCGTGGCTCGCTCCCGGGCGGGCTCACGGCCCGGACCAGCGGCTGGCCACTGGCTAGCCGCACGGCCCGGACGCGCGGCCGGGTCTCGCGACTCGAACCCGGGCGGGCTCACGGCACGATCCCCTCTCTCGAGACCGGGCGTCTGCTTGTCTCCGGGTCGGTCTCGGTACGGGGCCGACGACCGGGCCCCCGCTTGTCCCCGGGTCGGTCTCGTGACCCCGACTCCCGCTTGTCCCCGAGTCCGGGCCGGGCTCGTGACCCGGACTCCCGTTTGCCCCGGGCCCGGGCCGGCCCGCGGCTCGGGCTTCCGGGCGGGCTCATGGCCCGGACGCGCACGGTCCCCGTGACCGGCCCCGGCCGGGCTCGCGATCCGGGCCGGGGCCGGGCTCCGGTGCGGCGCGGCCGGACCCGGTCCGGGCCCGGCTCCGGTCGCGCCGTCGCTCAGAGGCCGTCCCGCGACGTCAGGACGCGCGGTCCGCCCTCCGTGATGGCCACCGTGTGCTCCACGTGCGCCGCCCGGGAGCCGTCGTTGGTGCGCAGGGTCCAGCCGTCGGGAGCCGCGTGGTAGTCGTCGCGGCCGCCGGCGGTCAGCATGGGCTCGATGGCGAGGACCATGCCGTGCCGCAGCGGGAGCCCGCGCCCCGGACGGCCCTCGTTGGGCACGCCCGGGTCCTCGTGCATGTGCCGGCCGATGCCGTGGCCGCCGAAGTCCTCCATGATCCCGTAGCCGCCCGCCCGGCACACCGTGCCGATGGCGTGGGCGATGTCGCCGATGCGGTTGCCGACGACGGCCGCCGCGATGCCCGCCTCCAGGGACCGCTCGGCGGTCTCGATCAGCGTGACGTCGGCCGGGCGCGGGGTGCCCACCACGAAGCTCAGCGCCGAGTCGCCCGCCCAGCCGTCCAGGAGGGCGCCGCAGTCGATGGAGACCAGGTCCCCGTCGCGCAGCCGGTAGCCGTCCGGGATGCCGTGCACGATCGCGTCGTTCACCGAAGCGCAGATGACGCCCGGGAAGGGGGTCGGCGCGAAGGAGGGCCGGTAGCCGAGGAAGGGCGAGCCCGCGCCCGCCGCCCGCAGCACCTCGTGCGCCACCGCGTCCAGCTCCAGCAGCGACACGCCCACGTCCGCGGCCTGCCGTACGGCGGTCAGGGCGCGCGCGACGACCTGCCCGGCCGCGTGCATGGCGTCGATCGATGAGTCCGTCTTCAGTTCCACCATGCCAATTACTATAACGGTATTTGAATTGGGGTCGTCGACTCGGAGGCGCGGCGTGCGGTACGCCCGGGGCCGGTACGGGAAACCGGTATTAGAATGACGTCATGGTACGCACCCCTCTGACCCCCGAAGAGCGCGAGCGCGGCGAGCAGCTCGGACGCCTGCTCCGCGCGGCCCGCGGCGAGCGGAGCATGACGGCGGTCGCCGCCCAGGCCGGGATCTCCGCCGAGACCCTGCGCAAGATCGAGACCGGCCGGGCGCCCACCCCGGCGTTCTTCACGGTGGCCGCGCTGGCCGGTGCGCTGGGGCTGTCCATGGACGAGCTGGTGGGCAGGTGCGCGCCCGTGCCGGCCTGAGGCACCCGCACTCACCCACCGGAGTGCGAAACACGATCGACACCGCGCCTTGACGACGATGGTCTTGGCAAGCCCCTCCGGCCAGGCTTACGTTCGTCCCTCTACGGCCTGTTCTACGGGCGTAGAGGCTCTGACGTCGTGTCGAAGGAGCAGCTCATGGCCAACGTCGTACGTGCCGCTCTGGTCCAGGCCACCTGGACCGGCGACACCGAGTCCATGGTGGCGAAGCACGAGGAGCACGCCCGCGCGGCCGCCCGGCAGGGTGCGAAGGTCATCGGGTTCCAGGAAGTCTTCAACGCCCCCTACTTCTGCCAGGTCCAGGACCCCGAGCACTACCGCTGGGCCGAGCCCGTGCCCGACGGCCCCACCGTCCGCCGCATGCAGGCGCTGGCCCGCGAGACCGGCATGGTGCTCGTCGTCCCCGTCTTCGAGGTCGAGCAGTCCGGCTTCTACTACAACACCGCGGCCGTGATCGACGCCGACGGCACCGTCCTCGGCACCTACCGCAAGCACCACATCCCGCAGGTCAAGGGCTTCTGGGAGAAGTTCTACTTCCGCCCCGGCAATCTCGGCTGGCCGGTCTTCGACACCGCCGTCGGCAAGGTCGGCGTCTACATCTGCTACGACCGGCACTTCCCCGAGGGCTGGCGCCAACTGGGCCTCGGCGGTGCCCAGCTGGTCTACAACCCGTCCGCCACCCACCGCGGCCTCTCCGCCCACCTGTGGCGGCTCGAACAGCCCGCCGCGGCCGTCGCCAACGAGTACTTCGTCGCCGCCATCAACCGGGTCGGCGTCGAGGAGTATGGGGACAACGACTTCTACGGCACCTCGTACTTCGTGGACCCGCGCGGGCAGTTCGTCGGCGACGTGGCCAGCGACAGCAAGGAGGAACTCGTCGTCCGCGACCTGGACCTCGACCTCATCGACGAGGTCCGGCAGCAGTGGGCCTTCTACCGCGACCGCCGCCCCGACGCCTACGAGGGGCTGGTGCGCCCGTGACCCGTGACCTCTTCGCCCGCCACCGCGCCGTCCTGCCCGACTGGCTCGCCCTCTACTACGAGGACCCGCTGGAGATCACCCACGGCGAGGGCCGGCACGTCTGGGACGCCGCGGGCCACAAGTACCTCGACTTCTTCGGCGGCATCCTCACCACGATGACCGCGCACGCCCTGCCCGAGGTCACCAAGGCCGTCGCCGAGCAGGCCGGGCGGATCATCCACTCCTCGACCCTCTACCTCAACCGCCCCATGGTGGAACTCGCCGAACGCGTCGCCCAGCTCTCCGGCATCCCCGACGCCCGCGTCTTCTTCACCACCTCCGGCACCGAGGCCAACGACACCGCCCTGCTGCTCGCCACCGCCCACCGGCGCAGCAACACGATCCTGGCGATGCGCAACAGCTACCACGGCCGCTCCTTCAGCTCCGTCGGCATCACCGGCAACCGCAGCTGGTCCCCGACCTCGCTCTCCCCGCTCCAGACCCTCTACGTGCACGGCGGCGTCCGCACCCGCGGCCCCTACGCGGACCTGGACGACCGGGACTTCATCGACGCCTGCGTCGCCGACCTCAAGGACCTGCTCGGCCACACCCGCGCCCCCGCCGCCCTGATCGCCGAACCGGTCCAGGGCGTCGGCGGCTTCACCTCCCCGCCGGACGGTCTGTACGCCGCCTTCCGCGAGGTGCTGCACGAGCGGGGCATCCTGTGGATCGCCGACGAGGTGCAGACCGGCTGGGGCCGCACCGGCGAGCACTTCTGGGGCTGGCAGGCGCACGGCAGGAACGGCCCGCCGGACATCGTCACCTTCGCCAAGGGCATCGGCAACGGCATGTCGATCGGCGGTGTCGTCGCCCGCGCCGAGATCATGAACTGCCTGGACGCCAACAGCATCTCCACCTTCGGCGGCACCCAGGTCACCATGGCCGCCGGCCTCGCCAACCTCTCCTACCTGCTGGAGCACGACCTCCAGGGCAACGCCCGGCGCGTCGGCGGCCTGCTCATCGAACGGTTGCGCGCCGTCGCCGCCCAGGTGCCGCACGTACGGGAGGTGCGCGGACGCGGGCTGATGATCGGCGTCGAGCTGACCCGGCCCGGCACCGACGAGGCCGCCCCCGAGGCGGCGTCCGCCGTCCTGGAGGAGGCCCGCGCCGGCGGACTGCTGGTCGGCAAGGGCGGCGGCCACAGCACCAGCGTCCTGCGCATCGCCCCGCCGATGTCCCTCACCGTCGCGGAGGCCGAGGAGGGCGCCGCGATCCTCGAACGCGCCCTGCGGAGCATCTGAGAACGCGCGCCGTGCCGCGCACCCGACCGCCGCGTCCCGCGTCCCGAGCCCAGGAGGCGCCGCCATGACCACCACCCCGGAGACCTCGGCCCAGCAGCCCCGGGAGCCCTGGGAACCGGCCCTGTCGGTCCGTCAGGTCCTCGGCCTCGAACGGGTGCGGGCCGGACAGCCCGAGGTGGTGGCCGGCGCCCACCGGCTCGACCGGCCGGTGCGCTGGGTGCACGTCGCCGAGGCCGCCGACGTCGGCGTGATGCTCAGCGGCGGCGAGATGGTCCTCACCACCGGCGTGCTGCTCGCCGGGGACGAGGACCGGCAGAGCGAGTACATCCGCTCCCTGGACCGCGCCGAGGCCGCCGCCGTCGTGCTCGGCCTGGGCCGTGCCTTCCCCGCCCCGCCCGAGGTGATGCGCAGGGCGGCCGAGCGCTGCGGGCTGCCCATGGTCGTCCTGCACCGGCCCTTCCCGTTCGCCGAACTGACCGAGGAGGTGCAGTCCCGGCTGCTGCGGCGCAAGTTCGCCGCCGTCAGCCTCTCCGAGGCGGTGCGCACCGAACTGACCGGCCTGATCACGGCCGGCGCCCCGGTGCAGCGCCTGCTCGACGAGGTGGCCCGGCACGCCGGCTGCCCGGTCGTCGTCACCAACCTCGCCCACCGGGTCCTGGCCACGGCGGGGGAGCGGGCGGCCGTCGACGACGTGCTGCGGGACTGGGAACGCATCGCCCGCCAGGCCGGTGCCGGGACCGCCGACGGCTGGATCCGCGCCGAACTGAGCTGCCGCGGGGAGCGCTGGGGCCGGCTGCTGCTGTGCGGCTACGGCGGTGACCGCGCCGCCGGACGGCTGCTCGCCGACCGCGCGGCCGAGGCCCTCGTCCTGCACCGCATGCTCGTCGGTGACGGGACCCGCACGGGCGCTTCCCCCGGCTCCCGGGACTCCTGGGACTCCTGGGAGGAACAGTCCGCGCTGAGCCTGCTCACCGACCTGGTCAGCGGCGCCGTCCCCGCACGGCAGTTGCTGCCCCGGGCGCGCGCCGCCGGGCTGCCCGTCAACCGGCGAGTCTTCGTCCCCCTCGTGGTCCGCGACCGCGAGCCGTCCCGACCGGCCCGGGTACTGCGGCGCCTCGGCCTGCCCGGCATCGCCGCCCGGCTCGCCGGCGACCGCGTCGCCGTCCTGCTCAGCCTCGCCCCCGACCAGGACGCCCGGGCGCTGACCGCCCACTTCGCGACCCGGCTGCGTGCGGAACCGGACGCCCCCCACACCGTGGTCGCGGCGGCCGACGCCCGCGCCGACTGGGCCGACGTACCCGCCGGACTGCGCGAGGCCCAGCACGTGGCCGACGCCGTCGCCGACTCCCCGGCCGCCGCCCTGGACCTGCCGCCCGTCGTACGGCTGCGCGACATCCACCTGCGCGGACTCGTGCGGCTGCTGCGCGACGACCCGCACGTGCAGTCCTTCGCCGAACGCGAGCTGGACGGACTGCTGCGCGGGCCCGACGCCGACCTGCTGCCCGTCCTGCGCACCTACCTCGCCACCGGCCGCAACAAGTCCCGCACCGCCCAGCTCCACCACGTCTCCCGGCCCGCGCTCTACCGCCGCCTGGAAGCGATACAGGGCCGCCTCGGCGTCGACCTCGACGACTTCGAGCAGGCCGCCTCCGTCCACATCGCGCTCCTCGCCCACGACGCCCAACAGGGGTGACACCGTGCAATGCCCGACCCCCGCAGACGTGACACCGTGCCACTCAAACCGGCCGGCCGCCGTCCCTAGTCTCGCCGTACACCGAGCGAGTGGAGGCCGAAGATGAGCCGTGTGATCCGAGCCGCGCTCTTCCAGACCGCCTGGACGGGCGACAAGGAATCGATGATCCAGGTCCACGAGCAGGCGGTGCGCGACGCCGCCGCCCAGGGCGCACAGGTCCTGTGCTTCCAGGAGCTGTTCTACGGACCGTACTTCTGCCAGGTCCAGGACCCCGAGTTCTACGCCTACGCCGAGAGCATCCCGGACGGCCCGATCGTGGAGCGCTTCCAGCGCCTGGCCCGCGAGCACGGCATCGTCCTGGTGCTCCCCATGTACGAGGAGGAGCAGCCCGGCGTCCTCTACAACACCGCCGCCGTCATCGACGCCGACGGCTCCTACCTCGGCAAGTACCGCAAGACGCACATCCCGCAGGTGCGCGGCTTCTGGGAGAAGTTCTACTTCCGCCCCGGCAACTCCGGCTGGCCGGTCTTCGACACCGCTGTCGGCAAGGTCGGCGTCTACATCTGCTACGACCGGCACTTCCCGGAAGGCTGGCGGGCGCTGGGCCTCGCGGGCGCCGAGATCGTCTTCAACCCGTCCGCCACCTCGCGCGGCCTGTCCGGCTACCTGTGGCAGCTGGAGCAGCCCGCGGCGGCCGTGGCCAACGAGTACTTCGTGGGGGCCATCAACCGGGTGGGCGTCGAGGAGTACGGGGACAACGACTTCTACGGCACCTCCTACTTCGTCGACCCCGAGGCGCAGTTCGTCGGCGAGGTGGCGAGCGACAAGGAGACCGAACTGGTCGTCCGGGACCTGGACATGGCCAAGCTGCGCGAGGTCCGCGACCGCTGGCAGTTCTACCGCGACCGCGCGCCGGGCGCGTACTCCCCGCTGACCGCGCCCTGACCGGCCCGCCGGGGCCCCTGACAGGAGGGAACAGCAGCATGAGCAGCCGTACCGTCATCCGCGGCGGTCTCGTCGTCACCGCGTCCGACGAACTCCACGCCGACGTCCTGATCGAGGACGGCCGCGTCGCCGCCCTCGCCGCGACCGGCACCCCGGCGGCCGAGGCGTTCACCGCCGAGCGAGTGATAGACGCGAGCGGCAAGTACGTCATCCCGGGCGGCGTCGACGGGCACACCCACATGGAGATGCCCTTCGGCGGCACCTACGCCGCCGACACCTTCGAGACCGGCACCCGCGCCGCCGCCTGGGGCGGCACCACCACCATCGTCGACTTCGCCATCCAGAGCGTCGGCCACTCCCTGCGCTCCGGCCTGGACGCCTGGCACGCCAAGGCCGAGGGCAACTGCGCGATCGACTACGCCTTCCACATGATCGTCTCCGACGTCAACGAGAAGACGCTCAAGGAGATGGATCTGCTGGTGGAGGAGGGGGTGACCTCCTTCAAGCAGTTCATGGCCTACCCCGGCGTCTTCTACTCCGACGACGGACAGATCCTGCGCGCCATGCAGCGCGCCGCCGAGAACGGCGGCCTGATCATGATGCACGCCGAGAACGGCATCGCCATCGACGTCCTGGTCGAGCAGGCCCTCGCCCGCGGCGAGACGGACCCCCGCTTCCACGGCGAGGTCCGCAAGGCCCTCCTGGAGGCCGAGGCCACCCACCGCGCCATCCGGCTCGCCCAGGTCGCCGGAGCGCCCCTGTACGTCGTGCACGTCTCCGCGACGGAGGCGGTCGCCGAGCTGACCCGCGCCCGCGACGAAGGACTCCCCGTCTTCGGCGAGACCTGCCCCCAGTACCTGTTCCTGTCCACCGACAACCTCGCCGAGCCCGGCTTCGAGGGCGCCAAGTACGTGTGCAGCACCCCGCTGCGCCCGCGCGAGCACCAGGCGTCCCTCTGGCGGGGCCTGCGCACCAACGACCTCCAGGTGGTCTCCACCGACCACTGCCCCTTCTGCTTCAGCGGACAGAAGGAGCTGGGCCGGGGCGACTTCTCCAAGATCCCCAACGGGATGCCGGGCGTCGAGAACCGCATGGACCTGCTCCACCAGGCCGTCGTCGACGGCCACATCAGCCGGCGCCGCTGGATCGAGATCGCCTGCGCCACCCCGGCCCGGATGTTCGGCCTGTACCCGAAGAAGGGCACCATCGCGCCCGGCGCGGACGCCGACATCGTCGTCTACGACCCGCACGCCGAGCAGGTCATCTCCGCCGAGACCCACCACATGAACGTCGACTACTCGGCCTACGAGGGCCGGCGAATCACCGGCCGGGTGGAGACCGTGCTCTCGCGCGGCGAACCGGTCGTCACCGAGCGGGAGTACACCGGACGCACGGGCCACGGCGTCTACACCCCGCGCGCCACCTGTCAGTACCTGAACTAGGAGTGGTGCCCATGGACTTCGGACTCGTCCTGCAGACCGACCCGCCGGCCTCCCGCGTCGTGGACCTGATGAAACGGGCCGAGCACAACGGCTTCAGCCACGGCTGGACCTTCGACTCCGCCGTGCTCTGGCAGGAACCGTTCGTGATCTACAGCCAGGTGCTGGCCAACACCAGCACCCTGAAGATCGGCCCGATGGTCACCAACCCGGGCACCCGCACCTGGGAGGTGACCGCCTCCACCTTCGCCACCCTCAACGACATGTTCGGCAACCGCACCGTCTGCGGCATCGGCCGCGGCGACTCCGCGATGCGGGTCGCGGGCCGCACCCCCAACACCCTCGCCCGGATAAGCGCAGCCATCAAGGTCATCCGCGCACTCGGCAGGGGAGAGGAGGCCGACCTCGGCGGCGGCACCGTCGTGCGCTTCCCGTGGATCAGACCCGGCGCCGAAGTCCCCGTGTGGATGGCCGCATACGGCCCCAAGGCCCTGAAGATGACCGGCGAGGAGGCCGACGGCTTCATCCTCCAGCTCGCCGACCTCTACCTGACCGAGTACATGGTCAAGGCGGTCCGGGACGCCGCCGAGGCCGCCGGACGCGACCCGTCCGAGGTGACCATCTGCGTCGCGGCACCCGCCTACGTCACCGCCGACGACTCGCCCGCCGCCCTCGCCCACGCCCGCGAGCAGTGCCGCTGGTTCGGCGGCATGGTCGGCAACCACGTCGCCGACCTGGTCGCCAAGTACGGCGCCCACACCGGGGCCGTGCCCGAGGAACTCACCGACTACATCAAGGCCCGCGAGGGCTACGACTACGCCCACCACGGACGCAGCGGCAACCCCGACACCCAGTTCGTGCCGGACGAGATCGTCGACCGGTTCTGCCTGATCGGCCCGGTCGAGAAGCACATCGAGAAGCTGACCGCCCTGCGCGCCCTCGGCGTGGACCAGTTCGCGCTGTACGACATGCACGACGCGCAGGAAGCCGTGATCGACGCCTACGGCACCAAGGTCATCCCGGCCGTCAACGCCTGAGCCACCCCCCGCCCGCCCCGCGCTCCGGGGCGGGCGGGCCCCAGGGCGCACCCGCGCACCCCCCTCGGCACCGCCCGCACGGCCTTTCCCGTCCCACCGCATGATTGGCCTGCCCATGACCGACACCGCGCCCACGGCCATACCGCCGTCCGCCCAAGTCACCCTCCCCGACGGGCGCGTGGAGCTCGCCCCGGGCTCCCCGCCGCCGAGCGGCCCCTACGCCAACGAGGACCTGCTGCCCGTCCCCGTCGAGGGGCGCACCTGGACCACGTACAACTTCTCCGCCCTGTGGGTCGGCATGGCCCACAACACGGCCTCCTGGACCCTCGCCTCCGGTCTCATCGCGGTCGGCATGGACTGGAAGCAGGCGGTGTTCACCATCGCCCTGGCCAACCTGATCGTCCTCGCCCCGATGCTGCTCACCGGGCACGCCGGACCGAAGTACGGCATCCCCTTCCCCGTCTTCGCCCGCGCCTCCTTCGGCATCCGGGGCGCCAACCTGCCCGCCGTCGTACGGGCGTTGGTGGCCTGCGGCTGGTTCGGCATCCAGACCTGGATCGGCGGCGAGGCGATCTACTTCCTGGCCGGCAAACTTATCGGCGACGGCTGGACGGACGCGGGAACGGTCGGCGGCTACGCCTGGACCATGTGGCTGTCCTTCGCCCTCTTCTGGGCGCTCCAGGTCGCCATCATCTACCGCGGCATGGAGACCATCCGCCGCTTCGAGAACTGGGCGGCGCCGTTCGTCCTGGTCGGCGCCTTCGTGATGCTGTGGTGGATGGCCGACAAGGCCGGCGGCCTCGGCCCGCTCTTCGACCAGCCCTCGAAGCTCGGCTGGGGCGGCGACTTCTGGAAGCTCTTCTGGCCGTCCCTGATGGGCATGATCGGCTTCTGGTCCACGCTGTCCCTCAACATCCCCGACTTCACCCGCTACGGGAAGAGCCAGAAGGCCCAGACCCGGGGCCAGGCCCTCGGCTTGCCGACCACGATGACCCTGTTCGCCTTCCTCTCCGTGATGGTCACCTCCGGCAGCCAGGCGGTCTACGGGGAGCCGATCTGGGACCCGGTGAAGCTCGCCGCGAAGACGGACAACGTGGTGGGGCTGCTCTTCGCCCTCGTCACCGTCCTGGTGGCGACCCTGTCCGTCAACATCGCGGCCAACCTGGTCTCACCGGCCTTCGACTTCTCCAACGTCGCGCCGCGGAAGGTGAGTTTCCGGGCGGGCGCGCTCATCACGTCCGTCCTGGCCGTGCTGATCTTCCCCTGGAAGCTGTACTCCGACCCGCAGGGCTACATCTTCACCTGGCTCGGCCTGGTCGGCGGACTGCTCGGCACGGTGGCCGGCATCCTCATCGCCGACTACTGGATCCTGCGCCGCGCCCGCCTGCACCTCGTCGACCTGTACCGCAGGGGCGGACGCTACTGGTACGGCGGCGGCTGGAACTGGCGCGCGGTGCTCGCCTTCGCCGTCGGCGGCGTCCTGGCCATCGGCGGCGCCGACTTCCACCCCCTGATCGACGGCCGCCCCGTCCCCTTCCTCGAACCCCTGGCCGACTACGGCTGGGCGGTGGGCCTGGGCACGTCCCTCGTCCTCTACCTGGCGCTGATGCTGCTGCCGGCGACGCGGCCGGGGGCCGAGCCGACCGGCCCCGCCGCTCAGCCCTGACCGTCCTGCAAGGCGGCCACCGCTTCCTTGGCCGCCTTGATGGCGCCCTTGTTGATCTCGGTCGTGCCGGGGGCCTTCTTGGACTCGAAGTCGCTGCCGTTGTACGTGATCATCACCAGGGCGTTGGCGGCGCGGACCAGTACGGTGCCCTCACGGGTCTGCTGCTTGTCCTCGGTGGTGAGGTTGACGACGGAGTAGGCGCTGTCGCCGAGGCCCGGGACGTCGCCGCCGCCGCTGCGGTCGGCGACCCGCTCCCTGTACGACTTCTGCGCGGCCTCTTCCGTCTCCATCACCTCGAAGGAGACGTCGAGCCAGCGGTAGTCGTAGCCCTTGAGCGCGTTCCACGAACAGGTGCGGCGCACCTTGGTGTCGGTGGACGGGATCTCCTTGCCGGCCGCCTTGGCGCCCGGCACCAGCGAGGTGACCGTCTTGTCGGCCAGGCTCTCGCACGGTGCCGGTGCGGTGGCGTACTTCTTCGTCGCCGACGGGCTCGCCGGTGCGGACGCCGATCTTTCGGTGGTGCCGGGCGACGGCGTTCTCTCCTTGGCGGCCGGTGACGTGTCCGGCCCGGACGACATCGCCCAGCCCGCGGTGGCGAGCACGGCGACCGGCGCCAGACGGGCGGTCAGGGCGAGCGGCAGAGGAAGAGAACGCAAGGCGCACTTCTCGTGGGGGACGGTGCGGAGGGTGCCCGCACGGCGGACGGGACGCCAGTGTCACACGACTCCCCGTGGGGCGGAAGGGCGAACTCGGTGCGTGGCCGCGCGGTGACGCAGACGTGCGGCCGAGGCCCTCTTCTTCCTCGGCCGCCCGGGCTGCTCAGGGCACCCGGGCGGTCCACTCGGCGGAGGAGAACTTCTCGCGCGCCAGCTCGGTGGCCCGGGTCAGCTCCTCGTCCGTCACCTTCCCCTGGGTCAGCCCGTACCGTCCGGCGAAGGAGGAGATCATCCGCTCGATCACGGCCCCGCGCGCCAGGCCGGTCTGCCGGCGCAGCGGGTCCACCCGCTTCTTCGCGGACTTCGTGCCCTTGTCGGACATCTTCTCCCGCCCGATCCGCAGCACCTGGAGCATCTTGTCCGCGTCGATGTCGTACGACATGGTCACGTGGTGCAGTACGGCGCCGGGGCCGCCCCCGGGGCCCACGACGCGCTTCTGCGCCGCGCCCGCGATCTTGCCCTGGTCGGTGGCGATGTCGTTCAGCGGCTGGTACCAGGCGCGGATGCCCATCTCGCCGAGCGCGCCGAGCACCCAGTCGTCGAGATAGGCGTAGCTGTCCTGGAAGGAGAGCCCCTGCACCAGGGCCTCCGGCACGGACAGGGAGTAGGTGATCGTGTTGCCGGGCTCCACGAACATCGCGCCGCCGCCGGAGATCCGGCGCACCACCTCGATGCCGTGCCGGGCGGCGCCCTCGGGGTCCACCTCGTTGCGCAGTGACTGGAAACTGCCGATGATCACCGCCGGGGCGCCCCACTCCCACACCCTGAGCGTCGGCGGACGCCGGCCCGCGGCGACCTCGGCGGTCAGCACCTCGTCCAGGGCCATGTGCAGCGCCGGGGCCTGCGGTCCCTCGTGGATGAGCTGCCAGTCGTAGTCCGTCCAGTCGGTGGCGTGCGCGAGGGCACGGCGCACGGCGATGCCGACACCCTCCGAGGTCAGCCCGTACATGACGGTGCCCTCGGGCACGGCCGCGTCGATCCGCGCGGCTAGTCCCGCCGCGTCGGTGTCCGCCGGGGCGCCCTCCAGCGCGCGGTTCACGGCGTCCAGCGCCTCGTCCGGTTCCAGGAAGAAGTCGCCCGCCACGCGCACGTGCCGCAGCACGCCCTGCTCCGCCTCCACGTCCACGACGACCAGCTTGCCGCCGGGGATCTTGTACTCACCGTGCACCGTTCCGCCTCCGTTCCGCATCCGGCGACAACAGCGCGCCCGACCGGTGTGTTCCCGTCCCGCTCCGCCCCCTGGCCCGTGCGGAAGGTCACCCGGTGCGGGCGGCCGCCCGGTCGCCGACGGGCACGGTCAGCCGCACCTCGGTGCCGCCCCCGCGCGCCGGGCCGACGACGAGGTCGGCCCCGATCAGCAGGGCGCGCTCGCGCATACCGCGGATCCCGGCGCCCTCGGCGCCCTCGTCCGAGCCGTCGAAGCCCCGGCCGTCGTCCCGCACCCGGAGCCGGACGGCGTCACCGGCCCGCTCCAGGCTGAGCCGCACCAGGCGGGCGCCGGAGTGCCGGGCCGCGTTGGTCAGGCCCTCCTGGGCGACCCGGTAGAGCACCAGGTCGGCGTTGTCGCCGAGGGCGGGCAGGCCGGGGGCGATGTCGTGGCGCACGGTCAGCGAAGGGCCGGTGAACTCGTCCGACAGCGATCTCAGGGCGCTGGCCAGACCCAGCTCCTCCAGGACCCCGGGGAGCAGGCGGCGGGCGATGCGACGGATCTCGTCCAGGCCGGCCCGGGTGGTCTCCTGCACCTGCGTCAGCTGCTCACGCACCTCGTCGGGCGCCTGGTCCGCGACCCGCCTGAGGTCCAGCAGCACGGCGGCGAGGGTCTGCCCCACCTCGTCGTACAGCTCCTGGGCGACCCGGTGCCGTTCCGACTCCTGCGCGCTCAGCGTGCGGGCGGCGCTCAGCGCGCGCTCGGCCTCCAGCCGGTCGAGCATGGTGTTGAAAGTGGTGATCAGCGCGGCGATCTCGCCGTCGCCGTCGGCCTTCGGACGGACCCGCGGCCGCAGCAGGTCGGTCGTGGTCATGGCGTGCGCGAGCCGGCGCAGCGGCCCGAGCCCGATCCGCAGCAGCAGGACGTTGGCGACCAGGATCACCACCAGGCCCGCCGTGAGGATCGCTGCCTCGGTGAGCAGGACGGGTGTCGACACGGTGACCGGTCCCAGCAGCAACGCGGTCGCGGCGATCAGCACCACCGAGTTGAACAGCGAGATTCTCCAGAACAGGGGCACCGCAGCAGCGTCCGGGACGTGCGCCGCGGGCGTCCATCGGTTCGCACACCCATTTCCGGTCCGCACCGGCACCTACCCGGCCGGAGGGCCGCCCGCGCCGGTTAGCCTGAGCCGCATGCGTGTCACCAGGGAGCTGCCGGCGCTCGCCGCCGGTGAGGTGGACGTCTCCTTCGTGATCAAGGCGTACGAGGAGGTCGTCGCCGCCGACACGGCCTGGACCGAGCACTCCCACCCGTGGCACGAGCTGCTCTGGAACGCGCACGGCGCGTCGACCGCCGTGGTCGGGTCCCAGGTCTGGTGCATCACACCGACGCTCGGCCTGTGGATGCCCGCCGGGCAACTGCACTCGGCCTCCGCCGTCGCCGGGACCTCCTACCGCGCCCACTTCTTCCGGCACGGCACGGTCTCGGCCCTGCCCGACGAGCCGGTGGCCGTGGACATCACCCCTCTGCTCAGGCTGCTCCTGGACCGGCTGGGGGAGCCGGACCTGCCGCCGCGCTCCCGGGACGTCACCGAGGCCATGGTGCTCGACGTCCTGCGGCCCTCGCCCAGGGCGCTGCTGGTCCAGCTGCCCACCTCCGCGCTGCTGCGGCCGATCGTGGACGCGGTCCGGGCCGACCCCTCCGACCAGCGCACCCTGACCGGCTGGGCCACCGCCCTCGGCTGCAGCGCGCGCACCCTGACCCGCGCCTTCCGGACCGAGACGGGCACGACCTTCGCCCGCTGGGTCGCCTCGGTACGGGCCCAGCACGCCGTGCACCTGCTGGCGCGCGGGTTCGAGGTCGACGTGGTGGCCGACGCGGTGGGCTACCGCTCGGCGAGCGCCTTCGGCGCGGCCTTCCGGCGGACGACGGGGACCACTCCCGGCCGGTTCAGGGCGCGCTGAGGTCACGGGCGCGCCGAGGGCGGGGCGCGCCGACCGCGCCGTGTCCCGATCGCTACAAGACCTGTCGAAAAGGCTCGATTGCTAGGGGTGCGCGGGCTGCCTAGTCTGGGCACGCGATTTCAGGTAAGCCTTACCTAACTGGCTCCTGTCCTGACTTCCTGTGCCCAACTCCCCGAAAGTGAATACCGGGTCGATGAGAACACCCCGCCTTCGCGTACTCGCCCTCGCGGCGGCCCTCCTGCTCGGCCTCACCGCGTGCGGTGGCCAGGACGACGACACCAAGACCGACGCCGGTGCCGCCGGTGCCGACGCCGGGCAGTTCCCCGTGACGATCGAGCACGCGCTCGGCACCACCGTCGTCCCGGACAAGCCGAAGCGCGTCGCCACCGTCAACTGGGCCAACGACGAGGTGCCGCTCGCCCTCGGCGTCGTCCCCGTCGGCATGGCCAAGGCCAACTTCGGCGACGACGACGGCGACGGCGTACTGCCCTGGACCGAGGACCGGCTGAAGGAACTCGGCGCCAAGACACCGGTGCTGTTCGACGAGACCGACGGGATCGACTTCGAGGCCGTCGCCGACACCCGGCCCGACGTCATCCTCGCCGCCTACTCCGGGCTGACCGCACAGGACTACGAGACCCTCAGCGAGATCGCCCCCGTGGTGGCCTACCCCGAGGCCGCCTGGGCGACCCCGTGGCGCGACATCATCCGGCTGAACAGCAAGGCCATCGGCCTGGCCGACGAGGGCGACGAGCTGATCGGCGACCTGGAGGGGCAGATCACCAAGACCGTCGCCAAGTACCCCCAGATCAAGGGCAAGTCGGCGATGTTCATGACCCACGTGTCCTCCAAGGACGTCAGCGAGGTCGGCTTCTACACCACCCACGACACCCGCACCCAGTTCTTCACCGACCTGGGCATGAAGATCCCCGCCAGCGTCTCGGGGCCGTCGAAGGACACCAAGAAGTTCGTGCTCACCAAGAGCGCCGAGCGCATCGACGACTTCAACGACGTCGACGTCGTCACCGGCTACGGCGACGACAAGGGCGAACTCCTGGGCGCCCTCAAGAGCGACCCGCTCACCTCCAAGCTGACCGCGGTCGAGCAGGGCTCGATCTACCTGCTGCCCGGCAGCACCCCGCTGGCGACCGCCGCCAACCCCACCCCGTTGTCCATCCCGTACGTCCTCGACGACTACGTGAAGGCGCTCGCCGCGGCCGCGGACAAGGCCGCGTGAGCGCGACCGGGACCCTGCGCGCGCCGAACGCCCTCCCGATGCGGCGTTCGGCGCGCGTGCGTGTCGTCTGGCTCCTCGTCCTCGCGGCGGTGCTGCTCGTCGTCATGACCGCCTCCCTCGCCCTCGGCTCCCGCGACGTCGCCTGGTCCGACGTGTGGGCGGCGCTCGGCGGGGCCGACCACACCCTGGAACAGGCGTCGGTCGCCAAGCGGATCCCGCGCACCCTCCTGGCCGTCGTCGTGGGCGCCGCCCTGGGACTGTCCGGCACCGTCATGCAGGGCGTCACCCGCAACCCGCTCGCCGACCCCGGCATCCTCGGCGTCAACATGGGCGCCTCGCTGGCCGTGGTCACCGGCATCGCCCACTTCCACCTCGCGTCGGCGTCCGGGTACATCTGGGTCGCGATGGGCGGGGCCGCCCTGACCGCCGGGTTCGTGTACGCGGTCGGCTCACTGGGCCGCGGCGGCGCCACCCCGCTGAAGCTGGCCCTGGCCGGCGCCGCCATCTCGGCCGCGCTCGCCTCGCTGGTCAGCGCGGTCGTGCTGCCGCGCAACGACATCTCCGACACCTTCCGGCTGTGGCAGATCGGCGGCGTCGGCGGTGCCTCCTACGGGCAGCTCGGCAGCGTGCTGCCCTTCCTCGCCGCCGGGTTCGTGCTCTGCCTCGCCAGCGCCCGTGCCCTCAACTCCCTGGCCCTGGGCGACGACCTCGCGGCCGGGCTCGGCGAACGGGTGGCCCTGGCACGGGCCGTCGCGGCGCTCGGTGCGGTCGTGCTGTGCGGCGCGTCCACCGCCGTCGCCGGACCGATCGCCTTCGTCGGCCTCCTGGTGCCGCACACCTGCCGTCTCCTGGCCGGCGTCGACCACCGCTGGCTGCTGCCGCTGTCCGCCCTGGGCGGTGCCGTGCTGCTGACCGCCGCGGACGTGGTGGGGCGGATCGTGGCACGGCCCTCCGAGATCGACGTCGGCATCCTGACCGCGATCCTCGGCGCCCCCTTCTTCATCCACATCGTCCGCCGACAGAAGGTCAGATCCCTGTGAGCGCCCCCGCCGTCGACGCCCCGTCCACGCTGCGGACCGTCACCCGCACCCGCGTCCGCGGCGCCCGGCGGCGACGGCTGATCGTGCTGACCCTGCTGGTCCTCGTCGCCGCCGCCTTCGCCACCTCCCTCATGGCCGGACACACCTTCTACCCGGCCCACGACGTGCTGCGCGTGATCCTGGGGGAGGACGTGCCGGGCGCCTCCTTCACCGTGGGCAGGCTGCGGCTGCCGCGCGCGGTACTCGCGCTGAGCGCCGGATTCGGCTTCGGCCTCGCCGGCGTCACCTTCCAGACGATGCTCCGCAACCCGCTCGCCAGCCCGGACATCATCGGCATCAGCGCGGGCGCCAGCACCGCGGCGGCCATCGCCATCGTGATCTTCTCGCTGGGCGGGACCGAGGTGTCGGCCGTGGCGATCGCCGCCGCGCTCGGGGTGGCGCTGCTGGTGTACACCCTCGCCTTCCGCGACGGGGTGGCCGGCACCCGGCTCATCCTCATCGGCATCGGCGTCTCCGCCCTGCTCGACAGCGTCACCTCCTACGTCCTGTCGCAGGCCGGCCAGTGGGACCTCCAGGAGGCGATGCGCTGGCTCACCGGCAGCCTCAACGGCACCACCTGGGAGGAGACCGTGCCCACCGTCCTCGCGGTGCTCGTGCTCGGCCCGGTACTGCTGTCCCAGGCCCGCAACCTGAGCGCCCTGAGCCTCGGCGACGACACGGCCTCCGCACTCGGCGTCCGCGTCGAACGCACCCGCGTCGTCGTGATCGTCGCCGCCGTCGGGCTGATCGCGTTCGCGACGGCCGCCGCCGGACCGATCGCCTTCGTGGCCTTCCTCTCCGGCCCGATCGCCGCCCGGCTGGTGGGCACCGGCGGATCCCTGCTGGTCCCCGCGTCACTCGTCGGCGCCCTGCTCGTCCTCGTCGCCGACTTCACCGGCCAGTACGCCTTCGACACCCGCTACCCCGTGGGCGTCGTCACCGGCGTCCTCGGCGCGCCCTACCTCGTCTACCTGATCGTCCGCACCAACCGGGCCGGAGGCTCACTGTGACCGCGTCCCACACCCTGTCCACCGAGGACCTCACCCTCGGCTACGGCGACCGCGTCGTCATCGAGGGGCTCGACCTGACCCTCGCCGCCGGGCGGATCACGGTCATCGTCGGCGCCAACGCCTGCGGCAAGTCGACACTGCTGCGCTCCATGTCCCGGCTGCTCGTCCCGCGGGCCGGCCGCGTCGTCCTGGACGGCAAGGAGGTCCACCGCACCCCGGCCAAGGAACTCGCCCGCACCCTGGGCCTGTTGCCCCAGTCGCCGGTCACCCCCGAGGGCATCACCGTCCTCGACCTGGTCGGCCGGGGCCGCCACCCGCACCAGCGCGCCTTCTCCCGCTGGACGGCGCAGGACGACGCGGCCGTCGCCGCCGCACTGGAGGCCACCCACACCACCGACCTGATGGACCGCGCCGTCGACGAACTCTCCGGCGGCCAGCGCCAGCGGGTGTGGATCGCCATGGCACTGGCTCAGCAGACCGACCTGCTGCTGCTCGACGAACCCACCACGTTCCTCGACATCAGCCACCAGATCGAGGTCCTCGACCTGCTCACCGACCTCAACCGGACCCGCGGCACCACCATCGTCATGGTCCTGCACGACCTCAACCTCGCCGCCCGCTACGCGGACCGGCTCATCGCGCTGGCGGCCGGAGGACTGCACGCCGCCGGAGACACCGAGGAGGTGATGACCGAGGACACGGTGCGGTCCGTGTACGGCATGGAGAGCCGCGTCATCGAGGACCCGGTCTCCGGCCGGCCCCTCGTCCTGCCCATCGGACGCCATCACACGACGGCCGCGGCGACCGTCCTCTCGGACAGCGAAGCAACGCCATGACGTCGAGGCTCACCGCGCTGCTGCCCGACCTCGCGCCCTGGCGGTCCTCCCGCGACTTCCGCCTGCTGTGGGTGCAGGGGCTGGTCACCTACCTCGGCAGCGTGATGGCGCTGATCGCGCTGCCGCTGCAGATCAAGGAGCTGACCGGCTCCCCGCTCGCCGTCGGCGTCATGGGCGCCGTCGAACTCGTCCCCCTGGTGGTCTTCGGGCTCTACGGCGGGGCACTCGCCGACGCCGTGGACCGGCGCAGGGTCATCGTGCTCACCGAGGCGGGCCTCGGACTCCTGGCCGCCGTCCTGCTCGTGAACGCGCTGCTGCCCCGCCCCCTGCTCTGGCCGCTGTACGTGGTCGCGGGCGGGGTGGCCGCACTCGCCGGACTGCAACGCCCCGCGCTGGACTCGCTGCTGGCCCGGATCGTGCCGCACGGGCAACTGGCCGCCGCCGCGGCGCTGAACGCCCTGCGCTGGCAGGCCGGCGCCATCGCCGGACCCGCCCTGGCCGGCCTCGTGGTCGCCTACGCGGGCAACGTCCCCGCGTACACCACCACCGTGGCCTGCTTCTGCGCCTCGGTCCTGATGTGCCGCCGGCTCTCCCCGGTGCCGCCCGTCGCGCACGCGGCCAAGCCGTCCCTGCGCGGCATCGCCGAGGGCGCCCGGTACGCCTGGTCGAGACCGGTGCTGCTGGGCACCTACGCGATCGACCTGGCGGCGATGCTCTTCGCCTTCCCGAACACCATCTTCCCCTTCCTCGCCGACGAACTCGACGCCGACTGGGCGCTGGGCCTGATGTACTCGGCGGGGGCCGTCGGCTCGCTGCTGCTCAGCCTGACCAGCGGCTGGGTGTCCCGGACCCGGCGGCACGGCCTGCTGGTGGTGTTCGGCGCCACCGGCTGGGGACTGGCCATCGCGGCGGCCGGCTGGACCGCGAACATCTGGCTGGTGCTGGCCTGTCTCGCGCTGGCCGGAGCCGGGGACATGCTCAGCGGCCTGGGCCGCTCCACCATCTGGAACCAGACCATCCCCGACCGGCTGCGCGGCCGGCTCGCGGGGATCGAGGTCCTCTCCTACAGCATCGGACCGCAGCTCGGCCAGGTCCGGGCCGGCGCGATGGCCGGCTGGACCGGCGCCCGCCCGGCGGTCTGGACCGGCGGCGTGGCCTGTGTCGCGGCCGTGGGACTGCTCACCGCCGCGCTGCCCGGGCTCGTCGGCTACGACGCCCGCACCGACGAGGACGCCCTGCGCCGCGCCGAGGAAGGCAACGGAGCCCGGGCCGAGGAAGGCACGGAGCCCCGCGCCGAAGAAGACGACGGCCCCCGCGCCGAGGCGCCGAGCCCGACGTGAGAACGGCGACCGCCGCCGTCACGGAGCATGTCGTGACGGCGGCGGTCCACTTCGCCCGGTGTCCGGGCGGCCGGGCTCACTTCAGGGCGTGCTCCCACTCCCGTGCCGGCGACCAGAGGCCGCCACCGCCGGATGCCGACCCACCGCCGGATGCCGACCCACGGCCGGCGTCCCAGCCCCAGTCCGGCCCGTGCGGATGCCGCTGCTCCGTCGGCCGGAACCCGACCGTGTAGGTGCGGGTGAACGCGCCGTTGGCCGAGGTCACCGTGATGGTGCGGGCGGAGAACCCGCGCTGGGACGACGAGACCGTGGAACTGCCCGCCGTCACCTTCACCCGCGCGCCCGGCGCGGCCGTCACCGCACCGACGGACGGGACCCGCCTGTTCTTCGGCCAGTCCACGACGTACGTGGACACCTCGGGGTCGAACCCGTCGAGCGCGACACCTCCCACGGTGATCGCGGACGCGTCCGCGACGCTCTCCTTCGTCGCGTCGGGGGAGTTGGTCACCGTGACCGACCCGTCGGCGTTCACGACCACGTCCGCCGCCATCGCCGCCGCCAGGTTGATCCGCTGCCAGGCCGGCCCGCCGGACGCGGTGAGGTCGAGCGGGTACCCGGAGTCCGTGGCGGTCTGCTCCAGGACCTGGGTGCGCTGCTCGGCGGTGAGGTCCGGGAAGGCGGTGATCAGCAGAGCCGCCGCGTCGGACGGCGCGTCGAGGGTCTGCCCCGCCTCGCCGGTCTGCGAGAACCCGTAGGTCAGGCGCCGCGTGTACAGGTCCACGTCCTGCGCGGTGCTCAGCCCGGCGTAGGGATCACCCGCGCAGGCCGTGAGGGTGTCGCCGTAGCCCTCCTGCGCGCACCGCGCGAGCAGCACGTTCTCGATCTCGGTGTGGGCCTGCCCCAGCAGCTTCGCGAACTCGGGGTCCGCCCAGCGGTGCGCCACGGTGGCCTGTGCGGTGATCCGGCCGCCCATGACGTCGAGCGGGTAGTGGAACCCGAGGACGATGCGGTTGTCCCCGTACTCCGAGGTGCGCGCGAGGATCGACGGCGCCAGGTCCGGCAGCAGCGTGGCGAGGATGGTCCCGGCCTCGTAGCCGCCGTAGGTGTGGCCGCTCGGGTACGAGCCCTGGCCCGCGAGACCGCTGTACGAGCTGTCCTGCGACTCGTAGATCGCGCCGCCGTCCCCGGCGAAGCCGAGCCGCACGTACGGGCGCAGGTACTGGTAGTGGTTCTTCGCCGCGTCGTGGGTGTCGAGCTTCTCGGTGACGCGGGAGAACAGCGCGCTGGTCTTGGGCAGCTGACCCGCCTTCAGCGCCTCGCTGTACAGCGGGCCGAGCCGGGAGCCGAGGCCGTCGGCCATGGTGACGGTGGCGCTGTTGGACGCGTCCACCTCGGCCCGGTCGACCTGCTGCTGCGTCGCCGCGTTGTTGATGCCGACGGTGATCGTGTCGTTCTCGGCCGTGGGCGCGGTGCCGTCGGTCAGCTTCTCGTTGGCGCCGAGGGTGGCGGGGCCAAGGTCGTCGAAGCCGCCGAGGAGCCGGTTGAAGTAGTCGCCGCCGTCGCCGGTCGCGGGCCACGCGTCCGACGAGTAGGCGGCGTCGAGCACGTCGGCCGGGAAGGGCGACGGTTCGTAGTCCGCCGGGTCGGCGGCAGCGGTGGCAGCGGTGGCGGACTCGGCCGTGGGCTCGGGGTCGGCCGAGCTGCCGGCCAGGGTCACCGCGGTCACGGTGGCGGTGTGGGCCTTCGCTCCGCCGTCCGAGGTGAGCAGCGCGGTGTCGGTGGTGCCGGACACGTGCGCGGTGGTTCCGTCGTCGAGGGCCACGGTGTAGCCGACGACCGGGAAGCCGCCGTCGCCGGCGGGCCGCCAGCTCACCCTGACCCGCTCGCCGTCGGTGACCACACCCGTGACGGTCGGCGCCTGGGGCTTGCCGCCGCCCGCGACGACGGGCTGCGTCGGTGCGCCCCAGGGGGAGTCGCCGAGGGCGTTCACCGCCCGGACCCGCGCCGTGTACGACGTGCCGTCCGGCAGCCGGGTGAACACCGTGCTCCGGCTGTCCGGATCGGTGATCTCGACCTGGTGGCCGCCGCTCAGGGTGATCTCGTAACCGGTGACGGGCGAACCGCCGTCGTCCTCGGGTGCGGACCAGGTGACCTTCACACTGGTGCCGGACGGGGTCGCGGACACCGCGTCGGGCGCGGCCGGCACCGTCCTGCGCTTCGTGGTGAGTGCGGACCTGGCGCGGTCGAGGGCCGTGTACCGCTCGGTGAGGGTGCGGTCCGTGGCCGCGTCGTCCGCCAGGGCCGTCTTCGCCGCGGCGAGCGCCGTGGTGAAGGCACTCCACGAGGCCTCCGTGTAGCGCTCGTCGGCGAGTGCGGAGGCGGCGTCGACCAGGTTCTCCAGCTTCAGCCTCGGCAGCGGAACCAGCTGGTTCGCGGCCAGCGTCAGGCTCCGGGTCCGCAGGTCGGCCTCGAGCTGGGTGGCGTCCTCGGCGCCGAGGAGGTCGCGGGCGGCGGCCAGTTCGCGCCGGAACACCCCGAAGTCGATCGTGCCGTACCGGTCCGCGTCCTCGACGAGGCCCTCGTACTGGTCGATCGCCGTCCGCAGGGCGGACAGGTCGGTCTCCGCGGGAGCCTCGACGTGGGAGAAGGTGACCTGGCCCAGGTTGGCGACGTAGGGGTGCGCGGAGTCCGCGTTCGTGGTCAGCCGCAGGTGCACGGAGTGCGTGCCGGTGATCCCCTTCGGCAGGGTCACACTGGTCGTCCCGCCCGACGACCAGGAGCTGCCGGTGACCGGCAGGGGCACGGTCGCCTGCGGCGTGCCGGGGGCGTCCGCGTCGAAGGAGTCCAGGTAGAGCTGGACTGCGGAACCGGTGCCGCAGCGGGCGGAGTTGTTGACGTAGGTGAGGGTGACGGTGTTCTTGGGCGAGTCGCCGAAGTCGATGTCGCCGTAGTCGAGCCAGGCGCCGTCGTAGGTGCCGCCGAGGCTGGTGGCGGAGCCCGCGTCGCTCCAGGTGGCCGGCTCGCTCTTGAGCCCGCCGCCGCTGTTGCCCTTGAACGCCGTGGCGTCGAACACCACCGGGGCGTCCGCCTGGCGCGTCAGGGCGAGCGAGTACACGTTGGCGACGTAGGGCTGCGCGTCGGTCTGGGTGCTGGAGACGAAGACGGCGAACACGTCCTGGGCCCCGCCGAAGGTGTCCGGGTCGAGCCGTACGCTCGTGCCGGCCACCGTTCCCCAGCCCGAGCCGGTGTAGTCGAGGGGGATCTCGGCGGCCGTCGGGCCGTCCTTCGCACCCAGGCGCAGTTCGATGTGCGAGTCCGACGCCGCGCGGGAGCGGGGCTTGTCGTAGGTGACGGTGACCGTGTCGGCGCCGTCACCGAGGGCGGTGTCCCGCCACTCGGCCCAGGCGCCGTTCGTCACGTTCTCGAAGAGGCCGCCGGAGAGCTTCAGCGGCAGCGAACCGTCGCCGGTCGCGGTGGTGTTCGCCGCGGTCAGCGTGGCGAGCGTGGTGGTCGGCGAGGACGACGGGGCGTCCTGCGGCGAGAACTGGTACCAGTCGAAGTTCGACACCCACTGCTGCCCCGAGGGGGCGTGGAAGACGAAGGTCGCGCTCGACGCGTCCAGCAGCGCCTTGGGGTTGGTGACGGCCGCCTGGACGGTGGTGTAGTACTGCCAGCCGCCGGTCCCCGGCAGGGAGACGGTGGCGACGACGGGTCCGTCGGCGTCCCCGGCGTGGATGTCCACACTGCTCGGCGCGGCGGTGGTGGCCTGCGAGTTGGCGTAGCGCACCGAGACGCTGCGCGGGGCGACCCCGCCGAAGTCCAGGTCCGCGTACTGTTCCCAGGCGCCCTCGGTGACGCCGCCGAGGTCGCCGTCCGAGTAGTACGCCTCCTTCACGAGGCTGGGGCCCTCCATCCGGTCGGGGTCCTCGGCCTGGAGGACGGCGTAACCGCCCTCGTCCAGGGTGAGCGCGTCGATCGCGGTCCGCAGCGCGTCGTGCGCGGCCATCAGCGTCCCGGTCGGCGAGGCGGGGTCCGCGAGGACGGTCCGCGCGCGTTCCAGGGCGGTACGGAAGATGCCGTAGGAGCCGTCGGAGTAGTTGCCCTCGCGCACCAGGGACGCCTCGTCGGCCAGGGCGGCCAGGCTCTTCCGGTGCACCGCGGCGGCCGAGACGACCAGCGGGTCGGTCACGGACACGCCGGTGCCGGTCACGGTGGAGGCCGGAATGCCGTGCGGGAAGGCCCGGTCGCGGAAGGTGATGCCGAACCGCGCGTCGGTCCTGGTGCTGCCGGTGAGCTTCAGCGAGGCCGTGCGCTTGCCGGTGACCCTGAGGTCGGCCTCGATGCCGTCCGGGAGGCCGGTCACGCTCGCCGCGCCGCTCCGGGTGAGACTGGTCCCCTTGCGCGCGGTGAACGACGCCCGGCCGGACAGCCGAAGCTCGATGCTGTCCTCGACGGTGCCGTCGGCGGCGGTGCCGACGGTCTCGGGGCGGGCGGAGACGACGGTCGTGCCCTTGCCCGGCCCGCTGCCGTCACCGTCGTCGCCCGAGTCGGTGTTCAGCGAGTACGCCGGCTCGGTGCGCGAACCCCAGGCCGACGGCTTGGAACCCATGGCGAACTTCAGGGTGCCGCCGGCGACGATCTGCGAGTAGTCGAGCCATGTGTTGGAGAACCGCTTGCCGTTGAGCGTGGCGCCCTGGACGTAGTAGCGGCTCGGCGAGACTCCGTCGGCCTCGACGGTGAACTCGGCGCCGCTCGGGTAGCGGATCGTCGTCGAGTCGAAGAACGGGCTGCCGATCTGGAACTGGCTGGAGCCCGCGGTCACCGGGAACACCCCGAGGGCGGCGGCGACGAACATGGTCGACATGGTGCCGGCGTCGTTGTCCATGGTCGGCAGGAAGCCGTCCGGGGCCAGTTCGTAGACCTTGGTCTTCACCGGCGGCCGGAACTCGCCGCCGGAGCTGGGGGCTTCGTTGGTGGAGCCGGTCGCGATGTACCGGTTCCAGGTCTCGCCGGTGTAGATGGCGCGCACCCACTTCTGCGTCAGGCTCGGCTCACCGACGTAGTTGAAGAGGTAGGGGGCCTGGAGGTCGATCTCGTTGGCGTTGGAGTGCAGCATGGTCGAGCCGTCGTCGGCGTCGGAGTCCTCGCCGAACAGGTGCCGGATCGCGGCCCGGCCGGCCTTCTGGCCGCCCATGGCCTCGATGAGGCCGCCCATGTCGTACGCGTCGTACCAGTGGTACTGCCAGAGGGTGCCCTGGTAGAGCTTGGCCTCCTCGAACTTCTCGTAGTCGACGCCCTGCCAGTCGCCCTCGCCGTCGCGCGGGGTGAGCAGGCCGACCTCGGTGCCGTCGGGCGCGGTCCAGGCGCCGGGCTTGACCAGGTTGTCGATCGCCATGGTCGCCTGCTCGCGCAGCTTCTCCGCGTCCGCGTCCTCGCCGAGCGCGTCGGCGATGACGGACAGCGCCCACTGGTCGTAGCCGCGCTGCACCGTCGTACCGGGGTCACCGGCGACATAGCCCTGCCGCAGCTGCGTCCCGGTGTAGTAGCCGGTGTACGACTTCAGCGCCGGGTACGCCTCGTCGAGCCGGTCGAAGTCCTTGAACCCCTTCGAGAGCGCGTCGGCGATCACCACCGCCGAGCGCTCCCAGCGCACCGTCGGCACCGAGTGGGTGAGGCTGCCCAGGCTCTTGCCCGAGGCGTGCGCGTCGGCGAAGAGGATGACGGCGGACTGCACCATGTCCCGGTAGGTCGCCGGGTCGATGTACGCCTCCACGGAGTACTTGCGGAAGTCGTCCCAGGTGGACCAGCCGTCGTAGTACGTGAAGCCGTTCGCCCGGTGCACCGCGCCGTCCACGCCGCGGTAGGTGCCGCTGGTGCTGGTGGCGTTCACCGGCAGCGCGTACATGCGGTACAGGTGCGTGTAGAACTGCTTGGTGAGCGTCGAGTCGGGGTCGGCCTGCTTCGAGGCCTTCACCGCGACGGCGCCGAGCGTGCTGTTCCAGTCGGCCTTCGTCCGCGCGCGCACGTCGTCGAAGCTGCGGCCCGCCACCTCGTTGTGCTGGTCGGTGGCGGCCTGCTCGGCGCTGATCGGCGACAGCGTGACGCGCAGCTCGACGTCGTCGCCGTCGGCCTCGTCGAAGCCGAGCACGGCGCCCGTGTCGGTGCCGTCCTGCGCGGTCGCGTCGCTCAGCGTGCCGTCGTCGCCCCAACTGCGCAGCGAGGTCACGGGGACGTTCGTGGTGGCGTAGTAGTACAGCCGGTACGAGGCGCCGTTGAAGGACCCGGCGACGAGCCCGCTGATCGCGGTGGTGCCGTCCTTGAGTGTGGTCGCGTCCAGGGTCGCGCGGGTACGGCTGGTGAAGTTGTTGGCCAGGTCGAGGACGAGCTGGGGCCGCGAACCGGCGGGGAAGCGGTACCGTTCGAGCGCCGTGCGGGTCGTCGCGGTCATCTCGGCGTCGATGGTCCCGGCGGGGGAGCCGAGTCCCACCCGGTAGGAGCCGGGCGACGCCGACTCGTCGTCGTGGCTGTAGGGGTGTGCGTAGGTGCTCGTGGCCGGACGCTTGTCGTACTGCTGCGAGGTCGGGACCACCAGCAGGTCGCCGCCGCCGCCCGAACCGCCCACGCCGTCCAGGTTCGTGGCGGTGAACCCGGCGATGTGGTCCTCGTTGTAGTCGTACCCCGAGTGGTTGCGGCCCGGGGTCGTCATCGGGTTGACCTTGGCCAGGCTGTGCGGTGCCTGGGCGCCGGGGAGGTCGTTGCCGTCGTCGCCCGCGGTGGAGACGAACGGGTCGACGAGCTTGGTGTAGTCCGTCCCGCCGGACGCCGCGTCGGCCGCGGCGGAGGGCTTCGCGACGGGTACGGCGACGGCGGTGCCGCCGCCCGTCAGCGCGGCCAGGCCGAGCGCCCCGGCGAGCACCGCGGCGACCGTGGTCCGCAGGGCTCGGGGGCGGGACGACGACCGTATCGGCGGTCTCTTGGATCTGTCAGGCATGACGAGCACGGACCCTCTCCCTGTGGACAACGTTGTCAATCGACATCCGGGGCACGCGCCCCGGAAAACGCCTCCCCCATCACATAGGGAGAAGTCATACAACGGGGAAACGGAGTTCGTACAGAGACTGCGCGTGTGCGGTGCGGTCAGCCGACCGGCTGGGGGCCGATGACGGACAGCAGACGCAGCTTTTCGTGGCTCTCGGACCCGGGGGTGGCGGTGTAGACGAGCAGCAGGTGCGACTGGTCGGGGTCCAGGAGGGTCTGGCAGTCCAGTTCGAGGAGTCCGACCTCGGGGTGGCACAAGCGCTTGACCCGGGCGGGGCGCACGCCCACCTCGTGCGTGTCCCACAGGGCGCGGAACTCCTCGCTGCGCTCCAGGAGGAGGTCGGCGTAGCGGGCGGCGCGGGAGCCGGGCCCGCGCAGCGTGACGACCTGGCGCAGCCCGGAGGCGAACATGCGGGAGAGCAGGGCGTGGTCCTCCGGTGCGTACAGGGCGCGGGTGGCCGGCAGGGTGAACCAGCGGAAGCCGATGCTGCGTTCCGGTCCGGTGAACGCGGTGGTGTCGCCGGTCAGGGCCACGCCCAGCGGCGTCTGGCGCAGGGTCTCGCCGAGTTCGGTGACGATCTCGGCGGGGGTGTCGGCCAGGCGGTCGAGGATGCGCAGCAGACCCGGGCCGACGTGCTCGCCGGCCGGGCCGCGCACCGGCGGGTTGTGCCCGGCCAGGCGGAACAGGTGGTCGCGCTCGTCCAGCGACAGGTGCAGGCCCTGGGCGATCGAGGCGGCCATCTGGGCCGAGGGCTGCGGGCCGCGCTCCCGCTCCAGGCGCGCGTAGTAGTCGGTCGACATGTGGCACAGCGCCGCGACCTCCTCGCGGCGCAGGCCGCTGGTCCGGCGGCGCTGTCCGCGCGGGAGCCCGACGTCCTCGGGCTGCAGCAGCTCCCGCCGGCGCCGCAGGAAGGCGGCGAGCCCGCTCCGGTCGATCTCCATGAGGCCCTCTCCTCCTGCACCGCTTTCCCCACCCCCTTTCTATCGCCGCCGCGGCGGCGCAGCCACGGATCGCCGATCCCCCTCTGCGGCCTCCCAGGCGCCCGCGGTCCGCGCCGAAACCGGCTCCGACCTGCGTGAAGGGCGGAAGGGGCCGGACCCTCGGACGCGCGATCAGGGGATCGGCAGACCCTGCATCCCGCCGCCGGATCCGGTCAAGGTGGTAACGACGACATCACGAGGAAAGCAACGACACCCCCCCCCAGGAGCGACCTCATGCCCCGCACCGACTTCGACATCACGGTCCCCGATCTGACCGGCCGGCGCGCGCTCGTCACCGGCGCGAGCGACGGCATCGGGCTCGGCATCGCCACCCGCCTGGCGGCCGCCGGGGCGGAGGTGCTCCTGCCGGTCCGCAACCCGCGCAAGGGCGAGGCCGCGCTGGACGCGATCCGGGCGCGGGTGCCCGGCGCCGAGGTGTCCCTGCGCACGCTCGACCTGTCCTCGCTCACCTCCGTGGCGGAACTGGGCGAGACCCTGCTGGCGGAGGACCGCCCGATCCACCTGCTGGTCAACAACGCCGGGGTCATGACGCCGCCCGCGCGGCAGACGACCGCGGACGGGTTCGAGCTGCAGTTCGGCACCAACCACCTCGGCCACTTCGCCCTCGTCGCCCGCCTGCTGCCGCTGCTGCGGGCCGGCCGGGCCCGCGTGACCTCGCAGATCAGCGTCGCGGCCAACCGGAACGCCATCAACTGGGACGACCTGAACTGGGAACGCTCCTACGACGGGATGCGCGCCTACAGCCAGTCCAAGATCGCGTTCGGCCTCTTCGGCCTGGAACTCGACCGCCGCAGCGCGGCCGGTGACTGGGGCATCACCAGCAACCTGTCCCACCCGGGCGTCGCCCCCACCAACCTGCTCGCCGCCCGCCCCGAGGTGGGCCGCGCCCGGGACACCCTGGGCGTACGTGTCATCCGCGTCCTGTCCGCCCGCGGCATCCTCCTGGGCACGGTCCGCACCGCGCAGCTCCCCGCGCTGTACGCCGCCACGTCGCCGCAGGCCGAACGCGGGGCGTTCTACGGCCCCGGCGGCCCGGGCCGGCTGGGGGGACCGCCCGCGCCGCAGAAGCTCTACAGCCGCCTGCGGAGCACGGACGAGGCCCGCCGGATCTGGGCACGCTCCGAGGAACTGACCGGCCTGCGCTGCGCGTGACGGCGGCGGGCGGCGCCCTGGAACGGGGCATTCCCCCGCGGCCGTCTGTGATGTTGGATGGACCGCGGCCGGAGTACCCGAACACCGAGGTCGCACATGCGGTTCACGACTCGCCCCACCCTCCAGGGCACCTTCGGCATGGTGTCCTCCACCCACTGGCTGGCCTCGCAGTCGGCCATGGCGGTGCTGGAGGAGGGGGGCAACGCCTACGACGCCGCCGTGGCCGGGGCCTTCGTGCTGCACGTCGTCGAGCCGCACCTCAACGGGCCCGCCGGGGAGGTGCCGATCCTGCTCGCGCCGGCGGGCGGTGAGGTGCGGGTGCTGTGCGGACAGGGCGTGGCACCGGCCGGGGCCACGGTCGCGCACTACAAGGGGCTCGGGCTCGACCTGGTGCCCGGCACCGGACCGCTCGCCGCGGCCGTGCCCGGGGCCTTCGACGCCTGGCTGCTCCTGCTGCGCGACCACGGCACCAGGTCACTGGCCGACGTGCTGAAGTACGCCGTCGGCTACGCCGAGCACGGGCACGCCCCGGTGGAGCGGGTCGCGGAGACCGTCGAGACCGTCCGGGAGCTGTTCGAGACCGAGTGGACCTCCTCCGCCGAGGTCTACCTGCCGGGCGGGCGCCCGCCCCGCCCCGGCGAGTTGCTGCGCAACCCGGCGCTCGCCGCCACCTGGAAGCGGCTGCTGGCCGAGGCGTCCGGCGCGGTGGGCCCGAACCCGGGCCAGGAGGGGAGCCGCGAGGCGGAGATCGACGCGGCGCGGGAGATCTGGCGCTCCGGTTTCATCGCCGAGGCCCTCGTCCGGCAGGCCGGGCGGCCCACCCTGGACACCAGCGGCGAACGCCACACCGGCACCCTGACCGCCGCCGACCTCGCCGGCTGGTCCGCCCACTACGAGGCCCCGGCGACGTACGACTGGAACGGCTGGACCCTGTGCAAGGCCGGACCCTGGAGTCAGGGCCCCGTCCTGCTCCAGCAGTTGGCGCTGCTCCCGCCCGAGCTGCCCGCCCTCGGCTCCGCCGACTACGTCCACCTGCTGGTCGAGGGCTGCAAGCTGGCCATGGCCGACCGGGAGGCCTGGTACGGCGATGCGGACGGCGCGGACCAAGTGCCGCTCGACGACCTGCTGTCGCCCGAGTACAACGCGGCCCGGCGGCAACTGGTCGGCGACAAGGCGTCCTTCGAACTGCGCCCCGGCGCCCCGGGCGGGCGCGTCCCGCGGCTCAGCGCGCACGCGCTCGTCGCGGCCGTGGAGGGGGAGGGCCTGGACGCCCTCGGGGTCGGCGAGCCGACGGTCGCCAAGAGCCCGGCCTCCCCGGTGCCGGGGGAGCCGGACGTCGCCGCCGACGGGGGCACCCGCGGCGACACCTGCCACCTCGACATCGTGGACCGCTGGGGAAACATGGTCTCGGCCACGCCCAGCGGCGGCTGGCTCCAGTCCAACCCCGTCGTGCCCGAACTGGGCTTCCCGCTCGGCACCCGGCTCCAGATGACCTGGCTGGAGGAGGGCCTGCCCAACTCGCTCACACCGGGCCGCCGCCCGCGCACCACGCTCACGCCGTCCATCGCCCTGCGCGACGGGGTGCCGGTGATGGCCTTCGGCACCCCCGGCGGCGACCAGCAGGACCAGTGGCAGACGCACTTCTTCCTCGCCGTCGCGCTGCGGGAACGGGTGCGCGGGGGCCTCGACCTCCAGGGCGCGATCGACGCCCCGAACTGGCACACCGACAGCTTCCCCGGGTCCTTCTTCCCGCGCGGCATGCGGGCGGGCTCCGTCACCGTGGAGTCCCGGATGCCGGCGGCGGTGGTCGAGGAACTGCGGCGGCGCGGGCACGACGTGACGGTGGGCGAGGCGTGGTCGGAGGGCCGGCTGTGCGCCGTCGCGCGGGACCCGGAGACGGGCGTGCTGTCGGCGGCGGCGAACCCGCGCGGCATGCAGGGGTACGCGGTCGGCCGCTGACCGGCGCGCGCCGGTGCACCTGATGTTCGTACCGTTTCCACCCGGAGTACACCGCCCGGGTGGGGGTTGTCAGTGGCGCGTGGTCTCATGGAGTCATGATCGAGAACAACGAAACCATCGACGAGTTTCTCGCCCGGCACACCGAAGACGTGACGGAGGCGGTCCGCAAGGCGGCCGCGCAGGAGATCATGCCGCGCTGGCGCCGGCTCGCGGCACACGAGGTCGACCAGAAGGCCGGCCCGCACGACCTGGTGACCGACGCCGACCGCAAGGCCGAGCTGTATCTCACCGACGCCCTGGCCGGCCTGCTGCCGGGCTCCGTGGTGGTCGGCGAGGAGGCGGTCCACGCGAACCCCGCGTCCTACGGGGCGATACGCGGCCAGGCGCCGGTGTGGATCGTCGACCCGGTCGACGGGACCCGGCAGTTCGTGCGCGGCGAGGAGGGCTTCTGCACGCTGGTCGCGCTGGCCCACCACGGCGTCGTGCACGCCTCCTGGACCTACGCCCCCGCCGACGACCGGCTCGCCACGGCGGTACGGGGCCGGGGCGCCTTCCTGGACGGCGAGCGGCTGTACGCGGGGCCGCCCGAGCCCGGCCGCGAGCTGCGGGTGGCCACGTCCCACCCGGACTACACGACGGACGAGCAGAAGCGCGACCTGCTCGCCCTGCGCACCGCGGGCGTGGCCCCGCGCCCCTGCGGCTCGGCCGGCCTGGAGTACCTGGCCGTGGCCCGGGGCGAGTCCGACGCCACCGCCTTCTCCTGGGAGGCGGCGTGGGACCACGCGGCCGGTCTCCTGCTGGTCGAGGAGGCGGGCGGCACCCACCTGACCCGCACGGGCGAGCCCTTCCGCATCACGGGGGGCAATGAACTGCCGTTCACCGCCGCCCGCGACGCGGCCACGGCCCGCCGGGTGGTGGCCCTGCTGGCGGGCGAGGCCTGATGCCCCGGCGCCGTCAGGCAGCCACCCCCTCGTCGGCCAGGAACTTCTCCACGAACTCCCGCGCCCGGCGGTCGAAGTCCGCGTACTGCGCCTCCCGCTCGGCGCCCGTGACCGCGTCCCCGACCAGCAGGTTGCCCGCGGCGTCGACGCGTTGCGGGCGGTCCTCGGCGTCGGTGAGCAGGCCGACGGTCGAGTGCGCGAAGCCGCAGTAGTAGGCGATGCCCTCGCTGAGGTTGGCCTCCAGCAGGGAGTGCATCCCCTCGGTGACGGCGTCGTCGGCGGTGGCACCGGCCAGGCCCAGCCACAGCATGCGCTTGCCCGCGAGGCGCGGCTTGCTGCGGCCGTAGGCGAAGCCGTAGTTCCACACCCGGTCGATCCAGCCCTTGAGGAGGGCGGGCACACTCTGCCAGTACACCGGGAAGACGGCGACCACCACATCGGCGTCCAGGACGCGCCCCATATGGGCGTGCACCTCGTCCGAGTACGCCTTCTCCCTGTTGCCCCAGTCCGGCTGATCCGCCGTGTTCATCCGCGGGTCGAAGCCCTCGGCGTGCAGGTCGAGCAGGTCGACGCGGTATCCGGCGGCCCGCAGCCGGTCGGCGGTGCGGCGGGCGGTGTGCGCGGTGAGGGAGTCGGCGCGGTGGTGCGCGACGACGACGAGGGCGGTCCTGGCCTTGCTGCTGTGCTGCGTCACGGGGTCTCCCGGCTGGTCTCGGTCCGTTGCGACGAGTCCAGTACAGCCATGCCCGAGTGGATGATCCATGGGAGAAACTCTGGGAAACATGCGTGATCGTCTACGATGGCGGCGTGGATCCCCTGAGTTGCCTGCTGAGCGGCATCCGGGCCGAGGGCTCGGTCGTCAGTCATGCCGTGCTCACGGCTCCCTGGTCGGTCCGCTTCTCCGACGGGGCGCCCCTCACCATGGTCAGTGTGCTGCGCGGCGGCGGCACCCTGCTGCTGCCCGACGGCACCCGCCGGACGGTCGGCGCGGGCGACACGGCCGTCGTGCGCGGCCCCGAGCCGTTCCTCCTGGTGGACCGGCCCGGCACCGTCGACCGCCCGCACGCCGAGTACGAGATCGCGTGCTTCCCGGATGCCGAGTGCACCGCCGAGGACCTCGGCGGCATCCGCTGGGGCAGCGATCCGGACGGGGCGACCGCGCTGATCGTGGGCGCCTACCGCGCCTCGGGCCACCGCCCCGAGCGCCTCCTGCGCGCCCTGCCGCACCTCCTGGTCGTCAGCGAGGACGCCGAGGTCTGCGCCTGGCTGGAGACGGCCGCCGCCGACGCCGCCCGGCTCACGGCGGGTTCCCAGGCGCTCATGGACCGGCTCCTGGACTGGGCCCTGGTGTGCACGCTGCGCACCTGGTTCGAGCGGGCGGGCGCCGACGCGCCCAGCTGGTACCGCGGACTGGCCGACCCGGTCCTCGGGCCCGCGCTGCACGCCTTCCACAGCCGGCCCGCCCAGTCCTGGACGGTGGCGTCGCTGGCCGGTCAGGCGGGCGTCTCGCGGGCGCTGTTCGCCAAACGCTTCACCGAGCTGATGGGCCGCCCGCCCCTCGCCTACCTCACCGAATGCCGGATGGCCGACGCCGAGGCGCTGCTGACCGACACCGACCTCAGCATCGCGCAGATCGCCAGGTCCGTCGGCTATGCCGACGCGTTCGGCTTCAGCGCCGCGTTCAAACGCCACAGGGGCCTCAGCCCCAGCACGTACCGCACCACGACGGCCGCCTGAACCTGCCGGTACCCCGCGCCGGGGGGCGGGTGCCGTCCCGCACCGGAGGCCGCGGGACCGCCTCGCGCCGGGGGCGAGAACCGGGTGCCGTCCCGCGCAGGGGGCCGGGGTGCCTCGCCAGGCCTCAGGCCGGGGGTTTCCCCCGAGGCGAGGGCCGGGGGACTCCCTGTGCCGTGGGCCGAGATCGGGTGCTGTTCCGTGTCGGGGGTCGGGTGCCCCCGCGCCGGGGGTTGGGTGTTGCGTCAAGGGTCGGGGACCGGGTGTTTCCCCGGGGCGAGGGCCGGGGGACTCCCTGTGCCGTGGGCCGAGGCCGGGTGCCGTCCTGTGCCGGGGGGCGGGGTGCCGCCTCCGAGCTGAGGACCGGGGCCCCGCGCCGGGGGCGAGAACCGGGTGCCGTCCCGCGCCGGGGGCCGGGGTGCCTCGCCAGGCCTCCGGCCGGGGGTTTCCCCCGAGGCGAGGGCCGGGGGACTCCCTGTGCCGTGGGCCGAGCTCGGGTGCTGTTCCGTGTCGGGGGCCGGGGTGCCCCCGCGCCCGGGGTTGGGTGCTGCGTCAAGGGTCGGGGGCCGGGGGTTTCCCCGGGGCGAGGGCCCGGGGTCTCCGTGCGCCGTGGGCCGAGGCCGGGTGCCGTCCCGCGCAGGGGGCCGGGTCGCTCCCCGCGCCGGGGGAGCGGGGGCCTGCGTCGCGGGCCGACGGGCGGCTGTCTGCCCGCGTCGCCGCGCCGCGTGCGGTGCGGCGACCGGTGCCGTCCACCCGCGGCCGCGCGCTGTCGGACCCCGGGCATATCCTGATCCCCTGTGGCCATCGGCAGACGAAGGGGTCCGAAGGTGCCGTCGATGCTCGATGCGGTCGTAGTGGGTGCGGGGCCGAACGGACTGACCGCGGCCGTGGAGCTGGCCCGCCGCGGCTTCTCGGTCGCCGTGTTCGAGGCGCGGGACACCGTGGGCGGCGGCGCGCGCACGGAGGAGCTGACCCTGCCCGGCTTCCGGCACGACCCGTGCTCGGCCGCGCACCCGCTCGGCATCAACTCCCCGGCCTTCCGCCACCTCCCCCTGGAGCGGTACGGCCTGGAGTGGCTGCATCCCCGGCTGCCCATGGCGCACCCCTTCCCCGACGGCTCGGCCGCCGTGCTGTCCCGCTCGGTCGGTGAGACGGCCGCCTCCTTCGGAGCCCGTGACGCCGGTGCGTACCGCAGGCTGGTCGAGCGATTCCTGCCCAAGTGGGACACCCTGGCCCGGGACTTCATGTCCCTGCCGCTCACCGCGCTGCCCCGCGACCCGGTCACCCTCGCCCGTTTCGGACTGGTCGGGCTGCCCCCGTCGACGTGGCTGATGCGCCGCTTCCGCGACGAGAAGGCCAAGACCCTCTTCGCCGGGCTCGTCGCGCACGTCATGGCCCCGCTCGGCGGCTTCGCGACCGGCGCCATAGGCCTGGTCTTCGCGCTGGCCGCGCACGCCCGCGGCTGGCCCGTGGCCCGCGGCGGCTCCCAGTCCATCTCCGACGCCCTGGCCGCGTACCTGAAGGACCTCGGCGGCACCGTCCACACCGACTACGAGGTCAAGCGCCTGGACGACCTGCCGCCCGCCCGGGCCTACGTCTTCGACACCTCGCCCACGGCGCTGGCCCGCATCGCGGGGCTCGGCAACCACTACGCCAACTACCGGTACGGCCCCGGCGTGTTCAAGATCGACTACGCGCTGGACGGCCCCGTCCCGTGGACGGCCGAGGCACCCCGCGACGCGGGCACCGTGCAGATCGGCGCCGACAGCGCGGAGATCGGCGCCGCCCTGGACGCCGCCTCCGGCACGGACCGCGCGCCCGAGCGGCCGTTCCTCATCACCGTGCAGCCCAGCGTCGCCGACCCCGGTCGCGCCCCGGCCGGCAAGCACGTCTTCTGGGCGTACGGGCACGTTCCCAACGGCTGGACCGGCGACCTCACCGACGCCGTCGAACGCCAACTGGAGCGCTTCGCCCCGGGTTTCCGCGACCGCGTGCTGGCCCGCGCCACCGCCGGCCCGCCCGAACTCGCCGCCCGCAACGCCAACTACGTCGGCGGCGACATCGCCTCCGGCGCCGTCTCCGGCCTGCAACTCCTGCTGCGCCCCAAACTCTCCCTGTTCCCGTACTCGACCCCGCACCCGGCGGTGTTCATCTGCTCGTCGGCCACCCCGCCCGGCCCCGGCGTCCACGGCATGTCGGGACACAACGCGGCGAAGGCCGTCTGGCGGAGACTGAGGCAGACATGACCGGCATCACCCTGGTCCAGGGCGACATCACCCGCGAGAGCGCCGACGCGATCGTCAACGCCGCCAACTCCTCCCTGCTCGGCGGAGGCGGCGTCGACGGCGCCATCCACCGGCGCGGCGGCCCCGCGATCCTGGCGGAGTGCCGCAGACTGCGCGCGGGTCACCTCGGCAAGGGCCTGCCCACCGGCCGCGCGGTCGCCACCACCGCGGGCGACCTGGACGCGCGCTGGGTGATCCACACGGTCGGCCCCGTGCACAGCAGCACCGAGGACCGCTCCGGCCTCCTCGCCTCCTGCTACCGCGAATCCCTGCGCGTGGCGGACGAGTTGGGCGCCAGCACGGTCGCCTTCCCCGCCATCTCCACCGGTGTCTACCGCTGGCCGATGGACGACGCCGCCCGCATCGCCGTCGAGACGGTACGGGCCACACCGACGTCGGTCACCGAGGTCCGGTTCGTCCTCTTCGACGCCCGGGCGTACGAGGCGTTCGCGGCGCGGGCGGGCTGACCGCCCGGCATTGTTCAGCAGGCCGCTGACTCACGCTGAACAATCCGCACCGGGGGTAGCTTCGCGGTGACCGAGAGGGGTGGCACCGTGGGGTGGATCAAGGACAGACTGCTGCGTCGCAAGCCCGGCGGTGCCGGTGCCGGCGGGCTCTGCGACTGCTGCAACGACCCGCTGAAGCGCACGCGCGCCTACTACCTCCCGACGCGCGAGATCGTCCTGTCCCAGGCCTACTGGGAATCGGCGTACTCCCTGACCAAGGGCATGATCGACGTGCTCGGCGAGCAGGAACGACAGTGGTACTTCAGCGAGAACCTGCGCCTCACCGCGAGCCAGCGCAATCCGTGGAGCATCTGCGAGAACTGCGGCGAGTACTTCGTCTTCGACCGCGACACGGCCCGGGACCACGCGGTTCACGGCTCCACGCCCGCCGGGAACGGCGAGGTGGACCCGTCCGGCTGTGTGCTGTTCGCCGCCGCGGCCTGGGAACGCGTCTTCGGGCGCTGGCCGGCCAACGTCGTGCCGCATGCCGTCGTCGGCACCTGCGACCTGTGCCGGAGGAACGTACATTCCCAGGCCCCCTCCTACACCGTGTCCCGCTCGCGCATGGCGGAATTCCTCGCCGCGGGGGTCGTCGACGGCGGTTCGCTGCCCCCGGCCGGTCCCGCCGAGGACGACTGGGAGATGTGCCAGCCCTGCACGGCCCTGCTCGCCGCCCGTTGCCACCGGACGGGCCTCGGCCAAGCGTGAAGCCCGCTCGGGCCGCGGGTCCGTGTGACGCCGCGTCGGCATGCTCTCCCACCTGGGCTTGACGCTTTATTGCGAGTGATGTGCAATAGCCACGCATCGACAACAAGCGTGGGGGAGACATGACAGCCCGTCGGACCCGTTGGACCCGTCGGACCGATCGGAGGCTTCCGATACGCAGGGGGCTCCCGCTCCGGAGTGCCGCCGCCGCGGTGGCCTTCGCCGCCGGTGCGACCGCCTGTTCCGCGCCCTCGGACGGAGGAAAGGACGGCGACGCCGAGGCGGCCGAGTCCGTCGTGATCGGGGTCGCCTCGGAGCCGGACACCCTCAGCCCGCTGCTCGGCTACGGCAAGGACGGAAACTCCAAGATCTTCGACGGGCTGCTCGCCCGCGACACCGACCTGAAGCTGAAGCCCGCGCTCGCCACCGCGCTGCCCAAGATCACCGACGGCGGCCGGACGTACACCTACACCCTGCGCGACGGCGTGAAGTTCAGCGACGGCGAACCGCTCACGGCCCAGGACGTGGTGTACACGTACCGCACCGTCCTCGACGAGAAGACCAACAACACGGCCCGCAGCGAACTCGACGCCGTCGACAGCGTCCGCGCGAGCGGCGACGACACCGTGGTCTTCACCCTCAAGTACCCCTACGCGCCCTTCGCCGCCCGCACCGTCCTGCCCGTGGTCCCCGAGCACGTCGCGGGCAAGCAGGACCCGAACACCGGCGACTTCAACACCGAGCCGGTCGGCACCGGGCCGTACGTGCTCACCAACTGGAGCAAGGGCGAGAAGCTCACCTTCAAGGCCAACCCCCACTACTGGGGCGGCAAGCCCGCGGTGAAGTCCTTCACCATGGCGATCATCGCCGACGACAACGTCCGCGCCACCCGGCTGCGCTCCGGCGACCTCGACGGCGCCGTCCTGCCGCCCAACCTCGCCGCCACCTTCGAGAAGGACGACGGCAGGCGGAGCTACCGGGCCAGGTCCTACGACTTCCGGGCCGTCACCCTGCCCACCTCCGGCAAGGTCACCGGGGACCGGGCGATCCGCCGGGCCCTGGACGCCGCCGTGGACCGGCAGGCCATGGTCGACAAGATCCTCGACGGCGCGGGCCGGCCCGCGTACGGCCCGCTGCCCGTGGACGACTCCTGGTACGAACGCGGCATCGAGCGCCCGTACGACCTCGCCGGGGCCAAGCGCATCCTGGACGAGGCCGGCTGGAAGACCGGCGCCGGCGGCGTCCGTGCCAAGGACGGCCGGCGCGCCTCCTTCACCCTCTGCTACCCCTCCGGCGACAAGGTCCGCCAGGACCACGCGCTCGCCTACGCCTCCGACGCCAAGAAGGCCGGCATCGAGGTCAAGGTGGAGGGCGCCACCTGGGAGGTCATCGAGCCGCGGATGAAGTCCGACGCGGTCCTCGCGGGCTTCGGCAGCGTCGGCGACCCCGACTTCGGTCTCTACACCCTGCTGCACTCCTCACTCGCCGGCGACGGCTTCAACAACATGGCCCACTACGACAACCCGGCCGTGGACGAGGCGCTCGACGCCGGGCGCCGCAGCCGGGACCCGAAGGCGCGCGCCGCCGCCTACCAGAAGATCCAGCAGGCCCTGGTGGCGGACCCCGGGTACACCTTCCTCACCCACATCGACCACCTATACGTCCTCGCCGACCGCTGGGAAGGGCTGACCACCCAACTGGAGCCGCATGAGCACGGCTTCGCCAGCGGGCCCTGGTGGAACATCCAGGACTGGCGGCCGAAGAAGTGATCCGATCGGCCCGACGGCTGCCGTGGGGCGCGATGGCACGGCTGGCGGGACGGCGCGCGCTGTTCGCCGTCCCCGTCGTCCTCGTCGTCACCTTCGGCGTGTTCGCGATCGCCGCCGCCTCGCCCTTCGACCCGGTCAAGGCGTACGCCGGCACCGCCGCACTCGGCGCCGACCAGGAGACCCTGGACCGGCTGCGCGAGAACCTCGGGGTGGACGAGCCCTTCGTGGTGCGCTGGTGGCACTGGCTGACCTCCGCGCTCACCGGCGACCTCGGCCACTCCAGCGTGCTGCGGCAGCCGGTGACGCAGGTGATCGGGGAACGGCTGGTGTGGTCCGCGCTGCTGTGCGCCGTCGCCTTCGCCGTCGCCGTGACCCTCGGCACGCTCCTCGGCGTGCTGGCCGCCCGCCGGCCCGGCTCGATGCTCGACCGGGCGGTCACCTCCCTGGCGTACACCCTGGAGGCGGCGCCGGTCTTCTGGATCGCTCTGCTCGCCGTGTGGCTGTTCGCCCTCCAGTGGGACGTGCTGCCGGCCGGCGGTCTGACCGACACCGCCAGCGAACAGGTCACCCCGGGGCAGGTCGCGTCCCACATCGTGCTGCCCGCCGGGGTGCTCGCCGTCTCCCAACTGCCCTGGTTCACCCTCTACGTGCGCCAGGGCGTCGCCGACGCCCTCGCCGAGGACCCGGTGCGCGGAGCCCGGGCCCGGGGACTGGCGGAGCGGACGGTGCTGGTCGGACACGCCCTGCGGGCGGGGCTGCTGCCCGTGCTCACCCTGATCGGTTCCCGCGTTCCCGAACTCATCACCGGTGCCCTGCTGGTGGAGAGCGTCTTCAGCTGGCCGGGCATCGCCGCCGCCACCGTCGAGGCCGCCACCGCCGTCGACTTCCCGCTGCTCGCCGCCCTGACCGTCCTCGCGACCGCCGCCGTACTGGCCGGCAACCTGCTGGCCGACCTGCTCTACGGACTCTTCGACCCGAGGGTGAAGCTCAGTGAGATGTGATGTCCATGGCTGACGTCGCCACCGACAAGACAGGGACGGTCTGGCGCTCCCGCGGCGGCGACCGCCGCTCCACCCGCACCCTGCGGCTGCGCACCTCCGCCGTGCTGCTGGCCGCCACCGTGCTCGCCGTGCTGCTGGTGCCACCGCTGGTGCAGCTCGACCAGCAGGCCGTCGACCTGGCCGCCAAACTGGAGCCGCCGAGCCCCGCCCACCCGTTCGGCACCGACGACGTCGGCCGCGACCTGCTGCTGCGCTGCGTGTACGGCCTGCGCGTCTCGCTGCTCGTCGGGGTGGCGGCCGCGCTGACCGCGACGGTCGTCGGCACCGCCGTGGGCGCCGCCGCCGGGGCGCTCGGCGGCTGGGTCGACCGGGGCGTGATGCGGGTCGTCGACACCATCTCCTCCGTGCCCCACCTGCTGCTGGGCATCTTCATCGTCGCGATGTTCCGGCCGGGCGTGTGGCCGGTGGTCGCCTCCGTCGCGCTCACCCACTGGCTGTCCACCGCGCGCATCGTCCGCGCCGAGGTGCTGTCGCTGCGCGCCCGTCCGCACATCGACGCGGCCGTCTCCGGCGGCGCGTCCCGGTGGCGGGTGACCGTGCGGCACCTGCTGCCGGGCGTGCTGCCGCAGGCCGCGCTGGCCGCCGTACTGATGGTGCCGCACGCCATGTGGCACGAGTCGGCCCTGTCGTTCCTCGGCCTCGGGCTGCCCACCCACACCGCGAGCCTGGGCAACCTGATCCAGGAGGCCCGGGGTTCGCTGCTGGCCGGGCAGTGGTGGCCCACGCTCTTCCCCGGCCTGTTCATCATCGTGCCCACCCTCGCCGTCGCCGGACTCGCGGGCGCCTGGCGGGAGCGGATCAACCCCCGCCGCCGATCGGAGCTGATGCTGTGACCGAGCGAGCCCCCGTGCTGTCGGTACGCGGTCTGTCGGTGCGCTTCCTGATGCCGGGCGGGCGCCGGGTCGCCGCCGTCACCGACGCCCACTTCGACGTGGCGGCCGGCGAGTGCCTGGCCCTGATCGGCGAGAGCGGCTGCGGCAAGTCCGTCCTCGCCTCCGCCCTGCTCGGGCTGCTGCCCGGCAACGCGCAGACCGCGGGCCGCGCGCTCCTGGGCGACCTGGACCTGCTCGCCGCCGACGAGCGGACCTTCGCGCGCACGGTGCGGGGCCGCCTGATCGGCCTCGTGCCGCAGAGCCCGGCGGCCCACCTCACCCCGGTCCGCACCATCCGCTCGCAACTGGAGGAGACGGTCGCCGAACTCACCGGCGTCCGCGGCGGCCGTACGGCGCTGCGCGAGGCCGCCGAGGCCGCCGCCGAGCGCGCCGCCTTCCCGGTGGACCACCTCGACCGCCACCCGCACGAACTCTCCGGCGGCCTCGCCCAGCGTGCCGCCACCGCCCTCGCCCTGGTCGGCGACGCCCCGCTGCTGCTGGCCGACGAACCGACCACCGGGCTCGACCGGGACCTGGTGGACCACACCGTCGACGAACTGCGGAGACATGTCGACAACGCCGACGGCGGGGGCGCCCGGCCCGGCGACGGCCGCGCCCTGCTGATGATCACCCACGACCTGGCCGCCGCCGAGCGCATCGCCGACCGCGTCGCCGTGATGTACGCCGGGCGCCTCGTCGAACTCGCCGACGCCACCGCGTTCTTCGGCACCCCCGGCCCGCGCCACCCCTACAGCCGCGGCCTGCTCGACGCGCTGCCCGACCGTGCCTTCGCCCCCATCCCCGGGCTGCCGCCCGAACTCGGCGCCCTCCCCGACGGCTGTGCGTTCGCCGCCCGCTGCGACCGGGCCACCGACGCCTGTGCCGCCCTGCCCCCGCTGCGCGGCCAGGTGGCCTGCCACCACCCGCACGCCGTACTCACGAAGGCCGCCGACCGTGCTTGAACTGCGCACCGTCACCGCCGGATACGGCGGCAACACGCCCGTGTTCCGGGACGTCTCCCTGTCCGTCGCGCCGGGGGAGGCCGTGGGCCTGCTCGGTCCCAGCGGCTGCGGCAAGTCCACCCTCGCCCGCGTCGCGGCCCTGCTGCACCGGCCCGACGCCGGGACACTCCTCCTGGACGGCACCCCCGTACGGCACTGGCGGCACCGCGCCCCGCGGGAACAGCGCACCGCCTTCGGCGTCGTCTTCCAGCAGGCCCGCCTCTCCGCGGACCCCCGGCTGGCGCTCGCCGACGTGATCGCCGAACCGCTGCGCGCCACCGGCCGCAGGGAAGGCGCCGCTGACCGGGTCGCCGAGCTGGCCGCCACCGTGGGACTGACCGCCGACCTGCTGAGCAGGCGCCCGCACGAGGTCAGCGACGGCCAGTTGCAGCGCGCCTGCCTCGCCCGCGCCCTGGTGCTGCGCCCGCGCTGGCTGGTGTGCGACGAGATGACGGCGATGCTCGACGCCTCGACCACGGCCGCCCTGGTCCGGGTCGTGGAGGACTACCGGGCCGAGACCGGAGCGGGGCTGCTCGCCGTCGGCCACGACCGTGTCCTGCTGGACCGCTGGTGCGAGCGCACCGTCGACTGGGCGACCCTGACGACCCCGGCACCGACCCCTCCACCAGGAACGAACAAAGTCCGACGGGGTAATTGATTCGGTTGTGTTCGGGTTCTAGGGTGACCCGTGACTCAGTAGTCGCCGCGTCACCGGCAGTTGTGATCCACCCCCACGGCAACTGCCCTCACAGCACCGTGCGTTGAGCCGCCCCCGAAGCCCACGGAAGGCCACGGTCATGCCGCACTCGCCCGTGTCACCCGCCCAGCCCCCGGCCGGTCCGGCCGGCCGCCCCCGCCCGGTGGTCAGCCGCCGCCGTCTCCTGGAGGGCGGCGCCGCCGTCTTCGGCGCCTTCGCCCTGTCCGCCTCGCCCGTCACCGCGCGGGCCGCCGGACACCGGGCGGCCGCCGACGGGACCCCGGAGTGGAACGACTTCGGAGTCTTCCGGCTCGGCACCGAACCGCCGCACGCCACGCTCACGCCCTACGCGGACGTCAAGCAGGCCCTCGCCGGCGACCGGTCCCGCTCGCCCTACCGGCTGAGCCTGGACGGCACCTGGAAGTTCGCCTACGCCGACCGCCCCGAGGACCGGGACGCCGACTTCCACCGCACCGACGTGGACGACGGCGACTGGGGGACCATCCCGGTGCCCTCCGTGTGGCAGCTGCACGGCCACGACTTCCCCATCTACCTGAACATCACCTACCCGTACTGGGGTCCCAACGGCCTCGGCGAGGAGCCCCAGCCGCCCGCCGCGCCGACCCGCTACAACCCGGTCGGCCAGTACCGGCGCACCTTCACGGTCCCGCGCGACTGGCAGGGCCGCCGCACCTTCCTGCACTTCGAGGGCGTCAAGTCGGCGCACTACGTGTGGATCAACGGCGAACCGGTCGGCTACGACGAGGACTCCTACACGCCCTCCGAGTACGACATCACCGACCACCTCAAGCCGGGCACCAACCAGATCGCCGTCGAGGTCTACCGCTACTCCGACGGCGACTGGATGGAAGACCAGGACATGATCCGGGTGAGCGGCATCTTCCGCTCGGTCCACCTCTACTCCACCCCGGCCGTGCACCTGCGCGACTTCAAGCTGGACACCCCGCTCGACGCCACCTACACCGGCGCCGAGCTGGCCGTCACCGCGAGCGTGCGCGCCTACGGCGAGGGCGGCACCGGGCGCTACACCGTCGAGACCCAGCTCTACGACGCGCGCGGCCACGCCGTCTGGTCCCGGCCGCTGGAGCAGCCCGTCGACGTGGGCACCGCCCGCGCCGGTGAGGACGTCACCGTACGGGCCGCGAAGGCCGTGCCGAAGCCCCGGCTCTGGTCGGCCGAACACCCGAACCTCTACACGGCCGTCCTGCGCCTGCGGGATCCCGCGGGCAAGGTGACCGAGACCCTGTCCCACCGGGTCGGCTTCCGTGAGTTCGCGCTCAAGGACGGCCTGATGCGGATCAACGGCGAGCCGGTGTCCCTCCGCGGCACCAACCGCCACGAGATGCACCCCTCCCGCGGCACCGCGCTCACCCGCGAGGACATGGTCGAGGACATCAGGATCATCAAGCGGATGAACATGAACAGCGTCCGCACCTCGCACTACCCCAACAACCCGTACTGGCTGGAACTGGCGGACGAGTACGGCCTCTACCTCGTCGACGAGACCAACCTGGAGACCCACGGCATCCGCGACGAGTACCCCGGCGACCATCCCGACTGGACCGCCGCCTGCGTGGCCCGCGCGCAGAACATGGTGCACCGGGACAAGAACCACGCCTCGGTCGTCATCTGGTCACTGGGCAACGAGGCGGGCGGCGGCTCCACCTTCACCGCCATGCACGACTGGATCCGCTCCTACGACGCCACCCGCGTCATCCAGTACGAGGGCGACGACCGACCCGGCGTCAGCGACATCCGCTCGGAGATGTACGACACCCCGCAGCGCGTCGAGCAGCGCGCGAAGGACACCGCCGACACCCGGCCGTACGTGATGATCGAGTACGCCCACTCGATGGGGAACTCCACCGGCAACTTCAAGAAGTACTGGGACCTAGTCCGCCGCTACGACGTCCTCCAGGGCGGCTGGATCTGGGACTTCGTCGACCAGTCCCTCTACACGCCCGTCCCCGCCCGCACCCTGCTCACCGAGGCCGGGCCGGCCGGGCTGCGCGGCGAGATCCTCGCCACCCGCGGCACCCTCGACCGCGACAAGGGCCTGTCCGGCATCACCGTCTTCGAGCGTGACGACCGCCTCGACCTCACCGGTTCACTGACCCTGGAGGCCTGGGTCACCCCGCACGTGACGGGCTACCACCAGCCGATCATCGCCAAGGGCGACACCCAGTACGCGCTGAAGCAGAACGGCCGGACCCTTGAGTTCTTCATCCACTCCGAAGGCCAGTGGATCACCGCCAACTGGACCGTGCCGGACGACTGGACCGGCCGCGAGCACCACCTCGCGGGCGTCTTCGACGCGGACGCCGGGACCCTGACCCTCTACGTCGACGGCGTCGAACGGGCCACCCGCACCACCGACCGGCGCCCCAGCAGCAACACCGCGCCGCTCGCGCTCGCCTCCGACGCCGACAACCAGGTACGGGAGTTCAGCGGCACCATCCGCCGCGCCCGCGTCTACGCCCGCGCCCTGGGCGCCGCCGAACTTGCCTCCGAGGGCCGCGGCCCCGGCGACGACGGCGTGCGGTTCTGGTTCGACGCCGCCACCGTGAAGAGCGAGCAGAAGCGCCCCGGGGACAAGACGTTCCTCGCCTACGGCGGCGACTGGGGCGACAACCCCAACGACGGCGCCTTCGTCGCGGACGGCATCGTCACCGCCGACCGCGGCCACACCGGCAAGGCCGCCGAGGTCAAGCGCATCTACCAGGCGATCAACGCCGCCCGCACCCCCGGCGGCGGCCCCGGCGCCGTCACCCTCACCAACGAGTACCTCTTCACCCGCCTGCACGAGTTCGACGGCCGCTGGGAACTCGTCGCCGACGGCGAGGTGGTACGGAGCGGGAAGCTGACCCGGGACCAGCTGGACGTGGCACCGCGCTCCAGCAAGGACATCACCGTCCCCGTACGCCTGCCGGACCGTCCCGCCCCGGGCACCGAGTACTTCCTCCACCTCTCCTTCACCACCAAGGAGCCCACCCCCTGGGCGAAGGCCGGCTTCGAGGTGGCCCGGCAGCAGCTCCCCGTCGAGGCCGGCGCCCCCGCCCCTGTCCCGGTACGCCTGGCGAGCGTCCCGGCCCTGCGCCAAGCGGACCGCGACCGGGACGTCAGGATCACCGGCAAGGACTTCTCGGTCACCGTCGACAAGCGCACCGGCACCATCACCTCCTACGAGGCGAAGGGCACCCGGCTGCTCACCTCCGGGCCGGTGCCCAACTTCTGGCGCGCGCCCACCGACAACGACAAGGGCAACGGCCAGCACACCCGCAACCAGACCTGGCGCGACGCGGGCGCCCGCCGGAAGGTCACCGGCGTCGCCGTGCGCGCGCTCGGCGACCGGGCCGTCGAGATCAAGGTCACCGGCACCTTGCCCACCTCGGTGGAGTCCGCCTACAGCACCACCTACACGGTGTTCGGCAACGGCGAGGTCAAGGTCGACAACACCCTGCACCCGGGCGCCGCGAACCTGCCCTACATCCCCGAGGTCGGCACGATGCTGTTCCTGCCGCGCCGGCTGGACCGCGTGCACTGGTACGGCCGCGGCCCCGAGGAGAACCACTGGGACCGCAACGACGGCACGGACGTCGGCCTCTACTCCGGGACCGTCGCCGAGCAGTGGACGCCGTACATCCGCCCGCAGGAGAACGGCAACAAGACCGACGTCCGCTGGATCGCCCTCACCGACCGCCACGGCATGGGTCTGCTCGCCTCCGGCGAACCCCTGCTGGAGGCCAACGCCTCCTTCTTCACCCCCGAGGACCTGTCGACCGGCGTGCGGCACGACTACCAGCTCACCCCGAGGGACGAGGTCGTCCTGCGCCTCAACCACCGGCAGATGGGCGTCGGCGGCGACAACAGCTGGGGCGCGCACACCCACGACGAGTACAAGCTCTTCGCCGACCGCGACTACGCCTACACCTACCGGCTGCGCCCGCTCACCGACGTGCGGGACGCGATGCGCGCCTCACGACGGCCGACGGCTACGGAGTAGCCGGGGGATGAACGGGGGAGCCCGGGGTACTCCGGGCTCCCATGGGTGAGGTTCTGGTCGGCGCCTGTTCGTGGACGGACCGGCAGCTCCTGGCGAGCGGCTGGTACCCGCGCGGGCGCCGGGACGCGGAGGGGCGGCTGCGGCACTACGCCTCGCGGCTGCCCGTCGTCGAAGCGGACGCCGGGTACTACGCGTTGCCGAGCCGGCGCAACAGCGAGCTGTGGGTGGAGCGCACACCGGACGGCTTCCGCTTCGACGTCAAGGCGTTCTCCCTGCTGACCGGCCACCCCACGCGCGCGGAGGCCCTCCCCGCGGACCTGCGCGGAACCGATACCGGCCCGCTCAGGCGCGGGCGGGCGAGCGAGGGCCTGCTGGACGAGGTGTGGGGGCGCTTCGCCGAGGCGGTCGAGCCGCTGCGCAAGGCCGGGCGGCTCGGCACCGTGCTGTTCCAGTTCCCGCCGTGGTTCGCGCCGGGCGACCCGGCCGACGCGACGCTCGAAGCGTGCGCCCTGCGTACCGAGGGGTGGCCGGTCGCCGTGGAGTTCCGCCATCCGGGGTGGTGGGAACCGGAGCGTGCGGAGTCCACCCACGCGCTGCTGTCCGCTCTGGGCGTGTCGGCCGTCGGCACCGACATGGCCCAGCGGCTGCCCGGTTCCCTGCCGCCCATCGCGCCGGTCACCCGGCCCGCCCTCGCCGTCGTACGGTTCCACGGCCGCAGCGCGGCCTGGGGGAGGGGCGGCAAGGAGGACCGCTTCCGGTACGACTACGACGTGACCGAACTCGCCGCCTGGGTGCCCCGGTTGCGGCGCGCCGCCCGGCAGGCGGACGAGCTGCACGTACTGTTCAACAACTGCTGTGCGGACGCCGCCGTACGCGCGGCCGAGACCATGCGGCGGCTGCTCACTCAGCCGTGTCGCTGATCCCCAGCCGCAGGTGCTCCACGTGGAAGACGGCCTGGTCGAGCAGCTCGGCGACATGGTCGTCGTGCAGGGCGTACACCACCGAACGGCCCCGGCGCTCGCCGACCACCAGACCGAGGTTGCGCAGCAGCCGCAGCTGGTGCGAGCAGGCCGACTGCTCCATGCCGACCTCGGTCGCCAGCTCGGTGGCGGGCAGCGGGCCCTCGCGCAGCCGGGCCAGGATCAGCAGCCGGGACGGGGTGGACAGGGCCTGGAGGGTCGTGGCCACCTTCGCGACGTTGTCCGCGTCCAGGCGCACCCGCTCGGCGGCGTCCTGCGCGGTGTCGGCGGCTCCGTGACCCATGCGGTCATCTTACGCACCCCCCGGAGGACTCCCAGGAGGCACATGAACAGATGAACGAATGAATGAGTCTTCATGTGTTCCTGTATGGTGTGGCGCGTGTCCACCACCGTCGCTCCCGCTCCGCAGGCCGCGCCCGCCACCGCCGCGCCGCCCCGCCGCCGCACCCGCGTCCTCGCCCTGCCCGAGGCCCGCTGGGCGCTGGTCTCCCTCGTCGCCTTCCTCCTCGCCCTGCCGCTCGACCTCGGCTCCGCCCCCGCCTGGACGTACGGCCCGCTGTACGCCGTCGCCTACGCGGCCGGCGGCTGGGAGCCCGCCCTCGAAGGGCTGCGGGCGCTGCGCGAGAAGACCCTGGACGTCGACCTGCTGATGATCGTCGCGGCGCTCGGCGCGGCTGCCATCGGGCAGGTGCTCGACGGCGCCCTGCTGATCGTCATCTTCGCCACCTCCGGCGCCCTGGAGGCCCTGGCCACCGCCCGCACCGCCGACTCCGTGCGCGGCCTGCTCGACCTCGCGCCCACCACCGCGACCCGGGTCCGCGACGGCGCCGAGGAGACCGTCCCGACCGCCGACCTCGCCGTCGGCGACCTGGTCCTGGTCCGGCCGGGGGAGCGGATCGGCGCCGACGGCGCGGTCGTCGAGGGCAGCGGGGAGGTCGACCAGGCCACCATCACCGGCGAGTCCCTGCCCGTCCTCAAGCGCCCCGGCGACGACGTCTTCGCCGGCACCCTCAACGGCACCGGCGCCCTGCGCGTCCGCGTCGGTCGCGACCCGGCCGACTCGGTCATCGCCCGGATCGTCACCCTGGTCGAGGAGGCGTCCCGCACCAAGGCGCCGACCCAGCTGTTCATCGAGAAGATCGAGCAGCGCTACTCGGTCGGCGTGGTCGCGGCCACCCTCGCGGTCTTCGGCATCCCGCTCGCCTTCGGCGCCGACCTCACGGACGCCCTGCTGCGCGCCATGACCTTCATGATCGTCGCCTCGCCGTGCGCGGTCGTGCTGGCGACCATGCCGCCGCTGCTCTCGGCCATCGCCAACGCCGGGCGGCACGGCGTCCTGGTCAAGTCGGCGGTCGCCATGGAACGCCTCGGCGAGATCGACACCGCCGCCCTCGACAAGACCGGCACCCTCACCGAGGGCACCCCCGAGGTGACCGCCGTGACCCCCGTGGCCGGCGCCGGGGCCGACGAGGACGCCCTCCTCGCCCTCGCCGCGGCCGCCGAGCATCCCAGCGAACACCCGCTGGCCCGTGCGATCGTGGCCGCCGCCCGGGCCCGGGGGCTGCGCACCGCGCCCGCGGACGACTTCACGGCGGCTCCCGGCCGCGGGGTGACGGCCGTGATCGACGGCCGCACGGTGCACGTCGGCCGCGCGGACACCCCCGAGGGCGCCGAGACCACCGTCCGCGTCACCCGCGACGGCACCCTCCTGGGCACCCTCGCCCTCACCGACCGCCTGCGCGCCGACGCCGCCGAGGCCACCACCCGGCTCACCGCCCTCACCGGCACCGCCCCCGCCCTGCTCACCGGCGACCACGCGGCGGCCGCCGCCCGCGTGGCCGACGCGACCGGCATCACCGACGTCCGGGCCGGGCTGCTGCCCGAGGACAAGGTCGAGGCCGTACGGGAGCGGGAGCGGGCCGGTCGCAAGGTGCTCTTCGTCGGCGACGGCGTCAACGACGCCCCCGCGCTGGCCGCCGCGCACGCCGGGGTCGCCATGGGCCGGGCCGGCTCCGACCTCGCCCTGGAGACCGCCGACGCGGTCGTCGTGCGCGACGAGCTGACCGCCGTACCCGCCGTCGTACGGCTCTCCCGGCGCGCGCGCCGCCTGGTCGTCCAGAACCTGGTCGTCGCCGGTGTCTTCATCACCGTCCTCGTCCTGTGGGACCTGATCGGCCACCTGCCGCTGCCGCTCGGCGTCGCGGGCCACGAGGGCTCGACCGTGCTGGTCGGTCTGAACGGCCTGCGGCTGCTGCGCGAGTCGGCCTGGCGGGCGGAGTGATCCGCAGGGCGCCCGCACGCGCCGTGATCCGCGGGATCCCAGTACGCGGCACGTCCATGTCGGATTCCCGCCAGCCCAGGCCCGGCCGATGGACCATCCTGGAGGCATGCAGACGGGAATGCACACCGACACCGAGCGCTGCGTGCGCGCCGTGCAGTCGAAGGACGCGCGGTTCGACGGCTGGTTCTTCACGGCCGTCCTGACGACCCGCATCTACTGCCGGCCCAGCTGCCCGGTGGTGCCGCCCAAGCCCGCGAACATGACCTTCTACCCGAGCGCGGCCGCCTGCCAGCAGGCCGGGTTCCGGGCGTGCAAGCGGTGCCGCCCGGACACCAGCCCCGGCTCGCCCGAGTGGAACCGGCGCGCCGATCTCACGGCCCGCGCCATGCGCCTGATCGCCGACGGCATCGTGGACCGCGAGGGCGTACCCGGCCTCGCCGGCCGCCTCGGTTACAGCACCCGCCAGGTCGAACGCCAGCTCCTGGCCGAACTCGGCGCCGGCCCCCTCGCGCTCGCCCGGGCCCAGCGCGCCCAGACCGCCCGGCTGCTGATCGAGACCACCCCGCTGCCCATGGCGGACATCGCCTTCGCGGCCGGATTCTCCTCCATCCGCACCTTCAACGACACGGTCCGCGAGGTCTACGCCCTCTCGCCGAGCGAACTGCGCACCCGCGCCCCCAGGAACCGCCCGGTCCCCACCGCCCCCGGCGCCCTGTCCCTCCGCCTCCCGTTCCGCGCCCCGCTCAACCCCGACAACCTCTTCGGCCATCTCGCCGCCACCGCCGTACCCGGCGTGGAGGAGTGGCGGGAGGGCGCGTACCGCCGCACCCTGCGCCTGCCCTACGGTCACGGGATCGTGGCCCTCACCCCGAACCCCGACCACATCGCCTGCCGCCTCACCCTCAGCGACCTGCGTGACCTGACCGTCGCCATCAGCCGCTGCCGGCGCCTGCTCGACCTGGACGCCGACCCGACGGCGATCGACGACCAGCTGCGCGCCGACCCGCTGCTCGCGCCCCTCGTCGACAAGGCCCCCGGCCGACGGGTGCCCCGCACCGTGGACGAGGCGGAGTTCGCCGTCCGGGCCGTGCTCGGCCAGCAGGTCTCCACCGCCGCCGCCCGCACCCACGCCGCCCGCCTGGTCACCGCGCACGGCGACCCGGTGGACGACCCCGAGGGCGGCCTGACCCACCTCTTCCCGTCCACCGGGGCCCTGGCGGCCGTGGACCCGGAGACCCTGGCGATGCCCAGGACCCGCCGCACCACCTTCACCACCCTGGTCTCCCACCTGGCCGACGGCTCGGTCAACCTGGGCGTCGAGAGCGACTGGGCCGAGACCCGCGCCCGGCTCCTCGACCTCCCCGGCTTCGGCCCCTGGACGGCCGACGTCATCGCCATGCGCGCCCTCGGCGACCCCGACGCCTTCCTCCCCACCGACCTCGGCATCCGCCGCGCCGCCGCCGAACTCGGCCTGCCCTCCACCCCGGCCGCGCTCACCGCCCGCGCGACGGCCTGGCGGCCCTGGCGGGCGTACGCCGTCCAGTACCTGTGGGCGACCGACGACCACCCGATCAACTTCCTGCCCGTATAGCCGGTAGGGCCCGCACAGCCCGCACAGCCCGTTCGAGCCCGTTTCAGGAACCGGAGCGAAACCCGTGAAACAGCACACCGTGATCGACAGCCCCTACGGCGCCCTCACCCTCGTCGCCGAGGACGGCACCCTGTGCGGCCTCTACATGACCGACCAGCGCCACCGCCCGCCGGAGGAGACCTTCGGCGAGCGCGACGAACGCCCCTTCGCCGAGACCGAGGAACAGCTGGAGGCCTACTTCACCGGCGAACTGAAGGACTTCACCGTCGGCCTGCGGCTGAACGGCACCCCGTTCCAGCGCACCGTCTGGGCCCAGCTCCAGCAGATCCCCTACGGCGAGACCCGCACCTACGGCGAACTCGCCGCGGCCCTCGGCAACCCGGCCGCCTCCCGCGCGGTGGGCCTCGCCAACGGCCGCAACCCGATCGGCATCATCGTCCCCTGCCACCGCGTCATCGGCGCGAGCGGCGGCCTCACCGGCTACGGCGGCGGCCTGGCGCGCAAGCAGCGGCTGCTGGACTTCGAACGGGGTGCGGCGGGACCGGAGCCGCTCTTCTAGACGCGGGCCGCAGCTCCCGGCCGCGGGTCCGGGCCGGAAACGCGTTGCCCGCCCGCCGCCGGGCCCGTTACGCTCACCGGACTTCGACGACCACGCTCTCCCGAACGATGCCGCAGATGGGGAGCAGGCCCGCGCACGGCAGCCCGGAGCCACGGAGGGGCGGCGCAGTATTCGCCATGCCCTCCGGAGGACTGCACCCATGCATCCCACGCACCCCCTGCCCGTCGGTCTCGGCCTCCCCGTCGACGACCCCGCGCTGCTGCTGAGCTGGGCCCGGCGCGCCGACGCGCTCCCCTTCAGCACACTCGGCCTGCTCGACCGGCTCGTCTACGACAACCCCGAACCACTGATCACCCTCGCGACCCTGGCGGGCGCCACCTCCCGCATCCGCCTGCAGACCGAGGTACTGATCGCCCCCGTCCACAACACCGCACTGCTCGCCAAGCAGACCGCCACCCTGGACCGGCTGTCGGGCGGCCGCTTCACCCTCGGCATCGGAGTCGGCGGGCGGGCCGACGACTGCCTCGCCGCCGGCATCGACCTGCACCGCCGGGGCCGCCGCCTCGACGAGCAGATGACCCTCCTGCGCCGTACCTGGGACGGCGAGCCCTACGGCCGCGACGTCGGCCCCATCGGGCCCCGCCCCGCGACGCCCGGCGGCCCGCGGGTGCTGTTCGGCGGCTTCGCCCCGGCCGCGCTGGAGCGGGTCGGCCGCTTCGGCGACGGGTTCCTCGGCGCTGCGCTGCCCGCCGCGCACATGAGCGGCCTGTTCCGCCAGGCCGAGGCGGTCTGGCAGCGGTACGACCGGCCCGGGCGGCCGCACCTGGTCGCCCAGGCCAGCGTGGCCCTCGGCCCCGACGCCACCGTGGAGCGGGCCCGCCGGGCGCTCGGCGACTACTACGCCTTCACCGGGCGCGCCGAGTACATGACCAAGGGCCTGCTCACCACCGCGCGGGAGATCCGCTCGGCCGTCGACGCCTTCCGCGGCATCGGCGCCGACGAGGTCGTGCTCTACTGCTGGTCCTCGGACCCCGACCAGGTCGAGCGCCTCGCCGACACCCTGTTCTGACTTCCGACCGTCCTCGTGACGACGCGGCTCAGCCCAGCCCGCGCAGCAGCTCGGGCAGGGCTGAGCCGATCGGCTCCCGGACCACCTCGTCGGCCAGCTCGTCGTAAGGCGTCGGCTCCGCGTTGACCACGACCAGCCGGGCCCCGTGCTCGACGGCGACACCGGCCAGCCCGGCGGCGGGGTGCACCTGGAGGCTGGTGCCGACGGCGACGAAGACCTGGCACGCCTCGCTGATGGCGACCGCCTCGCCCAGCACCACCGGGTCGAGGCGCTCGCCGAACATCACGGTCGCCGGCTTCAGGATGCCGCCGCAGTCCGGACACGGCGGGTCGTCCTCCCCGGCCTCGACCCGGGCGAGGACGTCCGCCATCGGTCCCCGGGCCCCGCAACCGGTGCACACGCAGGCGCGGGCGGTGCCGTGCAGTTCGAGCACCTTGCGGGCGGAGAGCCCGGCGAGCTGGTGCAGACCGTCCACGTTCTGTGTGATCACCCGGACCGGCACCCCGCGCCGCTCCAGCTCGGCCACCGCACGGTGCGCCGCGTTCGGCTCGGCGTGCAGCGCCGCACTGTCGCGGCGCATCAGCCAGGAGCGCCGCCTGATCTCCGGATCGGCCATGTAGTACTCGTAGGTGACGAGCTTCTCGGCCTCCGGGTCGCGCCGCCACAGCCCGTTCGGGCCGCGGTAGTCGGGGATGCCGGAGTCGGTCGAGACGCCGGCACCGCTGAGGATGGCGACGAGGGGCTTGCCGGTCATGCGGTCGAGGGTAGGGCGCCGGTAGGTGTCCGGCGAACGTTTTACCGGTCGACCCGTACGCCGTCCTCCAGCTCGGCCGTGCCGGAGCCGTCCGCCAGCACGTCCAGCGCGGCCAGCACCCGGCCGTGCAGGGAACCGAGCAGGTGGTCGCCGAGTTCCTCGCGCGGCACCAGCCGCCAGGACAGCAGCTCCTCCTCCTGCAGCCGGATCGCCTTGAGGTCGTCCTCCGACAGCACCCCGCCGTCGTACAGGTACGCCACGATCGGCGGCCGGCCCGCACCGCTGGACCAGTCCACCGCGAGCAGCCGGCCGATCCGCGCGTCGAGGCCGATCTCCTCCAGCGTCTCCCGCCACGCGCCCCGCCGCGGGGTCTCCCCGGCGTCGGACTCGATGGTCCCGCCCGGCAGCGTCCACCCCTCGCGGTAGTTGGGTTCGACGAGCAGCACCCGGCCCCCGGCGTCCCGGAAGACCGCGGCGGCGCCGGCCAGGACGCGGGGCAGACCGGCGATGTAGGTGGCGTAGTCAGCAGTGCTCATCCCGGAAGCCTAACGAGCCCGGCGCCGGGTCCGGCGCACTCCGCGGCCGGGCACACGGCGGGTTCCACGGTGTGGGCAGGGCATGACGGCGCGGGTGTCCTCCGGTTAGGGTCGCAGCGGCGCGACTGCCTTGACGTGCGCAAGGCTCGGAGAGCAAGGGGAGATCAAGGTGGCTGACGCTGCAGTGGACGGGGCCCGCCGGGTGCTCGTCGCCGCGGACAAGTTCAAGGGTTCGCTGACGGCCGTCGAGGTCGCCCGGCGGGTGACGGCCGGACTGCGCCGGGTCGTGCCGGACCTCGCCGTGGCGGCGCTGCCCGTCGCCGACGGCGGCGACGGCACGGTGGCCGCCGCGGTGGCGGCCGGGTTCGAGCGCCGGGAGGTGCGGGTCGCCGGGCCGCTCGGTGACGAGGTGACGGCGGCGTACGCGCTGCGCGAGGGCACCGCGGTGGTCGAGATGGCCGAGGCCAGCGGCCTCCAGCGGCTCCCGGAGGGCGTCCTCGCACCGCTGACGTCGTCGACGTACGGTTCCGGCGAGCTGCTGCGGGCCGCGCTGGACGCGGGGGCGCGCACGATCGTGTTCGGGGTCGGCGGCAGCGCCACCACGGACGGCGGCGCCGGGATGCTGGCCGCGCTGGGCGCCCGGTTCCTGGACGGGGACGGGGAGCCGGTCGCGCCGGGCGGGGGCGGTCTCGCCGGCCTGGCCTCGGCCGATCTGTCGGGCCTCGACCCCCGGCTGTCCGAGGTGGAGCTGGTGCTCGCCAGCGACGTCGACAATCCGCTGACGGGACCGAAGGGCGCCCCGGCGGTCTACGGCCCCCAGAAGGGCGCCACGCCGGACGACGTGACGGCCCTGGACGCGGCCCTCGCGCACTTCGCGAAGGTGCTGGAGGGGACGGAGGGCGTGGGCGCGCGGGCCGCCGAGTACGCCGCGTCCCCGGGCGCGGGCGCGGCGGGCGGCATCGGCTTCGGCGCGATGCTGCTGGGGGCCCGGTTCCGGCCCGGCATCGAGGTGATGCTGGACGTGCTGGGCTTCGCGCCGGCGCTGGAGCGGGCGGACCTGGTGATCACCGGGGAGGGCTCGCTGGACGAGCAGACCCTGCACGGCAAGGCACCGGCGGGGGTCGCGGCGGCGGCGCGGGCCGCGGGCAAGGAGGTCGTCGCGGTGTGCGGGCGGCTCGCGCTGGCGCCGGAGGTGCTGGGGCGGGCCGGGATCCGGCGGGCGTATCCGCTGACGGATGCGGAGCCGGATGTAGCGAAGTGCATCGCGGATGCCGGGCCCATTCTGGAGCGGGTGGCGGAGTCGATCGCGCGGGACTTCGTCGCGTAGGGGAGTTTCGCCCCCGCCGCCCCTTCCCGTTCCCGACCCTGGGGGCTCTGCCCCCAGACCCCCGTTTCGGCCCTGAACGGGCCTCGTCCTCAAACGCCGGACGGGCTGGAGAACCCCGCCGAGTCGGTGGTGGGTGGGCATAGGCCCGGGGGTCTGGGGGCGGAGCCCCCAGGGACGCCCGCACCGACACCGGGCGCCGAAAAAGCGGAGGGCCCCGAACCCAACCCGGGTCCGGGGCCCACCGACAGTCAGACGTCACGGAAGCTGCGCGGCCCGCGCCTCCCGCCGGTTGTCACGGAAATTGTTCACCCGGCGAGCCGTGGCGAACAGGGGGATCACCGCCCCCATCACCAACTGCAACGCACACCCCGTCTGCAGCAGCAGCTGCCCGCTCGGCGCGTCGAACGCCCAGCCGGCCAGCAGCCCCATCGACAGGACGATCCACGACAGCATCGCCACGGCGAGGCGCCCCCGCGGCTTCGGGTACTCGACCCGGCTCACCATCAGCCAGGCGGTGCCGAGGATCGCCAGCAGCGTCGCCACGAACGGCAGCTCCAGCAGCACGATGGAGACCACCGTCAGCGCGCCGAACGGCGACGGCATGCCCTGGAACGTGCCGTCCTTGACCGTGACGCAGGAGAACCGCGCGAGCCGCAGCACCACCGCCAGCAGCACCACGATCGCCCCCACCGCCGCCACCCGCTGGTAGGCGTCGTCCGCGACCATGCCGTAGACGAGGACGAAGTACGCGGGCGCGAGGCCGAAGCTGATCAGGTCGGAGAGGTTGTCCAGCTCCGCGCCCATGGGCGACGACCGCAGCTTGCGGGCGACCAGACCGTCGAACAGGTCGAAGATCGCCGCGCACAGCATCAGGATGACCGCGGTGGCCGCGCTGTGCCGGGCCATGCCCGACTCGTCGCTGCCCATGAGGTGCGGGATGAGGATGCCGGTGGTGGTGAAGTACACCGCCATGAAGCCGCACGTGGCGTTGCCGAGCGTGAGCGTGTCGGCTATCGACAGGCGGAGCGAGAGCGGCATCTCCTCCTCGTCGTCCACCTCGTCGGCCTCCGGCACCCATCCGGCCTGGGTCTGCGGATCAACCACGGTCAATTCGAGTCACCCCAGCCACCGTCTTCTGACCCACCTCGACATCCACCTCGACGCCCTCCGGCAGGTACAGGTCGACGCGCGAGCCGAAGCGGATCAGACCGACCCGCTCGCCCTGCTCGACCTTGGTGCCCTGCGGCACGTAGGGGACGATGCGGCGGGCCACCGCGCCGGCGATCTGGATCATCTCGATGTCGCCCAGCTCGGTGTCGAAGTGCCACACGACGCGCTCGTTGTTCTCGCTCTCCTTGTTGAAAGCGGGAACGAAGCCGCCCGGCACGTGCTCGACCGACGTCACCGTGCCCGCCAGCGGGGCGCGGTTGACGTGGACGTTGAGCGGGCTCATGAAGATCGCGACGCGGGTGCGGCCGTCCTTCCACGGCATGATGCTCTGCACCACACCGTCGGCGGGCGAGACGACCCGGCCCTGGGTGATCTCGCGCTCGGGGTCGCGGAAGAACCACAGCATCCCCGCCGCGAGCGCGGTGGCGGGGACGGCGACGGCCTTGGCGGCGCCGGAACGGCGGGCGCGCAGGAGGCTGACGGCTGCGGTGGCGACGGTCGGCAGAAGCCACGGCGATGCTCCGCGCGCGAGGCGTACGCCGGCCAGGCTGTCGCGAGGTGCAGAGGTTTGGCTGTGGGGCATGGATGACCTTCGTAGCGGATGATGCCGCGCTCTGACGGGGGACGGCGGCTTTCCGGCGATCGTAGCGGCTCCGCGCCGCAACTGGGTAAGCCAGGAAGCCGAGTCGGCGGCCGAACACTGCCTACGGGGTGTGACCTTCTTCTCCAAGAAAACACCCCGTATCCGGACATCTAACCCTGGAATCGATACTCTTCGAGCAGTCGGCGGCCGATGATCATTTTCTGGATCTCGGCGGTGCCTTCACCGATGAGCAGCATCGGCGCCTCGCGGTAGAGGCGCTCGATCTCGTACTCCTTGGAGAAGCCGTACCCGCCGTGGATCCGGAAGGCGTCCTCCACGACCTCCTTGCAGTACTCGGAGGCGAGGTACTTGGCCATCCCCGCTTCCAGGTCGTTTCGTTCGCCCGAGTCCTTTTTGCGTGCAGCGTTCACCATCATCGCATGCGCCGCCTCCACCTTGGTAGCCATCTCCGCGAGCTTGAACTGGATGGCCTGGTGCCGGGCGATCTGCTTGCCGAAAGTATGACGCTGCTGGGCGTACTGGACACCCAGCTCGAAGGCACGCTGAGCGACGCCGCAGCCACGCGCCGCCACATTGACGCGGCCGACCTCGACGCCGTCCATCATTTGGTAAAAACCTCGGCCGGTGACGCCGCCGAGCACCCGGTCGGCCGGAACGCGCAGGCCGTCCATGATCAGCTCGGTGGTGTCGACGCCCTTGTAGCCCATCTTGTCGATCTTGCCGGGGATGGTCAGACCCGGGCGGACCTCGCCGAAGCCCGGCTCCTTCTCCACCAGGAAGGTCGTCATCGACTTGTGCGGCGCGGTGCCCTCGGGGTGACCCTCGTCACTGCGGACCAGGACGGCGACCAGCGACGACGTCCCGCCGTTCGTCAGCCACATCTTCTGGCCGTTCAGGACGTACTCCTCGCCGTCCTTCACCGCCTTGGAGGAGATCGCCGAGACGTCGGAGCCCAGCGCCGGCTCGGACATCGAGAAGGCGCCCCGGACGTCGCCGGCGGCCATGCGGGGCAGGAAGTGGTCCTTCTGCTCCTGCGTGCCGTGCTGCTTGAGCATGTACGCCACGATGAAGTGCGTGTTGATGATGCCGGACACCGACATCCAGCCCCGGGCGATCTCCTCCACGCACAGGGCGTAGGTCAGCAGCGACTCGCCCAGGCCCCCGTACTCCTCGGGGATCATCAGCCCGAACAGGCCGAGTTCCTTCAGTCCGTCGACGATGTCCTGCGGGTACTCGTCGCGGTGTTCCAGCTCGGTGGCGACCGGGATGATCTCCTTGTCCACGAAGTCCCGGACGGTGGAGAGGATCTCCCGCTGGACGTCCGTGAGACCGTGGGTCTGGGCGAGACGGCTCATCTACTTCCCCTGTTCCTTCAGCTCGGGGCGGCCCGGCTGCTCGCCGCCGCGCTCCTTGACGTACGTCTCGGTCGGCACCATCACCTTGCGGCGGAAGACGCAGACCAGCGTGCCGTCCTGCTTGTAGCCCTTGGTCTCGACGTGGACGATGCCGCGGTCGTCCTTCGACTTGGACGGCCACTTGTCGAGCACGGTGGTCTGGCCGTAGATCGTGTCGCCGTGGAAGGTCGGGGCCACGTGCTTGAGCGACTCGATCTCCAGGTTGGCGATCGCCTTGCCGGAGACGTCCGGGACGGACATGCCGAGCAGGAGCGAGTAGATGTAGTTGCCGACCACCACGTTCTTGCCGAAGTCCGTCGTCCCCTCGGCGTAGTTGGCGTCCATGTGGAGCGGGTGGTGGTTCATGGTGAGGAGACAGAACAGGTGGTCGTCGTACTCCGTGACCGTCTTGCCCGGCCAGTGCTTGTACGTCGCCCCGACCTCGAACTCCTCGTAGGTGCGTCCGAACTGCATGGCGCTCAGCCCTCCGGGGTCTCGAACTTCGACGTGCGCCGCATGCCGGCCGCCCGTCCCTTGCCGGAGATGACCAGCGCCATCTTGCGGCTGGCCTCGTCGATCATCTCGTCGCCGAGCATCGCGGAGCCCTTCTTGCCGCCCGCCTCGGAGGTGTAGTAGTCGTACGCGTCCAGGATCAGCTCGGCGTGGTCGTAGTCCTCCTGGGAGGGCGAGAAGATCTCGTTGGACGCCTCGACCTGGCCCGGGTGCAGCACCCACTTGCCGTCGAAGCCGAGGGCGGCGGCGCGCCGGGCGACCTCGCGGTAGCCGTCGACGTTGCGGATCTGCAGGTAGGGGCCGTCGATCGCCTGGAGGTCGTTGGCGCGGGCGGCCATAAGGATCTTCATCAGGATGTAGTGGTAGGCGTCCGCCGGGTAGCCGGGCGGCTGCTCGCCCACGACCAGGGACTTCATGTTGATGGACGCCATGAAGTCGGCCGGGCCGAAGATGATGGTCTCCACGCGCGGGCTGGCCTGGGCGATCTCGTTGACGTTGTTCAGGCCCCGCGCGTTCTCGATCTGCGCCTCGATGCCGATCCGGCCGACCTCGAAGCCCATCGTCTTCTCGATCTGGGTGAGGAGGAGGTCGAGCGCCACGACCTGCTGGGCGTCCTGGACCTTCGGGAGCATGATGCAGTCCAGGTTCGGGCCGGCGCCCTCCACCACCGTCACGACGTCCCGGTACGTCCACTCGGTCGTCCAGTCGTTGACGCGCACGACGCGGGTCTTGCCGGTCCAGTCGCCCTCGTTGAGGAACTTGACGATGGTGTGCCGCGCCTCGGGCTTGGCGAGCGGCGCGCAGGCGTCCTCCAGGTCCAGGAAGACCTGGTCGGCGGGGAGGCCCTGGGCCTTCTCCAGGAAGCGCGGGTTGGAACCCGGTACCGCCAGGCAGGAGCGCCGGGGGCGCAGGCGGTTGACCTGGGGAGCGGGGCTGGTCATGCGGGGACCTCCAGGGGGTCGAGCTTGTTCGCGTTCCGGATCTCGTCGACGATCCGGCCGATGATGCCGGTGATGTCGAAGTCCTTCGGGGTGAAGACCGCGGCCACTCCCGCGGCCCGCAGTTCCTCGGCGTCACCGTTCGGGATGATGCCACCGGCGATCACCGGTATATCTGTGGCACCGGCCACACGGAGCCGTTCGAGCACGTCCGGCACCAGTTGGGCGTGCGAGCCGGACAGGATGGACAGGCCCACCGCGTGCACGTCCTCGGCGAGGGCGGCGTCCACGATCTGCTCCGGGGTGAGCCGGATGCCCTGGTAGACCACCTCGAACCCGGCGTCGCGGGCCCGGACGGCGATCTGCTCGGCCCCGTTGGAGTGGCCGTCCAGGCCGGGCTTGCCGACCAGGAAGCGGAGCTTGCCGACGCCCATCTCCTTGGCCGTCAGTTCCACCTTGCGGCGCACCTCGGACAGGGCCGAGCCCTCCTCGGCGGTGACCGCGACCGGCGCCGAGGACACCCCGGTCGGCGCCCGGAACTCGCCGAACACCTCGCGCAGCGCCCCGGCCCACTCGCCGGTGGTGGCGCCGGCGCGGGCGCACTCCAGGGTGGCCTCCATGAGGTTGCCGGTGCCGCGCGCCGCCTCCTTCAGCTTCTCCAGGGCCTTGCAGGGGCGCGGGTGGTTGAAGGGCGGCTGGTAGCGGGTGTCCCGCCAGTTCTGCAGCGAGGCGATGACGCGGGCCTCCACCGCCGGGTCGACCGTCTGGATCGCGGTGTCCAGGTCGGCGGTGAGCGGGTTGGGCTCGGTGCCCTCGAAGGCGTTGACACCGATGATCTTCTCCTCGCCCGATTCGATCCGGGCCCGGCGCTCGGCGTGCGAGGCGACCAGCTGGGACTTGAGGTAGCCGGACTCGACGGCGGCCATCACGCCGCCCATCTCCTGGATGCGCTCCATCTCCGCGCAGGCCGCCCCGGCCAGCTCGTCGACCTTCGCCTCGACCACCTTGGAGCCCTCGAAGAGGTCCTCGTACTCCAGCAGGTCGCTCTCGTGCGCCAGCACCTGCTGGATGCGCAGCGACCACTGCTGGTCCCAGGGGCGGGGCAGGCCCAGCGCCTCGTTCCAGGCCGGCAACTGCACGGCACGCGCGCGTGCGTCCTTGGAGAGTGTCACGGCCAGCATCTCCAGGACGATCCGCTGGACGTTGTTCTCCGGCTGCGCCTCGGTCAGACCGAGGGAGTTGACCTGGACGCCGTAGCGGAAGCGGCGGTGCTTGGGGTTCTCGATGCCGTACCGCTCGCGGGTGACGCGGTCCCAGATGAGGCCGAAGGCGCGCATCTTGCACATCTCCTCGACGAAGCGGACGCCCGCGTTGACGAAGAAGGAGATGCGGCCGACCACGTCGCCCATCCGCTCCTGCGGCACCTGACCGCTGTCGCGCACCGCGTCGAGCACGGCGATCGCGGTGGACATCGCGTACGCGATCTCCTGCACCGGCGTGGCGCCCGCCTCCTGCAGGTGGTAGCTGCAGATGTTGATCGGGTTCCACTTGGGCAGGTGGGAGACCGTGTACGCGATCATGTCGGTCGTCAGGCGGAGCGAGGGCCCCGGCGGGAAGACGTGCGTCCCCCGGGACAGGTACTCCTTGACGATGTCGTTCTGGGTCGTGCCCTGGAGCTTGGTGATATCGGCGCCCTGCTCCTCGGCGACGACCTGGTAGAGCGCCAGCAGCCACATGGCCGTGGCGTTGATGGTCATCGAGGTGTTCATCTGCTCCAGGGGGATGTCCTGGAACAGCCTGCGCATGTCACCGAGGTGCGCGACCGGCACCCCGACCCGGCCGACCTCGCCGCGGGCGAGGACGTGGTCGGAGTCGTAGCCGGTCTGGGTCGGCAGGTCGAAGGCGACCGACAGACCCGTCTGGCCCTTGGCCAGGTTGCGCCGGTACAGCTCGTTGGACGCCTCGGCCGTGGAGTGGCCGGCGTAGGTGCGCATGAGCCACGGCCGGTCCTTCTGACGCTCAGTCATGTGTGGCCTCCGTCGCCGTCAGATGTTCCGGAAGCGGTTGATGGCGTCGAGGTGCTTCGCGCGCTTGTCCTGGTCGCGCACGCCCAGGCCCTCCTCGGGGGCCAGGCACAGCACGCCGACCTTGCCCTGGTGGAGGTTGCGGTGGACGTCGTACGCCGCCTGGCCGGTGTCCTCCAGGGCGTACACCTTGGACAGCGTGGGGTGGATCTTGCCCTTGGCGATGAGGCGGTTGGCCTCCCAGGCCTCGCGGTAGTTGGCGAAGTGGGAGCCGATGATGCGCTTCAGGGACATCCACAGGTAGCGGTTGTCGTACTCGTGCATGTAGCCCGAGGTCGAGGCGCAGGTGGTGATGGTGCCGCCCTTGCGGGTGACGAAGACGGAGGCGCCGAAGGTCTCGCGGCCGGGGTGCTCGAAGACGATGTCGATGTCCTCGCCGCCGGTGAGTTCGCGGATGCGCTTGCCGAAGCGCTTCCACTCCTTCGGGTCCTGGGTCTGCTCGTCCTTCCAGAACCGGTAGCCCTCGGCGTTGCGGTCGATGATCGCGTCGGCGCCCATCGAGCGGCAGATCTCCGCCTTCTGCGGCGAGGAGACGACGCAGATCGGGTTGGCGCCGCCGGCGAGGGCGAACTGGGTGGCGTAGGAGCCGAGTCCGCCGCTGGCGCCCCAGATGAGGACGTTGTCGCCCTGCTTCATGCCGGCGCCGTTGCGGGAGACCAGCTGCCGGTACGCGGTGGAGTTGACCAGGCCGGGGGCGGCGGCCTCCTCCCAGCTGAGGTGGTCCGGCTTCGGCATCAGCTGGTTGGACTTGACCAGCGCGATCTCGGCGAGGCCGCCGAAGTTGGTCTCGAAGCCCCAGATCCGCTGCTCGGGGTCGAGCATCGTGTCGTTGTGGCCGTCGGACGACTCCAGCTCGACGGAGAGGCAGTGCGCGACGACCTCGTCGCCGGGCTGCCAGGCGTTGACGCCCGGGCCGGTGCGCAGGACGACGCCCGCGAGGTCGGAGCCGATGACGTGGTACGGCAGGTCGTGGCGCTTGGCGAGGTCGCTGACCCTGCCGTAGCGCTCCAGGAACCCGAAGGTGGACAGCGGCTCGAAGATCGAGGTCCACACCGAGTTGTAGTTGACCGAGGAGGCCATGACGGCCACCAGGGCCTCGCCCGGGCCCAGCTCGGGCACCGGCACGTCGTCCAGGTGGATCGACTTGCGGGGGTCCTTGTCGCGGGTCTCCAGGCCCGCGAACATCTCCGTCTCGTCCTTGTGCACGGTGATCGCGCGGTACGACTCGGGGAGCGGCAGTGCGGCGATGTCGGCCGGCGTGGAGTCGGGCGACTGGATCGCGTCCAGGATGTCCTTCACGGTCACGGTGTTGCCTCCGGCGGTGAGCGCCCTGAGGGAGGGGCGCTGAGGGGTACGTCGGTGCTGTTGAGGTGAGGGTGTGTGCCTGTGACGCAGGCGTTCGGACGCGCAGGGGATGAGGTGCGGGGACAGCCCGAACACCTTCAACGTATGGCACCGCGTGTCACCCCGCAAGGCACTGAGTGTCAGAAATTGATCTCAGATGAATTCTTTACCCGACAGATGAGCGATGATCGATCGAATCGCCCCCAACCGGAGGCGGAAAAGGGGCGCCGACATGCAAAAACGGCCACCCGGCGGGTGGCCGTCGTCACAGCGCGGTACGCGGGCGGAGGGGCCGGTCAGCGCTCCTTGAGGGCTTGTTCGATGGTGCGCATGACCTCGTGCAGCGGTGCGTCGGTGCGCGCCACCGTCACGAGCACCTCGCCCTGCACGGAGGCCGAGGAGGCGGCCGGGCGCCCGGTGGAGGCCGTGCCGCGCCCCGCCCCGATGCCGGTGCCGAAGGTCTTGCGCACGATCGCGAAGGCGTGGTCCAGCTCGGCCTCCACGTCGCCCTGCCCGTCGGCCCGCAGCCAGCGCCGCAGCACGTGGTTGTGCGCGGTCACCACGGCGGACGCCGCGACCTCCGCGAGCAGCGGGTCGTCGTTGGCGTCGTCGTCGTGCGCGTGCTCGTCGAAGTGGCCGAGGAGATAGCGGGTGAACAGCCGCTCGTAACGGGCCACCGACGCGATCTCCGCCTCGCGCAGGGTGGGCACCTCGCGCGTCAGCTTGTAGCGGGCGACCGAGATCTCCGGCCGGGCCGCGTACATCTTCATGACTTCCTTGATGCCCCGGCACACCGTGTCGAGCGGATGCTCGTGCGCGGGCGCCGCGTTGAGCACCGCCTCGGCGCGCACCAGGGTGTCGTCGTGGTCCGGGAAGATCGCCTCCTCCTTGGAACGGAAGTGGCGGAAGAAGGTGCGGCGGGCGACCCCGGCCTGGGCCGCGATCTCGTCGACGGTGGTCGCCTCGTACCCCTTGGTCGCGAACAGCTCCATCGCCGCCGCCGCCAGTTCCCGGCGCATTTTGAGCCGCTGGGCGGCGGCTCGGCTGCCGGCCGCGCTCTCCGGCGCGTCGGACGTGGCTGAGGTACGTGAGGACTTGGCGGGCTGGGACATGACCCGAACGTACTGCATGCGGGCGCAATCATGCGCGTGACCGGGGATTCCCCCGCCCGCCGGGGGCGGGGGAGACCCGGCCGGACCGAGCAGCCCGCCCCAGTCCTCCTCGGGCCCGAACCAGTCGCCCGGCCGGTCAGCGGCGGGCATGCTCGCGGAAACCGCGGCCCGTCTTGCGGCCGAGGCAGCCCGCGGCCACCAGGTGCTCGAGCAGCGGCGCCGGGGCGAGGCCCGGGTCGCGGAACTCCCGGTGCAGGACCTTCTCGATGGCCAGCGACACGTCGAGTCCGACCACGTCGAGCAGTTCGAACGGACCCATCGGGTAGCCGCCGCCCAGCTTCATCGCCGCGTCGATGTCGTCCAGGGTCGCGTAGTGCTCCTGCACCATCTTGACCGCGTTGTTGAGGTACGGGAACAGCAGCGCGTTCACGATGAACCCGGCCCGGTCACCGCAGTCCACGGCGTGCTTGCGCACGGTGGCGCAGACCTCGTGGACGGTGGCGTGCACGTCGTCGGCGGTCAGCACCGTGCGGACCACCTCGACCAGCTTCATCGCCGGGGCCGGGTTGAAGAAGTGCATGCCGATCACGTCCTGCGGACGCGAGGTGGCGCGGGCGCAGGCCACGACCGGCAGCGAGGACGTGGTGGTGGCCAGTACCGCGCCGGGCTTGCAGACCTTGTCCAGCGTGCCGAACAGCTGCCGCTTGACCTCCAGGTCCTCGGCGACGGCCTCCACCGCCAGGTCGACGTCGGCGAAGTCGTCGTACGTGCCCGTCGGCGTGATCAGCTCCAGGGCGTGCGCGGCGGCCTCGGCACTCATGCGCCCCTTGTCCACCGACCGGGACAGGGACTTCCCGATCCGCGCCTTGGCCGTCTGCGCCTTCTCCGCGCTGCGGGCGGCCAGCACCACCTCGTATCCGGCCTTGGCGAACACCTCCGCGATGCCGGACGCCATGGTGCCCGAACCGGCCACGCCCACCGCGCGCACCGGACGCCCGGCGACCGCGGTGCCGCCCTCGCGCGGGGTCAGCGCGTCCGGCACGGCCACCGCGCTGCCGGGCGCCTCGTAGGTGTAGAAGCCGCGCCCCGCCTTGCGTCCCGTCAGGCCCGCCTCGCTGAGCTGTCTGAGGATCGGCGCGGGGGCGTGCAGCCGGTCGTGGGAGGCGGCGTACATGGCCTCCAGGACCGTGCGCGCGGTGTCCACGCCCACCAGGTCCAGCAGGGCCAGCGGCCCCATCGGCAGTCCGCAGCCCAGCCGCATCGCGGCGTCGATGTCCTCACGGGAGGCGTAGTTCGCCTCGTACATCGCGGCCGCCTGATTGAGGTAGCCGAACAGCAGCCCGTCCGCGACGAAACCGGGCCGGTCCCCGACCGCGACCGGCTCCTTGCCGAGGTCCAGGGCGAGGTCGGTGACGGCCGCGACGGCGGCGGGCGCGGTCAGCACCGAGGAGACGACCTCCACCAGCTTCATCGCCGGCGCCGGGTTGAAGAAGTGCAGGCCGAGCACCCGCTCCGGGCGGGCCGAGTCCGCCGCGAGGCGCGTGACGGACAGCGCGTTGGTGCCGGTCGCCAGGATCGCCTCCGGGCGCACGATCCCGTCCAGCTCCCGGAAGACCCGCTGCTTGATCTCGTACGACTCCGGGGTCACCTCGATCACCAGGTCGGCGTCGGCGGCCGCGCTCAGGTCGGTGGAGGTGCGGACGCGGCCCAGGGCGGCGGTGCGCTCCTGCTCGGTCAGGCGCCCGCGCTCGACGGCACGGGCGGTGGAGGACTCCAGCGCGGCGACCGCCCTGGCGGCCTGCGCCTCGCTGACGTCGATGCCGACGACCGCGCGGCCGGCCCCGGCCAGGACCTCGGCGATGCCGGTGCCCATCGTGCCGAGGCCGACCACGGCGACCGTCTGGAGCGGGGACAGAGGAGTGTCGGACAGGGGAGTGGCCATCGCGGGACTCCAGGAATGAGGGTGACGACGGAACACGCCCGGGTGCGCCGACGCGGCGCACCGGGTGCGTGGGAAGGAAGGAAAGGAGTGCGGGTGTTGCCGGGCTCGAACGGCGCACACGCCCGGTGCCGTCGCGGAGGGCGCACACGCCCGCCCGGCGGCCGGTGACCGGCCCTGTCCCGAGGCCGGGTCCTGGTGCGGTACCCGAGGTACCGGACCGACTGCCCTCCCGGTGGTTGCGTCACCAGACCACCGTGAGGAGTTGCTGCGGGTGGGTGACCCGCTCGTCTGAGGTTAACCCGCGGGTAACGAGCGCGCCAGCCCCCGGTGTTCGTGATGTAGGTCCCACGCCCGGTGTGACGCCCCTAACCTCGGTGTCATGGACGAAGCGTTGCGAGCGCTCACGGAGCGCACACGGGCCGAGGCGGTGGCGTCCGGCGCTCCGGGGGCGCGGGCGGTGTACGACCGGCTCGTGGCGACCGGCGACCTCGACGAGCTGGCCGCCGTGCTCACCGAGCCGGGACACCCGCTGTGGGCCCGGGAGCTGGCCGCCTTCCGGCTGGGCGTGGCGGGCGACCGGCGCGCCTTCGAATCGCTCGTGCTCCTGCTCAACCACCGCGACCCGCCGCGCTGCGCCTCGGCCGCCCACGCCCTGGCCCGCCTCGGCGACCCGCGCACCGCCCGCGCCGCCGCGGCCCTCGCCACCAATGAACTGCGGGTCGCCTACGCCCTGCACCCGGTGCGGCTGCTGGCCGAGCTGCGGGCCCCGGAGTCGGTGCCCGCGCTGATCACCACCCTGGAGCGGCGGCTGCGCCCGCACGACCCGTACCGGCGGGTCGCGCTCGCCTGCGTCGAGGGCCTGGGCACCCTCGGCGACGAGCGTGCCGCTCCCGTCCTGAACGACGCCCTCGCCCACCCGGCGCTGGCCGAGGCGGCGGTGCGGGCGCTGGCGCGCATCCCGGGGCAGCGGTGAGCGGCCGGCCGGCGCCGCGGCGGTGACGGGCAGTCAGCCGCTCAGCGGCCGGGCGTAGCGCACCTCGGGCACCGGGACGCCGTCCACCTCGTACGGTTCCTCGGCGCCGTCGGGGCAAAAGCCCGCCCGCTCGTAGAAGCGCCGGGCGCGGGTGTTGCCCTTGAGCACCCACAGGAGCATGCGGGGGTGTCCCGCGGTCTCGCACCGGCGCACCGACTCGGCGAGCAGAGCCCGCCCGACGCCCGCGCCGAGCCGCGCGGGGTCGACGTAGACGGCGTACAACTCGGCGTCGGCGGTGCGCTGCTCGCCGTCCCGGTAGGGACCGTGGCAGGCCCAGCCGACTACCTCGCCGCCCTCGTCCTCGGCGACCAGGTTCACCACGCCCTCCGGGGCGCGGGCGAACAGGGCGCGACGCCGCTCGGCGTCGGCGGCGGGGTCCATCGCGTCGAGGTGCGGCTGCGGCATCAGGCCCCGGTAGGCGCTCTGCCAGCCCCGGACCCGGATCAGGGACACGCGGTCGCAGTCCGCGAGGACCATCTCCCGCACCCGCACGCCCGCCTGCGGTCCGCTCACGGCGCCACCACCGCGAGCGCCTCGATCTCCATCAGGAACTCCGGCCGGACCAGGGCACCCACCTGCACCGCCGAGGCGGCCGGCAGCCGGTCGTCCGGTATGTGCTCGGCGCGGGCCGCGCGGATCGCGTCCATGTGGGCCATGTCCGTCACGAAGAAGGTCAGCTTCACCACGTCGTCGAAGGTCGCCCCGGCCGAGGCCAGGCACCGGCGCAGGTTCTCGAAGACCTGGCGGGCCTGGGCCGCGGCGTCGCCCTCGCCGACCACCCTGCCGTCCTCGTCCAGGGCGAGCTGCCCCGAGACGGCCACGAACCGCCCGGTGCCGAGGACGACATGGGTGTACTGCGCGGCGGGCGCGACGCCCTCGGGCGCGGGGATCCTGGTCAGCTCACTCATGGGTCCATCGTGGACCACGGCACTGACAACGCCCCCGAGGGGGTGGCCGGCCCGGCTAGCCGCGGTGGCCGAGCAGCGCGTGCAGGGTGGAGCCGCGCGAGGAGGTGGACGCGGCCTTGGACTCCAGCGGCTCGGGGTCCGGCAGCGCCGGGCACACCGCGTCCGCCTCGCCGCCGTCGCCGTGCGGCACGGTGCCGTCGGTCAGATAGGCGGCCAGGTGCTCGTCCAGGCAGTCGTTCCCGCTCAGCGTGATGCCGTGGTTCCCGCCGCCCTCCTCGACGACGAGGGCGGAGCCGCGCAGCAGCCGGTGCGCGCTGACGCCGCCCTCGTACGGCGTGGCCGCGTCGCCGGTGGCCTGGAACAGCAGGACCGGGGGCAGTTCGCCGTTGGCGACGTCCACCGGCTTGCGGGGCCCGGTGGGCCAGAACGCGCACGGTGCGTTGTACCAGGCGTTGTTCCACACCATGAAGGGTGCCTTCTCGTACAGGTCCCAGCTGTCGTCGCGCCACTCGTCCCAGTCCCGCGGCCAGCCGGCGTCCCGGCACTGCACCGCGGTGTAGACGCTGTAGCCGTTGTCCCCGGCGGCGTCCGTGGCCCCGAAGTTCTCGTACGCCTCGACCAGCGGGCCGCTGTCCGCGTCGTTCACGTACGCGGCGAACGCCTCGGCCAGGTAGGGCCAGTAGCCGTTGTAGTACCCGCCGGGCAGGTAGGTGTCCTCCAGCTCGGAGGCGCCGACCTTCCCTCCGGCGGGCCGCTTCGCCAGCGCCGCACGCATGGCGTACCAGGCGGTCTCGACCCGCTCGGGGTCGGTGCCCAGGCCGTAGGCGGCGTCGTGCCCGGCGATCCAGGCCAGGAACGCCCGGTGCCGGTCGTTGAAGGCGAGGTCCTGGTTGAGGTTGGCGTCGTACCAGACGTCGTCCGGCCCGACGACGGAGTCCAGGACCAGCCGCCGCACGTGCTGCGGGTAGAGCCTGGCGTACACGGCGCCCAGGTAGGTGCCGTACGAGTAGCCGAAGTAGCTGAGCCGCTCGGCACCGAGCGCGGCGCGGATGGCGTCCACGTCCCGCGCGGCGTCGACCGTGTCGATGTACGGCAGTACGTCCGCGTACTTGTCTCCGCAGGCGTCGGCGAAGGACTCGGCCCGCGCCAGGTTGGCCCGCTCCACGTCCGGCGTGTGGGGCACCGAGTCGGGACGCACCGGGTCGAAGTGGCCCGGCCGGCAGTCCAGCGCGGGGCTGCTCCTGCCCACCCCGCGCGGGTCGAAGCCGACGACGTCGTACTGGGCGGCCACCTTCGCGGGCAGCGACGACGCCACGAACCCGGCCAGGGTCAGCCCGCTGCCGCCGGGGCCGCCGGGATTCACCAGCAGGGGGCCCTGGTACGTCTTCGCGGTGTGCGGGACGCGGGACAGCGCCAGCGTGATCCGCCGCCCGTGCGGACGCGCGTGGTCGAGCGGCACCTCCAGGGACGCGCACTGGAGCGTCGGGTAGTCCTCCGTGGCGCACTCCTCCCAGTGCAGGCCCGCCGCGGGCGCCGCGGAGGCGGGGTGCGCGGGCCGGGGTGCGCTTGCGTCGGCGGGGACGGCCGTGACGGTCCCGGCGGCGATGACGGCGGCGCCGCACAGCACGGCTGCGCGTTGTCTCATGGCGTTCTCCCAGGAGTCCCAGGACGGAGGGGCTGCGGTCCGCGCGGGTCGCGGTCCTCGCCGGATCGTCCCGGGGCGCGCCTTCGGAAGAACGAGACCGGTCCCTACTTGACCCGATCGGGTCGGAAGATGCCCTCCAATGCGCCTACTCGGACTTCTTCGAGCAGGGCGCGTAACCCCCGAATCCGGAGGCCCTCACAGGAGCGAGAGCTGCACCGGCTCGGTGGCCGCGGGCCCGGCCGGCTGCGCGGGCGCCGGTTCCGCGATCCGCCGGGGCATCCCCGCGCGCGTGGGCCCGATGCCGTACTCGCGGGCCAGGTCGTGCACCTGGCGGGTGATCCGGCGCTGGTACCACTTCGGGGCGTAGGCGCCGTCCGCGTACAGCCGCTCGTAGCGGCGGACCAGATGCGGGTGGTGACGGCCGAGCCAGTCCATGAACCACTCGCGGGCACCCGGGCGCAGATGCAGCACCAGGGGAGTCACCGAGGTGGCGCCGGCGGCGGCGATGGCCCGCACGGTGGCCCTCAGCTGGGCCGGCTCGTCGCCGAGGAAGGGGATGACCGGGGCCATCAGCACCCCGCAGCCGATGCCGCGCTCGCCGAGCGCCCTGACGACCTCCAGTCGGCGCTCCGGCGCCGGGGTGCCCGGCTCCACGGTGCGCCACAGCTCCGCGTCGGTGAAGCCGACCGAGACCGATATCCCGACGTCCGTCACCCGCGCCGCCCGGGTCAGCAGGTCCAGGTCGCGCAGGATCAGCGTGCCCTTGGTGAGGATCGAGAAGGGGTTCGCCCGCTCGGTGAGGGCCTCGATGATGCCCGGCATCAGCCGGTAGCGGCCCTCCGCGCGCTGGTAGCAGTCGACGTTGGTGCCCATCGCGACGTGCTCGCCCCGCCAGCGGCGCGAGGCCAGCTGGCGGCGCAGCAGCTCGGGCGCGTTCACCTTGACGACGATCTGGGAGTCGAAGCCGAGCCCCGTGTCGAGGTCCAGGTAGCTGTGCGTCTTGCGGGCGAAGCAGTACACGCACGCGTGCGTGCAGCCCCGGTAGGGGTTGACCGTCCACTCGAACGGCATGCGGGAGGCCCCCGGCACCCGGTTCAGGACCGAGCGGGCCCGCACCTCGTGGAAGGTGATGCCGCGGAACTCGGGCGTGTCGAAGGTACGGGTGGTGACGGCGTCCGCGCCGAACAGCGCGGGGTCCGCCGCCCGGGCGTGGTCGGAGTCCGTGAGGTTCTCCCAGCGCATTGCGGCCTCCTCGGTAGCACTGTTCGACACAATAGAACACATGTTCCCTTGATCGTGCGGCCCAGTAGCGCGGGGCTGCTTCGCGCCCCCGATTTGGTGGCCGGGCGGCGGGGTGGTTGGCTTGCCCCGACCCCGAGAACCAGGCCCTGGAGGAACCCGATGGCGCAGGTCGAGGCGACGACGGAGCGGATCGTCGCAGCCGACGCGGAGACGGTGTTCGACACCCTCGCCGACTACAGCGGCACCCGCGAGAAGCTGCTGCCCGAGCACTTCAGCGAGTACGAGGTCCGGGAGGGCGGCGACGGCGAGGGCACCCTCGTGCACTGGAAGCTCCAGGCCACCAGCAAGCGCGTCCGCGACTGCCTGCTGGAGGTCACCGAGCCGACCGACGGCGAACTGGTCGAGAAGGACCGCAACTCCTCCATGGTCACCACCTGGCGGGTCACCCCGGCGGGCGAGGGCAAGTCCCGGGTCGTCGTGGTCACCACCTGGCAGGGCGCGGGCGGCGTCGGCGGCTTCTTCGAGAAGACCTTCGCGCCCAAGGGCCTCGCCCGGATCTACGACGCGCTGCTCGCCAAGCTCGCCGCCGAGGTCGAGAAGTAGCCAAAGCGCAGACACGGGGCGGCCGTTGGCCGCCTCACCGGTTCGAGTGATCTCCGCGGGAACCCGCCGTGCGTCCGTAACTCGTCGCACTTGTTCGCAGTTGTCGCCTCAGGCGGCAAATGTGAGCAGGTGTGACGAGGGGAGCGGTACGTGGGCGGGATCACTCTGGTGCAGGACCCGGTAAGGGATTCCGCACAGGACGAACCGGTCGTCGCGGACCGGGTGCCCCCGGAGGCACCCGTCCCCGGGCCGGAGGGGGAGCAGACTGCCGGGCTGAGCCCGCGCCGGGTGCGGCTGGTCTTCGTCGGCCTGATGCTGGCGCTGCTGCTCGCCGCCCTGGAGCAGATGATCGTCGCCACGGCGCTGCCGAAGATCGTCGGTGAGCTGCACGGCCTGGACAAGATGTCCTGGGCGATCACCGCGTACCTGCTCACCTCGACCGTCGGGCTGCCCATCTACGGCAAGCTCGGCGACCTCTTCGGCCGCAAGGGCGTCTTCCAGTTCGCCATCCTGGTCTTCGTCGTCGGCTCCGCGCTCGCCGGACGGGCGCAGACCATGGACCAGCTGATCGCCTTCCGCGCGGTGCAGGGCATCGGCGCGGGCGGCCTGATGATCGGCGTGCAGGCGATCATCGCGGACATCGTGCCGCCCCGCGAACGCGGCCGGTACATGGGCCTGATCGGCGCCGCCTTCGGACTCGCCTCGGTCGCGGGCCCGCTGCTCGGCGGCTACTTCACCGACCACCTCTCCTGGCGCTGGTGCTTCTACATCAACGTGCCCTTCGGCCTGGTCACCATGGCCGTGGTCGCCGTCGTCCTCAAGCTGCCCAGGCCGCGGGTCAAGCCCCGCCTGGACATCCTCGGCGCCCTGCTGCTCGCCGCCGCCTCCACCTGCCTGGTGCTGCTCACCAGCTGGGGCGGCACCGAGTACGAGTGGGGCTCACAGGTCATCCTCGGCCTCGGCGCCGGAGCGGTCGCGGCCACCCTGCTCTTCCTGGTCGCCGAGCACTTCGCGCCCGAACCGCTGATCCCGCTGCGCCTGTTCCGGGACTCGATCTTCAACGTCACCGCCCTGGTCGGCCTCGTCATCGGCGTCGCCCTGTTCGGCGCCGCCAGCTACCTGCCGACCTTCCTGCAGATGGTCGACGGCGCCAGCGCCACCGAGTCCGGACTGCTGATGCTGCCGATGATGGGCGGCGTCGTCGGCGCCTCGATCCTCTCCGGACAGCTCATCAGCCGCACCGGTCACTACCGGAGCCACCCGATCCTCGGCAGCGCGCTGTCCGTCGTCGGCATGTGGCTGCTCTCCCGCCTCGGCACCGACACGTCCCGGCTGCACTACAGCATCTGGATGGCCGTCCTCGGCGCCGGCATCGGCATGGTGATGCCGGTCCTGGTCCTCGCCGTGCAGAACTCCGTGCGCCCCACCGACCTCGGCACCGCCACCAGCGCCAACAACTACTTCCGGCAGATCGGCGGGAGCGTCGGCGCGGCCGTCTTCGGCACCCTCTTCGCGGGCCGGCTCACCGACGCCCTGGCCGACCGGGTCCCCGCCGAGGCGGGAGTCGAGCTCCCGGACGCCGAGGCCATCACCCCCCAGCTCGTCCACTCCCTGCCCCCGGCGCTGCGCGACGCCTACATCGATGCGTACGCCGACGCCATGCCCCGGATCTTCCTCTATCTGGTGCCGGTGCTCGTCCTCGGGCTCCTCATCGCCCTCTTCCTCAAGGAGAAACCCCTGGTGTCCCACAACGCCCCCGTCACCGAGCCGGAGACCGCCCCGCACGCCCCGAAGGCACCGCAGGCGGCCCAGGTGCCGCCGGCCCGGTCGCCCTACGCCGGCGGCATCCCCGTCTGCGGCACGGTGCAGCACCCCGACGGCACCGTCGTGCCCCGCGCGGCACTCACCCTCATCGACGTCGGCGGGCAGCAGATCGGCCGGGGCGCCAGCGGCGACGACGGCCGGTACGCGCTGGCCACGCCCGGCGCCGGGGCCTACGTCCTGATCGCCGCGGCCGGCGGCCACCAGCCGCAGGCGGTCTCGGTGACCGTCGGTGAACGCCCGGTGGAGCTGGACGTGGTGCTCGGCGGCGCCGGACGCCTGGCCGGCAGCGTCATGACCGCCGACGGCAGCCCGGTGCGCGACGCGACCGTCACCCTCACCAACGTCCACGGCGAGGTCGTCGCCACCACCCGCAGCGGCCGCGAGGGCGGCTACGTCATCACGGAACTGGTGGCGGGCGAGTACACCCTCGCCGCCAGCGCCCCCGCCTTCCGTCCGGCCGCCCTGCCGGTCAGCGTCCAGGCGGCCCGGGAGACCCGGCAGGACGTGGAGCTGGCGGGCGGCGCCGTGCTGCGCGGCACGGTGCGGGCCAGTGGCGGACGGGTGGTGGAGGACGCGCGCGTGACGCTCCTCGACGCGGCGGGCAACGTGGTGGACACCCTGACCACCGGGCCCGACGGCACCTTCCGCTTCGTGGACCTCTCGTCCGGCGAGTACACCGTCATCGCGGCCGGGTATCCGCCGGTCGCGACCGTGCTCCAGGTGGCCGGTGGCGGCCGCACCGAGCGCGACCTTCAGCTCGGGCACGAGGACTGAGACCGGCTCACCGGCGCGCGGGCGCGCGCCGGTGTGTTCGCGCGCCACCAATTCCCCCGTTGCCGCACATGGTCACCGGCCACCACCGTACGGTGGTGACGGCGACACAGATCTTGCGGAGCCGTGGGCAGAGAGGGCCTGACGCCATGGACCATGGCACCGAGCGGGACGCACCTCCCGGCCACCGTGCCGGACCCGACGCCGTGCCCGGGGACCCCGTGCCGGGCGACCCCGTGGCGGGCCGGGTCCCGCTGGCCGTCGTCGTGGTGGACCGCGAGGGGCTGGTCTCCCACTGGAGCCGCGGCGCGCGGCGGTTGTTCGGCCTGCCCAAGGAAGAGGCGATCGGGCGCCCCGCCCCCGACCTGCTCCCCGTCTCGGGCGTGCTGCCCGGGGACGGGACGGGGGACGACGAGGCGGCCCACGGCCCGTACGCGGACCACGACGGCCTCGGTCCCGGCCTGGAGTCCTCCCTCGACGGGCGGCTCTCCTACCCGGCGGCGGGCCGCGCCCGGCTGACCGTGCCGGCCGACGACCGGGTGGACGTGCTCTGGTGGGCCTACCCCCTGGTCGGGCCCGGACCGGAGCGGCTGCTCGTGCTGGCCGCCGACGCGGACGCGCTGCGGCGGGACTACGCCGACGCGGGCGCCGGGGCGGGGGTCGTCGAGCGGATCGCGCCCGGATTCGCCCTGCACACCGACTTCCCCGGCGCCGACGAACTCGCCCGCCGGCTCCCCGAGATCCTGCCCAGCATGAGCGTGGGCGAGAGCGCCCGCATCGTCTCCCAGGTCCTCGAACTGGGCTATCCGGTGCTGGAGTTCAGCCAGAACGACCGGGTGCCCGTCACCCCCGACTGGGGCGTGCCCCGGCGGGCCGAGCGCCGGGCGCGGCGCGAGCGGGCCGCGCGGGCACTGGCGGCCGGTGATCCGGTGCCCCAGGAGCTGCGCGACGAGGCCGAGGACCTGGAGTACGCGGCGGTCCGCGAACGCCTGGAGTTCCTCAACGAGGTCAGCGGCGCGATCGGCACCTCGCTCGACCTCGCCCAGACCATCGTCGAGGTCAGCCGGGCGGTCGTCCCCCGCTTCACCGACGTCGCCGGCACCTATCTGCGCGAACAGGTCGTCGCGGGCGAGGGATTCCCGGACGGCGTGCCGGACACCACCACCATGTGGCACCGGGTCGCCCTGGAGCACACCGACGAACCCGGCCGCTGGGACGACGTGGTACCCGTCGGCGAGGCCATGCCCTTCCCGGCGCACACCCCCTTCTTCCAGTGCATGACCAGCGGTGAGCCGGTCCTGGTGCCCCGCATCACCGAGGAGATGGGACACGCCATCGCCTCCCAGTTCGAGAAGCGGGACATCCGGCCGCTCATCACGGCCCGCTCGATGCTGCTGGTGCCGCTGAAGGCCCGCAACGTCGTGCTCGGCTTCATGATCCTGCTCCGGCACCCGGAGCGGCCCGTCTTCAACGACATGGACCGCGTCACCGGCGCCGAACTCGCCGCCCGCGCAGGCCTCGTCCTCGACAACGCGCGCATGTACACCCACCAGGAGAACGTCGCCGAGACGCTCCAGGACAGCATGCTCCCGCACATCCCCGCGCGCATGGCCGGTTGCGACATCGCCACCCGCTACCTGCCGGGCACGCTGCTCGGGCGGGTCGGCGGCGACTGGTTCGACTCGGTCAAGCTGCCCGGCGCCCGCACCGCCCTCGTGGTCGGCGACGTCATGGGCCACGGACTCAATTCCGCCGCGATGATGGGCCAGTTGCGCACCGCCGTGCAGACCATGGCCGGCCTCGACCTGCCGCCCGCGCAGCTGCTGCGCAACCTCGACGACCTCGCCCAGCGGCTCGGCGACACCCACCTCGCGACCTGCCTGTACGCCGTGTACGACCCGGTCGCCAGGGAGCTGCAGCTCGCCAACGCCGGCCACATCCCGCCCGTGCTGGTCCGTGCCGAGGACGGCGCCAGCGAGCTGATCGACCTGCCGACCGGAGCGCCGATCGGCGTCGGAGGGGTGCCGTTCGAGTCGGTGCGCGTGCCGGTGGCACCCGGCGACCGGCTGGTGATGTGCACCGACGGCCTGGTGGAGGTGCGCGGCGAGGACATCGGCGTCGGGCTCGCCACCCTCTGCGAGTCCGCCGCCCACCCGGCCGCGTCCATGGACGACGCCTGCGACACCATCATCCGCGCCCTGGGCACCCGTGGCGGCCGCAAGGACGACGTCGCCCTGCTGATGGCCCGGCTGACCGGCATCGAGCCCGACTCCGTCGCCGAATGGAGCCTCGCCCGCGACCCGGCCGAGGTGGGCCGCGCCCGCGCGGTGGTCCGCGAGCAACTCCACGACTGGGGGCTGCCGAAGCTGGCGGCCCCCGCGGAGCTGATGGTCAGCGAGCTGGTCACCAACGCCGTACGGCACTCCCACGCCCGCCCCGTGGAGCTGCGCCTGGTGCGCGCCGACACGCTGCTGTGCGAGGTGGACGACGACGACCACGACCTGCCGGCGTTGCGGAGCGCGGGTCCCGAGGACGAGACCGGTCGCGGCCTGCGCGTGGTCAGCACCCTCGCCCGGGCATGGGGCGCCAGCCGCACCGGCGCGGGCAAGACGGTGTGGTTCGAGCTGACGCTGCCCGCGCGGCACGGGCAGGCGTCGCGGTACTAGCCGGCGTCGCGGCGGCGCTCCGCCTGGCGTTGCAGACGGGCGCGCCGGTCGCGCAGTTCCTGCTGCCGACGCCGGCTCTTCTTGCGCCGCGCCGCCCGCGCCCGCGCCCGGGGATCCCTCAGCTTCGTGTGGTCCAGCCTGGTCAGATACCAGATGAGGCCGCAGAACAGGCCCAGCAGGAGCACCCCCAGTACGGCGGCGAGCACCGGGGGCATGTCCCCGACCTCGATGTCCCGGTACCGTCCGACCCCCATGCGTTCCCCCGCCCCGTCGCCGTTCGCGTCGCCCCGCGCCCGGGGACCGCAGCAATCTACCGGAACCGGCCCGCGGACCGAATCCGCCCGGCGCGAACGGCCGGTGAAGGAATGCGCCGGGCGCTTGTGGCCGTGCCCGGAGCGCGGTACACCGTACGGACCCGTCGCAGCCGGCGGGCCGTACGTCGTCGCACCTGGGGAGACGGGCATGAGCGTGACGAGCCGGTACCGGGACGCCTGGGAGGGCTTCTGGAACGAGGCCTCCGGGGACCGGGGGGCGGTGTTCTGGGACGCGGAGCCGACGCTGACCGCCGGTCGCCACCTGGCCCACTTCGAACCGCACCTGACCGACCCCGCCCTGCCGCTGATCGACCTGGGGTGCGGCAACGGCACCCAGACCCGTTACTTCGCCGAACGCTTCCCGCACGTGGTCGGCGCCGACCTCTCCGCCGCCGCCCTCGGCCACGCCCGGCACGCCGACCCGGCGGGGCTGGCCGCCTACCGGCAGCTGGACGCCGCCGACAAGGCCGAGGCGGAGGCGCTGCACGCGGAGCTGGGCGACGCGAACGTCTACGTCCGGGGCGTCCTGCACCAGTGCGAGCCCGACGACCGGCAGCCCCTGGCCGACGCCCTCGCCGTGCTCCTCGGCGCACGCGGCCGCGCCTTCCTGGTCGAGCCCTCCCAGGCGGCGAAGACCGTCCTGATGGGCCTGGCCCAGGGGCCGGCCGGCCCGCCCGCCAAACTCGCCCCCGTCCTCCGCCATGGCCTGACGCCCGGCGCCGTCCCCGACGACGCGGTGCCGGAGCACCTCCGTGCGGCCGGACTGACCGTGCTGGCCGGCGGTGAACTCCCCCTGGTCACCACGGAGTACACGGCAGACGGCACCCGCATCGAGCTGCCGTCGGCATGGGTGGTGGCGGGCGTCGCGTAGCATCGGGCGATGGACTCGACGCACCGGCCCGCGTCCCGGGTCATCTGTCTGGACGCCTCCCGTCGCCTGCTGCTCCTGCGCTGGCGGGACCCGTCCGACGGGGCGTACCTCTGGGAGCCGCCCGGCGGGGGCATCGAGCCGGGCGAGACGCCCTTGGCCGCGGCACGACGCGAACTGGCCGAGGAGACCGGACTCGACCCGGCCGCGGTGCTCGACCGGTCGGTACCGGTCGACCGTGACCTGTGGTGGAACGGCAGGCGGTTCACCGGAACGGAGCACTTCTTCCTCGCCGAGTTCGCCGACGAGCGACCCCCGCTGGTGCGGACCGGCCTGCTCCCCGACGAGCAGGCCAGCCTGGACACGTACGCATGGACGGCGTGGCCGGACCTGGGCACGCTGACGGACCCGGTCGAGCCGCCGCGGTTGTCGGCCGTCCTCGACGCCCTGGTGCCGGGCGGCCCGTGGAGCGACCGTCACGGGGCCTGACCGCACGACCGGGTTTGTGACCGGCCGGTTTCGCGGAAAGCGCTGTTCGTAGGCCGTACGGGGGCCCTTCAGTGGTCCAGACCACCGGTGGTTATCCACAGCCCTGGCAGAGGTGGCACGGCACCGCGTACGGTTCGGGCCATGAAGATCCTCATCAGTGCCGACATGGAAGGCGCCACCGGTGTCACCTGGCCGGCCGACGTGCTGCCGGGGACGCCGCAGTGGGAGCGGTGCCGGTCGATGTTCACCTCGGACGTGAACGCGGCCGTGCTCGGCTTCTTCGACGGCGGAGCCGACGAGGTGCTGGTCAACGAGGCGCACTGGAGCATGCGCAACCTCCTCCTGGAGCGGCTCGACGAGCGCACCGAGATGCTCACCGGGCGGCACAAGGCGCTGTCCATGGTGGAGGGCGTCCAGCACGGCGACGTGGACGGCATAGCGTTCATCGGGTACCACGCGGGCGCCGGCATGGAGGGCGTCCTCGCGCACACCTACCTCGCCAACCAGCTCACCGGCGTCTGGCTGAACGACGTACGGGCCAGTGAGGGTCTGCTCAACGCACACGTGGTCGCCGAGTACGGAGTGCCCGTGGTGCTGGTCACCGGGGACGACGTGGCCTGCGAGGACGCCCTCGGGTATGCGCCCGAGGCACGCAAGGTCGCGGTCAAGGACCACGTGTCGCGGTACGCGGCCGTGTGCCGCACACCGGCCAGGACCGCCGCCGACATCCGGGCCGCGGCCAAGGAGGCCACCGCGCTCGCCGTGCGGCACGAGCCGGTGAGCGGCGGGCCCTTCACCCTCGCCCTGGAGTTCGACGCCGAGCACCTGGCGGCGGCGTCGACCGTGGTGCCCGGGGTGGCGCAGGTCGGGGAGCGGAAGGTCGCGTACACCCACGACACGATGTTCGAGGCGATCCGGACGTTCAAGGCGGTCACGACGATCGTCTCGGCGGCGGTGGAGGAGCAGTATGGCTGAGCACACGGGGACCGGGCCGGACACCGGCGAGCAGGCGCTGGACGAGGTCGTCCGGTTCACCTCCGAGCTGATCCGGATCGACACCACCAACCGGGGCGGCGGCGACTGCCAGGAGCGTCCGGCCGCCGAGTACGCCGCCGCGCGGCTCGCCGAGGCCGGGATCGAGCCCACGCTGCTGGAGCGCACCCCGGGCCGCACCAACGTGGTGGCCCGCATCGAGGGCACCGACCCGTCGGCCGACGCGCTGCTGGTCCACGGTCACCTGGACGTCGTGCCCGCCGAGGCCGCCGACTGGAGCGTGCACCCGTTCTCCGGGGAGATCCGCGACGGCGTCGTCTGGGGGCGCGGCGCCGTCGACATGAAGAACATGGACGCGATGATCCTCGCGGTCGTCCGCGACTGGGCCCGGCAGGGGGTGCGGCCCCGGCGGGACGTGGTGATCGCGTTCACCGCGGACGAGGAGGCCAGCGCCGAGGACGGCTCCGGCTTCCTCGCCGACCGGCACGCCGCGCTGTTCGAGGGCTGCACCGAGGGCGTCAGCGAGTCCGGGGCGTTCACCTTCCACGACGGGGCCGGGCGCCAGTTCTACCCCATCGCCGCCGGTGAGCGCGGCACGGGCTGGCTCAAGCTGACCGCACGCGGACGGGCCGGACACGGCTCCAAGGTGAACCGGGAGAACGCGGTCACCCGGCTCGCCGCCGCGATCACCCGCATCGGCGCCCACGAGTGGCCGCTGCGGCTGACCCCGACCGTGCGCGCGGCCCTGACCGAGATCGCCGCCGTCTACGGCATCGAGACGGACCTGAGCGACGTCGACGCCCTGCTGGACAAGCTCGGCGAGGCCGGGAAACTGGTCGAGGCCACCGTCCGCAACAGCAGCAACCCGACCATGCTGGACGCCGGGTACAAGGTCAACGTCATCCCGGGAGAGGCCGTCGCCCACGTCGACGGGCGCTTCCTGTACGGCGGCGAGGACGAGTTCCGCAGCACCCTCGACCGCCTCACCGGGCCGGACGTGGACTGGGAGTTCGCCCACCACGAGGTGGCCCTGCAGGCACCGGTGGACTCGCCGACCTACGCCCGGATGCGCGCCGCGGTGGAGGAGTTCGCGCCCGAGGGACACGTCGTGCCGTACTGCATGTCCGGCGGCACGGACGCCAAGCAGTTCTCCCGGCTCGGCATCACCGGATACGGCTTCGCGCCGCTGAAGCTGCCCGAGGGCTTCGACTACCAGGCCCTCTTCCACGGCGTGGACGAACGGGTCCCGGTCGAGGCGCTGCACTTCGGCGTCCGCGTCCTGGACCGTTTCCTGCGCACGGCGTAAAGACCCGGGCACCGCCCGGACGAGCAAGCAGCTGGAGGAGAAGTGGGGGAGTCAGTGCGGACTCTTTCGTACGGATCGTGGCCCTCGCCCGTCGACGCGGCCCTCGCCGCCGCGCACGACGGACGGCCCGACGACGTCGCCTTCGTCGGTGACGAGGTGTGGTGGACCGCGCCCCGGCCCACCGAGGGCGGGCGGCGCACCCTGGTGCGGCGGCACGCCGACGGCACCGAGGAGCCGGTGCTGCCCGCACCGTGGAACGTGCGCAGCCGCGTCATCGAGTACGGCGGCCGGCCGTGGGGCGCGGTCACCACCGACGCCGGTCCGCTGCTGGTCTTCGTGAACTTCGCCGACCAGCGGCTGTACGCCTGCACCCCCGGCGGCGGCGAGCCGCGCCCGCTGACCCCGCTCTCCCCGGTGGGCGGCGGGCTGCGCTGGATCGAGCCGGACCCGCACCCCGAGCGCGGCGAGGTGTGGTGCGTCCTGGAGGAGTTCACCGGCGAGGGGCCCACCGACGTGCGCCGCGTCCCGGTGGCGGTGCCGCTGGACGGCTCCGCGGCCGACGACCGGGGCGCGGTCCGCGAACTCACCCCCGAGCGGCACCGCTTCGTCACCGGACCCCGTCTCTCGCCCGACGGACGCCGCGCCGCCTGGCTCGCCTGGGACCACCCGCGGATGCCCTGGGACGGCACCGAGCTGATCGTCGCCGAGGTCGGCCCCGAGGGCACCTTCCGGGACGCCCGGACCGTCGCCGGAGGACCCGAGGAGTCGATCGCCCAGGCGGACTGGGCCCCCGACGGCAGCCTGCTGTACGCCTCCGACCGCACCGGCTGGTGGAACCTCTACCGCGACGGACAGCCGCTGTGCGCCCGCGAGGAGGAGTTCGGCGGACCGCTGTGGAAGCTCGGGCAGCGCTGGTTCGCGCCCCTGGACAGCGGCCTCGTCGCGGTCCTGCACGGCCGCGGCGCCGCCGTCCTCGGCATACTCGACCCCGAGACCGGCGACCTCGTCGACGCCGCGGGCCCCTGGACCGAGTTCGCGCCCGCCCTCGCCGCGCACGGCGAACGGGTCGTCGGCGTCGGCGCGAGCCCGCACAGCGGCTACGAGGTCGTCGAGCTGGACGCCCGCACCGGCCGCGCCCGGGTGATCGGCGCGCCGCACGAGGACGCCACGGACCCGGCGTACTACCCGCGGCCGCGGATCCGCACCTTCACCGGCCCGGGCGGACGCGAGATCCACGCCCACGTCTACCCGCCGCACCACCCGGACTGCCGCGCCCCGGAGGGCGAGCTGCCGCCGTACGTCATCTGGGCGCACGGCGGCCCCACCAGCCGGTCCCCGCTCGTCCTCGACCTGGAGATCGCCTACTTCACCTCCCGCGGCATCGGCGTCGCCGAGGTCAACTACGGCGGTTCCAGCGGGCACGGCCGGGAGTACCGCAACCGGCTGCGCGAACAGTGGGGCGTCGTCGACGTCGAGGACTGCGCGGCCGTCGCCCTGGCGCTGGCCGAGGAGGGCACCGCCGACCGGGAGCGGCTCGCCGTGCGCGGCGGCAGCGCGGGCGGCTGGACGTCCGCCGCGTCGCTGGCCGGCACCGACGTCTACGCCTGCGGCACGATCATCTACCCGATCCTGGACCTGACCGGCTGGGGCACCGGTGAGACCCACGACTTCGAGTCCCAGTACCTGGAGAGCCTCATCGGCCCGTACGCCGAGGTCCCGGACCGCTACACCGAGCGGTCGCCCGCCGAGCACGCCGAGCACGTCACCGTCCCGTTCCTGCTGCTCCAGGGACTGGACGACGTGATCTGCCCGCCCGTGCAGTGCGAGCGGTTCCTCGACCGCATGGCGGGCCGCGGCGTGCCGCACGCCTACCTCGCCTTCGAGGGCGAGGGACACGGGTTCCGTCGCGCGGAGACCATGGTGCGCGCCCTGGAGGCCGAGCTGTCCCTCTACGCCCAGGTCTTCGGGCTGACCCCGCCCGGCATCCCCACCCTGGAGCTGAAGCGATGAGCCGGGTGGCAGAGCTGACCCGCCCGGCCCGGCTCGCCCCGGGCGCCCGGGTGGCCGTCGTCGCCCCCAGCGGACCCGTGCCCGAGGAGCGGCTCCAGGCGGGCCTGGACGTGCTGCGCGGCTGGGACCTCGACCCGGTCGTGGCGCCCCACGTCCTGGACCGGCACGGCACCTTCGACTACCTCGCCGGCACCGACACCGACCGGGCCGCCGACCTCCAGGCCGCCTGGTGCGACCCGGCCGTGGACGCGGTGCTGTGCGCCCGCGGCGGGTACGGCGTCCAGCGCATGACCGACCTGCTCGACTGGGAGGCGATGCGCGCGGCCGGCCCCAAGGTGTTCGTCGGCTTCAGCGACATCACCGCACTGCACGAGGCGTTCGCCACCCGCCTCGGCCTGGTCACCCTGCACGGGCCGATGGCGGCCGGGATCGACTTCATCAAGAACGCCCGCGCCCAGGAGCACCTGAGGGCCACCCTGTTCGAGCCGGAGACGGTCCGGGTGATCACCGGCGGCACACCGCTGGTGCCCGGCCGGGCCCGGGGCGTCACCCTGGGCGGCTGTCTGGCCCTGCTCGCCGCCGACCTGGGCACGCCGCACGCCCGGCCCTCCGCGCGCGGCGGGCTGCTGTGCCTGGAGGACGTGGGGGAGGAGACGTATCGCATCGACCGCTACCTCACGCAGCTGCTCCGGGCCGGCTGGCTCGACGGGGTCGGCGGCGTGCTGCTCGGCTCCTGGGCGGAGTGCGATCCCTACGAGCGGCTGCGGCCCCTGCTGGCCGACCGGCTCGGCGGGCTCGGCGTGCCGGTCGTCGAGAACGCCGGATTCGGACACTGCGAGGGGGCGCTGACCGTGCCGTTCGGCATACCTGCGGAACTCGACGCGGAGGCGGGCACCCTGACGCTGGACCGGCCGGCGCTGCGCCCGCCGTCGTAGGCTGCCCCCATGCCGCACACCCCCTCCCGCCACCTCGCCGAGGGCCCGCGCGTGGGCATCCGGTACTTCACCCTCGCGGACGGCGCCGAGTTCACCGCCCGGGCCCGGCAGAGCAAGGACCTGCACCACCCCTGGCTCTTCCCGCCGGACAGCGCCCAGGCGTACGAGGCCTACGCGGGCCGGCTCATCGAGGACCCCACCAAGGCCGGGTTCCTGGTGTGCGAGAAGGACACCGAGGAGGCGGACGGGGCGGGAGGCGCGGCGTCCGGCGGCGGCTCCATCGCCGGGTTCGTCAACATCAACAACATCGTCGAGGGCGGCTTCCGCAGCGGCGCGCTCGGCTACGGCGCCTTCGCGCACGCGGCGGGCCGCGGGCTGATGCGCGAGGGGCTCGGCCTGGTGGTGCGCCACGCGTTCGGGCCGATGCGACTGCACCGGCTGGAGATCAACGTCCAGCCGGGCAACGCCGCCTCGATCGCGCTGGCCCGCGCCTGCGGCTTCCACCTGGAGGGCTTCTCGCCGCGGATGCTCTACATCGACGGCGCCTGGCGCGACCACCAGCGCTGGGCGATCACCGCCGAGACCGTGACTTCCGGTTGATCTTCATCGTGTCCAGGTCCGTCACCGTGGACCTGAGCTCGCCGAACCCGTAGCCGAGCCCGCGCAGCGTGTCCTGGGCCCGGTCCTCCGCGATCGCCCCCGCCATCTCCTCGCCGTCCGCCGCGTCCGAGACCACCACGTAGCGCATCGAGAAGTGCTTCAGCGGTGCGGGCTCGTACGACAGCGAGCCCTCCTCGGTGAACCGCATGCTCGCCATCCCGTGCTCGCCCGCCTCGGCGAGCAGCCGGGCCCGCGCCTGCTCGGTCAGCCCCTCCCAGGTGCCCCGGACGATCACCCGGTAGGTGTGCTGCTCACTCACGGCCGCTCTCCTTCGTCTTCTCCGTCTTCGTACGCGCGTCGCCGTATCGGTACCCGTACCCGTGCCCGCGCCGACCGCCCGACCCTATGCCCGCGCCCCTCCCGCGTCCCAGCGGATTAAACGTGAGGCACGTCGCTCCGGCCCGGCAGGCGGAGCCCCTGTTCACCGCGCCGGAGAGCGGCTTCCATGGGGAACCGTGACGACGATCCGACGCGAGGTACTGACCCTGCCCGCCGCGCCGCTGGGGCCGGACAACCCCCTGCCGCCGCTGCGCCCCCTGGACGAGGCCCACCGCATCGACGAGCGCGACCGGGCCGGCCTGCCGCGCGACATGGCCCGCCAGGTGGGCTACGAGCCACTGCGCAGCCTGCTGCCCGTCCAGGTCCGCGACGGCTACGACCGGGAGCGCGCACCGCGCGGGCTGGACGCGCTCGTCATCGAGAACGACCGGCTGCGGGCCACCGTCCTGCCAGCCCTCGGCGGCCGCATCGCCTCCCTCCACCACAAACCGACCGACCGCGAACTCCTCTACGTCAACCCGGTCCTGCAGCCCGCCAACTTCGCCCTCAACGGCGCCTGGTTCTCCGGCGGCATCGAATGGAACATCGGCGCCACCGGCCACACCACCCTGTCCTGCTCACCCGTGCACGCCGCCCGCGTCCCCGCCCCGGACGGCGGGGAGATGCTGCGGCTGTGGGAGTGGGAGCGGCTGCGCGACCTGCCCTTCCAGGTCGACCTGTGGCTGCCGGAGGGCTCGGACTTCCTCTACGTCGGCGCCCGCATCCGCAACCCGCACGAGCGCCCGGTGCCCACCTACTGGTGGTCCAACATCGCCGTCCCCGAGGACCGCCGCGTCCTCGCCCCGGCCGACGAGGCCTGGCACTTCGGATATGAGCGCAGGCTCCGCCTGGTCCCGGTGCCCGAGTACGACGGCGTCGACCGGACCTACCCGCTGAACAGCACCTACGCCGCCGACTACTTCTACGAGGTGCCCGAGGACCGCCGCCGCTGGATCGCCGCGCTCGACGCGGACGGCCACGGGCTGGTGCAGACCTCGACCGACACCCTGCGGGGCCGCAAGCTCTTCGTGTGGGGCACCGGGCCCGGCGGACGCCGCTGGCAGGAGTGGCTCACCGAGCCCGGCACCGGCGGCTACTGCGAGATCCAGGCGGGACTCGTCCGCACCCAGCTCGAACACGTCAGGCTGGAGGCGGAGAGCGAGGTGTCCTGGCTGGAGGCGTACGGACCGCTCGACACCCTGCCGGAGGGCGACTGGCACACCGCGCTGCGCCGTGCCGAGGACCGGCTGGCGGCCGCCCTGCCGCGGGCCGACGTCGACGCCGCGTACGACGCCTGGCTGCCGTACGCCGACACCGAGCCCGGCGAGCGCCTGGCCACCGGGTCGGGCTGGGGCGCGCTCGAGGTGCTGCGGACCGGCTGGAAGCTGCCCGGCACCCCCTTCGACGAGGACACCCTCGGCGCGCCGCAGCGGCCCTGGCTGCACCTGCTGCGCGCCGGGTCGCTGCCCGGACCGGAACACCACGAGCCGCCCGGCGGGACGCTGGTGGCCCGGCCCTGGCGGGACATGCTGGAGACCACGGCCGCCACCCCCCTCGCCGAGTACCACCTCGGGGTCGCGCAGTGGCACGGCGACGACCGGGCGCAGGCGGTGCGCAGTTGGGAGCGCGGCCTCAAGTCCGCCACGGACCGCTGGCCGTTGCTGCGCTGCCTCGCCGTCGCCGACCAGGAGGACGGCCACCGCGAGCGTGCCGCCGACCGGTACGCGGAGGCCTTCGACGACCTGTGCGCATGCCGGGCCGACGCGGCGGAAGGGGACGACGCAGCGTGGGCGGCGGCCGCCGCCGCGCTCGGCCGGGAGGCGATCGGGGCGCTGCTCGCGGTGGACCGCACCGCGGACGCCCGGGCCGTGTGGGAGCGGCTGGACCCCGCGACCCGGGCCCGCGGCCGGTTCCGCCTGACCGAGGGCGAGCTGCTGGCCGCGGAGGGCCGGACCGCGGACGCGCGGGCCGTGTTCGACGAGGGCTTCGAGGTCGCCGACCTGCGGGAGGGCGCCGACAGCATCGGCCTGCTCTGGGCGAGGCTGGACGAGTCGCCGCTCCCGGCCCGCTACGACTTCCGGATGTGGCCGGACGAGGAGTGACCCCCGCCCCGCCCGGGAGCTACTGCCGCCGGTCCACGTACTCGTAGATCGCCCCGTCCGGGTGCCGGGCGATCAGGTTGCGGCCGGCGGGAGTGGCGACCGGGCCCGCGATGATGTCCGCGCCCAGCGCGCCGAGGACGCGGTGGGTCTCCTCGACGTCCGACACGGCGATCGTCGCCGCCACCTTGCGCAGCACCTCGAGTTGGGACTCGGGCCCGCTCATCAGCAGGAAGCAGCCGATGGCGGCGACCTGGACACCGCCGCGTTCGAATCGGAGGGCCTCGCCGCCGGCCAGACCCTCGTAGAAGGGGATCGCCTTGTCCAGGTCGTCGACGTAGATGCGCAGTGTGGCTCCCAGAATGTCCATGCGGACGAGCCTAGTTGGAACGGCCGGCCGCCCACGCCCGGTCCGGCCATGGAAGCGGAGCCCGCGGGTACCCGCAACGCATGGACCGCATGGATCACTTGGAACACCTGGACAGGCAACTGGTCGACGAACTGGCGCAGGTGGCACGCGAGACCGTGCGCGACGAACTGCGCGAACAGACCCGCAGGCAGCGCCGCAAGGCCACGCTGTACGCCGCGTCCGGCACCGCCGCCCTGTACGCGGGCGCCGCCGTCGCGCTCGCCGTGGGGCTGGCGCTTGCCGTCGCCCTCCCGGGCTGGGCCGCCGCGCTGATCACGGCCGTCCTGCTGGGCGTCGTGGCGTATCTGCTGCGGGGCGCGGCCCGGCCGCATCCCTCGCGCCCGGGTACGGCACCCGGCACCGGGCACGACCACGTCCCCGGCGGCGGTGCCCCCGCCGCGCCGCCGGGCGGACTCGGCGTGCCCTACCCGCCGATGCCGCCCGTCGCGCCCGGTGGCGTCGGCGGCGCGACCGGCGCCCCCGGCGCGGGCACACCCGCACCCGGCGGCACCGGGCCCGCCGCACCGCGCCAGGACGACGTCGACCCCGAGAGCAAGCGCGGGCGCGGCTGACCCGGCCCCGCCCGTACAGGGGTGCGCCCGCCCGGACGGCATCCGGGCGGGCGCACCCCTGTACGCCGCGGACCTCAGGCGCTCTGCTGGAGCTGCGGCAGCACCTTGGTGCGGTAGAGGTCGAAGAAGCCGCGCAGGTCCGGGCCGATCTGGTTGACGTAGACCCGGTCGAAACCGGCGTCGGCGAACTGCTTCAGCTCCGCCACGTGCTCGTCCACGTCGTCGCCGCACACCCGGTTGTCGCGGACCATGTCCTCGGTGACCAGGGTCTGCGCCTGCTCGAAGTGTTTCGGCGAGGGCAGCACCTGACCCAGCTCGCCGGGCAGCTGCTCGTTGGCCCACAGCCGGTGCACGGTGCGCACCGCAGCGTCCTTGTCGGTGTCGTAGCAGACCTTGGTGCCGCCGCTGACCAGGTGGCCGCCGCCCCCGCCCTTGCGGTACTGCTCCACCATCGAGGCGTCCGGCATCATCGTGATGTAGCCGTCGCCGACCCGGGCCGCCAGCTTCGTCGCCGCCGGACCGAAGCCCGAGATGTCGATCGGGACCGGCTCGTCGGGCACCGTGTACAGGCGGGCGTTCTCCACCGTGTAGTGGGTGCCGTGGTGGTTGACCTCCTCGCCGGTGAGCAGCCGGCGGATGATCAGGATGGCCTCCTCCAGCATCTCCAGGCGTACGTGCGCGGCCGGCCAGGCGTCGCCGAAGATGTGCTCGTTCAGCGCCTCGCCGGTGCCGACGCCCAGCCGGAAGCGGCCGTCCGTCATCACCGCGCTGGTCGCCGCGGCCTGTGCCACCACCGCCGGGTGGATGCGCACGGTCGGGCAGGTGACCGCCGTCTCGATCGGCAGGGACACGGCGTCGGACAGGGCGCCGATCACCGACCACACGAACGGGCTCTGGCCCTGCTCGCCGTTCCAGGGGTGGTAGTGGTCGGAGATCCACAGTGCCTGGAAACCGGCCTGCTCGGCCATCCGGGCCTGCTCGATCAGCTCCGCGGGACCGTACTGCTCGCACGAGAGGAAATAGCCGTATTCGGGCATGAGGGGTTGCCTCCGGACAGGAGCGGGTGGGTCCGGGGCCGGGTACCCGGGCGCGGGGCCGGAAACCGGCGGCCCGGTGGCTTCCTCGCCGGTGTGCCGCGGCCCGCGCGCGGACGTTTGGGCGCCCCGGCCCAGGGGACGCGGAAGGCTCACGAGGTACGCGACAGCCCGGAGGCGAACCGTGAGCCGACCCCGCATCGTGATCGTCGGTGCCGGCTTCGCCGGGTACCGGACGGCCCGCACCCTGTCCCGGCTCACCCGGCACCAGGCCGACATCACCCTGCTCAACCCGACCGACTACTTCCTCTACCTGCCGCTGCTGCCCCAGGTCGCCGCCGGAATCCTGGAACCGCGCCGGGTCAGCGTCTCCCTGTCGGGCACCCTCCCCCGGGTACGGCTGGTGCTCGGCGAGGCCGACGGCATCGACCTCGACGGGCACACCGTGCACTACACCGGCCCCGAGGGCGAGCAGGGCACCCTGCCCTTCGACCGGCTGGTGCTCGCCGCGGGCAGCGTCAACAAGCTGCTGCCCATCCCCGGCGTCGCCGAGCACGCCCACGGCTTCCGCGGGCTGCCGGAGGCGCTCTACCTGCGCGACCACGTGACCCGGCAGGTGGAGCTGGCGGCGGCGGCCGACGGCCGGGCGGAGTGCGCCGCGCGGTGCACCTTCGTCGTGGTGGGGGCCGGATACACCGGCACCGAGGTCGCCGCGCACGGCGCGATGTACACCGACGCGCAGGTCCGCAAGCACCCGATGCGCGCCGGGATGCGGCCCCGCTGGATGCTGCTCGACGTGGCGCCCCGGGTCATGCCCGAGATGGACGAACGGCTCTCCCGCACCGCCGAGCGGGTCCTGCGGCAGCGGGGCGTCGACGTGCGGATGGGGACCTCCGTGAAGGAGGCCACGCATGACGGGGTCGTACTGACCGACGGGTCCACCGTCGACACCCGCACCCTCGTGTGGTGCGTCGGCGTGCGGCCCGACCCGCTGGTCGAGTCCCTGGGGCTGCCCATGGAGCGCGGCCGGCTGCTGGTCGATCCGCACCTCCAGGTGCCGGGGCGGCCCGAGCTGTTCGCCTGCGGTGACGTGGCCGCCGTCCCCGACCTGAACCAGCCGGGCCAGTACACGCCGATGACCGCCCAGCACGCCTGGCGGCACGGCAAGGTCTGCGCGCAGAACGTCGCCGCCTCGCTCGGCATCGGGGAGCGGCGGGCCTACCGCCACCGCGACATGGGGTTCGTCGTGGACCTCGGCGGTGCCAAGGCCGCCGCCAATCCGCTGGGCGTGCCGATGTCCGGCCCGGCGGCGGGTGCGGTCACCCGCGGCTACCACCTCGCGGCGATGCCGGGCAACCGCGTGCGGGTCGCCGCCGACTGGCTGCTCGACGCGGTGCTGCCCCGGCAGGCCGTGCAGCTGGGTCTCGTACGGTCCTGGTCCGTACCGCTGGAGTCGTCGTCCCCCGAGGTCGCGCGGGTACCGGGGGGCCCGGAACGGACCGGGAAGGACACCGGCCCCGCCGGGCGGCGCCCCGACCGCGAGGAGACGAAGAGCCACCCGGACACCGAGCCCGCGAAGGCCCGGCCGGACACCGAGCCCGCGAAGGGCCAGCCGGGCGGCGAGCCTGCGAAGGGGCAGCCGGGTGGCGAGCCCGCCAGGAATCAGCCGGGCGGTGAACCCGCGAAGGGCCAGCCGGGCGGCGCGCCCGCGAAGGGCCAGCCGGGTGGGGGGTCCGGTGGGGCGCAGGGGCACGGTGGGCGGGGGAGGACGGGGCCGTCCGGCTCGCCCCGTGCCTCCGGCAAGCCGCGCCGCGCCGTCGAGGCCGCCGGACCGCGCCCCGACCGGGGAGGTACCGGCAAGCCGGGCAGAGCACCCCGGGCCTCCGGCGCGGGCTCCGGCGGCCGACGGCCCACCGCCCCGTCCGGCCCCAGCCGGTCCGCGGGCCCGCCTGCCGACCCCGGTCCCGAACCCCCGGCGAACCAGCCGCCCCCCGGACCCGACATCGCCCCCGGCCCGGTCAAGCGCACCGACGGCCGTGCCGCGGAAGGAGACTCATGAACACCGGTGAACTCGTCGACCTCGGACAGCAGTTGCGCGTCGACAGCGTACGGGCGTCCGCCGCCGCCGGCTCCGGGCACCCGACCTCGTCGATGTCCGCCGCGGACCTGATGGCCGTACTCCTGGCCAACCACCTCCGCTACGACTTCGAACGCCCCGCCCACCCCGGCAACGACCGCTTCGTGCTCTCCAAGGGGCACGCCTCGCCCCTGCTCTACTCCGCCTTCAAGGCGGCCGGTGCCATCGACGACGAGGAACTGCTCACCTTCCGCAAGCTGGGCAGCCGCCTGGAAGGGCACCCCACGCCGCAGCGGCTGCCGTGGGTCGAGACGGCCACCGGTTCGCTCGGCCAGGGACTGCCCGTGGGCGTCGGCATCGCGCTGTCCGGCAAGCGGCTCGACCACAACGACTACCGCGTGTGGGTGCTGTGCGGCGACAGCGAGCTGGCCGAGGGATCGGTGTGGGAGGCCGCCGAGCACGCCGGGCACGAGCACCTGGACAACCTCACCGTGATCGTCGACGTCAACCGGCTCGGCCAGCGCGGCCCCACCCGGCACGGCCACGACCTCGACGCGTACGCGCGCCGTTTCCGCGCCTTCGAGTGGCACACCATCGAGATCGACGGCCACGACGTCGACGCCGTCGACCGCGCCTATGGCGAGGCCCTGTCCACCAAGGGCCAGCCCACCGCGATCATCGCCCGCACCCTCAAGGGCAAGGGCGTCGAGGCCGTGGAGGACCGCGAGGGCCAGCACGGCAAGCCGCTGCCCGAGGCCGAGGAGGCGATCGCCGAACTCGGCGGCCCCCGTGACCTCACGGTGCGGGTGCACGCGCCCGAGGACGCCCGGGCCCTGCACTCGACGGGCACCGGACAGACCGAGCTGCCCCGCTACGACAAGGGCGACGAGATCGCCACCCGCAACGCCTTCGGCGAGGCGCTCGCCGCGGTCGGCACCGCGCGCGGCGACGTCGTCGCCCTGGACGGCGAGGTCGGCGACTCCACCCGGGCCGAGTTCTTCGCCAAGGAACACCCCGAGCGGTACTTCGAGTGCTACATCGCCGAGCAGCAGATGGTCGCCGCCGCGGTGGGGATGGCGGCCCGCGGCTGGGTGCCGTTCGCCACCACCTTCGCCGCTTTCCTGACCCGCGCCTACGACTTCGTGCGGATGGCCTCGATCAGCGGCTCCGGCATCAACCTCGTCGGCTCCCACGCGGGCGTCGCCATCGGCCAGGACGGGCCCAGCCAGATGGGCCTGGAGGACCTCGCGATGATGCGGGCCATCCACGGCTCGACCGTGCTGTACCCGTGCGACGCCAACCAGGCCGCGCGCCTGGTCGCCGAGATGGCGGGGCTCGAGGGCATCCGTTACCTGCGCACCTCGCGCGGCGAGAGCAAGGTGATCTACGGTCCCGACGAGGAGTTCCCCGTCGGCGGCAGCAAGGTGCTGCGCTCCTCCGACGCCGACCGGCTCACCGTCGTCGCGGCAGGCGTCACCCTGCACGAGGCGCTCGCCGCGGCCGACGCCCTCGCGGCCGACGGCATCCCGGTCCGGGTGATCGACCTGTACTCGGTCAAGCCGGTCGACCGGGCCACCCTGCGCGCGGCCGCCGAGGAGACCGGCTGCCTGGTGACCGTGGAGGACCACCGCCGGGAGGGCGGCATCGGCGACGCCGTCCTGGACGCGTTCACGGACGGACGGCCGGTGCCCCGGCTGGTGCGGCTCGCGGTCACGACGATGCCGGGCTCCGCGACCCCGGCGGAGGAACTGCACGCCGCGGGGATCGACGCCGAGTCCATCGAGGCGACCGCGCGGATGCTCGTGGAGCAGGCGATCGTGCCGTGAGCGGGAGCAGGGGCGGGAGCGGGAACGGCGGCAGCGGGAGCGACCGCGCCCGGACCGTACGGGCCGGACGGCACACCGTGGAGGTCCACCGGCCGGGCAAGGTGCTGTTCCCGGCCGGGGACGGCGGTGCCGGGGAGTACACCAAGGGCGATCTCGTCGACTACCACCGTGCCGTCGCCCCGTTCATGCTGCCCCACCTGCGGGGCCGCCCGCTGATGCTGGAACGGCACCCGGACGGGATCGACGGACCGCGGTTCATGCAGAAGAACACCCCGGAGCACTACCCGGGGTGGATCGAACGCGTCGAGGTCGGCAAGGAGGGCGGCACCGTCTGCCACACCGTGTGCGACGACTCCGCCACCCTGGTGTACCTCGCCGACCAGGCCGCCCTCACCCTGCACCGCTGGCTGTCCCGGACGGGGCGGCTGGAGCGGCCGGACCGCCTGGTCTTCGACCTGGACCCGGCCGGCGACGACTTCGAGACGGTGCGGACGGCGGCCCGGCTGCTGGGCGAGCTGCTCGACGAGCTGCGGCTGCCCTCCGCACCGATGACCACCGGATCCCGCGGGCTGCACATCGTCGTCCCGCTCGACGGCCGCCAGGACTTCGACGAGGTACGGGAGTTCGCCCGAGCCGTGGCCGAGGTCCTGGCCGCGGCCCACCCCGACCGGCTCACCACCGCCGCACGCAAGAAGGACCGCGGCGACCGGCTCTACCTCGACATCCAGCGCAACGCCTACGCGCAGACCGCCGTCGCCCCCTTCACCGTCCGCGCCCGCCCCGGCGCCCCCGTGGCCACGCCCATCTCCTGGGACCAACTGGACGACCCCGCCCTGCACGCCCGCCGCTGGACCGTCGCGGACGCCGTGGAACAGGCCCGCACCCGGCCCTGGGCCGGGCTCACGGACCGCGTACGGGCGCTGGGCCCGGCCCGGCGGCGCCTGAACGCCTTGCACGGCTGAGCGGACTGCGCAACCCGGCGAGGTTTGGCGAACACACATGCGGCCACACGGAGGGGGAGGTGGCCATGTCGAACACGAGAAGCACATCCGACTCGCAAGACTCACAACAGAGTTCACGAAAGCCACATACATCTCGGAAATCACAAGCTTCACAGGAATCACAAGCTTCACAGCGATCGCGCCCCAAGCCGATGGAGGTCCTGCGCGAGGCGCGCGCCCAGCTCGCGGAGCTGACCGGGATGACCGCCGAGTCCGTGTCCTCCTTCGAGCAGACCGAGGAGGGATGGGCCCTGGAGGTCGAGGTCCTGGAGCTGGAGCGGGTGCCCGACACCATGAGCCTGATGGCGAGCTACCAGGTGGAGCTGGACGCCGAGGGGCAGCTCACGGGCTACCGGCGGGTACGGCGCTACGAGCGCGGCCGGGCCGACGCCCGCGGCAGCCGCTAGCCCGGCGCCCGGCACTCCCGCGGCGGCACTCGCACCGGCACCCGCGAACACACCCCACACCACCGACAAGATGGAGGAACAGCAGGCATGACTGTCGTACCGGCACAACAGACCGGCGGCGGAGGCGGCAGCAGCGGCCTTTACGACGTGCTTGAGCTTGTTCTGGACAGGGGGCTCGTCATCGACGCATTCGTGCGCGTCTCCCTGGTCGGCATCGAGATCCTGAAGATCGACGTCCGAGTCGTCGTCGCCAGCGTGGACACCTATCTGCGCTTCGCGGAGGCGTGCAACCGGCTCGACCTGGAGGCCGGGCCGCGCAAGGACCCGGGGCTGCCCGACCTGGTCGGCGAGATGACCGAGTCCGGCGCCCGCGGCAAGTCCAAGGGCGCGCTGTCCGGCGCCGCCGAGACCATCTCCGACGCGTTCAAGCAGGCCCGTGACGAGGGCGGCTCCGAGCGCGAGACGTCGTCGCGTCCGCGCGCCCGCAAGGCCGCGCCCTCGCGCCGGAAGGAGGAGCAGGAGTGAGTACGTACGTCTACGGCATCACCGCCGCCACGCATCCCTCGCTCCCCGAGGGCACGGGCGGGGTCGGTGACCCGCCGCGCGAGGTGCGGATCCTCAAGGAGGGCGAGCTGGCGGCCGTCGTCAGCGACGCGCCCGAGGGGCTGCGCCCCAAGCGCAGGGAACTGCTCGCCCACCAGAACGTGCTGAGCGAGATCGGCGCGGACGGCTGTGTGCTGCCGATGCGGTTCGGCAGCGTCGCCCCCGACGACAAGGCGGTCACCGGAGTCCTCGCCGAGCGCGCCGAGCACTACGCCGAACGCCTGGCGGCGCTGGACGGCCGGGTCGAGTACAACATCAAGGCCAACCACGTCGAAGAGGCCGTCCTGCACCACGTGATGGCCGAGAACCCCGAGATCCGCGCCCTCGCCGAGTCCAACAGGCAGGCGGGTGGCGGGACCTACGAGGCGAAGATCCGGCTCGGTGAGATGGTGGCGGCCGCGGTCAAGGGCAAGGAGGCCGAGGACGCCACCGTGCTGGAACGCACCCTGGAGGGCGCCGCCGACGCCGTGAGCGTGGGCCCGGAGTCCACCGGGTGGCTGGCCAACGTCTCGTTCCTGGTGAAGCGGGAGGCGGTCGAGGAGTTCCTCGCCGCCGTCGAGCGGGCCCGCGGCGAGATGCCGCACCTGGAGGTCCGCGTGAACGGCCCGCTGCCGCCGTACAGCTTCGTCGAGCCCGGCCCGGCCGAGCCCGCGGGCACGGCGGCCGGCGGTGCGGACGCCGGAGCGGGGTGACGACATGGGACTGATCTCGGAGGTCCTGCTGCTGCCGTTCGCACCGGTGCGCGGCAGCGCCTGGGCCATCAGACAGGTGCTGGACGAGGCCGAGCGGATCTACTACGACCCCGCCACGGTACGAGCCGAACTTGCCCGCCTGGAAGAGCAGTTGGGGGCCGGCGAGATCACGGAGGAGGAGTTCGACCGACAGGAGGACGAGCTTCTGGACCGGCTGGAGATCGCTACGCGCACGAGCGCGGGATTGGGCAACGGGACGGCACCATGAATCGAGTGGGACTGGGCCTCGCGGTAGGGGCCGGATACCTGCTGGGACGCACGAAGAAGCTGAAACTCGCCGTCGCCGTGGGCACCATGGTGGCCGGCAAGAAGATGAACCTGACCCCGAAGGGCATCGCCGAACTGGTCTCCGGGCAACTGCAGAACAACCCGCAGTTCAAGGAGATCGGGGACCAGCTGCGCACCGACCTCAGGGGCGTGGGCAAGGCGGCCTCCGGTGCCATGGTGGAGCGGCAGATCGACGCGCTCGCCGACCGGCTGCACGGGCGCACCGCCGAGGTGCGCGACCAGCTCTCCGGTGTCGCCTCCCGGGCGTCCGGCGCCGGATCCGACGACTCCCGCGACTCCGAGGCCTCGGAGGACTCGGAGTACGAGGAGCCTGCGGAGCGCGAGGAGCCGGAGGAGCGCGGGGAGCGCGAGGAGGCCGAGGAGCGGCGCGCGCCCCGGCGTGAGCGGCCCGCGAAGAAGGCACCGTCCGAAGCGCGCAAGACAGCGCGCAAGACGGCCCGGAAGGCACCCGCCAAGAAGGCCGCCGCCAAGGCCCCCGCGAAGAAGGCGGCGGCGAAGCGTGCCCAGCCCGCCGAGAAGGCGGCCGGAAAGAAGACGGCAGGGACCAGGAGCGCCGCCCGCGGTGCCGCTGCCCGGCAGCCGAAGGGCGGTGGTGAGCGATGAGCGACACCCTGGGGTCCGCGGCCTCCTCGGCGGGCAAGGCCGCCAAGAACAACCCGCTGGCCGACGTGGCGCACAGCGAGGCGGCCGACCGGCTCAAGGCCGAGGTGCAGGACTACCTCGCCGCCCAGGCCACCCGGCTGCTGACCGGCGTCGGCACCAAGCTCGGCGAGACCACCGGCAAGCTCAACGACATCGCCGAGGGCAACAGCCCCGGGTTCGCCAAGCTCGCCCTCGACGGCGGACGCAAGCTCGCCGAGGGCAAGGGCCCGGTGCGGGCCGCCTTCGAGGTCGGCGCAGGCAAGGTCAAGGACAGCGTGGTCGGCGCCTTCAAGAACCTCGCCGGGGGAAAGGGCCGCAAGAAGGGCGGCGGCGGTCAGAAACCGACCGTCATCATCGAGTACGTCGACGTCGGCGTACCGCTGCGCACCGCCTACGACCAGTGGACCCAGTACCAGGACTTCAGCACCTTCGCCAAGGGCGTCAAGAGCGCGAACCGCGCCGATGACACCACCTCGGACTGGCAGCTGAAGGTCTTCTGGTCCAACCGCAGCTGGAAGGCGACGACCACCGAGCAGGTGCCCGACGACCGGATCTCGTGGACGTCGGAAGGGGCCAAGGGCTCGACCAAGGGCGTCGTCAGCTTCCATCGGCTCGCCGACAGCCTGACCCGCGTGGTCCTGGTCATCGAGTACTACCCCAAGGGCCTGTTCGAGAAGACCGGCAACATCTGGCGCGCCCAGGGCCGCCGGGCCCGGCTCGACCTCAAGAACTACGTCCGTCACATCACCTTCAAGGGCGAGGCGGACGACGGCTGGCGCGGCGAGATCCGCGACGGCGAGGTCGTCCGCAGCCACGAGGACGCGGTCGCCGAGGAGGAAGAGGAGCGCCGGGACGAGGACCGGGAGCAGGAGCCCGAGGACGCCTACGAGGACCGGGACGAGGAGGAGCCCGGCGACGAGTACGAGGAGGAGGAAGCGGACGAGCCCGAGGCCGGGTACGAGGAGCCGGAGGGCGAGTACGAGGAGGCCGAGGCGGACAAGGAGGCCGGGGAGGACGAGTACGCGCCCGATGACGCGTACGACTACGAGTACGAGGACGCCGAGGGCGGGAGCCGTCGATGACCACCCCCAGCCGGCTGCCCGATCCCTACGGCCAGGGACAGAGCGCCAACCTCGCCGACATCCTGGAGCGGGTGCTCGACAAGGGAGTCGTGATCGCGGGCGACATCAAGATCAACCTGCTCGACATCGAGCTGCTGACCATCAAACTGCGGCTCGTCGTCGCCTCCGTCGACAAGGCAAAGGAGATGGGCATCGACTGGTGGGAGAGCGACCCCGCCCTGTCCTCGCGCGCCCGGCACGACGAACTGACCCGGGAGAACGCGGCGCTGCGTGAACGCCTGCGCGAGCTGGACCCGGGCCGCGTACCGAGGGAGGCGCCGTGACCGGACTGCGCTACGTCTACGCCGTCTGCCGGCCCTTCGACGCGGCCCTGCAGGCCCAGCTCACGGGGGTGTCGGGCGACCCGCCCCGGCTGCTGCCGCACGGCGGCCTGGTCGCCGTGGTCAGCCATGTGCCCGAGGCCGAGTTCAGCGAGGGGGCGCTGCGCGACCACCTGGAGGACCTGGACTGGCTCACCGCCACCGCCCGCGCCCACCAGCAGGTGGTCGACGCGCTCACCGCCGTCACCACCCCGCTGCCGCTCCGGCTCGCCACCGTCTTCCGCGACGACAGCGGCGTACGCGTGATGCTGCAGGAGCGCGAGGCGGACTTCCGGCGCACGCTCGACCGGCTGGAGGGCCGGGTGGAGTGGGGCGTGAAGGTGTACGTCGAGGCGGAGCCGGCCGAGCAGGCGCGCCCCGAGCGGTCCGCCGCCTCGGCACAGTCCGCGCCGAAGCCGGTCTCGGGCCGGGACTACCTGCGGCAGCGGCGCCGGCAGACCCGGGCGACCGAGGACCTGTGGAGCAGGGCCGAGGAGTTCGCCACGGGGCTGCACGCGCGGCTGTCCGGCCGGGCCGACGACGCACGGCTGCACGCGCCGCAGAACCCCCGGCTTTCCGGTGCCGCCGGACGGAACGTTCTCAATGCCGCTTATCTCGTCGCCCGCGACGCATCCGAGGAATTCGTGGAAATGGTGGACCGAACGAAGGACGACGCCCCCGGAATCCGTGTGGAACTCACCGGACCCTGGGCGGCCTATTCCTTCGCCGGAGAAGCAGAGGGGGACCGGTCGTGACCGTCGTGGAGCGCCGTGAGATCGCCCTGGTGGACCTGCTCGACCGATTGCTGGCCGGCGGGGTCGTCATCACCGGCGACCTCACACTGCGCATCGCGGACGTCGACCTGGTCCGCATCGACCTGAACGCGCTGATCAGTTCGGTCAACCGTAACGTTCCCTCACCGTTCGGGGACTGACGTGAGCGAACACCCCGAGACCCCCAGGCGCCGTATCGAACTCGAACCCGACACCGTCGAGCGCGACCTGGTCAAGCTGGTGCTCACGGTCGTCGAACTGCTGCGCCAGCTCATGGAACGCCAGGCGCTGCGCCGTGTCGACGAGGGCGATCTGAGCGAGGACCAGGAGGAGCGGATCGGGCTCACCCTGATGCTCCTCGACGACCGCATGACCGAACTGCGGGACCGTTACGGACTGCGGCCCGAGGACCTGAACCTGGACCTCGGGCCGCTGGGACCGCTGCTGCCCCGGGAGTGAGGCTCCCGGGGCAGCGGCGGTCTCATCACTCGTTCACTCGTTCACCACCGGTACCAGCGACCCCTGCCGCCACCGGCCGTCGTCCCGCGGGCCAGGAAACCGATCAGCCACAGGACCAGAACCGCCAGAGCGATCCACCAGAGAACCTTCACCGCGAATCCGACACCGAAAAGGACGATCGCGAGAAGCAGTACGAGCAGAAGCGGAACCATAATGTAGAACCTCCTGCCGTACTGGTTTCCCGGATTCCACCGAACAGGCGTCGGTCATGCTTCCTTTCGGCACAGAATTTCTCCGTGCAGGACGCTGAACCAGCCTTCCGGGCTCTTTCCCCAATCCCGCCAGGCCGCCGAGACGGCGCGCAGTCCCTCCGGTGTCGCGTGGCCGCCGCCGGTGGCGCGCTCCGCGTACGCCGACGCCACGGTGCGGTCCGCCCACAGACCGCTCCACCACTCCCGCTCCTCGGGCGTGGTGAAGGTCCAGGTGGCCGAGGTCGCCGTGATGTCGGTGAACCCGGCCTGGAGCGCCCAGGCCTTCAGCCGGCGTCCGGCGTCCGGCTCGCCCCCGTTGGCGCGGGCCACCCGGTGGTACAGGTCCAGCCAGTCGTCCATGCCCGGGGACGCGGGGTACCAGGTCATGGCGCCGTAGTCGGAATCCCGGACGGCGATGATGCCGTTGGGCTTCGCCACCCGCTTCATCTCGCGCAGCGCCCGCACCGGGTCGCCCACGTGCTGGAGCACCTGGTGGGCGTGGACCACGCAGAAGGTGTCGTCCGGGTAGTCCAGCGCGTGCACGTCCGCGACCGCGAAGTCGGTGTTGCCGAGCCCGCGCGCGGCGGCCGTGGCCCGGGCCCGCTCCACGATCTCCGGCGACCGGTCCACGCCGGTGACGTGGCCGTCGGGCACCAGCTCCGCCAGGTCGGCGGTGATGGTGCCCGGCCCGCAGCCGATGTCCAGGATCCGCATGTGCGGCAGCAGGGAGCCGAGCAGATAGGCGGCGGAGTTCTCGGCGGTGCGCCAGGTGTGCGAGCGCAGCACGGACTCGTGGTGCCCGTGCGTGTAGACGGCGGTCTCATGCGGCTTCGGCATGGTGGATCCCCTCTCCCGACAGTGTGATCACGGTACGCCCGCCAGCCGCATGGTGAGATATCCGTCTTAGGATGCGGACTGACGGGGTGTCAGGAGGGGGGAGGGTGTCAGGCCGGGGCGTTGGTCAGGAGAGCAGCCCGCCGCCGGGCAGCGGCCGGTACACCGTGAGCGCCTCGGGCAGCTTCTCCAGCGTCAGGTCGCCCTCCGTCTCGGTCAGCTCACCGTCGTACGCCATCAGCGTGCCGGGCGCGACGCCCGACAGGCGCAGCCGGGGCACCTGCACCGCCGCGTGCGCGGGCGAGCGGGTGAGCGGTCCCGCGAGGGCCGCGGACAGCAGCCGCAGGGCGGGCCGGCGCCCGCCGTGCACCACCCGCACGTCCAGCTGCCCGTCCGCCAGGTCGAGCCGGCGCCCGGAGGCGATGCCCCGGCGGTGGTACGTGCCGTTGCCCGCGAAGAGCATCCACAGCGGGCGCCTGCGGCCGCGCACCTCGGCCTCCAGCGGATGCCGGTCGGCGCGCAGCACCCGCACCGCCGCGAGCACCCCGGCCGGCCAGCCGCCGATCCGCGGCGACCAGCGCTCCCGCTCGTTGACCAGCTCCGGGTACACGCCGAGGCTGAAGGTGTTCAGGAAGACGCCGCGCCGCCCGCCCGAGGCGAACCGGCCCACGTCCACCCGCACCCCCTCGCCCCGCTCCAGCGCCCCGCACAGGTCCCGTACGTCCTCCACGCCCAGGTCGTAGGCGAAGTGGTTGAGCGTGCCGCCCGGCAGCACCGCGAGCGGCAGCCCGTGGCGCAGCGCGATCTCGGCCGCCGCGTTCACGGTGCCGTCGCCGCCGCACACGCCGAGCACCCGGGCGTGCCCGGCCGCCTTCTCCAGCTCCGCCCGCACGTCCCCCGGCTCGCACTCCACCACCTCCGCGTCGGGCAGCGCGTCGCACAGCGCCCGCACCCGCTCCGAGGTGCCCGAGCCGACGTTGGCCACCATGACCAGTCCCTCGCCCCCGGGCAGCGCGGGCACCTCGGCCCGCGGCCGGGCCGGCGGGACGTGCTGGGCGCGGGTGGGCACCATGCCCCGCACGGCGAACGCGGCCCCCACGCCGAGGGCGGCACCGGCCAGTACGTCGCTCGGGAAGTGGACGCCGGTGTAGACCCGGGACAGGGCGACCGCGGCGGCCACCGGGGCCACCGCCGCGCCCCATGCCGGGGACTCCAGCGCGACGCCGGTCGCGAAGGCGGCGGCCGAGGCCGCGTGTCCCGACGGGAAGGACGTGGTGATCGGCTGCCGCTTCAGCTGCCGGACCAGCGGCACCGGGTCCAGCACCGGGCGGGGCCGGCGCACCGAGCGCTTGCCGAGGGTGTTGATCGTCAGCGAGGCCAGGCCCAGCGAGGCGATCCCCCGGGCGGCCGCGCGACGCGCCCTCGGGGTGCGCGACGCGGCCAGGGCGGCGGCCGCGGCGAACCACAGCACCCCGTGGTTGGCGCTGCGGCTCAACCGGGGGAGCAGCGGGTCGGCGCCGGGCCAGGTGCGGGCGGCGACGGCCTCGAAGGCCCGCTGGTCCAACCGCAGGAAGCCGTCACGGAGGGGATGCGGGCCGGGCGTCGGGGCGGTGAGGTCTACGTCGGGACTCATGGATCCCGCCTACCCTGCGGACGGCGTTTCCTGCCGTGGCCCGCGCCACGTGCGCCCGGCCCGGGCGCCGGGGCGGAAATGGGTTTGCCCGGGGCGCTGCCCGAGCCGCAGAATCCGGTCCCATGGGTCACCTCGAAGCCGCGCACCTGGAGTACTACCTCCCCGACGGGAGGGCGCTCCTCGGCGACGTCTCCTTCCGCGTGGGGGAGGGGGCCGTCGTGGCCCTCGTCGGTCCCAACGGCGCGGGCAAGACCACCCTGCTGCGCCTGCTCGCCGGCGAGCTGAAGCCGCACGGCGGCTCCGTCACCGTCACCGGCGGCCTCGGCGTCATGCGCCAGTTCGTCGGCTCCGTACGGGACGAGACGACCGTGCGCGACCTGCTGGTGTCCGTGGCGCAGCCCAGGATCCGCGAGGCGGCGCGCGCCGTCGACGCCGCCGAGCACGCGATCATGACGGTGGACGACGAGGCCGCCCAGCTGGCGTACGCGCAGGCCCTCGCCGACTGGGCCGAGGCGCGCGGGTACGAGGCGGAGACCCTGTGGGACATCTGCACCACCGCCGCGCTGGGGGTGCCGTACGAGAAGGCCCAGTGGCGGCAGGTGAGCACGCTCTCCGGCGGGGAGCAGAAACGCCTGGTGCTGGAGGCGCTGCTGCGCGGCACCGACGAGGTGCTGCTGCTCGACGAGCCGGACAACTACCTGGACGTGCCCGGCAAGCGCTGGCTGGAGGAGCGGCTCGCCGAGACCCGCAAGACCGTGCTGTTCGTCTCCCACGACCGGGAGCTGCTCGCCCGCGCCGCACAGAAGATCGTCTCCGTCGAGCCGGGACCCGCGGGCGCCGACGCCTGGGTGCACGGCGGCGGCTTCACCACCTTCCACGAGGCCCGCCGGGAGCGCTTCGCCCGCTTCGAGGAGCTGCGCCGCCGCTGGGACGAGAAGCACGCCCAGCTGAAGAAGCTGGTCCTGACGCTGCGTCAGGCCGCGGAGAACAGCGCGGACCTGGCGTCCCGCTACCGCGCCGCCCAGACCAGGCTGCGCAAGTTCGAGGAGGCCGGGCCGCCGCCCGAGCCGCCGCGCGAGCAGGACATCAGGATGCGCCTGAAGGGCGGCCGCACCGGCGTGCGCGCCGTCACCTGCGAACACCTCGAACTCACCGGCCTCATGAAACCCTTCGACCTGGAGGTCTTCTACGGCGAACGGGTCGCCGTCCTCGGCTCCAACGGCTCCGGCAAGTCGCACTTCCTGCGGCTGCTGGCCGGCGACGACGTGGCCCACACCGGGGACTGGAAGCTCGGGGCGCGCGTGGTGCCGGGACACTTCGCGCAGACCCACGCCCATCCCGAGCTGCTGGGCCGCACCCTGCTGGACATCCTGTGGACCGAGCACGCCCAGGACCGGGGCGCCGCCATGTCCCGGCTGCGCCGCTACGAGCTGACCCAGCAGGCCGAACGGTCCTTCGACCGGCTCTCCGGCGGCCAGCAGGCCCGCTTCCAGATCCTGCTGCTGGAACTCCAGGGCGTCACCGCGCTGCTGCTCGACGAGCCCACCGACAACCTCGACCTGGAATCGGCCGAAGCCCTCCAGGAGGGCCTGGAGGGCTTCGAGGGCACGGTCCTCGCGGTCACCCACGACCGCTGGTTCGCCCGCTCCTTCGACCGGTACCTGGTCTTCGGCAGCGACGGACGGGTGCGCGAGACGACGGAGCCGGTCTGGGACGAACGACGGGTGGAGCGGGCCCGCTAGCGCCGCTGCCGCGGTGCCGGGGCCCGTCGTCCGGTCACTTCCAGCGCAGCAGCGCCCCCAGGCCGCCCACCGGCGCCTTCTCGGAGGTCTCCGGCGGCAGCACCGGCGTCACCGAGATCGCGGGGGCGCCGGTCATCACCGCCGAGCGCAGCAGGGCGTCGTCCGCACGGGCCGACCAGGAGTTCTGCTCGCCCAGCGTCTTCAGCTCGGTGCGGCGCACCGCCACCTGGTCGGCGTCCTCGCCGATCCACACCTCGCGGTGCGTGTCGGGGGCGTCCGGGATGACCAGCAGCTCGTCGATGCGGTGCTCCCGGGCGGCCTCGACCAGCGCGGGCACGCCCTCCGCCGCGCCGGCCCGGCCCTCGTCGTCCGGCGACCGGGCGGCCAGGAACCGGTCCAGGTCCTCCCGGGCCCGGGCCCGGACGTGGTCCTCGCGCAGCCCTTCCACCTCGTCGTCCAGCAGCCTGCTGCCGGCGCCGCGCGAGGCCTCGGCGACGCGCTCCTGCAGCCGCGAGGGCAGCCGCTCGTGCACCGAACGCCGCTCCCGGTCGTCACCCACCAGGATCAGCAGGTCGGCGCCGGTCTCCTCCTGGCACACGGCCAGCGCGTCCGCGATCTCCGCCGCGTTGTGCTCCCAGGTGTTCTCCACCCGCAGCTGGAAGTGCCGCTCCGACCAGTCCGCGCTGCTCGTGCGGTGCACCGGCCACTGCCTGCCGGTCACCCCGCCCGCGTCCGAGCTGCCCAGCGCGCTGCGCAGCTCGAAGTCGGCGCCCTTGCGGTCGATGTACGCCACCACGCACACCGGGTCCTCGCCCGCCAGGTCGAGCAGCGGCGTGACGTGCGGCAGCGGGGCCCAGTCGGCGGTCGTCCCGCCGTACGGGGGCCGGGCCAGCTGCGGATCGAGGATCACCTGTCCGGCACACGCGAACAGGGCCCGACCGTGCGGATCGGTGGCGTGCCGCAGCTCGTCCACCGCCTCCCGCACCGCCCGGCAGGTGGCGTCGTCCGCGCCCTGCTCCGCCAGCTCCCGGGCCACCGCGGCGGCCGTCAGCTCACGCTCGTGGGCGGTGTCCTCCGCGTTCCGGGAGAGGTCGACGTAGACGGAGGCCCAGGGTCCCTGGTGTTCGTAGAGGGGGTGCAGAAACGCGAGATCCATGTGGCTGCCCTCCCGGGTGCCGCTCGGGGGTGGTAGTGCTCCGGGGCGGGTACCCGGGACGCATGAACGAACACGACACGCGGGACGGCACCATGACCGGAGTGGACCCGGGCCGTCTGGACGACCAGCAGCTGATGAAAGAACTGGAGACCATCCACCGCACGCGCCACGACACCCTGCTGTACGGGTCGAACGACGCGCTGCGGGCCCACAACGACCGCATGGCGCGGCTGGAGGGCGAGTGGCTGCGCCGCAACCCCCGGCGCCCGGTGGCCGCGGGCCGCACCCGCGAGGGCGCCCGGGAACGCGGCTGCGGCCAGGCCGCCGCCCCCGGTGGCTGACCGGTGACGGCGGTGGCCGGGCACCGGCGGTGGCCGAGCGTGACGACGGGCCACCGGTGATCCGCCACCGGTGGCCCGTCTCGCGTGTGCCCGGCCTCGCGTGGGCCTAGCCGCCCACTGTGCCTAGCCGCCCGCCTTGGCGAACTCCGCGAGGTAGGTCTCGCAGAATGCCTTGAGGTCGTCCGGCTTGCGGCTGGTGATCAGGACGTTGTCGCCGCCCTCGCAGACCTTGACCTGTTCGTCCACCCAGGTGGCACCCGCGTTGCGCAGGTCCGTCCGCAGACTGGGCCACGAGGTCATGGTGCGGCCGCGCACGACGTCCGCCTCGACGAGCGTCCACGGCGCGTGGCAGATGGCGGCCACCGGCCGGCCCTGCTCGAAGAAGTCCCGGACGAAAGCCACGGCCTTCTCGTCGGTCCGCAGGAAGTCCGGGTTGGCCACCCCGCCCGGCAGCACGAGACCGCCGAACGCGTCGGCGGAGGTGTCGCCCACCACCTCGTCGACCGGGAACGTGTCCGCCTTGTCGAGGTGGTTGAAGCCCTGGATCTCGCCGGACTGCGTGGAGACGAGCACCGGCTCGTGTCCCGCGTCCTTCGCCGCCTGCCACGGCTCGGTCAGTTCCACCTGCTCCACGCCCTCGGGCGCGGTCAGAAATGCGATGCGCATGGAGTCTTGGATCCCTTCCGGGCGCCTACGCGCCCTGCGGTCCGGACCGGCCACTCTCGGTGAGGGCCACCGCCAGTTCCTGGACGTTGTCGTAGCGCGCCTTGTGCGGCAGCCGGTCCAGGCCCTCGACGAGGGCGTCCGGCGCGTTGCCGCGGCGCAGTGCCCGGGTCAGTTCCCGCGGCCCCGCGGGGAAGCTGCCCCGGGTCAGGTTCCGGGCCAGTTCGAGCCGCAGGGCCTCCAGGTACGTCGGTCCGCGGCCCGGTGTCACGGGTCCGTAGGCGACGTCCGGATCGTCCTCGGCGGCCGGTTCCGGGTCGTTCCACTCCTCACTGCGGGTGGGGTGCCCGGACCTGAGCAGGCCCTGCAGTTCGTGCTTCATCTCGTCGTCGCGGTGGACGCTCATCCGGTCGCTGCCTCGCTGCATGTCTCCCTCCAGATCCTTAAGGGGGTGCCGACCGCGTACCCGGACACCGCGGGCCGACACGGATTCGACCGGACGGGTCCGCTCCGATTTCCGCGGCCCGGGAGAGGGATCAGTAATCGAGAAGCGCGGGCGGCGGTGCCCGCTCTAGCGTGTGACCACCGAGGCACTGAGGGCGTCACCTTCACCGAGCCCCCGACAGATGGAGACACGATGAGCAGCGCCAAGAGGCCGGGCACGCGGCAACCCGGGTCGCACGTCGCCGACAGCCACGACCTGATCCGTGTGCACGGCGCCCGCGAGAACAACCTCAAGGACGTCAGCATCGACATCCCCAAGCGCCGGCTGACGGTCTTCACCGGCGTCTCCGGCTCGGGCAAGAGCTCACTGGTGTTCAACACCATCGCCGCCGAGTCCCAGCGGCTGATCAACGAGACCTACAGCGCGTTCGTCCAGGGCTTCATGCCCACGCTTGCCCGGCCCGAGGTGGACGTCCTGGACGGCCTGACCACCGCGATCATCGTGGACCAGCAGCGGATGGGCGCCGACCCCCGCTCCACCGTCGGCACCGCCACGGACGTCAACGCGATGCTGCGCATCCTCTTCAGCCGCCTCGGCGAGCCGCACATCGGCCCGCCCAGCGCCTACTCCTTCAACACCGCCTCGGTGCGGGCCAGCGGCGCGATCACCGTCGAGCGGGGCAGCAAGAAGGCGGTGAAGGCGACCTTCCAGCGCACCGGCGGCATGTGCACGCACTGCGAGGGCCGCGGCACCGTCTCCGACATCGACCTCACCCAGCTCTACGACGACTCCAAGTCGCTGGCCGAGGGCGCCTTCACGATCCCCGGCTGGAAGTCGGACAGCCAGTGGACCGTGCAGGTGTACGCCCAGTCCGGCTTCGTCGACCCGGACAAGCCGATCCGCGACTACACCGAGCAGGAGCTGCGGGACTTCCTGTACGGCGAGCCGGTCAAGGTGAAGGTCAACGGCGTCAACCTCACCTACGAAGGGCTCATCCCGAAGATCCAGAAGTCCTTCCTGGCCAAGGACAAGGAGGCGATGCAGCCGCACATCAGGGCCTTCGTGGAGCGGGCCGTCACCTTCACCACCTGTCCCGAGTGCGAGGGCACCCGGCTCAGCGAGGGCGCCCGCTCGTCGAAGATCGGCAAGATCTCCATCGCCGACGCCTGCGCGATGGAGATCCGGGACCTGGCCGACTGGGTCCGGAAGCTGGCCGAGCCCTCGGTGGCGCCGCTGCTCACCGCGCTGCGGGACACCCTCGACTCCTTCGTCGAGATCGGCCTCGGCTACCTCTCCCTCGACCGGCCCGCGGGCACCCTGTCCGGCGGCGAGGCGCAGCGCGTCAAGATGATCCGCCACCTCGGCTCCTCGCTCACCGACACCACGTACGTCTTCGACGAGCCCACCGTCGGACTGCACCCGCACGACATCCAGCGCATGAACGACCTGCTGCTGCGCCTGCGGGACAAGGGCAACACGGTCCTCGTCGTCGAGCACAAGCCGGAGGCGATCGCGATCGCCGACCACGTGGTCGACCTCGGCCCCGGCGCCGGCACCGCGGGCGGCACCGTCTGCTTCGAGGGCACCGTGGCCCAGCTGCGCGGCTCCGACACCGTCACCGGCCGCCACCTCGACGACCGGGCCGCGCTCAAGGAGTCGGTCCGCAAGCCCACCGGGGCCCTGGAGATCCGCGACGCGCGCACGCACAACCTCCAGGGCGTCGACGTCGACGTCCCGCTCGGCGTGCTCTGCGTGGTCACCGGCGTGGCGGGCTCCGGCAAGAGCTCCCTGATCCACGGCTCGGTCCCGGCCGGCGCCGACGTCGTCTCCGTCGACCAGAGCCCCATCAAGGGCTCCCGGCGCAGCAACCCGGCGACCTACACCGGACTGCTCGACCCGATCCGCAAGGCCTTCGCCAAGGCCAACGGCGTGAAGCCGGCCCTGTTCAGCGCCAACTCCGAGGGCGCCTGCCCCACCTGCAACGGTGCCGGTGTCATCTACACCGACCTGGCGATGATGGCCGGCGTCGCCACCCCCTGCGAGGACTGCGAGGGCAAGCGGTTCCAGCCCGCCGTGCTGGAGTACCGCTTCGGCGGCCGGGACATCAGCGAGGTGCTCGCGATGTCGGTGGACCGGGCCGAGGAGTTCTTCGGCGCCGGCGAGGCGCGCACCCCGGCCGCGCACAAGATCCTCCAGCGGCTCTCCGACGTCGGCCTCGGCTACCTCACCCTCGGCCAGCCGCTGACCACCCTGTCCGGCGGCGAGCGGCAGCGGCTCAAGCTGGCCACCCACATGGGGGACAAGGGCGGCGTGTACGTCCTCGACGAGCCCACCACGGGGCTCCACCTCGCCGACGTCGAGCAGCTGCTCGGTCTGCTCGACCGCCTCGTCGACGCCGGCAAGTCGGTCATCGTCATCGAGCACCACCAGGCCGTCATGGCGCACGCCGACTGGATCATCGACCTCGGCCCCGGCGCCGGGCACGACGGCGGCCGGATCGTCTTCGAGGGCACCCCCGCCGACCTCGTCGCCGACCGCTCCACCCTCACCGGCGAGCACCTCGCCGCCTACGTCGGCGCCTGACGGTGGCGGCGGCCCACGGCGCCGGAACCGCTACCGGCGGGGTCCGGCGCTGTGGGATCGTGGTCAGGTGACGACGCTGGAGGACCTGGCCCGGCTGCGCCGGGCCCGCGACCTGATGGACCGCGAGTACGCCGAGCCGCTCGACGTGCCGGCACTGGCCCGCGTCGCCCTGATGTCGGCGGGCCACTTCTCCCGCAGCTTCCGCGCCGCCTACGGGGAGACGCCCTACAGCTACCTGATGACCCGCCGCATCGAGCGTGCCATGGCGCTGCTGCGGCGCGGCGACCTGAGCGTCACCGAGGTCTGCTTCGCCGTCGGCTGTACCTCGCTGGGGTCCTTCAGCTCGCGGTTCACCGAACTGGTCGGCGAGAGCCCGAGCGCCTACCGCGAGCGCGACCACACCGACGGCGCCGCCCTCCCGGCCTGCGTCGCCAAGGTCTACACCCGGCCGGTCAGGAACGGCGAGCAGCCGAGGAGCGCCGAAGCGGTCGGGCGCGGCGAGCCGGTCAGGAACGGAGAAGCGACGCCCGCGCCGCCGCCCGTAGCGTGACGCGCATGGACATCAACCTCTCGCAGTGCTTCATCGCCGTCGACGACCACGACCGGGCACTCGCCTTCTACCGGGACCTGCTCGGCATGGAGGTCCGCGGCGACGTCGGGTACGCGGACATGCGCTGGGTGACCGTCGGCTCTCCGGCCCAGCCCGACGTGGACATCGTCCTCGAACCCCCGCTCGCGGACCCCAACGCCCCGGCCGCCGACCGGCAGGCGATGGCCGACCTGCTGGCCAAGGGGCACCTGCGCGGCGTCATCCTCGCCACCGACGACGTCGACACCGTCTTCGAGCGCCTCCGCGCCGCCGGCGCCGAGGTCCTCCAGGAACCGGTCGACCAGCCCTACGGCGTCCGCGACTGCGCCTTCCGCGACCCGGCCGGCAACATGGTGCGTTTCAAGCAGCCGCGCAAGGGCTGAGTTCCGGGTGTTTGCCACGGGGGACAGGGGGCAGGCGCAAGGTCAGTGCTTCGGACAGGAGGCACGTCCGTGGGAGCGGCGCCAGGCCGCGACGGACGCGTCCGTACGGGGCCCGGACGTCCTCCCACGGTGACCGCCCGACCCAAGGGCCGTGTCGTCGCACCGGCTGCGTCCGCCCCCGTCGGCCGGAGGTTGCCCCAACCCCGGCCGCGCCCGGCGGGCCGCGCCGACCGGACTGCCGTCCGGCGCGACGACGGGACCCCGCGCTCCGAGGGAGTTGCGACGCACCATGCCGATCCACGCCAGTGTGAAGCACCCGCACGACGACGCCCCCGACACCGCCGACGCCTTCCGCCGACTCGTCACCCTTCCCGACGGTCCCGAGCGCGACGCGCTCCGCGACCGCATCGTCGAGGCATGGCTGCCCATGGCCGAACGGCTGGCGGGACGCTTCCGCAGCCGCGGCGAGAGCTTCGAGGACCTGCGCCAGGTCGCCGCCCTCGGCCTGGTCAAGGCCGTCGACCGCTACGACCCCGAGCGCGGCAACGCCTTCGAGAGCTACGCCGTGCCGACCATCACCGGCGAGATCAAGCGCCACTTCCGCGACCACATGTGGACCCTGCACGTGCCGCGCCGGGTCCAGGAACTGCGCAACCGCGTGCGCTTCGCCGGCCAGGACCTGTCCCAGACCATCCCCGGCCGCAGGCCCACCGTCGCCGAGATCGCCGAGCGCGCCGACCTGAGCGAGGAGGACGTCCGGGTGGGCCTCGAGGCCCTGGAGAGCTTCACGGCCCTGTCCCTGGACGCCGAACTCCCCGGCAGCGAGGACGGCTACTCGCTGGGCGACGCGCTCGGCGCCCCCGACCCGGCGCTCGACACGGTCGTCGACCGCGAGGCGGTCAAGGACCGGCTGGCCGCCCTGCCGCCGCGCGAACGCGCCATCCTCTACATGCGCTTCTTCGACGACATGACGCAGAGCCGCATCGCCGAACAGCTCGGCATCTCCCAGATGCACGTCTCCCGGCTCATCACCCGCTGCTGCGACCGGGTGCGGGAGCAGGTGCTGCGGGATCCGGGGCCCGGAGCGTGAAACCCCGGGCTCACCCGGCCGGACGCCCCGTTCGCGCGAACGGAGCACGGTGACGGGCGTCCCCCCGGTGGGCGGGCTGTGATGGCCGAGGGGCGCGAGTGCAGTGCCCCCGCAAGCCGTCGCTCGAAGGAGCCCGCCCCATGCGCCGCACCGCCCGCGCCCTGTCCGTCGCCGTGCTGGCCAGTGCCGCCCTCGGCCTCCCCGCGGCCGCCGGCGCGGCCGACCCGGGTGTCCCGCCGCCCGCCACCGACGTGGGGGAGCCCGTCGTCCCGCCGCCCGGCGACGACCCGGCAGCGGTGCCGGTGCCTCCGCCTTCCGCGGGGGAGTCCGCGGGGGAGGCCGTCCCGCCGCCCGCCGGGCGGGTCGCCGCCCAGGTCAGCCCGGCGGAGGCCGCCCCCGGGGACACGGTCACCGTCTCGGTCTCGTGCGGCCCGACCGGCGGGGCCGCCGCGCCCCCGAGCCTCGACGCCACCTCCGCGGCCTTCGAGGAGGGCACCGTCGAGCTGCGCAAGGTGGCGGACGACGGCGGGACGGCCACCGGACCGGCCTACCGGGGCACCGCGCGCATAGCCGCCGCCGGGGACCTGGCAGCCGAGCCGGGCGCGGAGAGTCCGCAGGACGCGACGGGCACCGGGGGCGCCGCGGCGGCCGAGGGTTCGGCGGAGACCGAGGACTGGGCGGGGGCGGAGGGCACCGCCGGGGAGGCGGAGGACTGGACCGTGGACGGCGCCTGCCCGGACGCCTCCGGCGGCGAGGGCGGCGACCCCTGGAGCGCGACCATGAGCGTGCCGGAGGAGAGCGGGGCCGGTGCTGGTGCCGGTGCCGCCCAGCCGGCGTGCCGGGAAACCGCCGCACCGCGCGCGGGGACCTCGACGCACGGCACCCCCTGCGCCCCGACCAAGCCCGCGTGCCCCGAGACCACCGCCCCGCGCGGTGAGGCCGCCACGCGGTCCGCGCCCTGCACCGGTGCCACGGCGGAACACGGGGTCCAGGCCGGTGCCGGCGGAAGCTTCGGCGACTCGGTGCCCGCACTGGTCGCCGGTGGCGTCCTGATCGCGGGCGCGTGCGGCGCGGCGGCGCACCGGCTGCGGTTGCGCCTGCGCGGGGAGGACGGCGAGCGCTGACCGCGCGCGGGCGCAGGTCCATCTGTGACACGCGCAACCGGAGTCACAGCCATGACGGGGCGGCACGGTGGGTACTGGGATCAACGAACGGCGAGCGAACACGGCAGGGACGAACCGGAGGACGAGAAACCGGGCCCCCGACGGCCCGGGCCCACGAACGAAGCACACCCGGCTCAGGCCCGACGCGCCGAGGCCCGACGGACCGGGTCGGCGGACCGGTCCCCTCACGGGACGAACACGAGAGGGGCCCAGACCCCGCCGGGACCGGGCCCCACTGGCGGGACCCCGGCGGGACCGAGGCCGGGGCGGGACGGAGGTGCGACGGGACCGTGGCCGGTGGGACCGAGGGGCTGCGGATCGGCGCCCTCACGGGCGAAGGCGAGAGAGGGCCAGGCTCCGCCGGGACCGGGTCCTACGGACGGAGGCCGGTGGGACCGGGGCCTGGCGGGACGGAGGTGCGGCGGGACGGAGGGCCCGGCTGGGCCGTGGTCCGGTGGGACCGAGGTCCGGTGGGACCGAGGGTCTGCGGGTCGGGGCCCTCACGGGGCCAGGGCGAGACGGGGCCAGGTTTCTGCCGGGGCCGATTCCTGCGGACGGAGCCCCGGTGGGGCCGAGGTCCCATGGAGATGGAGGCGCGACGGATCGAGGCGCGACGGGATCGAGGTGCGACGGGGATGTAGTCCGACGGGGACCGGGCGCCGATGGGCCGGAGCCCCTTCGGGACGGAGCCCCTTCGGGACGGAGCCCCTTCGGGACGGAGCGCGGCGGGACCGCGGCCCGGCGGGGTCCCGGGCCGACGGAGTGGGGCCCGGGGCGCCGGGGGCAGGGCCGGCCCCGCCCGGCGGAGGCACGGAACGGTACGGACAGGGAACGGCACGGAGCGCGCGGAGGTACGGATGCGGCGTACGGACCCGGAGGGCCCGGCCACGGGACCCGCAGGACAGGCCGCTGTGGGCCGTACCGGCGCGGGTCACGACCCCGTGGGCCACGGCCCCGTCCGTTACGGTCCGCCCTTCCCCGACGACGGGCTGCCGGTGCTGCCCGAACTGTCCGCCGTACTCGCCGCCGCCGCGGGACGCCCGCGCGGGGAACCGGCCGGTGGCGGCCCCGCCCTCCTGGACTCCGCGAGCGGGTACTGGGACCGGCGCGGCCTGGCCACCGAGCCCGCTCACCTGGCCGCGGCCCCGGGCGCGGGTGCCCTCCTGCTCGCGCTGACCGCCGCGCTCGACGGCGACGTGCTGGTGCCCCGGCCCTGCGCCGCCTGGTGGGCACCGTACGCCCGGCTGCTGGGCCGCCCCGTCTTCCACGTCCCGACGCCGGCCGAGTCCGGCGGCGTGCCCGACCCGTACGCCCTGCTGGAGACCGTTCGCCGGGTCCGCGCCGAGGGCGGCGATCCCCGCCTGCTCGTCCTGTCGGTCGCCGACGACCCGACCGGCACCGTCGCGCCGCCCGAGCTGCTGCACGAGACCGTCGAGGCGGCCGCGGGCGAGGGGCTGCACCTGGTCAGCGACGAGACCTGGCGCGACACCCTGCACGACCCGCACGCGACCGTGCTCCTCAGCCCCGCCGAGATGCTGCCCGAGCGGGTCACCGTCGTCACCGACCTGGCGGGCGCGCTGCTGCCGCCGGCCTGGCCGGCCGCCGTCGCCCGCTTCCCCGCCTCCGCCGCCGGGAACGGCCTGCACGCGCGCGTGCTCGACGTGCTCACCGCGCTGGGCGCCCGCGTCGCGGCCCCGGTGGCCGCCGCGGCCGGGTACGCGCTGGACGAACCCGAGCCGGTCACCGCCCGCCGGGAGGCGGCCGTACGCCTGCACGCGCGCGTGGCCGCCGCCGCGCACGCGGCCGTCGTCGCCGCGGGCGCCACCGCCCGGCCCCCGCAGGCCGGCCGCCACCTGTACGCCGACCTCGGCCCACTGCGCGACGCGCTCGGCGCCGAGGGCTTCGGCGACGCCCAGGAGCTGGAGGACTTCCTCACCGCCCGGCTCGGCATGCCCGCTCCCGGCGGGCACCGCTTCGGCGACGAGCTGTCCGCCCTGCGCGTGCGGCTCGCCACCGGCCCCCTGCTCGACGCGGGCACCGACGAGCGGCGGGCGGAATGCCTCACCTCACCGGACCCGTTGGAACTGGCACACGTGCAACGCGCGTTGACCGGTCTGAAGTCGGTCTTCGACGGTCTCCGCGACGCTCAGCGATGGGAGCCCCCTCGATGACGCAGCAGCCCCGGTCGACCACGAGCACCGCCGCCTCCGCCAAGGACACCGCCGCGGCCCACCCGCCGCTCGCCGGGCCCCGGCCACCGGCCGAGCACCGGGTGTGGCCGCGGACCTTCCACGACCGGCTGACCGCGCCGCTGCCCGGTCTCAAGGCCCTCGCCAGATTCGCCCGCGAAGGGGCGGTCAGACCCGGCCCCGCCGGACTCGCCGACATCCCCCGGCTGCCCTACGCGCCCGGCCCGCTGCCCCGCGTGGACGCGCGCACCGTCGCCGTCACCTGGGCCGGACACGCCAGCTGGGTGGTGCGGATCGGCGGCCTCACCGTGCTCACCGACCCGGTCTGGTCCCGCCGGATCCTCGGCACCCCGCCCCGGATCACCCCCGTCGGAGTCGCCTGGAGCGCCCTGCCCCGCGTCGACGCCGTCGTCATCAGCCACAACCACTACGACCACCTGGACGCGCCCACGCTGCGCAGGCTCCCGCGCGACACCCCCGTCCTGGTGCCCGCCGGGCTCGGCCGCTGGTTCCACCGCCGCCGCTTCACCCGGGTCACCGAACTGGACTGGTGGGAGGCGACCGAGGTGGGCGGGGTCCGCTTCGACTTCGTCCCGGCCCACCACTGGTCCAAGCGCACGCTGACCGACACCTGCCGCACCCTGTGGGGCGGCTGGGTCCTCACCGACCCCGACGGCCGGCGCGTCTACTTCGCCGGCGACACGGGGTACGGCCACTGGTTCGCCCGGATCGGCCGCCGCTACCCCGGCATCGACCTCGCCCTGCTCCCCATCGGCGCCTACGACCCCCGCTGGTGGCTCAGCGACGTGCACTGCGACCCGGAGGAGGCGGTGCAGGCGGCCCAGGACGTCGGCGCGCGCCACATGGCGCCGATGCACTGGGGGACGTTCGTCCTGTCCGCGGAACCGGTACTGGAACCCCTCACCCGCGTGCGTGCCGCCTGGCAGCGGGCGGGCCTGCCCCGCGAACGCCTGTGGGACCTGCCGGTCGGCGCCTCCCGCGTACTGAAGTGACCCCACCCCCCACCGGACACGCCCCCGACCGGGCCCGGGGCCGTGTCCCCGCCCGGCCGCCGGAGGCCTACGCCTTCGCCGGTCCCCGGAAGCGGCGCCACACGCCCGGGGCGACGCTGACCAGTACGGTGAGGACGATCGCCGCGACCACGCCCTCCCAGGGCTTGCTGAACAGGGCGCCGCTGAGGATGCCGATCAGCTGGTACGTCACCGCCCAGGCCAGACAGGCCGGCAGATTGCCCCGGGCGAAGCGGCGCAGCGGCCACTTCGCCAGCAGACAGGCCAGCATCACCGGGATCCGGCCGGCCGGCACCAGCCGGGAGAGCACCAGCACCGCGACGTCGTGCTCGGCGAGTTTCTCCTGCGCCTGCTCCAGCCGGTCCTCGGGCGCCCGGGACCGGATCGCCTCCAGCCAGCGCGAGCCGTTCTTCGAGCCCACCCCGCGCCGCCCCAGCCAGTACAGCGCCATGTCCCCGCAGAACGCGGCCAGCGACGCCGTCGCGAACACCATCAGCATCGCGAACGGCAGCGTCTGGTGCATCGCCACCACCGCCGCCGAACTCACCAGCGCACCCGTCGGCACCACCGGCACCAGCGCCCCGATCAGCACCAGCAGGAACAGCGACGGGTAGCCGAGCGCCTGCTGCGTCGGCTCCGTCGGTATGTCCAGCGTCGCGGCCCCCAGCCAGCTCACCGCGCGACCTCCACCCGCACACTCTCGCCGTGCCCCAGCCGGTGCACCGCCACGCCCGGCGCGCGCAGCGCCGACAGGCGCACGAACTCCTCACCCGGCGTGTGGAACTCGTGGGGGCGCACGGCGTCCATCCCGATCGGCCAGTACGTGCCGTAGTGCACCGGTACCGCCGTGCGCGGCGCCAGCCGGGCCAGCGCCTCGGCCGCCCGGCCCGCGTCCAGGTGCTCCGCCCCCAGGTAGGGCCCCCAGCCGCCCACCGGCAGCAGCGCCACGTCGACCGGCCCGACCTCCTCCTCCATGCCGTCGAACAGACCGGTGTCCCCGGCGAAGTACGTCCGCGCCTCGCCCTCGACGACGTAGCCGAGCGCGGGGGCGCGGTGCCGTCCGACCGGCAGCCGCCGCCCGTCGTGCCGCGCGGGGACCGCCCGTATGCGCAGGTCGCCGACGGTCGCCTCGTCGCCCGGCGCCACCTCGGTCAGCGCCAGGTGCCCGAGCCGGCGCAGCCCCGGCACGGCCCGGCGTGCGCCCCGGGGCACGAGCAGGCGCGTGCCCGGCGCGAGCCGCGCGAGCGACGGCACATGCAGGTGGTCGGCGTGCAGATGGGAGACGAGCGCCACGTCCGCGCGCCACGCCTCGGGCGGCGGCACCGCGCCCCGCCTGCGGCGCAGGTGGGCCAGCCGGCGGACGAACAAGGGGTCGGTGAGCACGCGGATGCCCGAATCCTCGACCGTGCAGGTGGCGTGACCCCACCACGTGAGCTCCACCGGCACCTCTTTGCCTCCTTCGCGCGACTCCCCGAAGCCTACGTCCAGGAGTAGGGTCGGCGGCGAAAACGGGAGGTGACGGGAGGTGAGGGGGGACACCATGGGGCCGGTGCGGGTGACGGCGATCGCGAGTCTGACGCCACTGGAGCAGCTGGACGACGACCCCTTCCTGGTCGACTCCCGCAGCCAGCACGCCATGTGCGCCCGCTGGGCCGCGGAGCACGGCTACGTCGTCGCCAGGCAGCTGCTGGTGCGCGGTCTGCGGCCCGACCACGACGCCCTGTGGGACGGAGTGCGCCCCGGCCAGGACCTGTTCGTCGCGCCCAGCCGCCGGGTGCTGGAGAGCGCGCTGTCCTCCGTCGACGACTTCACCGCGGAGTGCGCGCGGCGCGGCGTCCGGGTCGAGACCGTCGGCCATGCCGAACCGTCCTACGACGCCCGGATGAAGGCCTGCGTGCACCGCAGACTGTCGATGCCGACCGCCGGTTACGACGGCCGCTGACCGCCACCGCGGGGTGTGAACCGGACCCGGGGGGACAAACGGGCTCTCCGGAGCGTTGTGGCAGGGTGGGGAAGGCCCGCACGGACGACGGGCCGGGACGTGAGGTGTGCGGAGCGTGGGTGGAGGGCGTTGGCGCCGGGTCGCCAGTCAGATCGGGCGGAGTGTCACGGTGTGGGCCGTCTCCACCGTCACCATGCTCGTGCTCGCCGGGATCCTGCCCGACTTCCGGCTCCAGTCGCCCGACGGGGACAGCGCGACCGACATCGCCATGACCGCCGCGGTCGGCGCCGGTGCCTTCGGCCTGCTCTCCGCGCTGGTCTGGCCGCTCCTGGTGCGCCTGCTGCTCCTGGTGCCGGCCCTCGTCCTCGGCCTGCTGGTCTTCTTCCTCAACGGTGGGCTGCTGCTCCTCGCCATCGACGTCAACCCGGCCGGACGCGGCGGCGTCGCCCCGGAGACGGCGGTCGTGGTGGCCGCCGTCATGTCCGCCGTCGCCTCCGCCACCGGCGGTGCCCTGGCCGTGCGCGACGACGACGCCTACCGCCGCCGCCTCTACCGCCTCGCCGACCGCCGCCGCAGATCGGGGCCGCCCTGCCCGGCCGGTCCCGGCACCGTCTTCCTGCAGCTGGACGGCGTCGGTCACGACGTCCTGCTCGACGCCGTCGACCGCGGCACCATGCCCACCGTCGCCCGCTGGCTCGGCCGCGACGGCGGCTCCGCGACCCACCGGCTCGCCGAGTGGCGCACCGACTGGTCCAGCCAGACCGGCGCCAGCCAGCTCGGCATCCTGCACGGCAGCAACCACGACGTCCCCGCCTTCCGCTGGTACGAGAAGGACAGCGGCGAGGTCATGGTCTGCAACCGCCCGACCAGCGCCGCCGAACTGCAGTACCGCGCCGTCAAGCGCACCGGCGACGGCGGACTGCTCAGCCTCGACGGCGCCAGCCGGGGCAACCTGTTCGGCGGCGGCGCCGACGAACAGGCCCTCGTGCTGTCCATAGCCACCCGCCGCCGCAGCCGCGAGACCCGCTCCAGATCCGGGTACTTCGCCTACTTCTCCGACCCCGCCAACGCCGTGCGCACCGCGATGTCCTTCGTCGCCGAGGTGTGCCGGGAGATCGGCCAGTCCACCCGCGCCCGGGTCCACAAGGTCCGCCCGCGGGTCTCCCGCGGCGGTCTCTACCCCTTCGTGCGCGCCTTCGCGACCGTCGTCGAACGCGACGTCGTCGTTGCCGCGGTCATGGGCGACATGCTGGCCGGCCGCACCGCCGTCTACGCCGACCTGGTCGCCTACGACGAGGTCGCCCACCACTCCGGGCCGCACGGCCGGGACGCCGCCAAGGTCCTCGCACGGCTCGACCGGGCCCTCGCGCTGATCGAGAAGGTCGCCGAGCACGCCCCACGCTCGTACCGGATCGTGCTCCTGTCCGACCACGGCCAGAGCCCCGGCGAGACCTTCCGCGCCCGCTACGGCCTGACCCTCGGCGACCTGGTGCGGGCCGGCTGCGGGCTGCCCGTGCCGCGCAGCGCCCGGCGCACCCGCAGCGGCGCCGAGGCGCGCAACACGGTACGGGCCGCCCTGCACCGGCCGGTGGAGGAGGGCGCCGAGCAGCAGCGGCCCGCCGACACCCCCGCCGGGCGCCGCTCCGAGCCGATCGTGCTGGCCTCCGGCAACCTGGGCCTGGTCTCGTTCCCGGACGTGCCGCACCGGATGACCCGGGAGGAGATCGACGCCCGCCACCCCGCCCTGCTGCCGACCCTCGCCAACCACCCCGGCATCGGCTTCCTGCTGGTGCGCAGCGAGGCACACGGCGGTGTCGTGCTCGGCGCGCGCGGCGCCGAGGTGCCCCTGGACCGGCTCGACGCGGACCCCGGACCGCTCGCCCCCTTCGGTCCCGGCGCCGCCGACGCCGTACGCCGTACGCACTCCTTCCCGCACACCGCCGACATCATGGTCAACTCCTTCCACGAACCGGCCGACGGCGAGGTCCTCGCGTTCGAGGAGCAGATCGGCTCGCACGGCGGGCTCGGCGGCGCCCAGTCGCGCGCCTTCCTGCTGTCGCCCGTCGTCCTGTCCGCGCCGGTCGAGGAGGGCGCGCAGATCGTCGGCGCCGAACAGGTCCACCGGGTGCTGCGCCGCTGGCTGCGCGAGTCGAACGGCCCGCAGGTGCCCGTGGAGCCCGTGGACGATTCACGGCCGAACGCCGCGGACGGCGCACCATTTCCCGTCGCGGACGGGTTCGTACAGGACAAAAGCGCCTGATTTGGAGCGGTGCCGGGCCGTGCCCGACCATGGGCGCGTCCGGCGATCCCGGGCCCCGTTCCATGAGAGGCGCACCACCCCATGCACGTCACCGGGACCGTCCCCCCACCGGCTCCGGAACCGCAGGCGACCCCCGCGGCCCCCGACCACACCGCCCCCACCGACCCCGCACCCGGCAACGGCCGGCACGCCCGCCGCTTCGGGCTCCCCGTCGCCACCGCCCTGGTCATGGGCAACATCATCGGCGGCGGCATCTTCCTGCTCCCGGCCTCCGTCGCCCCCTTCGGCACCGTCAGCCTGCTCGCCTTCGGCGTCCTGACCGTCGGCGCCATCGCGCTCGCCCTGGTCTTCGGCCGCCTCGCCGCCCGCGACCCGCGCACCGGCGGCCCCTACGTCTACGCCCGCGGCGCCTTCGGCGACTTCGCCGGGTTCCTCGCCGCCTGGGCGTACTGGATCACCACCTGGGTGTCCAACGCGGCCCTCGCCGTCGCCGCCGTCGGGTACCTCGACGTCCTGGTCCCGGTGAACGACCACCGCTGGACCGCCTGCCTGGCCGCCCTCGTCATCCAGTGGCTGCCCGCGCTCGCCAACCTCGCCGGGACCCGCTACGTGGGCGCCGTCCAGCTGGTCTCCACCGTGCTGAAGTTCGCGCCGCTGCTGCTCGTCGCCGTCGGCGGCCTGTTCTTCTTCGACCCCGGCAACCTGGGCCCCTTCAACGCCACCGGCTCCAGCGGCATCGGCGCGGTCTCCGCCGCCGCCGCGATCCTGCTCTTCTCCTACCTCGGCGTGGAGTCCGCGGCCGTCAGCGCCGGCGAGGTCAAGGACCCCCGCCGCACGGTCGGCCGGGCCACGGTCATCGGCACCGCGGGCGCCGCCCTCGTCTACCTGCTGGGCACCCTCTCCGTCTTCGGCACCGTCGCCCACGACCGCCTGGTCACCTCGGACGCCCCCTTCTCGGACGCCGTGAACGCCATGTTCGGCGGCTCCTGGGGCGGCTGGGCCGTCGCGCTGGCCGCCCTGGTCTCGATGACCGGCTGCCTCAACGGCTGGACCCTGCTCAGCGCCCAGACCCCGTACGCGGCGGCCAAGGACGGCCTCTTCCCGGCCGCCTTCGCCCGCAAGCGGCGCGGGGTGCCCACCGTCGGCGTCGGCGTCACCGTGGTCCTCGCCTCGCTGCTCACCGTCTACAACTACACGTCCGGCTCGGCCAAGGTCTTCGAGGTCCTGGTCCTCGTCACCACCTTCACCGCCACCGTGCCCTACCTGCTGGCCACCGCCGCCCAGCTCTTCCACCTGGTCTCCGGGCAGGGCGAGCAGGTCGACCGGGCGCGCCTGGTCCGGGACGGAGTGATCGCGGCGGTCGCGGCGGCCTTCTCCCTGTGGCTCGTCGCGGGCGCCGGCTACGCGGCCGTCTACCAGGGCGTGCTGTTCCTCTTCGCGGGCGTGCTCGTGTACGCGGTGATGGCGGCCCGCAGGCGCCGCGCCGAGGGGACCACCGCTCCGTAATTCGGCTGCACGAGGGCACCGCGGGCACGCACACTGGGCCGGTCATCTCCCGACCCCCTCTCCCGCCAAGGAGCCCCTGCGTGCAGGCAGCCGTCACCGTCACTCCCGCCCGCCTCCCGGAACTGCTGCTCGGCCTCGCCACCGTGCGGCCGGTCTTCCTGTGGGGCGCACCCGGCATCGGCAAGTCCTCCCTGGTGCGGAACTTCGCCGACTCGCTGGGCCTGGAGTGTGTGAGCCTGCTCGGCACCCAGCTCGCGCCGGAAGACCTGATCGGCGTCCCGCAGATCCGGGACGGCCGGTCGGTGTTCTGCCCGCCCGAGTCCATCGCCCGCGACGAGCCGTACTGCCTCTTCCTGGACGAGCTGAACGCGGCCACCCCGGACGTGCAGAAGGCGTTCTACTCGCTGATCCTCGACCGCCGCATCGGGAACTACGAACTCCCCAAGGGCTCCATCGTCATCGGCGCCGGGAACCGGGCCACCGACAACGCGCTCGCCCGCCCCATCGCCTCCGCGCTGGTCAACCGCCTCACCCACGTCCACCTGGACGCCTCCGCCAAGGACTGGCTGGTCTGGGCCGGCGAGCACGGCATCCACCCGTGGATCACCGACCACCTCACCGACCGCCCCGACCACCTGTGGTCCAAGCCGCCCAAGACCGAGGAGCCGTTCTCCACCCCGCGCTCCTGGCACATGCTCTCCGACGCCCTGCACTCCTTCGGCCAGGATCTCGACGAGGAGACCCTGAAGGTCCTCGCCCACGGCACCCTCACCCCGGCCCACGCGACCGCCTTCTGCGGCTACGTCAAGATCGTCCGCAGCCGGTTCGGCATCGAGGCGATCCTCAAGGGCGAGGCCCGCTGGCCCAGCCGCCTCCAGGACCGCGACCTGCTCTACTACCTCGCCGAGTCCTTCCGCGGCCGCCTGGTCAAGGAACTGCCCGCGAGCAAGGAGCACATGTCGGCCAACGGCCGCCAGACCGCCTACCGCGCCAAGTCGCTGCTGGTGCAGCTCGCCGAGATCTCCGTCGAGGTCGCCCAGAGCGTCATCGCCTCCGACGCCGACGGCAACCCGGTGCTGCCCGCCTGGTTCCTGGTCGAGGCCGCCCGCGACATGCCCCGGCTGGTGGAGGCCCGCCGGTGAGCCGCACCCGCAAGCAGAAGCAGCAGAAGAAGAAGGACCCGGCCGCCGAGGACTGCGCCAAGGGCGTACAGCTGGTGTGGGCCAACCCGGCGCTCGCGGCCATGGAGGTCAAGCTGTGCCGGGAGGAGGAGTGCGGGGTGGCGCCCCGGCAGGGCCTGGCCCGGGTCGACTCCGACGGCCGGGTCCATCTGCACCCCACCCGCCACGCCGAACCCGCCGACTGGGCCTGGGCCATCGCCCACGCCCTGATCCACCTCGGCTTCGGCCACGTACCCGCCGCAGGCGGCGAGCGCGTCCAGCCCGACCGCTACGACCTGGCCGCCCGCTGCACCGTCGTCAACCGCTTCCTGCTGACCTTCCCGATCGGCCGCACCCCGGACCACCTGCCGCCGACGTACCCCGACGGCGACGAGGAGCGCATCGCCGCCGCCTGGCGCCGCGCGGGCGGCATCCCCGCCGCCTACGAGCGCTGCGGCACCGCGGGCGGCGACCCCGACCAGCTGCTCGTCCCCTGGGACGGCTGGAACCTCCAGGTCCCCGACTGGCAACTGGCCTTCGCCCACGCCCTGACCCGCACCATGTCCACCGCCCTGGACCTCGCGGGCGGCCGGCGCGACGACATGCTCGGCGGCCCCACCCGGCTGCGGCCCTGGCAGCAGGCCCTGAGCTGGTTCGTCTCCTCCTACCCGCTGCTCGGCGGCATCGCCTCCGGCATCACCCTGGTCGCCGACGCAGAACTGGCCCGCGCCCACGGCATCTCCGTCGCCGCCGTCAACGCCGAGGCGGGGGAGATCTACGTCAACCCGCTGCGCCGGTACGACGACGAGGAATGGCGCTTCATCCTCGCCCACGAGATGCTGCACGCCGCCCTGCGCCACGGCGACCGCTGCGGCACCCGCGACCCGTACCTGTTCAACGTGGCCTGCGACTACGTCATCAACGGCTGGCTCGTCGAGATGCAGGTCGGCACCATGCCCGAGGGCCTGCTGCACGACCCGGAGCTGGCCGGGCTGTCCGCCGAGGAGGTGTACGACCGCATCGCCGTCGACCTGCGCCGCATGCGCCGCCTGTCCACCCCGCGCGGCAAGGGCGTCGGCGACGTGCTCGGCGGCCCGCTCGGCCCGCCCCGCGACCACGTCGACCTCGACGGCTTCTACCGCCGCGGCCTGGCCCAGGGGCTCGACCTGCACCAGCAGCAGGGGCGCGGCTTCCTGCCCGGCGGCCTGGTCCAGGAGATCCGCGCCCTCAGCCACCCGCCGCTGCCCTGGGACGCCCGGCTCGCCCGCTGGTTCGACGAGTACGTGCCCCGCCCCGAGCCGGTCCGGTCGTACGCCCGTCCCTCCCGGCGGCAGGCCGCCACCCCCGACATCCCGCGCGCCGGACGGTACTTCCCGCCCGAGGAGATCGCCCGGTGCACCTTCGGCGTCGTCCTGGACACCTCCGGCTCCATGGACCGCACCCTGCTCGGCAAGGCGCTCGGCGCCATCGCCTCCTACGCCGAGGCACGCGACGTGCCCGCCGCCCGCGTCGTGTTCTGCGACGCCGCGCCGCACGACGCCGGGTACCTGCCCGTGACGGACATCGCCGGCCGGGTCCGGGTGCACGGCCGCGGCGGCACCGTCCTGCAGCCCGGCGTGGACCTGCTGCTGCGCGCCGACGACTTCCCGCCCACCGCACCGGTCCTCGTCATCACCGACGGCTGGTGCGACGTCCTGCGGGTGCGGCGCGAGCACGCCTACCTGATTCCGCAGGGTGCGCGGCTGCCGTTCACCGCCCGAGGGCCGGTCTTCCGGGTGAGCTGAGCCGGAGTGTGATCGGATGGGGGGTGGGAGCCCGGCCGCCGGGCTCCCACCGCCCAGGTACAGCAAGAGAATTCGAGAGGAACCGCCGTGGCAACCACGCGCTCCGCACACACCGTCTGGGAAGGCAACCTGCTCGAGGGCAACGGTGTCGTCACCTTCGACTCGTCCGGCATCGGCGAGCAGCCGGTGTCGTGGCCGTCGCGCGCCGAGCAGGCGAACGGCAAGACCAGCCCGGAGGAGCTGATCGCCGCCGCCCACTCCAGCTGCTTCTCCATGGCGCTGTCGCACGGCCTGGCCGGCGCCGGCACCCCGCCCACCAAGCTCACCACCTCCGCCGACGTCACCTTCCAGCCCGGCGAGGGCATCAAGGGCATCCACCTCACCGTGGAGGGCACCGTCCCCGGCCTCGACAACGACGCGTTCGTCGCCGCCGCCGAGGACGCCAAGAAGAACTGCCCGGTCAGCCAGGCACTGACCGGCACGACCATCACCCTGTCGGCCAAGCTGGCCTGACTCGGCGCCCTGCGCCCTCCAGCACGGTCACGTCCCGTGCCGGAGGGTGCGGGCGGCCCGGCGCGGCCGGGAGTCAGCGTCCGCCGGTCAGCAGCGACGGGCTGGGCAGGCCCGTCGCCCCCTCCTCGTAGCCGACGGCGGTGACGCCCCGCGGGGTCCAGGCCACCGAGGTCAGGTACCGGCTGCCGTCCGTACCGCCCGGCGGCACCGACGGCCGTGACCACCCGCCGTGGCGCAGCCGCATCACGTACGGTGTGCCGTCCGGCTGTTCCCCGGCGACCACCACACCGGCGGGTGCCAGGGTCAGGTCGTTCACGCGGCCGGCGTCGGCGGGCGTCGGCACCTGCCTCCAGGTACGGCCGTCCCAGTGCGCGAGCAGCGCGTGCCCCGGGTCCTCGTCGTCCACCAGCTTCCGGCCCGCCGCCCACACGTCGTTCGGCCCGCGGGCCTCCAGGTCCGTCAGTTCGCCGTTGACCCCGTCGTAGGGGACCGGTACCCGGGACCAGGAAGAGCCGTCGTAGTGCAGCATCGCGGGCCGGTCGTCCAAGGTGTAGCCGGAGACCCACACGTCGTCGTCGGCGAGGGCGGTGACGGAGTACGTCCACAGCGAGGCGGCGTCCGGTACGGGCACGAGGTGCCACGCCTCGCCGTCCCAGTGCTGGAGCATCGCCTCCGCGTGCGTCTCCTGGATCGTCCCCCCGGGCTTGTCCGGGTTGGGCACCTCGCTGTCGACGACGATGAGCCAGCCGACCGCCCACACGTCGTCGGCGGTCCGTGCCGACACGTCCAGCAGTCCCGCACCGGCGAGTTCGATCCCGTCCGGCGCCGGCGCGTCGACCACCCGCCACTGAGTGCCGTCCCAGTGCTGGGTCAGGAAGGCCCCGCGCGACTCCTCGTACAGACCGACCGCCCAGGCGTCCTGCTGGGACACGGCGTCGATCGCGCTGATCTGGTTGGAGCGGTCGGCGAACGCCGGCATCGGGATCTCCCGCCAGGACCGCTCGTCGTCGTCGCGGGCCAGCAGCAGCGGTGTCCTGGGCTGGACCTTGCCCTCCTGGCGGACCTTGACCCCGTAGGCCCAGGTGGTGTCGCCGTCCACCCTGGTGACGCCGGTCAGCGCCGCGTGGCCCACGCCCGTCAGGTCCGCGGCGGACCACCGGGCACCGGCGTGCGCGGTGGCGGCCGGTACGGTGACCGCGGCCAGGGCCAGGACCGTGACGGCGGTTCTCGTGCGTACGCGTATTGCACTCATGGTGGGCTCTCCCGCTGTGTTCTCGTGTCGGACGTCCGTACTCCTTCTCAATGCGGTGGACGGAGCAGGACGTTGCGGCGGCCGCCGTCTTTTCCGACCCCGGATTCGGCCGGGCGGGCCGCAACCGGGAGGGCGGGCCACCGCACTTGAACGGTGAGACCGTCCGCGCGGGCGGGTGGGGAAAGGGGGGTGGGGTGGATCACGGTGAGGACGCGCTGCACGACTTCGTCCGGGACAGACGCCTGGCGCTCTTCAGGAGCGCCTACCTGATGTGCGGCAACCGCCACGAGGCGGAGGACCTGGTGCAGACGACCTTGGTCAAGGTGGTGCTCGGCTGGCGGCGCCTGCAGAAGCTGGACAACGTCGAGGCGTACGCCCGCAAGACGCTGTTCAACACCTTCATCGAGGGCAGACGCCGGTTCTGGCGGCGTGAGCACGCGTACGGGGAGATGCCCGAACGGGCCGCTCCCGAGAACGACTCGGAGACCGGGATGGTGGTGCGGGAGGCACTGGCCCGCATCACACCGCGGCAGCGGGCCGTGCTGGTGCTGCGCTACTGGGAGGACCAGAGCGTCGAGGCGACCGCCGCGGTGCTCGGAATGCGGGCGAACACGGTGAAGAGCCACACGGCCCGCGGGCTGGCCGCTCTCCGCGCCCAGGTGGGGAAGGAGTTCGTATGAGCGACGCCAGGGACGACGAGGTGCGCGACCTGCTCGCCCGGGCCGCCGAGGGGGTCGCAGGCCCCTCGTTCGACGCGGCGGCGGTGTTCGCCGCGGCGGCCAGGGTGCGCCGCAGGCGCCGCGCGGTGGTGGCCGGCGGGGCGCTGGCCGTCATGGCCGGCGCGCTGTTCACCGTGTCCGCCGTGCCCTCGGGCGGGGCGGACCGGGCGTCCGCCCCCGCATCCCCTTCCGCCGCCGCTCCGGCGCACCCCGAGCTGACCGGCGGCTCGGGGCGGGAGCAGCGGCTCGCGGGGCTGCTGCCGGCCGGTGCCGGGGAGGCCGAGGAGATCTCCCTGGCCGTGCTGCTGAAGGACGCGGACCTGGACGCCGCCACCAGCGCGGAGTCCCACGGCGCTCTGGACGGCTGGTACGCCGTCCGCCGGGGAGACGGCGTCGGTTACCTCGGGGTCGCCCTGCACGACCGGAAGTACCTGGAGGCCAAGTTCCCCGACGGGTTGGACCCCGCCCACGACCTCTGCGCGCCGAAGGGGAACGAGCCCCCGCGCACCGACTGCGTGCGCGAGGAACTGACCGGCGGCCGGGTGCTCACCATCTGGCGGCAGCCGCGGGAGCGGAGCGAGGGCGGCCCGGAGTGGGGCGAGGAACTCACCGGCCGGCTCGTACTCCCCGACGGCCGGGCCCTGTTCGTCCGCGACAGCGCCGGTTACCGCGGCCACGGACAGCTCGGTCCCCTGCTGCGGACCCCGCCCCTGAGCCGTGCCCAGCTCCGCGCCCTGATGCTGCGACCGGAACTGGTGGCGGAACGGCAACCGTCGGCGGGCGGGTAGCCGGGCGGGGTCAGGAGCCCGCGCGCTCCCAGCCCCGCCGGTCCGGGCGCGGCCCCAGCTGCCTGGGGTCGCGCGACCGGTAGACCACGTACGGGCGGGTCAGGTACTGCAGGGGCGCGCTGAACATGTGCACCAGGCGGGTGTAGGGCACCAGGGCGATCAGCACCATCCCGACCACCGCGTGCACGTGGTACAGCACCGGCACGCCCTCCATCAGCTCCGTCTTCGGGTTCAGCGTGAACAGGCTGCGCGCCCACGGGGCGATGGTGCTCCGGTAGTCGTAGCCGTTGCCGGAGGTGTCGGACAGCTTGGCGATCATGCCCAGGAGCAGGGCGCCGAGCAGGAAGACGTACATGACCTTGTCGTTGGCCGTGGTGGCCCGGAACACCGGCGCGTTGGTGCGGCGCCGGTAGATCAGGATGCCGATCCCGGCGACCGCGAGGACCCCGGCGAGGGTGCCGCCGTAGAGCGAGAACAGGTGGTAGGCGTGCTCGCTGACGCCGATCGCCTGCGTCCACGACGCCGGGACGAACAGGCCGATCAGATGGCCGGCCAGCACGAACAGGATGCCGTAGTGGAAGACCGGCGAGGCGATGTTCAGCAGCTTGGACTCGTAGACCTGCGAGGAGCGGGTCGTCCAGCCGAAGCGGTCGTAGCGGTGCCGCCAGATGAGGCCCGCGATCAGCAGCGCGAAGGCGGCGTAGGGCAGCACGCCCCACAGGAAGACGTTCATCGGCGGGCTCCGGTGGGTGCGGGCGGCAGGGTGGCGCACACCGCGTCCAGGACGCAGGCGTAGGGCGTGCCGAAGGCGGTGAGCCGGGAGCGCAGCTGGTCGAGGGCGTCGCGGTGCTCGGTGAGCATGGTCATGTCCCCGGTGCGGGAGACGAACTCCAGGACCGCCGGCAGGAAGTCCGGCAGCTCCTCGCCGGTGAACTCCAGGCCGTGCGCGCGGTACAGCTCCTTGAAGCGGACCAGGGACATGCCGCGGTTGCGGGTGTCGCCGTCGGTCCACCAGCTCAGGTACAGGCTGTGCCGGTTCCTGAAGTCGAAGACCTCGACGTAGTGCGCCTGGAGAGCGCACTGCTCGGTCGCGGCCGCGTGGTCGGTGAACGCGCGCAGCTGCGGGGCCGCCTCGCGCAGCAGCGGCAGCCGGGCGCGGAAGTCGTCGTCGGGATACGTCAGACAGAGCGCCGCCGCCTGGTACAGCACCTCGAAGCCGGGCATCGGATCAGACCTCCCTCTCGTCGTCCGCGGTCTGCCGCCTGCGCAGGATGTGGAAGTTCTCCACCGGCACCAGCGGCAGCCGCCTGCGCCCCGAGTCCTGGCCGAAGGGCCCGTCGCCGCCCATGCCCGGGCCGCCGTCGGTGTCCAGGCTGCACGTGTCCGGCAGGGCCGACGCCTCCAGCCGGTGCGCGTCCCCGACGGCCGCCGTCGGGATCACGTACCGCTCCTCGTACTTGGCGATCGCCAGCAGCCGGTACATCTCCTCGACCTCCTCGGGGCGCATGCCGACGCCCGCGCACACGGCCGGGTCCGGGTCCTCGCCGAGGTTCACCGACCGCATGTGGGCGCGCATCGCCGCCAGCTTCTCCAGCGACGCCCGCACCGGGCCGGTGTCACCGGCCGTGAACAGCTCGGCCAGGTACTCCAGCGGGATGCGCAGCGTGTCGATCGCGCCGAACAGGTTGTCCGCGTCCTCGCCGTCGTGCCCGGTCTCGGTCAGCGCGTCCACGACCGGCGACAGCGGCGGGATGTACCAGACCATCGGCATCGTGCGGTACTCCGGGTGCAGGGGCAGCGCCACCCGGTACTTGCTGACCAGGGCGTGCACGGGGGAGCGCCGGGCCGCCTCGATCCAGTCGAACGGGATCCCGGCCTCCTCGGCGGCCCGCCGCACCTCCGCGTCCTCCGGGTCGAGGAAGACACCCAACTGCGCCTCGTACAGGTCGCGTTCGTCCGGCGTCTCGGCGGCCTCGGTCACCTTGTCGGCGTCGTAGAGGACGACCCCCAGGTACCTGAGCCGCCCGACGCAGGTCTCCGAGCAGACGGTGGGCTGGCCCACCTCGATGCGCGGGTAGCAGAAGGTGCACTTCTCGGCCTTGCCGGTGCGGTGGTTGAAGTACACCTTCTTGTACGGGCAGCCGGTCACGCACATCCGCCAGCCCCGGCAGCGGTCCTGGTCGACCAGGACGATGCCGTCCTCCGCGCGCTTGTACATCGCCCCCGACGGGCACGAGGCCACGCACGACGGGTTCAGGCAGTGCTCGCAGATGCGCGGCAGGTAGAACATGAACGTTTCCTCGTAGGCGAACCGCACCTTCTCCGAGGCCTGTTGCCGGGTGCGTTCCACCATCGGGTCCAGGTCGCCGTAGGCGGGGGCGCCGCCGAGGCTGTCGTCCCAGTTGGAGGACCAGCCGATCTTCATCGGTTTGCCGTCGAGCTGCGAGACCGGGCGTGCGACGGGGTAGTCGGTGCCGAGCGGGGCGTCGGTGAGGTTCTTGTAGTCGTACGTCCAGGGCTCGTAGTAGTCCTTGATCTCCGGGAGCCGCGGGTTGGAGAAGATCCCGGCGAGCTTCCTGAACCGGCCGCCGGCCTTCAGCTTCAGTGCGCCGCGCCGGTTCAGCTCCCAGCCGCCCCGCCACCTCTCCTGGTCCTCGTAGCGGCGGGGGTAGCCCTGTCCGGGGCGGGTCTCGACGTTGTTGAACCAGACGTACTCCATGCCCCGCCGGTTGGTCCACGCCTGCTTGCAGGTGACCGAACAGGTGTGGCAGCCGATGCACTTGTCGAGGTTCATGACCATCGCGACCTGGGCCATCGGGCGCATCAGTACTCGACCTCCTGGGAGCGGCGCCGGATCACCGTCACCTCGTCGCGCTGGTTGCCCGTCGGGCCCAGGTAGTTGAACGCCCAGGACAACTGGGCGTAGCCGCCGATGAGATGGGTCGGTTTGAGCAGCAGACGGGTGAGCGAGTTGTGGACGCCGCCGCGTTTTCCGGTGGTCTCGGTGAGCGGGACGTTGACCGTGCGTTCCTGGGCGTGGTGCATGTAGACCGTGCCGGGCGGCATGCGGTGCGAGACGATCGCGCGGGCCACCACCACGCCGTTGCGGTTGACCGCCTCGATCCAGTCGTCGTCCGCGACCCCGATCGCCGCCGCGTCCTCGGCCGACATCCAGATGGTCTGGCCGCCCCGGGACAGCGCCAGCATGAACAGGTTGTCCTGGTACTCGGAGTGAATGGACCACTTGTTGTGCGGGGTCAGGTAGCGGACCGTCACCTCGCGGTGCCCGTCGGGGCCGAGCCGCGGCTCGCCGAACAGCCGGTGCATGTCCAGCGGCGGCCGGTACACGGGCAGCGCCTCGCCCAGCTCGTGCATCCAGTCGTGGTCGACGAAGAAGTGCTGCCGGCCGGTGAGGGTGTGCCAGGGCTTGAGGTGCTCGGTGTTGAGCGTGAACGCCGTGTAGCGCCGCCCGCCCGCCTCGCTGCCCGACCACTCCGGCGAGGTGATCACCGGCACGGGCGCCGCCTGGGTGTCGGCGTAGGTGATCCGCTTGCCCTCGTGCTCGGCGGCCAGGTGGGCCATCTCCTGCCCGGTCTTCGCCTCCAGGGTGTGGAAACCCTGGGTGGCCAGGCGGCCGTTGGTGGTGCCGGACAGCGCCAGGACGGTGTTGGCCGCCTTCACCGCCGTGTCCAGCGCCGGACGCCCGTCGGCCGGGCCGCCCCGCACCGTGCCGTTGAGGTCCCGCAGCCGCGCCACCTCCTCGTCCGGCTTCAGGGTGATGCCCTTGGCGGGCAGGCCCTTGGCCTCCACCAGCGGTCCCAGCGCCGCGAACTTCGCCCCGATCGCCGTGTAGTCGCGCTCCACGACCACCAGGTTCGGCATGGTCTTCCCTGGCTCCGGATCGCACTCACCGCGCCGCCAGTCCCGTACGACACCGCCGGGCTGGGCGATCTCGCCCGGGGTGTCGTGCTGGAGCGGTGCCGCCACCAGGTCCCTGCGGACCCCGAGGTGGTCCTCGGCCAGCTCGCTCAGCTTCTCCGCGAGGAGCTTGAAGGTGTCGAAGTCGGTGCGCGCCTGCCACGGCGGGTTCACGGCCGGGGAGAAGGCGTGCACGTAGGGGTGCATGTCCGTGCTGGACAGGTCGTGCTTCTCGTACCAGGTCGCGGCGGGCAGCACCACGTCGGACAGCAGCGTGGACGAGGTGTGCCGGAAGTCCAGCGAGAGCAGCAGGTCGAGCTTTCCCTCCGGAGCCTGCTCGTGCCAGACCACGTCCCGGGGCCGCTCGCCGGGCGCCGCCTCCTCGGCGCGCAGCGAGGACTGGGTGCCCAGCAGATGCTTGGTGAAGTACTCGGCGCCCTTGCCCGACGAGCCGAGCAGGTTGGCCCGCCACAGGGTCACGATCCGCGGCCAGTTCCGCGGCGCGTCCGGGTCCTCGCCCGCGAACTTCAGGGTGCCCGCGCGCAGTTCGGCCACCGCGTTCGCCACCGGGTCGCCGAAGGTCTCGCCCAGCTCCAGCGGGTTGCGGTCGAAGGTCGGGTACGAGGGCATCCAGCCGGTGCGCGCCGACAGGGCGAGGCAGTCCGCGCCCGCCATCCCGGCCAGCCGCCCCTCGCCCAGCGGCGAGGCGAGCACGTCGGCGCGGAACCGGTCGTAGCGCCACTGGTCGGTGTGCAGGTACCAGTACCCGGTGCCGATCGCCTGGCGCGGCGGGCGCGACCAGTCCGAGGCGGCGGCCAGCGACGCCCAGCCGGTCACCGGACGGCACTTCTCCTGGCCCACGTAGTGCGCCCAGCCGCCGCCGTTGCGGCCCTGGCAGCCGGTGAGCTGGAGCAGGGCCAGGAAGCCGCGGTAGATGGTCTCGGAGTGGAACCAGTGGTTGGTGCCCGCGCCCATCAGGATCATGCAGCGGCCCTTGGAGCGTTCGGCGGTCCGCGCGAACTCGCGGGCGATGCGGACACAGGCCGCCGCCGGGACCGAGGTGTGCGTCTCCTGCCAGGCCGGGGTGGCGGGCGCGTCGGCGTCCTCGTACGACTCCGGCCAGTCGCCCGGCAGGTCCGGCCGGGCCACTCCGTACTGGGCCAGCAGCAGGTCGAAGACCGTCGTCACCAGCGGACCGGTCGCCCCGCCGAGCCGCGTCGCCGGCACCCCGCGGCGCAGCACGTCCCCGCGCCCCTGCCCGTGCGGGCCGCCCTCGGTGTCGAAGCGGGGCAGCAGCACCTCCACGCCCGAGGCCATCTCGTGTCCGTGCAGGCTGAGCCGGGGCCGCACGTCGCCCAGGTCCAGGTTCCACTTGCCCTGGTCGGCCTCGTTCCAGCGGAAGCCCAGCGAGCCGTTCGGGACCACCGCGCGGCCCGTGGCCTCGTCCAGGACCACCGTCTTCCAGCGGGCGTCGTCGCCGCCCTGCCCCAGGTCGGCGGCGCGCAGGAACTTGTCCGGGACGTACGCCCCGTCCCGTTCGGTCAGCGTCACCAGGAACGGCAGGTCGGTGAAGCGGCGCACGTAGTCGTCGAAGAAGGGGGTCGTCCGGTCGACGAAGAACTCCTTGAGCACCACGTGCCCCATCGCCAGCGCCAGCGCGGCGTCCGTGCCGGGGTGCGGGTGCAGCCACTGGTCGGCGAACTTGGTGTTGTCGGCGTAGTCGGGCGAGACCACGACGACCTTCTGGCCCCGGTAGCGGGCCTCCGCCATCCAGTGCGCGTCGGGCGTGCGGGTCACCGGCACGTTGGTGCCCCACATGATCAGGTACGCGGCGTCCCACCAGTCGCCCGACTCCGGCACGTCCGTCTGGTCGCCGAAGACCTGCGGGGAGGCCACCGGCAGGTCGGCGTACCAGTCGTAGAACGACAGCATCGGGGCGCCGATCAGCGAGTGGAAGCGGGCGCCCGCCGCGTGCGACACCATCGACATGGCGGGGATGGGGGAGAAGCCCGCGATGCGGTCGGGGCCGTGGGTGCGGATGGTGTGCACATGCGCGGCGGCGACCAGCTCGACCGCCTCGTCCCAGCTCGCCCGGACCAGGCCGCCCTTGCCGCGCGCCCGCTGGTAGCGCCCGCGCCGCTCCGGGTCGCCCTGGATGTCGGCCCACGCCAGCACCGGGTCCTTCAGCCGTGCCTTCGCCTCCCGGTACATCTCCAGGAGCACGCCGCGCACATAGGGGTAGCGCACGCGGGTGGGCGAGTAGGTGTACCAGGAGAAGGCCGCGCCCCGGGGGCAGCCGCGCGGCTCGTACTCGGGGCGGTCCGGGCCGACCGACGGATAGTCCGTGGCCTGGGTCTCCCAGGTGATGATGCCGTCCTTGACGAACACGTTCCACCGGCACGAACCCGTGCAGTTCACGCCGTGCGTCGACGTCACGACCTTGTCGTGGCTCCAGCGGTCCCGGTAGAAGGCGTCCGACTCCCGCCCGCCGACCAGGCCGATGCTGTGCAGGTCGGGTGCGGCGGTGCCCGGCCGGAAGAACCGTCCCGCGCGCAGCAGCGCCGCGCCCGGCTCGGTGGGCGGTGTCCGCGTGTCGGTCACGTGCGCTCCCTTGCTCGCCCTGGTTCCCGAACCTAGGGCCGGGCACGGGAGCGCACCCGTTCGCGGCGCCCGTACGGGTCAGGACGGGGGCCTCGGACCTCCTCGTCAGGGCTTGCGGGCCACCCCCGCGTACACCGGCACGATGCCCTCGGTCTGGGCCGCCACGTCCTCCGGTTCGGGCCGCCAGCCGGTGACCGGGATGATGCCGGGGCCCAGCAGCTCCAGGCCGTCGAAGAAGCGCGCGAAGTCGGGGAGGGAGCGCGGGTGGAACGGTGTGCCGCCGCGGGCGAACAGCTCCGCGGCCTTGCCCACCGCCTCCGGGTTCAGGTCGGGGGTGACCTGCGTCAGGACCAGGAAGCTGCCGGGTGCGAGCACGTCGGCGTACCGCTTGAGCAGGCCGTACACGTCGTCGCCGTCGGCCGCGTCGTCGAGGTAGTGGGTCAGGGCCACCAGCGACAGGGCGACCGGCCGGCCGAAGTCCAGGGACTCGCCCGCCAGCCGCAGGATCCGGTCCGGGTCCCGGACGTCGGCGTCGACGTAGGCGGTGGTGCCCTCCGCCGAGCCGTGCAGCAGCGCCTCGGCGTGCCTGAGGACGATCGGGTCGTTGTCGGCGTAGACGATCCGCGAATCGGGCGCCACCGCCTGGGCCACCTGGTGCAGGTTCGGCTCGGTGGGGATGCCGGTGCCGATGTCCAGGAACTGGCGGATCCCGGCCTCGGCGAGGGTGCGGACCGCCCGGTGCATGAACCGCCGGTTCGCGCGCGCCCCGCGCACCGCCGTGCTGTCCGCCGCGAGGATCTTGCGGGCCAGCTCCTCGTCCACCGGGTAGTTGTCCTTGCCGCCCAGCCACCAGTCGTAGACCCGGGCCGGGTGCGGCCGGCTGGTGTCGAGGGGCGCGGTCTCGGATCCGGTCATGCGGTGTCGTCTCCTCGGTGCTCCGTGGGCTGCTGCCTGGACTGCGTGAACTGCGTGGAGTGCGTGAACTGCCTGGGCTGCGTGCGGGTCGTCGCCGGTCAGAAGGTCTCGCGGTACTCGCGCAGGATCTTCTCGGTGCGCTGGGTCGAGGCGGCGCGCGCCGTCATGTGGTCCAGGACCTCCAGGTGCGCCGAGACCTCGGCACGGGAGTCCAGGTACAGGGCGCCCGTCAGGTACTCGGTGAAGACCATGTCGGGCAGCTCCGGCTCCGCGAACCGGAACAGGGTGAACGGCGCGTACGTCCCGGGGTGCGGCCCGTCCTCGAACTCGGCGACCTGGAGCGTCACCCGGTCCCGGCCGGCGAACTCCAGCAGCTTGTCGAGCTGCTCGCGCATCACCCGGCCGTGGATGCTCACCGGCCGCTTCAGCACCGTCTCGTCCATCACCACCCACAGGTGGGGCGGGTCCTGGCGGTCGAGGAGGCGCTGCCGCTCCATGCGCAGGGACACGTGCCGCTCCACCGCGTCCGAGCCCGCGCTGCCGATGGTCCCGGCCTCCAGGACCGAGCGCGCGTAGTCCTCGGTCTGCAGCAGCCCCGGGACGAAGTGCGGCTCGTAGGAGCGGACGATCCGCGCCGCGCCCTCCAGGCTCACGTACAGGCTGAACCAGTCCGGCAGCACGTCGTGGTACCGCTGCCACCAGCCCGGCTGGTTCGCCTCCTCGGCGAGCGCGACGAACGCCGCGACCTCGTCGCCGGCGACCCCGTACGCCGTCAGCAGTATCTGGACGTACGGTATTTTCAGCGCGACCTCGGCCATCTCCATGCGCCGTACCGTCGCCGGGGCCACCCGGAGCACCTTGGCGGCCTCCTCGCGCTTGAGGCCCGCCGTCTCCCGCAGTTCCTGCAGCCGCCTGCCCAGGACCACCTGGCCCACGGTGGGTGCGGCCCGCCGCTCACTCACGCCACGCCTCCCCAACGCGCCCAAGTCTCACCGCAGTCTGTCATGTTCCTCTGTCAGTCTCACAGGGGTGTTCGTGGATCATTCATGTACCGGACGCATTACCCGCCGGGTAATCGACCCCGCCCGTGCGGGGCGGGATCGTGGAGCCACCGGGCCCCGGACCGGCGCACCCCGGCCCGGGGCCCGGCCCACCCCAGCATCTCCGATCCGACGGAGGGTGACTCGTCATGTCCACGCACCAGCTCGCCGCACTCGCCCGTACGGCCGAACCGCGGCTGATGCTCCGCCGCTTCCTCGCCCTCGACGCGGTGGTGACCGGCACCAACGCGTTCGCCTACCTCGTGCTCTCCGGCCCGCTCGGCCGCTGGTTCGGCGCCGGCTCCGGGCTGCTCCTCGTCCTCGGCGCCTTCCTCGCGGTCTACGCCGGGTGCGTGGGCCTGCTGGCCGCCCGCCCCCGGCCCCCGGCGCTCGCCGTCCGGGCCGTCGTCGAGGCCAACCTGGCCTGGGCGGCCGTCAGCTTCGTCGCGCTCGCCCTCTGGCTCACGCCCACCACGGCCGGAGCGGTGTGGACGGTGCTCCAGGCACTCGTCGTCGCCGGCTTCGCCCTGCTCCAGTACGGCGCCCTGCGCCAGGGTCAGGGCAGCAGCGAGTGAAGGTACTTGACCGTCGCCGGGTCGGCCGGGAGCAGCGTCTCGACGGCCAGCTCGGCGACCGTCACGTCCATCGGGGTGTTGAAGGTGGAGATGGACGAGATGAACGACAGCACCTGGCCCTCGTGCTCGATCCGCATCGGCAGCGCGAAGTACGGCACCGGCTCCTCCGGCTCACGGCCCGGCCCGGTGTCCGGCACCGGGTACGCCACCACCTCGTCGTACAGCTGCCGCAGCGGCTGCGAGCGGTGCAGGGCGATCTGCCGCTCCATCTGCGCCAGCAGGTGCCCGCGCCACTCGCGCAGATTGCGGATGCGCGGCGCCAGGCCCTGCGGGTGCAGCGTCAGCCGGATCGCGTTCACCGGCGGTGCGAGCAGGTGCTCGGCGACGCCGTCCGTGAGCATCGCGATCCCCCGGTTGGCCGCCAGCACCCGGTACGTCGCGTCGACGACCAGCGCGGGATACGGCTCGTAGCCCCGGATCAGCCGCTCCACGCCCTCGCGCAGGGCGCCGAGCGCGGGGTCGTCCAGGGGGGTCTCCGGGTAGTGCGGGGCGTAACCGGCGGCGAGCAGCAGCGCGTTGCGCTCACGCACGGGCACGTCCAGGTGCTCGGCGAGGCGCAGCACCATCTCCTCGCTCGGCCGGGAACGGCCCGTCTCGACGAAGGAGATGTGCCGGGCCGAGGAGCCGGCCCGCAGCGCCAGCTCCAGCTGGCTGACCCGCCGCCGCTCCCGCCAGGCACGCAGCATCGGTCCCACACCCCGGTCGGTGGCGGGGGTACCGGGCACGAGTGCGGTCATACCCGGAACGGTAGTCGACGCCGGGCCGCGCCGGTGGGGTCGCGGTGTGGCACGCTGAAACGGATCCGTCCCTCCAGCACCACCAGCGAAGGAGCGCAGCACATGCCCGTCGAACCGCTGTCGCCGCAGGAGATCGAGGAGCGGCTGGCCGCTCTGCCCGGCTGGTCCCTCGACGCCGGCCGGCTCACCCGCTCCTACCGGCTCGGCTCCCACTTCGCGGCGACCGCGATGGTCGTCCACATCGCCCAGGTGCAGGAGGAGCTGGACCACCACTCCGACCTGACGCTCGGCTACAACACGGTGGCCCTGGCCGTGCACACCCACAGCGCGGGCGGCGCCGTCACCGAGAAGGACGTCGAGCTCGCCCGCAGGGTGGAGGACCTGGCCGCCGGTCACGGGGCACACTGACGGTGTGCTCGACTATGACAAGGAAGCGGAGCGGTACGACGCCTCCCGCGGCGGCGAGCCCCGGGCCGCGGCGGCCGCGCAGGCCGTACTGAACCTGGTGCCGCGCCAGGCCCGCCGGCTGCTCGACGTGGCCTGCGGCACCGGCATCGTCACCCGCCGGATCGCCGCCGGACGCGACGGCCTGCGGGTGGTGGGCGCCGACCTCGCCCCCGCCATGGCCCACCGCGCCGCCGCCCGGCTGCCCGGGGCCGTCCTGCTCGCCGACAGCCGCCGACTGCCCTTCGGCGCGGGGGCGTTCGACGCCGTGACCAGCGTGTGGCTGCTGCACCTGGCGGGCGGCGCCGAGAACGTGCGGGCCATCGTCGGTGAGTGCGCCCGCGTGCTGCGGCCCGGCGGAACGTACGTGACCACGGTCGACAAGGGCGCCTCGCACAACGTGGGCAGCGACATCGACGCCGTGCTCGCCGACCGCCCGCCCAGCACCGCGCACGACGCCGCCCACCTGGTCGAGGGGTACGCCCGCGAGCACGGCCTGGTCCCGGCGGGCAGCGCCCGCTTCACCGGCCACGGCCAGGGCCGCAGCCCCCGCCGGACGGTGGCCGACCTGCGGCGCGGCTGGTTCGTCACGCTGCCCCCCGGCGAACCGCTCGCGGAGGACTTCGCCGCGCGGCTGGCCGCCCTCCCGGACCAGGACCGGCCCCGGCCCGACCCCGTCTTCACGCTCGCGGCGTTCACCAAGTCGTGAGGGAGGGGCGGCAACCCGGCCGCCCCGGGCGGCGACTGAGAGGCGGAACCCGTCCGTCCCTCAGGAGGTTCGTCCCGTGCGGCACCCCCACACTCGCCCCCACGTCCCCCGCACCCACCGCAGACGCCCACGCACCCTGGCCGTGGCCCTCGCCGCCGGGCTGGCGGGCGCGGGCCTGACCACGCCGGCCCCCGACACCGCCGTGGCCGCCGCCACCGCACGCCAGGTCGAGGCCCTGGACCGGGGCGTCGTCAGCGTCCACACCGGCGACGGCAACCTGGTCGGCTGGCGCTGGCTGGGCACCGACCCGGACGACGTCGCCTTCAACGTGTACCGGGCCGGCACGAAGGTCAACTCCGCCCCGATCACCGGCTCCACCACCTTCTTTCACGCCGGCGCCCCTTCCCACGCCGACTACACGGTCCGCGCGGTCGTGAACGGCACGGAGCAGGGCGACTCCGGCCACGCGATCCAGTTCCGCGCCGGCTACAAGGACGTGCCGATCAGCCCGCCGGCCGGCGGCACCACCCCCGACGGCGTCTCCTACACCTACGAGGCCAACGACGCCTCCGTCGGTGACCTCGACGGCGACGGCGCGCTCGACCTCGTCCTGAAGTGGCAGCCGACCAACGCCAAGGACAACTCCCAGTCCGGCCACACAGGAAACACGGTCGTCGACGGCATCAGGCTCGACGGCACCCGCCTGTGGCGCATCGACCTGGGCCGCAACATCCGCTCCGGCGCCCACTACACCCAGTTCCAGGTGTACGACTACGACGGCGACGGCCGGGCGGAAGTCGCCATGAAGACCGCCGACGGCACCAAGGACGGCACCGGCGCGGTCATCGGCAGTTCCTCGGCCGACCACCGCAACTCCAGCGGCTACGTCCTGTCGGGCCCCGAATACCTCACCATGTTCGACGGCGCGACCGGCAAGGCCATGGGCACCGTCGACTACGTCCCCGCCCGCGGCTCGGTCTCGTCCTGGGGCGACTCGTACGGCAACCGCGTCGACCGCTTCCTCGCGGGCACGGCGTACCTGGACGGCTCCCGCCCCTCCCTGATCATGGCGCGCGGCTACTACACGCGCACGGTGATCGCGGCCTGGGACTGGCGGGACGGCCGCTTCACCCGCCGCTGGACCTTCGACACCAACTCCTCGACCAACAGCGGCAAGGGCTACGACGGCCAGGGCAACCACCAGCTCTCCGTCGCGGACGTCGACGGCGACGGCCGGGACGAGATCGTGTACGGGGCGATGGCCGTCGACGACAACGGCTACGCCCTGTGGACCACGAGGAACGGCCACGGCGACGCCATGCACGTCGGCGACCTCGACCCCTCCCGCGCGGGCCTGGAGGAGTTCAAGGTCGACGAGGACGGATCAAAGCCCTCGTCGTGGATGGCGGACGCGCGCACCGGACAGATCCTGTGGTCCACCGGCGCGAGCGGCGACAACGGCCGCGGCGTGTCCGGCGACATCTGGCCGGGCAGCGCGGGCGCCGAGTCCTGGTCGTCGGCCGAGAGCGGCATCCGCAACCCGAAGGGCACGGTGGTGAACAGCCGCAAGCCCTCCAGCGCCAACTTCCTGACCTGGTGGGACGGGGACACCGTCCGCGAACTCCTCGACGGCACCCACGTCGACAAGTACGGCACCTCCGGCGACACCCGCCTCCTCACCGGCTCCGGAGTCGCCTCCAACAACGGCACGAAGGCCACCCCGGTCCTGGCCGGGGACATCCTCGGCGACTGGCGCGAGGAGGTCGTCTGGCGCACGTCGGACAACACGGCCCTGCGCATCTACTCCACTCCCTACGCCACCGACACCCGCATTACCACCCTCCTCCACGACACCCAGTACCGCACCGCCCTGGCCTGGCAGAACACCGCCTACAACCAGCCCCCGCACCCGAGTTACTTCATCGGCGCGGACATGCCCACCGCCCCGCCATCCCCTCGGTGTCGGCGAGGGAGACGGCCGTGCCGGCCAAGGGGTGCCCGGCGGCACTTGTGGACCCGGCCTGGGTGGTCCAGTAGTGCCGGCGCTGGAAGGCGTAGGTGGGCAGC
>NZ_JAIOJZ010000089.1 GCF_020404845.1 Streptomyces hyderabadensis | reverse complement strand
GCCCCGACCTCCCGCCCCAGTTCGGCGAGCGTGCGGTTGTCCGAAGGGTCGGACCGCAGCAGGTCGCAGAGCGCGCGCAGCAGCGGGCTGTGCGGCGTCGGCAGGTGCATGGGCTGCTGGACCGAGGTCCGCAACTGGTCCAGCAGCACCGCGCGCAGCCGGCCCCGCTCCGCGCTCTCGTCGTTCTCGGTGCGCGTGTAGGCGATGATCAGCTCGCGCAGCAGCGGGCTCACCGCGATGACGGCGGGGGCGTCCAGGCGCAGCGGGTTCTCCCATGCGGGCAGCCCCACCAGGTGCAGTTCGAGGTCGGCGTGCGCCTGGTGGTGGTGGACGGTGCCGGCGGGCACCCAGATGGCGCGGGTCGCGGGGGCCACCCAGGTGCCGGCGCTGGTGGTCACGGACAGCACGCCGCGGCCCGCGTAGACGATCTGGTGGTCGTCGTGCCGGTGCGCGCCGACCTCCGCGCCGGAGGCCAGCCGCTGGGTGCGGGTGGGTGCCACGGGGGTGTGACGGACGTCGGTTGCCTGCGCCATGGCGTTCCCTCCGGCTCTCTAGTGGGTGACGAGTGCGAGGGTGAAGCCGTCGTAGCCCTTGGAACCGACGGTCTGGATCGTGGTGGCGGTCAGGCGCGGGTGCGCGGAGATCAGCTCGGTGAAGCGGCGGACGCCCTGGACGCGCGGGTCGGCGCTGGCCGGGTCCGCCACCGCGCCGTCCCGGACGACGTTGTCGCCGATGATGACGCTGCCCGGCCGGGTGAGCTTCAACGCCCACTCCAGGTACTGGGGGTTGGACGGCTTGTCGGCGTCGATGAACACCAGGTCGAAGGGGCCGTGGCCCTCGTCCGCCAATGGCGGGAGGGAGTCCAGGGCCTTGCCGACGCGCAGGTCGACGATGTCGTCCAGACCGGCCCGGGAGATGTTGGCGGCCGCCACGGCGGCGCATGCCGGGTCCGCTTCCAGGGTCACCAGGCGGCCGTCCGCGGGCAGGGCCCGGGCGAGCCAGATGGTGCTGTAGCCGCCGAGGGTGCCGATCTCCAGGACCGTGCGGGCGCCCCGCACCGTGGCCAGCAGGCTCAGCAGTTTGCCCTGGCTGGGAGAGACCTGGTGCGGGGGCAGACCTGCCGCGTCACTGCTCGCCACGGCCTGCAGCAGGGCGTCGTCCTCTTCCACCAGCAGGTCGTTGAAGTAGTCGTCGACGGCGGTCCAGGTCTGCTGGGACATGTGAGTTCCCTTTCGATATGCACTGCATTCCCGAAGGGAACCTACTATGGGAACCGGGTGGACCGCCAAGGGTTTGCCGCCCGGCACCACCCCGTCCGCCTCGACTCGGCTTCGGCTTCCGCTCCGTTCCTGCTTCCGCTTCCGCTTCCGCTTCCGCTTCCCAGGAGAGACGATGCACCCACGACGTGTGGCCGACGACGCCTGCGGCATCGCGCAGGCCGCGGCGGTGGTGGGCGACTGGTGGAGCCTGCTGGTGCTGCGGGAGGTCGCCCGGGGACACGTGCGGTTCGACCGGCTGGCGAGGGAACTGTCCGTCTCCCGCAAGGTCCTCGCCGAACGCCTGCGCACCCTGACCGAGCACCAGGTGCTGGAGCGACGCCTCTACCAGGAGCGTCCGCCCCGTTACGAGTACGTGCTGACCGAGCAGGGCCGCGGACTGCTGCCCACGCTGGTCTCGCTCCAGGACTGGGCCGACCGGTGGCTGCTGGGGGACGGCACGCTCACCGGCCAGGCTTCCGACGAGGGGGCCGAGGCCCGCCGGGCCGCCTCCCTGGTGGGCGAGCGGGTACCGGCCGGACTGCGGCTCCCGGGACCCGGTGGCCGGGCGTACGACCCCGTGGCCACCGGAGCCCGCGCAACGGTCCTGTTCGCCTACCCCGCGACGGGCGTCCCCGGAGTTCCCGACGGCGTGACCGCACCGGCGGTCCCGGGCAGCGCGGGCTGCACCCTGGAGAACCGTCAGTTCCGTGCCGCGTGGCCGCGGTTCCGGGCGGACGGCATCGCCGTGCACGGTGTCAGCACCCAGACGCCGCAGGAGCAGGCCGCGTTCGCGCGAGCCGAGGACCTGCCGTTCCCGCTGCTCTCCGACGACCGCCTCCAGCTCACCGCCGCGCTGCGTCTGCCGACCTTCCGGGCCGGGCAGACCCTGCGCGTCAAACGCCTCGTCCTGATCGTCGGACCCGACCGCGTCGTACGGCACGTGCTCTTCCCCATCGGCGACATCCCCACCGCGGTCCAGCAGACACTCGACCTCGCCAGGGCATCCGATGCGGACTTCACGGTGAGGAAGACATGAGCGCAGGACAGCAGGACGAGGAAGTACTGCACGGGGGAAACGCGTCGGCCCGTGTGGTGCGAGTCGGATCGACCGTGCGCAAGCCGTGGCTGCCGACGAGCGACAGCACGGTCTCCTACCTCCGTACGCTGCACCGGCGGGGCGTCGACGTGCCCCTCGGACACGGGCGCGACGAGCAGGGACGGCTGGTCCTGGACTACGTTCCGGGGACCATGGCGATGGACGGCGCACCGCTGGAACCGAACCTGGTCCACCGGGTCGGCGCACTCGTCCGCCGGATCCACGACGCGAGCGCCGGGGTGCCGCTCCGGGGCAGGTGGGACGTGCTCATCCCCGCCGAACGGCCCGACCTGCTGTGCCACAACGACCTGGCGACCTGGAACCTCGTCATCGACGGGGACCGGCTGGTCTTCATCGACTGGGACGGAGCCGGACCGAGCACCCGGCTGTGGGACCTGGCCTACGCGGCCGTCTCCTTCGCCCACCTGTTCCCCGGCGCGGACGTGCACGACTCCGCGACCCGACTCGCCGCCTTCGTGGACGGGTACGGCGCGGACAGGGAGCTGAGGGAGGCCCTTCCGCGCACCATGGTGCGCAGAGCCGCGGCGATGCACGACCTGCTCCGCCGCTCGCACGAGTCGGGCCGTCAGCCGTGGGGGACGATGTATGTCACCGGCCACGGTGACCACTGGGCCGGAACGAGGACCTTCGTCGACGAGCACCTCGACGACTGGCGCCGGGCCCTGGCCCGCTGACCCGGGGCCCGTGCCGATCCCTTTCCAGTGGTACGCACCCAGCCGGCCCTGGCGGGCGACTGAGCCCAACCGGCCGCGGCGGCGCGGCGGTTCGCGGCTCGCGCGAGGCGAGGTGGTTCTGTTTTGCTGCCTCCGGAGGCGACGTCCGGTCGGTGGCTCCGAGACGGAAGGAAACGGTCAATGACGGGAACGGTGGCAGTGCTGTCCGACATCCACGGGATGCTGACGCCGCTCGACCGGGTGCTCGCGGAACCCGCGGTGGCATCGGCGGACCTCGTCCTGGTGACCGGGGACCACACCTGGGGGCCGGAGCCGGCCGAGGTGCTGGACCGGCTGACCGGACTCGGCGGCCGGGCCCTTATGATCCGCGGCAACGCCGACCGCGAACTGCTCCAGATGTCCCGCGGCGTCGACGTGGGCCTCGACGACGACCCGGTGTCGGTCTGGGGAGCCGGGCAGCTGCGGCCCGACCACCAACGGCTCCTCGACCGCATGCCGGAGCATCTGACCGTCGAGATCGACGGGTTCGGTCCCGTCCTGTTCTGCCATGCGACCCCGCGCGACGACCAGGAGGTCGTGCTCGTCGACAGCCGCATCGAGCGCTGGCGGGAGGTCTTCGAGGACGTCCCGCCGTCCGTCTCCACCGTCGTCTGCGGCCACACCCACATGCCGTTCGTCCGCCTGGCCGCCGGACGCACCGTCGTCAACCCCGGCAGCGTGGGCCTTCCGTACGGCAGTGCGGGCGCGCACTGGGCGCTGCTCCACGACGGAGCCGTCACCCTGCGCCGCACTCCGCTCGACCGGGAGGAGGTGATCCGGCAGACGGCACGACGCTCCGCACTGCCCGGCGTCACACAGTGGCTCGACGACTACGTCCGGAAACCGGCCGACGACGTCGAGGCCCTGGAGACGTTCGGACCGCGCGACGGCAGATGAGGAGCGGTGGGCCGCGACCGGCGCGGACGCGGGGCGGCAACCGCGCTCCGGGCTGCCGACCGGGCTTCCCGCGGGAGGCGTTGGCCGGTTTCCGCAACGCCTTGGCGGGATGCCGGAAGCGCCGATGGGGCCCGGGCCGCAGGATGAGCAACGGCCGGGCGGCCGCGGACCCGTCCACACCCCCCTGACCGACCGAAGGAGACACCCTCAGTGAGGCGAACGAGTCGGCGGCCGGAGAGGTGACCGGCCTCGAACCGCGGATCGTGGAACTCGCCTACTACCCGGTCAAGGGCTGCGCCGCCGTCCGCCCCGGCACGGCGGTGATCACGCCGGCGGGGATCGCGCACGACCGTGCCTTCCTCGTCGTCGACGAGAACGGCGTCTACCGCACTCAGCGACGCCATCCCCGACTCGCGCTCATCACGCCGGAGATCAGCCGGGACGGCTCTCGGATGTCGCTGCACCATCCGGAGCTGCCGACACTGTCCTTCACCGTCGTCCGTGACGGCCCCCGCCGCTGCGTGGACCTGTTCGGCAACGCCTTCGAGGGCATCGACCAGGGTCCCGTCGTGGGGCAGTGGGTGTCCCGGGCGCTGGGGGAGGCCGGCCGGCTGGTCAGGGTGCCGCCGGACCACCGGCGCGCGACGGACGGACAGACACCCGGCACCTCCGGCTACGCCGACAGCAGCGCCGTGCACCTCCTGTCGAAGGCGACCCTGGCGCTGCTCGACGAGAAGCTGCGGTCGGCCGGGGAGCCCGCCGTCCCGATGGAGAGGTTCCGGCCGAACATCGTCGTCGACGGCTGGGAGCACCCCCACACCGAGGACCTCCTGCGGCGCGTGACGCTCGGCGACTGCGAACTGGGATACGCGAAACTCGCCCTCAGGTGCGTGGTCACCACCGTCGACCAGCGCTCGGCACGCAAGGTGGGTCCGGAGCCGCTGCGCACGCTGGCCGGCTATCGCCGGACCGGCGGCGGTCTGGCTTTCGGCGCGAAGTTCGCCGTCGTCCGTCCGGGCACGGTGTCGGTCGGTGACCCGGTGGAGGTCACCCGCTGGGGTGTCTCGGAGCTGTGAGCCGGCGGCCCCGGTCCGCGCCGTGAGCCGGGAAACGCCGTCCGGCCACCGCCTGGCCCGTCAGCGGTCACGATTGCGCATCGGGCCCGGCCCACCCCTTGATTCCACGCGTGTAATCGTTTCCAATCCTCCGTGTAATCGATTCCACGAGGAGGTGGAACGACGATGCCGAGCATCAAGGACGTCGCCGCCGAGGCGGGCGTGTCCGTCGCGACGGTCTCGCGGGCGCTCAACGGCCACCCGTCGGTCAGCGCCGCCGCACGCGCCCGCGTGCTGGCCGCCGTCGAGACGCTGGGCTACCGTCCGAACGCCGTCGCCCGGTCGCTGCGCACCGACCAGACCCGCACCCTCGGCCTGGTCATCAGCGACGTGCTGAACCCGTACTTCACCGAGCTGGCCCGCTCCGTCGAGGAGGAGGCCCGCGCGCTCGGCTACAGCGTCATCATCGGCAACGCCGACGAACGCCCCGACCTCCAGGACCACCACGTCACCACGCTCCTCGACCGGCGGATCGACGGACTGCTCGTCTCCCCCACCGACGGCGGCTCCCCGCGCATGCTGGACGCCGCGCGGGCCGGGACGCCGATGGTCTTCGTCGACCGGTGGATCCCCGGCGTCGACGTGCCGGTCGTCCGGTCGGACGGGCGGGCTGCCGTACGGGATCTCGTCGCGCATCTGCACGGGCTCGGGCACCGGCGGCTCGCGATCATCGCGGGCCCCGCCGCCACCACGACCGGACGCGAGCGCGTCGACGCCTTCCGCGAGGCGCTGGCCGCGTACGGGCTGCCCCTGCCCGACGCCTACATCGGCCAGGGCGACTTCCAGGCCGGCAGCGGGCGCCGGGTCACCGAGGGCTTCCTCGACCTGCCCGAGCCGCCCGAGGTCGTCTTCGCCGCCGACAACCTGATGGCGCTCGGCGCGCTGGACGCCGTACGGGCGCGCGGGCTGCGGGTCCCCGAGGACATCGGGCTCGCCGCGTTCGACGACATCCCGTGGTTCGTGCACACCGATCCGCCGGTCACCGCGATCGCCCAGCCCACCCGGGACCTCGGACGGGCCGCCGTACGCGCGCTCGTCGAGCGGATCGCGGGGCGGGCCGGTGCGTCCGTGACCCTTCCGGCGCGGCTCGTCGTGCGCCGCTCGTGCGGCGAGCCGCCCTCCGAACAACACCCCCCGTCCCCCTCCCCCGTACGAAGGAGTACGCCGTGAGCAGCCGCAGTCCGGACGAGTTGCTGCGCATCGAGGGCATCCGCAAGACCTTCCCCGGCGTGGTCGCGCTCGACAGCGTCGACTTCGACCTGCGCCGGGGCGAGGTGCACGTGCTCCTCGGTGAGAACGGCGCGGGCAAGAGCACGCTCATCAAGATGCTCTCCGGCGCCTACACGCCCGACGCCGGGCGGATCCTGGCCGGCGGCGAGGAGGTGCGCATCCACGGTGCGCAGGACTCCGAGCGGCTCGGGATCGCCACCATCTACCAGGAGTTCAACCTCGTCCCCGACCTGACGGTGGCCGAGAACATCTTCCTGGGGCGCCAGCCCCGCCGGTTCGGCATGATCGACCGGAAGCGGATGGACGCCGACGCCGAGGTGCTGCTCGAGCGGGTGGGGGTCAACGTCTCCCCGCGCGCGCGGGTGCGCGAACTCGGCATCGCCCGGCTCCAGATGGTCGAGATCGCCAAGGCGCTCAGCCTGGACGCGCGGGTGCTCATCATGGACGAGCCGACCGCCGTGCTCACCTCCGAGGAGGTCGAGAAGCTGTTCGCCATCGTGCGGCGGCTGCGCGAGGACGGCGTGGGCATCGTCTTCATCACCCACCACCTGGAGGAGATCGCCGCGCTCGGCGACCGGGTCACCGTCATCCGGGACGGCCGGAGCGTCGGGCAGGTGCCCGCCTCCACCCCGGAGGACGAGCTGGTCCGGCTCATGGTCGGGCGGTCCATCGAGCAGCAGTACCCGCGCGAGCGCACCGGCGCCGGGGAGCCCCTGCTCAAGGTCGAAGGGCTCACCCGGGACGGCGTCTTCCACGACGTGGGCTTCGAGGTGCGGGCCGGTGAGGTCGTCGGCATCGCGGGTCTGGTCGGGGCCGGGCGGACGGAGGTGGTGCGGGCGGTGTTCGGCGCCGATCCGTACGACGCCGGGACCGTGCACGTCGCGGGTGCGCCGCTGCGCCGGCACGACGTGAACGCCGCCATGGCCGCCGGGATCGGGCTCGTCCCCGAGGACCGCAAGGGCCAGGGCCTCGTGCTCGACGCGTCCGTCGAGGAGAACCTCGGGCTCGTCACGCTGCGGTCCACCGCCCGCGCCGGGCTCGTCGACCTCAAGGGGCAGCACGCCGCGGCCGAGCGGATCGCCGGGCAGCTCGGGGTGCGGATGGCCGGGCTCGGGCAGCACGTGCGCACGCTGTCCGGCGGCAACCAGCAGAAGGTCGTCATCGGCAAGTGGCTGCTGGCGGACACCAAGGTGCTGATCCTCGACGAGCCGACGCGCGGCATCGACGTCGGCGCCAAGGTCGAGATCTACCAGCTCATCAACGAACTCACGGCCGCCGGTGCCGCCGTGCTGATGATCTCCAGCGATCTGCCGGAGGTGCTCGGCATGAGCGACCGCGTGGTCGTCATGGCCCAGGGCCGGCTCGCGGGCGAACTCCCCGCCGAACAGGCCACCCAGGACGCCGTGATGGCGCTCGCCGTCAGCACGCACACCAGCGACTCCTCGCACACCAGCGACTCCCCCCACACCGACGGAACGGACGGAACGGAGGCCTCCCGTGGCCACTGACACGCTCAAGGGCAAGCCGGGCGCGCAGGGCGGCGCCACGGGCGGGCTGCGCCGCCTGCTGCTCGACAACGGCGCGCTGACCGCGCTGATCGTCCTCGTCATCGCCATGTCGGCGCTGTCCGGGGACTTCCTGACCGCCGACAACCTCCTCAACGTCGGCGTCCAGGCCGCCGTCACCGCGATCCTCGCCTTCGGCGTCACCTTCGTCATCGTCTCGGCGGGCATCGACCTGTCGGTCGGCTCGGTCGCCGCGCTGTCGGCCACCGTGCTGGCGTGGAGCGCCACCGAGGCCGGGATGCCGGTCGTGCTCGCGGTGCTGCTGTCCGTCCTGACGGGCATCGCCTGCGGTCTGGTGAACGGCTTCCTCATCTCGTACGGGAAGCTCCCGCCGTTCATCGCGACGCTCGCCATGCTGTCTGTGGGGCGCGGTCTGTCGCTGGTCATCTCGCAGGGCTCGCCGATCGCCTTCCCGGACTCGGTCTCCCACCTCGGCGACACGCTCGGCGGGTGGCTGCCCGTGCCGGTGCTGGTGATGGTCGTGATGGGGCTGATCACGGCGTTCGTCCTCGGGCGCACCTACATCGGGCGCTCCATGTACGCGATCGGCGGCAACGAGGAGGCCGCGCGGCTGTCCGGGCTGCGGGTGAAGCGGCAGAAGCTCGCCATCTACGCCTTCTCCGGCCTGTTCGCCGCCGCCGCGGGCATCGTGCTCGCCTCCCGGCTCTCCTCCGCGCAGCCGCAGGCCGCGCAGGGCTACGAGCTGGACGCCATCGCCGCCGTCGTCATCGGCGGTGCCTCGCTGGCGGGCGGCACCGGCAAGGCGTCCGGCACGCTGATCGGCGCGCTGATCCTGGCGGTGCTGCGCAACGGCCTCAACCTGCTGTCCGTCTCCGCGTTCTGGCAGCAGGTCGTCATCGGTGTCGTCATCGCGCTGGCGGTGCTCTTCGACACGCTGCGCCGCAAGGCGGGCGCGGTCACTCCGGCGGCCGGTGCGTCCGGCGGCGGCAACCGGGGCAGGCAGGCCCTCACGTACGTGATCGCGGCCGTGGTCGCGGTGGCCGTGGTCGGCGCGACCTCGCTGCTGCACAACGGTTCCTCCGGCGGCAAGGACCAGAAGATAGGGCTGTCGCTGTCCACGCTGAACAACCCGTTCTTCGTGCAGATCAGGAACGGCGCGGAGGCGGAGGCGAAGAAGCTGGGCGTGGACCTGACGGTCACGGACGCCCAGAACGACGCCTCCCAGCAGGCCAACCAGTTGCAGAACTTCGTCAGCGGCAGCCTGTCCGCGGTCATCGTCAACCCGGTGGACTCCGACGCGGCCGGTCCCTCGGTGCGCTCGGCGAACAAGGACGACATCCCCGTCATCGCCGTGGACCGCGGCGTCAACAAGGCGGACACCTCCGCGCTGGTCGCCTCCGACAACGTCGAGGGCGGTGAGCTGGGCGCCAGGGCGCTCGCCGAGAAGCTCGGCGGCAAGGGCACCATCGTCATCCTCCAGGGCCAGGCCGGCACCTCCGCCAGCCGGGAGCGCGGGGCGGGCTTCGCGGCCGGGCTCAAGAAGTACCCGGGCATCAAGGTGGTCGCCAAGCAGCCCGCGGACTTCGACCGCACCAAGGGCCTGGACGTGATGACGAACCTGCTCCAGGCGCACCCGGACGTCGACGGCGTCTTCGCCGAGAACGACGAGATGGCGCTGGGCGCGATCAAGGCGCTGGGCTCCAAGGCCGGGAAGTCCGTGCAGGTCGTCGGCTTCGACGGCACGCCGGACGGGCTGACGGCGGTCCAGGACGGCACGTTGTACGCGTCCGTGGCGCAGCAGCCGAAGGAACTGGGCAGGATCGCCGTACAGAACGCGCTGCGGGCGGCCGAGGACGAGAAGGTGGAGCAGACGGTGAAGGTGCCCGTGAAGGTCGTCACCAAGGAGAACGTGGCCGGCTTCGAGGGCTGAGACCGGCCATCGGGACCCGGCGGAAACCAGCGGGAATCACTCGAATCGGAGAACGACTGATGTACGACTACGACCTGCTGGTCGTCGGGTCGGCCAACGCCGACCTCGTGATCGGTGTCGAGCGGCGGCCGGCGGCGGGCGAGACGGTGCTCGGCTCCGACCTGGCCGTCCACCCGGGCGGCAAGGGCGGCAACCAGGCCGTCGCCGCCGCCCGGCTCGGCGCCCGTACCGCCCTGCTGGCCCGGGTCGGCGACGACGACTACGGCCGACTGCTGCTGGACTCGCAGCGGGCGGCCGGCGTCGACACGGTCGGCGTGCTGGTGGGCGGCGCCCCGACCGGCGTCGCGCTGATCACCGTCGACCCGTCCGGGGACAACAGCATCGTGGTGTCGCCGGGCGCCAACGGCCGGCTGGCACCCGGCGACGTCCGCGCCGCGGCCAGCCTCTTCCACGCCTCCCGGGTGGTCTCCACCCAGCTGGAGATCCCGCTGGAGACGGTCGTGGAGGTGGTCCGCTCGCTCGCGCCGGACAGCCGCTTCGTGCTGAACCCGTCGCCGCCCCGGCCGCTGCCGCAGGAGGTGCTGGCCGCCTGCGACCCGCTGATCGTCAACGAGCACGAGGCGAAGGTGATCCTCGGGGACTCGCTGGTCGGCGAGCGCCCCGAGGACTGGGCCCGCGTCCTGCTGGCCAAGGGCCCGCGCTCGGTGGTGGTGACCCTGGGCGCCGAGGGCGCGCTGGTCGCGTCGGCGGCCCTGGGCGTGGTCCGGGTGCCGTCCGTGAAGGTGGACGCCGTGGACACCACGGGCGCGGGCGACGCCTTCACCGCGGCACTGGCCTGGCGGCTCGGCAGGGGCGAGTCGCCGGCCGACGCGGCGGCCTACGCGGCCCGGGTGGGTGCGGCGGCGGTCACGAAGCCGGGCGCGCAGGAGTCGTACCCGACGGCCGCGGAGGCCGAGGCGCTGTGAGGAAGGCTGGGATACTCAACCGGCATCTGGCGGGCGCCCTCGCCGGACTCGGTCACGGGGACGGCGTCCTGGTGTGCGACGCGGGCATGCCCGTCCCGGACGGGCCGCGCGTCGTCGACCTGGCCTTCCGGGCCGGGGTGCCGGCCTTCGCCGAGGTGCTGGACGGCCTGCTGGCCGAGCTGGTCGTCGAGGGCGCCACGGCGGCGACGGAGGTCCGGGAGGCGAACGCCGGGTGCGCCGCGCTGCTCGACGGGCTCTTCCCCGCGCTCGAACTCGTCCCGCACGAGCGGCTGAAGGAGCTGTCGGCCGGTGCGCGGCTGATCGTGCGCACCGGGGAGGCGCGGCCGTACGCCAATGTGCTGCTGCGGTGCGGGGTCTTCTTCTGACGTGGAGAACGCCGGAGAACTTCGAGGGGGTCCGGTCGACGACCGGGCCCCCTCGGGTTTCCCCTCCCCTTCAGAACCCCGTGAATTCCCCCCCGGGTACCCCCACGGAAGTTCCGATGCCAAGTACGACCCGCGCGGGGGCGGAAGGGTTGCACGGGCCGCCGGGATTATTTTCCGGGCGCCCCGTCCCCGGCGTGCGCGGCGAACCGGGCCGCCGTCTCGGCGAGCACCTCCCGTCCGTCCCGCGCCCACAGCCCCTCGTTGAACAGCTCCACCTCGATGGCGCCGGTGTACCCGGCCGCCTCGACGTACCCCTTCCACTCCCGCATGTCGATCGCGCCGTCCCCGATCTGACCGCGTCCGTTGAGGACGCCCTCGGGGAGGGGGGTGGTCCAGTCGGCGAGCTGGAAGGTATGGATGCGGCCGCCCGCGCCGGCCCGGGCGATCTGCTCGGGCGCCCGGTCGTCCCACCAGATGTGGTACGTGTCGACGGTGACGCCGACCTGCCGGGCCGGGAAGCGTTCGGCCAGGTCCAGGGCCTGGGCGAGGGTGGAGACCACGCAGCGGTCCGAGGCGAACATGGGGTGCAGCGGCTCGATGGCCAGGCGTACGCCGTGCCGCTCGGCGTAGGGGCCCAGCTCGGCCAGGGCGTCCGCGATGCGTTCGCGGGCGGCGCGCAGGTCCTTCTCGCCGGGCGGGAGGCCGCCGGAGACCAGCACCAGGGTGTCGGTGCCGAGGGCGGCGGCCTCGTCGACGGCGCGGCGGTTGTCGGCCAGGGCCCCGGCCCGTTCGCCGGGGTCGACGGCCGTGAGGAAGCCGCCGCGGCACAGCGTGGTGACGGTCAGGCCCGCGTCGCGGACCAGCTTGGCGGCGGCCTCGACGCCGTACGCCTGCACGGGTTCGCGCCACAGGCCGACGTGGCCGATGCCCAGTTCGGCGCAGGCGGCGGTCAGTTCGGGCAGGGAGAGCTGCTTGACCGTCATCTGGTTGATGCTGAAGCGGCTCAGGCCGGGGTCGTTCATCGGTTCACTCCGTACAGCGCGAGCAGGGTCCGCATGCGCTCCTCGGCCAGCTTCGGGTCCGGGAACAGGCCGAGGCCGTCGGCGAGTTCGTAGGCGCGCGCGAGGTGGGGCAGGGAGCGGGCCGACTGGAGGCCGCCGACCATCGTGAAGTGGCTCTGGTGGCCGGCCAGCCAGGCCAGGAAGACCACGCCCGTCTTGTAGTAGCGGGTGGGGGCCCGGAAGAGGTGGCGGGAGAGTTCGACGGTGGGGTCGAGCAGGGCGCGGAAGCCGTCGGTGTCCCCCGTGTCGAGCACCCGGACCGCCTCGGCGGCCAGCGGGCCCAGCGGGTCGAAGATGCCGAGCAGGGCGTGGCTGAAGCCCTGTTCGTCGCCCGCGATCAGCTCCGGGTAGTTGAAGTCGTCGCCGGTGTAGCAGCGCACGCCGCGCGGGAGGCGGCGGCGCAGGTCGACCTCGCGCCGGGCGTCCAGCAGGGAGACCTTGATGCCGTCGACCTTGTCGGGGTGGGCGGCGATGACCTCCAGGAAGGTGTCGGTCGCCGTGTCCAGGTCGGCGGAGCCCCAGTAGCCCTCCAGGGCCGGGTCGAACATCGGGCCCAGCCAGTGCAGGATCACCGGCTCGGCGGCCTGCCGGAGCAGGTGGCCGTAGACCTCCAGGTAGTCGTCCGGGGACTTCGCGGTGGCGGCGAGGGCGCGGGAGGCCATGAGGATGGCCTGGGCGCCCGACTCCTCGACGACGGCGAGCTGTTCCTCGTAGGCAGACCGGACCTCCGCGAGCGTGGTCGCGGAGGTGGCCGCCAGCTGGTCCGTGCCGACGCCGCAGGCGATGCGGCCGCCGGTCACCTTCGCCTCGGCGGCGGAGCGGCGGATCAGCTCGGCCGCCCCGGCCCAGTCCAGGCCCATGCCGCGCTGGGCGGTGTCCATCGCCTCGGCGACGCCGAGTCCGTGGGACCACAGGTGACGGCGGAAGGCGAGGGTGGCGTCCCAGTCGACGGCGGCGGGCCCGTCCGGGGTGGTGTCCGCGTACGGGTCGGCGACGACGTGCGCGGCGGAGAAGACCGTACGGGAGGTGAAAGCGCTTCCCCCGCCTGTTCCCGAAACGGCCGGGGGTGCGGTGCGGGGCTCGTAGGCGCGCAGGGTGCCGTCGGGGTTCGGGAGGTGGAGGGTCACAGGCCGATCTCCGGTACGTCGAGGCGGCGGCCCTCGGCCGAGGACTTCAGGCCCAGCTCGGCGAGCTGGACGCCGCGGGCGCCGGCCAGCAGGTCCCAGTGGTAGGGGGCGTCGGCGTGGACGTGCTTGAGGAACAGCTCCCACTGGGCCTTGAAGCCGTTGTCGAAGGCGCCGTTGTCCGGGACCTCCTGCCACTGGTCGCGGAAGACCTCGGTGGCGGGGACGTCCGGGTTCCACACCGGCTTGGGGGTGGCCGAGCGGTGCTGGACGCGGCAGCCCCGCAGTCCCGCGACGGCGGAGCCCTCGGTGCCGTCGACCTGGAACTCGACCAGTTCGTCGCGGTTGACGCGCACCGCCCAGGAGGAGTTGATCTGCGCGATCGCACCGCCGTCCAGCTCGAAGACACCGTAGGCGGCGTCGTCGGCGGTGGCGTCGTAGGGCTTGCCCTTCTCGTCCCAGCGCTCGGGGATGTGGGTGGCGGTGAGCGCCTGGACGGACTTCACCCGGCCGAACAGCTCGTGCAGCACGTACTCCCAGTGCGGGAACATGTCGACGACGATGCCGCCGCCGTCCTCGCTGCGGTAGTTCCAGGACGGGCGCTGGGCCTCCTGCCAGTCGCCCTCGAAGACCCAGTAGCCGAACTCGCCGCGCACGGACAGGATCCGGCCGAAGAAGCCGCCGTCGATCAGGCGCTTCAGCTTGAGCAGGCCGGGGAGGAAGAGCTTGTCCTGGACGACGCCGTGCTTGATGCCGGCGGCGTTCGCCAGGCGGGCCAGCTCCAGGGCGCCGTCCAGGCCGGTGGCCGTCGGCTTCTCGGTGTAGACGTGCTTGCCCGCGGCGATCGCCTTCTTGATCGCCTCCTCGCGGGCCGAGGTCACCTGGGCGTCGAAGTAGATGTCGATGGAGTCGTCGGCGAGGACCGCGTCCAGGTCCGTGGAGACGTCGGCGAGACCGTGCCGCTCCGCCAGCGCCTTCAGCGCGTGCTCGCGGCGGCCGACCAGCACCGGCTCCGGCCACAGCACGGTGCCGTCGCCGAGGTCGAGGCCGCCCTGTTCGCGCAGGGCCAGGATGGAGCGGACGAGGTGCTGGCGGTAGCCCATGCGCCCGGTCACACCGTTCATGGCGATACGCACCGTCTTGCGTGTCACGTCATTCCCTTCGTACGAGCCGTACCGAGCCATACAGCACGTCGTACGAACCGTACAGCAAGCGCTTTCTATGTAGAACGAAGCTAGCCTGTGAACGGTGGTCTGGACAAGACCGCGACCGGGGCGAGTTGTTCGAGGGGGCGAACGACGGCGGGCGGGGGCCGTAAGGTCAGCCGGTACGGCGTTCGGCTCACACGCGCGATGCGGAGGACGAGGACATGACGGTGACACTGGCGGACGTGGCGGCCCGCGCCCAGGTCTCCCCCGCGACGGTGTCGCGCGTACTGAACGGCAACTACCCGGTCGCCGCCTCCACCCGGGAGCGGGTGCTCAAGGCCGTCGACGAGCTGGACTACGTGCTCAACGGCCCCGCGAGCGCGCTGGCCGCGGCCACCTCCGACCTGGTCGGCATCCTCGTCAACGACATCGCCGACCCCTTCTTCGGCATCATGGCCGGCGCCGTCCAGTCCGAGATCGGCGGGCCGGGCGGCAGAGCGGGCGGCGAGCGGCTCGCCGTGGTCTGCAACACCGGCGGCACCCCGGAGCGCGAGCTGACCTACCTCACGCTGCTCCAGCGCCAGCGCGCGGCGGCGGTCGTGCTGACCGGCGGCGCGATGGAGGACGGGGTCCATCAGGCGGCGGTGGCGGCGAAGCTGCGCAAGCTCACGGAGGCGGGGACGCGGGTGGTGCTGTGCGGGCGGCCGCCGGCGCCGGACACCGGGGCGATCGCGCTCACCTTCGACAACCGCGGGGGCGGCCGGGAGCTGACCGAGCACCTGATCGGGCTCGGGCACCGGCGGCTCGGCTACATCGCGGGCCCGGAGGAACGGACCACGACCCGGCACCGGCTGGAGGGCCACCGCACCGCGCTCGCCGCGCACGGCATCGAGGAGGACCCCCGCTGGACCGTCCACGGCCGCTACGACCGGCAGGCCGGGTACGAGGCCACGCTGGAACTGCTGCGCCGGGACCCGACGCTGACCGCGGTCGTGGCCGCGAACGACACCGTCGCGCTGGGCGCGTGCGCGGCGCTGCGCGACTCGGGGCTGCGGATCCCGGACGACGTGTCCGTGGCCGGCTTCGACGACCTGCCGTTCAGCATCGACGCGGTGCCCGCGCTGACGACGGTGCGGCTGCCGCTGGCGGAGGCGGGGGCGCGGGCGGGGCGGGTCGCGATGGGGCGGGAGGAGGCGCCGGCGGGCGGGATCGCGACGGTGCGGGGGGAGTTGATGGTACGGGGGTCCTCCGGACGGCCGCGGGCTTGAAGCGGACCGTTGGTGACACGGTGGGCCCGCGTCGGTGTGGGCCGCCCTGGGGGCTGCGCCCCCAGACCTCCCGTTCGGCCCTGAACGGGCCTCGTCCTCAAACGCCGGACGGGCTGAAACAGCCGGCCGGCGTCACAGAATGTGCCGTCGGTGCCCCCATGTAAAACGCGAGATCGCGGGTACGCTCCGTGGGCATGAAGCTGGCGTTCTCCACTCTCGGTGTTCCCGGACTGCCCCTGGCCGACGTGCTGGGGCTCGCTACCGCGCACGGCTATCACGGCGTCGAGTTGCGCGCCCATCCGGAGGAACCGGTCCACCCGGGCCTCGGTCCCGACGAACGGGCGGCGGTGGCCGCCGAGTTCAAGGCGGCCGGGGTCGAGCCGCTGGCGCTCGCGGGGTACGCGCGGGTCGCCGCGCCCGGCGACGACGAACCCGTGATCGCCGAGCTGCGCGGCCTGCTCGACCTCGCCCGGGATCTGGGCGCGCCGTACGTCCGGGTGTTCCCCGGCGGCGGCACCGAGCAGAGCGCCGAGGAGGCCGACGCGGTGGCCGCGCGGCGGCTGGGGACGGCCGCAGAATACGCCGCCGAGCTGGGCGTGCGGATCCTGCTGGAGACCCACGACTCGCATCGCACCGGCGCCGACGCGATGCGTGTCCTCGGGCTGGTCGGGCACCGGCAGGTCGGCGCGCTGTGGGACGTGATGCACACCTGGCTGGGCGGGGAACAGCCCTCCGAGTCCTACGCGGCGCTCTCCCCGCACCTGGGCTACGTCCAGGTCAAGGACATCGCCTCCGCCGAGGACACCACGCCGCTGGCGCTGGGCGCGGGAGTGCTGCCGCTCACCGAGGTGGTGGACGTGCTGTCCCGGCACGGCTGGGACGGCTGGCTGTGCTGGGAGTACGAGAAGCGGTGGTACGAGTCGGCGGCACCGCTGCCCGAGCTGCTGGAGCAGGGGCGCGAGCACCTCGCCCGGCTGCTCACCGACGCGGCGTGACCACGGGCGGCACGGCGGCGGGCGGCACGGCGGCGGACCGCACTCTCCGCGCCAGCCGCTCCTCGCACCCCGGCCACTCCGCCGACGTGATCGAGTAGATCGCGGAGTCGCGCAGCCGGCCCTCCTCGCCCGGCGCCCAGGAGCGGGACCAGTTGCGCAGGACGCCCTCGAAGCGGGCGCCGGTCTTCTCGATCGCGGCGCGGGAGCGCTCGTTGCGGGCGTCGGTCTTGAGGTCGACGCGGGACACGCCCCAGACCTCGAAGGCGTGGCGGAACAGGAGCAGTTTGGCCTCGGCGTTCACCCCCGTGCCCTGGGTGGAGCGGGCCAGCCAGGTGAAGCCGACCTCGACGGCGTCGAGCGCGTCGTCGGTGAGCCAGGAGCGGGGCTCCCAGTAGGCGGTGGCGCCGACCGCGCGGCCGGTGGCGAGGGACACCTGGGCGTAGGGCGCCAGCCGTCCGGTCGCCGCCCTGGCCAGCTGGGCGTCGATGTAGGCGCCGACCTCGTCGGCCCCCGGGACCCAGGTGAACGCGTAGGTGCCGCGGTCCTCCCCCGCGGCCGCCGCCAGGTCGGCGGCGTGCCGGTGGGCCAGCGGCTCCAGTCGTACCAGCGTGCCTTCGAGGACCGGGGCCTTCAGTGCGAATGTCACCGCACGGATTCTTCAGCCGGGACGGGGGGTCGTCCAGCGAATTCCGGGGAGGTGCGCACGGGCACCCGCGGCGTGCGCTTGCGCGCGGGAGTGAGCGTCGTCAGCGCCACCCCGCCCACCAGCAGGGCCGCCGCGCACCAGCGCAGGGGCGTCACCGACTCGCCGAGGAAGAGGGCCGCGGACGACATGCCGAAGACCGGGACCAGGAGGGAGAACGGCGCGACCGTCGAGGCGGGGTGACGGCGCAGCAGCCAGCCCCAGGCGCCGAAGCCGAAGACGGTCGAGATCCAGGCGACGAAGAGGATCGTGCCCGCCCCCTGCCAGTCCAGGGCACGCAGGGCCGCCAGGTCCTCGGCGGGGCCCTCGGTGAGCAGGGAGAGGGCCAGCAGGGGGAGGACGGGGACGGTGGAGACCCACACCATGAAGTTCAGCGCGTCGGGCGGGGACGCCTTGCGGGTCAGGACGTTGGACACGCCCCAGGCCGCCGCGGCGCCGACGACCATCAGGAACGCGCCCAGCGGTCCCGAGGTGCCCTCGTCCAGCGCCGCCACACCGATGCCGGCCAGCGCGACCAGCATGCCGAGGGTCTGGACGCGGGAGGGGCGTTCGGCCAGGACCGCGGCGGCGATCACCGCGGTGAACACCGCCTGGATCTGCAGGACCAGGGACGACAGGCCGGCCGGCATGCCCGCGTCCATGCCCACGAAGACCAGGCCGAACTTGGCGACGCCGAGGACCAGTCCCACCGCCACGATCCACTTCCACGCCACCTTCGGGCGGCCCACCCAGAAGACCGCGGGCAGCGCGGCCGCCAGGAAGCGCAGGGCGGAGAAGAGGAGCGGCGGGAAGTGGTCGAGGCCGATCTCGATGACCGTGAAGTTCACGCCCCAGACGGCGGCGACGAGCACGGCGAGGAGGAGGTGGGGAGGTCGCATGCGTCGAGGATCGACCGGAAAGACCGTGTAGCACCAGCGATGATTGCTGCATGGTTGGATGAAGCATCGCTAATTGCTGCCCGCCCCCCTCGTACCCCGGGAGCCGTCATGCTCGACCTCCAGCGGCTGCGCGCCCTGCACGCCGTGTCCGTGCACGGGACCGTCGGGGCGGCCGCCGCCGCGCTCGGCTTCACACCCTCCGCCGTGTCGCAGCAGATCGGCAAGCTGGAGCGGGAGACCAGGACGGTGCTGCTGGAGCGCGAGGGGCGCGGCGTGCGGCTCACCGACGAGGCGTGGCAACTGGTGGACGCGGCCGTGGAGTTGCTGGCCATCGTGGAGCGGGCGGAGACCCGGCTGGAGGAGCGGCGCGGGGTGCCGTCGGGGCGGCTGACCGTCGCCGCGTTCGCGTCGGCGGCGCGCGGGCTGCTGCCCTCCGTGCTGGCCGACCTGGCGGCGCGCCACCCGGCGCTGGACGCGCGGCTCACCGAGGTCGACCCGCACCTGTCCGTGGACCTGGTGGCCAAGGGCGCCGTCGATCTGGTGGTGGCGCACGACTGGGACATCGCCCCGCTGCCGGCACCGGCGGGGGTGGAGCAGGCACCGATCGGGGAGGACCTGTGCGACCTGCTGGTGCCCGAGGGGCACCGGCTCGCGGGCCGGACGGCCGTGCGGCGGGCCGAGCTGGGCGGGGAGCGGTGGATCTGCCAGCCGCCCGGGCGGGTCTGCCACGACTGGCTGCTGCGGACGCTGCGGGGCGCCGGGCACGAGCCGGACATCGTCCACCAGGCGGACGAGAACCCGACGCTGGTCGCGCTGGTCGCGGCCGGTCTCGGCGTCGCCCTCATCCCCCGCCTGGGGCGCGGCCCACTGCCGCCGGGGGTGGTGGAGGTCCCGCTCGACCCGATGCCGGTACGGCGGCTGTACGCGCTGTGGCGCACGGGCGCGGCCCGCCGCCCGGCCATCACGGAAACGGTCCGCACCCTGCGCGCCCACTGGCCGGCGGTCGCGACCCGCGTCACCCCTGTGCCCCGGGCCGTCGGCTCCGCCTGACCGGGTGACTCCTGTGCGGTCCCTTGACTGGCAGAAACTTCCTGGATATTGGTGACTCCTTGGCAGTTTCCTTCACCAGCCCTCCGGAAGGAGCGCACGTGCACCACAGCAGCACGGCCGGCACGGGAAGCACCGCACAGCCCTCCAGACGTACCGTCCTCACCGCCACCGCGGTCGTCACCGCGGCCCTCGCGGCCGGGGGCGGCACGGCGTACGCCGACGCCCGCAGGCCCGACGACGACAAGCTGCGTGCCCTGATCTCCCGCATGACGCTGGAGGAGAAGGTCGGTCAGCTCTTCGTCATGCGGGTCTACGGCCACTCGGCCACCGACCCCGACCAGGCCGACATCGACGCCAACCTGAAGGAGATCGGCGTCCGCACCGCGGCCGAGCTGATCGCCAAGTACCGGGTCGGCGGCATCATCTACTTCGCCTGGGCGCACAACACCCGCGACCCGCACCAGATCGCCGACCTGTCCAACGGCATCCAGAAGGCCTCCCTGGAGCAGCCGCGCGGCCTGCCGGTGCTCGTCTCCACCGACCAGGAGTACGGGATAGTGGCCCGTGTGGGCGAGCCGGCCACCCTGTTCCCGG
>NZ_JAIOJZ010000088.1 GCF_020404845.1 Streptomyces hyderabadensis | reverse complement strand
GGCCTCCCCTGTCCCCGCACGCAGCGCCGGCCCCGGCACCGCGTCCACCGCGGGGCGGATCCCGTCGGGGGGCCACCACCGGGTCTCCCGGCCCGCCACAACGCCCGTCGTCCCCGCTCAGACGCCTCGCCGCCCCGTGCCGCAGCTCCGGCCCACCGACCACTTCGCCGAGCTGCTCCTGGGCGTGCTCAGCGGCCGGCGCCCCGTCCACTCGATGCTCCGGCACACGGTCGGCCGCGCCTACGACGACCTGGCGCACCTCGCCGAACGCGGTCCGCTGCGCACCCGCGGCGCGTCCCCCGTCGTCCGTGACATCGGCTACTTCGAGCCCCGGCCGGGCGCCCTGGAGGTCTTCGCCCGCATCGGCGCGGGAGAACGGCTGCGCGCCCTGGCGTTCCGCCTGGAGCGGGGCCGGGACCTGCGCTGGCGCTGTACGGCGGTGGAAGTGGGCGGTCCCCGCCGGCACCACGCGGACGACGACTGACCGCACCGTCTGACCGCGCCCTCTGCCCGGACCGCTGCTCCCGGACAGGCCGGAGGGCCGGTCACCCCGGGTGACCGGCCCTCCCACCGCCACGGCGCCCGCAGGGCACCGCACCGTCACTTCTTGCGGCGCCGCCCGCCCTTGGCCTGCTTGCGGCGCTCCGCGCGCGTCAGCCCGTCCGACGGGGTCTGCGCGGGCTCACCGTCGGTGAACTCGCCCTCGACGACACCGCCCTCGCCGTCCACGGTCGGCGCGGAGAAGTGCAGGTCCCGGCGCTGCGGCGCGTCCAGGCCCTTGGCCCGGATCTCCGGACGGGCGCCAGCCTGGGCCGGGACCGCGTCCTGCGCGCCCTTGTCGAGCGACGGCGCCGCGTCCTCGACGGGGACCTCCTCGACCTGCTGCTCGACCTGGACCTCCAGGTTGAACAGGTAGCCGACGGACTCCTCCTTGATGCCCTCCATCATGGCCTGGAACATGTCGAAGCCCTCGCGCTGGTACTCGACCAGCGGGTCCTTCTGCGCCATCGCACGCAGGCCGATGCCCTCCTGGAGGTAGTCCATCTCGTAGAGGTGCTCGCGCCACTTGCGGTCCAGGACCGACAGGACGACCCGGCGCTCCAGCTCGCGCATGATCTCGGAGCCGAGCTGCTTCTCCCGCGCCTCGTACTGCTCCATGATGTCGTCCTTGATGGACTCCGCGATGTAGTCGGCGGTCAGACCGGCCCGGTCGCCGGCCGCCTCCTCCAGCTCCTCGACGGTGACCTTCACCGGGTAGAGCTGCTTGAAGGCACCCCACAGCCGGTCGAGGTCCCAGTCCTCCGGGAAGCCCTCGGCGGTCTCCGCCTGTACGTAGGCGTCGATCGTGTCGTTCATGAAGTGCTGGATCTGCTCCTGCAGGTCCTCGCCCTCCAGGACGCGGCGCCGCTCGCCGTAGATGACCTCGCGCTGGCGGTTGAGGACCTCGTCGTACTTCAGGACGTTCTTACGGGTCTCGAAGTTCTGCGTCTCGACCTGCGACTGGGCGGACGCGATCGCGCGCGTGACCATCTTGTTCTCGATCGGCACGTCGTCCGGCACGTTCGCCATGGACATCACGCGCTCGACCATCTGGGCCTTGAACAGCCGCATCAGGTCGTCGCCCAGGGAGAGGTAGAAGCGGGACTCGCCGGGGTCGCCCTGACGGCCGGAACGACCGCGCAGCTGGTTGTCGATGCGCCGCGACTCGTGCCGCTCGGTGCCCAGGACGTAGAGGCCGCCCAGCTCCTTGACCTCTTCGAACTCGGCCTTGACCGCCTGCTCGGCCCGCTCCAGCGCGGCGGGCAGGGCCGCGGCCCACTCCTCGATGTGCTCCTCGGGGTCGAGGCCGCGCTGGCGCAGCTCCGCCTCGGCGAGGTCCTCGGGGTTGCCGCCGAGCTTGATGTCCGTACCGCGGCCGGCCATGTTCGTGGCCACCGTCACGGAGCCCTTGCGGCCCGCCTGGGCGACGATGGTCGCCTCCCGGTCGTGCTGCTTGGCGTTCAGCACCTCGTGCTGGACACCGCGCTTGCTGAGCTGCTGCGAGAGGTACTCGGACTTCTCGACGGAGGTGGTGCCGACGAGGATCGGCTGCCCCTTGCGGTGCTTCTCCTCGATGTCGTCGACGACCGCCTCGAACTTGGCGACCTCGGTGCGGTAGATCAGGTCCGACTGGTCCTTGCGCACCATGGGGCGGTTGGTCGGGATGGGCACCACGCCGAGCTTGTAGATCTGGTGGAACTCGGCGGCCTCGGTCATCGCCGTACCGGTCATGCCGGACAGACCGGGCTGTTCCTTGCCGTTGTGGTCGTGGCGCTTGTAGAGGCGGAAGAAGTTCTGGAGGGTGATCGTGGCGAGCGTCTGGTTCTCGTCCTTGATGTCCACCCCTTCCTTCGCCTCGATCGCCTGGTGCATGCCCTCGTTGTAGCGGCGGCCGGCGAGGATACGGCCGGTGTGCTCGTCGACGATCATGACTTCGCCGTCGAGGACGACGTAGTCCTTGTCCTTCTTGAAGAGTTCCTTGGCCTTGATGGCGTTGTTCAGATAGCCGACCAGCGGGGTGTTCACCGACTCGTACAGGTTGTCGATGCCCAGCCAGTCCTCGACCTTGGACACGCCCGACTCGTGGATGGCGACGGTGCGCTTCTTCTCGTCGACCTCGTAGTCACCGGTTTCCTCGATGCCCTTGAGGGTGTTGCCGGCCTCGCCCTTCTTCAGACGGGTGACCAGCTTGGCGAAGTCGCCGTACCACTTGGTGGCCTGGTCGGCGGGGCCGGAGATGATCAGCGGCGTACGGGCCTCGTCGACGAGGATGGAGTCGACCTCGTCGACGATGGCGAAGTTGTGACCGCGCTGGACGAGCTCGTCCTTGGACCACGCCATGTTGTCGCGCAGGTAGTCGAAGCCGAACTCGTTGTTCGTGCCGTAGGTGATGTCGCAGCCGTACATCTCGCGGCGCTGGGCCGGCGTCTGGTTGGCGAGGATGCAGCCGACGGTCAGACCGAGGAACTTGTGGACGCGGCCCATCATCTCGGAGTCGCGCTCGGCCAGGTAGTCGTTGACCGTGACGATGTGCACGCCCTCGCCGGACAGGGCGTTGAGGTAGGCGGGCAGCGTGCCGACGAGGGTCTTGCCCTCACCGGTCTTCATCTCGGCCACGTAGCCCATGTGCAGGGCAGCGCCGCCCATGATCTGCACGTCGTAGTGGCGCTGGCCCAGGACGCGCTTGGCGGCCTCACGGACGGTGGCGAAGGCTTCGGGCAGCAGGTCGTCAAGGCTCTCACCGTCGGCGTAGCGCTGCTTGTACTCGTCGGTGAGGGCCCGCAGCTCGGCGTCGGAGAGGTCAGTGAAGTCCTCTTCGATGGAGTTGACCTGGTCCGCGATGCGGTGCAGCTTGCGCAGGATCTTGCCTTCGCCTGCACGCATGATCTTCGAGAGGACGGACACGGGGGTTGGTCTCCTTGCCGGTCGGGCCTGGGACGGTCGGTTTCCTGTGACGGATCGGGCAACGGCCATCGTATGCGAGGACCCCACCGCGTCGGGAGGCCTGCTGTAACGGGGACCGTCCACTCCTTAACATCCAGCATCCCTGTCTGCCGTCACCTGTCACCCCTTTCAACGTCCGGGCCCCGCGGATGGTGCCGCACCCTCCCGCGAATCGCACGTGAAGTGACCGGATGTTCACGGACGGCAAAACATTGGCGCCCCCACCGGGATCCGCGCAGAATCGGCCGATGGACCCCGTCACTCTGACCACCGACCGCCTCGTCCTGCGCACGGTCGGCCCGCAGGACACCGACGCCGTGTACGCCGCCGCGCAGGATCCCGACATCCAGCGCTGGACGACGGTCCCCTCCCCCTACCTCCCGGAGCACGCGCGGAGTTTCGCGGAGCAGGTGGTCCCCGAGGGCTGGGCGAACGACTCGATGTTCACCTTCGGCCTCTTCCTCCCCGACGGGGCCCTGGTGGGCATGCTCGGCATCACGATGATCTCCCTGGGCGTCGGGGAGATCGGGTTCTGGGGCACCAAGGAGCACCGCGGCCGGGGCTACGTCACCGAAGCCGCCGTCGCCGTCTCGCGCTGGGCCTTCACCGAGCGGGCCGTCGACCGCCTGGAATGGCGCGCCGAGGTCGGCAACACGGCCTCCCGCGCGGTGGCCCAACGCGCGGGCTACACCATGGAGGGCACGTTGCGCTCCGCGATCAACAACAAGGGCGTGCGCCGCGACTGCTGGATCGGCTCCCTCCTCCCCTCAGACCTCGCCCTCCCGTCAACGTCCCCATACCTGCCCGCCCAGGCATAGCCACGTAGCCCCATAGCTGCGGACAGTCATACCGCTGCCGCCGCCGCTGCCGCTGCCGCTGCGGGCAGTCGCGCCGCTGCTGCTGCGGGCAGTCGTGCCGCTGGGGCGGCACGGGTGGGCGCAGCGGCACCCCGCAACGCCGGGTTGCGCCCCCGCCCCCGCCCGCACGCACGCCGGGCGCCACCCGAACCCCGGCCCCCCGCACCCACCTCCCCTGCACCCCGCACCCCGCACCCCACCCCACTGTCAGACCCACCCCCTATCGTGCGGACGTATGACGACCCTCCCGCCCCCCGCCACGGAACTGTCCGCAGACGAGGCCCGCCGCCTCGCCCTCCGCGCACAGGGCTTCCTCGGCGCCCCCGACCGCCGCGCAGGCGTCCGCGGCGTCCTCCGTCACCTGGGCGCGGTGCAGCTCGACACCATCTCGGTCCTCGCCCGCTCCCACGAGCTGATCCCGTACGCCCGCCTGGGCGCGGTCGGCCGCCGGACCGTCGAGGACGCGTACTGGACGGACACCCACGCCTTCGAGTACTGGTCGCACGCCGCCTGCATCCTCCCCATCGAGGAGTGGCCCCACTTCGCCTTCCGCCGCCGCGCCTACCGCGACCGCCCGCACTGGAACCACCACCTCCCCGACGGCGACTACGACCGCGTCGTCAAGCAGCTCCGCACCGAGGGCCCCCTCACCGCGACGGAGCTGGGCGGCGCGAAGAAGACCAGCGAGTGGTGGGACTGGTCGGGCACGAAGGTCGCCGTCGAGCGCGCGCTCATGTACGGCGAGGTGGTGTGCGTGGAGCGCCGCGGCTGGAAGCGGGTGTACGACCTGGCCGAGCGCGCGGTCCCGGCCGCCCTGCTCCACGACGACCTGGACGATGCCGAGTGCCTGCGCCGCCTGGTCCGCCTGGCCGGTCAGTCCCTGGGCGTCGGCACGCGCGCGGACATCGCGGACTACCACCGTCTCAAGGCCGAGCAGGTCGACGCCGTGATCGCCGACTCGGGCCTGGTGCCGGTCACGGTGCAGGGCTGGGGCCGGCCGGCCTGGGCGGACCCGGCGGCGCTGGAGACTCCTCCGCGCGGCCGTCACCGCACGACGCTGCTCTCGCCCTTCGACTCCCTCGTCTGGGAGCGGGCGCGCACGGAGCGGATCTTCGGCTTCACCCACCGCCTGGAGGCCTACGTGCCCAAGCCGAAGCGGGTGCACGGTTACTTCGCGATGCCGGTCCTGGCCGGCGGCCGGCTGGTCGGCCGGGTGGACCCGGCCCGCGAGGGGCGCACCCTGGTCGCCAAGCAGGTCACACTGGACGGCCCGAAGGCGGCCCCGGCGGTGGCCCAGGCCCTGGTCGAGGCGGCGAGCTGGGTGGACTGCACGGACGTACGGGTGGAACGGGTCGGGACGCCGGAGCTGCGCGAGCCCCTCACCCGGGAGCTGGCCCGACTGCTCGCCTGACCGGGCACCGGTTCATCACCGGCTCCGCGGCGCGGCGGCTCACCGGATCTCGAGGATCTTCTCCCGCATCGCGTACACCACGGCCTCCATCCTGGAGTGCAGCTGCAGCTTCTCCAGGATGTTGCGCACGTGGTTCTTCACGGTGTTCTCGGAAATGAACAGTTCCTTCGCGATGTCGCGGTTGTTCATTCCGGTGGCGACGAGTTTGAGGACCTCCAGCTCGCGGTCCGTGAGCCGCGGCGCGGGCACCAACCGCCGTTCGTCGGTCCGCTGGATCATCGACTTGAACTCGGTGAGCAGTTTCGACGCCATGGAGGGACTGATCTGGGACTGGCCGTCGGCCACCGCGCGAATGGCGGTGGCCACCTCGTCGGTCGAGATCTCCTTGAGGAGATAACCGGTCGCGCCCGCCTTGATCGCGTCGTAGAGGTCGGCCTCCTCGTCGCTGATCGTCAGCATGATGATCTTGGCGCTGGGGGCCACCTCCTTGATGGAGGTGCAGGCCTCGATGCCGCCCCGCTTGGGCATCCGCACATCCATCAGGACGATGTCGGGAAGCAGGTCGGCGGCCTTCTCCACGGCCTCGGCGCCGTCACCGGCCTCTCCGACGACCTGGATGTCCTCCTCGGCCGCCAGCACGATCTCCAGGCCGCGGCGGAAGAGGGCATGGTCGTCCACGACGAGCACCCGGATCGGCTCCTCGCGTGCGGAGCCGGCGTCGGCGTCCGGGCCCATGCCGGATGCCCCGTCGTCGATCCCGTGGTCGACGCCCGCGCCCCGCATCGGTCCGAAACTGTCCGCCATCGTTCCTCCCCCTGAAGGCTGTGGCCTGTGGTCCTGAGCCATCGCCAACCCAGAGCAACGACCCACCGGTTGGGCCGTTGCCGCCATGATTCCATGTCCGGCCGACAGCGGGGTGACCGAACGGGCAGCGTTGGGGTCGCACACCCTCGCGCACCGTCGCACGCCGGTGCCCCTGGGGGCGCACACGCGCTCCAGGGGCACCGGACCGCTGTCACCCGGCGGGGCGGGTCAGCCGCCGAGCGCGTCCCCCGCGTCGGGAGCATGCGCCTGGGTGACCATCGTGTCCGTGGTCAGGTGGATCACGCCGTAGTCGTAGGCGTGCCGCCGGTAGACGACGCTGGGCTCCTTCGTCTCGGAGTCGACGAACAGGTAGAAGTCGTGCCCGACCAGCTCCATCTCGTAGAGCGCCTGGTCGAGGGACATCGGTGCGGCCACGTGGGTCTTCTCCCGGACGACGAGCGGGCCGTCGCCCTGGACCTCCAGCGAGCCGATCTTCTTGGTGGGTACGCCGTCCTGCTTCTCCGTCGGGACGACGTCGCCGTTCCCGTTGAGCGTCGCCGCGCCGGGTACGTGGTCGGCGACCTCGGCCGCCGAGATCCGGCGTGCGCCACGGCGCGAGAAGCGCTTGTCGTGCTGCTTGCGCAGCCGTGCGCCGAGCTTCTCCGCCGCCAGGTCGAGCGCCGCGTAGGGGTCGCTCGCCGCCGCCTCCGCCCGGATCACCGGACCGCGGGAGCGCAGCGTGATCTCCACTCGGTCACAGCGGTCGGCCTGCCGGGGGTTCGGCTCCTTGGACACCTCGACGTCGAGGCTGATCACCTTGCCATCGAGCTTCTGGATCTTCTCCAGCTTCAGCTTCTCGGCCACGTGCTTCCGGAACCGCTCGGGCACCTCGGTCTTGCGGCCCTTGACGACGATGTCCACGCAGAACTCCGTTCCCGGATCGCTCCGCTGCTACGGCGGAGCATCTCCCTTTTGCACCAGGTTCCGGTCCATCCCGAAACCTCGGACTCGGTGACGTCCACCTCCTCCCCCGCGGGCGGGATCTCCACTCCACCGGTGCGGGTGATGACGGTGAAAACCCGCAGCACGGCATTCGGATTTGAGAGGTGTGGCCTGCGGCTTTGCCTCACAACCGAACATATCTCGCCCGGACGGATGTCGTCACCCTCTACCGCGGCGTACCTCCGTTCCGGTGAATTGACCCTCTCATTACCTGCAACGACGTAAGTTCTCAGTCAGTTCCGGTTTATTTCGAAGGAATCTGTTGAAGCCGCGACCACTGCCGCGCAGATTGCTTCACGGGCCACGCGACCGCCTCCGTAGGGACCCGCCATTCGGGGCCCGGTCTTCCGTTCCTCTCTGCCTTCCCCCGCCGCCGCCGGATACACAGCCGATCTCGCCGTCCCGTACGTGCCGGACCCCGCCCCCGACTCAACGGCGACGTCCGTGGCCGCGCGCACCGCACGTGCCGCCTCCGCCAGCGACGCCCCCGTCGTCATCAGGTCGTCGACCAGGACGACCGCCCCGCCGCGCAGCAGCCCGCCGCCGCCCGGGGCCACCGCCAGCGCGCCCGCGAGGTTGTCCAGCCGCCGCCGGGCGCCGAGGCCCGACTGGTCGGCCACGGCGTACCGCTGCCGCAGCACGGCCAGCACCCGGGCCGGCACCCCTGTCCGCCGCAGCTCACCCGCCGCGACGAGGGCGATCCGCCGCGCCGGGTCGTGCCCGCGCGTCCGTACCGCGCCGCGCGCCGACGGCACGGGCACCAGCAGCACCGGGTCCCGCACTCGTCGTACGCCACCCATATCAGGGGCGCCTATTCCGCCCGTGGCCGTCCACGCCTCCCGCAGCCCCGCCCGCACCGCTCCCGCCAGTGCCGCGCCGAGCGGTGCCGCGAGGGCCAGCGCGCCCCGCTCCTTGTGGGCCAGCAGCGCCGCCCGCACCTCGTCCGCGTACGGCGCGGCCGCGTGCACCGCGGGCAGACCCGGGGGCTCCGGATCCGGACGCACCCGGAACGGCGGGTCGCCGCTCAACGCCGTACGGCACCGAGGGCACAGCACCTCGCGTGCCCTGCCGCAGCCGCCGCACTCGGCCGGCAGCACCAGGTCCGTGAGGTCCGCCCACCATTCCCGCACTGTCCGCAATCCCCGCATGGCCACCACTGTGCCCACCCGTGCGGAGCCCTGCCAGGCCTGTGGAAAACCCGCCCCGGGGTCCTGTGGAAAACCCGGTCGGCGGGCCACGGCAGGACCGGACACCTCACCCCGGATAGACCGGCGCGGTCCCTTCCGTCACCTTCTGCCACTGGAGCCCGGACGGCAGCCGCACGATCAGGTCCTCCGAGTACGCGACCAGCGGCAGCCGCTCGTCCTCGGTCGCGGCGATCTCCTTCACGCCGGTCAGCGCCGCGGGCACCGATGCCTCCGGCGTCGAGCCGTCGACCTGGACGTATCCGATCTGCTGGACGCCCCCGCGCTCGCGCCCGACCACCACGAGCCTGGCGTCGCCGGCCCACGACATGGCCGTGACCTCCTCAAGCTCGGGGGTCGCTGAGCGCAGCTCCAGCACGGTGACCGCGGGCGGCTCGCCCGCCTTCCCGTCCCGTTCGATCCGTCCGATGAGCAGCGACCGCTTGCCGTCCTTCTCCACGACGAGCGCGATCCGCACCCCGTCCGCGGCCACCCGCACGGCCTGGACGCGCCCGTCGAGGCCCGGTGTCCGCACCTCGACCGGATCGCCCGCGCCGTCCTCCAGCAGCAGCAGCCGCGGGTCGGCCGGATTGCGGTCGGCGATCCACAGGTCGCCCTGCGCGTCCCAGCTGGGCGGGGTCAGCCGGTCCGCCTCCGCCTTGCCCTGGCTGGTCAGCACCGGGTCGCCGATCGAGCCGCCCGACGTCAGCGAACCGACGTACAGCGACTTGCTGTCGAGGCCGATCCCGGCCGCGCTGTGCTCGTCGCGCGAGACCGCCACCGACCGCAGGGCGCGGTTGCCCTCGCCCAGCGGGCCCGGCACGGGTTCGGCCCGGGTCCCGTTGCTGCCGGCGGCGATCCGCACCAGACGGTCCTTCTCGTCGACGAAGTACAGGTAGTCGGGCCGCTGCGCCGAACCGCGCGTCGCCACCGTCTCGGCCCGGTCCTCGGAGAGCGAGCACAGCTTCTCGCCGCCCGAGCGCAGCTCGACCTCCTCCACCGCCGGGGTGAGGTTCTGCAGGGTGAACAGGAGCTGCGCGGCCATCTCGTCGCACTTGTCCGCGCCGGCCCGGGCCGCCTTGTCGTTCAGCGGCACGGTCAGCTTGCTGCGGTCGTCGGGCGTCAGCGCGCCGGCGTCCTTCGCCAGCGCCGTGCCGGTCGGGAAGCTGGACCTGACCACGGGCCCCAGCAGGCTCGACGGCCCGCTGAGCAGGGAACGCACCACCTGGGTCGTCGGGTCCACGCGCCGGCGCACATAGACGGGGTCGGCGACCGCGGCCGGCTCCCGGACCGGTTCGTTCCCGGCGTCCGCGCGCACCGCGCTGTTCGAGGCGAAGTAGTACCGGTTGACCGACATGTAGTTGCGCTGGAAGTCGGACTTGCCCATGACGACGCCCTGCGGCAGCACGTCGATGCGCCACTGCTTGGTCTTGCCGTCCCGGCTGAGATGCACCGACTCGCGGTACGCGCCGTCGGCGGGCGAGTAGGACTGCTGCGCGTCCACCGTGGCCACCTTGGTGCCGGTCAGGGTCACCGAGTAGTCGTTGGCGTCCTCGCGGTTGCCGGAGTGGTCGGACTCCGTGCCGGGCCCGCCCGCGAGCACCGTCGCCGACTCGTCCGGCCGCCAGGTCTTCGCGGCGTCGCCGGTCAGGTACTTGCGTGCCGTCTCGTAGTGCGGGTCGTCGCTGGTCAGCGCCTCCAGGAAGCCCTGCACGATGTCGGAGGGCGGAGCGTCGTCCTGCGGCGGCATCGCGAACACCCGTACCTGCGGGTCCTGCCGCGGCGTGGACTCCACCCCGCGCAGGTCCCCGCTGTCGGGCATGGACGCACAGCCGGCCAGCAGTACGACACCCCCGACGGCGTACACCGCCACGCGGGCCGGCCCGCGCCGACCGCCCCTCCCGCGGTCAGCGCCCACGAGATGCCTCCCCTTGCCTGCTCGAGTCCTCAGGGCCGGTGTCCGGGCGGTTCGCCGCCTGCGGTGCCGGTCCGCCGTCCTGTCTCCGGGCGCCCGACACGGGCCTCGGCACCACGCGCGCGCCGTTGCCCGGCAGCGCCGTCGGATCGGCCGTGGGGGCCACCGCGGCCTGCCGGGGCGTTATCGGCCCCCGCGCGGGCACCGCGGTCTGCCCGGCCGACACCTGCGCCGGTACGCCGGCCGGCCTGCCCGTGCCGGGCGCCACCGCGGTCTCGTCGAGGCCCGCGTCGTGGAGCCCGCGGTTGCGGCGCGAGTCCGTCGGCTCCAGCGGTATCGGCGAACCTCTGAGCGGCTCGTCGGCGGTCCTGGGCAGCGTCAGCCGGAACTGCGAGCCGCCACCGGGCTCGCCCCAGGCCTGCAGCCAGCCGCCGTGCAGCCGCGCGTCCTCCAGGGCGATGGACAGGCCCAGCCCCGTGCCGCCGGTGGTACGCGCGCGTGCCGGGTCGGCCCGCCAGAAACGGCTGAAGACCCGGGTGGCCTCACCGGGCTTGAGTCCGACACCGTAGTCGCGCACCGCGACGGCGACCGCGCCCCCGGCGGCGGCGAGCTTGACGACGACGTCCCGGCCCTCGCCGTGCTCGACGGCGTTGACGACGAGGTTGCGCAGCACGCGTTCCACCCGCCGGGCGTCCGCCTCGGCGACGACGGGCTGCTGGTCGCCGACGACGCGTATCCCCGTGCCCTTGCGCTCGGCGAGCGGCTCCGCGCCGCTGACGACGCGCCGTACGACCTCCCTGAGGTCTATCGGCTCCGCCTCCAGCGCGGCCGCGCCGGCGTCGAAGCGGCTGATCTCCAGCAGGTCGGCGAGCAGCGTCTCGAACCGGTCCAGCTGGTCGGCGAGCAGTTCGGCCGACCGCGCGGTCACCGGATCGAAGTCCACGCGCGCGTCGTGGATGACGTCGGCCGCCATCCGTACGGTGGTCAGCGGCGTCCGCAGCTCGTGCGAGACGTCGGAGACGAACCGCCGCTGCATCCGCGACAGGTCCTCCAGCTGGCTGATCTTCAGCTGCAGGTTCTGCGCCATCTTGTTGAAGGCCTCGCCGAGCCGGGCGATGTCGTCCTCGCCGGTGACCTTCATCCGCTCCTGCAACCGCCCCGCGGACAGCCGCTCGGCGATGCTCGCCGCCATCCGTACCGGCGTGACGACCTGCCGCACCACGAGCCAGGCGATGGCGCCCAGCAGTACGACGACGAAGAGCCCGGCCGTCGCCAGGGTGCCCCTGACCAGGCTGAGCGACTTCTCCTCCTGGGTGAGCGGGAAGAGGTAGTACAGCTGGTACGGCTCGCCGTTCGGGTCGTTGACCTGCTTGCCGATGACCAGTCCGGGCTGGGACGCCTGGTCGGAGGTGTAGACGATCCGGGTGTAGCTCTGGGCGGCCGCGGTGTCGCCGTCGATCCGCTCCCGCAGGTCCTCGGGGACGCTGACCGCCCAGTCGACCGATCCGGAGGCGCGCGGACCGCGTCCGCTGCCGCTCTCCCCGCCCATGGGGAGGGTGACCACGTCGAAGGCGCTCTGGCCGCCGCTGGAGAGGGACTTCACCAGCTCGCTCATCCACTGGATGACGTTCTGCGAGGGGCGCCCGTCGGCGGGGGTGCTGTCGTCGCCGTTGGTGCTCGCCGCTTCCTCGGCCTTCTGCTTGGCCGCCGTGAAGCCACCGGTGGCCTGGCTCTGGGAGGCCTTCACCTTGGCGTCCAGCAGCCCGTTGCGGACCTGCCCGATCACCACGAAGCCGAGCAGCAGCACCACGCCCAGCGACATCAGCAGGGTGGTGGCGACGACCTTGAGCTGGATGTTGCGCCGCCACAGCCGCATGACCGGCAGCAGCGGACGCCGCACCCAGCGCATGAACAGACGGAGCACCGGGCTGCCCTGCACCCCGCCGTGCAGCAGCCCGCCCTCCAGCACGCTGCTGAAGAGGCGGGAGCCGGCGCTCCGGTGGCCGACAGGCCGTCCGGCGCGGGCCCCGGACCCGGGCGCCGAAGCGGCACTGTCCCTGGCCATGTCAGCTCGGTCCGGCCTTGTAGCCGACGCCGCGGACGGTCACCACGATCTCCGGCTTCTCCGGGTCCTTCTCGACCTTGGAGCGCAGCCGCTGCACGTGCACGTTGACCAGCCGGGTGTCGGCGGCGTGCCGGTAGCCCCAGACCTGCTCCAGGAGCACCTCGCGCGTGAACACCTGCCACGGCTTGCGGGCCAGCGCCACCAGCAGGTCGAACTCCAGCGGCGTCAGCGCGATCGACTGCCCGTCCCGCTTCACGGAGTGACCGGCCACGTCGATGACCAGGTCGCCTATGGCGAGCTGTTCCGGCGCCGGCTCCTCCGACCGGCGCAGGCGTGCCCTGATGCGGGCCACCAGCTCCTTCGGCTTGAACGGCTTCACGATGTAGTCGTCGGCGCCCGACTCCAGGCCCACCACGACGTCGACGGTGTCACTCTTCGCCGTCAGCATCACGATCGGCACGCCCGACTCCGCCCTGATCAGGCGGCACACCTCGATGCCGTCCCGGCCGGGCAGCATCAGGTCGAGCAGTACCAGGTCGGGCTTGGTCTCCCGGAAGGCGGCCAGCGCCTTGTCGCCGTCGGCTACGAAAGATGGCTCAAAACCCTCACCACGCAGCACAATGCCGAGCATCTCGGCCAGTGCGGTGTCGTCGTCGACGACAAGGACTCGTCCCTTCATAAACGACATCATCCCATTAGCTAATCGTTACCTGGCGTGACCTGGCACACAGCGCGGCCAGGGCCTCGGCCGTCACGGGCGAAGCCACGCCCTCCTCGGTGACGATGGCCGTCACCAGTTCGGGCGGGGTCACGTCGAACGCCGGGTTGTACGCCTGGGTCCCCAGGGGTGCCACCGGAATCCCGCCTCCCGCTCCCGCCACCGGCACCTGGGGTGCTGTGACCTCGGTCACCTCATGTCCGGGGCGCTGCTCCACCTCGATGGACGCCCCGTCCGGCGTGTCCGGGTCCACCGTCGTGACCGGCGCCACCACGATGAACGGCACATGGTGGTACCGCGCGAGCACCGCGAGCGGATAGCTCCCCACCTTGTTCGCCACCGAACCGTCGGCCGCGATGCGGTCCGCGCCGATCAGCACCGCGTCCACCTCCCCCGCCGCGAACAGCGAACCCGCCGCGTTGTCGGTGAGCAAGGTGTACGCCATGTCGTTGCGGGCCGCCTCGTATGCCGTCAGGCGAGCACCTTGCAGCAAGGGACGCGTTTCGTCCACCCACAGGCGTCGCAGCCGCCCCGCCCGGTGCGCCGCGAGCGCCACCGCGAAGGCGGTCCCCTCACCGCCCGACACCAGCGAACCGGTGTTGCAGTGCGTGAGGACGCGGTGCCCTCCGGCGGGTAGCAGCTCGTCGAGCAGCGCCAGCCCGTGCGCCGCCATCCGTCCGCTGGCCTCGGCGTCCTCCCGGTGCAGCGCCCGCGCCGCGGACAACGCCGCCGCGGCGGCCTGCCGGGGGTCACCGGTCCTGGCGAGCGCCTCCCGGTGGGCGGCCTGCGCCCGGCGCACCCCGACGGCGAGGTTCACCGCGGTGGGGCGGGCGCCCGCCAGCGCGGCCGCGGCCTCCTCGACCTCGAAGCCGCGAACGGCGGCGAGCGCGACCCCGTACGCGCCCGCGACGCCCAGCAGCGGTGCCCCGCGCACGGCGAGCGAGCGGATCGCCTCCACCAGCGCCGCCGGGTCCGTGCAGACCAGCTCGACCTCCTCGGCCGGCAGCCTGGTCTGGTCGAGCAGCACCAGCACCGGGCCCTCGGGGGGTTCCTCCCAGCGAAGGGCCGGTATCCCCGTCGGGCGCTTGTCCTCGCCGCTTCCCGCGTCCTGATCAGCCATGCGGTCAGTCTGCCCCCTCTACGACGGACAATTGAAGGTGCCGAGCCCCCACCGTGCCCGGTCCGCACCTGACGCCCCCATGGCACGATGGCTGCCAACCTGCCGCCGCGACCGCGGACGGGCACCGTGAAGGAGCGACGATGAACGACACTCCGGGCTGGGCATCGCCCGGATCCGCCCCGTCCGACGGGCACGAGCCCGGCGCCTCCGGCCCCGCCGAGCCCGCCGACCGCCCCGCCGGCCCCGAACAGCCCGCGCCGCCCGCGGACCGGCCGGGTGCGGAACCGACGAGCCCCGGCACGAAGTGGTCCAAGGAGCAGCCGCCCCCGGCCCAGTGGTCCGCGCCCACCGGCCCCGCCGACCAGGGCGGGGGCCAGGCCCCGCCTCCGCCGCCCCCGGGCCCGGGCTGGGGCACCCCGCCCCCCGGACCTCCCGGCGGCGGCTACGGCGGTCCCGGCGGCTACGGCGGCCCACGCGGGGGCTACGGAGGCTACGGCGGTCCCGGCGGCTGGGGAGGCGGCTGGGGCGGTCCCCCGCCCGCGGCCAAGCCCGGCGTGATCCCGCTCCGCCCGCTCGGCGTGGGCGAGATCCTCGACGGCGCCGTCTCCACCATGCGCACCTACTGGCGCACCGTCCTCGGTATCTCCCTGACCGTCGCCATCCTCACGGAGATCGTCGTCGTACTGCTCCAGGGCCTGGTCCTGGACGACACCGGCAGCGAGGCCCTCAACGACCCCGACGCCACCCTGAGCGAACTCGGCGACGCGCTGGCCCAGACCACGATCAACTCCGGCGTCGTCTTCCTGATCTCCCTGATCGGCACCGTCCTGGCCACCGCCCTGCTCACCACCGTCACCAGCCGCGCCGTACTCGGCAGGCCGGTGACCACCGGCGAGGCCTGGCGCGACGCCCGCCCCCAGGTGCTGAAGCTGTTCGGCCTGATCCTCCTGCTGCTCCTCATCGTCGCCGGACTCGTCACGGTCGGCATGGCACCCGGTCTGCTCGTCACCGCCACCGCGGGCGGCGAGGCCGGAGTGGCGCTGACCGCCCTGGGTTTCCTGGCGGGCGGCGTGGTCGCCATCTGGCTCATGGTCCGCTTCTCGCTGGCGTCCCCGGCGCTGATGCTGGAGAAGCAGGGCATCAAGAAGGCGATGGGCCGCTCGGTGAAGCTGGTGCGCGGCTCCTGGTGGCGCGTCTTCGGCATCCAGCTGCTCGCCACGGTCATCGCCAACGTCGTCGCGTCGATCATCGTGATCCCCTTCGCCTTCCTCGCCGCGGCCCTCGGCGGCGACGGCGTCGGCGGCTTCCTGGAGGGCACCGGCGACCTCGGCTGGACGTTCCTCGTCGTCAGCGGCATCGGCTCGGTGATCGGCTCCATGATCACCTTCCCGATCACGGCGGGCGTGACCGTACTGCTGTACATCGACCAGCGCATCCGCCGCGAGGCCCTCGACCTCGAACTGGCCCGCGCCGCCGGCGCCCAGGGCTCCAGCGGCTCCGGCGCCGTTCCGGGGAGCTGACGGGGTGAGTCCGGCGGGGGGAGTTCTCACAGAGGTGCTGGCACGCACCGCCGCAGGAACGGTGTCGCGCTCCGGCGACGAACCACCGGTCACGATCCCGCGCGACCCCGCGCGGGAGGCCGCGCGGCGCGAGCTGTCCAAACGCATGTACCACGAGAACGACCCCAGCTGGTTCCAGCGGGCCCTGAACGCCTTCTGGGACTGGATCGGCGAGCTGTTCAGCCGGGCGTCCACCGCGACACCCGGCGGGACACTCGGCCTGGTCGTCGTCATCGCGGCCGTCCTGGCCGTGCTGGGTGCCCTCTGGTGGCGCCTGGGCACTCCGCGCCGCGGGCCCGTCTCCCAGCCCGCCCTGTTCGACGACCGCCCCCGCAGCGCCGCCGACCACCGCGCCGCCGCCCAGGCACACGCCGCCCAGGGACACTGGAGCCAGGCCGTCCAGGAACGCATGCGGGCCGTCGTCCGCGCCCTCGAGGAACGCGCCCTGCTCGACGTCCGCCCCGGCCGCACCGCCGACGAGGCGGCCACCGAGGCAGGCCACGCCCTGCCCGCCCACAAGGACCGGCTGCGCACCGCCGCACGGGACTTCGACGACGTCGCGTACGGCGGCCGACCCGGCAGCGAGGAGTCGTACCGACGCCTCACCGAACTCGACCACGACCTGGAACGCAGCAAGCCGCGCCTGGCGGCCAGCACGGCCGGCGGCTCCGCGGGGGACACGGACCGGGACACCCGCCGGGGAGCCGCCGAATGACCACCGAGGCCATGTTCCCCACCACCGCGGCCTCGCCCACCGCCCGCCAGGTGTGGACCCGCGCGCGAGGCATCGCGCTCGCCCTCGTCCTGCTGCTCGTCGGCGCCGTCGCCATCGCGGTCGTCCGCTCCGACGCCCGGCACGGAGAACTCGACCCGCGCTCCGCCGACCCCTACGGCAGCCGCGCCGTCGCCGAACTCCTCGCCGACCGGGGGGTCTCCACGCGCGTGGTCACCACCCTGGACGAAGCACGGGCCGCGGTCGGCCCGGACACCACCCTGCTGGTCGCCGTACCCGACCTCCTGACGGAACGCCAGCAGACGGGACTGCACTCGGCGACGTCCGGCTCCGGCGGCCGCACCGTCCTCGTCGCCCCCGGCGGCGGTGCCGTCGAACGCCTCGCCCCCGGCGTCACCGCCGACCCCGCACTCAGCATCGACTCGACACTGGCCCCCGCCTGCGACCTGCCCGCCGCACGCCGCGCGGGCAACGCCGACACGGGCGGCATCCGCTACAGCACCCACCTGGAAGCCGACGCCTGCTACCCCAGCCGGCGCCTGGCCACCCTCCTGCGCATCCCCGACCCGGCCGCGACGGCGTCCGCGGAGGACACCCCCGGCGACACCGTCGTCCTCGGCGCCCGCGACATCCTCTTCAACAACCACCTCGACGAGCACGGCAACGCCTCGCTCGCCCTCCAGCTCCTCGGCTCCCGCGACCATCTGGTCTGGTACCTCCCCTCCCTCTCCGACCTCCCGGACCAGGACGACGAACGCGGCTTCTTCGACCTGCTCCCGTCCGGCTGGCTCTGGGGCACCCTGCAGCTCCTCATCGCCGCCGCCCTCGCCGCCCTGTGGCGGGCACGCCGACTCGGCCCCCTGGTGCCCGAAAAACTCCCCGTCGCGATCCGCGCCTCCGAAACCGTCGAAGGCCGCGCCCGCCTCTACCGCAAGGCGAACGCCCGCGACCGCGCCGCCACCGCTCTTCGCTCCGCCACCCGCACCCGCCTCGCCCCTCTCGTCGGCGTCCCCGTCACCCAGGCGCACACGCCCGAGTCTCTGCTCCCCGCCCTGTCCGCCCACCTCCACGGCGCGACCGGCGACGGACAGACCCTGCACACCCTCCTCTTCGGCCCGCCGCCCGGCGACGACGCGGCCCTCATCGCACTCGCCGACCAACTCGACGCCCTCGAAAGAGAGGTACGCCGTCCATGATGGACCCGACCACTGACAACGCCGGGCAGACCGCGGCCCCGGGCAACGCCCGCGCCGCCCTCGAAGCCCTGCGCGCCGAGATCGCCAAGGCCGTGGTCGGCCAGGACGCCGCCGTGACCGGTCTCGTCGTAGCCCTGCTCTGCCGCGGCCACGTCCTCCTCGAAGGCGTACCCGGAGTCGCCAAGACCCTTCTCGTCCGCACTCTCGCCGCGGCCACCGAACTCGACACCAAACGCGTCCAGTTCACCCCCGACCTGATGCCGAGCGACGTCACCGGCTCCCTGATCTACGACGCCCGCACCACCGAGTTCTCCTTCCAGCCCGGCCCGGTCTTCACCAACCTCCTCCTCGCCGACGAGATCAACCGCACGCCCCCGAAGACCCAGTCCTCCCTCCTCGAAGCCATGGAGGAACGCCAGGTCACGGTGGACGGCACGCCCCGCCCGCTCCCCGAGCCCTTCCTCGTCGCGGCCACCCAGAACCCGGTCGAGTACGAGGGCACCTACCCCCTCCCGGAAGCCCAGCTGGACCGCTTCCTCCTGAAACTCACCGTCCCGCTGCCCACCCGTCAGGACGAGATCGACGTCCTCACCCGCCACGCGGCCGGATTCAGTCCGCGCGACCTGCACGCCGCCGGCGTACGCCCCGTCGCGAGCGCCGCCGACCTGGAGGCAGCCCGCGCGGAGGCCGCCAAGACGACCGTCTCCCCGGAGATCACCGCGTACGTCGTCGACATCTGCCGCGCCACCCGCGAGTCGCCGTCCCTCACCCTCGGCGTCTCCCCGCGCGGAGCCACCGCCCTGCTGTCGACCTCCCGCGCGTGGGCCTGGCTCACGGGGCGCGACTACGTCACCCCCGACGACGTCAAGGCCCTGGCCCTCCCCACCCTCCGGCACCGCGTACAGCTCCGCCCGGAGGCCGAGATGGAGGGCGTGACCGCGGACTCGGTCATCAACGCGATCCTCGCCCACGTCCCCGTCCCCCGCTGATGGCTCTCACCGGACGCGCCGCGCTCATCGCGGCCCTGGCCTCCGTCCCCGTCGGCGTCTGGGACCCGAGCTGGACGGGCATCCTCGCGGTCAACGCCCCACTGGCCGTCGCCTGCGCCTGCGACTTCGCCCTGGCCGCCCCCGTACGGCGCCTCGGCCTGTCCCGCTCCGGCGACACCTCCGCACGCCTGGGCGAGACCGCCGACGTCACCCTGACGGTCACCAACCCGTCGGGCCGCCCGCTCCGGGCCCGCCTGCGCGACGCCTGGCCGCCCAGCACCTGGCAGCCGGGCACCGAGACGGCAGCCTCCCGCCACAGCCTGACGGTGCCCGCCGGCGAACGCCGCCGCGTGACCACCCGCCTGCGCCCCACCCGCCGCGGCGACCGCCACGCGGACCGCGTCACGATCCGGTCCTACGGCCCCCTGGGCCTCCTCACCCGCCAGGGCACCCACCGGGTCCCCTGGACGGTGCGCGTCCTCCCCCCGTTCACCAGCCGCAAGCACCTCCCTTCCAAGCTGTCCCGGCTCCGCGAACTCGACGGCCGCACCAGCGTCCTCACCCGCGGGGAGGGCACGGAGTTCGACAGCCTGCGCGAGTACGTCCCCGGCGACGACACCCGTTCCATCGACTGGCGCGCGACAGCCCGCCACTCCTCGGTCGCCGTACGCACCTGGCGCCCCGAACGCGACCGGCACATCCTGCTCGTCCTCGACACCGGCCGTACCTCGGCCGGCCGCGTCGGCGACGCCCCTCGCCTCGACGCCGCGATGGACGCCGCTCTGCTCCTGGCCTCCCTGGCCTCCCGCGCGGGCGACCGCGTCGACCTCCTGGCCTACGACCGTCGAGTACGCGCCCTGCTCCAGGGCCGCACGGCGGGTGACGTCCTTCCTTCCCTGGTCAACGCCATGGCCACCCTGGAGCCGGAGCTGGTGGAGACGGACGCGCGCGGTCTTACGGCCACCGCGCTCCGATCGGCACCCCGCCGCTCCCTGATCGTCCTGTTCACGACGCTCGACGCCGCCCCGATCGAAGAGGGGCTGCTCCCCGTCCTGCCCCAGCTGACGCAGCGCCACACGGTCCTCGTGGCCTCGGTGGCCGACCCGCACGTGTCGCGGATGGCCCGGGCCCGCGGCCACACGGACGCCGTCTACGAGGCCGCGGCAGCCGCACAAGCGCAGTCGGAACGTCGCAACATCGCCGACCAACTACGCCGGCACGGCGTGACGGTCGTCGACGCGACTCCGGACGAGCTTCCCCCGGCACTCGCGGACGCCTACCTGGAACTCAAGTCGGCAGGCCGCCTCTAAAAGAGAGAAGGCGGGGCTCTGTGAGCCCCGCCTATTCCCATTCCAGCCGCCCCTGAACGCAGG
>NZ_JAIOJZ010000087.1 GCF_020404845.1 Streptomyces hyderabadensis | reverse complement strand
TGCCGTCGTCGGCCCCCGTCTCTGCGGCGCGGTCGGCCCGCCCGTCGTCCGGTGCCGCCGAGGCGTCCGGTGCCGCCCGCAGGGACAGCGCCGCCGCGTCCGAGCCCGCGTCCGGCTCGCTGAGGGCGAAGGCGGCCACCGCGGTGCCGTCGCTGACGCGGGGGAGCCAGCGGGCGCGCTGCGCCTCGGTGCCGTGGGCGTGCACGGGATGGGCGCCGAGCCCCTGGAGGGCGAGCGCGGTCTCGGCCTCCGTGCAGGCGCGGGCGAGGGACTCGCGCATCAGGCACAGGTCGAGCGCGCCCGAGGTGAACAGGCGGGTCAGCAGGCCGAGGGAGCCCAGCTCGGCGACCAGGGCGCGGTTGACCCGGCCCGGCTCCCCCTTCTCCGCGAGCGGGCGCAGCCGTTCGGCGGCGAGGGCGCGCAACTCCTCGCACCAGGTGAGTTGTGCCGGTTCGAGCGAGAATGCGGTCATCGCCGGTCCCCTTCCGCCGCTCCCCCGTCCGTCGGACGGGCCGCTGGGCCAGGGCCGAGGTTATCGCGCCCCGTTGACTGTCGTCACCAACACGATACGCTCGTTGCGCGAGCCCACCACGACAAAGGGGGCGAACCGCCATGGCCGATCCGCGCCCCGCGGACCCGCACCGCTCCGCCCACGTCGACACCTTCGCGCGCGACCACCTGCCGCCCCCCGAGCAGTGGCCCGAGCTGGTCTTCGAGCTGCCGGAGCTGCGCTACCCGGCGCGGCTGAACTGCGCCGCCGAGCTGCTGACCGGCCCGCCCGACGACCGCCCCGCCTTCCGCACCGCGTCCGGCGACACCTGGACGTACGGCGATCTGCGGGAGCGCGTCGACCGGATCGCCCACGTGCTCACCGGCGACCTCGGGGTCGTGCCGGGCAACCGGGTGCTGCTGCGCGGCCCCACCACCCCGTGGCTGGCCGCGTGCTGGCTGGCGGTGCTGAAGGCGGGCGCCGTGGCGGTCACCGTGCTGGCCCAGCAGCGCCCGCACGAACTGCGCGCGATCTGCGAGATCGCCCGGGTGCGGCACGCGCTGTGCGACGTCCGGGCCGTGGACGACCTCGCCAAGGCGGAGATCACCGGCCTCGCGATCACCACGTACGGCGGGGACGCGCCGGACGACCTGCAACGCCGTACGACGTCCGACGGGGTGCCCGGCACGCCGTACCAGGCCGTCGGGACCGCCGCCGACGACGTGGCGCTGATCGCGTTCACCTCGGGCACCACCGGGCGGCCCAAGGGGTGCATGCACTTCCACCGGGACGTGCTGGCGATCGCCGACACCTTCTCCGCGCACGTCCTCGAACCGCGCCCGGACGACCTCTTCGCGGGCAGCCCGCCGCTCGGCTTCACCTTCGGGCTCGGTGGTCTCGTGGTCTTCCCGATGCGGGCCGGGGCCAGCGCCCTGCTGCTGGAACAGGCGGGCCCCAGGCAGCTGTTGCCGGCCGTCGCCGAGCACCGGGTGTCGGTGCTGTTCACCGCGCCGACGGCGTACCGCGCGATGCTCGACGAGCTGGACGGGTACGACGTGACGAGCCTCAGGCGCTGCGTCTCGGCCGGCGAGAACCTGCCCGCGGCCACTTGGCGGGCCTGGCACGAGCGCACCGGGCTGCGGATCATCAACGGCATCGGCGCCACCGAGTTGCTGCACATCTTCGTGTCCGCGGCGGACGACGACATCAGGCCCGGCACGACGGGCGTTCCGGTGCCGGGATGGCAGGCGCGCGTGCAGGACGGGAACGGCGCGCCGGTCCCCGACGGGGAGCCCGGGCTGCTGGCGGTGCGCGGGCCGGTGGGCTGCCGGTACCTGGCCGATCCGCGGCAGCGGGAGTACGTGCGCGACGGCTGGAACGTCACCGGGGACACCTACGTCCGCGAGCCCGACGGGTACTTCCGGTACGTGGCCCGCGCCGACGACATGATCATCTCCGCCGGGTACAACATCGCCGGTCCCGAGGTGGAGGACGCGCTGCTGCGCCATCCGGACGTGCTGGAGGCGGCGGTGGTGGGCCGTGCGGACCAGCGCCGGGGGCAGGTCGTGGTGGCGCACGCGGTGCTGAGGGAGGGGGCCGTGCGGGACGCGGACGCGCTGCGCGAGTTCCTGCGCGCGGAGCTGGCGCCGTACAAGTGCCCGCGGGAGATCGTCTTCCTGGACGCGCTGCCGCGCACGGCCACCGGCAAGCTCCAGCGCTACCGCCTGCTCGACCCGCCCGGTCCGGCCCCCTCCCCCGCCCCCGCCCCCGGTCCCGGTCCCGGTCCCGCCGCCCGGCCGGATCCCCTGGGCGGCCGGGCCTGACGCCGACGACATAAGATGATCAACGTGTCCGACCAGCACGTACAGCACGCCCCGCGGTCCCTCATCGTCACGCTCTACGGTGCGTACGGCCGTTTCGCGCCGGGCCCGGTGCCCGTCGCCGAGCTGATCCGGCTGCTGTCGGCGGTCGGGGTGGACGCGCCCTCCGTGCGCTCGTCGGTGTCCCGGCTGAAGCGCCGCGGGCTGCTGCTGCCGGCCCGGACGGCCGAGGGCGCGGCCGGTTACGAACTGTCCTCCGAGGCACGGCAGTTGCTGGACGACGGAGACCGGCGCATCTACGCCACCGCTCCGCACGGGGACGAGGGCTGGGTGCTCGCCGTGTTCTCGGTGCCCGAGTCGGAGCGGCAGAAGCGGCACGTCCTGCGCTCGCGCCTGGCCGCCCTCGGCTTCGGCACCGCCGCCCCCGGCGTGTGGATCGCCCCGGCCCGCCTGTACGCGGAGACCCGGCACGCCCTGGGTCGCCTGGGCCTGGACGCCTACGTGGACTTCTTCCGCGGCGAGCACCTGGGTTTCACCCCGACCGCCGAGGCGGTGGCCCGCTGGTGGGACCTGGCCGCGATCGCCAAGGAGCACGAGGCCTTCCTCGACCGCCACGCGCGCGTCCTGCACGACTGGGAGCGCCGCACGGACACGCCGCCCGAGGAGGCCTACCGCGACTACCTCCTCGCCCTGGACTCCTGGCGCCACCTGCCCTACGCGGACCCCGGGCTGCCCGCCCGGCTGCTGCCCGAGGGCTGGCCCGGCACGCGGTCGGCGGCCGTCTTCCGGGCGCTGCACGAGCGGTTGCGCGACGCGGGCGCGCACTACGCGGCGCTGGGACCGACTCCGCCCGCCGAGAAGTGAGTCACATCACATTCTGACGGGATCAGGGAACCCTCAGTCTCCTCAGACCCTCTTCTCAGGTTTCTCACCTACCGTGCGGACGCATGAGTCTCGCACGCAACTTGAACCGGGCCCTCACCGCGACCACCGGCCTCCAGGTACGCAGAGCGCCCCAGACGGCCAAGGGGGGTCCGCAGGGGAAGCAGGCGAAGAAGTCCGCCGCCGCGCGGCCCCCGGCGCGGAAGGAGGCCGCGTACCGATGTCCGCCGGCCGAGGAACTGCCGACCGAGCGGCTGCTGCGGCGACCCGTCTTCATCATCTCGTCCATCCGGTCCGGCTCCACCCTGCTGCGCATGATGCTGGGCGCCCACCCGCGCCTGCACGCCCCGCACGAGCTGCACATCGGCAAGCTGGAGGTGAGCTGCACCAACTGGTTCTCGGAGCGGGCGATGGGTGCCCTAGGCCTCGGGCGCGGCGATCTGGAGCACCTGCTGTGGGACCGCGTCCTGCACCGCGAACTCACCAGATCCGGCAAGGACTTCGTGGTGGAGAAGACCCCGGCCAACGTGTACATGTACCAGCGCCTGAAGGACTGCTGGCCCGACGCGCGCTTCGTCTTCCTGCTGCGCCACCCCGAGTCGATAGCCCGCTCCTGGCACGAGACCGACCCCGTCAAGCGGCCGCACGAGACGGCCGTCACGGACGTGCTGCGCTACCTGACGGCCGTCGAGGAGGCCCGCACGGCGGACGCCGACGGTTTCACCGTGCGCTACGAGGACATCACCGACGACCCCGAGCGCGAGATGCGCCGGCTGTGCGCGTACCTCGACGTCGACTACGCGCCGGCGATGCTGAACTACGGCAAGAAGAGCAGCGCCGAGCTGGTCAGGGGCCTGGGCGACTGGCGCGAGAACATCCGCACCGGCACCGTGCAGCCGGGGCGCGAGCTGCCCGGTCAGGACGAGATCCCCGAGCGGCTGCGCCCGATCTGCGCGGCCTGGGGCTACACGTCCTGACGCGGGCCGTGCAGCGTGAGCCGCGGCTTGGGGGCGTCGGTGCGCCCGGTGCGCGGTGGGCGGCTGCCCGCCCGGTACGGCGCCGGCCAGACGGCGCCCGGTCCGTCGTAGCCCTGCTCGGCGGCGGCGTGCAGCGTCCAGTGCGGGTCGTAGAGGTGCGGGCGGGCCAGCGCGCACAGGTCGGTGCGTCCGGCCAGGACCAGCGAGTTGACGTCGTCCCAGGAGGAGATCGCGCCGACCGCGATCACCGGGACGCCCGCCTCGTTGCGGATGCGGTCCGCGTACGGCGTCTGGTAGGACCGCCCGAACTCGGGGCGCTCACCGGCGACGACCTGGCCGGTGGACACGTCGATGGCGTCGGCCCCGTGCGCGGCGAAGGCCCGGGCGGTCTCCACCGCATCCTCGGCGCTCGTGCCGCCCTCGGCCCAGTCGGTGGCGGAGATCCGTACGGTCATGGGCCGCTCGGCGGGCCACACCTCGCGTACGGCGTCGAAGACCTCCAGCGGGAAGCGCAGCCGGTTCTCCAGTGAACCGCCGTAGGCGTCGGTGCGGCGGTTGGTGAGCGGGGAGAGGAAGCCGGAGAGCAGGTAGCCGTGGGCGCAGTGCAGTTCGAGCAGGTCGAAACCGGCATGCGCGGCCCGTTCGGCGGCAGACCTGAACTGCTCCCGTACGTCGGCCAGTTGCGCCCGGGACAGCTCGCGCGGGATCTGGCTGCCGGGCCGGTACGGCAGCGGGGAGGGCGCCACGAGGGGCCAGTTGCCCTCGGGCAGCGGCTCGTCCATGCCCTCCCACATCAGCTTGGTCGAGCCCTTGCGGCCGCTGTGGCCGAGCTGCACGCCGATCGCGGTGCCCGGCGCGCTGTCGTGCACGAAGTCCGTGATCCGCCGCCACGCCTCGCCCTGCCGGCCGGTGTAGAGGCCGGCGCAGCCGGGGGTGATGCGGCCCTCCGCGCTGACGCACACCATCTCGGTCATCACCAGCGCGGCGCCGCCCAGCGCCCTGGCCCCCAGGTGGACCAGGTGGAAGTCGCCGGGGACGCCGTCGGTGGCCGAGTACATGTCCATCGGGGAGACGACGACGCGGTTGCGCAGGGTCAGCCCGCGCAGCCGGAACGGGGTGAACATGGGGGGCGTGCCGGGCGGGCAGCCGAACTCGCGCTCGACGGAGTCCGTGAAGCCCGCGTCGCGCAGCCGCAGGTTCTCGTGGGTGACCCGGCGGCTGCGGGTGAGCAGGTTGAAGGCGAACTGGCGCGGCGGCTGGCCGAGGTACCGGTCCAGGTCCTCGAACCACTCCAGGCTGGCCTTGGCGGCCCGCTGGGTGGAGGCGACGACGGGGCGCCGCTCCGCCTCGTAGGCGCTGAGCGCCTCCTGGAGGGTGGGCCGCTCCTCCAGGCAGGCGGCGAGGGCGAGGGCGTCCTCCACGGCGAGCTTGGTGCCGGAGCCGATCGAGAAGTGGGCGGTGTGCGCGGCGTCGCCGAGCAGGACGATGTTGCCGTGCGACCAGCGTTCGTTGACGACCGTGCGGAAGGTGGTCCACGCGGACTTGTTGGAGCGCAGCGGGCGGCCGCCGAGGGCGTCGGCGAAGATCTTGGCGCAGCGGGCGGTGGACTCGGCCTCGTCCAGCTCGTCGAAGCCGGCCGCCCGCCAGACCTCCTCGCGCATCTCGACGATGACGGTGGAGGCGTCCGGCGCATAGGGGTAGCCGTGCAGTTGCATCACGCCGTGCTCGGTCTCGGCGATCTCGAACCGGAAGGCGTCGAAGGCGAAGTCGGCGGCGAGCCAGATGTAGCGGCAGCGGTGGGGGGTGAGATGCGGCCGGAAGACGTCGCGGTACGCCTCGCGGGTGGCGCTGTGCACGCCGTCGGCGGCGACGACGAGGTCGTGGGTGCGGGCGAGCCGGTCCGGGGGCGGGGCCTCGGTGCGCGGGCGCAGGTCCACGCCGAGGTCGCGGCAGCGGTCGTGCAGGATTTCCAGGAGGCGGCGCCGGCCCAGGGCGGCGAAGCGGTGTCCTCCGGAGGTGTGGCGGGTGTTTCGGTGGACGATGTCGATGTCGTCCCAGCGGACGAAGTGCGCCTTGAGGGCCTCGTAGACGGTCGGGTCGGCGTGTTCGATGCCGCCGAGGGTTTCGTCGGAGAGGACGACGCCGAAGCCGAAGGTGTCGTCGGGGGCGCCTCGTTCGTAGACGGTGATCTCGCGGGCGGGGGCGAGGCGTTTGAGGAGGGCGGCGGTGTAGAGGCCGCCCGGGCCTCCGCCCACGATCGCCGTGTGCAGAGGGTGGCTTCTCGCCGCAGGCGGGTGCGGGTACGTCGTGGTTGCTCGCGCAGTTCCCCGCGCCCCTGAGGTTGGCATGCTCCCCCGCGTTGAGAACATCTCCCTACCTCCCTTGCCACTTCGGGGGGCGCTTTTCCGTGAAGGCGGCGTGGAACTCGGCGTAGTCCTCGCCCGTCATCAGGTGGGCCTGGGTCGACGCGTCCAGTTCGATCGCTGCCGCCAGCGGCATGTCCAGCTCGGCCGTGAGGAGGGCCTTGGTCTGGGCGTGGGCCAGGGCCGGGCCGTCGGCCAGGCGGCGGGCCAGGGTGTGGGCGGCCTGGTCGGCTCGGCCCTCCTCGGTCAGTTCGCTGATCAGGCCGATGCCCTCGGCCTCGGGGGCGCGGACCGTGTCGCCCAGCATCAGCAGGCGGGTGGCGTGGCCGAGGCCGACGACGCGGGGCAGCAGGTAGGCGGCGCCCATGTCGCCGCCGGAGAGGCCGACGCGGGTGAAGAGGAAGGCGAAGCGGGCGGACGGGTCGGCGACGCGGAAGTCGGCGGCCAGGGCGAGGACCGCGCCCGCCCCGGCGGCGACCCCGTGCAGCGCGGCGATCACCGGGAACGGGCACTCCCGCACCGCCCGCACCACCTGGCCCGTCATCCGGTTGAAGTCGAGCAGCTCGGCGGTGTTCATGGACAGGGTGGCGCCGATGATCTCGTCCACGTCGCCGCCGGAGCAGAAGCCGCGGCCCTCGCCGGCCAGCACCAGCGCCCGCACCGACCGCCCGCGGGACAGCTCGGCGAGCAGGTCGCGCAGGTCGGCGTAGGCCTCGAAGGTCAGGGCGTTGAGCTTGTCGGGCCGGGCGAGGGTGACGGTGGCGACGCCGTCGGTGATCTCGACGCGCAGGTGCCGCCAGTCGGGGGTGGGGGCGGCGGAGCCGGTGAAGGGACTCATGACACTCGAAGTTATCACCCTTCTGTGACTGTCGTCACGGGTGCGCGATAAGGCGTCGACGGCGCGGGCCGAAGGTCCCGGGGGCGCCCGTCGAACGGCTCTGCCGGGCGGCGCCGTACCATTCATAAGGTTGAAAGCAGGACAGGACTCCCCTGCTCCACGAAACGGACCCGCCGTGCACGATCACTTCCCCGCACCCGCCTCCTGGCGCATCGCACTGCCGCACTCCGCCGCGGCCGTGCCGGTGGCGCGCGCCCTGGTGCGCAACGCCCTGGCCGAGCTGGAGCACACCGCCGACGGGGACACCGCGGAGCTGCTCACGGCGGAGCTGGTGGCCAACGCCGTCGAGCACACCTCCGGGCGGACGCCGATCGAGCTGGTGGTGGAGCTGATGCCGACCGGCTGCCAGGTGGAGGTGCACGACCCGGACCCGTCGCCGCCGGCCGACCTGACCCGGCCGGACGTGGAGCCGCCCGACCCGTGGCGCGAGGACGGGCGCGGGCTGCTCCTGATCCGCGCCCTCAGCTCGTCCTGCGGTCACCGGCCCGCCGGCTCCGGCAAGGCGGTCTGGTTCAGGCTTCCTGCGGTACCCGCTCAGCGTCGGCCGCACTGACCGCGGTGGCGGCCGCCAGGCGGGAGTGGCGGCGCCCGTAGGCCGTGTACACCAGCAGGCCCACCGCGAGGAACACCGCGAACTGGAGCCAGGTGGCCCCGCCGGTCTCGTACATCAGGTACAGGCAGAAGCCGACGCCGAGCAGCGGGGTCGCCGGGTAGAGCGGGACGCGGAAGGTGCGGGCGAGGCCCGGTTCGCGGCGCCGCAGGGTGATCACCGAGACGTTGACGGCGGCCATCGTGGCGAGGGTGCCGATGGTGCACAGGTTGACCACCGCGTCGAGCGGGGCGAAGGCCGCCGGGAGGGCGAAGACCACGCCGACGATCAGGGTGCCGGCGACCGGGGTCGCGGTGCGCGGGGAGACCTTCTCGAAGACCCGGGGGATCAGTCCGTCCCGGGACATCGACATCAGGATCCGGGTCTGGCCGTACATCACGGCGAGCACCACCGAGGCGATGGCGACGACCGCGCCGAAGGCGACCACGCCGCCGCCGATCGCGGAGCCGGTGACCTCGTCGACGACGTAGGAGAGCGCGGCGGGCCGGTTCCCGACCTGGTCGCCGCCCACGGCGCCGATCGCGGCGACGGCGACCGCGCAGTACAGCAGGGTGACCAGGCCGATGCAGACCAGGATGGCGACGGGGATGTCCCGGCGCGGGTTCTTGGCCTCCTCGCCGGCCGTGGTGATGGCGTCGAAGCCGATGTACGAGAAGAAGGCGGCGGTGGTGCCGGCGCCGATGCCGCCGAGACCGGCCGGGGAGAACGGGGTGAGGTTGCCGTCCCGGAAGGCGGTGAAGCCGATGGCGCAGAAGGCGACCAGGACGGCCAGCTTGAGGACGGCCATGGCGGCCGTCGCGCGGGCGCTCTCCCGTACCCCGCGCACCAGGAGCACGCAGGCCAGCGCGATGACGATCACCGCGGGCAGGTTGACCGCGCCGCCCTCGCCGGGGCCCGCGGACAGGGCGTGCGGGAGCTGGACGCCCAGGACGCTGTCGAGCAGTTCGTTGACGTACTGGCTCCAGCCGACCGCGACCGCCGAGACGGACACGCCGTACTCCAGGAGCAGGCACCAGCCGACGAGGAAGGCGGTCCGCTCGCCGAGCCCGGCGTAGGCGAAGGAGTACGAGGAGCCGGAGACCGGGATCGCGCCGCCCAGCTCGGCGAAGGCGAACGCGGTGAAGACGCAGGTGACGGCGGCCAGGACGAAGGAGACGACGACGGCGGGACCGGCCTCGGCGACCGAGTCGGACAGGCCGACGAAGATGCCGGTGCCGACGATCGCGCCGACGCCGAAGCAGACGAGCTGGAACAGCCCCATGGTGCGCTTGAGGCCGTGGCCTTCGCGGTCGGCGCCGGATTCGGCGACCAGCAGGTGGGGGGACTTGACGCGGGAAGCGGGCATTGCGGGTGGTGCTCGTTTCTGGTGGTGCGGGGGCGCGACGGTGGTCGCGGCCGGCGGCGCCGGAAGGGGTGGCTCCGGAGCCGCCGGTCAGCATAGGGCCTGGTGGGGGGAGGCGGCGGGGTCGTGTCAGGCGAGGGTGGCGACGAGGACGGCCTTGATGGTGTGCAGCCGGTTCTCCGCCTCGTCGAAGACGACCGAGTGCTCGGACTCGAAGACCTCGTCGGTGACCTCCAGGGAGTCGAGCCCGTGGGCCTCGAAGATCTCCTGGCCGACCTTGGTGCCCAGGTCGTGGAAGGCGGGCAGGCAGTGCAGGAACCTGACGTCCGGGTTACCGGTGGCGCGCAGGACGTCCATGGTCACGGCGTAGGGTGCCAGCGCCTTGATCCGCTCGGCCCAGACCTCCTTGGGCTCACCCATGGAGACCCAGACGTCGGTGACGACGAAGTCGGCGCCGCGCACGCCCTCGTCCACGGTCTCGGTGAGGGTGATGCGCGCCCCGCTCGACGCGGCGAGCGCCTTCGCCCGGTCGACGACCTCCTGGGCGGGCCAGTAGGACTTCGGGGCGACGATGCGCACGTCCATGCCGAGCAGGGCGCCGGTGACCAGGTAGGAGTTGCCCATGTTGAAGCGGGCGTCGCCGAGGTAGGCGAAGGTGATCTCCCGCAGGGGTCGGTCGCTGTGCTCGGTCATGGTGAGCACGTCGGCGAGCATCTGGGTGGGGTGCCAGTCGTCGGTCAGGCCGTTGTAGACGGGGACGCCGGCGAAGGCCGCCAGCTCCTCGACCTTGGCCTGGCTGTCGCCGCGGTACTCGATGCCGTCGAACATCCGGCCCAGCACCCGCGCGGTGTCCTTCACGGACTCCTTGTGCCCGATCTGCGACCCGGCGGGGTCGAGGTACGTGGTGGCGGCGCCCTGGTCGGCGGCGGCGACCTCGAACGCGCAGCGGGTGCGCGTCGAGGTCTTCTCGAAGATCAGCGCGATGTTCTTGCCGGTGAGGTACCGCGTCTCGGTCCCGGCCCGCTTGGCGGCCTTCAGCTCGGCGGCCAGGTCGAGCAGGCCGCGGAACTCCTCCTCGGTGAAATCCAGCTCCTTGAGGAAGTGGCGGCCGGCGAGGGCGGTCGGGACTGTCGCCATGAGGGCGCTCCAGAGGTACGGGACGGGAACGGGGACTACTGGAACTATATACGAGATCCCGAATTCTTATACGGCAGTGCGTTCGACCGGGCAGCTCATGCACCGCGGCCCGCCCCGGCCCCGGCCCAGTTCGCTGCCCGGGATCTCGATCACCTCGATGCCCTGCTTGCGCAGGTGGGTGTTGGTGGTGGCGTTGCGTTCGTAGGCGACGACGACGCCCGGTTCCACGGCCAGCACGTTGCAGCCGTCGTCCCACTGCTCGCGCTCGGCCGCGTGCACGTCCTGGGTGGCGGTGAGCACCCGGATCTCGCCGAGGCCGAGGGCGGCGGCCATCGCGCGGTGCATGTGCTCCGGCGGGTGGTCGGTGACCTTCAGGTCCTTCTCCCCGGCGCCCGGCTCGATCGTGTAGGAGCGGAGCATGCCGAGTCCGGCGTACTGGGTGAAGGTGTCGCCGTCGACCATCGTCATCACCGTGTCCAGGTGCATGAAGGCGCGCCGCTTCGGCATGTCCAGGGCCACGATGGTCCGCGCCGACCCGGCGGCGAACAGCTTGTGGGCGAGCATCTCGACGGCCTGGGGCGTGGTGCGTTCGCTCATGCCGATGAGCACGGCGCCGTTGCCGATGACCAGGACGTCGCCGCCCTCGATGGTGGAGGGGTAGTCGGCCTGCCCCTCGGACCAGAGGTGGAACGTCTCGTCGCGGAAGAGCGGGTGGTGCCGGTAGATCGCCTCGAAGTGGACCGTCTCGCGCTGCCGGGCCGGCCAGCGCATGGCGTTGATGGAGACGCCGTCGTAGATCCAGGCCGAGGTGTCCCGGGTGAAGAGGTGGTTGGGCAGCGGGCCGAGCAGGAAGTCGTCCAGCTCCATGGCGTGGAAGCGCACCGAGGTCGGCTCGGGGTGAGCGTCCAGGAACTCCCGCTTGGTCATGCCGCCGACCAGCCACTCGGCCAGCTCGTGGGCGGGCAGGGTCTCGAAGGCGGCCCGGAGGTGGTCCGTGGCCAGCACTCCGTACTCCTTCTCGTCGAAGACCCGGTCCAGGACGAGCCGGCGGGCGGCCGGGACGTCCAGGGTCTCGGTGAGCAGGTCGCCGAAGAGGTGCACCGCCACCCCGCGGTCGCGGAGCACGTCGGCGAACCCGTCGTGCTCGGCGCGCGCCCGGCGCACCCACAGCACGTCGTCGAAGAGAAGGGCGTCCTTGTTGCTGGGGGTGAGCCTTTTGAGCTCCAGATCCGGCCGGTGCAGGATGACGCGGGTGAGCCGCCCGGCTTCGGAGTCGACGTGGAATCCCATGCCTCCATCCTGACCACTCGGGCGCCTGTTCACCCCCTGCTTGCGCGTGCCCGTGCGCTCCGGGCCGCTACGCGCCGACCGGGCCGCGCCCCTCGGGCGCAGCGGGGCCCGCGGTGCGAGCGCCGGTGCACCGGATGCGGACGGCCGCCCTCCGTGCTTCCCGTGCTCCGGGCGGGGGCCGGTGTACGACCTGCGATGCGACGCCGGGCCGCGCCCATCCTGTGGAGGTCGGCAGTGCCGGCCGGGTCCCGACGGGGCCGGCGTCGGGCACCGGAGCGTGCGGAGACACCTTGAGTCCTGACGCGTTGATCGCCCACCTGGTGGGCGCATCGGCTCTGATCCTGGTCGCCGCGCATGCGGGCGGCGGGCTGGCCCGGCGGCTCGGGCAGCCCTACATCGTGGGCCAGCTGGCGGCGGGCATCGCCCTCGGCCCCTCTCTCCTCGGCAGCCTCGCCCCGCGGGCGTACGACGCCCTCTTCCCGGCGGCCATCGGCCCGGCGCTGACCGGGTTCTCCCAGTTCTCCCTGGTGGTGTTCCTGTTCGCGGTGGGGTACGAGCTGGACCTGAAGATCCTCGGCGACCGGGCGCGCGTCTCGGTGACCGTGGCGCTGGCCTCGTTCGTGGTGCCGATGACGGTGGGGTGCGGCGCCGCGCTTTTGTTCCGAGACACGTTGCGCGACCTCGGCGGCGGGCGGGACCTGTCCACCGCCGCGGTGGTGTTCGCGGGGATCGCCCTGTCGATAACGGCGGTGCCGGTGCTGACCGCGATCGTGCGGGAGAACGGCCTCACCCGCACCGTGCCCGGGGTGGTGGCGGTATCGGCGGCCGGGGTCCTGGACGCGGTGTGCTGGACGGTGCTGGCGGGTGCGATGCTCGACAGCGACGCGGGCGAGGCGGCGCCGGCCTGGCAGTGGCGGGCGGCGCTGGCCGTCGGCTTCGTCACCGTGATGGCGCTGGCGGCCCGGCCGGTGCTGCGCAGGCTGCTGTGGCGGACCCGCCTGGAGCCCTCGCTGCGGCTGGCGCTGCTCATCGGCTTCGCCCTCGGGTCGGCCTGGGTGACGCACTGGCTCGGGCTGCACGTGATCTTCGGGGCGCTGCTGGCGGGGCTCGTGACACCCCGGGAGGAGGGCGGCACGCTCGACCCGGACCTGCTGCGACCGCTGCACGAGATCAGTTCCCTGCTGCTGCCGTTCTTCTTCGTGCTCTCGGGGCAGTCCGTGGCCCTGAACAGCATGACCGGCACCGGATGGACGGTGCTGCTGGTGGTGACGGTGCTGGCGGTCACCACGAAGGTCGGCAGCGGGCTGGTGGCGGCCCGGCTCGGCGGGCTCGGCCGGCACGACGCCCGCACCGTCGGAGTGCTGCTCAGCGCCCGGGGCCTGACCGAGCTGATCGCCCTCAACGCCGGCCTGGAGGCGGGTCTGGTGAGCGCGCCGCTCTACACGGTCCTGGTGTTCATGGCGCTCGCCACCACCCTGCTGACCCAGCCGCTCCTCGTGCTGACCCGTCACCTGGCGGCACGCGACCGCCCCGTGGCACCGGTCCCCGGCGCCGCCGTGCAGCCGTACGCGACGGCCGAGGGCGGTGCCGAGGGACCGGGACGCGGCGAGTGAGGGTCACAGCCGCGGGTCCACCGGCTCCGACTCCAGGGCCAGCACCCCGAAGACCGCCTCGTGCACCCGCCACAGCGGCTCGCCGTCCGCGAGGCGGTCCAGGGCCTCCAGGCCGAGGGCGTACTCGCGGATCGCCAGGGACCGCTTGTGGTTCAGGAACCGCTGCCGGAGCCGGGCGAGGTGGTCGGGGCGGGTGTACTCGGGGCCGTAGATGATCCGCAGGTACTCGCGGCCGCGGCACTTGATGCCGGGCTGGACCAGGCGGCCCTTGTCGTCCCGTACCAGCGCGCCGACGGGCTTGACGACCATGCCCTCGCCGCCGCGGCCGGTCATCTCCAGCCACCAGTCGACGCCGGCCGCCACCGACTCGGGGTCGCCGGTGTCGACGTAGAGGCGGCGGGTGGTCTGGAGCAGGCCGCTGCCGTCGTGCTCGACGAGCCGGTCGATGAGGGCGAGCTGGTCGTCGTGCGGCAGCGCGGCCAGGCTGCGGCCCTGGACGGCGAGGATCTGGAACGGGGCCAGGCGGACGCCGTCCAGGCCGTCGGTGGGCCAGCAGTAGCGGCGGTAGGCGTCGGTGAAGGCGGCCGCGTCGGCGGACCGGCCGCGCTGGCGGTCGAGCAGGTCCCCGACCTCCACGCCGCGCGCCGCGGCGGCCTCCAGTGCGGCCAGCGCGCCCGGGAACACCGCGCCGGAGGCGGCGCCCACGGCGGCGTACTGGGTGCGCAGCAGCCCGGAGGCCTTCAGCGACCAGGGCATCAGCTCGGCATCGAGGAGCAGCCAGTCGGTGGCCAGTTCGTCCCACAGGCCGGCCTCGCCGATCGCGGTGCGCAGCCGGTCCAGGATCTCCTCGGTGACGGACGCGTCGTCGAGGAAGGGACGGCCGGTACGGGTGTAGAGGGACCCGGTGGGGCCGTCGACGCCGAAGCGGGCACGGGCCGCCTCCGCGTCGCGGCAGACCAGGGCCACCGCCCGGGAGCCCATGTGCTTCTCCTCGCACACCACCCGGGCCACGCCGTCCGCCGCGTACTGCGCGAAGGCCTCCTCGGGGTGCTCCAGGTAGCCGTCCACCGCGGAGGTGGCCGTCGGGGCCATGGTCGGCGGGAGGTACGGCAGCAGCCGGGGGTCGGTGGCGAAGCGGCTCATGACCTCCAGGGCGGCCGCGCCGTTCTCCTCGCGCACGGTGATCCGCCCGGCGTGCCGGGTCTCCACCGTCCGGCGGCCCTGGACGTCGGCCAGGTCCAGCGGGCGGCCGTCGTGCCCGCCGGGCGCCTCGGTCCGCAGCGGCTTGGCCGGCTCGTACCAGACCCGCTCGGCGGGTACGTCGACGATCTCGCGCTCCGGCCAGCGAAGTGCGGTGAGCTTGCCGCCGAAGACGGCGCCGGTGTCCAGGCAGAGGGTGTTGTTCAGCCAGGTGGCCTCCGGGACGGGGGTGTGGCCGTAGACCACCGCCGCGCGGCCCCGGTAGTCCTCGGCCCACGGGTAGCGCACGGGCAGCCCGAACTCGTCGGTCTCGCCGGTGGTGTCGCCGTACAGGGCGTGGCTGCGGACCCGGCCGGAGGTGCGGCCGTGGTACTTCTCGGGCAGACCGGCGTGGCAGACCACGAGCCGGCCGCCGTCGAGGACGTAGTGGCTGACCAGGCCGTCGATGAACTCCCGTACCTCGGCGCGGAACTCCTCGCTCTCGCCGTCCATCTGCTCGATCGTCTCGGCGAGCCCGTGGGTGTGCTGGACCTTGCGGCCCTTGAGGAAGCGGCCGTACTTGTTCTCGTGGTTGCCGGGCACGCACAGCGCGTTGCCCGACTTGACCATGGACATCACGCGGCGCAGTACACCGGGGCTGTCCGGGCCGCGGTCGACGAGGTCGCCGACGAACACGGCGGTGCGGCCCTCGGGGTGGACGCCGTCGGTGTAGCCGAGCCTGGCGAGCAGGGTCTCCAGCTCGGCGGCGCAGCCGTGGACGTCGCCGACGATGTCGAAGGGGCCGGTGAGGTGGGTGAGGTCGTTGAACCGCTTCTCGGTGACGACGGTGGCGTGCTCCGCCTCGGCGGCGCCGCGCAGCACGTGCACCTTGCGGAAGCCCTCGCGCTCGAGGTGGCGCAGGGAGCGGCGGAGTTCGCGGGTGTGGCGCTGGATGACCCGGCGGGGCATGTCGGCGCGGTCGGTGCGGGTGGCGTTGCGCTCGGCGCAGACCTGCTCGGGCACGTCGAGGACGATGGCGATGGGCAGCACGTCGTGCTTCCTGGCCAGGTCTATCAGCTGACGCCGGGCGTCCTGCTGCACGTTGGTCGCGTCGACGACGGTGCGGCGTCCTGCGGCGAGCCGCTTGCCCGCGATGTAGTGCAGGACGTCGAAGGCGTCGCGGCTGGCGCTCTGGTCGTTCTCGTCGTCGGCGACCAGGCCCCGGCAGAAGTCGGAGGAGATGACCTCGGTCGGCTTGAAGTGGCGCCGGGCGAAGGTGGACTTGCCGGAGCCGGAGGCGCCGATCAGCACGACGAGGGAGAGGTCGGTGACGGGCAGGGCGCGGGCCCGCACGGTGGTGTCGGTGGTGCTCATGCGGCCTTCGCCTCCTTCTCGGTCGGGGTCTCGGTCGTGCCGAGGGTGAACAGGGCCAGCTGGGTGGGCGGGCCCACCTCGGGGTCGTCGGGTCCGACGGGCCGGAACTCCACGGCGTAGCCGTGCCGTTCGGCGACCGCCCGGGCCCAGGTGCGGAACTCCTCGCGGGTCCACTCGAAGCGGTGGTCGCGGTGGCGGACGTGCCCGGCGGGCAGGCTCTCCCAGCGCACGTTGTACTCGACGTTGGGGGTGGTGACGACGACGGTGCGCGGGCGGGCCGAGCCGAAGACGGCGTACTCCAGCGCGGGCAGCCTCGGCAGGTCGAGGTGCTCGATCACCTCGCTGAGCACGGCGGCGTCGTACCCCTTCAGGCGCTTGTCGGTGTAGGCGAGGGAGCCCTGGAGGAGCTGGACGCGCGCGGCCTGCCGCTCGCCCATGCGGTCCAGCTTGAGCCGCCGGGAGGCGATGGCGAGCGCGCGCACCGACACGTCCACGCCGACGATCTCGGTGAACCGCGGCTCCTCGAGCAGCGCGCGCACCAGGTGCCCCTCGCCGCAGCCGAGGTCCAGGACGCGGGCGGCGGCCCTCTCGCGCAGCGCGGTGAGGATGGCCTCGCGGCGCTGCACGGCGAGCGGGGTGGGCTTCTCCTCCTGCTCGGTCTCCGCCTCGACCGCGTTGTCGATCTCCTCGACCTCGCTGTCGTCGGTCTCGGCCAGCCGGATCAGCTCCAGCCGCTCCATCGCCTCGCGGGTCAGGGACCAGCGTCGGGACAGGTAGCGGTTGGTGATCAGCTTGACCTCGGGGTGGAAGTACAGCCAGGCGCCGCCGACCCGTATCAGCTTGCGCACCTCGTCCGAGGAGACCCAGTAGTGCTTGGCGTCGTCGAGCACCGGGAGGAGGACGTACAGGTGGCGCAGGGCGGCCGAGAGGGTGAGGGTCTCGGACTCCAGCACGAGGCGGACGTAGCGCGAGTCGCCCCACTCGGGGAACTCGGTGTCCAGCGGGACCGGTTCGACGGCGACCGCCCAGCCGAGCGGCTCGAACAGGCGCCGTACCAGGTCGGGGCCGCCGCGGGCGGGCAGCGCGGGCACCTCGACGCGCAGCGGCAGCCGCTGGGCGGCGCGCTCCGGGCGGGCCTTGCACACGCCGTGCATCGCGCTGGAGAAGACCTTGCTCAGTGCGACGGCGAGGAGCGAGGAGGCCGCGTACGGACGGTCGTTGACGTACTGCGCGAGCGCCGCGTCGGGGGCGCCGCCGCGGCCCTTGCCCTTGCCGCGCCTGACCAGCGCCACCGCGTCGAGCTCCAGCAGCAGCGCCGCCGTGCAGCGCTCCTCCTCCGCCTCCGGGTAGAACACGTGGGCCGTGCCGAAGGAGGTGGCGAACGCCTGCGCCCGGTCGGGATGCTTGTGCAGCAGGAAACCGAGGTCGGTCGCGGGGTGCTCGGGGGTGCCGGTGGTGGTGATGGTCAGGAACATGGGCCTCTCCGGCCGGGTCGGCGGTGCAACGGACGACTGTGTGGACGCCGTGCGCACGGGAGCCCCCAGGGGGTGTTCCCCGGGGGCTCCGGCAGGACGACGGTCACACCATCGCACAGGGCGGGTGACCGGCGCCTTCGGTTATTCGGCGGATCGACGGGCGTGCTCAGGAAAGCTGCGACTGGACCTGGGAGGAGATCAGCTCCAGGTGGTCCAGGTCGTCGAGGTCGAGGATCTGGAGGTAGATCCGCTGGGCGCCGGCCTCGGCGTAGCGGCCGATCTTCTCGACGACCTCGGCCGGGGAGCCCGCGAGGCCGTTGGCCTTCAGCTCGTCGACCTGGCGGCCGATGACGGCCGCGCGGCGGGCCACCTCGGCGTCGTCCTTGCCGACGCAGGCGACCAGGGCGTTGGAGTAGGTGAGGGCGTCCGCGTCGCGGCCCGCCGCCTCGGCGGCGGCCCGCACCCGGCCGAACTGGCGCTCGGTGTCCTCGATCGAGGCGAAGGGCATGTTGAACTCGTCGGCGTACTGGCCGGCCAGCCGCGGGGTGCGGGTGGCGCCGTGGCCGCCGATGAGGACGGGCACCTTGGCCTGCGCGGGCTTGGGCAGCGCGGGCGAGTCGGTGAGGTCGTAGAACCTGCCGTGGAAGTCGAAGGTCTTGCCGGTCTCGGTGGCCCACAGGCCGGTGACGATCGCCAGCTGCTCCTCCAGGCGGCCCATCTTCTCCTTCGGGAAGGGGATGCCGTACGCCTTGTGCTCCTCCTCGAACCAGCCGGAGCCCAGGCCCAGCTCGACGCGGCCGCCGGACATCTGGTCGACCTGGGCCACCTGGATGGCGAGGACGCCGGGCAGCCGGAAGGTGCCCGCGGTCATGAGGGTGCCGAGGCGGATGCGCTTGGTCTCCCGGGCGAGGCCGGCCAGGGTGATCCAGGCGTCGGTGGGGCCGGGGAGGCCGTCCGCGGCGCCCATGCGGAGGTAGTGGTCGCTGCGGAAGAAGGCGTCGAACCCGAGGTCCTCGGTGGCCTTGGCCACGGCGAGCAAGGTGTCGTAGGTGGCCCCCTGCTGGGGCTCGGTGAAGATACGGAGATCCATGTCTCCCATCCTGCCTGCTCGGCACGGGTGTCCGGCACAGGCTCCGGTCGCGGCGCGCGGGACGCGGGTGCTAGCCCGCCTCCCGCTGCGGTAAGTGCGCGTCGCGGTCCGCCAGTTTGCGCAGCATCTCCAGGACCCGGTCCCGTGACTCGTCGGCCGCGTCGATGGCCTCCATGCACTGCCAGTACGTCGTCTCGTCGTCCGCCGCGCAGGCGACGCCCACCAGGGCGATGCCGGTCTCGCCGAGCAGGGTGCCCAGGCGCATCAGGGCCTGCCGGGCGTCACCCAGCTCGGTGAGCTGGGCGGCGCGCAGCTCGCCCGGGGCCAGCCGCGGGGTGGACAGCACTCCGCAGCCCCGGCCCGCCAGCTCGGTCAACCCGATGGCCTCGCCGCGCAGTTCGGGCGGTCCGTGGACCGCCAGCCGACTGCCGATGGCCTGGGCCAGGGCCTGCACCTGCCACACCTCCGTCAGGACGTCCGGCACCTCGCCACCGGCGGCCAGGGCACGCCCACTCGTCACGATGAGCCGCACAGCGTCCATGCGCTGCCCCCGTCTGTTCCGACGCGCTCGCGGCGCGTCCGCCCGAACTCCGTTGTCCACTACCCAGAGTGAAGGCGTGTGGGACGAAAAGCTAGAGGAAGGCGGAAATCTTCGGATACTCTCGTGATTTCTGGCCGGATTTTGACTGCGGAGAGTGATAACGGAGCGGTTGCCTCCCCGGGTTCAGCCTTCCGGTCCGCCCGCCACGGGGAACCGGGACTCGTTGCGCTCGATCTTCGCCTCCAGCGCGGCCAAGGGGTCGACACCGAGCACCTCGCAGAACTGGAGGAGGTACGCCAGCACGTCGGCGACCTCGTCCCGCACCCGGTGCGCGGTGTCCGGGTCGGTCATGACGCGGGCCGACTGCTCGGGCGTCAGCCACTGGAAGATCTCGAGGAGTTCGGAGGCCTCCACGCTCAGCGCGGCGGCCAGGTTCTTGGGGGTGTGGTACGGCTGCCAGTCGCGCGCGGCGGCGAACTCGGCCAGCCTGCGCCGCAGTGCCGCGAGGTCACGGGGATGATCGGTCACGGGTTCAGGTGTACCACCGTGACGCCGCCGGTCTCACCCGCCCCGTCCGCGCCCGCCGCCCCGGCGGCTCCCGCCTCCCCCACCGCCGCGGCCACCCACGACGCGTCGGCGACCGCCGCGACGAGGCGGATGTGCCCCCGGTCGCACATCCGCGCCGCCAGCCGGAGCAGTTCGGCGCGCTGGCGCACGTCGAGGCCGCGGTCGAAGCCGTCGGCGAGGACGGTGAGCGTCTGCAGCGCGGCGGGCACCTCGCCGGCCGGGTCGACCGCCAGCACTCCGGGCCCGGTGAACAGCACGAGCGCGAGGGCGAGGTAGCGCAGCTCGCCGTGGCCGAGGCGGGCCAGACCGGTGCGGTGGCCGTCGCCCCGGTCGAGGAGCGCGCGGACCGTGCCGCCGAGGGCCGGTTCGGCCAGGACGTCCGCGACGGGGCCCGCGCATCCCGCCCGTACCGCCGTGACGAACTGCGCGTGCCGGCGGCCGCACTCGGCGCGGGTGCGCCACAGCACGTCGGCGAGGTTGTCGCAGCCGCCGAGCAGGCGTCCGGAGCCGGTGGGCACGGGGTCCCGCATCCGGCCCGGCCGCGGGTCGCAGGGGAAGACGGAGCGCAGCGCGACCACCATCTGCTCGGCCGCCGCGAGCACCCTGCGCTGACCGTCCGTCTTGCCGGCCACCCGCAGCGGCAGCAGCGGGGTGCCGAGCCGGTCGTCCGGCAGCGGGGCGCGGGTCACGGATGCCGACCCGGCCGTGTGCCAGGCCGCCTGCACGGCACGGCGGCCGGGGTCGCGCAGCGCCGTTTCGAGCAGCACGACGCCGTCCGCCGTCAGCCGCTCCCCTACGATGCGCAGCTCGGGCTCGGCCTGCACGGCGACGTCCAGG
>NZ_JAIOJZ010000086.1 GCF_020404845.1 Streptomyces hyderabadensis | reverse complement strand
CGAGCGCAGCACTCCTGACAGGGCGTCACCGACGATGCGCAGACCGTGCTCGGTCAGGACCGACTCCGGGTGGAACTGCATGGAGGCGAAGCCCGGACCGCGCAGGGCGTGGACCTCGTCGGTCTCCGGGTCACGGCCGGCCTCGACGACCCCGAGCCGGGGAACCACGAAGGTGTCCTGTGGACTGCGCGCGGCGAAGGTGTTGTAGAAGCCCACCCGGTGCCGGGTCCCGAACAGGTCGATCTCCCTCTGGACGCCCTGGTTCGGCACCGGACGCCGGACCAGCCTCAGGCCGAGCAGGGTGCTGAGGACCTGGTGGCTCAGGCACACGGCCAGGAAGGGGCGGCGCTCATCCAGCAACGCGTGGACCGCGGACCGGAGATGGGTGATCTTGGGGTTCCGGATGTCCCGGGGGTCGCCGGGCCCGGGGCCCATGACGATCAGGTCGTGTGCGTCGAAGGCGTACGGCTCGTCGAAGCGACGGACGGTGGGTTTCAGTCCCAGAGCCCGCAACTGGTGCCCGAGCATGGAGGTGAACGTGTCCTCGGCATCGATGACGAGCACCGTGCGGCCCGCCAGTTCGGGGCGGAGGCCGGACTCCTCGTCGCGCCGGCCGAGCCAGAAGCCGGCGATCGAGCCGTTGCGCTCCTCCAGGGCGGCCCGGACCTGCGGGTGCTCCGACAGTCGCGGTGTCTCCTCCGCTCCCAGGGCGGCGAGCAGTCCGGCGGCCTTCGCCCGGGTCTCGGCGACCTCGGAGAGGGCGTCGGAGTGCCTCACCAGCGTGGCTCCGACCCCGATGCCCAGCCGGCCCGAGCGGTCGATGTCGGCGGTGCGGATGAGGATCGACGAGTCGAGCGTGCGCCCATGCTCGTCGTGCCCGATCAGGGCGACGACGCCGCTGTAGTACCCGCGTCCGCGCGGTTCGTACCGGCTGATGACCCGGCAGGCGCTCTCGAGCGGGCTGCCCGTGACCGTCGGTGCGAACAAGGTCTCCTGCAGCACCGTGCGGGGGTCGTGGTCGCTGTGGCCCTCGATGAAGTACTCGGTGTGGGCGAGCCGGGCCATCTCCTTCAGGTACGGGCCCGCGACCCGGGGACCGGGTTCGCAGATCCGCGCCATCATCTTGAGTTCCTCGTCGACCACCATGTACAGCTCGTCCGCTTCCTTGCGGTCGGCGAGGAAGCCCATCACGCCCGGCAGGGTGGGACCGGAGGACGGGTACCGGTAGGTGCCGCTGATGGGGTTCATCACGGCCCTGCCCGCCCGCAGGCTCACGTGGCGTTCCGGGGTCGCCCCCACGAACGTGCGCTCCCCCGTGTGCACGACGAACGTCCAGTACGCGCCCTGCTCCCGCTCCAGCAGGCGCCGGAAGAAGGCGAGGGCGGTGCGCACCGAGTAGTCGGTGATGTCGGCGACGAAGGACCGCTTGATGACGAAGTTGGCCCCCTCTCCCGTGCCGATCTCGTTGGCGATCACCTTGTGGACGATCTCCGCGTACTCGTCGTCGTCCGGGTCGAACCGGCCGTCGCTCAGTGCGACCGGCTCGTCCGGCAGCCGTCGCAGTGCCTCGTCCATCGTCACCCTGGTCTGTTCCTCGACGGAGATCACGATCAGTGGTTCACCGTCGTCGGCGCAGGCGTAGCCGCGTTCGGAGACCTGCCGGTAGGGGATCATCGCCAGGACGTCCAGGCGTTCTCCGGTGCCTTCCCCGGACGCGTCCCGCAGCGGGATCCGGTCGAGGGTGTCCGCGGTGGAGGCCGTTCCCGTCACGACCTCCAGGATGTCCGGACCGTTCGTCTCGGGGCGGTGCAGCAGCGCGAAGGCGGCCGGCTCCGTCCGCAGGACGCTGCCGAGCGGGTCGGATGTCATGAGGGGACGCTCCTCGTTCATCGGTCGAGCTCCGCGGTCACGGACTTGGTGGTGGTGACGACGGCACAGCGCTCGGCGGCGTAGTCGAGGGCCAGCCGGTGGTAGTCCTCGTTGAAGTCGGCCACGGCGTCGGCCACCAGGAACGTCTCGATGTCGTGGGTGAAAGCCTCCACGGCGGTCATGAGCACCCCGATGTGCGCGTACACACCGCAGAGGATGAGCTGGTCGCGTCCGCGGGCGCGCATCCGTTCCAGGAGATCGCTGCGGAAGAACGCGCTGTAGCGCCACTTCTCCAGCCGCCAGTCGTCCGGCCCGGGCTTCAGGGGCTCCACGACCTCGCGGTCGGCCGGGTCGACGCGCATGCCGGGTCCCCAGAAGTCCCGGAGCAGACCCCGTTGTTCGTCGGTCATGCCGCCGGGCTGCGCGGTGTAGGCGACGGGGATGCCGAGGGCCGCCGCCTGCTGACGGAGCCGGGCGGCGTTGCGCACCAGGTCGGTCACGGGGGCCTCGTCGACGGGGAACTTGCGCAGGAAGTACCGCTGCATGTCGTGGACGAGGAGGACGGCGCGGTCCGGGCGCGGCGTCCACCTGGCGGTGTTGGCGGGCAGATCGCCTTCCTGGGGCATGGGGTAGGGCTGGATGGGAGGTATGCCTGCCATGGTCTTCCTCGTGTCGTCGTGGTCGGGGGGGGCGTGCGGCGCCGGGGCGCCCCGGGCGTGGCCCGGCCGTTCGGTCAGGTCTTCAGGGCGCGCTCGACCAAGGCCGCGGCCGCGCCCAGGTAGGCGGTCGGATCGCACAGGTCGTCGAGGCCCTCGGTGCCGGCGAGGCCGGCCTGGCCCGCGGTCCGGCCCAGGACGGCGGCGAGCGATTCGCCGGTGGCTTCGGCCTCGGTGGCGGCCCCGGCGACGAGTTCCTTCGCCCGTGCCTTGCCGAGTTCGGGGGCGAGGCGCGCCGCGATCCGCTCCGTGACGACGCGGCTCGCCGTCAGGTCGAGGTTGGCGCGCATCCGGGCGGCGTCGACCCGGAGCCCGCGGGTCAGCTCCGCCGCGGTGTGGGCGGCGCCCCCGACCAGCCTCAGGCACTCCCGCAGCAGCAGCCACTCGGCGTGCCAGGTGCCGCCGGAGCGCTCGTCCTCCGTCGTCAGGCACTGGGTGAGCGCCCCCGCGAGGGCGGGCACCTGGAGCGAGGCGGAGCGGATCATGGTGGTGAGGACGGGATTGCGCTTGTGGGGCATGGCCGAGGAGCCGCCCCGTCCGGACACCGCCGGTTCGGCTGCCTCGGCGATCTCCGTGCGGGCCAGGTTCTGCACCTCCACGGCGAGCCTGCCCAACGCACCGGAGGCGAAGGCCAGGGCCGCGGCCAGGTCCGCCACGGGGGTGCGCAGCGCGTGCCACGGCAGGACCGGCACGGCCAGGCCCGTCTCCTCGGCGAATGCCTCGGCCAGTTCGGCGGCGTAGGTGCCCGGGTCGGTGGTGACGCCGTCGACCGCCGCGTACTCGAGGTAGCCGGCCAGCGTTCCGGCCGCGCCGCCGAGCGAGACGGGCAGCCCGTGCCGGCCCACCCGTTCGAGTCGCCGGTGCGCGTCCCGCAGCAGTTCCCGCCAGCCCGCGGCCTTCAGGCCGAAGGTGGTGGGAACGGCGTGCAGGGCGAGGGTCCGTCCGGCCATGGGGGTGTCCCGGTGGGCGCTCGCCAGGACGCCCAGGGCGTCGATCGACGCCTCCAGGTCCCCGAGGACGAGCCGCACGGCCCGCCGGGCCACCAGCATGGCTCCGGTGTCGAAGATGTCCTGGCTGGTCGAGCCGCGGTGCACGTACTCGGCGGCGACCGGGTCGACGGCCGCGACCCGGCGGGTGAGGTCCTGGATCAGCCCCACCACGGGGTTGGCGGTCTCGCGGGAGGCCAGCGCGAGTGCGCGCGGGTCCGGTGCCGCCGCGCCTGCCGTCTCGCTGATCACCCGGGCCGCGGCCGCGGGCACGGCGCCCAGCCTCGCCTGGGCCCTGGCCAGCGCGGCCTCCGCGTCCAGCATGGCCCGTACCCAGGCGGGGTCGGACACCGCCGTCTCGACGGGAGTGCCGGCCCGTACCGGGGCCAGCAGACCGGTGTCGGGGGCGGCGGCGTCCACGGGGGCACCGTTCGCGCCGACGCCCGGGACGCTCATACGACCACCCCGGCCGGTGCGGCGTCGTCCAGCGTGGACCGGACCTCGTGGGGCACGCGCGACAGCGGCGGCAGGTCCAGTACCGCGCGGGCGATGGCGTCGGAGTCGCCCAGGGTCACGGAGTCGACGCCGGGGCGGATGCCGGCGGCGGTGACCCAGTGCACCGCCTCGGTCGGCACGCCGAACGCGAAGCGGCGCGGGTGCGGGCGGCCACGGGCGTCCAGAAGGGGGTACGGGCGCTCTCCGACGGCCAGCCCACCGGTCTCGTACGTCGTTCCGCAGGTACCGGCGATCCGGTACGGCCCTGCCTGTTCGGTGGCCAGCAGGTGCCGCAGCAGCGGATCGTCGGCGCGGCGCACGTCGGGCTCGGGCAGCCGCGCCTCGATCAGCGCGCGGGCCCTGACCGGCGGCCCCGGGACGGTGGTCGACTCCGCGACGAAGGACGGGTTCGCCACGTCGAAACGGATCTGGGTGCCCGGACCGGTCAGGGTGAGGACTCCGGCGTCCAGGAGGGCGATCATCTCCTCGATCCGGGTGACCGGCGGGCCGATGGACAGGAAGGCGTTGAGCGGCGTGTACCAGCCCTCGACGTCGTCCCGGTACGAATTGCCGTCGATGCCGCCGTGGTCGACGGCGAGACGGATCTCGTTGCGCAGGTCCCGCAGCACGTCGAGGGCGGCCTTCAACGGCCCCTCCACGTTGCCCGCCCGGGCCTCCAGGACGTCCTGGACGAGGTGCTCGCGCAGCCACGCGTGGAACTCCTCGCGGCCGGTGAACTCCCGGCCGGCCAGCGGGGAGATGAGGCGCTCCCAGTCCCAGCGGATCCCGGGCTCGACGCCGTGGCGGTCGAGCAGCGGGCCGGGGTCCTCCTCCGGTGCCAGGGCGAGGTACGCCTCGGTGAACGTCGTGGCGTCCCGCCCCCGGGAGGTGAGCAGGGTGGAGTAGTAGACGCTCTCCACCTCGCGGCGGATCAGCGGCCAGAGATCCTGGGCGAAGTAGGGACGGGTGCCGTCCGCGGCGCTCGCCCGCAGCCGCTCGACGTACTCGGGGGTGAGCAGCCGGGGCTGGTGACGGCCGTGGGCGCCCTTCTGGTTGGCGCCCCGGGCGTGGTACGGCACGCCGCGCCGGGAGCTCGCGTACAGCAAGGGCTCCCTGCCGCTGGGCCGGTAGGCCAGCCGGCCGTCGGCGCCGCGTTCGAACGTGCCTCCGCGGCCGAGCGTGAGCAGGGCCATGTAGTCGAAGAAGTTGAGTCCGAGACCGCGCAGCAGCACCGGTTCACCGGCCCGGACGCCGGTGAGGTCGGCGTCGGCGGGGTTGGTGGGGGTGATGTACGTCAGGTAGTGGATGCGGGCCAGGGCGGCGGTCCGCTCCTGGCGCGCAGTGAGCCGGGCGGGCACGTGGCCCTGGGCCAGGACCACCGCGTCCAGGTCGTTGAGCCGGGTGCCGTCGGCGAGCCGTATCCCCTGGGGGCCTCCCGGCACTCCATGGGTGTCGGACATGGCGGCCGCCCGGGAGCGGTGGACGTGGATCTTCACGTGCTCGGGGGCCCGGGCGCGGATCCGCCGGAAGCAGTCGTGCAGGTAGTGCCCGTAGAACGCCCGGCTGGGGTAGGAGTCGGGGCCCAGGCGGCGGGCCTCCGCCAGTGTGGCCTCGTCGTAGTCGTGGCCCTCGACGCCGAGCAGGGCGAGCTGCCGGGCCCACTCGTACAGGCTCGGGCCCGGTTCGCGGGGTCCGTCGATCCGCACGCTGTCGTCGGTGAAGACGGTGACCTGCGAGGCCACGGTGTTCATCAGCAGGTGACGTGACTGCTCGGGGCGCCACACCCGGCCCGCCCCCGGGGTGTCCGGGTCGACCAGGTGGACCACGACCCCGCCGCCCGCGGGCCGGTGCCGCTCGTTGGCGCACAGCCGCTCCAGTACGGACAGCCCCCGGGGACCGGCGCCGACGATGCATATCTCCACACACCTCGTGCTCATGCGGTTCTCCTCCCGGTCCGTGAATGCCTCTAGGAACCTCGGAGGAATCCGGCGGGAGGTCAACGGACGCCCCGGCGATACGTCAAGTCCTCGGCGGCGACCGCTCCGTCGCCGACCGGACTTGACGAACTTGCGGCGGGAACGTGTCCGCCGGGGGCGCGGGCCGACAGTCTGAGGCCATGCGTGCCGCCTATATCACCGAACTGGGACCTGCGCAGGACATCCGCTACGGCGATCTGCCCGAGCCGCGTCCAGGACCCACCGACGTGCTGGTCGAGGTCATGTGCACCACGGTCAACCCGGTGGACACCTTCGTCCGTTCGGGAGTGTTCCGTACCGCCGTCCCGCTGCCCCTGATCGTGAGCCGCGACCTCGTCGGCACCGTCGTGGAGGCCGGCCCTGGGGCCCCCGGCTTCGGGCCCGGCGACCTCGTGTGGTGCAACAGCCTCGGGCACGAGGGCCGCCAGGGCGCCGCCGCCGAGCGGGCCGTGGTCCCGGCGGACCGGCTGTACCACCTGCCGCCCGGTGTGGACCCGGAACAGGCCGTCGCCGTGCTCCACCCCGCGGCCACCGCGCATCTGGCTCTGTTCACCCAGGCCCGTCTGCGGCCGGGCGAGACGGTGTTCGTCGCCGGCGCCGCGGGAAACGTCGGCAGTGCCCTGGTCGTCCTGGCGGTGGAGGCCGGGGCCCGGGTCGTCGCCACGGCTTCCGCGGCCGACGCGGAGTACGTCCACGCTCTGGGGGCGGCCGAGGTGTTCGACTACCGCGACCCGCGGCTGGACGGGAAGCTGCGCGCGGCCTGTCCCCAGGGGATCGACGTCCACGTGGACGCTTTCGGTACGAACGACCTGTCCCTGGCGGTGGAGCACGCGGCGCCCCGGGGCCGGATCGTGCTGCTCGCGGGCGTCTCGGCACGCCCGGTGCTGCCCGTCGGGCCGTTCTACATGAAGGACGCGTCGATCCTGGGCTTCGTCATCTCGCACGCCACGACGGACCAGCTGGCCGAGGCCGCCGTCACCGTCAACCGGCTGACCGCCGCGGGCGCGTTGCGCCCGCGGCACACCGAGCGCCTTCCGCTGAGCGGCATGGCCGACGCACATCTGCGCATGGAGAAGGGCGCGTTGCGCGGCAAGCGCCTGATCATCCGCCCGGACCTGGACCGTTAGGAGACTGAAGTGGCACACCTCGTGGTGGTCGGTGGCGGCATCGGCGGGCTTGCCGCCGCGGCGGTGCTCGCCCGGCTGGGGCACCGGATCACGGTGCTCGAGCGGCGGGAGGAGTTCACGGAGCTGGGAGCGGGCATCCAGCTCGCCCCCAACGCCTACCACGCGCTCGACCGCATCGGGATCGGGAGCGAGGTACGCGCCCGGTCGGTGTTCGTCGACGCGCTGCGGCTCTACGACGGCACCACCGACGAACTCATCAACGAGATGCCGTTGACCGGCGGCTACCGTCACCGCTTCGGCAACCCGTACGCGGTGGTGCACCGCACCGACCTCTACCGGCCCCTCCTCGCGGCCTGTCGCGCGCTTCCCTCGGTGGAACTGGTCACGGGCGCGCGGGTGAGCGGCTACGCGCAGGACACCGCGGCGGCCACGGCGCTGCTGGCGGACGGTACCCGGGTGCGGGCCGACGCGGTGATCGGTGCCGACGGCCTGCGCTCGGCGGTGCGCGCCCAGTTGGTGGGGGACGGGGAGCCCCGGGTGTCGGGCCACACGATCTACCGGTCCGTCGTGCCGATGGAGATCGTGCCCGCGGAGCTGCGTGCCAACGCCGTGTGCCTGTGGGCCGGCCCGCGCTGGCACTTCGTCCACTACCCGATCAGCGGCGGCCGCGAGCTGAACCTCGCCGCGACGAAGGACGACGGCGCGGTGACGGCCGTCGCCGGAGTGCCGGTGGAGCGTTCGTCCGTGCTGGCCGAGTTCACGGAGCTGGGCCAGGTCGCGGGCCGGCTGCTCGCCCTGGGCGACGACTGGCGCCGCTGGGTCCTGTGCGACCGCGACCCGGTGGACAACTGGGTGGACGGCAGGGTGGCACTGCTCGGGGACGCCGCGCATCCCATGCTGCAGTACGCGGCTCAGGGAGCCTGTCAGGCACTGGAGGACGCGGTGCTCCTGGGCGACCTGCTGGGCCCGGCCGAAGGTGCCGGCACGACGGCGGGCCACGGCGTTCCCCTGCGGCTGGCCGCCTACGGCGCGCTGCGGCACGAACGCGCCGGCCGGGCCCAGTTGGTGGCCCGCGAGATGGGACGGCGCGTGTACCACCCCGCCGGGGTCGCGGCGAAGGAACGCAACGCGGCCCTGTCGGCACTGACCCCGGACGCACTCCACGACACCGTGGCGTGGCTGCACGGGGACCGCGAATTCCGTCGCGCCGCCTGAGCCTTCGGCACGACGAGCCGGCGGCGCGACCGATCGAGCCGCAATCACCAGGAACAGCACCGCAGGAGAATGAGGAGACCATGGCCACCGATTACGAGAAGGAGGGCGTCACCACTTTCCTGGTGCGCTCTCAGATATTCGTCGCGGCTTCGCCCGAGACGGTGTACGAGACCGTGAGCGACCTGTCCCGGAGCGGCGAGTGGAGCCCCGAGTGCCAGGGCGGAACCTGGGTCCGCGGCGAACCGTCCACGGTGGGGGCGGTGTTCGAGGGCAGGAACGTGCGCGGGACGGAGCCGGTGCCGTGGGCTCCGGTGATCCGCGGGGAGTGGACCACCAAGGCGGAGGTGGTGGAGGCGGTGCCCGGCAAGGTGTTCCGCTGGGTGATCCTCACCGAGGCCGGCGCCCGTCAGGAGAGCACCTGGTCCTTCGAGATCGAACCCGCCGAGGGCGGCAGTCTGCTCATCCACCACTACCGGCTCGGCCGGCTGACCGAGGGCCTGGCGAAGATCTTCCGGGCCGGACTGGACGAGGCCGGCCGGGACCGCTTCGTGAAGGAGTGGAACGCGAAGCTGGCGGCGGACGTGCAGCGCACGGTGGAACGCGTCAAGGCCGTCGTCGAGCAGGGGTGAGCAAGGCCGTTCGGCACGCCGGGCCGTCGTCCCGCCCGCCCGGGCGCGGGGGGCGGCCCGGCGTCCGCCGTGTCCCGGAGCGTCGGGTGTCCGGCCGGCCCGAGGCATGGCGCCGCCCATGGGTGACGCCCGGCCGGAGCGGTCCGGCCGGGCGTGGGTGGCGGGTCCCGGTCGTCAGCCGGCCGGACGCACCGGCACCGTCTTGGCAGCGGACTCGAACAGCGCCTCGACGACCCGGGCCTGTTCCACCGCGTCCGCGCGGCCGTAGGACGGCGCCTGGCCGCCGGCTATCGCGGTGGACACCGAGTCGAACAGGATGCGGGAGACCGCGTACGGGTCGCCGCAGCGGTACACCCCCTCCTCGTCCACCGGCAGGTACTCGCTCACCGGGTCGGCGTGCGGCGGCGGGCCCTGCCGCTGCAGTTCGATGTGCCGCACGTCCCGGCAGAACCAGGGGTCCTCCAGCACGAGGCGGCCGGTCGATCCGACGAGATGCAGCGCGTCGCCGCGGCACACCTCCTGGCCCACCTCGAACTGCGCCAGCACTTCGCCCGGCATCCGCAGGGTCGCGGCGAAGTTGTGGTCGGTCTCGCCGTCCCGGCGGACCTCCTCCGCGTAGACCCGCTCGGGCGAGCCGCCGAACATCCGGATCGCCGCCAGCGTGAAGGCGCCCAGGTCGAGCATGCCGCCGCCGCCGCGCTCGGGATACCTGCGGAAGTAGTCGGGCGGCAGACTGGCCGTACAGGCCGCGTAGATGTACCGCAGCTCGCCGATGACCCCGTCCTCCACCAGTCGCTTGGCCAGCAGGTGCTGGGGATGGTGCCGGGACATCACGCCCTCGACGCAGTGCTTCCCCGCCGCCTCGGCCGCGTCGAAGACCCGCTCGGCCTCCGCCGCCGTCATCGCGAGGGGCTTCTCGACAAGGACGTGCTTGCCGGCCTCCAGCGCCCTGACGGCCCACTCGGCGTGGTCGACGGGGTCCAAGGCCACGAAGACGGCCTCCACGTCCTCGTCGGCGAGCAGTTCCGCACGGCTTCCGTAGGACTTGGCCACCCCGTACGTCCGGGCGTACGCCGCCGCGTCGTCGTCGTGCGCGACCGCGACGAACTCGGTCGTGGTCGAGGCCGCCTTGGCCTTCATCGCCACGTCCGCGTACCCGCCGGTGACCAGCAGTCCCCAGCGCACCTTGCTCATGTCGGTGCTCCCTTCCGGCCCGATGGGCCCTCGCGCCGCGATGGGGCGCCAGGGGAACGGCGACCGCCCTTCCCCGCTGCGCCGGATCCACCCTGTGCGAGACCGCCCCGGCCGGGAAGGGCCGCCCTCACACTCCGTCAAGTGCGTGCGGGTCCGGCCCTGGCCCGCTGCGGACCGGCCCCAGCCGGGGCTCCAGCCGGCTGAACGCGTAGGCGGCGGAGACCATCGTCATGTGGTGGTGCCAGCCGGGGTAGGAGCGTCCCTCGAAGTCCAGCAGGCCGAACCCGCTGCCCAGTCGGGACACGGCCCGCGCCGCCTGCTCGTCGAGCCCGGCCAGGAGGCGGAGGTCGGTGGCGTGCCGCCGCGTCATGCTCGTCATCCAGGTACGGGTGGGGCGCCGTCCCGGCAGGCTGAAGTACCGGTACGGGGGAAGTGCTGGTGCGGACGGGGGTCCGGCCTGGGGCACGGCGCGCCCGGCTCCGTGCCGTAAGGGTCCTGAGCCGCGTGCCCGGGCTCCCGGCGGCGTCCCGCCCTGGGGGCGCAGCGCGACGACGAAGTCCCGTCGTCTCAGGCCGAGGCCGCGGACCAGTTGCCGTGCGCCGGTGCAGGCGCTGAGGTCGGCCACGACCGGGACGGCGCCCAGCCCTCCCCCCGAGATCTGCGCGTCCACCAGGTCCAGGGCCGCCTGCTCCATGGGGACCGCGGCGTTCGAGGGGATCCGGGCCCGTGAGCGGCGGTGCGGGTCGTCCGCCCAGGCGTCCGGGAGCAGCAGGGCCCAGTCCACGGGTATCGCCTCGGTGCGCGAGACGAGGAACAGTCCGAGTGCGACCTGGCAGTTGAGCGAGCGGCCGGCGGACGGCACGAAGCGCCGGTGCACGCCCGGTGAGTGCACGCCCCGCTTGGCCACCACGGCGACCTTCAGTCCCCATGCCTCGACGGGCATCCGCTCGGCGGCCCAGCGCGCGAGTTCCGCGCGGGCCGGCCTCCAGTCCCACGAACTGGCGTTGACGAACTGGCGCATGGAGTGCGGCGCGATCGACGGGACGTCCGCCGCAGCCGACATGGCGCTCACCGTCTTGCGGCCCGGGGTGGCGAGCAGCCCGTGCAGGTAGGCGCAGGCCCGACGCCTCTGGTCCGAGCGCGGCAGATGACCGAACACCTGCTCGGCGAACCGTACGAGGGGCTCATGCCCCCGCTCCGAGAAAACCTGAAGTGACATGGCAAACCCTTCCCTGTCGGAGCGCCCTGCGGTGAATAATAGAGATCGGTCGCTTTTTTTGTGCTGGGGGTCTTCCGCATGTGCGTGGCACGCAGGGCGAAGCTCCAGGTCCGTTCAACCAGCCGACCCGAGGGCGGGCCGGGGAGTCGCGGCACCACTTTCACTACTCCCTGTTGCGGCACCGGTTCGCGGGACGACACGGTTGCGGGGCCACCGCGCGTGGCGGGCCGGACCGGCCTTCCCGCCATCTGTCACGGCTTCGGAGAGGAACATGGTGAAACAAGCGAGGGCCCTGAAGACCCGGGATGCCCTCGTACGGGCAGCTTCCGCCCAGTTCTGCCGCCACGGCTACGCCGGTACGAGTCTCACGCAGATCCGCGACGCCGCGCGGATATCGATGGGAGCGCTCACCTTCCACTTCTCGACCAAGGCCGAGTTGGCGGACGCGGTCGAGAAGGCCGCCCAGGACATGACCACGGCCCTGGTGGAGCGCGTGAGTTCGGACAGGGAGCCGAGCCTGGCCCTGGCGGTGGAGCTGACACTGGAGCTGACGCGTCTGCTCGCCGAGCAGGACGTGGTACGCGCAGCCGCCCGGCTCGCCAGGGAAAGACCGGGCAGCCGCGAGTGGTCGTCCACGTGGCAGCCCGAGGTGCGGCGGATCATCGAGGAGAGCCACCGCGAGGGCTGCCTGCCGCAGTCGGCTTCGCCCCAGTGGGTGGCCACCCTCGCGGTGCGTCTGATCGACGGCATGGACGCCTCCCTGCACCGCTCCGAGACGACGACGGCTCAGGGCGCCTCCGCCGCGGCGGAGTTGTCACGGCTGTGGCAGCTCATCCTGGTCGATCTGAAGGGCTCGCCTTCGGCGCGGGAGCCCCTGCCCGACCGTGGAGGGCTTGCGTGACGGGTACCGGGTAGCAGGCGCCGCGCCCCCCGCCACGGCGGCCGGGCCCGCCGCACCGGCCGTGTCCCGGGGGCGTCAGAGGACCGTCCTGCCGCCGTCGACCGGCACGGCGGCCCCGGTGACGAAGGACGCCCGCTCGCCGCACAGCCAGAGAGCCGCTTCGGCGATCTCGCGCGGGTCCGCGAGGCGCCCCAGCGGTATGCGCGCGGCGAAGCGCTCCTCGGCGGCCGGGTCCTGCTCGACGGCGGTCTCGAACAGTTCCGTGCGGGACGCCCCCACCACGAGGGCGTTGACGCGGACCCGGTGGGGGGCGTACTCCTTCGCGACCGCCTTGGTCAGACCGACGACCGCGTGTTTCGCCGCCACATAGGGGGCGATGGCGCTGGCGGCCCGGACCCCCGCCGTACTGGCGGTGTTCACGATCGACCCGCCGGTCTCCAGCATGACCGGCACCTGCTGTTTCAGACAGTTCCACAGTCCGCGCACATTGACGTCGACGACCCGGTCGAAGACGTCGTCGTCCGTCTCGTGCATCAGCGTGCCCAGAGGTGTCCAGCCGGCGTTGTTGAAGGCGCAGTCGAGCCGTCCGTACGTCTCGACGGTGCGCCTCACGACCTCCCGCACGTCCTCCGCCCGGGTGACATCCCCCGGAACGGCCAGGGCCCGGCCGCCTCCGGCGCGGATCTCCTCCGCGACGGCCGCGAGCCGGGTCGCGCGCCGGGCCGTCAGCACCACGGTGGCCCCCTCCTCGGCGAACAGCCGGGCCGCGGCGGCACCGATGCCGCTGGAAGCACCCGTGATCATGACGACTTTGCCGTCCACCCCGCCCCGCTCCGCCTCCTCGCGCCGGGGCATCAGGAGGGCCCGTCCCAGCACGTGCCCGCGGCGGCCTCCGCGTCGACCCGCAGCAGCAGGTCCTCGTCCACCTCGTCGAGCGAGGCCACGAGGTGGCGGACACCCGCCTCCCGCATCAACTGGCGCTGGAAGCTGGCGGGGTAGGAGCTGGGATGTCCGATGAAGGGCGTTGCCAGCCGCCTGGCCTCCTCGGCGACCCGTGCCACGTCGTCGATGAACAGTGCCCTGTCCGGCGGGAGTCCGAAATGGTCAACGGCGATCTCCTTGAGCCCCGGCCGGACGGTGTCGGTGCACACGTAGTGCGGCGGTGAGAAGAAGTCGGCGCTGGAGCCGAGGTGCGCGTCGAAGTGCTCGCGGCCGAGGCCTCCGTAGCAGACCACCGGCACGTCCAGCGCGGCGAGCCGCTCCAGCAGGCCGACCGCTCCCGCCGTCATCTCGACGGGGTGCTTCTCCAGGTGGTGGGCGCGTGCCTCGAAGTACTGCCGCAGCGCCTCGGCGCCGGACACGTCCAGTCCTGCCGCCGCGGCCAGTTCGGGCCCCGCGATGCTGCGCGGCTGCGAGAAGATGCGCCGTTCGACGTCGGCCGTGTAGGCCCCGCCGCGGCTGGTGATGAACTGGTGGATGACGGGGCTGAAGGTGTCGTTGAGCAGCACGCCGTCGATATTGAGGGCGACAAGACGTACGTGCTGAAGGCGCGTGGGCACGGGTGCTCCGATACGGGAGGGGGAATGGGCCTCGGTAAGGCGTGGCCGGGGACACGGACGGCGGTGGCGCGCCGCCTCAGAACACGGGGGGCGTTGCGAGGTAGGCCGTCGCCGAGAAGGCGGTCTTGCCGTTCTGCTCGCCGTCGACCGCGAAGCTGTCGGGGCTGCCTGCCTGCGAGGGGTGTGCCGTGACCCAGCACGGCGTGTCGAACTCGACGTAGCGTCCGAAGGTGACGTCGATCCCGGTGAGCAGTGCGGCGCCGTCGCCGCCCACGGCGGCCAAGGCGGCCTGGCGCACGGCCTCCAGGGTGAGCATGCCGGGAACGTGGTCCAACGGGTGATCGAAGAAGGTCGGGTGGCCTGTGTCCACCCGCAGCCGCCAGCGCGGGGAGGTCGTCTCGCGGGACAGGACCACGTCCTGGGTGCGCGCTCTGCCGACCAGTGCGCCGGCAACGGCCGGCGGCGGAACGGGGGCGGCGGCGAAGACCTCTTCCCGGTCGGCGTACTTGCCGCGCAGGCGCCGGTAGACCTCGGGTGCACGGCTCCAGACGTCCATCTCGGCCCGGCCTATCACGTCCCCGCCCCACCGGACCTGTATCCGCATGGTCATCGAGACCGGTAATCGGCCTCGACGGCGCACGTCGTGGCAGGTGATGAGCAGGTCGGGTTCGGCGGGGGCACGGGTCGTACGCATGGCCTCGGGCCGGACCCGGAAGGAGAAGTCCGTCCAGCCGAAGTGGTACCCGAGCGGCACGCCGTACTCGCAGTGCATCAGCAGCGGGACGGTCTGGCGCACCGTCTCGGCCAGCAGCATCGGATCGTAGAGTCCGTGTCCCGTGGTGAAGAAGCTGTGGTCACGCGGCCATTGGGCACTGACGGTGAAGGCGTCCGCCGCGGTCGGAGTCGAGCCCGTGAGGAAGACCTCGGACAGGGCTTCGCGATGCACGTACTCGCGGGCGACCGTAGTGGTCAGACGCGGTCCGCCCACGGCTGTGTCGGGCCGTGCGGCTGTGGCGATCATGCGGGTGCTCCCCAGAATGTTGACGCCCTGATCTTGCGGCCCATGAGAATATAAAGGACGATCTTTTTTTTGTCGACAACGAGGAAGTGACATGCGGGAACTCAAACAGGAACGAGCCGTCAGGACGCGGGCGATCATCCTCAAAGCCGCCGCGGAGGTGTTCGACGAACTCGGTTTCAGCGGGGCGAACATCCGCGAGATCACTCAGCGCGCGGGAATCACCCAGGGCGCCATGTACTTTCACTTCGGCTCCAAGGAGGAGCTGGCCCGGGCGGTCATGAAGGCCCAGCCGATGACCGTCCTGCCCCACCTGGCCACCCGGGGGCTGCAGCGCCTGATCGACCTCACCTTCGTGTGGGCTCACCGTCTGCGCGAGGACGTGATCCTGCGGGCCGGCGTCCGTCTGACGGGTGAGCAGAACAGCTTCGGCATGCACGACCCGACGCCCTATCAGGACTGGGCCGCGGTGATGAGCGAGTGCCTGAGGGAGGCGCGCGCCGCGGGCGAGCTGTCCGACAACGTCGACATCGAGGTCCTGGCCGACTTCGTGGTGAGCGCGTGTACGGGCATGCAGATGTACTCGCAGATCTCCTGCGAGCGCGCGGACCTGATGGATCGTGTCGTCGCCATGTGGCAGCACCTGCTCCCGGCGTTGCGCGCTCCCGGCGACGTGTCGCCCCTGGACGGCAGCGCGCTGCGGGCAGCGGAGGTACTGAGGGAGATCGCTCCCCAGCGGCTCGGCGCCGGGCAGGAGACGCGGACCGCTCCCTGAAGACGGCGGCCGTCGCGCCATCCAGACGCCATACGGATGCCATCGAAAAGAATCGATCGTTCTGTATTATTTCTGCGGCAGAGTCAGCCGGCACTGTCACGCGCCGAGCACCACCCCGGGCCGGTGTGCAAGCCGCCGCCCGGGTCACGCAGCCACTCGTTCGCACTCATCAGGGGGACTTTGATGGCGGTCAGGCACGCGTCCCTTCGGCATGCGAGCCCCGACGGAACGGGCGGCTCGCCCTCGCGGAGCGCGGCATGCCACGCGCCCGGAGCCCGCGGCCGGGCAGCACTGGACATCCGGATCCTCGGCCCGGTGCGGGCCGAGGTCGCGGGCAGATCCGTCGAAAGAACCGACGAGGAGACCTGGCGCCTCCTCGCCCTGCTCGGGGTGTACGTGGACCACGTCGTGTCCGCACGGGTCATGGTGGAGGAGTTGTGGCCCGAGCAGGCACCGCCCGGCGCCCTGTCCGAGGTGCACCGCCGGGTCGGGGACCTGCAACGCCGGCTCACGGCGGCCGGGGACTGCCTGGTGAGGGTGCCGGGTGGCTACCGGCTCGACTGCCGGTACGCCGCCGTGGACGTGCGCCAGTTCTGGCGGGACTCCAGCGCGGGACTTCGTGCGCTGTCCGCGGACGACGCGGCCACCGCCCTCCGCCGGCTGGAGTCCGCACTGCGTCTGTGGACGGGTGACGCCCTGGCGGACATGGCTCTCGGCCCCCGGCTGCGCCGCGAGGCCGAGCAGCTCTCGGTGGCCCGGATCCGCGTGGAGGAGCAGTGCCAGGAGGCCGAACTGCGCCTGAGGGGAGCCGATACGGCCGCCGCTGCCGCGGTGCCGGCTCCTCCGTACCCCCTGCGCGACGCGACCGGTCGGGCGTGGATCCCCCGGGAGCGGTACGCGACCGGCGCGCCGTGCCCGGTGGGCGTCTTCGAGCAGGGCCGGGGCGCGCAGCGCGGGCCCTGGCTGTCCGGCCCCCGCACCGGCCCGGTCCGTGCTCCCGTGGCGGGTGCGGTCAACCACCCTTGACCCGGCGTCCTCAGGTACGACGCCGGCGTACGCGGGCGCGCACCGACGAGCACACCGCTGTCACCTATCGGTTCCTACGGGGGAGATTTCCGTGCCGAACGGCGCCACGACGCACGATCACGTCCTCGATCTGCTGGCGCTCCTCGCCGAGGAGGCCGCACCCGCACGGTTCGAGGAAGTCCTGCAGCGGGCCCGCCAGGAGGCTCCGGCCTCCGAGGCCACCGGCCACCTCGACGACGCCCTGCTGCGCATCCGCGCCCTGATCGGGGCACAACGGCAACGGGAGGCCGGCCTCGCCGCACTGCTCGACGCGGCACGCGAGCTGTCCCCCAAGGACGACCTCCGCGACATCCTCGACGTCGTCATCAAGAAGGCCCGCGGCCTGCTCGGTCTGAGCATCACCTACGTGAGTCTGCGCGAGGACGGCGGGGTCTCGGCCATACACGCCTCGGACGGGGAGACCACGGCCCTCAACATCGGGCGCCGGACGCCGGACTTCCTCGGGGTGGCCGGCGAGATCTACCAGAAGGGCACGGCGAGATGGACCCCCGACTACCTGGAGGACAGCCGGCTCGAACGGGACGAGCAACTGGACGCCTTCGTACGGGCCGAGGGCCTGCGTGCGGTACTGGGCGTTCCGCTGCGGCACGGCGACGTGGTCTTCGGGGTGCTGTTCGGCGCCGACCGCCGGGTGCGTCACTTCACCCCTGACGAAGTCGGCCTGATGATCACCCTGGCCGATCTCGCCGCCGGCCCCATCGAGCGGGTGCGCCTCGCCGCCCGGGCCCGGGCCGAGCTCGAATCCATCGAGCGGGAGCGGTCCAGGTCGCGGACGGCACACGTCGCCCTGCGTCACATGCTCGACGTCCACCACCGCGCCTTCGACATGGTCCTGGGAGGGTGCGACCTCCAGTCGCTGACCACCCTGGTCTCGCACACACTCGACGGGACCGTCGTACTGCGCGACCCCGGCGGCCGCACGCTGGCGTCGAGCGGCGACATCCCCGGGCTCGTCCCGTCCGTCGCGGACACGGCCGCGCTCGAGGCGCACACGCGCGGCGAACCCGTCCGCCACGTCGACGACACCTGGACGATCCCGCTGGTCGCCTCCGGCGAGAACCTCGGCGCGCTCACCGTGCGCCCGGAGGTTCCGCTCACCGAGGACGACACCGCCTTGTTACGCCTGGTGACACAGACCCTGACCGTCGCGATGCTGTTGCAGCGCGGCGCCGCGGACACCCCGTCCGGTGACGACCTGCTCAACGCCCTGCTGTCCGGCCCGGAGCGGCAGTTACGGGTCGCCGAGCGGGCCCGGCGGCTGTCCGTGGACCCGCAGGCCCCGCACGTTCTGGTGGTCGCCCGGCCCGAGGGCCGGGACCTGGGCCGGGCCACGGCCTGGGCCTCGTCGTACGCGAGCCGCGCCTCGGGCCTCAAGACGGTACGGGACAGCTGTGTGGCCCTGCTGCTCCCGGGCACCGACGCCTCGGCCGTCGCACGGAAGGTGTCCGGGGAGCTGTCACCTCTTCTGGACCGGCCCGTTTCGGTGGCCGCGGCCGGTCCTGGACAGCAGCTGGACGCGGCGCGCAGCCTGTACCAGGAGGCCACGCGGACGCTGGAGGCGATGCACCTCCTCCACGGCCCCGGCGCCACCGCCGCCGCGTCGGACCTGGGTTTCCTCGGTCTGCTGCTGTCCGACCACTACGACGTCGACGGCTTCGTCACCTCGACGATCGGCCGTGTACTCGACTACGACGCCCACGGTTCGAGCGACCTCGTCAAGACACTCCAGGCGTACTTCGACGCGGGCAACAACCAGCGCCTGGCGGCCGACGTCCTCCATGTGCACCCGAACACCGTGGCCCGGCGCCTGGAGCGGGTGAACCATCTGCTCGGTGACGCCTGGCAGCGCCCGGCCGAGTCACTCCAGATCCAACTGGCCCTGCTGCTGCACCGGGCTCGCGTCGCGCTGGTGCGCAAGTCCGCGGCACCACGCTGATTCCTCCCCGCCGAACGCGGCGGTCGAGCACGGCCGGAGGCGGACTTGACGCACCCGCGTTCGACTTGACGCAAAGTCGCACGCCTCGTTGGTCGCACCGTGCGCACGGCCGACGATCGGAAGACCGGGTGAGCCCGCCGGCAGCCACCGCCGGCCGAAGGGCCCGGCCCCGTCGCGCGCCCGGACGCCCGGCGGCAGCGCCACTCACCGTCAGCCAGGGAGAATCAGTGGACAACACCGTGCTGGACATACGCGAGAAACCGGCCGCCCAGCAACCGGACTGGGACGACCACGAGCAGATCGAACTGGTACGCAAGGAGCTCTCCACCCGCCCCCCGCTGGTCCGCGCCTGCGACATCCGCACCCTGCGCGGCCATCTGGCGCAGGTCGCCGCCGGCACGGCGCACATCATCCAGAGCGGTGACTGCGCGGAGGACCCGGACGAGACCACGGCCGACTGGGTCCACCGCAAGACCGCCGTGCTGGACCTCCTCGCGGGCGCCCTGAAGATGATCACCCGGGGTCCGGTCGTCCGCGTCGGCCGCATCGCCGGCCAGTTCGCCAAGCCGCGCTCCCAGCCCACCGAGACGGTGGGCGGACAGGAACTCCCGGTCTTCCGCGGGCACATGGTGAACGCCCCGGACCCCGACCCGGCCGGCCGTCGCCCCGACCCGCTGCGACTGCTCACCGGGTACATGGCGGCCAGCGAGGTCACCCGGCACCTGGGCTGGGACCCGGCGTGCGACCCGAGCCCCGAGCCCGCGGTGTGGACCAGTCACGAGGCACTGCTGCTCGACTACGAACTGCCCATGGTCCGCCGGAGCGAGGACGGCGAACTGCTGCTCACGTCCACGCATTTCCCCTGGATCGGCGAGCGCACGCGGCAGGTCGAGGGCGCCCACGTCTCCCTGCTGGCCGAAGTGGCGAACCCGGTCGCCTGCAAGGTCGGGCCGACGATGACCGGGGACGAGTTGCTGGAGCTGTGCGCGCGGCTGGACCCCCGGCGGGAACCCGGTCGGCTCACGCTGATCTCGCGGATGGGAGCGCGGGCGGTGAGCGAGAAGCTGCCCGGTCTGCTGCGCACCGTCCGCGCCGCCGGTCATCCGGTGATCTGGCTGTGCGACCCGATGCACGGCAACACCGTCAAGACGGCCACCGGCCACAAGACCCGGTTCGTCGAGTCCGTGGAACGCGAGGTGCAGGCATTCCGGTACGCGGTCGCCGAGGCCGGCGGTGTCGCGGGCGGCCTCCACCTGGAGACCACCCCGGACGACGTGACCGAGTGCACCCGTTCCGTGGAGACCGCGCACCGGGTGCCCGACCGCTACACGACGTTCTGCGACCCGCGTCTCAACCCGGGTCAGGCGATCTCGGTCGTGTCCGCCTGGCAGTGACGGGACCCGACCGCACTGCTCCCCCACCGCCCCGGCCGGGGCAGAAGTCACGGAGGTCGAAGGATGCAGGGCAACATCGCGCTCGTCACCGGCGCCGCGGGCGGGATCGGCGCCGCCACCGTCCGTGCGCTCGCCGAACGTGGCGTCGTCGTCGCGGCGGTCGACCGGGACGATCGGCAGCTGACGGGACAGGCGGACAAGCTGGCCGCCGACGGACTCGCGGCGGTGCCGTTCACCGTCGACGTCGCGGACGCCCGCGGTGTCGAGGCGGCGGTCGGCCGGATCGAGGACGAACTGGGGCCGATCGACTACCTGGTCAACGCAGCCGGCGTCCTTCGGCTCGGTACCGCGTGCGCCTACGCGGACGAGGACTGGCGCACCACGTTCGCGGTCAACGTCGACGGCGTCTTCCACGTGTCGCGGGCGGTCGTGCGCCGCATGGTCCCGCGCGCGGGCGGGGCGGTCGTCACGGTGGCGTCCAACGCCGCGGCCACCCCGCGCGCCGGCATGGCCGCGTACGCCGCGTCCAAGGCCGCCGCCGTCATGTTCACCAAGTCCCTCGGCCTGGAGGTGGCGCGGCACAACATCCGGTGCAACGTGCTCGCCCCCGGCTCGACCGACACCCCGATGCTGCGGTCCATGTGGGCCGACGAGAGCGCGGCGCGCGCCACCGTGGAGGGCGACCCCGACGCCTTCCGCGTCGGCATACCGCTCGGGCGCGTGGGACTTCCCGCCGACGTGGCCGAGGCCGCCGTCTTCCTGCTGTCCGACGCGGCGCGCCAGATCACGCTGCACTCCCTCACCGTGGACGGCGGCGCGTCGCTGGGA
>NZ_JAIOJZ010000085.1 GCF_020404845.1 Streptomyces hyderabadensis | reverse complement strand
CCGGCGGGCAGCAGCCGCCCCCGGCCTGCCGGGCTCCACCCCGGCACCCACCGCCACCGACGCCCTCGCGGCCGCCCTGGGCGCGGCCTACGCCGCGACGGCCGCCCGCCCGTACTTCCACGCCGTCCTCAACCCCTCACCGCCGCTCACCCAACGCGCCGTGGGCGGCGGCATCCGGGCCACGATCCCGCTCCAGGCCGCGCTCGCCGCCCGCTCCGGCGCGCGGGCCACGTCCCTGCTGGTCGCGGCCCTCGCCCCGGCCGGCCGCCGGTTCGCGAAGCGGGCCGCGATGAGGAAGGTGAGCATCACATGAGCCGTGACGTGAACGAGGGGCCGAACACGGCCCGGGCCGGTCACGGCGCCCGGGGCGCAGCGGCGGAGGGAGCCGCCGCACCCCCGCTGCGGTTCGGCTACGGCACCAACGGCCTCGCCGACCTCCGCCTCGACGACGCCCTCGCCCTCCTCGCCGACCTCGGCTACGACGGCGTCGGCCTGACCCTCGACCACATGCACCTCGACCCGCTCGCCGCCGACCTCGCCGCCCGCACCCGGCGGGTCGCCCGGCGGCTGGACGCGCTCGGTCTGGGCGTCACCGTGGAGACCGGCGCCCGCTACGTGCTCGACCCGCGCCGCAAGCACGGCCCCTCCCTGCTCGACCCCGACCCGCAGGACCGTGCCCGCCGTGCCGGCCTGCTGGTGCGGGCCGTGCAGGTCGCCGCCGACCTCGGCGCCCACGCCGTGCACTGCTTCAGCGGCGTGACCCCGGCAGGCACGGACGCGGACACGGCGTGGAAGCGGCTGGCCGAGTCCCTGGCCCCCGTCCTGGACGCCGCCGCCACCGCCGGCGTCCCCCTCGCGGTGGAGCCCGAACCCGGCCACCTCCTCGCCACCCTCGCCGACTTCCACACCCTGCGCCGCACCCTCGGCGACCCCGAACCCCTCGGACTCACCCTGGACATCGGCCACTGCCAGTGCCTCGAACCACTCCCGCCCGCCGACTGCGTGCGGGCCGCCGCCCCCTGGCTGCGCCACGTGCAGATCGAGGACATGCGCCGCGGCGTCCACGAACACCTCCCCTTCGGTGACGGCGAGATCGACTTCCCGCCCGTCCTGGACGCCCTCGCCGCCACCGGCTACCAGGGCCTGACCGTCGTCGAACTGCCCCGCCACTCCCACGCGGGACCCCACTTCGCCGAACGCTCCCTCCCGTTCCTGCGCCGCGCCGCACCGGCGCCGGGACACCCCAACCGCTCGGGCGAGCCCTCCGCCATCCACTGAAGGGAGCCACACCATGACGCAGCCGCACGCCACCCACGTCACCCCCGACACCCAGGACGCGGACGGCACCCCCGCCGGACAGGACCCCCAGGGCACCACCCCCGCCCACGTCCCGCCCGCCGACCTGCGCGCCACGCTCACCGCACAGCTCGGCCAAGCCGCCCGGGCCTGGCTGGACCAGGCCCTCGACGAGGCCGCCGCCCACCCCGGCACCCACGGCCCGATCTCGGTGTGGGAGCTGCGCCTCGCCGAGGCCGGCCGCCGCTGCGGGCCCGCCCACGCCGATGCCGCCCGCGTCCTCGTCATGCACGCCGCCCGCGCCGACACCGACGCCCTGACCCGGGTCTACACCCAGGGCACCGCCGACGAGCGCCGCGCCGTCCTGCACGCCCTGCCCCACCTGGTGCCGGGCCCCGACGCCCTCCCGCTGGTCGAGGACGCGCTGCGCACCAACGACACCCGGCTCGTCGCCGCCGCCCTCGGCCCGTACGCCGCCCGGCACCTCGACGCCCACCAGTGGCGGCACGCCGTACTGAAGTGCCTGTTCACCGGCGTCCCCGTGGACAGCGTGGCGGACCTCGCCCGCCGGGCCCGGGGCGACGACGAACTCGCCCGGATGCTCGCCGACTACGCCGCCGAACGCACCGCCGCGGACCGCACCGTCCCCGAAGACCTGCACCGCGTCCTGGCCCTGACCGAGTCCGGACGCCCCGCGCCCGGCCCGGCCGACCCCCACGGCAAGGAGTCCTGATGCGCATCTTCGACCCCCACATCCACATGACCTCCCGGACCACCGACGACTACGAGGCCATGTACACGGCAGGCGTCCGCGCCCTCGTCGAACCGTCCTTCTGGCTCGGCCAGCCGCGCACCTCTCCCGCCTCCTTCCGCGACTACTTCGACGCCCTGCTCGGCTGGGAGCCCTTCCGCGCCGCCCAGTACGGCATCGCCCACCACTGCACCATCGCCCTCAACCCCAAGGAGGCGAACGATCCCCGGTGCCTGCCCGTCCTCGACGAGCTGCCCCGCTACCTCGTCAAGGACCGGGTGGTGGCGGTGGGCGAGATCGGCTACGACTCGATGACCCCGGCCGAGGACACCGCCCTGGCCACCCAGCTCCAGCTCGCCGCCGACCACGGCCTGCCCGCCCTGGTGCACACCCCGCACCGCGACAAGCTGGCCGGCCTGCGCCGCACCCTGGACGTGGTCCGGGAGTCCGCGCTGCCGACGGAACGGGTCCTGGTCGACCACCTCAACGAGACCACCGTCAAGGAGGCCAAGGACTCCGGCGCCTGGCTCGGCTTCTCCGTCTATCCGGACACCAAGATGGACGAGGCCCGGATGGTCGCCCTGCTGCGCGAGTACGGCCCGGACCAGGTCCTGGTCAACTCCGCCGCCGACTGGGGGAAGAGCGACCCGCTCAAGACCCGCAAGGTCGGCGACCTGATGCTCGCCGAAGGCTTCACCGAGGACGACGTGGACCGGGTGCTGTGGCGCAACCCCGTCGCCTTCTACGGGCTCAGCGGGCGCCTGGAACTCGACGTGACCTCGGGCGAGGCCACGCACGAGGGCAACTCCATCCTGCGCGGCGGGGAGTGAGCGATGCGCTTCCGGCACCCCGACGGCTCCACCGTCCACCTCGCCTACTGCACCAACGTCCACCCCGCCGAGACCCTCGACGGCGTCCTCGCCCAGCTCCGCGACCACTGCGAGCCGGTCCGCAGACGCCTCGGCCGCGACCGCCTCGGCATCGGGCTGTGGCTCGCCCGCGATGCCGCCCACGCCCTGGTCACCGACCCCGCCGCCCTGCGCGGTCTGCGCGGTGAACTGGACCGGCGCGGCCTGGAGGTCGTCACCCTCAACGGCTTCCCCTACGAGGGCTTCGGCGCCGAAGAGGTCAAGTACCGCGTCTACAAGCCCGACTGGGCCGATCCCGAACGCCTGGAACACACCACCTCCCTGGCCCGGCTGCTCGCCGGACTGCTGCCCGACGACGTCACGGACGGCACCATCTCCACCCTGCCGCTCGCCTGGCGCACCGCCTACGACGAGACCCGGGCCGACAAGGCCCGCGCCGCCCTCGTCACCCTCGCCGAGCGCCTCGACGCCCTCCAGGAACTGACCGGCCGCTCCATCCGCGTCGGCCTGGAACCGGAGCCCGGCTGCGTCGTCGAGACCACCCACGACGCCCTGGCCCCGCTGACCGCGATCGCCCACGACCGCATCGGCGTCTGCGTCGACACCTGCCACCTCGCCACCTCCTTCGAAGATCCGCACACCGCCCTGGACGCCCTCACGGCCGCCCGCGTGCCCGTCGTCAAGTCCCAGCTGTCCGCCGCCCTGCACGCCGAACACCCCGCCGACCCCGCGGTCCGCGAAGCCCTGGCCGCCTTCGCCGAGCCGCGCTTCCTGCACCAGACCCGCACCACCACCCCGTCCGGCGGCCTGCACGGCACCGACGACCTCGACGAGGCCCTCGCGGACGGCGGCCCGCTGCCCGACACCGCCCCCTGGCGCGCGCACTTCCACGTCCCGCTGCACGCGGCCCCCGCCGCGCCCCTGACCTCCACCCTTCCGGTGTTCAAGGCCGCGCTGACCCGGCTCGTCGGCGGACCGCACCCCCTCACCCGCCACCTGGAGGTCGAGACCTACACCTGGCAGGCCCTTCCGCCCGAGCTGCGGCCCCGCGCCCGCGCCCAGCTCACCGACGGCATCGCCGCCGAGCTGACCCTCGCCCGCGACCTGTTGACGGACCTCGGCCTGAAGGAACTGCCATGACCCGACCCGCCGCCTCCGACGGACCGACCCCCCTCCTCGTCCTGGACGTCGTCGGCCTCACCCCACGTCTCCTCGACCACATGCCCCGCCTCAAGCAGCTCGGCCAGTCCGGCTCCCGCGCGCCGCTCGGCACCGTGCTGCCCGCCGTCACCTGCGCCGCCCAGTCCACCTTCCTGACCGGCACCATGCCCGCCGAGCACGGCATCGTCGGCAACGGCTGGTACTTCCGCGAACTCGGCGACGTCCTGCTGTGGCGCCAGCACAACGGCCTGGTCGCCGGAGACAAGCTCTGGGACGCCGCCCGCCGCGCCCACCCCGGCTACACCGTCGCCAACATCTGCTGGTGGTACGCCATGGGCGCCGACACCGACATCACCGTCACCCCCCGTCCCGTCTACTACGCCGACGGCCGCAAGGAACCCGACTGCTACACCAGGCCCCCGGCCCTGCACGACGAACTCACCGACAAACTGGGCACCTTCCCGCTCTTCCACTTCTGGGGGCCCGGCGCCGACCTGGTCTCCAGCCAGTGGATCATCGACGCCACCCGGCACATCATGGCCACCCGGCACCCCGACCTGACCCTCTGCTACCTCCCTCACCTCGACTACGACCTGCAGCGCTTCGGCCCCGACGACCCGCGCTCCCTGAAGGCCGCCGCCGACCTCGACGCGGCGCTGGCCCCGCTGCTCGACGACGCCCGCGCCGAGGGCCGCACCGTCGTCGCGCTGTCCGAGTACGGCATCACCCCCGTCAGCCGGCCCGTGGACATCAACCGCGCCCTGCGCCGCGCCGGGCTGCTGGAAGTGCACACCCAGGACGGCATGGAGTACCTCGACCCGATGGCCTCCCGCGCCTTCGCGGTCGCCGACCACCAGATCGCCCACGTGTACGTCCGCCGGCCCGAGGACCTCGACGCCACCCGTGCCGCCCTGGACGGACTGCCCGGCATCGGGCAACTCCTCGACGACGAGGGCAAGAAGGCCCAGCACCTCGACCATCCCCGCGCCGGCGAGCTGGTCGCCGTGGCGGAGCCGGACGCCTGGTTCACGTACTACTACTGGCTCGACGACGACCGCGCGCCCGACTTCGCGCAGCTCGTCGAGATCCACCGCAAACCCGGCTACGACCCGGTCGAGCTGTTCATGGACCCGCTCGACCCCTACGTCAAGGTCAAGGCGGCCGGCGCCCTGGCCCGCAAGAAGCTCGGCATGCGCTACCGCATGGCGGTCGTGCCCCTGGACCCCTCACCTATTCGAGGCAGCCACGGCCGCCTCCCCGCGAGCGACGACGACGGTCCGCTCCTCATCTGCTCCACCCCCCGCGCTGTCGGAGACCGCGTCGCGGCCACCGACGTGAAACAACTCCTGCTCCGGCTGGCCGGACTCGGCTGACGCACCACCCGGTACGCCCGCCGACATCCGACTACCGAGAGTGAAACACACGGCACTGACAACGGCCCGCCCGAGCCGCATCGGCGCAGGCCACGACCCAGAAGGCAGGCACCCGTGACCCCGTTCACCGACCCCTCCCGCAGCGACGCAGGCACCGACCCGGCCGCGGCCGGCCCGGACGAGAGCCTGCGCCGCTCCCTCGGCGTGAACCGGCGCCGCTTCCTCAGCACCTGCACCGCCGTGGCGGCCGGTGCCGTGGCGGCACCCGTCTTCGGGGCCTCCCCGGCCCTCGCCCACGGCCGGGACAGAGACCACGACCACGGACACGGCCATGGCCACGGGCAGATCCTCGTCCCGGCGGACAAGCGCGGCATCATCCTCTACACCGTCCGGGACGCCACCGCCCGCGACCCGCTCGCCTCCGACCTGCCCTCCGGCTTCCGCGAGGTCTTCAAGCAGCTGTCCCGCCACGGCTACCGCCAGGTGGAGTTCGCCGGGTACAACCAGCACGCCAACGCGCCGGGCGGTGCCAGCCTGGAGTCCGTCCAGGGTGCCCGGCTGCTGCGCTCCTGGCTCGACGACTACGGTCTGCGCGCCCAGGGCAACCACGGCTTCATCCCGTCCTCCTGGCCGCTGACCACGGCGGACAAGGACACCTTCAAGAAGCACCTGGAGATCGCCAACATCCTCGGCATGGACCACATGGGCACCGGCGGCGACCCCACCGGCAGCTCCTACCGCGCCGACTGGGACGTGGCCGCCGACAAGTGGAACGCCCTCGGCGCGATCGCCCACCGCGAGGGCATCAAGCTCTACACCCACAACCACGACAGCGCCTACGGCTTCCTGCTCGACGGCGGCCCGCTGGACGACCAGGGCCGGCCCACCCGCAGCTCGGGCATCCGCAAGCTGGAGTACTTCCTCAAGGTGACCGACCCGAGGGTGGTCTGGCTGGAGATGGACATCTTCTGGGCGCACGTCGCCCAGTACAAGTTCCACGAGTACACCGCCCACGACGGCTCCACCCGCAAGAACGTCTTCGACCCGGCCGGGCTGGTCGCCCGCAACAACCGGCGCTACCCGCTCTTCCACGCCAAGGACGGCGTCGTCAGCACGACCAACGGCATGGGCTACGACATGGTGCCCTTCGGGACCGGCGTCATCGACTACACGACGTTCTTCTCCCGGGTCGGGCAGCGCAATTACCACAACCCGATGGTCGAGGACGACAACTCCCCGAGCGCCACCGACCCCGCGCAGTCGCTGCGGGAGGCCAAGATCAGTTACGACGGGCTGGCCGCCCTGCGCAAGCGGCGGCACTGACCCGCGACGCGGACCGGGCGGCCCCTTCCGCATGCCGCGGGAGGGGCCGCCCGGTCCGTGCGAGGAGGCGCAGTCCGGTCATCCCTCGCCCAGTGGCCGGGGGTTGGGAGTGACGCGCCTGCTCCTCGGGCGCCCCGGAGGCCTCAGGGTCAGCGCGACGAACCCGGCGAAGATCGAGATGCAACCCGCCAGGGTGTAGGCGCCGTTGTAGCCCCAGGCGCCGACGACCACCGACCCCATGCCCGCGCCCAGACCGGAGACGAGCTTGGAGCTGTAGACCATCCCGTAGTTGGTGGCGTTGTTGTTCTCGCCGAAGTAGTCCGCCGTCAGCGCCGCGAACATCGGGAAGATGGCGCCGCCGCCGAAGCCCGAGATGGCGGAGAAGACGAGGAACAGCGGCAGGTTCTTGATCTCGGCCGACAGGATGATGCCGAACTGGGCGACGCCCAGGATCGCGCACACGTAGAGCAGGCACTGCTTGCGGCCGTACAGGTCGGAGAGCCAGCCGATGACGCCGCGCCCGGTGCCGTTGACGATCGCCTTCAGCGACATCGCGGCGGCCACGATCCCGGCGGCGAAGCCCGCCTCCTCGCCGATGTCGACCTGGAAGGCGATGCCGAAGATGTTCACGCCGGAGGTGCAGGCCAGGCAGAACCACATCAGCGCCACCCGGCCCGTCTTCCAGGCCTCCATCGGGGAGTACTGCTTGACGGCCGGGGGGTTCTTGGCCAGCGAACGCCGGGCCCGCGGGTCGGCCGGCGGGTTCAGCGGGTCGACGGCGGCCGGCCACCAGTTCTTCGGCGGGTCCCGGAAGTAGAAACCGGCGAGCGCCACCGTCGCCGCGAGGAAGACACCCGCCGAGACCAGTACCCAGCGGAAGTTGGAGGTGTCCATGTAACCGTGGAAGATGAAGACGAAGGGCACCGAACCGTAGGCGAAACCGCCGTTGACGAAGCCGGTCTTCCCGCCCCTGCGCTCCGGATACCACTTGCCGACCATGTTGACGCAGGTCGCGTAGACCATGCCCGCGCCCATGCCGCTGAACACGCCGAAGCCGATGAAGGCGAGTGAGACGTGCGGCGCGTACGCCAGCGACAGGTAGCCCAGCAGCGTGCCGGCCGACCCCAGCATCATCGCCCAGCGCGCCGGCAGCCTGCCGCTCTCCCGCAGCCGTCCCGCCGGGAACGCCACCGCGGCCTGGCAGAACACCCAGGCGGTCATCATCCAGTAGATGCTGCCGCTCGACCAGTGGTGGGCGTCGTGCAGCGTGTCCTCGGCGGACGCGAACGCGTACTCGGCGGAGGAGATGCCCATCATGCCGATCCAGGGCAGGATCACCATCCACTTGCGCTTGCGCCCCATGATGTCGATGTCGGACTCGCCCACGCGAAAGACGCGTCCGTTCCTGTCGGTCACCTCCCGGTAGGCGGCGACCCGTGTGACATCGGTGGTTGTCATGTCGATTGCACCCCTTGCGTCGAAAGATCTGGCCAGCGCCCCCTGTCCCATGCCTTTCGTGCGCGCCCGGGTCCCCGGGGCCGGCCGACGCGCACCCGTCGGCCGGCCCCTCGCCGCCTCACCTCATGTACCGCCCCCCAACAAGCCCGCGGCCCGCGCCCACCGGTACTTGGCGCCCAGCACGGCCACCGGCTTCTCGGTCGTGTACGGGTAGGCCACGACGCCGCGCTCGAAGAGGTACTGGCAGGCCTCCTCCACCTCCACGTCACCCGCGAGGGAGGCCACCACGGGCTTCTCGACACCGCGCTCGCGGAACTCGGCCACCACGCGCGCGGTGAGTTCGGCGAACACCATGGGCGGCGTGACGATGGTGTGCCAGTAGCCGAGGACGAGCGCGTGGATGCGCGGGTCCTCCAGGCCCAGCCGGATCGTCGCCTCGTACGTCGACGGCGGCTCGCCCCCGGTGATGTCCACCGGGTTGCCCGCCGCACCGAACGGCGGGATGAAGGCGCGGAACGCCGCGTCCAGGTCGGGCGGTATCTCCATCAGCGACAGCCCGTTGTCCGTCACCGCGTCGGAGAGCAGCACCCCGCTGCCGCCGGCCCCGGTGATGACGACCACGTTGTCGCCCCGGGGCGCGGGAAGCACCGGCAACGCGCGCGCGTACTCCAGCATCTCGTTCAGGCCCGGCGCCCGGATCACGCCGGCCTGCCGCAGGACGTCGTCGTACACGGCGTCGTCCCCGGCGAGCGCCCCGGTGTGCGATCCGGCGGCCCTCGCGCCCGCCGCCGTACGCCCCGCCTTGAGCACCACGACCGGCTTCCTCGGCACGGTCGCCCGGGCGGCCTCCACGAAGGCGCGGCCGTCCTTCAGGTCCTCCAGGTGCATCGCGATGCACTCGGTGTGCGGGTCCTCGCCGAACCAGGTCAGCAGGTCGTCCTCGTCCAGGTCCGACTTGTTGCCGAGGCCCACGATCGCCGACACGCCGGTCTTCGTCGTCCGCGCGAAGCCCAGGATGGCCATCCCGATGCCGCCCGACTGCGAGGTCAGCGCGACGCCGCCCTTGACGTCGTACGGCGTGCAGAACGTGGCGCACAGGTCCTGCCAGGTGGAGTAGTAGCCGTAGATGTTCGGGCCGAGCAGCCGGATGCCGTGCCGTTCGGCGACCGCCACGATCTCGTCCTGGAGGGCCTGCTCCCCGGTCTCGGCGAAGCCGGAGGGAATCAGCACCGCGTTCGGGATCCGCTTGCGCCCCACCTCCTCCAGGGCCGCCGCCACGAACCGCGCGGGGATCGCGAAGACCGCCACATCCACCTCACCGGGAACGTCGGTGACACTCTTGTACGCCTTGCGGCCCAAGATGTCATCGGCCTTCGGGTTCACCGGGTGGATCTCGCCCGCGAAGCCGCCGTCGACGAGGTTGCGCATCACGGAGTTGCCGATCTTCCCCGGCTCGCCCGACGCGCCGATCACCGCGACCGAGGAGGGCTGCATCAGGCGGCGCATCGAGGTGAGGATCTCCTCGCGCGTGTACCGGCGCCGTTGCTTCGGCGTGCCGGTCGCGAGCAGCACCCGGATGTCGGCCGCGACCGCACCCTCGGGCGTGGCGATGACGGGGTTCAGATCCACCTCGGCGATCTCCGGGAAGTCGGCGACCAGTTCGGAGACCCGGAGGATCTGCTCCGCCACCGCCCACCGGTCCACCCCGGCCCGCCCGCGCACCCCGCGCAGCACCTCGGCCGCCCGGACCGAGTCCAGCATGGACAGCGCCTCGTCGGCGTCCACGGGCGCGAGCCGGAAGGTGACGTCCTGCAACACCTCGACCAGCACCCCGCCGAGCCCGAACGCCACCACCTTCCCGAACGTCGGGTCGGTGACCGCCCCGACGATGACCTCCTGCCCCTGCGGCAGCAGCTCCTGGACCTGCACCCCGTCGATCCGCGCGGAGGCGTCGTACGCGCGCGCGTTGTCGACGATCCGGCGGAACGCCGCCCGCACGTCCGCCGCGCCCTCCACCCCCACGACAACACCGCCGGCGTCGGTCTTGTGCAGGATGTCCGGCGAGACGATCTTCATCACCACCGGGCCCGCGAACCGGGCCGCGCACGCCACCGCCTCGTCCACGTCCCGCGCCAGCTCCTCGCCCGGTACGGCGATCCCGTAGGCGTCGGCGAGCACCTTGCCCTCCGGCGCGGTGAGCGCGGTGCGCCCGTCGGCCCGTACGGCGTCCAGCAGCGCCCGCACCCGCGCCAGCCGGTCCTCGGCCATCACGTCAGATCACCCCGTTCGACTTGAGCAGCCGCAGTTCCTCGTCGCCGAGCCCCAGCTCGCCGACGTAGACCTCCTCGTTGTGCTCGCCCAGCAGCGGCGAACTGGTCACCTGCACGGGGGAGTCCGAGAGCTTGAGCGGGCTGCCCACGGTCACGAACTCGCCGCGCTCGGGGTGGGGGACGGTGACGACCATCTCGTTGGCGACCAGCGACTCGTCCTCGATGATCTCCTTCGTGGACAGGATCGGCCCGCACGGGATGTTGTGGGCGTTCAGCCGCTCCAGCACCTCCCACTTGGGCAGGGTGGACGACCACTCCTCGATCAGCTGGAACATCTTGTTCAGCTTCGGGAGCCGGGCCTGCGGGGTCGCCCACTCGGGGTCGTCCGCCAGCTCGGGCCGGCCGATCAGCTCGCTGAGCGGACGCCAGCCGACCGGCTGGACGATGACGTACACGTAGTCGTTGGGGCCGCCCGGCGCGCACTTCACCGCCCACCCGGGCTGCCCGCCGCCGGAGGCGTTCCCGGACCTGGGAACCTCGTCGCCGAAGTCCTCGTTGGGATATTCGGCGAGTGGACCACGGCTCAGGCGCTGCTGGTCGCGCAGCTTCACCCGGCAGAGGTTGAGCACCGCGTGCTGCATGGCCACGTTCACCCGCTGACCGCGTCCGGTGTGCTCCCGCTGGTAGAGGGCGGCGAGGATGCCCGCCACGACGTGGACGCCCGTGCCCGAGTCCCCGATCTGGGCCCCCGTCGCCAGCGGCGGCCCGTCCTCGAAACCGGTGGTGGACATCGATCCGCCCATGGCCTGCGCGACGACCTCGTACGCCTTGAAGGCGGTGTACGGGCCCTCGCCGAACCCCTTGACGGAGGCGTAGACGATCCGTGGATTGATCTCCTTGATCCGGTCCCAGGTGAACCCCATCCGGTCCACCGCGCCGGGGCCGAAGTTCTCGACCATGACGTCCGAGCGGCGGATCAGCTCGGTGAGGATCTCCTTGCCGCGTTCGGTCTTGGTGTTGAGCGTGATGCTGCGCTTGTTGCAGTTGAGCATCGTGAAGTAGAGGGAGTCGACGTCCGGCAGGTCGCGCAGCTGGCCGCGCGTGACGTCGCCGCTCGGCGCCTCCAGCTTCACGACGTCGGCGCCGAGCCAGGCGAGCAGCTGGGTCGCCGAGGGCCCGGACTGCACATGCGTCATGTCCAGGACGCGGATGCCCTCAAGAGCCTTCGCTGTCATGGGGCTTCACCTCACTTGTACATCGTCTGGTTCATGGTTCCGGGGGCGTAGGCGTCCGGGTCCACCCAGACGTTGATCAGGGACGGCTTGCCGGACTCGCGGGCCCGGCGCAGCGCGGGGCCGATGTCGGCCGGGTCGCGGACCTCCTCGCCGTGGCCGCCCAGCATCCGGGCGAACCGGTCGTAGGGCACGTCGCCGAGCGTGTTGCCGACCCGCTCGCGCTCCTTGCCGTACTTCACGGCCTGGCCGTAGCGGATCTGGTTCATCGAGGAGTTGTTGCCGACGATGCCGACGAACGGGAGGTCGTAGCGGACCAGGGTCTCGAAGTCCCAGCCGGTGAGCGAGAAGGCACCGTCGCCGAAGAGGGCGACGACCTCCTTGTCGGGGCGTGCCTGCTTGGCGGCCAGCACGAAGGGGACGCCGACGCCGAGCGTGCCGAGCGGTCCCGGGTCCATCCAGTGGCCGGGTGACTTGGGCTGCACGACCTGCCCGGAGAAGGTGACGATGTCGCCGCCGTCGCCGATGTAGATCGAGTCCTCGGTGAGGAAGTCGTTGATCTCGCTGACCAGCCGGTACGGGTGGATGGGGGAGGCGTCCGACCTGAGCTGCGGCAGCCGCTTGTCCAAGGCGGTCTGCTCGGCCGCGCGCAGCTCGTCCAGCCACTCCTTGCGCTTCGCCGCACCCCCGTTGATCCGTCCGGACGCGGCCTCGGTCACCGACTTCAGCACCAGCCCCGCGTCGCCGACGATGCCGAGGTCGATGTCGCGGTTCTTGCCGACGGTGCGGTAGTCCAGGTCGATCTGTACGACGGTCGCGTGGGGGGAGAGCCGTTTGCCGTAGCCCATGCGGAAGTCGAAGGGCGTGCCGACGATCACGATCACGTCGGCGCCCGAGAAGGCGTAGCGCCGCGAGAGCTGGAAGTGGTGCGGGTCGCCGGGCGGCAGGGTGCCGCGGCCGGCGCCGTTCATGTACGCCGGGACGTTGAGGGTGCGGACCAGCTCGGCGGCGGCCTCGGTCGCGCGGGTCGTCCACACCTGGCTGCCGAGCAGGACGGCCGGCTTCTCGGCGTGCACCAGCAGATCGGCGAGCTTCTCGACGGCCTCCGGGTCACCGGCCGAGCGGGTGGAGGCACGGTAGGCCCCGGCTTTCGGCACCCGCGCCTTCTCCGCCGGCACCTTGGCGTCCAGCACATCGCGCGGGATCTCCAGGAAGGACGGCCCGGGGGCACCGTGGTAGCACTCGCGGAATGCCATCGACACCATGTCGGCGGCGCGCGCGGTGTCCGGCACGGTGGCTGCGAACTTGGTGATCGGCGTCATCATGTCGACGTGCGGCAGGTCCTGGAGTGAGCCCATCTTGTGCTGGGTGTGGGCGCCCTGACCGCCGATCAGCAGCATGGGCGACTCGGCGCGGAAGGCGTTGGCGACCCCGGTGACGGCGTCGGTGGTGCCCGGCCCCGCGGTGACCACCGCGCAGCCGGGCTTGCCGGTGATCCGCGCGTACCCGTCGGCGGCGTGCGCGGCCACCTGCTCGTGGCGTACGTCGACGACCTCGATGCCCTCGTCGACGCAGCCGTCGTAGATGTCGATGATGTGGCCGCCGCACAGCGTGTAGATGCGGTCGACCCCCTCGGCCTTGAGTGCCTTGGCAACGAGGTGGCCGCCGGAGATGACGTCCTGGTTGTCGTCGGGCATGGCGAAGTCCTGTCCCTTCACGAGGGGTTGGGGCGCTCTCGCGGTACATTGCATACAGTCGACGAATACTGTATGAAGCTTGTTATCCCGCATCCGGTGGGTGGTGTCCAGGGGGCGTGCGGCACTTTCAGTCAGGAGCCGAAATGGACCTGTACGAACACCAGGCAAGGCAACTCTTCGAGGAACACGGGATCGTCGTACCGCGGGCCGAGGTCACCGACTCGCCCGAACGGGCCCGGGAGATCGCCCGCGCCCTCGGCGGACGCGCCGTCGTCAAGGCGCAGGTGAAAACCGGCGGGCGCGGCAAGGCGGGCGGCGTACGGCTCGCTGCGGACCCGGCCGAGGCCGAGCAGGCGGCGCGGCGGATCCTCGGGATGGACATCAAGGGCCACCGGGTCGGCGCCGTCATGGTCGCCGAACCCTGCGACATCGAGTGGGAGTTCTACGTCTCCTATGTCCTCGACCGCGCGTCCGGCGGCTTCCTCGCCGTCGCCTCGGCGGAGGGCGGCACGGAGATCGAGGAGGTCGCCGCACGGCGGCCCGAGGCCGTGGCCCGCATCCCCGTCGACCCCGCCACGGGTGTGCACACGGCCACCGCGGTACGCATCGCCGACGCCGCGGGACTGCCCCCGCAGACCGTCGACACCCTGGTGCGGCTGTGGAAGGTACTGGTGCGCGAAGACGCCCTCCTCGTCGAGGTCAACCCGCTGGTGAGGACGGTCGAGGGCCGGATCGTGGCCCTCGACGGCAAGGTCACCCTCGATGACAACGCGCTGTTCCGCCAGGCCCGTTGGGGACAGGAGCACCCGGCGATCCCCGACTCGCCGGAGGCGCGCGCCCGGGCCAAGGGCCTCAACTACGTGAAGCTCGACGGCGAGGTCGGCGTCATCGGCAACGGCGCCGGGCTGGTCATGTCGACGCTCGACGTGGTCGCCGGCTGCGGCGCACGTCCCGCCGACTTCCTCGACATCGGCGGCGGCGCCTCCGCCCGGGTCATGGCCGACGGGCTGTCCGTCGTCCTCTCCGACCCCGACGTGAAGTCCGTGCTCGTCAACGTCTTCGGCGGCATCACGGCCTGCGACGCGGTCGCCGACGGCATCGTCCGGGCCCTGGACGAGGTCCGGCTCACCAAGCCGCTCGTCGTGCGCCTGGCGGGCAACAACGCCGCCCGGGGCCGGGCCCTCCTCGACGCACGCGCGCACCCCCTGGTCGAACAGGCCACCACCATGGACGGCGCCGCCCGCCGTGCCGCCCGGCTCGCCACCGCGGCGCCCGCCCCCGGACACGCCGGATAAAGGAGACAGGACGACATGGCGATCTACCTCACCAAGGAGAGCAAGGTCCTCGTCCAGGGCATGACCGGCGCCGAGGGCATGAAGCACACCCGCCGCATGCTGGCCGCCGGCACCGACGTCGTCGGCGGCGTCAACCCGCGCAAGGCGGGCGGCACCGTCGACTTCGACGGGCGGACCGTCCCGGTCTTCGGCTCGGTCCGCGAGGGCGTCGAACGCACCGGCGCCGACGTCACCGTGGTCTTCGTGCCGCCCGCCTTCGCCAAGGCCGCGGTCGTCGAGGCCGCCGACGCCGGCATCGGCCTCGCGGTCGTCATCACCGAGGGCATCCCGGTCCACGACGCCGTCGCCCTCACCGCCCACGCCCGGGCCGAGGGCACCCGGGTCATCGGCCCCAACTGCCCCGGTCTGATCACCCCCGGCCAGTCCAACGCGGGCATCATCCCGCCCGACATCACCAAACCCGGCCGCATCGGCCTGGTCTCCAAGTCCGGCACACTCACCTACCAGCTCATGTACGAGCTGCGCGACCTCGGCTTCTCCACCTGCGTCGGCATCGGCGGCGACCCGGTCGTCGGCACCAGTCACATCGACTGCCTCACCGCCTTCCAGGACGACCCCGACACCGACCTGATCATCCTCATCGGGGAGATCGGCGGCGACGCGGAGGAACGCGCGGCCGCACACATCCGTGAACACGTCACCAAACCCGTCGTCGGCTACATCGCCGGCTTCACCGCGCCCGAGGGCAGGACCATGGGCCACGCCGGCGCCATCGTGTCCGGCTCCTCGGGCACCGCGCGGGCCAAGAAGGAGGCGCTGGAGGCGGCGGGCGTACGGGTCGGGAGCACCCCGACCGAGACGGCACGGCACGTACTCGACCTGCTCCGGGGCGCCGCACAGGACGACGCCCGCGCGGGGGCCCGGGCATGACGGGCGGCGCGCGGGGCGCCGAACCCCTCACCCTGAAGTCCGGCACCTCCTGGGCCGAGGCCTGGCAGCGCTGCCGCACCGTCGCGCCCGAGGCCTTCCGCGACGACCGCGTCCTCAACCTCTGGGACGCCGGCTGGCGGACGGACGGCCGGGTGCTCCCGGCCACCAGCCCGGTCGACGGCACCCCGATCACCGGCCCGCCCCGGATCGACGCCGCCACGGCCCGGCACGCCGTACGCGCCTCGCTCGACCAGCACCGGGCCTGGCGCCACGTCCCGCTGTCCGAGCGCCGGGCCCGCGTCGCGGCCACCCTCGACGCCCTGGCCCAGCACCGCGAACTGCTGGCGCTGCTGCTGGTCTGGGAGATCGGCAAGCCCTGGCGGTCGGCCCGGGCCGACGTCGACCGCGCCGTCGACGGCGTGCGCTGGTACGTCGACGGCATCGAGGACATGCTCGACGGACGTGCTCCGCTGGACGGCCCGGTCTCCAACATCGCCAGCTGGAACTACCCGATGAGCGTGCTCGTCCACGCCCTGCTGGTCCAGGCGCTGGCGGGCAACGCGGTCGTCGCCAAGACCCCGACCGACGGCGGCGTCGCCTGCCTGACCCTGGCCTGCGCGCTCGCCGCCCGCGAGGGGCTCCCCGTCACCCTCGTCAGCGGCAGCGGCGGCGAGCTGTCCCAGGCACTCGTGCGGGCCCCCGAGATCGGCTGCGTCTCCTTCGTCGGCGGCCGGGACGCGGGCGCCGCCGTCGCCACCGCCGTCGCCGACCTCGGCAAGCGGCACATCCTCGAACAGGAAGGTCTCAACACCTGGGGCGTCTGGAACTTCACGGACTGGGACGCGCTCGCCCGGACGGTCCCGAAACTCTTCGACTACGGCAAGCAACGCTGCACCGCCTACCCGCGGTTCGTCGTCCAGCGGCAGCTGTTCGACGCGTTCCTCGCGGCGTACCTCCCGGCGGTCCGCACCCTGCGGGTCGGCCACCCGCTCGCCGTCGCCGCACCGGACGCCCCGTACCCGGCACTGGACTTCGGGCCGGTGATCAACGCGGCCAAGGCCAAGGAGCTGCACGACCAGATCGCCGAGGCCGTCGACCGGGGCGCCGTCCCGCTGCACCGCGGCAGCGCCGCCGACGCCCGCTTCCTGCCCGGCCAGGACACCTCGGCCTACGTCCAGCCGGTCGCCCTGCTCAACCCGCCCCGCTCCTCACCGCTGCACCACGCGGAACCCTTCGGCCCGGTCGACACCATCGTCCTGGTCGACACCGAGGCCGAGCTGCTGGCCGCCATGAACGCCTCCAACGGCGCGCTGGTCGCCACCCTGTCCACGGACGACCCGGCGACGTACGACAGGCTGGCGCCGCAGATCCGCGCGTTCAAGGTCGGCCACGGGGTACCGCGCTCCCGCGGGGACCGCGACGAGCTGTTCGGCGGGCACGGGGCGTCCTGGCGCGGCGCCTTCGTGGGCGGTGAACTGCTGGTGCGCGCCGTGACACGCGGCCCGGCGGGGGAGCGGCTGCCGGGCAACTTCCCGGACCACCACCTCATGCCGTGACGGGGGCGCCCGGGGGCGTCAGTGGTCCCCGGGGCGGTCAGCCGATGCCCTGGCGGTCCGGCCGGAGGGCGAAGGCCCGTTCCGCCGGGGTCGGCGCGGTCCGTTCGACGGCCTGCCGCAGCAGCTCGCGCTGGCGCAGCAGCGGTTCGCGCCGCTCCGGCGGCACGAGCCGCAGCAGGTCGTCGAGACCCGCCACCAGACGCCGGGTGACCTGCGGCGATCCGACGGAGCAGGCACGGACCTCGGCGAACCCCAGGTCCACCAGCTCCGCCCAGCCGGGCACGGGCTGCACCAGCCGGACCGTGCCGCGCCGGTCCCGGTGCAGCGCGGCGTCCAGCGGCCGCCGGGCCAGCGCGGCCAGGATCTGCACGACGCGGTCCAGCGCCTGCACCGCGGTCGTCGGATCGTTGACCGCGGGCGACAGGGCGCGCAGACCGATGTCGGACAGCTGGCGCAGCCCGAACGCCAGGTCCTGGTGGAAGGTGCGCTCCACCCCCACGGACAGGGCGTACCGAAGCGCACGGCGCGGCGGAGCCGCCCCGCCGTGCACCGCCAGGACCGGGGTGCCCGGCACCAGGAAGTCACCGATCCGCGGGACCAGCCGCAGCACCACCCCGTGCCCCCGGGCCACCCGCACCAGTCGGGCGATGTGCACGTCCCGCAGCACGCCGCCCTGGCCGTCATGGGCGACCCACGCCGTCACGGGCCCGAGGCCGGGCGCGCCGCCGCCGTCCGCGGGCACCGGCATCAGCGCCGCCACCCGGAAGGACTCGGCGGCGATCCGGGCGATCACATGGCTGACCCGCATCAGCCGCAGGGTGGCGTTCACGTACATCACGAAGAGCAGCAGGCTCAGCGCGACCATGCACAGGGTGAGCACCGACTGCACCAGTGGGACGGACGTGGCGGTGCGCGGGTCGGCAGTGCTGTCGTAGCTGGTCAGGACGAGCAGCGTGAGCACGAAGGTGGCGAGGAAGACGGCGAAGGTCGCCTTGGTGATCCGGCTGCGCACGAAGAGCCGCACCACCCGCGGGGTGAACTGCCCGCTCGCCATCTGCACCGCGACCAGCGAGATGCTGAACACCACACCGATGAAGGTCATCATCGCCGAGCCGACCGCCGAGACCACCGTCTTCGCGTCGTCGGCGAAGCGCAGCAGATCGGCAACGGTGTCGTAGTCGCCGTCGTCCTGCAGCGCACGGACGAGCGCCGCGTCGAGCTCCTGGGCCACCAGCCAGACCACGAGGACACCCGCCATGGCCGCGGTCGGCGCGAACCAGAACGTGTCCCGCAGATGCTCCCTGAGCGGAGACAACGCCCGCGGTCGGCGCCGCCGGAGCGGGCCCTGCGTAACCATCCAGTCACTCATGGTGCGACCCTAGGCGCAGCGGAGCCGTCGGCCCCGGACCGCCGCTCGGGGGCGCGGTGGGGGAAGGAAACGCAGGTGAAAGGCACCGCCAAAGCTTGGTATGGTTGTCCATGTCGCCGCGGGGAACACCCCCGCACCGCGACAGACACCTGGTCCGGGTGGCGGAATGGCAGACGCGCTAGCTTGAGGTGCTAGTGCCCTTTATCGGGCGTGGGGGTTCAAGTCCCCCCTCGGACACAAGATCAGGCAGACGAGACGCCGGCCGGGAGTTTTCCCGGCTGGCGTCTTCTCGTTCCGCGGGCCGCCGAAAATACCGTGCGCCGCCGGTCCCGGCCTCCCTACACTCACCGTGACACCGAGACCGAGAGAGGGGAGCAGGGCCGTGCGCATCCGTACCGCGCCCGTCGTTCCCCCGTCCCGGCACGAGGTGATCCTGGTGTCTTCGGCCGTCCGGTGCCCGCTGCGCGGCCGGCACCGGATGCCCGCGACGCACATCTGACGGCCGACGTCCCGTTCCCGGGAGCGTCCGGCGCGTGCGCCGGGGGAGATCGCGCTGCCCTTTTCCGGTATTTCCGAAAGGCTTCGGGCCATGCGCACCAACCCGCTCACCACCGTCCGCAACCTGGGCATCCTCGCCCACGTCGACGCCGGCAAGACCACCGTCACCGAGCGGATCCTCTACACCACCGGCACCACCCACAAGCGCGGCGAGGTCCACGACGGCACCACCGTCACCGACTTCGACCCGCAGGAACGCGACCGCGGCATCACCATCTTCGCCGCCGCCGTCAGCTGCACCTGGGCGGGCCACCGGATCAACCTGATCGACACCCCGGGGCACGTCGACTTCGCCGACGAGGTCGAACGCTCCCTGCGCGTGCTGGACGGCGCGGTCGCCGTGTTCGACGCGGTGGCCGGAGTGGAACCGCAGAGCGAGTCCGTGTGGCGGCAGGCCGACCGGCACGGCGTCCCCAGGATCGCGTTCGTCAACAAGATGGACCGGGCCGGCGCCGACCTCGACGCCGCCGTCGCCTCCATCCGCGAGCGGCTGCACCCCGTGCCCCTGGTCGTGCAGCTGCCCATCGGTGCGGAGGACGGCTTCACCGGCGTCGTCGACCTGCCGCGCATGCGCGCCCTCGTATGGGCCGACGGCGCGGACACGGCCGAGGAGGGACCGGTGCCCGACGCGCTGCGCGCGGAGGCGGCCCGCAGGCGGCGGCTGCTGGAGGAGGCGGTCGCCGAACGCCACCCGTCCGCCCTGGAGGAGTTCTGCGACCGGGAGACGCTCACCGCGGCCACCCTCACCGCCGCCCTGCGCGACCTGACGCGCACCGGCGACGGCGTGGTCGTGCTGTGCGGCTCGGCCTACCGCAACCGCGGCGTCGAACCGCTGCTGGACGCGGTGCTGGCGTACCTGCCCTCGCCGCTGGACGTGCCCCCGGTGCGGGGCACCCACGACGGCACGGAGCAGGAACGGTCCGCCGACCCGGCGGCACCGATGGCGGCACTGGCGTTCAAGGTGAACGCCACCGCGACGGGACGGCTGACGTACCTGAGGGTCTACTCCGGCACGATCGAGAAGGGAGACACCGTGTGGGACGCGGGCACGCGCCGCACCGAGCGGGTCGGCCGCATCCTGCGGGTCCGGGCCGACCGGCACGACCCGCTGGAGCGCGCGGTCGCCGGGGACATCGTCGCCGTGGTCGGGCTGAAGTCGGCCCGCGCCGGCTCGACCCTGTGCACGCCGGGCGCCCCCCTGCTCCTGGAACCCCCGGGCGTGCCCGAACCGGTCGTGCACGTGGCGGTGGAGGCACGGCGCTCCACCGACACCGACCGGCTGGCCTCGGCGCTCGCCCGGGTGACCGAGGAGGACCCCTCGCTGGCCGTGCGGACCGACCCCGAGACCGGCCAGACCGTGCTGTCGGGCATGGGTGAACTGCACCTGGAGGTCGCCATGGAACGCGTCCGGCGCGAGCACGGGCTGGAGGTCACGGTCGGCCGGCCCGGTGTGGCGTACCGCGAGACGGTCGGCGAAGGTGTCACCGGCTTCGTGTACCGGCACGTCAAACAGGACGGCGGCGCCGGGCAGTTCGCGCACGTCGTGCTCGACGTGGAGCCCTGGGAGGGGGACGCGGCCGCGGCGGGCGGCGGCTTCGTGTTCCGTTCGACGGTGGTCGGCGGACGCGTGCCGCAGGAGTACGTCCGGGCCGTCGAGGCGGGCTGCCGGGACGCACTCGCCGAGGGCCCGCTCGGCGGACACCCGGTGACCGGCCTCAGGGTCACGCTCACCGACGGCCAGACCCATGTGAAGGACTCCTCGGACACGGCCTTCCGCACCGCCGGCCGGTTCGGTCTCCGCGACGCCCTGCGCGCCTCGGAGATGGTCCTGCTCGAACCGGTCGTGGAGGTCACGGTCACCGTGCCCGAGGACGGGCTCGGCGGCGTCCTCGGTGACCTCGCCGCGCGCCGCGGCCGGGTCACCGGCTCCGGGACGCGGGGCGGCGCGGCGGTGGTCACGGCCACGGTCCCGCTGGCCGAGCTGTTCGGCTACGCGACCCGGCTGCGCAGCCGCACCCAGGGCCGCGGCACCTTCACCGCCCGGCCCACCGGGTACGCGCCGGCGCCGGTCGTGACGGCCGCGCGGTAGCCGTGCCGGGTGCCCCCGTCCCACCGGACGGGGGCACCTCTCCCCGCTAGGGGTACTGCGCCACCTTCGACGGCACGGTGTCCGTGCCCGAGGTGGGCGAACCCGTGTCGTTGATGACGCACTCGTACTGCCCGTTGCCGCCCAGTGAGACCACGAGCAGCCCGTGGAAGCGGACGCCGGAACGGTTCGGCGCGGCGAAGCCGTGGTGCTGCACGATGGACGGGTCCACGTTGTAGTAGCAGTAGCTGCCCAGGCCCCAGCCCTCGTGCTCGGTGACGTCGTCGCCGACCTTGTAGGCGGCGTAGCCCTTGACCGAGCCGTTCTGGATCGCGGCCTGGCCGGGGGCGTCGTACGCCTTCTCGTTCTGGAAGAAGACCGTGCGCCCGCGTTCGCCGTTCCACTGCACGTCGTACTTGTTGAAGTGCTCCACGAACAGGCCGGTCATCAGCACGTCGTCGCCGTTGACGACGACGCCGTAGTCGGCGCGGTTGGTCTCCCAGCCGACGCCGTCGCCGTGGTCGGCGCGCCACACCCAGGTGTGGTCGACGATGGTGTGCCGGCTGTTGACGACCAGGCTGGTGGTCGCCTTGCCGGGGCCCGCGCCGCCGATCCGGACGAACACGTCCTGCACGGTGGTCGGGTTGGCCGAGTGGTCAGCGGACGCGCCCTCGGGCCCCACCTCCACCAGGGTCGCGGAGTTGACCGGGCCGGCGTCCACGAGGAATCCGGCCAGTCGTACGCCGTCCACGTCGGCGACCTTCAGCGCGGTGACGCCGTCGTCGGGGATGAGGGTGGCGTAGCCGAGGCCCAGGACGACCGTGCCCGCGCGGTTCACCTCGACGGTCCGGTCGAGGTGGTAGATCCCCGGCGTCAGCAGCAGGTGCAGGCCCTCCTCCAGCGCCTGGTTGAGGGTGGCCGCCGAGTCGGCGGGCTTGGCCACGTAGAACCGGGTCAGCGGGAGCGAGGTGCCGCGCGGGGTGCCGTTGCCCCAGGACACACCGCGGGCGTCGGTGCGCTTCTCCGGCAGGAAGACGTGGTACTCGTCGCCGTCGAGGTACAGGAACGGCTTCTCCCGGGAGACGGGCGTCGTCTCCAGCGTCGTGTACGGCGGCTCCGGGAAGCTCTGCGCTGGCGCGCCCTCCACGCCGGAGAACACCATGTTCCACACGGCGTTGAGCCAGCCGCCGACCGAGCTGTCCCGGGTGTACCACTGCTGCTGGGAGTACGGTCCGACCGTGCCGTCGATCCGGCTGTCGGCGATGTAGCCGCCGCTGGCCCAGCCGTAGCCGTCGGGGGCGAGGTTGAGGCCGCCGCGCACGTGCATGCGCCGGAAGGGCGCCGCCTGCGACACCGCCCAGCGGTTGGTGCCGCTGACCGGGACCAGCGCCAGGTTCTCCGCCGAACGCCAGAAGTTCTGCGTGGCGTTGCCGTCGAACCAGCCCGCGTCGACCGTGACGTCGCCGTTGATGGTGGTGTCGTCGGGGGAGAGGCCGAGGCCCGCGATCGAGGTGTAGAAGGCGAGCTGGGCGTTGAGCCCGCTGTAGGTGCCGGGCTTGAAGAGCAGTGCGTAGCGGCCCGTGCCGAACTGGGCGGACTCCTGCTGCTTGAAGATCTCGTCCAGTCTGCCCTGGATGTTCGCCGTGGACGGGTCGAAGACGATGACGTTCGGCCCGAGGTCGCCGCCGCCGGGCAGCGCGCGGGGGCCGACCGTCGAGTCGGTGGTGCCGGAGGTGCGGGTGGGGGCGGCGGTGGCGGGTCCCGCGCCCGCCAGG
>NZ_JAIOJZ010000084.1 GCF_020404845.1 Streptomyces hyderabadensis | reverse complement strand
GCCCGCGCCTTCGCCGACGCCGGCGACAACGTCGCGATCACATACCGCTCGGGTGAGCCCCCGGAGGGCTTCCTGGCCGTCAAGTGCGACATCACCGACACCGAGCAGGTGGAGCAGGCCTACAAGGAGATCGAGGAGACGCACGGTCCCGTCGAGGTCCTGGTCGCCAACGCCGGCGTCACCAAGGACCAGCTCCTGATGCGCATGTCGGAGGAGGACTTCACCTCCGTCGTCGAGACCAACCTCACCGGCACCTTCCGCGTGGTCAAGCGCGCCAACCGCGCCATGCTGCGCGCCAAGAAGGGCCGCGTCGTGCTCATCTCGTCGGTGGTCGGACTGCTCGGCTCCGCCGGGCAGGCGAACTACGCCGCCTCCAAGGCCGGTCTGGTCGGCTTCGCGCGCTCCCTCGCCCGTGAGCTGGGGTCGCGCAACATCACCTTCAACGTCGTCGCGCCCGGCTTCGTCGACACCGACATGACCAAGGTGCTCACCGACGAGCAGCGGGCGAACATCGTGTCGCAGGTGCCGCTGGGGCGGTACGCGCGGCCGGAGGAGATCGCCGCGACGGTGCGGTTCCTCGCCTCGGACGACGCCTCGTACATCACTGGAGCCGTCATCCCCGTTGACGGCGGACTGGGAATGGGTCACTGATCACCATGAGCGGAATTCTCGAGGGCAAGCGCGTCCTGATCACCGGCGTGCTGACGGAGTCCTCCATCGCCTTCCACGCCGCGAAGCTGGCCCAGGAGCAGGGCGCCGAGGTCATCCTGACCGCGTTCCCCCGGCCCACCCTGACCGAGCGCATCGCCAAGAAGCTGCCGAAGCCCGCCAAGGTCATCGAGCTGGACGTCACCAACGAGGAGCACCTCGCCCGGCTCGCCGACGTCGTCGGCGAGGAGCTGGGCGGCCTCGACGGCGTCGTGCACTCCATCGGCTTCGCCCCGCAGGACGCCCTCGGCGGCAACTTCCTCAACGCGCCGTTCGAGTCCGTCGCCACCGCCATGCACGTCTCGGCGTACTCCCTGAAGTCGCTGACCATGGCCTGCCTGCCGCTGATGCAGAACGGCGGTTCGGTCGTCGGCCTCACCTTCGACGCGCAGTTCGCCTGGCCGCAGTACGACTGGATGGGCCCGGCCAAGGCCGCGCTGGAGGCCACCAGCCGCTACATGGCCCGTGACCTGGGCAAGCAGAACATCCGCTGCAACCTGGTCTCGGCCGGCCCGATCGGTTCCATGGCCGCCAAGTCCATCCCGGGCTTCAGCGAGCTGGCCTCCGTGTGGGACAGCCGCTCCCCGCTGGAGTGGGACCTGAAGGACCCGGAGCCGGCCGGCCGCGGCATCGTCGCGCTGCTGAGCGACTGGTTCCCGAAGACCACGGGCGAGATCGTCCACGTGGACGGCGGTCTGCACGCCATCGGAGCCTGACCGGACGCCCCGCCCGAGGGCCCGCATCCCGTACGGGGTGCGGGCCCTCGCGCCGTCACGGCAGACGTGTCACCGCAGTGGCGCGGGTCAGTCGCCCGAGGGCGGGGTGAACAGCGCCGGACGGCACACGAACGGATAGGCCGCCGCCTCATCCGCCGCGGTCGCCGCGTCGCCCGCGCGGATCGCGTCCACCAGCCGGGCGTGGTCCATGTGCATCGCCGGGGACATGCCCTCGCCCACGTCGCCGCGCAGCCAGTCCCGCATCACCTCGCCCAGGTCCGCGTACATCGCGGTCATCACGTCGTTGTGCGAGGCGGCCACGACCGCCAGGTGGAACGTGGCGTCCGCCGACACGAACGCCTCCACCTCGCCCGTCTCCCAGGCCTCCTCCCGGCGCAGCAGCAGGGCGTCGATCTGCTTGAGGTCCTTCTCCGTGCGCCGCTCGGCGGCCAGGCGCGCGGCCGCCGACTCCAGCGTGGAACGCAGCTCGGCGATGTGCCGGGGGTCGGCGTCGGCGAAGCGGCGCTGCATCACGCCGGCCAGCTCGCTGGTGGCCACGACGTACGTGCCCGAGCCCTGGCGGATGTCCAGCAGACCGTTGTGGGCCAGCGCGCGGACCGCCTCACGGACCGTGTTCCGGGCGACGCCGAGCTGCTCCACCAGCTCCGGCTCCGTGGGGATGCGGGAGCCCACCGGCCACTCGCCCGAGGCGATCTGCTGCCGCAGCGCCGCGATGACCTGCTCGGACAGTGCCGAACGACGGGGATGGCTCAGCGGCATGGGTCACCTTCGCACACGAGTCGACGAGCGAATGGACAATCAATCATCCCATGATTCTATGATGGGCCTCATGGCTAGTGACGAGACCCGGACGGACACGCGTACGGAGGCAGGCCCGGCGGCAGGCACGGAGACACGCACGCAGGCGCGTGCCGACGGCGCGGTGCCCGAGGTACCCGGCGAGGCGCCCGCCACGCGCGCGTGGACCACGTGGACGACCCGGCTGCTCATGCTCGGCATCGTCCTGGCCGCGCTCAACCTGCGCCCCGCCATCACGAGCCTGGGCGCGCTCCTGGAGGAGGTCCGCGACGGGCTCGGCATGAGCGGCAGCATCGCCGGGCTGCTCACCTCCGTGCCCCCGCTCTGCTTCGCCGTCTTCGGGGTCACCGCCCCCCGGCTGGCCCGTCGCTTCGGGCCCGGCGCGGTGGTCTGCGCCGGCATGGTCGCCATCACCGCGGGCCTGCTGATACGCCCGTACGCCGGCGGCACGGGCGGCTTCCTGGCCGCCACCGCCCTGGCGCTGATGGGCATCGCGGTCAGCAACGTCCTGATGCCGGTCATCGTCAAGCGCTACTTCCCCGACCGTGTCGGCTCCATGACCGGCCTGTACTCGATGGCCCTCGCCTTCGGCACCTCCGTCGCCGCCGCGGCGACCGTGCCCGTGACCAACGCGCTGGGCGGCCACTGGCAGCCCGGCCTCGCGGTCTGGGCCGTGCTGCCCGCGCTGGCCGTGCTGCCCTGGATCCCCTTCGTGCGGAACCGGACGGCACCGGCCGCCGCGGCGCCGTCCACGCCGCCGCCGGGGCGGGAGGGCGACAAGCCCGCGGAACAGCCCCCGCTGCGGATCACCCGCAGTCGCACCGCCTGGGCGCTCGCCGTCTTCTTCGGTCTCCAGGCCACCGCCGCCTACATCACGATGGGCTGGATGGCGCAGATCTTCCGGGACTCGGGCGTCTCCGCCGGCACCGCCGGGCTGCTGCTCGCCGTCATCATGGTGATGGGCGTGCCGCTCGCCTTCGTCATCCCGCGCGTGGCGACCCGCCTGCCCCACCAGGGCCCGATCGTGCTCGTCCTGGGCCTGTGCGGGCTCGCCGGATACGCCGGTCTGTACTTCGCCCCGGTCGGCGGGGCCTGGGCCTGGGCCCTGCTGCTCGGCGTCTCCAACTGCGCCTTCCCGCTCGCGCTGACCATGGTCGGGATGCGGGCCAGGACGGGAGCGGGCGTCGCCCAGCTGTCCGCCTTCGCGCAGAGCACGGGTTACCTGATCTCCATCCCGGGCCCGCTCCTGGTGGGCGTGCTCTACCAGCACAGCGGCGGCTGGGGACTGCCGATCGCGCTGATGAGCGCGCTGATGGTGCCGCAGATCGTGGTGGGCGTGCTGGCCGGGCGCAACCGCACGGTGGAGGACGAGGCGGCCCGCTGACCCGGGCCGGCGGCCTGCTGACCCGCCAGGACCGGTCCGCGCGGGGGATGCGAGACTTGCCGTATGCCAGTCCTCGACCCGAACCCCCAGCACGGCCAGAAGAAGATGCTGATCGTCTTCGGCTCCTTCCTCGCGATCTTCGTGATCATCGCCGTCATCGCGAGCATCGCCTCGCCGTGACCCGCCTCGCCGTGACCCCGCCCCCGTCGGCCGGACGGTGGGGTTAACCCCCCGTCCCCTAGGGGGCCAGGGTCAGGGTCAAGTGGGTGGACCTCCGGATGGGTTGGGCCCCGCGGATTCCGTAACTTCGAGATGTGCCCGCGACAGCGGGCCGCGGAGCACGGACCAGGGACGCCCGAAGACCAGCGGAGGCACTCATGTCGGCCCCAATCCACACCCGGCCTCCCCACGCGACCCGGGGCGGCGTCGACATCCGGCTGCCCTGGTGGGCCCTGGCCCTGCCCGTGCTCGCCTTCGTCGCGCTGCTCCTGCTGATACTCAATCCCGCCGACGCCCACGCGGCCGCCGAGCAGCCCGCGATCTCCCACCTGCTGGAGCGGCTGGAGCAGCTGGCCGCGCGCTGAGCGCCGCCCCCGGGCCCGCACCCGTCCCGTGCGGGTCCGCATGTCAACTCCCAGAGCCCTATGGCCTGTTTCGTGCGAAGCTGGATGGCATGAGCGTCGCAGAACCCCGCAGGATTGTTCTCTTCCGGCATGCGAAAGCCGACTGGCCACAGGTGACCGACCACGAGCGACCGCTCGCCGACCGGGGCCGCATGGACGCCGCGGAGGCCGGGCGTCGGCTGGCGGACACCGGCGTGACCTTCGACCAGGCCCTGTGCTCCACCTCGGCCCGGACCCGCGAGACCTGGAAACTCGCCGTCCAGGAGTTCCCGCACCGGCCGAAAACCGTCTACGAGGAGCGGATCTACGAGGCCTCCCCCGGCGAGCTGATCGCCGTGCTCAACGAAACCCCCGACGATCTGCGCAACGTGCTGGTGATCGGCCACAACCCGGGCATGGAGGCACTGACCGAGATCCTGGCCGGCTCGGCCGAGGACGAGGTCCGCGAGCGGATCGGCCGCCGGGGCTTTCCGACCGCCGCCTTCGCCGTCCTGACCTTCACGGGCTCCTGGAAGGACGTGGAGCCCGGCCGGGCCGCCCTGGTCGACTACTGGGCGCCGACCGACTGACCCGCCCCGCCGGATGCGACAGGGCCCGGCACCCTCGCGGTCCGGGCCCTCGCCGTACCGGACGCCCGCCCGTACGTCCGCCGGTCAGGGCCGCTCGGCGGGCTCACCCGGGCCCTCGTCCAGCGTGTCCGCGGCCTCGACCTCCTCGCGGGTGATGCCCAGCAGATAGAGCACCGTGTCCAGGAAGGGCACGTTCACCGCGGTGTGCGCCGCCTCGCGCACCACCGGCTTGGCATTGAAGGCGACCCCGAGCCCGGCCGCGTTCAGCATGTCCAGGTCGTTGGCGCCGTCACCGATCGCCACGGTCTGCGACAGCGGCACGCCCGCCTCGGCGGCGAAGCGGCGCAGCAGCCGCGCCTTGCCCGCCCGGTCCACGATCTCCCCGGTGACCCGGCCGGTCAGCCGGCCGTCGACGATCTCCAGCGTGTTGGCCTGGGCGAAGTCCAGCCCCAGCTGCTCCCGCAGGGCGTCGGTGACCTGGGTGAAGCCGCCGGAGACGACACCCACCTGGTAGCCGAGCCGCTTCAGCGTGCGGATCAGGGTGCGGGCACCCGGCGTCAGCCGCACCTCGGCGCGCACCTTGTCCACCACGGAGGCGTCGAGACCCGCCAGCAGGGCCACGCGCGCGTGCAGCGACTGCTCGAAGTCCAGCTCCCCGCGCATCGCCGCCGCCGTCACCTCGGCGACCTTGTCCTCGCAGCCGGCGTGCGCGGCGAACAGCTCGATGACCTCGTCCTGGATCAGTGTGGAGTCCACGTCCATCACCACCAGGCGCTGCGCCCGCCGGTGCAGCCCCGCCGCGACGACCGCGATGTCCACGCCGAGCGCCGCGGCCTCGGTGGCCAGGGCCGTGCGCAGCGGTTCGGTCGCCACGCCGGACACCGCGAACTCGACCGCGGTCACCGGGTACTTGGCCAGCCGGAAGATGCGGTCGATGTTGCTGCCCGACTCCGTGATCCGGGCCGCTATGGCGGCGGTCGCCTCCGCGGTGAGCGGGTGCCCGAGCACCGTGACCAGGGAGCGGCCGAGCCCGCGCGGCCGGTTGTCGCCGATGCCGGAGATGATCTCCGCCTGCAGCTTCAGCGACTCGGCCCAGCTGTGGACGGTCGCCCGCAGATCGCCCTCCAGACCACGCGGCGGCTCCGTCACGAGCGCGCACAGCACGATCCGGCCACGGGTGACGACCTGCTCGATGTCGACGACATCGACGGAGTAGGCGGCGAGAGTGTCGAACAGGCCGGCCGTGATGCCGGGCCGGTCCTTGCCGAAGATCTTGACGAGAAGAGTGGGAACGTCAGAGGTCTGCGAAGCGCTCATGGTGCTCCCACCGTATCCGGCACCCGGTGCCGCACGCCCCCGAGGTCCGACTGGCGGACAGGAGCCGCGAGGGGCGGGGCGCGGGGGGTGCCGGGTCCGGCCGGACGCGGACGTCGGCTCCACGGCACGGCGGCCGCAGCCCTTCGCTCACCGGCCCCCGGGGCGCCGCGGCGGCGCGGGCGGCGGGGGCGGCGGGGGAGGAGGGCCTTCGCCCCAGGGCCGGGACGGTGGCCGTTGGCCCGGCCGCGGCGGCCGTCGCGGGGCCCCCGGGGGCGGCTCCAGCGGCCCGGCCACCGTCGGGGCGCCGTACACGTCGTCGTCCGGCCGGGGGTCCGCCCCGCCGTCCTCCCGGCCCGCCCCGGCGCCGTCCTGCCCGGGGTCGCCGCCCCGGCGGTCCGCGCCGCTCCCGCCCTGCCGCTCCTGGCCCTGCCCCGCGCCCGCGGGCAGCGGCGACCCCGGCGCCGTATGCCCGGGCCCCGGCGGGGACCCCGTGGCGCGCGTCGGCGGCGCCGCGCCCGCCGGCCGGGCGTCCTCGGGCTCCCCTGACGTTCCCCACGCGCCCGGCGCCGTGCCGGACCCGGCCCCAGAGCCCGGCCACTCCCGCGACCGCAGGTAGGGATTGGTGTCCGGATCGGACGGCCGGTACGGCGTACCCGGTCGGTACGGCCCCGAGACCGGGCCCGCGCACGCAGCACCGCCCACACCCTCCGTACCGCCCACACCGCCCTTGCTGCCCACACTCCCCGTCACCGTCCCGGCACTGCGTGCCAACCTCGCCAGTCCCGCCGCCCGCGTCCCCGCCGCCCCGCTCATCCGCGCCAGCAGCGCCCCGGCCGCTCCCGCCCCCGCGCCCCAGGCGGCACCCAGCAGCAGGGCCGCGCCGAGATGTCCGCGCAGGTCGATGCCCGCGCCGAAGGCGTCGATGCCGAGCACCGACAGGGACGCGTCCACGGACACCTGAGTGAGCCGGACCGCCAGCGGCAGCGCCACCGCGCCGGCCACGCCCAGCCGCAGCGCGCAGCGCCCGCAGAAGACGAGTGGACGTGCGTCGCCGGGCCCCACCGGCGTCCGTACCGCCGTCAGCACCCCGGCCAGCAGCATCATCAGCGCCGCGGCCACCCCCAGCAGCCACACCCGCCCGTCCAGCTCCGCCAGCCGCCCCAGCGTGACCGGCCGTTCGGCGCCGGAGCCGAGCAGGTCGTCCAGGGGAGCCGGGAGGACACCCACCAGCGCGCCGGTGGCCCGCCCGTCCCACGGCACGAACAGGCCGATCGGGATCCCGAGCCAGACCCCGTTCGGCGCGCCCAGCAGCGCGGCCCCCGCGATCCGCCGGGGGTGGTCGTCGCCGATCGCCGCCCAGACCGCCGCCGCGAGGCCGGCCGCCACCGCCGTCAGCGCCACCGTGACCAGGGCGGACACGGCCGGCCGCACCACCCTGTGCACGGCTTCGCACCCGCGCGGCAGGGGAGTGCGGCGCGAGGCCAGCAACGCGATCAGCAGCACTCCGGCGGACCAGACGAGACCGCCCAGCAAGGTCGGTCCGGTGTCCACCGTGAACCCGACGGCGGCCCGGGCGTCCACGAGGTCACCGACCCGGTCGGGCAGCAGCCCGCCGATGTCGCCCACGTCCCCGAGCCCGGGGATCTCCAGCCCGCCGCCACCGCCGCCGTCGCCCCCGCCGGGCAGGTCGTCGAGCCCGAGCGAGGCGCCGTCGAAGGTGACGACGTCCTGCCCCGCCCAGGCCAGCCCGCCCGTCATCGCCACGAACAGCGCGACCACCGTGCCCACCCGCGCGAGGAGTTCGGCCGGGGAGACGACAACTCCGGCCGCCCGCAGGGACCGCAGGAAGAAGAACGACAGGAACAGCGCCCCGACCAGGCCGACCCCCAGTGGCGTGATCTCGATGGCCGTGTGTGCCTGGGCCCCTTCGAGACCGAACGAAGACACCTCACCGGCCGGTGTGACCGAACCGCCCGCCCCGAGCGCCACGACCGCCGCGGTCATCGGCCCGAGCGAGCCCGCCGCGTCCGCGTCGAGCAGGTGCAGGCCGAGTGCCGCCGTCCCCGCCATGCCGATCAACGCCCAGCTCACGGAGGCGATCGCGGACAGCAGTACGTCGCCCCACGGCACCCGGGTGCCGTACCCCTCGGTGCCGACGCTCGTGGACGCGTTCATGGCAGACCCCCCGATCCGCTGCGCGGTCAGGTTGCCGCGCATGTCCCCCCTCGCGTGGAATACCACTCTCCGGGCAGGTTTCAACCCCGTCAACGGGAACGGCCGATGGGTGCCTACGCACTTTTCACAAGGCCCGACTTTCGGTCAGGGCCCCGAGCCTGAAATAGTTCCCCCCGATGTTCGACATCCCTAGACTCCCCGCGACGGGAGCACATCGGGGGACAACTCAGTGGGGCATGGAGTGCCGGAACTCGTACTGGAATCCAATGGACGGACCTGGACGCTCGATCCGTCCCGGTCATACGCGCTAGGACGCGATCCGCAGGGGGAGCTTGTTTTCGACGACGCCAGGGTCTCCTGGCGGCATGCCACGATCAGTTTCAACGGCCGCAGTTGGGTGGTCGAGGACCACGGCAGCACCAACGGCACCTTCGTGCACGGGCAGCGGGTCCAGCAGACGGAACTGGGCGCCGGCACGGTGCTGAACCTGGGCAACGCCAACGACGGGCCGCGCGTGAGCCTGAGCGGCGCACCGGCCCAGGCCGGAGCGCCGCAGGCCCAGCCGCAGCAGCAGCCGTACGCCGCGCAGGGCGCGAACGCGGGCTGGGCCCAGCAGGCGCCGCCCGCGCAGGAGCCGTTCCAGCAGCAGGCGCCGCCCCAGCAGCACCAGGCCCAGGCGGCCCAGCACCAGGCCCAGCAGGCCGGCTGGCAGCAGCAGCCGCAGCAGGCCGCGGCGCAGCCCCAGCAGGCTGCGCCGCACTTCCCCCAGCAGCAGGGACCAGGCGGCGCGGCGGGGGCGCCACCGGTCTACGGGGACCGCAGCCCGACCACGTTCCACCAGTTCTCGCTCGGCCGCGTCATGCGCATCGGCCGTGCCCTGGAGAACGAACTGGTCGTCTCCGACCTCCAGGTCTCCCGTCACCACGCGGAGTTCCACTCGACGCCCGACGGTCGTATGGAGATCCGCGACCTCGGCTCGCACAACGGCACGTACGTCAACGGCCAGCCGATCGCCAAGGGCGGCTCCCAGCTGCTCGGACCGACCGACATCGTCGGTGTCGGCCACTCGACGTTCCGGATCGTCGGCGACCGGCTGGAGGAGTTCGTCGACACCGGTGAGGTGTCCTTCTCCGCCCGGCACCTGACCGTCACGGTCGACGGCGGCAAGCAGATCCTCAAGGACGTCTCCTTCGGCGTCCCCGAGAAGTCGCTGATCGCGGTCATCGGCCCGTCCGGCTCCGGCAAGTCGACCCTGCTCAAGGCGCTCACCGGCTACCGGCCCGCCGACCAGGGCGAGGTCCTCTACGACAACCGGAACCTGTACAAGCAGTTCGCCGAGCTGCGCCAGCGCATCGGTCTGGTCCCGCAGGACGACATCCTGCACAAGGAGCTGACCGTCAAGAAGGCGCTCAAGTACGCGGCGAAGCTCCGCTTCCCGGCCGACACCACGGCCGCCGAGCGCGACGCCCGCATCGACGAGGTGCTGCGCGAGCTGAAGCTGGACATCCACAAGGACAAGAAGGTCACGTCCCTGTCCGGCGGCCAGCGCAAGCGCGTCTCCGTCGCCCTGGAGCTGCTGACCAAGCCGTCGCTGATCTTCCTGGACGAGCCGACCTCCGGCCTCGACCCGGGCATGGACCGGGACGTCATGCAGCTGCTGCGCGGCCTCGCCGACGACGGCCGCACCGTCCTGGTCGTCACCCACTCGGTGGCCGAGCTGGCGACCTGCGACAAGCTGCTGGTGATGGCGCCGGGCGGTTCGGTGGCGTACTTCGGCCCGCCGGAGGAGGCGCTGAACTTCTTCGGCTACGACACCTGGGCCGACGTCTTCTCCGCCTTCGAGAACTACCGCGACTACGACTGGGCCGGCCGCTGGAAGGGCTCGCAGCACTACCAGATGTACGCCGCGGACCTGGACGCCGTCGCACCGCAGTCCGTACAGGTGCCGCCGATGCAGGCGATGAAGCCGCCGAAACCGCAGGGCTGGATGTCCCAGTTCGTCACGCTGGTGCGGCGCTACGTCTCGGTGATCGCCTCCGACAAGGGCTTCCTGGCCCTGATGGTGATCCTGCCGGCCGTGCTGGGCGCGGTGAGCCTGCTCATCGACGCGGACAAGGGCCTGCTGCCCAACCCGGCGAACCCGCAGACCGGGCGGATCATCCCGAACGGCACCGCCACCACGGTGCTGCTGATCCTCGCGGTCGGCGCCTGCTTCGCCGGTGCCGCCAACTCGGTCCGAGAGCTGATCAAGGAACGGGTGATCTACGAGCGGGAACGCGCGACCGGCCTGTCCCGGTCCGCGTACCTGATGTCCAAGGTCTTCGTGCTCGGTCTGATCACGGTGTTCCAAGGTCTGCTGGTCGGCGTGATCGGCTTCGCCAGCCGCGAGATCCCGGAGGAGGGGCTGGTCCTCGGGGGGATGACGCTGGTCGAGCTGTCCCTGCCGATCATGGCCCTCGGCTTCACCTCGATGATGTTCGGCCTGGTCATCTCGTCGCTGGTGAAGACCGCCGAGAAGACCATGCCGCTGCTGGTGATGTTCGCGATCATCCAGGTCGTCTTCACCGGCTGCCTCTTCGCCCTGAACGGCGCGGTCGGCGTCAACCAGTTCTCGTACCTGATGCCCTCGCGCTGGGCGGTCGCCGCGGCCGGTGCCACGCTGGACTTCAACAAGATCAGCCCGCCCGAGAAGGGTGCCGAGGCCGACCCCCTGTGGGAGCACACCGTGGGCGCCTGGGGCATGGACATGGCCGCGCTGATCGTCCTCGGCGTGATCTGCGGCTTCTTCGTCGCCCGCTTCCTGCGCCGGCACGAGCCCGAGGTCATGCGCAAGTAGCCCGAGGTCCGGCGGGCCCGGAGGTCCCCGCACGCCCCGAAGGGCGGCACCCCGTCAGGAGGGTGCCGCCCTTCGGCGTTGCGGTGCGGCGTCGGCGACGTCGTGAAGAGGTCCGCGCCGACCTCAGTACGCGCTGTCGACGTTGTCCATGGTGCCGTACTTGTCCGCGGCGTAGTTGCACGCGGCGACGATGTTGGCGACCGGGTCGTAGATGTTCTTCGAGGTGCCGGCCACGTGGTAGGCCTCGAACGTCGGCGGGATGACCTGGAGCAGGCCCTTCGACGGGATGCCGTTGATGGCGTTGATGTCCCAGTCGTTGATGGCCATCGGGTTGCCGGAGGACTCCCGCATGATGTTGCGGTGGATGCCCTCGTAGGAGCCGGGGATGCCGTGCTTCTTCATGATGGCCCGGGCCTCGCGGATCCAGCCGTCGAGGTTGTTGGGGTAGGACTTCGGCGCGGCCTTCTTGACCTCGGTGCGCTGCGCGGAGCGGCTGGTGGACTCCTTGGCCTCGCGCTTGGCGGCGGCCTTCTTGGCGGCGGCCTTCTTCTCGGCGGTCGCCTTCTTGGCGGCCGCCTCCTGCTTGGCCTCGATGGCCGCCACCTTCTGGCTGGCGCCGGCGAGCTGGCCGGTGACACCGGCGTGCACGTCCTGGATCTGCTTGGTGCTGTACGCCACCTTGGCCGTGGGAGCGGCCTCGCTCGTGGTCGTCGTCTGACCGCTGGCCGGGACGGCGGTGAAGGCGACGGCGGCGGCGCCGAGCGTGCCGACACCGGCGATCGCGATCTTGTGCGTGCGGTTCAGGGAACGACTGCGACCACGGGGAAGGATGTTCTTGAGCATGGCGGGATAGACCTCTTCGAATAGCGCGGAGGTCGCTCTCGTCCGGTGGGGACAGTTGGTGCTTCCGGCACAAACGCCGCGGGGGAGAACCCACGGCGCTGAGCGACGAGAGCAATTCTTAGCGGTCGCAAAATCCGGAGGCAAAGGTGTGACGTACTATCCGGGATAGTGGATCAGGGAACGGCAAAGCGGGGCAGATTGGACCATCTGCCCCGCTCAAAACGGACGAGTCGCTCTCCTACTCCCCTTCGTACGTGACGTGCGCCCTATGCCCGGGCTCACATCGACACCCCACCGTTCTCACTGATGGTTGCTGGAGCAATGCAACGTGTGAGGGGGTGTGCGGCGCCCTCCTACGGCAGGAGGAGATGGACGTCCCCGAACTCGTGCCACAGGTAGCGCCCGCGCACCGCCGCCTCGTACCCGCGGTCGATCGCCGCCCGCCCCGCCACCGCCTCCAGCATCAGCAGATGCGAGGCCTCCGGCTCGTGCAGCCCCGTCAGCAGGCCCTGCACCACCCGCACCCCGCGCTCCGGAGTCACCACCAGACCGGTCCACCCCGCCCGCGCCCGTACGACCCCGTCCGGGCCGGCCGCCGACTCCACCGCCCGTACGGCCGTCGTCCCCACCGCCACCACCCGCCCGTCACCGGCCCGTACGGTGTTGATCAGCCGGGCCGACGCCTCCGGCACGGCGTACCGCTCCGGGTAGGGCGGCTCGTGCGACTCCGCCGAGGCCACCCCCGTGTGCAGCGTCACCGGCGCGAACTGCACCCCCCGGCTCACCAGCTCCGCCACCAGCCGCGCAGTGAAGGGCCGCGCCGCGCTCGGCATCTCCGCGCTGCCCGTCCCGTCCCCGGACGGCAGCGCGAACACCGTCTGGTAGACGGACAGCGGCTGGTCCCGCTCCGTATAGGAGTAACGAATGGGCCGCCCGTGCGCCCGCAGCAGCGCGGGCACCTCCACCCCCGCCACCCGCGCCCACCACAGCCGCTCCCCGCGCGCACTCAGCGGCTCCTCCAGCACCAGCCGCGCACCACCCGGCAGCCGCACCCTCGTCCCCGCCAGGCCACCGCACCCCCGCCCCCGCACGCCCTCCCCTTCTTCCGCACGCGCGCGCGGGAGGCCCGTCACCTCCGCACGCGCGCGCGTGGTGCCCCGCCCGTCCGGTTCCCGCAGCTCCACCGCCCACCGCCCGTCGTCCCCGCGGGTGGAGAAGTGCACCACCACGCGCGCGTGCCCGACCCGGCCGTCCACGGCGGCGGCCAGCGTGGGCGAGGTGTTCACCACCAGCAGATCACCGGCCCGCAGCAGCCCAGGCAGCTCCGCGAACCCGTGGTGCGACACCTCGGTGCCCCGCGACACCAGCAGCCGTACGCCGTCCCGGTCCAGCCCCGGCTCCCGCTGCTCGACCGGCACCCGGGCCGACAGCTCCTGCGGGACCCGCACCGCCAGCGACGACATCAGCGCGCCTCCAGCAGCGCCGGAGCCCCGTAGCGCCCGCTCGCCGGACGCTCGTCCAGCAGCCGCAGCAGCGCCGGCACCACACTCGCCGGATCCGGCCGCGGGTCGTCGTCGTCCGGCACGGCCGCCGCGTACAGGTCCGTGGCCATGTCCCCCGGATCCACCGCCCAGACCCGCAGCCCCGGCTCCTCCTCGCCCAGCACCGCCGCCAGCTGGTCCAGGGCCGCCTTGGACGCCCCGTAGCCGCCCCACGTCTCGTACGCCTCGGCGGCCGCGTCCGAGCTGATCGTCACCACCGTGCCCGCGGCGGACGCCCGCAGCAGCGGCAGCGCCTCCCTGACCAGTCCCAGCGCGGCCACCACGTTCACCTCCAGGGCCCGCCGCAGACCCTCCAGGGGCAGCTCCGCCAGCCGCACCAGCGGCTCGGCGCCCAGCGCGCTCGCGTTGCTGACCAGCAGATCCACGCCGCCCAGCCGCCGGGCCTCGGTCACCAGCCCCGTCCGGTGCCAGGAGTCGGTGACGTCGCCGGGCAACGCCGCCACGCGCGTGCCGTACGCCTCCAGCGCCCTCGCCGTCTCCTTGAGCACCTCCGGATTCCTGGCGTCCAGCACCAGATCCCATCCCCGTGCCGCCAGGGCCTCGGCGAACGCCCGGCCCAGTCCCTTGGACGCCCCCGTGATGATCGCAACCGGCATGACACCGTCCCCTTCGTCGTCCCCGCCGTCCGTCCGGCCGGCGTGCTCCTCAACGTAGGAACCGGCCCTCGCCCCTCGCCTCGGGCACGGGCCGCAACCGGTCAGGGCCCTTCGCCCTAGGCCCGACGGGCGGGACCCCGGACCTAGTCCCACCGCCCTAGGCGACGCCCGTCACCGGGCCGATCCCGCCCCCGGGCGCCGCGGGTACCGTGAGGACATGAGTCACGGCCCCCGGTCCGGCCTCACCGCGGTGAGTTCCGCGCTGCTGGCCATGAGCAGGCACCTGGAGGTGCGCGACGTCCTCAAGACGATCGTCGCCTCGGCCCGCGAGCTGCTCGATGCGCAGTACGCCGCCCTCGGCGTCCCCGACGACCACGGCGGCTTCGCCCAGTTCGTGGTCGACGGCGTCAGCGACGAGCAGTGGAAGGCCATCGGCCCGCTGCCGCGCCAGCACGGCATCCTCGCCGCGATGCTCCACGAGGCCACCCCGGAGCGCCTCGCCGACGTCCGCAAGGACCCCCGCTTCGGGGGCTGGCCCTCCGCCCACCCCGACCTGGTCGACTTCCTGGGCCTGCCGATCCGCGACGGCGACGAGGTGCTCGGCGCCCTGTTCCTCGCCAACAAGAACTGCGCCAGGCCCACGGGCACCTGCGGCTTCACCCCGGACGACGAGGAACTGCTCGGCATCCTCGCCCAGCACGCCGCGATCGCCCTCACCAACGCGCGCCTGTACGAGCGCAGCCGTGAGCTGACCATCGCCGAGGAGCGCTCCCGCCTCGCCCACGAGCTGCACGACGCGGTCAGCCAGAAGCTGTTCTCGCTGCGCCTGACCGCCCAGGCCGCCACCGCCCTGGTCGACCGCGACCCCGCACGGGCCAAGGGCGAGCTGCACCAGGTCGCCATGCTCGCCGCCGAGGCCGCCGACGAACTGCGTGCCGCCGTCGTCGAGCTGCGCCCCGCCGCGCTGGAGGAGGACGGCCTCGTCGCCACCCTGCGCACCCAGATCCAGGTCCTCGACCGCGCCCACGCCGCGCACGTCACCTTCGCCGGCCACGGGGTCAAGGCCCTGCCGGCCGCCCAGGAGGAGGCGCTGCTGCGCGTGGCCCAGGAGGCCCTGCACAACGCCCTGCGCCACTCCGGGGCCGAGCACGTCGCGGTGACCCTGCACCGGCGGGGCACCGGAACCGTGCTGCGGATCACCGACGACGGCGGCGGTTTCGACCCGCGCACGGTACGCCGCGCCGGACGCCACCTCGGCCTGGTCTCGATGCGCGACCGGGCCAGCGGCACCGGCGGCCGGCTGACCGTGCGGTCCGCGCCCGGCGAGGGCACCACGATCGAGATGGAGGTTCCCGGTGGCTGACGCGATCAAGGTGCTGCTCGTCGACGACCACCAGGTGGTGCGCCGGGGACTGCGCACCTTCCTGGAGGTACAGGACGACATCGAGGTGGTCGGCGAGGCCGCGGACGGCGCCGAGGGCGTCGACCGCGCCCAGGAGCTGAAGCCCGACGTGATCCTCATGGACGTCAAGATGCCGGGCATGGACGGTGTCGACGCGCTGCGCAGGCTCCGGGAGCTGGACAACCACGCGCGCGTACTGGTCGTCACCAGCTTCACCGAGCAGCGCACCGTGGTCCCGGCCCTGCGCGCCGGAGCGGCCGGGTACGTGTACAAGGACGTCGACCCGGACGCGCTGGCCGGCGCCATCCGCTCCGTCCACGCCGGACACATCCTGCTCCAGCCCGAGGTCGCGGGCGCCCTCCTGAGCCAGGAGGAGAGCGGCTCCGGGCCGGGCCGGGCCGGGTCGCTCACCGAGCGGGAACGCGAGGTGCTGGGACTGATAGCGGACGGCCGCTCCAACCGGGAGATCGCGCGGGCGCTGGTCCTCTCGGAGAAGACGGTGAAGACCCACGTCTCGAACATCCTGATGAAGCTCGACCTGGCCGACCGCACGCAGGCCGCCCTGTGGGCGGTACGGCACGGCGTGGCCGGCTGACCGCGACCGACCGCCCCCCCGTACGCGGGGCGGCGGCGGAGGGTTCCCCTCCGGTCAGAGATTCATACCGTCGTGGGAATGTCCCCCATATGGCGCATCCTTCGAGGGGTCCGGCCGTTCTTCAGTGCGCACCACGGCGACTGCCGCGGTGATCGCAAGGAGGGCTTGTAAGTGAAGAACCTGAAGAAGGCAGCGGCCGTGACGATGGTGGCCGGCGGCCTGATCGCCGCCGGTGCGGGCATGGCCTCCGCCACCGACGGCGGCTCCCACGCCCACGGCGAGGCCATCGGCTCCCCGGGCGTCGCCTCCGGCAACGTGGTCCAGGCGCCGATCCACATCCCGGTCAACGCCGTCGGCAACAGCGTCAACGTCATCGGCGTCCTGAACCCGGCCTTCGGCAACCTGGGCGTCAACCACTGACACCAGGCGCCAACGATGCCTGCGGCCTCCCGGGACTTCTGGGAGGCCGCATCGGCATGAAGCAGCCCGTCCGGCGTTTGAGGACGAGGCCGTTCAGGCCGAAAGCGGGGGGCTGGGGGCGCAGCCCCAGCCCGGGCACACCCACGCGGGGCACGATCCGGAGAACCGGTCACCGCATCCCCCGCTCCACCACAACGGAGTTGTACGCCGCGACCTGCGCCCGCCGGGCCACCCGCTCCACCGGCCTGAGCGCCTCCCCCCGCGCGGCCATCTCGGCCGCGCTCACCGCACCCCCGTGCCCGTTCTCCGACGCCAGCGACACCAGCATCCCCACCCGCTGGGCCAACTCCAGCACCCGCACCGCCCGCGGCGGATACCCCGGCGCCAGCACCTCGCGCCCACGCTCCGCCCGCGCCCGGTACGCCGCGACCGCCGCCTCCGCCACCGGCCCCGACCCGGCGACGTCCAGCCGCGTCAGCACCTCCGTCGCGTCCCGCAGCGCCTCCGCCAGCTCCCGCTCCGCCTCCCCGAGCGAGGGCACGTCCGCAGGCGGGGCCTCCCGCACCGGCAGGCAGTGCCACACCACCTCGACGTGCACATCACCCTCGGGCCCCGCCTCGTACACCTCCGGCACAAGGCCCAGCGCCGCCCCCTCGCAGATCACCGCCTCCTCGGCCTCCAGCGCCCGGGCGTTGAACTCCGGCGGACCGCTCAGCCCCAGCGGATGCCCCGGCGCGGGCAGCGCGACCCGCAGCCCGGCCGCCCCGAGCGCCCGCAGCCGCCCCAGCGCCAGCGTGAGACCGACCGGGGCGTCTTCACCCGGCAGCCCCGCCACCCGGTGCACGGCGTCCTCGCCGGCGATCGCGACCGCGGCGTCGTCCGGCGGTACCAAATGGGCAATAAGGGCATTTCCCCAGGCGGCAAGGCGCCCTGCGCGTGGTTCCGAGAGCATCCCCCCACCCTAAGGACCGGACCGATGGAACGGTGCGGCCGACCGGTGGCGTAGATTTCCTGGAGGGGCCTGCGCCCACCGGCGCCGCGGCCCGAGTCACAGGTGTACGCGACAGCCGAGACCGGCCACAATGCAAGGGGAGACAACGCGCTCATGAGCGATGTTCTGGAGCTTCAGGACGTATCCGTGGTCCGTGAGGGCCGGGCTCTGGTGGACCAGGTCTCCTGGTCGGTCAAGGAGGGCGAGCGCTGGGTCATCCTCGGCCCCAACGGCGCCGGCAAGACCACCCTCCTCAACGTCGCGTCCAGCTACCTCTACCCGAGCACCGGCACCGCCACCATCCTCGGCGAGACCCTGGGCAAGCCCGGCACCGACGTCTTCGAACTGCGCCCGCGCATCGGCATCGCCGGCATCGCCATGGCCGACAAGCTGCCCAAGCGCCAGACCGTCCTGCAGACCGTGCTGACCGCCGCCTACGGCATGACCGCCGGCTGGCAGGAGGAGTACGAGGACATCGACGAGCAGCGCGCCCGCGCCTTCCTCGACCGCCTCGGCATGACCGAGTACCTGGACCGCAGGTTCGGCACCCTCTCCGAGGGCGAGCGCAAGCGCACGCTGATCGCCCGCGCCCTGATGACCGACCCCGAGCTGCTCCTCCTCGACGAGCCCGCCGCCGGTCTCGACCTCGGCGGCCGCGAGGACCTCGTCCGCCGCCTCGGCCGTCTCGCCCGCGACCCCATCGCGCCCTCCATGATCATGGTGACCCACCACGTCGAGGAGATCGCCCCGGGCTTCACCCACGTCCTGATGATCCGTCAGGGCAAGGTCCTGGCCGCCGGCCCGCTGGAGCTGGAACTCACCTCCCGCAACCTGTCCCTGTGCTTCGGCCTCCCGCTCATCGTCGAGCAGGCCGGGGACCGGTGGACCGCGAAGGGGCTCCCGCTGTCCTGACCCGCCCCCCGTGCGCCCTGTCCCCGGCATCCCCGGCGGACCTACCATGACAGCGTGAACGACATCGACGCATGGGTGTGGTGGCTCGTCGCCGCGGCAGCGCTCGGAATCCCGCTCGTCGTGACCGCGATGCCGGAGTTCGGGATGTTCGCCGTCGGCGCGGTCGCCGCCGCCGTCGCCTCCGGACTGGGCGCGGACCTGGTCGTCCAGGTGCTCGTCTTCGTCATCGTCTCGGTCGCCCTCATCGCCGTCGTACGGCCCATCGCCGCCCGACACCGCTCCCAACAGCCCCAACTGGCCACGGGAATGGACGCCCTGAGGGGCAGACAGGCCGTCGTACTGGAACGGGTCGACGGCTCGGGCGGCCGCATCAAACTGGCCGGGGAGGTCTGGTCGGCACGCGCCCTGGACACCGGACGGACCTTCGAGCCCGGCGAGGAAGTGGACGTCGTGGAGATCGACGGGGCCACGGCCGTCATCATGTGACCTGGCCGTGCCCAAGTGGCCCGAACGTCCCCCGCACGGTGCGACGGTCTGTCAGACTCGACCAGCAAGATCCTCAACAGCCGTAAGATCAGCAGTAGTCAGGGTCAGCCAGGCCAACAGGACCTGGGCACACAGGATCTGCCGGAGCGCCGAGGCGGAGAAGGGGACGGACACCCACGATGGAACCGGTCATCATCGTCCTGATCATCCTGGTGGTGTTGGTCTTCATCGCCCTGATCAAGACCATCCAGGTCATTCCACAGGCCAGCGCCGCCATCGTCGAGCGCTTCGGCCGCTACACGCGGACCCTCAACGCGGGCCTCAACATCGTGGTCCCGTTCATCGACACCATCCGCAACCGCATCGACCTGCGCGAACAGGTCGTCCCCTTCCCGCCGCAGCCGGTCATCACGCAGGACAACCTGGTCGTCAACATCGACACCGTCATCTACTACCAGGTGACCGACGCCCGCGCCGCCACCTACGAGGTCGCCAGCTACATCCAGGCCATCGAGCAGCTCACCGTCACCACCCTGCGCAACATCATCGGCGGCATGGACCTGGAGCGGACCCTCACCTCCCGCGAGGAGATCAACGCGGCCCTGCGCGGCGTCCTCGACGAAGCCACCGGCAAGTGGGGCATCCGCGTCAACCGCGTCGAACTCAAGGCCATCGAACCGCCCACCTCCATCCAGGACTCGATGGAGAAGCAGATGCGCGCCGACCGCGACAAGCGCGCCGCGATCCTCCAGGCCGAAGGTGTCCGGCAGTCCGAGATCCTGCGCGCCGAGGGTGAGAAGCAGTCCCAGATCCTGCGGGCCGAAGGTGAGGCCAAGGCCGCGGCCCTGCGCGCCGAGGGCGAGGCCCAGGCCGTCCGCACGGTCTTCGAGGCCATCCACGCCGGCGACCCGGACCAGAAGCTGCTCTCCTACCAGTACCTCCAGATGCTCCCCAAGATCGCCGAGGGCGACGCCAACAAGCTCTGGATCGTCCCCAGCGAAATCGGCGACGCCCTCAAGGGCCTCTCCGGCGCGATGGGCAACATCGGCGGCCTGGGAGGCGGTTCGGGCAGCGGAGGCGGCAACGGCGGCGCGAGCGTCCCGCCCCAGGAACGCCGCGAGAAGCCGTCGATCGACTAGGGGCCCGCGCCCAAGGGGCGCGGGGAACTGCGCGAACAGCCACGAACGGCCCGCACCCGGCGTCAAAACCCCATGCCCGACGGCGCAGCCGTCACGCCGCGTCCAACACCAACCACTCCGGCAACGCCGCGAAGTCGTCCCGGGCCAGCGCCAGCAACATCGCATCCGCGGGCGTCGGCTCGAACGGCTCCCGCAGCAACGGCATCCCCGCCTGCTCCGGAGTCCGGTTCGCCTTGCGGTGATTGTCCTCCGCACACGAGGCCACCGTGTTCAGCCACGTGTCCTGCCCGCCGTGCGACCGCGGCACCACGTGGTCGACGGTCGTCGCCCGCCGCCCGCAGTACGCGCACCGGTGCCGGTCCCGGACCAGCACGCCCCGCCTCGACCACGGAGCGCGTCTTCGGAACGGCACCCGTACGTACTGGCACAGCCTGATCACCCGGGGCGCGGGTATGTCGAGAGCGGCGCCGCGCATCCGCAGCGAGGGGTGGGCCTGCTCGACGACGGCCTTGTCCTGGAGCACCAGAACGACGGCTCGGTTCAACGTCACCGTCGACAACGGCTCGAAGCTCGCGTTCAGCACCAGCGTGTCCCGCATACCAGCCCACCTCCCGTGCGCACCGGCCCACCCCCTGGCGGGCTGGGATCAACTCTGGCCGGGCACGCCGAGATGGACAACGCAATATAAAGATGCCCGCCCCTGATCCATTCCAAGACCAGGGACGGGCAAACGTTCCATGAACGCTCAGCTGAGTCAGCTGTCGGCAGGCACCTCGTACTCACCGATGAGCTGGGCCCGCGCGATCGTGTGGAACCGCAGGTTGAAGCCGACGAACGCCGGAGTGCCGTCCGCGTCCGGGCCGAGCTTCTCCTGGTCCACGGCGTACACCGTGAACACATACCGGTGCGGTCCGTCCCCGGCCGGCGGCGCGGCACCGCCGAAGTCCTTGGTGCCGTAGTCGTTGCGCGCCTGTACGGCACCCTGCGGCAGCCCCTCGAACGAGCCGCTGCCCGCACCCACCGGCAGCTCGGTCACCGAGGCCGGGATGTCGAACACCACCCAGTGCCAGAACCCGCTGCCCGTCGGCGCGTCCGGGTCGTAGCACGTCACGGCGAAGCTCTTGGTCTCGGCCGGGAAGCCCTCCCACCGCAGCTGCGGCGAGGTGTTCCCGGCCGCGTAGACCTGGGCGTCCTTGAGCGTCCCGCCCTCCTGAACGTCCTCACTCGTGACGGTGAACGACGGCACGGGCGGGTGGAAGTCATGGGGGAGCGGACGCCGCTTCAGCTCGGTCACCTCGGTACCTCCTGATGTTCTGGTGCAGAGATGACCGAGCCTACGGGCTCGCCCCCCGGATCCCTCAGAACCAGTTGCGCTTGCTGCCGACCTCGGAGAGCCACTGGTTGAGGTACGCCGTCCAGTCGGTGCCCTGGTAGTCGTTCAGCCCGACCTTGAAGGACCGGAAGGTGTCGCTGCCCTCGCTGAACAGCCCCGGCTTCTTGTCCATCTCCAGCACGACGTCCATCGCCTGCGCGTCGGCCACGAAGCTCAGCTCGACCTGGTTCAGCCCGCGGTACTGCTGCGGCGGGAAGAACTCGATCTCCTGGTAGAAGGGCAGCTGCTGCCGCGTACCCCGGATGTGACCGCGCTCCATGTCCGCGCTCTTGAAGCGGAAGCCCAGGCCGATGAACGCGTCCAGGATCGCCTTCTGCGCCGGCAGCGGGTGCACGTTGATCGGGTCCAGGTCGCCGGAGTCCACGGCGCGCGCGATCTCCAGCTCCGTGGTGACGCCGATGTTCATCCCGCGCAGCGCCTGCCCGTCGATCATGGTGATCGGCGTCTCCCACGGGATCTCCAGGCCGAACGGCACCGCGTGCACCGCACCGGCCTTCAGCTCGAAGGCGCCACCGAGCCGCACCTTGGTGAACTCGATGTCCTGCTTGTACTCCTGGTCGCCGCTCTCCACCTCGACCTTCGCCTGGAGCCCGACCGACAGCCCCTCGATCTCCTGGTCGACGGACCCTCCCTGGATCCGCACCTCGCCCTGGACGACACCCCCCGGAACGACGTTGACCTCGCTCAGCACGGTCTCAACCGAAGCCCCGCCGGCCCCCAGGCTCGCGAGCAGCTTCTTGAACGCCATGTCTCTCCCTCTCCAGGCTTGCGTGTGAATCCTCGATCCCTACAAACGCGATCCGGCCGTGGCCGGTTCCGCGCCCCACACCCTGGCAAGGCGGACGCTCCCTGACCACCCCGCACACGGTCCCGGCTGCGTTACGCTCGGACGGCATGATCGCGAGCCCCGACCGTACGCCCCTGCCCAGGGATTTCTTCGACCGCCCCGTGCTCGACGTGGCCCCCGACCTCCTGGGCCGCGTCCTGGTGCGCCACACCCCGGACGGTCCGATCGCCCTCCGCCTCACCGAGGTGGAGGCCTACGACGGTCAGAACGACCCCGGCTCGCACGCCTACCGCGGTCGCACCCCCCGCAACGACGTGATGTTCGGTCCCCCCGGACACGTGTACGTCTACTTCACCTACGGCATGTGGTTCTGCATGAACCTGGTGTGCGGGCCCGAGGGCAGGTCCAGCGCGGTCCTGCTCCGCGCCGGCGAGATCATCGAGGGCGCCGAGCTGGCGCGGACCCGTCGACTCTCCGCCCGCAATGACAAGGAACTGGCCAAAGGGCCGGCCCGCCTCGCCACGGCCCTGGGCGTGGACCGCGCCCTGAACGGCACGGACGCGTGCACGTCGGAGGACACCCCGCTGCGCATCCTGACCGGTGCCCCCGTGCCCGGTGACCAGGTACGCAACGGACCCAGGACCGGTGTGGCCGGCGAAGGCGGCGTGCACCCCTGGCGGTACTGGGTCGCCGACGACCCGACGGTCAGCCCCTACCGGGCACATGTCCCGAGGAAGCGCCGAAGTTGACTCTCCCTTGGCAAACGCGTAACGTAGCCCGAGCCGCTTGACCCGGGTACGGCAATCGCCAGCAGCCGGAAGCGGCCAACCCACTACCTACGACTTCCCTCAGCGGGAGCGAATTCGGCATGTCCGCATGCCTGAATTCGAACTCGCAGGACTCGATTATGAGTCCACGGAGAGATCGGCTAACGTAGTGAATGTCGAAAGGCCGACGAGCGAAAGCCCGAAAGCAGTCGACAAATCCCGCCGACAGGGAATCGGATCGAAAAG
>NZ_JAIOJZ010000083.1 GCF_020404845.1 Streptomyces hyderabadensis | reverse complement strand
CATACGCCGGGCGTCTCGGGGCGGAGCGCCCGCGCGCCCCCGGGGTGGCCCCCGACGCCCTGGCCGCAGCCCCCGACGGGACTTCCGGCTGGCGGCTCACCGGTGAGAAGTGCTGGATCTCCAACGCCCCCGAGGCCGACTTCTACACCGTGTTCGCCCGCACCACCCCCGGCGCCGGAGCCCGCGGCGTCACCGCCTTCCTCGTGCCCGCCGACCGGCCCGGCCTCACCGGCACCCCGCTCGACATGCTCTCGCCGCACCCCATCGGGGCCCTCGCCTTCGACGCCGTGCCGGTCACCGCGGACGACGTGCTCGGCGAACCGGACCGCGGCTTCCGGGTCGCCATGGACACCCTCAACCTGTTCCGCCCCAGCGTCGGCGCCTTCGCCGTCGGCATGGCGCAGGCCGCTCTGGACGCCACCCTCGCGCACACCACCGCCCGCGAGGCCTTCGGCGGCAGGCTGCGCGACCTCCAGACCGTCTCCCACCAGGTCGCCGAGATGGCCCTGCGCACGGAGGCGGCCCGGCTGATGGTGTACGCGGCGGCGACGGCGTACGACGCGGGCGCCCCGGACGTCCCCAAGCGCGCCGCGATGGCGAAGCTCCTCGCCACCGAGACCGCCCAGTACGTCGTCGACCAGGCCGTCCAGCTGCACGGCGCCCGCGCCCTGCGCCGCGGCCACCTCCTCGAACACCTCTACCGCGAGGTGCGCGCACCGCGGATCTACGAGGGCGCGAGCGAGGTGCAGCGCGGCATCGTCGCCAAGGAGCTGTACCGCACGCTCGACATGACGACCGAGGAGGCCGGAAGTTGACCGCCGAACGCCTGAACCCGCCCGAACTCTCCCCGCCCGCCGGCTTCTCCCACGCCGTCGTCGCCACCGGAACCCGCGTCGTGTTCCTGGCCGGGCAGACCGCCCTCGACACCGACGGCAAGGTCACCGGCGACACCCTCCCCGCCCAGTTCGCCCAGGCCCTCACCAACCTCCTCACCGCCCTGCGCGCCGCCGGCGGCACCCCCGCCGACCTCGCCCGGGTCACCGTCTACGCCACCGACGTCGCCGCCTACCGCACCCACGCCGGCGAACTCGGCCGCACCTGGCGCGAGCTGGCCGGCCGCGACTACCCGGCGATGGCCGTCGTGGAGGTGGTACGCCTCTGGGACGAACGGGCGCTGGTGGAACTCGACGGCTTCGCCGTACTGCCGTAGCCGCGAGGCCGCGGGCGGCGGTGTCGCGGCGGCCGGTGCGGACTCGCCACCGAAGGGGTGACGGTCACTGCCGTCGGCCGCTCCGCCCGGTACCAGTGGAACCCCTCATTCCGCACTATCGGGAGGTTCCCATGCCCGTACGGTCCGCCGCCCTCGCCACGGCCGCCGGCGCCGCCCTGCTCCTGCTCGCCGGTCCCGCCGCCTCGGCCGCACCCCACGACGCCCGCCTCGTCGCGGAGTCGGTGACCGTCGACCCCACCGGCCGCCTCGCCGCCGACGGCAGCATCACCCTCTCCGGCACCTACCGCTGCACCGGCGGCACCGGCCCGGTCTACGTCAGCTCCACCGTGAGCCAGAGCGACCCGTCCGTCCGCTACGGCGTCGGCGGCACCCGCGCGGTCTGCGACGGCCTGGAACACCGCTGGGTCAACACCGGCACGCCCGACACGGTCGTCCTCAAGCCCGGCGCGGCCCACGTCGAGGCCACCCTGATGGAGCTGCGCCCCATGGGCATCGCGCCGCTCCCGAGCTTCCACGCCCGGCACGGACAGGACGTGACACTGACGGCGGGCTGACCCGCGCGGTGGCCTTCGGCAGCCGTCCGGGCGGCGCGATCCGCGACACATTCCCTTCCATTCCCTTTTCTGGGCGTCGCCCCGGGGGGAATGGAAGGGAATTTCAGATTCGTTTCCCGGGGCCCGTGCCGGGCCGCGGTGAACGCACAGGATTCTGCCGCTGCTGCGGGAGCGACACCGGATCGGCGGCCGACTTGCCCGACGGTTCGTCACCCGGAGTGACCGTGGCGCGCTGCCGATGGCGCGGCACCGCGCGCCGGGGCGGCCGGGTGAGCGTGATCTGCCGGACGACCTGCTGGAAGCAGACCAGCGAGGCCAGGCCGGGCAGGGCGGCCGCCGCCGCGTCGGTGACGGTCCTGGGCGCCTGCGCGATGCACAGCAGCATCGCGATGGCCGAGAACAGCAGGACGACGGCCCAGGAGTGCACCGCGCGGCGCTGGTGCAGCGCGGCCCGCAGCACCGCCAGGGAGGCCACCAGCCACGGGCCGTAGACCAGCAGCGGCCACCAGGACACGACGCCGGCGCGGGTGCGGGTCACGGCGGCCAGCCGCAGCGGCTCGTAGGCCACCATGCCGCCGAACAGGCTCACGGAGGCCGCGATGACCGCGGCGAGCGCGGCGACGAACAGGCTCGCGGCGCGCAGCCGGCTCACCTTTCTCCCTCTGCGGACCCTGCGGTGACTCGTCGGGGACTCCCTCAACGGGGGCAGCTCCGCCGTGATCTCCTGCAGATTGCTCAGCGGTGTGCCCGGGGCGGGTGCGAGCGCCGAGGCGTCCGTCGCGGAGGCGACGCCGGTCCGGGTCTCCATCGCGTCCTGGAGCAGGAACGCGAGTTCCTCGGCCGGGTCCCAACCGGGTTCGGGCGGAACCAGCGTCTCCTGGAAGGCCGCCTCCGGCGCCCGGTGCCTGCCGGTGCCCGCGGTGCGGAACGGCCCTTCGCCGTACGGCATGTCGGGGTGTGTGTGTTCTTCGTACACGAGGTGCCGGTCACTCCGCCCGGGTGTACGTCAGGGAGCCCTGCGTCCGGCCCCACCGCTCGGCGAGACCGGTCTCCAGCTCGGTCATGACGTCGAGGAAGCGCTGCAGAACGGGTTCGGTCACCCGGAGCGGGACGAGGTGGCCGCCTCTGGTCAGAGTTCCGTCGCTCGGTGACGGACAGTGATCTCTGCCGGGCCTGTAGGTGTACGGGCCGAGCGCCGTCAATTCCCCGTGTTCCTCGGTCATATCCGAAGTAACGTCTGCCTACTCCGTCGGATGCGCGGCAGTCGAGTGAACGATTTCTGCGATACTTACCCAATCTCGAATTCACACCGGCTCGCCGGCGGCCCGGTACGAAAAGCGTCAGAGATGGTGCGAACGGGGGAAAGGGGCCGGCGGTAGCGGAGCGTCGCGAGTGACCTAGGCTGGCCGTGACCACGAAGAGCGCAGGAGCGGCGATGAGGCGAGCGGCACCCGGGCGGGCACCGGCCCTCCTGCGCGGTGTGCTGGCGCTGCTGGTGGCCGTGGTGGCGCTGCTGTGCGTCTTCGGGCACGTGGAACGCGCGGGACCGGGCACGCCGCAGTCCGCCGCGGAGCCGGCGCGCACACCGGTCGCCGCCGTCGCCGCGGTCGACGCCGCACCGTCGGACGGTGCGGAGGCACCCTGCCGCAAGAAGGGGATCGGCGACCACAGCGTGCAGCGGGCCGAGAATCCTCCGCCGTCCGCACCCCTGCCCCGCGCCCTGTCGCCGCACACCGGTTCCGCGCCTGTCGTCTCCCAGTACTTCGGCGCGGCGGCGGGCGGCCCGGACCCGCCGCCGTCCACCCTCCACTCCGTTCTGCGGATCTAGACCGGCCCGTCGGCCGCGTCCCTGAATCCTCGGAAACGGAGCTTCTTCGGCATGTCCTCTTCCCCGCGCTCCTGGCGGCGGGCGGGTACGGCACTGCGTGCTTGGCGGTCTGGGCAGTGGACCGTGGCGGGCGCGGGTGCGCTGGCCACGGCGGTGCTGGTCGGCGCGCCCACCGACGTGCTGCCCAATCCGCTGTTCGGCCGGTCGGTCCCCGTGCAGTGGTGGAACTACCCGGCCCTGGCCGTCACGGCCGCACTCGCCGGCATCGTCCTGAGCACCTATGTGCGCCCGCCCGCCGCGCGCCGGCCCGCGTCGCCCGCCCCGCAGCCGCACACCGCCGACGGCGGCCGGCTCGGCGCGGTCGGCGGGGTGCTGTCCTTCTTCGCGGTCGGCTGCCCGGTCTGCAACAAACTCGTCCTCGTGCTCCTCGGAGCCTCCGGCGCCCTGACCTACTGGGCTCCGCTGCAGCCGCTGCTGGCCGTGCTGTCGGCGGGACTGCTGGCTGAGGCCGCGCTGCGACGCCTCTCCTTCGAGACCGAGTGCCCGGTCACGCCGTCGGCCTGACCCGCGGCCCGGTGCGCACACCCCCGCTTCTCTTCTCCTCCTCGACCACTTGAGGTACCCCATGACTGGATCCACCCCGTCCCCTTCCGCGGCCCCGGCCCGCCGCAGCCGCAGGCGGACCGCCGGCGCCGTGGCGGTGCTCGTCGCGGCCGCGGTCACCGCGGCCTTCGCCCTCACGCTCGACGACTCGGGCGACCGCAAGGAGAAGGCCGGCGAACCCGCCGCCGTCACCGGCTCCGCCGACCCCGCACCCGCCGACGAGAGCCTGCCGGCCCTCGCCCGGCGCGAAGCGTCCGACCCGCTGGCGGTCGGACCCGCCGACGCCCCGGTCGTGCTGATCGAGTACTCCGACTTCCAGTGCCCGTTCTGCGGCCAGTTCGCCCGCACGACCGAGCCCGAACTGCTGCGCTCGTACGTGGAGAAGGGGATCCTGCGCATCGAATGGCGCAACTTCCCCATCTTCGGCGAGGAGTCCGAGCGGGCCGCGCTGGCCGGCTGGGCGGCCGGGCAGCAGCAGAAGTTCTGGGAGTTCCACGAGGTCGCCTACGGCAAGCCGCGCGAACGCAACACCGGGGAGTTCGACGCCGAGCACCTCGTCGCCATGGCCCGTGAGGCGGGAGTCGCCGACATCGAGCGCTTCCAAGCCGACCTGGCGTCCGACCGGGCCCGCGACGCCGTGCTCAAGGACCAGCAAGAGGGCTACCACCTGGGCGTGACCAGCACCCCGGCGTTCCTGGTCAACGGCAGGCCGATCCTGGGGGCCCAGCCCACGGACACCTTCAAGTCGGCCGTCGAGAAGGCGGCGCAGGCGGCGAAGACGGCGAAGGCGGCCGGACGGTGAGCGAGGCCGGCCTGGCGACGGCCTTCCTCGGCGGGCTGCTGGCCCTGCTCAGTCCGTGCAGCGCCCTGCTGCTGCCCGCCTTCTTCGCCTACTCCTTCACCAGCCGCACCCGACTGGTGGCCCGCACCGGCCTGTTCTACGCCGGACTGTGCATGACGCTGGTACCGCTCGGCGTGGCCGGCTCGTTCGCCAGCCGCCTCTTCTACGGCCACCGGGACACCCTGGTGACCGTGGGCGGGTGGACGGTCATCGCCCTGGGCGCGGCCCAGATCGCCGGGCTGGGCTTCGGCTCCCGCCGGATGGCGCAGGCCGCGGGCGGACGCCGGTCGGGCTCGGCGCTGTCGGTCTTCGCCCTGGGGGCGGTGTACGGGCTGGCGGGCTTCTGCGCGGGTCCGATCCTCGGCGCCGTCCTCACCGTGGCGGCCGTGGACGGCGACCCCTTCCACGGCGGGGTGCTGCTCGCCGTCTACGCGCTGGGCATGGCGGTCCCGATGTTCCTGCTGGCGCTGCTCTGGGACCGGTTCGACCTGGGACGCAGGCGCTGGCTGCGGGGCCGGACCTTCCGGGCGGGCCCGGTGACCCTGCACAGCACCGCTCTCGTCGGCGGCCTGTTCTTCATCGCGCTCGGGGCGGCGTTCCTGGCCTTCGACGGCACCTCGGCACTGCCGTCGGTGCTGGGCACCGAGACCGAGTTCGCCCTGGAGGAACGGCTGTCCGGCATCGGCGCGGCGGTGTCCGACCGGGTGCTCCTCCTGGTCCTGGCCGGGGCGGCCGCGCTGACCGCCCTGCTGGTGCTGCTCCGCCCGCCCGGTCGGCGCGGGGCACGGCCGGCACCGGAAGGGGAACCGGCCGGGTATGAGTGACGGGCCTGCGCACGGCCTGCGCGCCGCTCAGCGTCTGAAGTCCGTCTCCTCGACCCGGGTCCGCACCGTGCGGCCGCTCTCCCACGCGTTGGCGCCCGGGGCCACCTCCGGCACGGGGATGTCCGCCCGGTTGTCCCGCTTCGCCGACGTCGACAGGCCGAGCCTGTCGTCCCGGGCCCGGATCATCTCGTCCGACGCCTGGCCGTCCTCGGTGAAGCCCATCATCAGCTGGGGGATGCCGTACGGGAAGTCGTCGCGGTCGTACTGCCAGGTGTGGAACGTCTTGCCGTACGTGGTGACGAGGTCCTCGAAGTAGGCGTGCTCGGCCAGGCCGGGGATGCCGGGGGCGGTGAGGATGCCGGACTTCACCTCGTAGTGGTGGCTGTGCCACAGCCGCTTCTCGTCCTCGGGCAGCGCCCGGAAGCGCTCCTCGCTGATGATGTACTCGATGCCGATCAGGCGGGCGTCGGGAGCATTGCGGTCGAAGATCACGCACTGGTGCAGGTCGTGCTGGAGATGGATGCAGAAGTGCGTGGCCTCCACCTGCCGCCCCATGTCGTCGGCGTACATGTGGAAGCCGTTGAGGTAGGTGCTCATCGCCTCCAGCGGATACTTCCGCTGCATGGATCCGGCCGCCAGGTCCAGCGCGCGGTGCTTGAGCGGGTGTCCCTTGCCGATCCTGCCGATCGTGGCCGCCTTGCGGCCCAGCAGCAGGCCGGCGGCGGCCGTCACGCCCGCCGCGGCACCGATGCCCATGGCCGCGGCCGGGCCCCGGCGGGAGGCGGGTGAGCGGTTCGTGCCCAGTGTGAGTCTCATGGACGGCGGGTCCCCGGTACCGGGTGGCCGTAACGGGAGGGCCACCCGGCGGTGGCCGGAAGTCGCACCCTGTGCACCCCTCCGGCTGGGCATAGCACCTCGTGAGGGAAACGGAGGCGCCCGGTGGCGGACGCCCCGTCCGGCGGGAAGGGATGTGCTGTGCACGAAGCGTCTTCTGCGGCATCACCGGAAGAGGCCGGGGCCGGCCGACGGGCCGGGAGGTCACCGGTGTCGCGCCGCGGCTTCCTGGCCGGCGCCGGCGCCGCGGTGGCCCTGACGTCGTTGACCGGTCCGAGCGCCGTCGCGGCCGGCCCCCGCGCAGGAGGCACGGACACCGTGCGGCTGCACGAGGCCACCACCTTCGGGGCACGGATCTCGCCGGACGGCCGGTGGATCGCCCTGGACCTGCTGGGGGTCCTGTGGGTGATGCCGGCGTCCGGCGGGCCCGCGCGGCGGCTGACCGGCGACCTGTTCGACATCGCGCAGCCCGACTGGTCGCCGGACGGCGGCCGGCTGGTCTTCCAGTCCTACCGCGACGGCGTCTTCAACCTCTGGACCGTACGGCCCGACGGGGGCGGACTGCGGCAGTTGACCGAGGGCCCCTTCGACCACCGGGAGCCCCGCTGGTCGCCGGACGGACGCACGATCGTCTTCTCGGGCGACGCGCCGGGCAGCTACGCGATCCAGACGTACGACGTCGGCAGCGGACGGATCGACGTGCTCACCGACGGCCCCGGTGAGGAGTACGAGCCGGCCTGGTCGCCGGACGGCGGCCGGGTGGCCTTCGTGGTGGACGACACCCGTGTCGACGTGCTGGACACCGGCACCGGCCGGCGCACCACCCGTCTCACGGTGCCCGCCGGACAGGTCATCCACCAGCCGGAATGGACCCCGGACGGAACCGCTCTGGTCCACCACCTCACCCACGACGGGCGCTGCCGGCTGATGACCGGTGACACACCCCTGGTGGACGACCAGGAGGCGTTCCCGTTCCGGGTGTCCTGGCTCGATGCCGCGCGCTTCCTCTACACCGCGGACGGCCGGATCCACGTGCGCTCGCTGACCGGCTCGGGCACCCGGACCATCGGCTTCTCCGCCGCCGTCACCACCCGCAGACCGAGGTACACCAGGCGCCGGACCGACTTCGAGAGCACCGCGCCGCGGCCCGTGCGCGGCATCGGCAGCCCGGTACTGTCCCCCGACGCGGAGCACGTCGCCTTCCGGGCGCTCAACGACATCTACGTCATGAGGATCGGCCGTGCGCCGCGGCCCCTGACCCGCGACCACTGGTGGAAGTGCGACCCCGCCTGGTCGCCCGACGGGAGGCTGCTGGCCTACTCCACGGACCGCGGCGGGACCCTGGACATCTGGATCAGGGACCTCGCCACCGGCCGGGACCGGCAGCTGACCGACCTCGGCAGCAGAGCGGCCCTGTCGGCGGCCTGGTCGCCGGGCGGCGAGGAGATCGCCTTCCTGGACCAGGACGGCGCGCTGTGGACCGCAGACGTGGCGAGCGGCGCCGTGCGCCAGGTCTTCACCGCGACCTTCGAACCCGGCAGGCCCACCTGGTCGCCCGACGGCAGGACGATCGCCCTGGCGGCGGTGAAGCCGTACTCGGCCAGGTTCCGCGAGGGGCTGAGCCAGATCCTGCTCGTCGACAAGGCCACGGGGCGGGGCAGATACGTCGAGGCCGTGCCCGGCCGCTCGATCCAGACCCGGGGGGACGACGGACCGGTCTGGTCCCCGGACGGCAGGCGCATGGCGTTCGCGGTCGCCAGCGTCCTGTACACCGTGGACGTCGCCCCGGACGGAACGCCGGCCGGTGAACCCCGGCGGATCACCGACGAGGTGACCGACGCGCCGTCCTGGAGCGGCGACTCCGCGCACCTCCTGTACCTGAACAACGGCAGGCTCCGCCTGGTACCGGCCGACGGCGGGCGTCCGCGCACGGTCGCCGTACCGCTGACCTGGACCGCCGTCCGGCCGCCGGCGCGCACCGTGGTCCACGCGGGCCGGATGTGGGACGGCCTGCGCCGGGAAGTCCGCCGCGATGTCGACATCGTCGTCGAAGGACACCGGATCAAGGCCGTGGAGCCGCACGCCGAGGGGCGGGCCGGCAGGCGCGTCGACGCCCGCGACCGGCTGGTGATGCCCGGACTCATCGACATGCACCACCACCGGGAGATGCAGGGCTACGCCTACGGCGACCGGCAGGGACGGCTCTGGCTCTCCCTGGGCGTGACCACCACCAGGTCCCCGGGCAGCCCCGCCTACCACATGGTCGAGGAGCGCGAAGCCACCCGTTCCGGCGCCCGGATCGCGCCCAGGTACTTCGCGACCGGCGAAGCGGTCGACGGGCCGCGCATCTACTACAACTTCATGCGCCCCACGTTCACCGACGCCCAGCTGAAGCTCGAACTGGAGCGGGCGGAAAGCCTGGAGTACGACCTCGTGAAGTGCTACGTCCGCCTGCCGGTCATGTGGCACAAGCGCGTGGTCGCCTTCGCGCACGGCGCCGGTATCCCCGTCACCTCGCACTACCACTACCCGGCCATGGCCTTCGGCGGCGACGGGACGGAACACACCGGGGCCACGAACCGCTTCGGCTACTCGCGCACCGTGACACCGCTAGGAACGGGCCACTCCGACGTCACCGACCTCTTCGTCGCCTCGGACATGGCCCGCACGCCGACCCTCTTCGGTTCGGCCACCCTGTACCGGGAGGACAAGTCCCTGGTCGAGGACCGCCGGGTGCGGACACTCAACCCGCCGTGGCGGACGGCCGCCCTCCGGGAGAGCGCGGACGCCGCGAGCCGGACCGACCAGACCGCCCGGCGGGCGAACCTCAGGGCGCAGGTCCGCCAGGCCCTCGACATCTACCGCCGGGGAGGCCGGATCGTGGCCGGCACCGACGCCCCGATCGACCACGCGGCGGTCAGCCTGCACATGAACCTGCGTGCCATGGCCACCTACGGGTTCACCCCGTACGAGGCCCTGACGACCGCGACCAGCCTGGCGGGCGAGACCCTGCACGAGGACGTGGGCCGGATCGCCCCCGGCATGTACGCCGACCTCGCCGTCGTCGACGGTGATCCGCTCACCGACATCAAGGACGCCGCCAACGTCGAACAGGTCCTCGTGTCGGGAATCGTCCACACCGTCGACTCCCTGATGCGGCCGTTCGCCGAACCCCCGGCAGCCGGCCTCCGCAAGCCGGGGGGCAGCAGCACCGTGCTGCCCCCCGTGCCCGAACACCCGGCCAACAGCGGCTTCTGGTGGCACGGGCACGCGTACGTCGAGGAGGCCCGGCACGCCTGCTGCAACGGGTGAGACGGGCCGCAGGCGCAGTTCCGGCGGAAGCGATCAGCACGCCGTCCGGAAGGAGTCCAGACGTACGGGTGCGGCGGTGCGGGCCGTGATGTGCTCCGCGGTGATGCCGGGGGCGGTTTCCACCAGGGCGAGCCCGTCGGCGGTGACGTCGAGGACGCCGAGGTCGGTGATGATGCGCTGGACGCACCGCTCGCCGGTGAGGGGGAGGGTGCAGTCCTCGAGGATCTTGGGGGAGCCGTCCTTGGCGGTGTGTTCCATGAGGACGACGACGCGGCGGGCGCCGTGCACCAGGTCCATGGCACCGCCCATGCCCTTGACCGTCTTCCCGGGGATCATCCAGTTGGCCAGGTCACCTCGCTCGGAGACCTGCATGGCACCGAGCACGGCGGTGTCGATGTGGCCGCCGCGGATCATGCCGAAGGAGAGCGCGGAGTCGAAGAAGCTCGCGCCGGGCAGCACGGTGACGGTCTCCTTGCCCGCGTTGATCAGGTCGGGGTCGACCTGGTCCTCGGTGGGGTAGGGCCCGGTGCCGAGGATGCCGTTCTCGGAGTGCAGGACGACGTGGACGCCGGGCGGGAGGTGGCCGGGGACGAGGGTGGGCAGGCCGATGCCGAGGTTGACGTAGGAACCGTCGGTGAGTTCGGCGGCGGCGCGGGCGGCCATCTGGTCGCGGGTCCAGGGCATCAGGAACGTACCGTCCTCTTCTCGATCTGCTTGTCGGCGGCCTCGTCGGGGCTGAGCGCCACGATCCGCTGCACGTAGATGCCGGGCAGGTGGACGGCGCCGGGGGCCAGTTCGCCCGGTTCAAGCAGTTCCTCGACCTCGGCGACGGTGACGCGGCCGGCCATGGCGGCGAGCGGGTTGAAGTTGGCGGCGGCGCGGCGGAAGACCAGGTTGCCGTGGCGGTCGCCGCGCCAGGCCCGTACGAGGGCGTAGTCGGTGGTGATGCCGTGCTCCAGGACGTGCGGGCGGCCGGCGAAGTCCCGGGTCTCCTTGGGCGGGGAGGCGAAGGCGACCGTCCCGTCGGGCGCGTACCGCCAGGGCAGCCCGCCCCTGGCCACCTGGGTGCCGACACCGGCCGGCGTGTAGAAGGCGGGGATGCCGGCGCCGCCCGCGCGCAGGCGCTCGGCGAGGGTGCCCTGGGGAGTCAGTTCCACCTCCAGCTCCCCGCTGAGGTACTGGCGGGCGAACTCCTTGTTCTCGCCGACGTAGGAGCCGGTGACCCGGGCGATACGGCCGGCGGCGAGCAGGACGCCCAGGCCGCGGCCGTCCACGCCGCAGTTGTTGGAGACGACCTGCAGACCGGACGCGCCCTGCTCGTACAGGGCGCGGATCAGTACCTCGGGTACGCCGCCGAGGCCGAAGCCGCCGACGGCGAGCGAGGCACCGGACGGGATGTCGGCGACGGCCTCTGCGGCACTGCCGCGGACCTTGTTCACGTGCGGGGGTTTCCTTTCAGGGGGTGGCGCCGGGCAGGACCGCCGACCAGCCGCCGTCGACGACGAGGTTGGCGCCCGTGATGTACGAGGCCTCGTCCGAGGTGAGGAAGACGGCCGCGTTGACCACGTCGTCGGGTGTGCCGGTGCGGCCGAGGGGGATGTGCCGGGCGATGGAGTGCATCGGGTGGTCCTCGGCGAGGAGGTCGGCACGGGAGCCTTCGGTGTCGATCATTCCGGGGCTGACGCAGTTGGCGCGGACACCGTACGGGGCGCCCTCGGCGGCCAGTTGGCGGGTCAGGGCGATCACGCCGCCCTTCGACGCGGAGTGGGCGGTGCGCCGGTTGGTGAGCGAACCGGTCAGGCCGGCGGTGGAGCCGACGGTGAGGACGCAGCCACGACCGGCGACCAGGTGCGGCCAGGCCGCCTTGACGGTCAGCCACACCGAGTCCAGCTCGGCGCGCACCGTGAAGGCGAAGTCCTCGTACGGCTGGCCGTCGATCGTGCCGAAGCGGACCGCGCCGGCGTTGGCGTAGACGATGTCGACGCCGCCGAAGGCGTCGACGGCCTCCGCCACCCAGGAGCGCACGGACTCCTCGTCGGTGACGTCGAGCGGCCCGGGGGTCAGAGCGGTGCCGCCCGCACGGGCGATCAGCCGCTGGGTGTCCAGGGCTTCCTCGTGCAGCAGGTCGCCGCCGACCACGAGCGCACCCTCGGCCGCGAAGCGCAGGGCGGCCGCCCGGCCCTGACCGCGGGCCGTGCCGGAGATCAGGGCGACCTTGCCCTCCAGCCGCTTCACGAGGCCCCCTCGCGCAGCGCGTCGGAGACCGACTTGACGCCGCCGTGCGCGGTGAGCCCGCCGTCGACGGGGATCTCGGCGCCCGTGATGAACGAGGACTCGTCCGACAGCAGGAAGACCACCAGCGGAGCGACCTCGTCGACCGTTCCGGTGCGGCCGAGCGGGGTCTCGCGGATGTTGGCCGCCCGGAAGGCGGGCGCCGCGGATGCGGTCATCTCCGTCTCGATGTAGCCGGGGTGGACGGTGTTGACGCGGATGCCGCGCGGGCCCAGTTCCAGCGCGGCGGTGTGCGACAGGCCCCGCAGCGCCCATTTGCTGGTCGTGTAGGCGACCGGGTAGTGGGCCGTGAGGGCCGCGGACGAGCCGACGTTGACGATCGAGGAGCCCGCCGGCATGAGCGGTGCGAGGTGCTGGATGCCCAGCAGCGGGCCGGTCACGTTGACCGCGTGGACGCGCGCCATGTCCTCGGGGCGCACCTCGCCGACGCGGGCCCGCCAGGTGATGCCCGCGTTGTTGACCAGGCCGTGCACCTGCCCGTACGACTCCCGCAGCTCGGCCGCCAGTTCGGCCCAGTCCCGCTCGCTGGAGGCGTCGAGGCGGCGGCAGCCGCCCGTCGGCCGTACGTCGGTGGCGATCACCCGTGCGCCTTCCCGGGTGAGCGCCTCCGCCTCGGCGGCGCCCTGACCACGGGCCGCGCCGGTGACCACGACGACCTTGCCGAGCAGCCTCTTGGGGTGCAGTCCGGTCACGGCCGCTCCCGGGAACGGCGCCTGCCGGCGGGCAGCGGTACCGGATCCGCGCCGGGCACGACGGTGCTGGACACGCTGCCGATCCCTTCCACGCGGAGGGTGACGGTGTCACCCGGCTTCAGGGGCGGCGGGGTCTGCTCGCCGCGCCGGCCCCAGAGTTCGGCGAGGCAGCCGCCGTTGCCGCAGGTGCCGGAGCCCAGGACGTCCCCGGGCACGACCCGGGTGCCGCGCGAGGCGTAGGCGGTCATCTCCTCGAAGGTCCAGCTCATGTGGGACAGCAGGTCCCGGCCGACGACCTCGCCGTTGACCTCCGCGGTCAGCGCCAGGCGCAGGAAGCCGTCGGCGTCCCGGAACGGCTCCAGCTCGTCGGCGGTGACCAGGTACGGGCCCAGCGTGGTGGCGGTGTCCTTGCCCTTGCAGGGGCCGAGGCCGACCTTCATCTCGGCGGACTGGAGGTCCCTGGCGGACCAGTCGTTGAAGACGGTGTATCCGACGATGTGGTCGCGGGCCTGCTCGGGGGTGAGGTCACGGCCCTCGCGGCCGATGACCGCGGCGACCTCCAGCTCGAAGTCCAGGACGCCCGACCCGGGCGGGACGGGGATGTCGTCGTGCGGGCCGTAGACCGCGTGCGGGTTGGTGAAGTAGAACGTCGGTGCCGCGTACCACTGCTCCGGCACACCTGCCGTGCCGTCCACCGATCTGCGGACGCCCTCGACGTGCTCCTCGAAGGTGACGAAGTCCCGGACGGAGGCGGGCTGGAGCGGGGGCAGCAGGCGGACCTGCGACACGTGCGGGCCGGGCGGCACGTCGAGCGCCGCCGCGCCCGCGGCGAGCAGTCCGGGCAGCCCGCCGGACTCCCGCAGCAGGCCGGCGAGCGACGTGACGCCGGGCAGTGGCAGCAGGGTGCCGTCGTCCTCCACGACGGCCACGTGGCGGCGGTGATGGTGTTCGTAGGCGGCGAAACGCATGGTGCGGCTCCTGGCGGGCGGGGCCCGGGGGCGCGGCGGGGCTGAGTCAGGGCAGGTGACAGGGCCGGCCGCGCCCCCGGGAGCGGGGGTGTGATCAGACCGGCGGGGCGACGAAGACGCCGCGGTCGGGGTCGTTGAACGACTCCTTGGCGACGAGTTCGTTCATGGGGTTGGCGGTGCCCCACTGGTCGGTGACCTCCGGCTGGGAGAAGTCGTAGACGTGGGGGTGCCAGGTGTCCTCGTCGAGGAGTTCCAGCTCGGTGGTGTACTCGATGGTGTTGCCGTGCGGGTCGAGGAAGTAGGTGAAGGTGTTGTCCCCGGCCAAGTGCCGGCCCGGACCCCAGATCTTCCGGTAGCCGGCCCGGATGACGCGCCCGGAGCCGCGCATGTACTCGTCGAGGCCGCGCATCTCGAAGGAGACGTGGTGCAAGGAGGTGTGCGGGCCCTTGGCGAGGGCCATGGAGTGGTGCTGGTTGCTGATCCGCATGAAGTGCATCGCCTCACCCATCCGCGGGTGCATCAGGGTGTCGGACAGCGCGAAGCCGAGGTGCCGCTCGTACCACGCGCGGGTGCGGTTCAGGTCGGGGGAGTTGAGCACGACGTGGGAGAGCTTGACCGGGATGGCCTCCTTCTCCTCGATCTTGCGGTGCTGCCTGACCTCGACGTCGGCGGAGACCTCGATGGTGCGGCCGTCGATGTCGAAGAAGCGGAAGCCGTAGCCGCCGCCGGGGGTGTCGATCCTGCCCGGCCGGGAGATCAACTGCACGCCCCCGGCCAGCAGCCGCTCGGCGAGGGTGTCGACGTCGGCGGCGCTCGCGGCGCCGTAGGAGACGACGTCGAGGCGCTTCTCGTCGGCCTTGCGCAGCCGTACGACGTACTGCTCCGGGGAGCCCTCGGCGGCCAGGAAGGAGATGCCGGAGTCCTCGGCGACCTTGGTCAGGCCCCAGACGCCGGAGTAGAAGTCGAGTTGCTTGTCGTAGTCGGGCACGGCCAGGTCGACGTGCCGGAGATGGGTGAGCAGACGCATGGGAATCACTCCAGGGAGAGCAGGGCGGCGGCGTTGCCGCCTCGTACGGCGTCGAAGTCGGTGCGGGGGAGCCGGGCGGCGCGCAGGGCGCCGACGGGATCCTCGGTGCCCATGTCGAAGGGGAAGTCCGAGCCGAGCAGCACCCGGTCCGCCCCGGCGGCCCGGACCAGCTCCCGCAGCACGTGCGGGTCGTGGACGAGGGAGTCGAAGTACAGGCGCTTCAGGTAGCTGCTGGGCAGGTGGGCGCAGCCCGCGCCGGCGTCGGAGCGGGCCGACCAGGCGTGGTCGCTGCGGCCGATGTGGGTGGGCAGGTAGCCGCCGCCGTGCGCGGCGATCACCTTCAGCCCCGGGTACCGGTCGAGCACCCCGGAGAAGATCAGGTGGGACACCGCGACGGCGTTCTCCACCGGCTGGCCGACCGTGTTGGACAGGTACCACCGGTCCAGCCGCTCGTCGAGCGTGCAGCCGAAGGGGTGCAGGAAGAGGAGCGCGCCGGTCTCCTCGGCCCGGGCCCACAGGTCTTCGTAGGCCGGGTCGGAGAGTTCGCGCCCGGGGGCGTGGCTGGAGATCTCCACCCCGGCCAGCCCCTGCTCCAGGGCGTGGTCCAGGGCGTGGACCGCCAGGTCCGGGTGCTGGAGCGGCACCAGGCCGAGCCCGCGCAGCCGGTCGGGCGCGGCCCGGCAGTGCGCCGCCGTCGACTCGTTGGCCAGCAGGTACACCTTCCGGGCGGTCTCCTCGTCCGCCCAGTAGTGGTAGTGCGACGGGGAGGGACTGACGAGTTGCACGTCCACGCCCTGCGCGTCCATCGCCGCCAACCGCACGGTGGGGTCGGTCAGTCGCGGGACGCGTTCGCGCACCATGGGCCCGTTGACGGCCAGGGCGGCGGGACCGTTGCGCCGGGCGTCCAGGGCCTTCGCCTCCCCGTGTCCCGGGAGGCCGGCCACCAGTGCCTCGACCTCGGGCAGCAGGACGTGCGCATGGACGTCGACGGTGGGCGTGCTCACGGCAGCTCCCGGAGCATCGTCATGGTGCGGCCCATCAGGCCCGGCACGTCCGCGTCACGGACGCCGTCCAGCTGCCACTGCCCGATCTGCACGGACGCCTCGACCACCGGGCGGACGCGGGCCACGCGGCGCTCGTGGTAAGCCTGGAAGAGGGCGTCGTCCCAGGTGTCCGAGGCGGTCAGCAACTGGGCGAGCACCCAGGCGTCCTCCAGGGACAGGGCCGCGCCCTGCGCGAGGGTCGGCGGGCAGCAGTGCGCCGCGTCCCCGGCCAGCACGACCCGGCCGCGGTGCCAGGAGCCCTCGACCAGCATCCGGTCGAACCAGGTGTAGTTGACCTTCGCCGGGTCGGTGATGTGCTCGGTGATCTCCGGCCAGAAGCCGCCGTAGGAGGAGGCCAGCCGGCGCATCTCGTCCGCGTACGACTCCGGCGGGACGGCGGCCCGGTCGCGGTTGGCCTCGACGACGTACGCGTACAGGGTGGTGTCGCTGGTGGGGCAGTACCCGGCGATGTAGGCCGGGCCGCCGTAGGCGAGGTCGGTGCGGGTCAGGCCGGCCGGGCGTGGGGCGGCGACCCGCCAGATGGCCATGCCGGTCGGTTCGGGCTTCGCCGTGATGCCGATCGCCGCCCGCGTGGTGGAGCCCATGCCGTCGGCGGCGACGACGAGGTCGTACCGGCCCTCACCGCCGTCGGAGAACCGTATCGAGACGCCGTCCGCGTCCTGGCCGAGGATCTCGGCGGTCGTGCCGAGCCGCACGGTGGCGCCGCTGGCCCGTACGGCGTCGATCAGGATCCGCTGGAGCTGCGGTCGCTGCATGCCGACGGTGGCGGGCAGGTCGTCGCCGCCCGTGCGCAGGTCGCGGGCGACGTGCAGGACGGTGCCGTCGGGGGCGGTGATGCCGACGGAGCCGAAGCCGAAGCCGGACTCCTTCACCCGTTCCCAGACGCCGAGTTCGCGCAGGACGCGCAGGGCGTTGCCCTGGAGGGTGATGCCGGATCCCGCGGTGGCGTTCCAGTCGTCCTTGGCCTCGATCAGGTCCACCGCGATTCCGGCGCGGCGCAGGAAGACCGTCGCGGCGTTGCCTGCGGCGCCACCTCCGACCACCAGGACCTTACGGGCTGTGCTCATGAGGGAACTCCCTTGTTCCGTACGTTACTTCACGGCGATCGGGTTGACGGGCGAGCCGACCGCCCCGGTGATCGGCAGCGGCGCGGCGGTGAGCCAGAACTCGTACCCGCCGTCGGCGGCGCAGTCCTCGGCGAGCGCCTCCAGGTCCCACATCTCGCCGATCAGCAGGCCGATGTTCGGGATGGCCACCTGGTGCAGCGGCTGGAAGGCGTGCTCGAACTCGTTCGGCCGGACCTCGAAGCCCCAGGTGTCGGTGGCGATCGCGGCGATCTCCGTACGGTGCAGCCAGCCGGCCGTGGTGAACGACAGTCCCGGTGCGGGACCGCCCGCGTAGTTGCCCCAGCCCTCGCGGCGGACCCGGGCGAGCTGCCCGGTCCGTACGACGACGATGTCCCCGCGCCCCACCCTCACCCCGTGCGCCTCGGCGGTGGCGGTCAGGTGCTCCTCGGTGATCGCGAAACCGTCCGGCAGCTCGCCGCCCTCACCGGCCACCCGTCCGACGTCCAGCAGGACGCCGCGCCCGGCGACGTGCGGGGCCATGTGCTCGATGCCGGTGACGAGATCGCCGTCGGAGGTGACGACCTTCTCGGCGGGGCGGCCGTTCCACGCCTTGCCGTGGTCGAAGATGTGACCGAGCCCGTCCCACTGGGTGGAGCACTGCAGCGGCATCGCGATGACGTCGTCGGCGCCGCCGATGCCGTGCGGGAAGCCCTGGTTGCCGAGGGCCGCGTCGGTGCCGGTGTCCAGCATGGTGTGCACCGGATTGGTCCGGCGCCGCCAGCCCTGCTGCGGGCCGTTCATGTCGAACCGCTGGGAGAGCGAGAAGCTGACGCCCCGCCGTACCAGCGCCGCGCCCGCACGGCGCTTGTCCTCGTCCAGGAAGTTCAGGGTGCCGAGCCGGTCGTCCTCGCCCCAGCGCCCCCAGTTCGAGTACGCCTCGGCGGCTTCGGCGATCGCGCCCTCGGGGTCATGACGGTTCACGCGGCGCCCTCCGCGACACAACGGGTGCGCTGCACCCCGAGACCGGTGACCGTGCCCTCCATGACATCGCCGTCGCGCAGCAGCCGCCCCCAGTGCATGCCGTTGCCGGCCGGGCTCCCGGTCAGCACCAGGTCTCCGGGCAGCAGCCGGGCCGTCTGCGAGGCGTAGGACACCATGCGCGCGACGTCGAAGATCATGTCCGCGGTGGATTCGTCCTGCATGGTCTCGCCGTTGAGCCTGAGCGTGACGCGGAGGTCGTCCGGGTTCGCGACCGACTCGGCGGGCACGATCCACGGGCCGAGCGGGGTGAAGCCGGGGGCGTTCTTGCTGCGCAGCCAGTCGGTGCCGATCTGCGGCATGTCCCGGCGGAAGACGGTGGCGCGGTCGGTGAGGTCGTTGGCGATCGTGTAACCGGCGACGTGGTCCAACGCGTCTTCGACCCGGACCCGGTGGGCGGGGCGGCCGATGACCACCGCCAGCTCCAGCTCCCAGTCCGGCTGCCCGGCCCACGCGGGCAGGACGACGTCGTCGTACGGGCCGGTGATCGCACTGGGCAGCCCGATGAAGACGTACGGCAGGTCCTCGGCCGCCCGCCGGTCCATGATCTTTGCCGCCTCCGCCCGCCGTGCCTCCTCCGGCCGGTCGTCACCGGGCGCCCGGTGCGCGACGTGCAGGTCGATGACGTGCTGCCGGTAGTTCGCCCCCGACTGGAACACCTGCCGCGGTGCCACCGGCGCGTGCACCCGCAGCTCCGCGACGGCCGTGCGGGGCAGACCGGTGTCGGCCGCCAGTGTGCGCAGCCGAGGCAGGGCCGTTTCCCAGCGCTCCAGCAGATCCACCACGGTCAGCCGTTCGTCGCCGAAGGCGTGCCGCAGGTCGAGGGCCCGGCCGTCGGGGGTGACCAGAGCGGGGAAGGCCGGCCCGTCCGGGGCCGAGAGGGTGGCGAGGGCGAACGGGCCGGCGAAGAGCGCGGACGCGGGTTCGGGTTTCACGGACATGTCCTCCTGATTGCGGTGGGACTAATCTGGACCCGCCGCCAGTGATCAGGGAAATAGATTCTGTGGATGACCGGCATCCACGCCGTTTATTCCCGCTGTTCGCCGCCCCAGCGCAAGGGACCGATCCGTGAACCTGACCCGTCTCGACCTCAATCTCGTCGTCGCGCTGCGCGCACTGCTCGAAGAGCGCAACGTCACCCGGGCCGGGCAGCGTGTCGGGCTGAGTCAGCCGGCCATGAGCGCGGCCCTCGCCCGGCTGCGGCGGCACTTCGACGACGACCTGCTCGCCCGGGTCGGCGGGCACTACGAGCTGACCGCGCTCGGCCAGGTCCTCCTGGACCGCACCGCCACCGCCTACGACGTGCTCGAACGCCTCTTCGCCAGCCAGGCGGACTTCGAACCGGCCAAGGAGAGCCGCGAGTTCAGGCTGGTGGCGTCCGACTACGCCGTCGCCGTCTTCGGCACCGAACTCGCCCGCGTCGTGCACGAGGAGGCGCCCGGCATCCGGCTCCGCTTCACCCAGACCCAGCCGACCGTCGTCGACGACACCGCCACCCTGCTCAGCGCCACCGACGGACTGCTCATGCCGCACGGCGTCATCAGCGACTTCCCCGCCACGGACCTCTACGAGGACCGCTGGGTCTTCCTCGTCGCCGACGATCACCCGGACGTCGGGGACCGGCTCACCCGGCACGACCTCGCCCGGCTGCCGTGGGTGACGTACCAGCGCACCTACGACGCACCCGCCGTGCGCCAGCTCGGCATGCTAGGCGTCGAGCCGCGCGTCGAGGTCTCCGTCGACAGCTTCCAGCTGCTGCCCCTGCTGGTCACCGGTACGCGGCGCATCGCCCTGATCCAGGCGCGGCTGGCGCGGCTGCTGATGCCGATCGCCGCCGTGCGGGTGATGGAGCCGCCCTACGAGGCGGTGCCGCTGCGCGAAGCGCTGTGGTGGCACCCGGTCCACACCCACGACGCGGCCCACATCTGGCTGCGCGAGACGGCGGCACGGGTCGGCGGCCACCTCGCCGGCGTCTCGTAGGCGGGAGCCGCCGGCCGGCGCCGGCGCGCCATCCGTCCCGTGGATGGGGCGCATCGGCACTTTCGATGACCCAGAGGATTCCGCTGGGTGCGGGCGCGCTGCACAGTGGCGCATACGTCACCGACCAGGGGGCCCGCCCGCGACGGCATGCGGCCACGTCCGCCGGAGCACGGCCCCGACTGCCGGGCCGTGCCGGCCGGCGGTGACGTACACACCTGTCACCCGTGGGAGAGGAATCCGCCATGCCCGCTTACCGGTCGGACAGCTTGAGGCGCGGCATCGGCGTCGCCCCGGCGCACCGGTTCCAGTCCGCCGCGCCCGCCGTCGCACGGCTCACCGCGGGAGCCGTCGTCATGGTCCACGGCATCGACAAGCTCGCCGACGGACCGGCCGGGTTCGGTGCGTACCTGAGCGGAATGAGTGTGCCCGCGCCGACCGTGACGGCATGGGCGGTCGCGCTCGGGGAGACAGCCGGCGGCGCCTTCCTCGTCATGGGGCTGCTGTCACGGCTGACCGCGCTGCTGCTGTCGGTCCACCTGTGCCTGGCCATGGCGCTGGTCAACGCGGACACCGGGTTCATGACGCCCCAGCAGGGGACTGCGAGCGGCTCGGGGGCCGAGTTTCCGCTGGTGATGGTGGCGGCCCTGCTCGTCGTCCTGCTCGCCGGGCCCGGACCGCTCGCGCTCGACCGCGTCCTCGGCGTCGAAGCGGCCGCACCGGGGCGTCGCAGGCCCGGGTCCGGCCGGCCGTCCGCGGTGCGCGCGTCGGTCATCAGCGGCGCGATCGGCGGCGTGATCGGCGCGGTGATGAGCGCCCTGGTCAACTACCTGGCCGTCGGGCTGCCTTCCAGCGCCGGGGCGAACGCCGCCAACCACGCCGTGTCCGGACTGATCAGCGGCTTCCTCGCCGGGTTCCTCGGGCTGCTGACGCACCAGCGCCGCCACGGCCCCGGGGCGCGGCCCGCGGCCGGCCGAACCCCGTCCGCACCCGCCGCCTCGGCGCTGCCCGAGGCGTGACGGCCGGCCACCGAAAACCCCGCATCAGACACTTCACGCCCTCCTGGGAGACCCACCTGTGTGCCACGTTCTGAACCAAGTCGCCCGGCAGCCCGCGCCGTCCGGGAGGCCCGGCCGTCGCCGCATCCTGAAGACGCTGGGCGCGGCCACGGCGGCCGGCGCGCTGCTGCCTCTGAGTTCCACCGGCACGGCGTCCGCAGCCCCACGCCGCCACCGCACCCGCCTGGTGCTGCTGGGCACGGCGGGCGGCCCGGCCTGGCTCGACGGCGGACGCTGCGGTGTCTCGAGCGCGGTCGTGTACGAAGACCGTGTCTACCTCGTCGATCTGGGGCACGGCGCGATGCACCGGCTGGTGCAGAGCGGGCTCGGCGCCGGAGACGGGCTGGGGTCCGCCCTGTCACCCGTGCGCGGCATCTTCCTGACCCACCTGCACAGCGACCATGTCGCGGACTGGCCCGCGTTGTTCGCCACGGGCCCCACGAACGTCGTCGGCCGCGGCGACGACGCGATCCAGGTCTTCGGCCCGGGTGACCGCGGCGTACTGCCCGCCATGTTCCCTCCCGGTGCCCCCGCACCCGCCGTCTTCAACCCGGAGCGGCCCACGCCGGGCATCTCCGCGATGACCGCCTACCTCGGGCAGGCCTTCGCCACCGACTTCAACGGACGATCGAGAGAGAGCGGCTTCACCCGCCCCGACGACCTGTTCTCCGTACACGACGTGGACCTGGGCGGCGTCTGGACCGTCGACCCGGCCGGGAAGCCGCCGCGTCTCAAGGCGCCCCTGCCGCTCTGGGAGGACGGGGACGTCCGCGTCACCGCCACGCTGGTCGACCACGCCCCGACCGCCCCGGCCTTCGCCTTCCGCTTCGACACGCCCGACGGCTCGATCGTCTTCTCCGGCGACACCTGCGTCAGCGCCAACCTGATCGACCTGGCGCGGGACGCCGACGTTCTGGTCCACGAGGTGATCGACCCGCGATTCGTGGATCAGCTCGTGGCCGCCCTGCCCGCATCCCAGCGGGACGCGATGCGCGAGCACCTCCTCACCAGCCACACCACGATCGACCAAGTGGGACGGGACGTCGCGGAACCGGCGGGAGCCAGACAGCTGGTCCTCAACCACCTGGTCCCGGCGACGAATCCGGCCCGCCGCTGGAGAGCCGCGCAGCGCGGCTACTCCGGCCGGCTCGTCGTGGGCGAGGACCTGCTCACCGTCGGTGTCGGACGGGCGCGCTCGTAGACCAAGGCGTCCCCCGTCGCCGGGCCGGCAGGCCGCCGACGGCGGCGGCCGAGCCGGGGGAAGACGTCCTCCCGTACGGCGCGCACGCTGTGGCCGACGAGGGTGCGCAGCGCCGGCCACAGCTCCAGGAGCAGGTCCCGGCCGAGGTAGCGGGGCGGGCCACCGCGCAGGCCCTCGTGCGGGAGGTATTCGGCTCCGCAGGGTGATGAAAGGCGAACGGCGGGTGGCCGGCTCTGTGAGGGCGCGCACAGGGCTCACGTCACACAGGGCCGGGGTTAGTAGACGCCCGACGGCCGCTCGCCCGCGCGGTGGTCGGCCGCCCGGGCGAGTCGGGCGGCCGGTCTGCGAAGCGGCGTAGTAGGTCACACACTTGTCGCGGCGCCCAGGCGTTCCGCAGTGTGTTCGGCGTACCGGGGAGCCGAGCGCCGGGACCGGACGGGAAGAACCCGTCCGCGATCCAGACACCGGCCCTGATGACGCGAAGCCGCGTCCAACGCGGACACCGCGTCGCCGACCCCCCGTCGGCCTCCCCATCACGTCCCCGAGTGGAGAGGTACACCCATGCACGCCACCCTGCGCCGCCCCAGCATCCGCAAGTCCGCCGTGGCCTCCCTCGCCGCCGCGGGCGCCGCCGCGGTCACCCTCACCCTCGCCCCGAGCCCGGCGCACGCCGCCGAGCCGGCCAAGGCCTCCACCGCGCAGAGCCAGGCCCAGACCGACAAGATCGAGGCCATCGTCAAGGCCGGCAAGAAGAAGCACGGCAACGACCTCGACGGCTGGATCCGCACCGCTCTGGACGTCATGGACGTCAAGAACATCCCGGGCACCTACGAGGGCCTGCACCGCAACATCATGCGCGAGTCGTCCGGCAACCCGCAGGCGCAGAACAACTGGGACGTGAACGCCCAGAACGGCATCCCCTCGAAGGGCCTGCTCCAGACGATCCAGCCCACCTTCGACGCCTACCACGTCAAGGGCACCAAGGACTCCATCACCGACCCGGTCGCCAACATCGTCGCCGCCTGCAACTACGCGGCCGACAAGTACGGCTCCATGGACAACGTCGACTCCGCCTACTGACCGGCGGACCCACGAACCGCCTGAGCCCCAGGGACGACCGGT
>NZ_JAIOJZ010000082.1 GCF_020404845.1 Streptomyces hyderabadensis | reverse complement strand
GGGCCGGCCCGCACCGGGCTCCTGCACGCCGACCCGCACCCCGGCAGCTTCAGGCTGCTGCCCGGGGGGCCCGCGGGCGTGGCGGACTGACGCCGGGGACGACCAGGGGCACGACGGACGACCGCCCGTACACCACCAGCCGGTGTACGGGCGGTCGTCCGTCCACGGCCACCGCGGTGTGCGCGGACGAAGCCGGGGCATCCGGAGTCCGGGAGGGGAGGTCCACATGAACGCACGTGTGCTGGCACGCACCGGCCGAGGCCACGCCCGGCGGGCCGCGAACGGATCGGTGGCCGAGGGGGCCGCCCGGGCGGGGCTCACCGCGCGCGGCGTCATCTACCTGCTGGTCGGCATCCTGGCCCTGCGGATCGCCTTCGGCAGCGGGGACCGGCAGGCGGACCGGGGCGGCGCCCTGGCCGAGCTGTCGGACCGGCCCTTCGGCGCGGTACTGCTGTGGGCGCTGGGCGCCGGACTCGCCGGAATGGCCCTGTGGCGGCTGTCCGAGGCGCTCTTCGGAGTCACCGGCAAGGACGGCCGTACGGCCAGGAAGCGGCTGCCCGCCGCCGCCCGCTGCGTCTTCTACGCGTTCGTCGCCTACTCCGTACTGGCCTTCGCCGCCGGAGCGGGCGGCAGCGGCTCCAGCGACCGGCAGTCCCGGGACGTCACGGCCCGGGTGATGGAGATGCCCGTCGGCCGGTGGCTCGTGGGCGCGGCCGGGGCAGCGATCGTCGTCGCCGGCGTGGTGATCGGCGTCCAGGCGCTGCGCCGCACCTATCGCAAGAAGTTGAAGCTCGCAGGGATGGACCACCGGGCCCGGCTGCTGGTCGACGTCACCGGCGTCGGCGGCGGCACGGCCCGCGGCATCGTGTTCGCGGCAGCGGGGGCCTTCGCCGTACGGGCCGCTGTCGACTACGCGCCCGACCGGGCGAAGGGGCTGGACGACACCCTCCGCTCCTTCGCCGACACCTCCCTCGGTCCCTGGCTGCTGGCCTGTGTCGCCGCGGGCCTGGTGCTGTTCGGCGTCTTCTCCTTCGCCCTCGCCCGCTGGCGGAGGGTCTGAGACATCCGGCACGGGGAACACGGGGCGAATGAACGAACACGAGATTCCTCCGCCGGACGGACGTCCCGTGGACGTCTACCTCGACCTCCTGCGCGTGCGCATGGCCAACGACGACTACCAGCTGCTGCTCAGCGTGGTGGAACCGGTCCTCCAGGCGATCGACGAGCAGCAGATGCCGACCATCGACTTCTCGCTGGACGGGGACAGCACCGAGGCGCTGCCCCAGGAGATCAGGGACGAGGCCGCACTCGTCATCGCCACCGCCGTCACCGGCCGTCTCGACAACGAGGTCGTCGAGATCAGCACCGACGAGACCGGCCCCGTCCGGGTCGTCACCGACGCGGCCACCGCCTCCGACCCCGAGCGGCTCGGCGAGATCGCCGACTACCTCAAGGAACGCCACCTGCAGAACGAGGAACTGCGCGGCATCGCCGAGGCGAGCGGTCTGCCCAGCGACTTCTGACCCCGGCCGCCCGGTCGGGCCCCGTCAGCGCTGCGGCGCCCTGACGGAAACCCCCAGCGGCCGGGCGAGGCCGACCACCGCCTCGTCCAGCCGCTCCAGGTGGCGCAGCACCCGGCCCGTGATGCGGCCGTAGCGCGGCACCCCGGCGGCGTCCGGCTCCAGCAGCGAGGCGATGCTCGGCCCGGTCTCCACCTGCGTCCCCGTGTCGCCGTCCTCCACGTGGGCGGCGATCGCCTCGATGTTGCGCACCGTGCGCCGCACCGCGCCGCGCAGCCGCGGGTCCGCCGCGATCGACGGATGGGTGGGCAGCAGCTCGGCCGTCGCCGCCAGCGACCGCGCGTGATAGGCACAGGTCTCCAGCAGCGCCACCACGTACTGGGCGGTGTCGCGCCGGGCCCGCAACGGCGTGATCGGATGCGTCAGCGGCTGGGTCGCGGCCCGCAGGTCGCCCAGCGCCTGGTCCAGCTCCCGCGCGGTGTCCAGCAGGTCGGCCTCCGGACCGCCGCTGAGCTGGTCGACGGCGCCCTCCGTCACATCGGTGAGCCGCTCCAGCACCGTGCCGAGGAGTTCGTTCGTACGCCGGTCGGTGCGTATCGGCAGCACCAGCGCCGCCGCCACGATCCCGCAGGCCGCGCCGAGCGCCGTCTCCTCCACCCGCAGCAGCAGCACCGACAGGCTGTAGGTGTGCAGCAGCGTGTACAGCAGTCCGAGCATCGCGGTGACGAAGAACGACATCAGCGTGTAGGACAGCGGCGCCGTGTAGAACATCGCGAAGATCAGCACCAGCACCAGGGCGAACGCCGTCCAGGTGTGGTTGCCCACCAGACCGGCCAGCACGATGCCCGCCACCACGCCCAGCACCGTGCCGAGCAGCCTGCGGTAGCCCTTGACCAGGATCTCCCCGGTGGAGGCGGTGTTGATGAAGACGATCCAGCAGGTGAGCACCGCCCAGTACCAGCGCTGCGAGGACAGGAACTCCCCGCCGACGATCGCCAGCGAGGACCCCACCGCCACCTGCACCGCGGCGCGCGTGGTGGGCCGCCGCAGCCCGGTCTGCTCCTCCTCCTCGGCCGCCTCCTCGCCGGCGTCGATGGCCGCGTCCTCGGCGTCCAGCTCCTCCCGGGAACGGGCGGTGGCCGGTGAGTCGTCGGACTCGTCCTGCGGTCCGTCCAGCGCGATCCTGAGGCCCATGACCGCGCGTGCCGTCTCGCCGATGCCGCGGAACACGTCCTGGACGGCCGCGGTCGCCTCGGGCAGGTTCTCCTCGTCGCGGTAGCCGAGCAGCCGGTTGCGCAGGTGGGACAGCGCCGTGCCGCGTGCCTCCGCGGGCGGCCGCAGCACCAGGGTGCGCAGCGCCGTGAGATCGCGGCGCAGTGTCTCGGTGGCCTCGCCGGGCGCGGGGGAGCGGCCCACCGCGGGGGCCGGGGCACCCGGCAGATGCAGCGTGAGGGTGTCCGCCCGTTCGGCGCTGCGCGCGGTCAGCAGCAGCAGCCCCAGGCGCTCGGCGGCGATCTCGGCGTCCGCGATGCGCCGCTGCACCAGGCGGGCCGTGGACGCGTCGGGCGTGCCCTCGTCCAGCCGGGACTGGATCATCAGGGCCGTCTCGTGCAGGCGGGCGGTGCCGTCCCGCAGACGCTCCAGCGTCTTGTCGATGTCGTCGGGACCGGCGTCCAGCAGGTCGAGCTGCGTGGCGATCAGCTGGGCCAGCCGGGCCCGGAAAGCCTGCCGCAACAGCCCCAGGATGCGCGCCGGCGTCGCCGGGACCACCCCGAAGCGCACCACCGCGCTGGACGCGAACGCCACGGCGACCGCGGCCCACAGCCCCGGCAGCCCGGACACCTTCGCGCCGACGAACAGCGACACGAAGTAGACCTGGAAGCCGATCAGACCGAGCGCCGTGCCCCGGTCGCCGAACCGGCGGACGAAGACCGCCGAGAAGATCAGGACGACGAAGAAGGCGTCACCGACCACGACCCACGAAGCGAGCAGCGTGCTCAGCGAGACCGAGGCCAGGGCGACCGGCAGGCCCAGTGCCAGCGTGACGGCCTGCGGGCCCGGTTCCTTCTCCCGGATGGCGAAGGTGGCGACCATCGCCGCCATGGCACCGGCCACCAGATGCTTGACGTCCACGCCGAACAGGGCGAGCACACCCAGCGTCAGCGCGATGGCGCCCACCGTCCGCAGCCCCGCCGTCAGCCGCAACAGCCCCGGGTCGGACGCGGCGACGCGGTCGCGCAGCCGTGTCCGCGCCGAGCGTCCCGCTGCCTTCACGCCGCCGTACACTCTCCCGATTCACAGCCGGCCCTCACAGCCGGTTCCAGCCATGTCCCGGCCGGTTCACGCCGAGATCCACTTCTCAGCATGTCATGCCCCGGCCCGCTCCGGGCCGCGGGGGCGGCCGGGCGGACCGGAGGTCACGGCTTCGCCCGGTCCGCCTCGGCGACCCGCTCCCGCACCTGCTCCGGAGTCAGATAGGCGTCGGTGTACTCGAAGTCCTTGAGCTTGGCGGGCTTGCGGGCCTGGAAGCCGGTGCGGACGAAATCGTCGCCGGCGACCGCGTTGAGCGCCCAGTTGGCCGCGACCCGGGCCTTGGCCACGCCCGTGCGCAGCGCCGACCAGTGGTAGCCGCGGGCCACCGCCTGCGCGGGCAGGCCCGTCAGTTCCACCCCGAGGGGCTTGGAGACCGCGTCGGTGCCGCCGAGGTCGACGACGAGACCCAGGTCCTTGTGCACGTACGGCCGCATCGGCTGGTTGCGCAGGGTGGCGATCAGGTTCTCGGCGACGTGCCGGCCCTGCCGCATCGCGTGCTGGGCGGTGGGCGGGCAGACGGCGCCCTCCTGACCCTTGGCCAGGTCGGGCACGGCCGCGGAGTCGCCGAGCGCGAACACCCCGTCGTGGTCCGGCAGGCACATCTCGGCGGTGACCGCGAGGCGTCCCTTGACCGTCTCCGCGCCCAGCGTCGCGATCAGCGGGCTCGCCACCACGCCCGCCGTCCAGATCAGCGTGCGGGTGGGCACCACCCGGCCGTCCGTGAAGGTGACCTCCTCGGGCGCGGCCTTGGCGATGGAGACACCCAGCGAGATGTCGATGCCGCGCCGGGTGAGGATCCGCTGCGCGTCGCGGCCGAGCTTCTCGCCCAGCTCCGGCATCAGCTTCGGCGCGATGTCGATCAGGTGCCACTTGATCAGCGCCGGGTCCAACCGGGTGTAGCGCTTGACGGCCGCGTGCGTCAGCCGCTGCAGACAGGCGGCCGTCTCGGTGCCCGCGTAGCCGCCGCCCACCACCACGAACTGCAGCCGGGAGGCGCGCTCCACCGGATCCTGGCTGGCGTCGGCGAGGTCCAGCTGGGAGATGACGTGGTCCCGGATGTAGGCGGCCTCCGCCAGCGTCTTCATGCCGAACGCGTGGTCGGTGAGCCCCGGGATGTCGAAGGTGCGGGTGATGCTGCCCGGCGCCAGCACGATGTAGTCGTAGGGCTCGTTGACGATCCGGTCGGTGATGGTGCGCACCACGCAGACCTTCGCCTTGAGGTCCACTCCGATGGCGCCGCCCGGGATGATCCGGGTCCGGTACTTGCTGCTGCGGCGCAGGGAGAGCGCGATCGACTGGGGGGTGAGCACCCCGGCGGCGACGTGCGGCAGCAGCGGCAGGTAGAGCTGGTAGGAGAACGGTGTCACCAAGGTGATCTCGGCCTCGTTCGGCGAGAGCCTGCGTTCCAGCCGACGGACGCACTCCACGCCGGCGAAACCTGCGCCGACCACCAGGATCCTGGGTCGTGTCACGGTGTTCATCCCTTTCTGCGGCTCCGGGGCGGTCTGCCGCGGACGCCATTCGCCTGCCCGAGGATCGCCGCTTCGCACCTCGCCCATCCCACCGCGCCCGCCGCGGCCCGGCCAGCCGGGCGGGGCAGGCAGGCGACGCGTCCTGATCACCACCATGCCCCGCCCGGCCCCGGAACGCACCGGGCGGGAGCGAACCGCGGAGAACTTTTCCCCGGGATCAGTCCGTACCGCGCAGGTGACACAGCAGCAGGCACACGTCGTCGTCGCGTTCCGAGTCGCTGAGCATCGGCCGCAGGATGCCGTCCGCCGAACCCTCCAGGTCGGCGTCCAGCTGCGCCGCGCCGAACGACCCGAGCGCGTCCGCCAGCCGCGCGATGCCCGGGTCTATGCCGCGGGCGCGGCGTTCCACCAGACCGTCCGTGTACAGGGCGAGCGTCGAACCGGGCGCCATGGGCACCGTGTGGTCCGCGATCTCCTGCCGCAGCGGGATGCCGAGCATCGCCCCGGGTTTGTCGTCCAGGGTGCGCACCCGCCCGTCCGGGGTACGCAGCACCGGCGGCGGATGACCGGCCGCCGCCCACGTCACCGTCGGGTCGTCGGGGTGGAAGCGCGCGATGACCGCGGTGGCGAACAGGTCGGGCTGGAGGTGGTGCAGGAAGGTGTGCAGCCGGGTCAGCAGCTGCCCGGGGCTGCCGCCGTCGACGGCGTAGGCGCGCAGGGCGGTGCGCAGCTGACTCATCATCACCGCGGCCCGCAGCCCGTGCCCGGTGACGTCCCCGACCACGGCGATGACACCGCCGTCGGGCTGCCGGAAGGCGTCGTACCAGTCGCCGCCGATGTTCAGCCCGTGGGTGGCCGGCAGGTAGCGCGCGGCCAGGGAGAGCCCGGGCGGCGCCGGCAACTCGGTCAGCAGGGCCCGCTGGAGCGTCTCGGCGATGTCGCGGTTGTGCTGGTAGCGCTGGGCGTGGTCGATCGCGATGCTGGCCCGCCGGGTCAGCTCGACCAGCATCACGGCGTCGTCCGCGTCCCAGCGCTCCCCGGGCGGGGACAGGGTGACCACTCCCAGGGGCGCCTGCCGGGTCGGCAGCGGGATGCACAGCAGGGGCCGGTCCGGCGCCAGTGCCGAGGGCGGCTGGTCGTCGACGCCGGGCAGCCCACCCGGGTGCGGGGCGGCGTACTGCGGGCGCCCGGTGCGGGCGGCGACCACCGCGGCGGCCGCGTGCGCCGGTCCCGGCCGGTCGCCGTCCTGGTCGAACAGCCAGACGTCGACACTCGCCGCGTACTCGGGCACCAGCAGCTCCGGCAGCCGGCGCACGATCTCGTGATGGTCGAGCGACGCCGTCAGCACCGCGCTCGCGTCCGCCAGGAACGTCAGCCGGCGCCGGGCGTTCTCGGCCTCCGTACGGGCCTTGCGCTCGGCCGCGAACGCCTCGCGCTGGGCCCGTCCGGCGGCGTCCAGTTCGGCGTGCAGCGCCACCACGCCCTGGTTCGTCTGCTGCAGTTCCTCCCGGTGGAACTCGACCAGACCCTCCTGCTCGGTGAGCCGCTCCAGCACCAGCGCCGTGTCCTCGTCGGCGCCCAGCAGGGCCTGTGCGAGCAACGCCGGATCGTCCGCGGCCGCGTCGGAGCCGACGTCCAGGTCCGCCACCGCGTCGGGGCACGGCACGGTGACCCGCCACGGCGGCTGCCCGGCGGCAGCGGCCCCGGGCGACGGCGTCACCACGGCGTGCAGCACGCTCTCCTGGGCCCCCGGCACGGTGCGCGAGGCGGTGCCCGTCTCCAGCGTGAGCCGCCAGGTGCCGCCCTTGGTCAGGCACAGCCGCAGCTGGGCGCCGAGCGAGGCCGTCAGCCGCGCGCGCTCCACGGGCGGCACCCCGAAGGCGGCGGCCAGGCGCGCGGTGGCGATGCGCGCCCGGGCCGCGTCGGTGACGTCGGTGATCTGCCAGGTGCGGGTCATGGGCCGTCCGGCGGGGTCGGGGCCAGCACGGCGACGGCGGTGTCGTCCCGTACGGGCCGGGCCGGGCTGCTGGCGTCACGGATCGTGACGGCGGCGGTCACCGCCGGGTCGGCCGCAATGCGGCACGTGTCGGAGGTCGGCGACCACCGGCTCGGCAGGCCGTCGCTGTGCAGGACCAGCACCCGGTCGTCCGCCCAGGGCACCTCCTCCTCGCGCAGCGTGCTGGGCCGGTGGGTGCCGACGATGCCGGGCCGCGACACCAGGTGCCGCCAGGCGCCGCCCTCGCACAGCCGCGCCCCGATGTTGCCGACACCGGTGAAGCGGAGCACCGCGGCCCGCGTGTCGACCTGGGCCACCGCCACGGCCGCCCCGCGGGTGCCGGACAGCGCCCGGTCGAGCCGCCGCACCGCCTCGGCCGGCGGCAGGTGCGGCGCGGCGCGCAGCGCCTCCACGGCGGCGCCCGAGGCCCGGGCGGCCTCGGGACCGTGCCCGAGACCGTCGGCCAGCATCAGCGTGACGAGGTCGCCGTCCCGGACCCAGGCCCAGGCGTCACCCGAGTACTCCGCACCGCCGAACGGGACGTTGACCGCACCGGCCCGCACCCGGCCCGCCGGACCGGTGTCGGCGACGCGGGCCCCGGGTACGCCGACCCGGGCGACCACGACCGTGCCCCGGCCGGGGACGCTGTGCAGGTCGAAGTCCTCGGCGAGGCGCGCACAGGTGCCCAGACCCGCGCCGAGGGAGCCCGTGGTGGTGAAGCCGTCGCGCAGCGCGGCGGACACGTCGGCGATGCCGGGCCCGTGGTCGACCGTGGCGATCTGCACCCGCGGCGAGTGCTGCGCGCCGGCCGCGAGGACCGTCGGGGCGACCACGTCGACGATCACCCGGCCGCCCCCGGCGTGCTTGAGCAGGTTGGTGGCCAGCTCGGTCGCCACCAGCGCCGCCGTCGAGGTCCGCTGCTCGTCGAGACCGGCCAGGGCCGCCGCGTGCTCCGCGGCCACCCTGGCGTCGCGCACCCGGGTGGAGTCGTGCACCGGGACGTCCCACACGCGGGGCATCAGGACTCCTCACGCGGGCGCGGCGGCCGGCCCACCCAGGACGTCACCCGCACGGTCGTCCCGGAGCCCGGGGCGCTCTCGATCCCGAACTCGTGCACCAGGCGCCGTGCGCCCCCGAGCCCCATGCCGAGCCCGTCGCCGGACGTGAAGCCGTCGCTGAGGGCCTGTTCCAGGTCCGGGATGCCCGGTCCCTCGTCCTTGAAGGTCAGCCGCAGCCCGTGCGTGGTCCCCTCGACGAGCTGCTCCGTGTCCATGGTGCCGCCACCGCCGTACACGAGCGTGTTGCGGGCCAGCTCACTGGCCGCGGTGACCAGTTTCGTCTGGTCCACCAGACCGAAGCCGAGCTGGGCGGCCGCCTGCCGCACGTGTTGTCGCACCCACACCAGATCCATGTCCGAACGGATCGGCAGGCGGGCCTGGGAGCCCGCGGCAGTGTGCATCACAAACGCTCCTGGCCGAGGCCGCCGAAACGGGACGAGGGGGCCTGCTGCGCGAGGACCTCCATGGCCACCTCGGTACTGAGCGCGGTGTGCACGCCCGGCAGCGTCAGGCCCAGCTCCACCAGGGTGATGGCGACCGCCGGCCGCATGCCGACCAGCACGGTCCGCGCGGCCAGCAGGCCGGTCTGCCCGGCGATCTCGGCCAGGATCCGGCCGAGGAAGGAGTCCACGATCTCCACCCCGGAGACGTCGATGACCACGCCGGTCGCGCCGCTGCGCACAATGGTCTCGGCGAGGTCCTCCTGGAGCTGCTGCGCCGTGCTGTCGTGCAGATCCCCCTGGAGGGTGACCAGGAGGACCTCACCGAGCCGCAGCACCGGAACATGCCCCGTCACCTGAGCCCCGTGGGGCCCGGGCCATGCCTCGCTCACCGCGCTACCGCACCGTTCGCGCCGGGGGTCACGATGCCGACCCCGAGCTGGTGCAGCACGTACCCCAGCGCGTCGGCGAGGCTCGCCCGGGTGACCACCGTGCCCAGGTCGAGACCCAGGTGGACCATGGTCTGGGCGATCGCGGGCCGGATGCCCGAGACGATGCACTCGGCGCCCATCAGCCGGGCCGCCGCGACCGTCTTCATCAGGTGCTGGGCCACCAGCGAGTCGACGGTCGGCACGCCGGTGATGTCCAGGATCGCGTAGCGCGCCTGCTGCTCCACGATGGACTCCAGCAGGGTCTCCATCACCACCTGGCTGCGCGCGCTGTCCAGCGTGCCGATCAGGGGCACGGCCACGATGCCGTCCCACAGCTTGATGACCGGGGTGGCCACTTCGAGCAGCTGCAGCCGCTGGCGGTCGATGAGCGCCTGGCCCTCGCTGAGCGCGGTCTGCATCACCACGACCCGCAGCGTGCCCATCAGCACGGTCAGCGTGCTGACACAGTCCCGCACGTGCTCGGCCGACGCGTCCTCGGGCAGGTCGGCCACCAGCAGGTTCTCGACGGGCGGACGCAGCGCGGCCAGCTCGCTCGACACCTGCGCGGTGCTCAGCCCGGAACGCGAGCGGGCCGCGCCCATCCGCGCCAACTGCTCGCGCACCGCCGTGAAGCCGGCGGCGTCCGGGTCCTCGACCCGGGCCGCGTCCGCGACCTGCGCCAGCGCGTCCACGACGGCCTTGCCCGCCTCCACCGCCTCGTCGCGGGACACGGTGAACACGGCCCGGAACAGGGGCTCGTCCGCCCACCGCTGGGCGATCTGCTCACGGCGGCGCCGCAGCAAGTCCCTGACCTCACGCGTCGGCACTCCCGCCGTTCCCTCCGCCTGTTCCGGCACCTGTCCCACTCCTCATCCGCGTAGCGCCGCACCCCACCCGCACGGGGTGACGTGCCGGCGACGTGACCCAGCCGGTCGACAACTCTAACCACCCGCCGACCTGCCGCGTCACCTGCTTCCGCAGGACCGGTCCGGAGGGGACGCGGGCGCGGGACGGTTCAGGCGTCGGGCACCCGCGGACCGTCCGGCAGAGCGTCGACGCGGGCGAGTGCCTCCTCGACGCTCTGCGAGACCGGCACCGTGATGCTCACCCCGGTCAGGTCCAGGACGCGCAGCACCGCCGGGGCCGGCGAGATGATGTGCACGCTGCCCGGCAGCTCGCGCACCTCCTGGTAGACCCGCAGGATGATGTTCATGCCGGACGAGTCCATGAACGGAACCGCCGACAGGTCCAGCAGGAAGTGCCGGCGGCCGTGGTGGAGCTGGTTGGCCAGATGGTGCTGGAACTCGGTTGCGGTGTCGACGTCCAGGTACCCCTCCACCTTGAGCAGCACGACGTCCTCCCGCTCCAGCGTCACCTCGACGGACAGCGGGTTGTGGGCTATGGGCACGTGTACCTCCAACAACGCGGCGGCGCGGCGGACCTCCGTGTGGCCCGCCGCGCCCGCCGGATACCCCTGAAACCCGCCTCCACACCTGCCGCGCCGGAGCCGGTTCGCGCCCCCGCCTTTGCGCTGTGCGTCACCCCACCCGGATGCCCACCAGACACGTGTCGTCGTCGGTGTCCGACCTGCTGTAGGTGAGCAGCCGGTCCAGGTGCTGGTCCAGGGTGTTCGGCGTCGGGCGCACGGTGCTCAGCAACTGGGCCAGCGCCTCCTCCACCGGCCGGTCACGGCGTTCGATCAGACCGTCGGTGTACATCAGCAGGGTGTCCCCGGCGGCCAGCTGGGCCTCGGCCTCCTCGTACGCGGCCTCCGCCACCGCCCCCAGCAGCATGCCCCGCACCATCGGCAGCGGCTGCGCCCCCGGGCCCCGGACCAGCACCGGCGGCAGATGGCCCGCCCTGGCCCAGCGCAGCGTCCGCCGGACCGGGTCGTACAGGCCGCACACCGCCGTGGCGGTGACCCCTCCCGTCAGATGGTGGGCCACGATGTTGAGCCAGGACAGCAGCTGTCCGGGACCGGCCCCGGTCACCGCCAGCCCGCGCAGCGCGTTGCGCAGCACCACCATGCTGGTCGCCGCCTCTATCCCGTGCCCGGAGACGTCCCCCACACACAGCAGCACGAGACCGCTCGGCAGCATCACCGCGTCGTACCAGTCGCCGCCCACCAGCTGCTCCGTCTCCGCGGGCCGGTAGCGGACGGCCACCTGGAGGTCCGGCACCCGCAGGGGCGTCTGGGCGGGCGGCATGATCGCGTGCTGCAGCTGCAGGGTGAGCCGGGCCCGCTCGACGGCCTGCTGCTCGGTGTGCGCCAGCTGGTCCCGGGTCGCGGCGAGCGCCACCTCCGTCCAGTGCTGGGCCGAGATGTCCTGGCAGGCACCCCGGACCAGGAGCAGCCGGTCGTCGGTGTCCAGGACCGGCTCGGCCACCACCCGCACATGCCGGGTCACCCCGTCGGGCCGCCGCAGCCGGAACGCCGCCGACGCCGGCCGCCGGTGGTGCAGCAGCGTGCGCAGGAACCGCCCGATGGCGACGGCGTCGTCCGGGTGGGCATGGGCGGCCAGCTCCTCCAGCGGCACCGGAGTGCTCGTGTGCGGGCGCCCGTACAGGTCGAACAGCTGCCCGTTCCAGGTGATCTCGCCGGTCAGCAGGTTCTCCTCGAAACCGCCGATGCGGCCGAGCCGCTGGGCGTGCTGCAGGAGACTGGCCAGCCGGGCGGTCTCGTCCTCGATGCGCCAGATGAGCAGCACGGCGTTGCCGTGCCGGCTGACGCTGATGTCCGCCACCGCCGACAGCGGCACCTGGTCCACCAGGGCGGTGAGGTTCATGTGCCGGGCCCGGAACGGCTCGCCGGTGGCGTACACGCGCTCCACGTTCCGGAACAGCTCGCTGTCCCCGGCGGCCATCGGGTAGGCCTCCAGCAGCAGCGCGCCGCCCACCACGGCACGCGGCCGTCCGGCCGGATCCATGAAGCGCTTGTTCACGTGCTGGATGCGGAAGTCCGCCAGCTGCCCGGCCGCGTCCAGGTGCGGCACCAGCACCAGGGCGGGATCGTGCAGCCCGTCGGCCAGGTCCATCAGCTCCACCGCGTCCGGGACGACCCGCGGGTCCTGCCCGGGGCCGCGCGGCGGCGTGTACGACTCCAGGGTGTGCGCGCACAGCTCCGCCAGCGCCTCCACCTGACGGACCACCTGGGGCGGCTGCGGGGGCAGCGGCACCGGCCAGGCGATCTCCAGCACCCCGTGGACGCGTCCCCCGGTACCGGCGGGCACCGCGGCCCGGCCGCCGTCCGGGAACTGGTGCCGGCCCACACTGGGCGGCCCCGGTTCGGCGAGGGACGCGAACCACTGCCCGGAGCGCTCGGTCAGGGCGCGCCGGGCCACCGTCGCCACGTCCGGCGGCACGTACCGCCAGCGGGCCGCCTCGGCCGGCGCGAATCCGGCGCTGCCCACCAGGGTGAGCGACCCGTCGTACCCGGCCGCCCAGATGGCCACCGCCACCGCGCCCAGCGGGCGCAGCGCCTGCTCCAGCAGCGCGTCGGCGACGGCCTGGGTGTCGTCCGCGGCCAGCGCGCCGCTCTCGGCCGCCCGCAGGCGTACGGCGGCGGACTCGGCGGCCGCCTGGCCTGCCGCCCCGGCTCCTGCGGCGCCCTGGCCGTCCGGGTCCTCGTCCGGGCCCGCGGTGCGTACCGCGGCGGTGGCCGCGAGGAAAGCGTCCGTCACCTCCGACACCCGGTCCCGGGCGGCCTGGTTGATGACGTCGACCGCGAACTCCAGCGGTGTCACCTGGGACTGCCCGGCCAGTTCGGCGAGCTGCCGGGCGGCCTCGGCCGGACCGCAGCCGAGCCGTGCGACCAGCACGCCCTTGGCCAGCTCGATCAGCGCCCGGCCCTCGGCCTCCGCCTGGGCGTCCCGCACCTCGCGGCTGAGCCGGTCCACCGTGGCCGCCAGCCGCCCGACGGGGGACAGCGGCGTCATGCCCACCGCGTCGGACGTGTGCCGCCGGACCTCCCGGCCCGGCTCGCCGGACTGCTCGGAGGCGCTCATGCGGGCAGCCACCGCCGGACACAGGCGATCAGATCCTGGGTGTCGACGGGTTTGGTGACGTAGTCGCTGGCGCCCGCGGCGAGGCTCTTCTCCCGGTCGCCCGGCATCGCCTTCGCCGTGACCGCGATGATCGGCAGCTCGGCGTACCCCGGCATGCGGCGGATCTCGGCCGTCGCCGTGTAGCCGTCCATCTCCGGCATCATCACGTCCATCAGGACCAGCGCGACCTCCGGGTGGTCCACCAGGGTCTCGATGCCCCGGCGGCCGTTCTCCGCGTGCAGTACCCGGAAGCCGTGCAGCTCCAGGATCCCGCTGAGCGCGAACAGGTTGCGCGCGTCGTCGTCGACGACGAGGACGGTGCGCCCGGCGGGCGGATCCTGGCCGGCCCGCGGGTCCGGGCGCGGCGCCTCCTCCGGCCGCACCAGGGACAGCACGTCCCCGGGTTCCTCGGCGGCCAGGTGCAGGGCGATGCGCTCGCGCAGCTCGTCGAGGCTGGAGAGGAACTCCAGCGTCCCGCCGGTCGCGCCCGAGCGCAGGTCCTCCTCCACGGCGGCGTCCGCGCGGTGCCCGCTGTGCACGAGCACCGGCACGCTCGCCAGCGCCGAGTCGCCCCCCAGCGCGTGCAGGAAGCGGGACGCCTCGCCGTCCGGCATGCCCAGCTCCAGCACGACGCAGTGGCACGGTTCGGCCGCCAGCGCGCCGGCCGCCTCCTCGGCACCCACGGCCGTGATCACGTCGAGCGGGGGCCGGTCGCCCGCGTCGTCCCGCCCGTGCGTCAGATCGGCGACCACGCTCTCCGCGACCAGGGTCAGCAGACCGCGCGGGCGCTCCTCCACCACCAGCAGGCGCCGCGGCCGCCGCCGGTGGCCGCCGGTCAGCTCGGCCACCGGCCCCGGACGGTCCAGGACGGCGGCGGCCGCGTCGGCCGCAAGGTGCTCCGGGCCGCGGGCCGGCAGGTCCTCGAAGTCGGGCCGGGCCACCGGCAGGTACAGCGTGAAGGTGCTGCCCCGGTCGGGCGTGCTGTCCACCGTGACCGCGCCGCCCAGCAGCTGGGCGATCTCCCGGGTGATGGACAGGCCGAGCCCGGTGCCGCCGTACTTGCGGCTCGTCGTGCCGTCCGCCTGCTGGAAGGCGCCGAAGATCGACTCCAGGTTCTGCTCGGGGATGCCGATGCCGGTGTCCTTCACCCGGAAGGCGACCACGGGACCGCCCCGGAGCACCGCCCTGGGCACCTCGTCGTCCGGCGCCGGTTCGACGGTCAGCTCCACGCCGCCCCGTTCGGTGAACTTCACCGCGTTGGACAGCAGGTTGCGCAGCACCTGCCGCAGCCGGGAGTCGTCGGTCAGCAGGTCCGCCGGGGCCCCCGGGGCCGTGGTGACCGTGAACTCCAGGCCCTTCTGGCTCGTCATGGGCCGGAAGGTCGCCTCGACGTACTCGATGAGCTGGCGCAGCGTCACCCGCTCGGGGGAGACGTCCATCTTCCCCGCCTCGACCTTCGACAGGTCCAGGATGTCGTTGATCAGCTGCAGCAGGTCCGAGCCGGCCGAGTGGATGATGCCCGCGTACTCCACCTGCTTCGGGGTGAGGTTGCGCGAGGGGTTCTGGGCGAGCAGCTGGGCCAGGATGAGCAGGCTGTTGAGCGGGGTGCGCAGCTCGTGGCTCATGTTGGCCAGGAACTCCGACTTGTACTTCGAGGCCAGCGACAGCTGCTGGGCGCGGGCCTCCAGCTCCTGCCGGGCCTGCTCGATCTGCAGGTTCTTCGCCTCGATGTCCCGGTTCTGTGCCGCGAGCAGGGACGCCTTGTCCTCCAGCTCGGCGTTGGAGTGCTGCAGCTCCTCCTGCTGGGTCTGCAGCTCCGCGGAGCGGGCCTGCAGCTCGGCGGTCAGCCGCTGCGACTCGGCGAGGAGTTCGTCGGTACGGGCGTTGGCCACGATCGTGTTGACGTTGACGCCGATGGTCTCCATCAGCATCTCCAGGAAGTCCTGGTTGATCTGGGTGAAGGGGGCGACCGAGGCGAGTTCGATGACCCCGAGGACCTGTCCCTCGACCACGATGGGCAGCAGCACCAGCGCGGCCGGCACCACCTCGCCGAGCCCGGAGGAGACGGTCAGGTAGCCCGGCGGCAGCTCGTTCACCATGATGGTGCGCCGGCTGCGGGCGGCCTGGCCGACCAGGGTGCGGCCGAAGGCGATGCGGGTGGGCCGGCTGGTGTCCTGCGGGTAGCCGTAGGAGCCGACGAGCCGCAGCTCGGGGCCGGTGTCGCCGTCCTCGGCCAGGTAGAAGGCGCCGTACTGGGCCGACACCAGCGGCACCAGCTCGTCCATGATCAGCTCGGCGACCACGGGCAGGTCGCGGTGGCCCTGCATCAGGCCGGAGATGCGGGCGAGGTTGGTCTTGAGCCAGTCCTGCTCCTGGTTGGCCCGCGTGGTCTCGCGCAGGGACTCCACCATGGCGTTGATGTTGTCTCCCAGCTCGGCGACCTCGCCCGACGCCTCCACGGTGACCGAGCGGGTCAGGTCGCCCTCGGCGACCGCGGAGGTGACCTCGGCGATCGCGCGGACCTGCCGGGTGAGGTTGCCGGCCAGTTCGTTGACGTTCTCCGTGAGGCGCTTCCAGGTGCCGGAGACGCCCTCCACCTCGGCCTGGCCGCCGAGCCGGCCCTCGGTGCCGACCTCGCGGGCCACCCGGGTGACCTCGTTGGCGAAGGCGGAGAGCTGGTCGACCATCGTGTTGATCGTCGTCTTGAGTTCGAGGATCTCGCCGCGCGCGTCGACGTCGATCTTCTTCGACAGGTCGCCCCGGGCCACCGCGGTCGTCACCAGGGCGATGTTGCGCACCTGGTTGGTGAGGTTGTTGGCCATCGAGTTGACGTTGTCGGTGAGGTCCTTCCAGGTGCCGGCGACGTTCGGCACGTTCGCCTGGCCGCCCAGGCGCCCGTCGGTGCCGACCTCGCGGGCGACCCGGGTGACCTCGTCGGCGAACGCCGACAGCGTGTCGACCATGGTGTTGATGACGTCGGCCAGCGCCGCGACCTCGCCCTCGGCGTCGACGGTGATCCGCTGCGACAGGTCGCCGCGGGCCACCGCGGTGGCCACCTGGGCGATGGAGCGCACCTGGCCGGTCAGGTTGGACGCCATCACGTTGACGTTGTCGGTGAGGTCCTTCCAGGTGCCCGACACGCCCCGCACCCGGGCCTGCCCGCCCAGGTTCCCGGCCGTGCCGACCTCACGGGCGACCCGCGTGACCTCGTCGGCGAAGGCGGAGAGCTGGTCGACCATGGTGTTGATGGTGTTCTTCAGCTCCAGGATCTCGCCGCGGGCGTCCACGGTGATCTTCTGGGAGAGGTCGCCCTTGGCCACCGCGGTGGCCACCTGGGCGACGTTGCGGACCTGGTTGGTCAGGTTGCCCGCCATGAAGTTCACCGAGTCGGTGAGGTCGCGCCAGGTGCCCCGGACGCCCTGGACGTCGGCCTGCCCGCCGAGCCGTCCGTCGGTGCCGACCTCGCGGGCGACGCGGGTGACCTCGTCGGCGAAGGCGGAGAGCTGGTCGACCATGGTGTTGATGGTGTTCTTCAGCTCCAGGATCTCGCCGCGGGCGTCCACGTCGATCTTCTGGGAGAGGTCCCCCCTGGCGACCGCCGTGGCCACCTGCGCGATGTCACGGACCTGGGTGGTGAGGTTGCCCGCCATGGCGTTGACCGAGTCCGTCAGGTCGGCCCAGGTCCCCGAGACCCCCGGCACCCGCGCCTGCCCGCCGAGGGCACCCTCCGTGCCCACCTCGCGGGAGACCCGGGTGACCTCGGAGGTGAACACGGACAACTGGTCCACCATGCCGTTGAAGACCTTGGCGATGTCGCCCATCAGCCCGTCCGCGTCGTCCGGCAGACGGGTCCCGAAGTCGCCGTCCCGCACGGCCGTCAGGCCCGCCAGGAGACGGCGCAACTCCTGATCGCCCGGAACCGCCTCGACGGATCCCGTGCTGTCGCTGGTCATGCGTACCCTCGTTCCGCTCCCCGGGGGCCCTCGTGGCGAGGACCCACCACCCCCTGCCGGACCGTTCGGGCGGTCCGGCCTCCCGTGTCCGCGTTCGCGCAGCTCACGGAATCCCCCAGCAGAAAAATACGCCAGAGGCTAACCCAGGTGCCCGGCGCGGACAAAGCGATGTGTCAGCCGGACGAACGCCGCCCCCCGCACGGGTCACCCGGGAGCGGGCGCCCCCGGCCGCGCCCCGGCCGGCGTCCCGCTGCCGCGCGGGGCCCGGCGGGCCGAATGCGGTGGCCGCGGGCGGGTATCCGCTGCTGTGAGGCCGGTCCGGCCCGTCGCGTCAGGCCGGCCCGGCGGCCGCCGCGGGAGAGCCCCGCGGCCCGACCGGACCGGACGCAGGCACGCGGAAACCGGGGACACCACTGACATGGAACCAGCTGACCGGACCACCACGACCGCCGCGGCCACCACGGCCCCGCCCCATCCCGCGCCGTTCGCCGTACCGGCGCCCGGCGCCGGGGCGGGCGCGGCGGCCGCACGGGCGTACGCGGAGTCCGTGGCCCGGACGGTGTGGGGCGGTCCCGGCCGCGAGGTGCGCGAGGAGGACGTCGTCGACCTGCTGCTCGTGGTCTCGGAACTGGTGACCAACGCGATCCGGCACGGCGACGGGCTGGCCGGTTTCGAGGCCCGGCCCACCGAGGAGGGCCTGTGGATCGCCGTCCACGACCACAGCGCGGTGGTGCCCCGGGCCGCCCACGCGTTTCCCGCCACCCACCCCGGTGGCGGCTACGGCTGGCCGCTGGTCGCCCGCCTCGCCCGGGACATCGCCGTCGACCCGCGTCCGGGAGGCGGCAAGACGATCAGCGCGCTGGTGCCGCTGCGCGTCGCGGACGCCGAATGACCGGCGCCGGTCACCAGGGCAGGAAGACGTGGATGTCCTTGCCCCGCTCCCCGGTGACGACGCTCACCTGGTCGGACAGGGTGTGGATCAGGTGCCAGCCGATACCGCCGCCGCCCTTGCTCGGACGGAAGGGGCGCGGCGCGGGCTCCGTGGTGCTGGTGTCGTGCATCACGACGTGCACACCGTCGAAGGTACGGCGCAGCCGCAGCTGGAACGGCCCCGGAGCGTACTGCACGGCGTTCGCCGCCAGCTCCGTGACGACGAGGAGGATGTCGTCCCAGTGCTCGGGCGCCGCGGGCGGCGCCGCACGGGCGAGGTCGTAGAGGAACTCCTCCGCGACCAGCCGCGCACCGGTCACGTTGTGCAGCTCCCCGGCGAAGCTGGCGGTGCGGTTCGTGATCTCCTCGGAAGCCAGTGTCCTGTCCCAACGCGACTCGGCTGCCATTGCGCCTTCCCGGCCCGGCACCGGCCGGGCACCTTCCCTTCTCCTGCGGTTCCCCTTCGTTGGTAAGTTCCCGTGCCGGCCCAACCTAGTCGCGCCGGTGAGCCGGTCCGACGGCGGGACAGGCCTGCGATCAGCGCAGGAACACGTTGTCCGGGTCCTCCCAGCCCACGGGCTCCTGCGGCGGCCGTGCCCGCCGGCAGTGCGAGCGTGCCTCGTACATCGCGTCGATCTCCAGCGCGTAGGTCCGTACGATCTCGTCGCGGCGGAGCTTCATCGACGGGGTGAGCAGTCCCCCCGCCACGTCGAAGAGGTCGGGCAGGACGCGGAAGACCCTGATGGACTCCGAGCGCGACACCGTGCTGTTCGCCGCGGCCACCGCCCGCGCGATCTCCTCCCGCAGCGCGTTCTCCTCGCGTGCCTCCCGGGCCGGTGCGTCGCCGGGCAGGGCCAGGGACGCCCGCCAGTGCGTCAGAAACTCCGGGTCCAGCGTGATCAGCGCACCGACGCAGGGCCGGTTGTCGCCGACCAGCACCGCCTGGTGGACCAGCGGATGCATCCGCAGCCGCTGCTCCAGGGCGGCCGGGGCCACGCTCTTGCCGCCGCTGGTGATGATGACGTCCTTCTTGCGGCCGGTGATCGCCAGGTAGTTCTCGTCGTCCAGGTGCCCGAGGTCACCGGTGGCCAGCCAGCCGCCGCGCAGCACCTCGCGGGTGGCGGCCTCGTCACCGACGTACCCCTGGAACAGCGACGGCCCGCGCACCAGGATCTCCCCGTCGTCGGCCACCCGGATCTCCACGCCCGGCAGCGGCTGCCCGACGGTGCCCGACTTCTCCCGGCCCAGCGGCTGCATGGTCAGTCCGCCGCTGGTCTCGGTCAGACCGTAGCCGTCGTGCACGTAGACGCCCATGCCCTCGTAGAAGAGGGACAGCTCGCGGCTGAGCGGTGAGCCGCCGGACGTCGCCCGGCCCACCCGGCCGCCCAGCGCCGCGCGCAGCCGCCGGTACACCGTCCGCTCGTACAGGGCGTGCTGGAGGCGCAGGTCCAGACCGGGCCCCGCTCCCCGGCCGAGGCGCCGGCGCTCCAGCGCGGCGGCGAAGTCGCGCGCCGTGGCCGCCGCCCGCTCGAACAGGGCACCGTGTCCCGACTGCTGGGCCGCGCGCAGGAAGTTCTTGTAGATCTTCTCCAGGACCGAGGGGACCGCGTACAGATACGTCGGCCGGAAGGAACGCAGGGCCGAGGAGAGCGCCTCCGTGGTCATCACGGGCTCGTGCGCCATCAGCAGCCCGCCCCTCACGCACAGGCTCTGGATCATCAGCCCGTACACGTGCGAGAAGGGGAGGTAGGCGAGGACCGCGCCCTGCTCTCCCGGCGGCGCCACCGTGTGGCCCCAGCCCGCGAGCAGCGTGTCGCACGGGGCGGCCAGACCGCGGTGGCTCAGCGCGCAGCCCAGGGCGCGGCCGGAGGTGCCGGAGGTGTAGGCCACCACCGCCGTGGAGTCCGGCAGCACGATGCGGCGCATGGAGTCGACCGTGGTGAACGGGAGGAACTCGCCCCGCGCCACCAGCGTGTCCAGCGCGCCCGCGTCCAGCTGCCACACATGGCGCAGCGCGGGCAGCGAGGCGCACACCGAGCCGACCGTCATCACGCTCTGCTCGTCCTCGACCAGCACGCCCACGCAGCCCGCGTCCCGCAGGATCCACTCGACCTGGTCGCGCGAGGAGGTCGGGTAGATCGGCACCACCTCGGCGCCCACCGTCCACAGGGCGTAGCTGAAGACCGTCCACTCGTACCGGGTGCGGGCCAGGATCGCCACCCGGTCGCCGGGCGAGATCCCGCTCGCGATCAGGCCCTTCGCCAGGTCGACGACCTCGTCGCGGAACTCCACGGCCGTCACCTCGTCCCAGACCGCCGAACCGGGGCCGCGCCGCCGGGCGAGCATCGGCAGGGTCGGGGTGCGGGCGGCCGTGTCGAACAGGCTGTCGGCGAGACCGCCGGTCAGCGGCGGGACGGCCCGGGGAGCGAGTGCGGTCTCGCGCATGCGCCGGCTCCTGACGTGTACGGACGGTGACGCCGCCGACGAACACCGTGGTCGGCGGTGCTGGGAGGCTAGCCCAGCCGCAGGCGGCGGGGGGCCGGGAACGCGGAAGTGTTCCCACCCGGTGATCCGGCCGGATCGGGGGACTCGGGGGGACATGACGTACGTGAATCCCGATCCCGAACCCCGGCTCAGCACCGGCCTGGAACCCGGCGGCGGCGTGCCGCCCGGGGAGACCCCGCCGGCGGAGAGCAGCATGCCCGAGGCAGGCCCCCAGGACCTGCTCAGCAATCCGGCCAAGGGCTGGAGCAAGGGGCCGATGGTCCTGATCCTCGCGGTCGTGCTGATCTTCGCGGTGGGTCTCCTGGGCTACGCCCTGGCCCTGATCTTCTGAGGTCTCAGGCCGCCTGGGTGCGGCGCACGCACGCGGCGACGACCTCCCGCAGGCTGCCCGTGCGCTCCAGCAGCTCGCGCTGCACGCGGGCGCCGTTGCCGTGCCGCAGCAGTGCCTCGACCCCCTCGTGCACCCGCTCCAGGTCGCCCGCGGCCGCGAGGGCCTGCCCGGCGTGCTCCAGCAGGGCCCGCACCACCGTCTCGGCCGGCATCCGCCGCATCGTCGCCGGGTGGAGCAGCTCACCGGTCAGCCCGGACCTGGCGGCCCGCCAGGCCGCGAGGCGGAGCAGGCTCACACTGTCCTCGGCCGGTTCCGTGCCCCGGCGCCACTCCTGTGCGGCCGTGTCGACCAGCGCGCGGGCGAGTGCGGCCAGGACGACGGCCGTGGAGGCGTCCAGGCAGACGTCCGCGACCCGGAACTCGACCGTCGGGTACCGCGGCGAGAGCCGGACGTCGAAGTAGACCATGCCGTCGTCGAGGATCGTCCCGGTGGCGAGCATGGCCGCGACCCGGCGGTGGTAGCGCTCCGCCGAGCCGAACAGCTCCGTGGGACCCGCCGACGGCCAGCGCTGCCACACCCGGCTGCGGTAGCTGCTGTAGGAGGAGTCCCGCCCCTGCCAGAACGGCGAGTTCGCGCTCAGCGCGGCCAGCACCGGCAGCCAGGGCCGCACCCGGTCGATCACCGCGACGCCCTCCTCGTCGGAGCCGACCGAGACGTGCACGTGGCAGCCCAGGACCAGCTGCTCGTGGACCACCACGCCGTACTGCTCGGCCATCCACTCGTAGCGCCGGTTCACGCCGATGGAGGGCGTCACCGGCAGCGGCGAGGTGGCGAGCGCGGCCACGGCGCACCCGATGCCCCCGGCGTGCCGGCCGGCTTCCTCGCGGCAGCGGACGATCTCCGCGTGCAGCCGCTCCATGTCCGCCTGCGGATGCGTGGCGAACTCGAGCATCTGCTCGTGCAGCTCCTTCTCGAACACCTCCTGACCGGAGTCGTCCAGGAAGGCCCGGGCGAGCACGGCGGCGGACAGCGCCCGCGGCTCACCGGTCGCGGGATCGACCAGGAGGAGTTCCTCCTCCACTCCGACGGTGCGCACGTGGTGCCGCCTTTCTGTGGGCCGGTGCCAACGACCGACTGCCCCGGACAGCCGGTCGGACACCTGGTCGGCTCACAGGACGGACGGCACCAGCCACACCGTCGCCAGCGGAGGCAGCGTGATCCGGATGCTCCCGTCCTCCGGCTTCACCGGGCCCGGGTTGGCCACACCGCTGCCGCCGTACACCTCGGCGTCGGTGTTGAGCACCTCCTGCCAGGCGACGGCCTCGTCGCCGACGGCGAGCCCGTACCCGTGCCGCACGACCGGCGAGAAGTTCGACACCGCCAGCAGCGGGGTGCCGTCCGCGGAGTACCGCAGGAACGCGAAGACGTTGTCCTCGGCCGCGTCCACCGACACCCACCGGAACCCGGCCGGGTCGGTGTCGCGCTGCCACAGCGCCGGAGTGCGCGCATAGCGGGTGTTCAGCTCCCGGACCAGGTCCCGCACCCCGCGGTGGTCGCCCGCCGAGTGGTACCCCTCGTCAAGGAGCCACCACTCGGGTCCCTGCTTCTCCGACCACTCCGCGCCCTGCGCGAACTCCTGCCCCATGAAGAGGAGCTGCTTGCCCGGGTGCGCCCACATGAAGCCCAGGTAGGCACGGACGTTCGCGCGCCGCTGCCACCAGTCGCCCGGCATCTTCGACACCAGCGCCTGCTTGCCGTGCACCACCTCGTCGTGGGAGATCGGCAGCACGTAGTTCTCGCTGTAGGCGTACACCATCGAGAACGTCATCTCGTGGTGGTGGTACTTGCGGTGCACCGGCTCGTGGGCGACGTACTCCAGCGAGTCGTGCATCCAGCCCATGTTCCACTTCAGGCCGAAGCCCAGCCCGCCGGTGTCGGTCGGCCGGGTCACCCCGCCCCACGCGGTCGACTCCTCCGCGATGGTGACCACGCCGGGGCAGCGCCGGTAGACGGTCGCGTTCATCTCCTGGAGGAAGGCCATGGCCGCCAGGTCCTCCCGGCCGCCGTACTGGTTGGGCTCCCACTGGCCGGAGTCGCGCGAGTAGTCCAGGTACAGCATCGAGGCGACCGCGTCCACCCGCAGCCCGTCGATGTGGAACTCCTCGCACCAGTACACGGCGTTGGCCACCAGGAAGTTGCGCACCTCGGTCCGCGCGAAGTCGAAGGTGTACGTCCCCCAGTCCGGGTGGGTCGCCCGCCGCTCGTCCCCGGGCTCGTACAGCGGGTCCCCGTCGAAGCGGGCCAGCGCCCAGTCGTCCTTCGGGAAGTGCGCCGGCACCCAGTCCATGATCACGCCGATCCCGGCCCGGTGCAGCGCGTCGACCAGGTACCGGAAGTCGTCGGGCGAGCCCAGGCGCGCGGTCGGCGCGTAGAAGCCGGTGACCTGGTAGCCCCAGGACGGCCCGTAGGGGTGCTCGGCGACCGGCATCAGCTCCACGTGGGTGAAGCCCAGGTCCTTCACGTACGCGGGCAGCTCCTCGGCCAGTTCGCGGTAGGTGAGGCCGGGCCGCCAGGACGCCAGGTGCACCTCGTACACCGAGAACGGCGCCTCGTGCACGGGCGTGTCGGCGCGGGTCCGCATCCACTGCGCGTCCCCCCACTCGTAGCGCGAGGCGGTCACCACGGACGCGGTGTTCGGCGGCGCCTCGGCCGCGCGGGCCATCGGGTCGGCCTTGAGGAACCGGTGCCCGTAGCGGGAGTGGATCTCGAACTTGTACCGGGTGCCCTCGCCGACGCCCGGCAGGAACAGCTCCCACACGCCGGACGAGCCGAGCGAACGCATCGGGAACGCCGTGCCGTCCCAGTGCGTGAAGTCGGCGGCGACCCTGACGCCCTGGGCGTTGGGCGCCCACACCGTGAACC
>NZ_JAIOJZ010000081.1 GCF_020404845.1 Streptomyces hyderabadensis | reverse complement strand
GACGTGCTGGTCGCCGACGTCTTCGGGGGCTCACGGGTGCCCGCGCACCTGACCTCCGTCGGTTACGTGCGCGAGGCGGCCCGGGTGCTGCGCGCCGACGGCGTGTACGTGGCCAACCTGGCCGACGCCACGCCGTTCGGCTTCCTGCGCGGCCAACTCGCCGGACTCGCCGCGTGCTTCGCGGAGCTGGCGCTGATCGCGGAACCCGCGGTGCTGCGCGGGCGCCGCTTCGGCAACGCGGTGCTCGTCGCCGCGCACCGCCCGCTGGACACCGCGGCGCTGGCCCGGCGCACCGCCGCCGACGCCTTCCCGGCCAGGGTCGTGCACGGGCCCGCCCTGCGGGACTTCACCGGCGACGCCCGGCCGGTGCGCGACGAGGACGCCGTACCGTCGCCCGAGCCGCCCGCCGGAGCCTTCGGCATCGGCTGAGCGGCGTACGGGCCGCGCGGTACGGGGGCGCTACGACTCGGTCGGCGGTTCCTCGGTGAGACGCACGGTGCTCAGGATCTTCTGGACCGTCGCCTCGGGGACCTCGTCCTTGACGCCCTTGGCGCCGTACAGGTTCCAGGTGACGAAGTCGCCCGCGCCGTTCTTGAACGCGAAGGTGATCGCCTTGCCCTCGGAGTCGCACTTGCCCTTCTGGGGCGTGCCCTGCGAGTACGCGGTGATGACGCTGCCCTTGATGCCGGACGCGGTCGTGTACGCCTTCGGCTTGCCGTACTTCACGCTCTTCTTGTCGGGCTGCGTGTAACCGCCGTAGATCCACCACGGCACCCGCGTCTCGGCCGCCTGGTCGGTGGTCTTGGCGCCGCTCTCACCGCGGGTGCCGGCGGTGGCGAGCGAGGTGCTCTCCTTGCGGCCGTCCTTGTTCTCGTCGGTCGTGCACCACTCGGACTTCAGATAGGCCGGAGCGGTGACGGTGGTGCGGTCGGTCTTGCCGTCCTCTTCCCACTCGAAGCCGACGCTGGTGTCGGTGCTCTCGATCTCCCAGTCCGCGGGCACGTCGAACATGGTGCCGAAGCGCGGGTTGGCGACGACCTTCCAGCCGTCGATGGTGGCCTTGGCCCCCTCGCCCCCGCGCGGGTTGTCGTCGGAGCCCGACGCGCTCGGGTCGGCGGTGGGGGACTCGGACTTCTCCACGCTCGGGCTGGCGGACGTCTTCTTGTCCTTGCCGTCGTCGGCCTTGTCGTCCTTGTCGCCGCCGAGCACCAGGAACCCGGTGACACCGGCGGCCACGACCACCGCGAGGGACGCGATGATCGCGACGAGCTTCGTCCGGTTGCCGCCGCCACCACCGCCGCCACCCGTCACCGGCTGCGGAACGGTGGCCGGCTGCGGCGTGCTCCACTGCTGCTGCCCGTACGCGCCGGGCTGCTGCTGGTAGCCGGGCTGCTGATACGGATTCGGCTGCTGGTACCCCGGCTGCTGGTACGGATTGTTCTGCGGGTTCTGCTCGCCCCCGGGCGGCTGCTGTCCTGGCCACATGAGCAGTCACCCTAATGCCGCCCAGGAAACGATTCGGTCACCGGCCCTTGTCAGGGACGTACCGAAACCGGGGAGGGCCTAGGCGTCCGACGGGGTGTACTCCCTGACGGTGGCCAGAATCTTGCGGACCGTGGCCTCGGGCACCTCGTCGGTCACGCCGGCCGCGCCGAAGAACGACCAGGACACGAAGTCGCCGTCGGCGGACTTGAAGGCGAAGGTGGTCGCCTTGCCGTTCACGTCGCACTTGCCCTTCTTCGCCACCCCGGACGACCGGGAGGTGGCCACGCTGCCCTCGATGCCGGAGGCGGTGGTGAACGACGTGACCGGTCCCGTCGAGACCTTGTCCCGGTCCGGCTGCGCGAAGGCCCCGTAGACCCAGGTGGCGGAGTCGTTCCGGGCGATCTCCTCGGTGCTCCGGGCCCCGTTGTTGCCGCGGGTGCCCGCAGTGGCCAGGGGCGTGTGCTCGACCGAGCCGTCCCGGTCGTCGTCCGACCCGCACCACTTCTCCTTCAGGACGGCGGGGGCCTTCATGGCGACCAGGGGCTTCTCCTCGGGATCGTCGTCCTCGGCGACATAGGTGACCCAGTCGCGCGACTGCGGTACCCAGGACGCCGGTACGTCGAAGGCGAGGCCGTGGTCGGGGTTGGCCACGACGGTCCAGCCCTCGACGGTGGGCTTCGGGGCGTCGCCGCCGCCGCGCGGGTCGTCGGCGGCGGACGCGGCCGGGGAGAAGGCGGCGGGGGAGGAGGTGCCGGGTCCGGGCGATGCTTCGTCGTCCTCGCCCCCGCCCAGCAGGACGGTCCCGGTCACGGCGGCGGCGACCACCACGACCGCAGCGGCGGCGATCGCCAGCAGCTTGGTGCGGCCGTTGCCGGGGCCACGGCCCGGCGGTCCGCCGGCCGTGACCGTGGGCGCGTTCCAGGGGGCCGGCTGCTGCTGTCCCGCGTACGGCGGCTGCTGCTGGTAGCCGGGCTGCCGGTACGGGTTGGGCTGCCGCGGGTCCGGACCGCCGGTGGATGACTGCTCTCCTGGCCACATGGGCGCCCAGCATACGGCGATCTTCCCGGGTCCCTGGCCCTGGAAGCTACTCGCGGGTAACCTGCCGTCATGAGCGCAGATCAGATGTCGATCGGCGAGTTGCTCGCCGCTACGGTGCCGATGGTCAGGACCCTGAACCTCGAGTACCTGGAGACCACCCCGGAGAAGGCCGTCCTTGCCCTCCCGGACCAGAGCGAGTACCGCAACCACGTCGGCGGACCGCACGCCGGAGCCATGTTCACACTGGGCGAGTCGGCCAGCGGCGCGATCGTGCTGGCCGCATTCGGCGACCAGCTCTCCCGCGCGGTGCCGCTGCCGGTCACCGCGGAGATCGCCTTCAAGAAGATCGCCCTCGGCCCGGTCACCGCCACCGCGACCCTCGGCCGCCCCGCCGCGGAGGTCGTCGCCGAACTGGACGCGGGCAGCCGCCCCGAGTTCCCGGTGAGCGTCGCCATCCAGCGCGAGGACGGAGCCGTGACCGGTGAGATGACCGTCATATGGACCCTGCGCCCCAACAGCTGACCCCCGCCGACCCGGTACGCTTCCCGGTGCGCCTCGATCGAGGCGCACCGGGAACAGGTATCCGAAGCGGAGGGTGGGGCGTTGCACGTCCAGGAATGGCTCGACACGGTGCCCGCGGCGGCCGTCTACGCCGTCGTCGCGCTGGTCATCGGTCTGGAGAGCCTGGGCATTCCGCTGCCCGGCGAGATCATCCTGGTGTCGGCGGCCCTGCTGTCGTCGCAGCACGGCGGGATCGACCCGCTGGTCCTCGGCGCCTGCGCCAGCGCGGGCGCGGTGATCGGCGACTCCATCGGCTACGCCATCGGGCGCAAGGGCGGCCGGCCCCTGCTGGCCTGGCTGGGCAGGAAGTTCCCCAAGCACTTCAGCGAGGGGCACGTCGCCACCGCCGAGCGGTCCTTCCAGAAGTGGGGCATGTGGGCCGTCTTCTTCGGCCGCTTCGTCGCCCTGCTGCGCATCTTCGCGGGCCCGCTCGCCGGTGTGCTGCGGATGCCGTACTGGAAGTTCCTGATCGCCAACGTCCTCGGCGGCATCGTCTGGGCGGGCGGCACCACCGCCGTCATCTACTACGTCGGCGTCGTCGCGGAGGACTGGCTCAAGCGCTTCTCCTGGCTGGGCCTGGTGGTGGCCGTCCTGATCGGCATCGCCTCCATGCTGATCGTCAAGCGCAGGGCGGGCAGGACCCAGCCGGAGGCCGAGCCGGTCGTCGCCGGGGAGTGAGGCGCGCCCCGAAAGGGGCGCGGGGAACTGCGCGACCAGCCACAGACGGCCCGCAGTCGGCGTCTCAGCGAGCCTCCCTCACCGCATCCCGATGCTCCCCAGCCAGCGCCGCGTACATCGTGCCGTTCAGCGTGACCCCCTGACGCTCCTCCTCCGTCAGCTCCCGCTTCACCTTCGCCGGCACCCCCGCCACCAGCGACCCCGGCGGCACCCGCATCCCCTGCGGGACCAGCGCCTGGGCCGCGACCAGTGAACCCGCGCCGATCACCGCGCCGTTGAGGACCGTGGCGCCCATGCCGATCAGGCAGTCGTCCTCGACGGTGGCCCCGTGCACCACGGCGTTGTGCCCGATGGAGACCCGCTCGCCGACGGTGACGGGGAAGCCGGGGTCGGCGTGGAGCGTGCAGTTGTCCTGGACGTTGCTGTCCGCGCCGACGGTGATCCGCTCGACGTCGCCGCGCAGCACCGCCCCGTACCAGACGCTCGCCCCGGCGTGCAGCGTCACGTCCCCGACGACCGAGGACGTCGGCGCCACGAAGGCCGCGGCGTCCACCTCGGGGTCCTTGCCGCCGATGCCCGTGATCAGCGCCTTCTGCGTCATCTTCGCCTCCTGCTCGGGTGTCGTAGGGCACCGTACGCCACCCGGTGGGGTGAAGATCACAGCCCTCCCGCGTCCTGGCCGCACCGCACGCGGACTACCGTGAGCGCGTGCCGAAGCGCAAGAACACGTTCTCGTCCTGGCGGAGCCGCCTCGCGCAGCGGGCCGTCCACGCGGGCTGGGCCTGGGTGCAGCGCACCGGTTCCGTCACCGCCGAACACCCCGGACGGTTCCGCTTCGGCGCGCTGGGCACGGGCACCCGCCTCGCCTTCCCGCTCGGCACGGTCTTCGGCGAGCCCTGGATCCACGTCGGCGCGCACTGCATCATCGGCGAGCAGGTCACGCTGACCGCCGGGCTCATGCCCGACCTCGACCTCGGACCCGAGCCGATCCTGCGCATCGGCGACGGTGTCGTCCTCGGCCGCGGCAGCCACATCATCGCGGACACCACCGTCACCATCGCCGGCGACTGCTACTTCGGCCCGTACGTCTACGTCACCTCCACCAACCACTCCTACGACGACCCGCACCAGCCCATCGGCAAGCAGTGGCCGCGGATGGACCCGGTGGAGATCGGCCCCGGCTGCTGGATCGGCACCGGCGCGGTGATCCTGCCCGGCGCGCGGATCGGACGGAACGTGGTCGTGGCCGCCGGTGCCGTGGTCCGGGGCACGGTCCCCGACCACGCCGTGGTGGCGGGCGCCCCGGCCCGCGTCGTACGGCGCTGGACCCCCGCCGAGGGCTGGCAGCCGCCGCTGCGGACCCCGGCTCCGGTGCCGATCCCCGACGGGATCACGCCGGGGGAGCTGCGCGAGCTGTCCAAGCTGGACGACGCGGCGGTGGCCCGGCTCGCCGAGCTGGACGAGGATCCCGGGCGCGCCCCGGACCGGCTCGCGGAACCGGCCGCGGAGGGCTGACGGAGCGGCTCGCGGGCGACGACCGAGCGCGCTGTCATGATCCGGTCGCCTCGCAGTAAGGTTCGGTGGACCTCCGGGTGCGGTACGCACCTGCACGCACCTGTACGAGTCCCTGGACGGAACGTGGCGGACCTCGACCTGCTGACCCAGTCACTGGCGCGCAACGTCAAGCGCTGGCGCACCGAGCGCGGGTTCACCCTGGAGGCGCTCGCGGCGCGCGCCGGGGTCAGCCGCGGCATGCTCATCCAGATCGAGCAGGCGCGCACCAACCCCAGCCTCGGCACCGTGGTGAAGATCGGCGACGCCCTCGGCGTCAGCATCACCACGCTGCTCGACTGGGAGCAGGGCCCCACGGTCCGCGTCATCCCCGCCGAACAGGCCGTCCGCCTCTGGCACACCGACGCCGGCAGCTTCAGCCGGCTCCTCGCCGGAGTGGAGGCGCCCGGCCCGCTGGAGATGTGGGAATGGCGGCTGATGCCCGGCGAGCACAGCCCCTCCGACCCGCATCCCACGGGCACGGTCGAGCTGGTGCACGTCACGTCGGGTGAACTCGCCCTCACCGTCGACGGGGTGACCCACCGCGTGCCGACGGGCGCGAGCGCCTCCTTCGCGTCCGACACCCCGCACACCTACGGCAACGACGGCGACGCGCCGATGGAGATGATCATGGCGGTCTCGGTGCCGCCCGTCCGCTGAGACGGCCGTACTTCCGGGCCCCGGCAGTTGTTAGCGTGCCGCCATGCACGCACCCATCGGGAACTTCGACAACGCCACGCCCGCCCCGGACTGCCTCGACGAACTGACCCGCCCGGTCGCCGACGCCGTGCGCCACTGGAGCGGCACCGTGCCGGCCGACCAGATCCTCTACGTCGACACCGAACCGGACTGGGCCGACACCGCCACCTTCGTCGAGCACTACGGCCGAGAGCTGCTCGAACAGTCCGCCAACTGCGTGGTGGTCACCGGCAAGCGGGGCGGCGGCACGACACTGGCCGCCTGCGTCGTGCTCTCCACCACCCGGGTCGACGTCAACGGCGTCGTGCGCCGTCACCTCGGGGCGCGCAAGGCCTCCTTCGCGCCGATGGACACCGCCACCGGGGAGACCGGCATGGAGTACGGCGGCATCACTCCGGTCGGCCTGCCCGGTGACTGGCCGGTGCTGGTGGACTCGGCCGTCGCCGACCTGCCGTACGTGCTCGTGGGCAGCGGGCGCCGGCGCGGCAAACTGCTCGTGCCGGGCAAGGCCTTCGCGGAGCTGCCCGGTGCCGAGGTCATGGAGGGGCTGGGCGTCGCCTGACCGTCACGCACGGGCGTGGTGGGCGATCGCCAGGTGCGGATCCGCCTCGCCCGGGGACGGCGCCGGGTCGGCGTGGACCAGGGCGGCGGTGAGCCGCGGCACCGCGTGCAGCAGGGCGTGCTCGGCCGTCACGGCGATGCGGTGGGCCTCGCGGACCGTCGCCTCGCCGTCCACCACCAGCGCGACCTCGGCACGCAGCCGGTGCCCGATCCAGCGCAGCCGCAGCTCGCCCACCCCGCTCACGCCGGGGATCTGGTCCAGCACCTGCTCCGCCCGGTCCACCAGCGCCGGGTCGACCGCGTCCATCAGCCGCCGGAACACCTCGCGGGCCGCGTCCCGCAGGACCAGGGCGATCGCGGCCGTGATCGCCAGCCCCACGAGGGGGTCGGCGAGCTGCAGGCCGAGTGCCGCACCCCCGGCGCCCAGCAGCACCGCCAGGGACGTGTAGCCGTCGGTGCGGGCGTGCAGCCCGTCCGCGACCAGCGCGGCGGAGCCGATCTCCCGGCCCACGCGGATCCGGTGGCGGGCCACCCACTCGTTGCCGGCGAAGCCGACCAGGGCGGCGACGGCGACCGCCGGGACGTGCGCGACCGGGCGCGGGTCCAGCAGCCGGTCCACCGCCGTCCACGCCGTGAGCACCGCGGAGGCGGCGATCGTCAGGACGATCACCACACCGGCCAGGTCCTCCGCCCGCCCGTAGCCGTAGGTGAAGCGCCGGGTGGCCGCGCGCCTGCCCAGGACGAAGGCGATGCCGAGCGGCACGGCGGTCAGCGCGTCCGCGGTGTTGTGCACCGTGTCGCCGAGCAGCGCCACCGATCCGGAGACCGCCACCACGGCCGCCTGTGCCAGCGCCGTCGCGCCCAGCACCACCAGCGACACCCACAGGGCGCGCAGCCCACGGGCCGAGGACTCCAGGGCCGGGTCCAGTTTGTCGGCGCTCTCGTGGGAATGGGGGGTGAGCCGGTGTGCGAGGCGGTGCGTCCGGCGGCGCCAGCGGGCGGCGGGGGAGCCGCCGGGGCGCCGGCCCTCGTGGGGGTGATGGTGATGGTGCCGGTGCGGGTCGCTCATGGGTGCCCCTTCCGGTGCGTGCCGCGGTGCCCCGGTCGTCCGGGCGCCGGTGCGGTGGGTGGACGTGGGCCGTCCACGAGGCCATTATGTGCGTATGAGCGCACGCATGCACCTGTCACCTGCGGACGATGTGCACCCGCGCACACCGGGCGAGGAGCAGTTCGCGCTCGCCGCCGAGATCCTCGCTCTGCTCGGCGACCGCACCCGCCTGACCCTGCTGCACGCCCTGACCGGCGGCGAGGCGGACGTCAGCACCCTCACCGAGGTCTGCGCGGCGGCCCGTCCGGCGGTCAGCCAGCACCTGGCCCGGCTGCGCCTGGCGGGGCTGGTCGACACCCGCAAGGAGGGCCGCCGGGTCGTGTACTCGCTGCGCGACGGGCATCTGCGCCGCCTGGTCGACGAGGCGCTGAACGTGGCCGACCACCGGCTCGGCGGCCGGCCGCCGCACGACTGAGTGACCGGCCGCCGCACGACTGGGCGACCCGCCGTCCCCGGCCGCCGGGCCCTCAGCCGGTGGTCCGCACGCCGAGGTACCGCTCGGCGAACTCCGCCGCCGCGACCGGCGAGTCGAACAGGCGGCGCAGCCGGGCCAGCGAGGCGCCCGCGCGGTACGCGTCGCCCGACGCCGTGCCGTGGTACACCTCCGCGAGCCACTGGGAGAACTCCTGGTAGTCCCACGCCCGCCGGAGACACGCGGCCGAGTAGCCGGACAGCCCGGAGTCGTCGCCCGTGAGGAACGCGACCAGTCCGTCGCCGAGCAGGAAGGCGTCGTGCAGGGCGAGGTTCAGGCCCTTGGCGGCGATCGGCGCGGTCAGGTGCGCCGCGTCCCCGGCCAGGAAGAGCCGTCCGAAGGCCATCGGCTCGACCACGTAGCTGTGCATGTCGAGCACGCGCTTCTCGATCAGCCGCCCCTCCGTGAGCGGGGGCGCGCCCGCCGCGCCCAGCCGCTCCCGCAGCTCGGCCCAGACACGTGTGTGCGGCCAGTTCGCCGGGTCGTCGCCCGGCGGGCACTGCAGGTAGTAGCGGGTCACCTCGGGGCTGCGCGCCATGTGCCCGGCGAAGCCCCGCGGATGCATGCCGAACACCACGCAGTCCGCGGACGGCGGCGCCTCGGCCAGCAGTGCCAGCCAGCCCACGCCGTAGTCGTGCCGGGCGAGGCGGACCCGCCCGGGAGGCAGCGACGCCCGCGTCACCCCGCGCGCACCGTCGCAGCCCGCGACGAAGTCCGCCGTCACGACCCGGCGTTCACCGGACTCCGGGCACACGTACGACACCGACGGCCGTCCGGAGTCGAGGCCGTGCAGGCGTACGTCCCGGACGCCGAACCGGATCTCGCCGCCCCGCACGTCCGCGTACTCCCGCAGCAGGTCCGTGACCAGGAACTGCTGTGGATAGATGAAGTGATGATGTCCCGTCAGCCCGGTGTACGCGAAGCGGTAGCGCTCCCCGGCGAACCGGAACTCGCACTCGGTGTGGGTCTGCGCCCGCTCCAGCAGGGTCCGGGCCAGCCCGCGCCGCTCCAGGCCGCGCACGGCCCACTCCTCGACGACCCCCGCCCGCGGCCGGTGCTCGACGCACTCACGGGTCTCCGTCTCCAGCACCAGGCAGTCGGCACCGGCGGCGCGCAGGATGTTGCCGACGGTCAGCCCGGCCGGACCCGCACCCACCACGACGACGGAACGGCCTTTGCCGTCAAGGGCGTTGGCGTGGGGGGAAGGTGCTCTCACCCGGGACATTATGTCGGTGGCGCGCGGGCCGGGGAACGCTCGCGACGGCCCGCACCGCGGGAAAACACCTGGCGGGTCACGAGCGGCGTGGCTATGCTCCCCGCGATGACTACTCCTCCTGTCGGCAGATTGGGGGACCCGTCCGCGCAAGGTGAGTGCTGATGGCCACTCACCTCGGGTACGGGGACTTCGAATCCCGCCTTTCCTTCTGGCGGCGCGTGCGCAGGTTCGCCGTGCCGCCCTCCATGATCGAGACCGCGACCGCCCGCCGCCGTGCCGGGGACTGGGCCGGCGCGTGCGCCGCCGCGGCCGTCGACGTCGACCTCGACCTGCGTTCTTCGGCGCGCACCCACGGCCAGGCCCTCGCCGCCCGGCTCCGCGCCGACCTGCGGCACCTCGCTCCCGACCTGCTGCGCTGGCACCTGCCGAGGATCGCCCCGGACGGGCTGCTGCGCCCGGGGCTGACGCTCACCCTGGCCCGGTACGACACCGAGGGCGGCGACGGCGTACACCCGGTGCACCTCGTCGTCCGTACCCCGCCCGCCTGGGCGGACGGCGGCCAGCGCATCAGCCTGGCGCTGTGGGACGGTTCGGGCCGGGACTCCGGAACCGCGCGGCATCCGCATCCCCGGCCCAGTCGGCGTTTCCGGCTCGACCTGCACCGTCACCTGTGGGACGCGCGCAGGACCGATGAGCTGCGCGTCCGCTCGGGCGCCGACCTGCCGCCGCCCGCGACGCCGCCCGGCCCGGGGAACGCCCGGGTGCGGGTGCCGTACGGACGGTGCTGTGCCTTCGACCGGTGGGAGGCCGAGGCACGCATCCTGCTCCGGGCCGAGGGCACCGGTACCGCGACGGTCGTCGTACGGGTGGGGGCCGGGCGGCGGCTCGCCCTGGAGGTGGCCGCGGCCGGCCCGCCCCCGTCCGCACCGCGGATCGTCGCGGCACCCGCCGGCGGCGCCTCGTCCGCGCTGCCGGTGCTCCCCGACGCCGCCACCTGGGTGCTGCCCGACCTGGAGCTGGTCCGCGCCGGCGCCATCGAGGCCGACCGGCTGCACCCGCTGGTCGCCCCCGCCCTGGTGCCCGGCCACGTCCCCGCCGCGCCCCGGACGCCGGACCCGGTGTCGGGCCCGCGGATCGTGGACTGCCGGGGAGCCCGGCACCGGATCGGCTTCGTCGACGGAGCGCTGTCGGCCCTGGACCACGATCCGGCCGAGGTCCGCCGGGAGGAACTGCTCGCCGCGCTGACCGGCACGCCGCTGCCCTGCTTCCAGGCGATCGACGAGGCGCACCGGCGTCCGGAGTGCCTCCCCGACATCCGAGAGCGGCTCAACCACGGGGACACCGCCGGTGCCCTCGCCGCCGTGGAGAGCCTGCTGGGTCCCGCCGCCCGCCTGCGGGACGGCACCCTGCGGGACTGCCTGGAAGCGGCCGCACAGCGCCGGATCGCCCACGGCATGTTCCGCGCGGGCCTCGGCGAGCCCGCTCCGGGAGGCCGCTTCCCGGAGCGGCACCGGCCCCGCACGGGCCGCTCCCACCCCCGCCACGCCACCTTCGACTGACCCCTCCGGGGATCACGGGCGTCGGTGCCTGTGCCGAACCGCCCCCGCGCCGAGGCTCCCTCCGCCGAGCCTCCCCGCCCCGACCCCTTCCCCGACCAACCCCCAGGTGATGACACATGACGACTTGCGCCCCCGCCGTGCCCTCCCGGCTCGACGTCGCCGGTGACCTGCTGGCGCTGCTGCGCGCCACGACCACCGAACCGCGGCCCGACATCCAACTGGAGGCACTCACCCTCGCCGTGGCCGCCGACCTCCCCGTGCTGCTGTGGGGCGAGCCCGGGATCGGCAAGACCGCGGCCCTCACCCAGCTCGCCACCGCCCTGGACCTCCCGCTGACCACCGTGATCGCGAGCGTGCACGAGCCGTCCGACTTCTCCGGGCTCCCCGTCGTCGGCGACGACCCCGCGGAGCAGGGCGTGCCGATGGCCCCGCCGGACTGGGCCGTGCGCCTGGTGCGGGCCGGCCGGGGACTGCTGTTCCTCGACGAGTTGTCCACCGCGCCGCCCGCCGTGCAGGCGGCACTGCTCCGGCTCGTCCTGGAACGGCGGATCGGCGCGCTGCGGCTGCCGCCCGGCGTCCGGATCGTGGCCGCCGCCAACCCGAAGTCCTCGGCGGCCGACGGCTGGGAGCTGAGCCCGCCCCTGGCCAACCGGTTCGTCCATCTCCAGTGGACCCACGACCATGACGTCGTCGTACGAGGACTCGGCGGGACCTGGCCCCGGGCGACCCTGCCGAGCCTCGACCCGTCCCGGCTGGAAGCGGCGGTGCGCCACGCGCGCCGGGCGGTGTGCGAGTTCCTCACCGCCCGCCCCTCACTCGTGCACCGGCTGCCCGGCGGCGAGACCCGCCGGGGCGGCGCCTGGCCGTCGCCCCGCAGCTGGGAGATGACCCTGGGCCTGATCGCCTTCGCGACCGCGGCCGGCTCGTCCAGGGAAGTGCTCTCCCTGCTGGTGCGCGGGACCGTGGGCGACGGACCCGGCCTCGAACTGATGGCGAGCCTGGACCGGATGGACCTCCCGGACCCCGAGGCACTGCTGGCCGATCCGGCGGGCGCCGAGCTGCCCGAACGGGGCGACCTCCGCCAGGCCGTGCTGGACGGGGTGGTGGCCGCGGTACGCAATCGGCCGGAGAAGTCCCGGTGGGACGCGGCCTGGGCACTGCTGGCCCGGGCGATGGAGACCGGCGCGCCGGACGTCGTGGTCGTTCCGGCGACGACACTCGCCACGCTGCGGCGGCAGGACTGGGACGTCCCGGCCTCGATCGACCGGCTCGCCGGGGCCATGTCCCTCTCCCGGCGCGCGGACCGCGCCGCCGACCGCGCGGCGGCCCGGATCGCGGGCGCCGCGAAGGCGGACCGATGAAGCACCCGACGCACTCGACGCACTCGATGCACCCGAAGCAGATGAAGCAGGGGACGCGGCCGACGCGGCCGCAACAGCGGACACGGCCGACGCACCCGACGCAGCTCCGGGTGCGCATCGACCTCGACAAGCTCTACGCCGCCCGGCTGCACGCCGCCCGCGCCCGGCCCTACCTGGCCACGGCCCTGTTCGCCCTGCACGTCGTCCCCTCGCGCAGGGTGCCGACGATGGCCGTCGACCGCTACTGGCGCTGCTACGCGTCACCGGTCTTCGTGGACCGCACACCCGTGGAGGAGCTGGCCGGAGTCTGGGTGCACGAGGTCTCGCACCTGCTGCGCGACCACCACGGGCGCAGCGACCGGGTGGCACGCGAGCGCGGGCTGACCGGCCCGGCGGAACGGCTGCGGATGAACATCGCCGCGGACTGCGAGATCAACGACGACGTGTTCGGCGACGGCCTGGTCCGTCCCGAGGGCGCGGTTGACCCGGATTTCCTGCGGCTGCCCGAGGGGCAGCTCATGGAGGACTACCTGCGCCAGTTCCGGCTCGGGCGGCTCACCGAGAGCCTGGCCTGGCTGGACTGCGGCAGCGGGGCCGACGGCCTCGAACGGGAGTGGGACCTCGGTCCGGACGGCGCGGCCGGACTCAGCGATCAGGAACGGGACGCGGTGCGCCTCCGGGTGGCCCGGGGCATCAACGCCGCCCCGGGAAGCGCCCCGAAGGGCTGGCGGCGGTGGGCGGAGCAGGTGTTCCACCCGCCGCAGCCCTGGCGCGAGTTGCTGGGTGCCGCGGTCCGCTCGGCGACCTCCTCGGGCGGCGCGGGCGAGGACTACACGTACGGTCGGCCATCCCGCCGCTCGGCCGGCACACCCGGTGTGGTGCTGCCCAGCCTGCGGCGCCGGCCGCCCCGGGTCGCCGTGGTCGTCGACACCTCGGGATCGGTCAGCGACGCCGAACTGGGCAGCGCGCTCCTGGAGGTCGCAGCCATCGCCCGCGCCGTCGGCGGCCGACGCGATCTGGTCAGCGTGGTGCCGTGCGACGCGGCGGCCGGCCTCGCGCACTCGCTGTGCCGGGAGGAGGGAATCGAGCTGGTGGGCGGCGGTGGCACGGACCTGCGCACCGGCTTCGCGAAGGCACTCGCGGGGCGTCCCGCGCCGGACGCCGTCGTGGTGCTGACCGACGGGCAGACGCCCTGGCCGGACACGCGGCCGGCGTGCCGGACGGTGGTCGGTCTGTTCCCCCGGGAGCGGGCGGGCGGCTCCTCGGACGAGGACGACCCCGACTACGTCCCCGACGCACCGCCCGACTGGGCCCGCGTGGTCGTCATCGAGTCCGGTCCGGGCGGGTCCGGGTGAGCCGCGGGCCCGGTCAGCCCAGCCGCGGGATCTCGATCGCCGGGCACCGGTCCATGACCATCTCCAGGCCCGCGGCCCTGGTCCGCCCGTACGCCGCCTCGTCGACCACGCCGAGCTGGAACCAGACCGCCCGGGCGCCCTTGGCGACCGCCTCGTCGGCGACCGGACCGGCCAGCTCGCTGTTGACGAAGACGTCGACGACGTCCACGTCGAACGGGATGTCCGCGAGCGAGGCGTACCCCTGCTCGCCGTGCACCGTCTCCGCTTTGGGATGCACGGGCACGACGCGCTTGCCGAAGCGCTGCAGCACCTCGGCGACGCCGTACGCGGCGCGCTGCCGGTTGTTCGACAGGCCCACCACGGCCCAGGTGTCGCCCAGCTCGGTGAGGATCTTGCGGACGGTTGCCTCGTCGCCGTACACCGGCGGCCTCCTCGCGCTCCCGGGCGGCCCGCGGGTCGGGCCGTCCCGTCCGCACAACGGACGGCGACGTGCGTGGATTCCCCGTGCGCCGGGCGGGGTGCGGCGCGCGCCCCGGTGCGCCGCCGCGCCGTCCCGCCTACGCTCGCCCCGTGCTGCGCATCATCGACGCCCGTACCGGAGAACCCGCCCCCGCCGCGCCCGCCCGCCGGGCCCCGACCCGAGTCGAGGCGCACGTGCCGGGGGGCGACGCCACCGCCCTGCGCGTGCTCCTGGTCGCGGACCTCCTGGTGCGCGCCCTGGAACTCGACGGCACGCCCGCGTGGGCGGTGCTGACCGGTACGGCGGAACCGGACCGGCTGCGCAAGGACGCCGCCGCCCTCGGCATCCGGCCCTTCGAGGACGGCGCCGCCACCGGACAGGGACCGGGCACGGGACAGCGCGTCCGCGTCGTGGCCGACGTCGTGGCCGAAGGGGCGGACGAGGGCGGGGACGGGGGAGCCCGGGACGTGACGACGGTCGCCGTCGCCCCCGTGCACCCCGCCGTTCCCGACCTCGCCGACCCCGACGCCGTGCGCCTCGCCCTGCTGGAGCGGCACCACCACGCGCGCGTGGAGCTGGACGCGGCCGCGCTGGACGGGTCCCGGGAGACCCTCGCCCGGCTGCGCCGCGCGGTCGCCGACTGGGCCCGGCACCCCTCGCGTCCCGTCCCGGACGAGGTGCGCGACCGGCTGCGGGCCGCCTGGGAGGACGACCTGGACGCCCCCGGGGTGCTGGGCGTCCTGCGCCAGGTGGCGACCGGCCCCGGCCTGCCGGACGGAGCCCGGTTCGAGATCTGTGCGTACGCCGACCGGTTCCTCGGCCTCCATCTCACCCGGGACGTCGGCTCCCCGCCGTGACCGGGCTCGCCGCCGGGGACCGCGCCGACGCCCCCGGGGAGCCCGGCGCGGCGAGCGCATAGGCTGGCCGGATGCAGGACGAGTACCGCACGGTCGCCCGCGCGGGTGTGCACGAGACCGAGATCAACCGCTCGCGCTTCCTGTGCGCCCTCGCCCCGGCCGCCACCGAACAGGACGCCCAGGCGTTCATCGCGGGCGTGCGCAAGGAGCACGCGGACGCCACCCACAACTGCTGGGCCTACGTCATCGGCGCCGACGCCGCCGTCCAGAAGGCGAGCGACGACGGCGAGCCGGGAGGCACCGCGGGCGTCCCGATGCTCCAGATGCTGCTGCGCCGCGACATGCGGTACGTCGTCGCCGTCGTCACCCGCTACTACGGCGGCGTCAAGCTCGGCGCGGGCGGCCTCATCCGCGCCTACGGCGGCGCGGTCGGCGAGGCCCTGGACGACCTCGGCACCCTGACCCGGCGCCGGTTCCGCCTGGCCACGGTGACCGTCGACCACCAGCGGGCCGGCAAGCTCCAGAACGACCTGCGCACCGCCGGCCGCGCGGTGCGCGACGTGCGCTACGGCGAGGCCGTCACCATCGAGGTCGGCCTGCCCGAGGCCGACCTGGACACCTTCCGCTCCTGGCTGGCGGACGCCACCGCGGGCTCGGCCGGGTTCGAACTGGGCGGAGAGGCCTACGGCGACGCCTGACAACGGCGCAGGACAAGACGGACAACCGGGCCGTACCGGGTGGTAAGGGAACGCCGGTGACGGGCGAAACGGAAGTTACCGCCCGGGCTGTCCGACCCTCCCGTCAGCCTCTGAGCCTCCGGCTGACGAGGGTGCTCACCCCTCCGGCAGTGTGGTCTCCAGAGGGTCGAGGAACGCGCCGCGCTGGTCCCGCGCCCACGTGCGGAAGGAACGAGCAGGGCGGCCGAGGATGCGCTCGACGTCGTCGGTGACCACCGCGTTGCCGCCGTCACGGACGAGTTGGAATCCGCGGACGGCGACGTCGACCACGGAGGGGTGCAGACCGTTGGCGAGCATGTGTTCACGGGCCACGTCGAGCGGGATGTCGACCGTACTGATCGGGCGGCCGAGCAGCTCGGACAGATGTGCGACCTGGTCGGGAACGCTGATCAGGTCGGGGCCGGTCAGAGTGACGGCCGCGGCGTCGTGTTCGTCGTCGAGCAGGGCCTCCACTGCCACCTCGGCCACGTCGCGGGGGTCGACGACGCCCTGCGTGCGGCAGCGGCCTTGTCGGCACGAGCCCGCGCCACGCCGCTCCCGGCCGGAACGGCGGCGGACCTGGTCCGCCGGGCGTCCGTCGAGCTGTCGCCGGAGGAGGGGCACGCACCTCCACGAGTCGGCGAACTGGCGCGGCACCTCGGCGTCAGCGAACGGCACCTGCGCAATGCCTTCACGACACATGTGGGCATCTCGCCGAAGCAGTTCGCCAGGCTCGCCCGGGTCCGGAGTGTCGTCCCTGGGCTGCGCCGCGCACCCTTGGCCCGTCTGGCCGGCGACGCGGGCTACTGCGACCAGTCGCACATGACCGCACACTTCCGCGAGGTCATGCAGGTGACGCCAACCGCGTTCGCCGCCGGACGCCTCCCCGCTGTTCCCTGCTGAGGGCTGTCCGGCACGAGGCCGTCACACGCAGTCCCGCACCGCGGCACTCACGACGTCTTGTATCCGGCCGTTTCGGCGATCCAGTCGATGAAGTCGCCGGCGTCCTCGTTGGCGCCGTGGCCCGCGTCCCAGTAGTAGAGGTGACTGACGTCGTCGCCCAGTTGGCCGGCTGCGGCGGCCAGGTTGGCGGACACGGTGAGCGAGGTGTCGGAGTCCGAGCTGCCGAGTCGAATCCACCAGTGCCGGCTACGGCCCGGGTTGGGCTTGTCGACCAGGTGGAACATGGGGTTCATCAGCCGCAGCTTCTCGGGGATGTCACCGGCGAGGCGGGCGGTGGCCCCCTTGTCCTTGCGCAGGCTGTAGAGGGTGAAGTGGCGGTACTGCTCCGTTCCCTCGCCGAATTCGTTGTTGATGTCGCCGGACATGGCGTCGGAGGAGTCGGTGGGGAAGGTGAACAGGTCGAAGGCCGGGGCGTCCTTCTTCCGGGCGCCGACGTGGGTGAGGAAGCGTTCCCAGGTGAAGGCGGCGTTCTTGCCGTTCCAGGTGATGAACGTGTTCTTCGCCAGGTACGTCGTGCGTTCGGTCTCGGAGAGGCCCGAGAGGTACGTGGTGGCCGACGGCTGGAGATACGTCCTGAGCAGGTAGTCGTCGTAGTTGCGGGCGGTGAGTGGGCCGAAGCCGCCCAGGCCGCGCAGCTTCAGGGCCGCCTGGTACTCGACGAACTGGGACTTCAGTCCCTTGGAGACGGTCTGGTCGACCTGCTCGCCGGTACTGAGCCTGTTGGTGCCCCAGTTCCACTCGTAGGCGCCGTCGGCGTGCTCCAGGTCGGTGATCGGGCACCAGGCGCCGGTCGCGAAGATCGCGTCGGAGGCGTCGGCGGCGCCGATGTCCTCGAGGTACTTCTCGTAGAGGGGGCTGTCGCCGGACGCGCCGAGCAGCGCGGAGAGGGCACCGCCGGCGCTGGTTCCGGTGGAGAAGATGCGTTCCACGTTCCCGGGGACGCGCCCCTTGTTGGCGCGCAGATAGCGGACGGCGGCCTTCAGGTCGACGATGGCGGCCGGGGCGGTGCCGTAGTACTCACCCGCGCTGTTCTTCAGGGTGCGCCCGCGCGCCCCCGGCTCCACGACCACGTACCCCGCAACGAGGCCGAGCTGCGGCAGGTTGACCATCTTGCCGCCCGCGAGCTGTGCGGAGCTGCCGGACTCGGTACCGGACCCGGAGGACGTGGAGGGTGCGGCCGAGGCGCTCGGGGCGTCGTCGGGGGCGGGACCGCCGCCCATGCCGCCGCCCACGCCGGTGGCCTCGGCGACCGACGAAGGCATGTACCCGCCGACCGAGTTGGCGAAGAGGATGGGGGCACCGGACGCGTCCACCGACTTGCCGTCGATCTTGACGGGCACGCTGATGTTCAGGCTCTGGTACTTCTCGTCGACGGGCTTGGTGACGTAGGTGATCGCCCGGTAGAAGCGGTAGGTCACCTCATGCTCGTCACCTGCGGCATCCGCGACGGTCGTCGTCAGCGTGGTGAAGGCCTCCTGGTCGAAGACCAGAGCATTTGACTCGGTGGGACCGCCCTTCGTGCTCTCGGCCTGCGCGGTCAGCGCGACGCCGCCGATCGCCGCGACCCCCGCCGTCGCACCGATTCCCACCACGACACTCCTGCGCCTGACTGCCCTGTGCTTCACGTCGAGGTCCTCCTGAGTCCGTACGGGCTTGCGTTTGCGAACCTAATTCAAGTGTCGACGGAAGTGTCAACAATCAGCTCGATTCACAGGGAAGGCATGGCTTCGCCGGTCTTGCACAGCGGAACACGAGGGTGGGTTCGTGGCTGATGCAGAGACCAGAGGACCTCAGGGGTCGCTTTATCGACGAGTGAGCGTGTCGGGAGGACGGAATCAGAGCGGCTCCGCGTGGTGAGTCAGGACGACCGGTTCCAGGCAGAATGTCATGAATTGCACCCCTACTCGGTCGATAGAACACTGACTCGCAAGAAGAGCCACGGGAACTCCGGCGTCCGAGGAATGAGGATCATGGTTGAGCAGCGCACGGTCACTCACGTCGTCGTGGTCGACGAGGACGTCGATCCCTTCGACACCGAGGACGTGCTCTGGGCGATGACCACCCGCTTCCAGGCCGACAAGGACCTGGTCGTCCTGCCCGGCGTCGCCGGACACGTCCTCGACCCCTCCCAGACCCCGCAGTACAACCCGGCCCTGCCCGCCAAGGGCGTCACCGCCAAGATGGTCTACGACGCCACCAGGCCCTACCGTCTGCGCGAGATGTTCACCCGGGCCGAGTTCCGAGACGTCGATCCACGGCCCTGGTACCCCGACTACCAGGAATGACCTGCCCCGTCGGCCGTCGGCTCGCCGCCGTCCCACGACCGCCGCCCACCGAGGCGGCTCATCATCCGCAGGCGTCCTTCCAGTAGCCTGTCCGACGAGGTCGAGCACCTGCGGGTTTCGCGCGTCGGCCGCCTCCGCCGCCCACAGGTCCACCCCGGAGGTTCTCACGTGAGTCCGCATCCCTCACTCGGTGACCTGCCGGGGCCCGCGGACGAAGTGGTCCGCTGCCTGCCGGGCCTGGCCGTGTTCCGGGCGGTGGCCAGGGCCCGGACGCTGTCGGAGGCCGCCGCCGCGTTGTACAAGTCGACCGCCAGCGTTTCCCGCGCGATGAGCGAGCTGGAAGCGGTGTTCGGCACGGCGCTGGTCGAACGGACGCGCCGCGGCACCGTACTGACACCGGCCGGCCGACTTGTCCTGGCGCGTGCGGACCGGATCGACGAGGAGCTTTCGGCCGCGGCGACGAACCTCGCGCGGTACCGGCCGGAGCCCGGGAGTGAGGTGCTGGACGCCCTGACGCGACGCCTGTACGACGGACGGCACCTGCAACTGGTCGTCCGCCTCGTGAACCTGCGTACCGTCTCCGCCGCCGCCGCTGCGCTCGCGATGACCCAGTCCGGGGCGAGCATGGCGCTGTCCCGGCTGGAGAGCGCGCTCGGTCTGCGTCTGTTCCGGCGCACGGCGGCCGGGATGGTGCCGTTCGACCGCACCAACGTCCTGGTCGCCCATGCCAAGCGCGCACTGGCCGAGTTGCGGCACCTCACCTCGGACCTCGCCTCGACGGACGGCGGCACGCGGGGGACGGTCGTCATCGGCACGGTTCCGCCGGGCCGGACACACGTGATGCCGATGGCCGTCGTCGACGCCGTCGGCCGCCATCCGGAGCTGTGTGTGACGACCGTCGAAGGACACGTCGAGCAGCTCCTGGCCGGTCTGCGCGACGGTGACATCGACGTGGTCGTCGGCGTACCGCCGACACCGTCGACGACCGTCGACCTCGCCGTCGAGCCGCTGTTCGAGGACGACCTGGTCGTCCTAGCCCGCGCCCGGCACCGGCTGGCCGACCGCGACCGGATCCCCATGGAGGAGGTCGTCGACGAGGCATGGATCCTGCCGCGGGCCGTGTCGCCGAGCCGGCGCCTCTTCGACGACGCGTTCGTGGCGCGCGGGCTGCGCCCCCCACGCGCGACGGTCGAGTCCGCCGACCTCGCGGTCCTGCGCCAGATGCTCGCGACCAGCGACACCCTGGCGTTCGCGTCCGCCCGGCAGCTCCGCTTCGAGCTGGACTCCGGACTGGTGACGCGGCTGCCCGTCGACCTGCCCGCGCTGGCCCGCCAGGTCCACCTCGTACTGCGGCGGGGCGCGTTGCTGTCCCCGGCGACCGCCGCGCTCGTGGCCTGCCTTCGGGTCCGAGGCACCCAGGCCCGGTGACGTGTCGTCCGGCGGCAGGCGAAGGCGTCGTGGTGACAACAGCTGATGCCCCGTTGCGCACGCGTGATTGTCCCTGTTCCGGGGTCCGGGTGCGGCGTTAGGTTCGTGGTTCCCGACGATCGGAGAGGTTCGGTCATGAGTGACGACTACGAGGTCGTGTGGCCCAGCGGCCAGCGTATGCACGACGGCAAGGGTCTGGCCCGCCGGCTGGAGTCCCTGGAAGGCAAGCGGGTCGCCGAGCTGTGGGACTGGGTCTTCAAGGGCGACCAGATGTTCGAGATCTGGGAACGTGAGCTGAGCGAGCGCTACCCGGGCATCGAGTTCGTGAGCTGGCGTGAGTTCGGCGAGATTCACGGTGCCAACGAGCACCAGGTGCTGGCGGAGCTGCCGGAGAAGCTGCGGGCCATGAAGGTGGACGCCGTCATCTGCGGCGTCGGCTGTTGAGGCTCCTGCACGGCCGCCGTGACGCGTGCCAGCGCCCTGGTTGAGAAACTGGGAATTCCGACGGTGACCGTCCTGTGCGGCGGTTTCGTCAAGCAGGGGCAGTTGACTGCCAAGGGCCTGGGGCTGCCCAATCTGCCTCACTCGATCCACCCCGGACACGTCAACCTCGTGGACGACGCCACGCTGGAACAGAACGTCGCCGGGCCCATGCTCCAGCAGGTCGTCGACGGCCTGACCGTCCAGCCCGCCGAGGCCGGCTTCACCCGGGAGCCCGCCAAGAGGGACATCGTCTTCAGCGGCACCTTCGAGGAGGTCAACGAACACTTCATCGCCAACGAGTGGAGCGACTCGATGCCGATCGTCCCGCCGACGATCGAAAAGGTCGAGCAGTTCCTGCGCTTCACCGACCGCTCTCCCGACGAGGTGCTCGGACGGCTGCTTCCCGACTCCCGGGAGGCGACGATCTGGAACATCGCTGTCAACGGCGTGATGTCCGGCTGCAGGCCGGAGTACATGCCGGTGCTGGTGGCGATCGTCGAGGCGATGGTCGACCCGAAGTTCGGTCATGAGCACCTCGGGCACACACCCGGTACCGAGACGCTGATCATCGTCAACGGGCGCATCATCAAGGAACTGGAGTTCAACTACACGCAGGCCGCGCTGCGCACGGGATTCCGTGCGAACACGACCATCGGCCGATTCTGGCGGATGTACATGCGCAACGCCTGCGGGTTCCTGCCGCACAAGACGGACAAGGGCTGCTTCGGCGGCAACTTCCGCGTCGTGCTGGCGGAGAACGAGGACGCGGTGACCAGTATGGGCTGGCAGCCGCACAGTGTGGACGAGGGGTACGAGGCCGGGGACAACCTCGTCACCATCACCGCCTGCACGGAGATGACCCAGGCCATCGAGGTGGGAGATCCGTCCGCGGAGCAGATCCTCAGGAACATCGAGGCCCGCATGGCGGACAACCACATGTTCATCCAGTTCTTCTTCCGCGGCATGATCACCCGTCCGACGATCGTGCTCACTCCGGCCGTCCTGAAGGTCCTCACCGACCAGGGCTGGACGAAGCAGGCCGTACGCCAGCACTTCTACGACTACGCGAAACTGCGGGTCAGCAGGCTCAGCGGCATGATCGTCGAGCGCTTCTACAAGGGCATCAGGCAAGGCAACTGGCCCGAGCAGCTCGGGACGTCGATGGAACTCGAACGTGACATCCAGATGGTGTCCTCGCCTGACGACTTCATCATCGTCGTCAGCGGTGACCCGGACCGGGACCACGTCGAGATCGGCTCCGGCAACGGCTATATCGGGTTCCCGGTGACCAAGCGCATCGAGACCCCGGCCGCGTGGGAGGAACTCCTCGGCGGCCGCTGACGCTCCGGCGGGAGGGCAGGGGGCCGGTCCCACGGGACCGGCCCCTTTTCTCACACCCTCACTCGACGAACCCGCGCGACCGCAGGGTCAGATAGGCCACGGCGGTTGCCACCAGCACCCCTGAGGAGGCCAGGAAGACCATGCCGATGCCGGTCAGCCCAGCCAGGGCACCCAGCGCGACCGCTCCCACCGCCTGGGAGAGGTCCATGGCCATGAAGAACGTGGAGTTCGCCAGACCGCGCTGGGCCCGGTCGGCCGCCAGGACGGCGAGCGCGTTGATGCCGGGCTGGGCGGTTCCCATGCCCAGCCCGTAACAGGCTCCGCCGGCCATCAGCACCGGAAGGTTGGGCGACCAGAAGACGAGCAGCAGGGCGACCGCGACGAGCACGATGCCGGGGGCGATGGTCCACGCGGTCCCGAAGCGCCGCTGCGTCCGGCCCGCGGTGAGCCGGGCGAGGGCCAGCGTCAGCGCACTGGCCGTGAAGAACGGGCCCGGGTTGGAGATGCCGTGGTCGGCCGTGTGGGCCGCCATGAAGGTGTTCACGGACGTGGCGCCCGTCATGACGAAGAACATGACGAGCGCGGGGCGCCAGGCGTTCTTCTCCACGATCCGGCCCCACCAGGGAGTACCCGCTGCGGCGGAGGCGGGCGGTGGGCCAGGCAATGGTCCCTTGTCCGCGAACTTCAGCGGCAGCCGCGCCAGTACGTTGGCGGCGCTGAGGGCGAAGACGACGAGGAACGCCGTCCGGTACCCGTAGGTGTCCTTCACGGCGAAGGCGAGCCAGGGAGCGAAGAGCTGGGCGACGGTCTGCTCCACACCGAGGTAGCCGATCCCCTCCGACATCCGGCTCTCCGGGATCAGGTCGGTGGCGAGCGTCATCACGGCGGTGCCGTTGAGACTGAAGCCCACCCCTTGCAGGGCCCGGACCAGGAGCAGCAGCCAGACCGGCAGCGAGAGCGCGTACAGACCGGTGGTGGCGCAGTACAGCACCGACCCGCACACCATCACGACGTACCGGCCCCGGGTGTCGACGAGCCGGCCGGACACGGGCCTGACCAGGACGGCCGCCAGCATGTAGAAGGTGACGGTCAGGCTGGCAGTGGTCGTGGAGACGCCGCGGTCGAGGGCGTACAGCGGCATGAGCGTGACCAGCATGTAGGTGCCGACACGCAGGAACCCGTTGGCCATCATCAGGCTGACGAAGGGGACCGTGAAGATGGGTTCCTTCGCCTGGTCGGCGGGTGGTGCAGCGGCCATGGGTGTCACACGCCTTCGAGTATAGTTTGCTTGCCGGTAAGCAACTATAATCAGCCGGACAGGCGGACACCGACTGGTAAAGTCCGCGGCGCTTGCCGGCAGGCAACCGAACATGGAGCACTGAGGACGTGGACGAAGAATTGATGACCCGTCTGCGGCGGGCCGTCAGCCGCATCTCCCGCCAGCTGAACGATTCGGCGAGCGACGAGGGACTCACTCCGTCGGAAGCGACCATCCTGGGGGTGGTCGCGCGCAGCGGGCCGGTCAGCCTGCCCGAACTGGCCCGCGGCGAAGGGCTGAACCCGACCATGCTGTCGCGGATCGTCGGCAAGATGGACCGCGCGGGCCTGATCACCCGGCTGCGGGACCCCAGTGATCGTCGCAGCGCCCAGGTCAGCGTGACCGAGCACGGCCGGAAGGTCGAGGCCCGGATCAGGGCGGGCCGCGCTGCGGCGGTCGCCCGCACCGTGCAGGCGCTCAGTGACGAGCAGCAGCGGGAGTTGACACAGGCGGTGCCGGCTCTGGAGGCG
>NZ_JAIOJZ010000080.1 GCF_020404845.1 Streptomyces hyderabadensis | reverse complement strand
GACCAGGATGCCCACGCCCTCGGCCAGGCCGAATCCGTCGGCGGACGCGGAGAACGCCTTGCAGCGCCCGTCCGGGGACAGGCCGCGCTGGCGGGAGAACTCGACGAGCATGCCGGTGCTCGGCATCACGGTGGCACCGCCGGTGAGCGCCATGTCGCAGTCACCCGTGCGCAGGGCCTGGCACGCCTCGTGCAGGGCGACCAGCGAGGAGGAGCAGGCGGTGTCGATGGTCAGCGACGGCCCCTCCAGGCCGAGTACGTAGGACAGGCGGCCGGAGGCGACGCTGCCGGTGGAGCCGAGGAAGAGATGGCCCTCGACGGTGCCGGCCTGCTCGGTGGGTTCGCCGGCCCGGGGGCCGTAGTCCTGGGTGATGAGGCCGAGGAAGACACCGGTGCGCGAGCCCTTCAGGGACTGGGCGTCGAGCCCGGCGTCCTCGACGGCCTCCCAGGCGGACTCCAGGACGAGACGCTGCTGCGGGTCCATGGCGAGCGCCTCGCGCGGCGAGATCCCGAAGAACCCCGCGTCGAACTCGGCCGCGTCGTACAGGAATCCGCCCTCGTGCTGGGAGAACCGGCCGGGGCCACTCAGTTCGGGGTCGTAGCCGTCGTTGGTGTTCCAGCCGCGGTCGGTGGGCAGCGGGCCGACGGCGTCGACACCGGCGAGGACGGTGCGCCACAGGTCGGCGGGGGAGGCCACGCCGCCGGGGTAACGGCAGGCCATGCCCACGATCGCGACGGGCTCGTCGCGCGGCGCGGTCCGGTTCCCGGCGGCCGGTTCGGTCGCGGCGGTCCGGGTGCCGAACAGCTCGGCGTCCAGGTGGGTGGCGAGCGCGTCCGGCGTGGGGTGGTCGAAGACGACGGTCGGGGAGAGGCCGAGCCCGGTCGCGGAGTGCAGCCGGTCGCGGATGCCGACGGCGGCCAGCGAGGTGATGCCGAGGTCCCGGAAGGTGCGCCGGGCATCGACGGTGCCCTCGTCGCCGTCCTGCGCCGCCGCGGTGCACTCCCGCACCACGGCCAGCAGGTGCGCCTGGCGCTCGGCCGCGTCGAGGGGCGCGAGCCTGGCGCGCAGCGCCTCACGCGGTGCGTCACCGTGCTGCGGCTCCTCGCGCGGTCCGGCGGTGAACACCGCCTCGGGCAGCTCCACGGCGCCGCCGTCGGGCAGCGCGGTCCGCGGGTCGGCGTCGCCACCGGACACGTGCAGCTCGGCCAGCGAGGTGAGGAAGCGGTCCGGGCCTCCCTCACCGCGGCGGAGGGTGCCGAGGACGGCGGCCGGGCGGGAGGCCCGGGCCGCGGACACCTCCATCGCGGTGGTCAGCACCGGGTGCGGGCTGACCTCGACGAGCGTGGTGTGGCCGGCCTCCAGCGCGGCGCGGGTGGCGTCGGCGAAGCGGACGGTGGAGCGCAGGTTGCGGCACCAGTAGGCGGCGTCCATGGGCGTGCCGTCCAGTGCCGCGCCGTGCAGCGCGGAGTACACGGGGACGCGGGGGGCGTGGGCGCGGATCGGTGCGATGTCCTCGCGGATGCGGGTGAGGATCGCGTCGATGTGCGGGGAGTGCGCGGCGAGCCCCACGTCGACGCGCCGGGCGTGGACGCCCTCGGCGGTGAGGTGGGCGACGAGTTCCGCCGCCGCGTGCACGTCGCCGGAGGCGACGGCCGAGCCGGGGCTGTTCTCCACGGCGACGACCAGGCGGCCCGGCCAGCGCCGGTCGAGCAGTTCGGCGAGTTCGTCGGCGGGCAGCAGCACCGACACCATGTCGCCGCGCCCGGCGAGGGTGGCCTGGGCCTGGCTCCAGCGGGCCACGACGCGGGCGCTGTCGTCCAGGGAGAGGGCCCCGGCGACGTGCGCGGCGGCCAGCTCGCCGAGGCTGTGGCCGAGCAACGCGCCCGGGGCGACCCCGGCCGCGGCCCACAGGTCGGCCAGCGCCACCATCACCGCGAACAGCGCGGGCTGCACCACGTCGGCGCCGGCCGGGTCGGGGCCCTCGGCGGTGCCCGTCACGGAGTCGAGCAGGGAGTGGTCCAGGTAGGGAGCGAACGCGTCGGCGCAGTCGTGCAGCTTGCGCGAGAACACCGGGGCCGCGTCGAGGAGTTCGCGGGCCATCCCGGTCCACTGCGAGCCCTGTCCGGGGAAGACGAACAGCGGCCCGGCGGCGGAGGCGCCGGCGCGGGTGCCGGTGACCACGGCCGGGTGGTCGGCGCCGGCGGCCAGCGCGGCGAGCGCGTCCAGGGTTCCCGCGCGGTCTCCGGCGAGCACGACGGCCCGGTGGGTCTCCCCCGCGTCGGCCGCGAGGGCCCGTCCGACCGCGGCCGGCGACCAGTGCCCGGCGTCGGAGGCGGCCAGGTGCGTGCGCAGAGCTTCGGCGCGGGCCCGTACGGCGGCGGCGCCGGGACCGGTCAGGACCCAGGGCAGCACGGTCTCCGTCCGGGGGAACAGTGCGGAGCCTCCTGCGCTGCCACGGTGTTCGGACACGTTCTTGCTCCCGTCGTCGTTCTCTTCACACAGGTCTGTGGCCCACACGGCCCGCGACGCCACGGTGGCCGGTCGGCTCCCGGGTCCGGTGCACGCGCACGCGCGGACCGGGGGCGGCCCGGTCGCCGTGCCGCCGACGGCCGGTGGCCCCCCGCCGTCGGGGGAACGGCGGAGGCCCCGCCACTTGCGTGGCGCTCAGGAGTGGCCGGTAGGTCGGGGGGTCTTCAGGTCGGGGGGGTCGGTGCCGGCCGGTGCCCGGCCGCCGGGCGTCAGCTGTCGTCGCGCAGTTCCCGCAGGTACCGGGCGAGGCCGCGCGGCGTCGGGTTGTCGAAGAGGTCGGCCAGCCTGATCCGCGTTCCCGTCACGTCGTCGACGCGCTGCACCAGCTGCGCACCGAGCAGCGAATGTCCGCCCAGCGCGAAGAAGTTGGCGTCGGCGTCGGCGGGCTCCGCGAGGCCGAGGAGGTCGCGCCACAGCCCGCGCAGGTCACCGACGAGCCCGTCGGGGTCGGCCTGCTCGGTCCGTGCCTCGGCCGCGGCGAGCCCGAGCAGCGCCACCGTGTCCCAGCCGCCGTCGGGGCGCCGCGGCAGCGCATCGGTGCGCACGACCCGGTCCGGCTGCACCGCGCGCGGCAGCAGCCGGGCGGCGTGCGCGGCCACTTCGTCGGTGAGACCGGGCCGCTCGTCCAAGGTGACGAACGCGAGTGCCGCCTCGTCCGCGGCGACGAACACCGCCCCGGTGACCTCCGGATGCGCCAGCAGCACGGCCTCCACCCGCTCGGGGTGCACCGCCCGCCCGTGCCGTCGGGCGACGCGTTCGGCCTGGCCGTACAGCTCCAGCGCGCCGTCGCGGCGCAGGCTGCCGGTCCAGCCGGTGGCGACGTGCGTGGCCCCGTCGGGCCGTACGAGGCACACCTCGCCGCGCACTCCGTCGGGCAGCCGCCGGCCGGACCGGTCGACGACGGCGACGTTCCGGGCGTCGAGCGGGTGGACGACGTAGGGGTAGGTGCCGTCGGCCGCGCGGCGGGCCGCCTCCGTGAGGCCGAGGGCGGGGCCGCCCGGGGTGGCGCGGAAGGTGTCGAGGTCGCGGTCGGCCTCCCTCGCGGGGGCTGCCACCGACCGGGCCGTGCCGGGGCCGGGCAGTGTGCGGTCCTCGTCGCTCCACACGTCCAACTCGCCGACGGGTCGGTCGGGTTCGGCGGCGACGGTGTGCAGCAGGGCCGCGTACCGGCGGGTCAGCGCCTCGGCGTCGGCCCGGTCCAGCAGTTCGGCGCAGTACAGCAGGCGCAGCCCGAGCTGGTCCGGTCCCGACTGCACGAACAGTTCGACGTCGAACTTGCTGTAGCCGGTCTCGACGTGCACCGGCTGGGCGTGGAGCCCGCCCAGGGTGAGGGGCGGGGCGGGCTCCACGGGCACGTAGTTGAACATGTGCTGGAACAGGGTGTCGCGCCACGAGACGGTCTCGCGGGCGGTCTCGTGGGCGATGGCGTCCACCGGCACGTCGCTGTGGGCGAGCGCGCCGAAGAACGTGGTGCGTGCCTCCTTCACCAGCTCGCGGAACCCGCGCCGCGGATCGACGGCGAGGCGCAGCGGCAGCGTGTTGACGTGGTAGCCGATCGCCGACTGCCCCTCGGGCGGGCGCACGTTGACCGGGGAGCCGACGACCAGGTCGGGTCCTGCGCCGTGCGCGGCGAGCAGCACGCAGAACGCGGTGAGCAGGACCACGGCCTCCGGGGCGCGCAGGGTCCGCTGGAGTCCGCGCAGCAGCGCACGCGTGTCGTCGTCCAGGACGTGCAGCACGGTGTCGCCCGCGAGGGTCGGCCGCGCCGGCGCGGGGCGGGTGCAGTCCAGGTCGAGACCGGCCGGGTCGAAGCCGTCGAGCGCGCCACGCCAGTGGGCCAGGCTCTCCGCACGCGGCTCGGCCGCCCGCAGCGCCGGGACGGTGCCGCGCAGCACGTCCGGCAGGTCGCCGCCGGCCGCGTGGGCGTCGTACGCCGCGGCGAGTTCACCGATCAGGACGGGCACGGACGCGGCGTCGAACACCAGGTGGTGGACCACCACGGCCAGGGTGTCGGTGCCGGGGCCCCGGAAGACGGCCGCACGCAGCATCAGCCGCCCGTCGCAGCGGATCGGGGTCGCGGCGAACTCCCGCAACGCCTTCTCCGGCACGTCGGCGTCGGACTCGTGGACCTCCACGCGCGGGCCGCGCGTGGACTCGCCTAGCACCTCGCGCACCAGGCCCGCCTGCCGGTCGAGGTAGACGGTGCGCAGCACCTCGTGCCGGCGCACCACGGTGTCGACGGCGCTCTGCAGCGCCGCGGTGTCGAGGCGGCCCGCGACGCGGACGGCGAAGGGGACGTTGTTGACGCCGGCGTCCGGCAGCAGCCGGTCCAGCAGCCACAGCGCGCTCTCCTTGGGCGTGGCCGCGTCCAGTCGCCGCTTCTGCGTCAGTGCGGCGAGCAGAGCCGCCGCGGCGCCGTCGCCCGGCTTCGTCTTCTCGGCTGACTGCACTGTGGTCACCCTTTCGCTGATGGTCGATGTGGACATCCGGCCCGCGCCGGTCCCCGGTTCCGGGCCGGTTACGCCGGGAGCCGGACTTCTTCTGCGGACTAGGCCGCCGGGGCGGTCCCGCCCGGTGCCGGTCCGCCGAGGGCCCGGGCCGTCTCCGGGAGGGGCTCGCCCGCCCCGGCTCCGGCGAGCGTGGGCCCGCTGCGGGCGCCCCGGTTCTCGCCCGGTGCCGGTCGTGGCCGGCCCCGGTGGTGGTCGCCTCCCGCCGCGGAGCGGGCCGCACCCCTCGGCAGGGGGCCGCGGCCGGGGGCCCTCAGCTCCGCACCCGCTCCCGCTGCCCGGCGAGCACGCCCGCCAGGGCCTCGGCCGTGGCCGGGCTGCGCAGGATGTCCTCGTGGCGCGTGTCGACGGGCAGGACCCGCCCGGCGTACCGGGCGTGCGGGTCGGCCGAGGGCGTGGTGAGAGCGGTCGCGCCGGTCCACAGGCGGGCCGGGTCGAAGGCGCCCGCCGCAGCGATGTACGCGACGAACGCCTCGTACGCGCCGCTGAGTTCGTCACCGAGTTCGGCGGGCAGCCCGGCCCGGGCGAACGCCGCGTCGGTGATGGAGGCGAACACGTCGGTGAGGGCCGCGCCGAGCCCGCGGACGTCGGCGTGCTGCCGGACGGCATCGTCGGCGGCCTGCCCGGCGAGCGCGGACTCCTCGGGGCTGAGCACCGACGCCAGCCGGGCCACGGCCGCCCGGAAGTCGGCGGCCATGCCCGCCGCGTGGGGCGGCTCGGGGTCGAGCAGGACGACGGCCGGGGCGTCGTCCTGCCCGTCCGTGAGCAGCTCGGCCAGCCGGGCCGCGTACAGGCCGCCCACGCAGTAGCCGAGGACGGCGCGCACGGGGCGTCCGGTCTCGCGCACGCCCCGGGCCCAGTGCGCGGCGAAGTCCTCGCCGTCGAAGGTGCGGGCGGACGCCGGATCCGGCTGCCGGGACTCCCACAGCGGGGTGCCGGGGGTGAGCAGCCGGCCGAGGTCGGCGAACGTGGACTCGGGGCGCCCGGTGACGGCGAAGTCGACGGCCAGGACGAGGGGTTCGGTGCCGGTGCCCTCGTTGAGGACCTTCCAGGCAGGGGGTGCGGTGGTCAGCGGGGGCGACGGCACGGTCACGCGGGACTCCTTCAGTGAGCGGCGGCGCAGACGTGGGCGGTGTGGCCCGTGTCGAGGCGGATCGTGTCCAGGACGTCGAGGCCGGCCTCGGCGATCTGGGTGCGCTGGACCTCGTCGGTGCGGCCGCGGGTGCCGTCCTCGCACACGACCATCTGGAACAGCACGCGCATCCAGTCGAGGTCGGTCTCGATGAGGGGTTCGACGACGAGCAGCCGGGGCCGCTGGTCGGCGGGCCGGCCGGCGCCGGTGCGCTCCATGGCCTCGCGGATGCGGGAGAGGATCACGACGCTGTTGTCGTGGTTCCAGTTGTGGAGCACGTTCTTGACGGTGTAGAGGTCGGCGCCGCCCGGGATCTCCTTCAGGAAGTCGCCGGGCGTGTAGGCGAGCCGCTCGGCGAGGTCCTCGCGGCCCGGTGCGGCGAGTTCGGCGGCGGCGCGCTCGCACACGTCGGGCCGGTCCAGGACCGTGCCGGTCAGGTGCGGGTGGGCGGTGAGCAGGCCCTTGAGGAGTTCACCGCTGTTGCCGCCGACGTCGAGGACACGGCGCACCCCCGTGAAGTCGTAGGCGTCCGCGAGGGCCGCGGCGACGGGCCGGGCGAGGTCCGCCATGGCCTTGTCGTACAGGTCGGCGTCGGCGGGGTGCTGCTCCAGGTACTCGTAGATGCGGGTGCCGTGCAGGTGCCGGAAGGCGGACTCGCCGGTGCGCAGGGTGTGGGTGACGGCGGTGAACGTGTCGGCGTACAGGCCGCCGGAGAGCATCACGTAGTGCCGCATCGACTGCGGGTGGTCGTCGCGCAGCTGGTCGGAGAGCGGGGTGTTGCGGTAGGCGCCGGCCTCGTCCCGGCCGAAGACACCGAGCGCGGACAGGATCCGCAGCAGCGCCTCGAGCGTCTCGGGGTGGGTGCCGGTGTGCTTGGCGAGTTCCTCGGCGGTCATCGGGGTGCCGTCGAGGTGGTCGGCGAGGTCGAGCTCCGCGGCGGCGGTCAGCGACTTCGCGATCCAGCCCATCCCCGCCAGGCCCATGAGGCTGACTTCCACTGTCGTCCCTTCGTCGGGTTCGTACGGCCCTGCACCGGTGAGGCGGCCGGCCACCACGGCGGGCGTCGTGGCGGGGATCCCGGTCCCACGCCATGCTCCCCGGCCGGGCCGGAGCGTCCGCGAGATCCTCACGAGTGCTCCAGGGCCCCTGTCGGCCGGTACGGGCCGGGGTCGCCGTCCCGCGTCGCAGCGGCGGCTTCGTGGCTCGCCCCGGATCGAACCTACGGAGCCACCCCCACCCGAACTGAACCCTTACAACCCCCTACCCAATGGGGCCCCCGGGGGACCGGTATAAGGGTATGGACCGCTGCGCGGCCTCCCATTACAGTGGCGCCCAATTGTTCGGGCAACCAGGGAGAAACCCAATGCGCGCCCTAGTGACCGGGGCAGCCGGTTTCATCGGATCGGCTTTCGTCCGGAGCTCCCTCACGCATTCCGGGTCCGCCTTGGCGGACCTGGAGATAACCGCGTTCGACGCGCTGACCTACGCCGGCAACATGGAGAACCTCGCCCCGGTCGCCGGCCATCCGCGACTCACGTTCGTCCGGGGCGACATCGCCGACGGGGCACTGCTCGCCGAGGTGCTGCCGGGCCACGACGTCGTGGTCAACTTCGCCGCGGAGACCCATGTGGACCGCTCCATCGAGGGCCCGTCGGTGTTCGTGCGGACCAACGTCCTGGGAACCCAGACGCTCCTCGAAGCAGCACGTCAGGCAGGTGTTCAGCGGTTCGTGCACATCTCCACGGACGAGGTGTACGGATCGATCGAGACCGGGTCGTGGACCGAGGAGTCCCCGCTCTCCCCGAACTCGCCGTACGCCGCGGCCAAGGCCGGCGCCGACCATCTGGCGCTGTCCTACGCGCGTACGTACGGAATGCACGTCTGCGTCACCCGGTGTTCGAACAACTACGGCCCCTATCAATTCCCGGAGAAAGTCATCCCGTACTTTGCGACCCTTCTCATGGAAGGACGCAAGGTACCGCTCTACGGTGACGGCGGGAATGTCCGCGACTGGCTGCACGTGGACGACCACTGCGCCGGAATTCGCCTGGTTCTGGAAAAGGGGGAACCCGGCGAGGTGTATCACATCGGCGGCGGCACGGAACTGACCAATGCGGAGTTGACGCGGCTGCTGCTGGAGGAATTCGGCTACGGTGCCGACCGGGTCGAGCGGGTCCCCGACCGCCTGGGCCACGACCGGCGCTACTCACTCGACGACTCGAAACTCCGCGCTCTGGGGTATCGGCCCGGCGTCCCGTTCGCCGAGGGCCTGCGGTCGAGCGTCGCCTGGTACCGGGAGAACACCTCCTGGTGGAAGCCGCTGCTGCCCTGACGCGGAGCCGGAAGGACATCATGCGTGGAATCGTCCTGGCAGGCGGGTCCGGCACGCGGCTGAGGCCCGTCACCCGCGTCGCCTCGAAACAGCTCCTGCCCGTCTACAACAAACCGATGATCTACTACCCCCTGTCCGTGCTGATGCACGCGGGCATCCGGGAGATCCTGATCATCAGCGCCCCGGGGTTCCTCGGCTCCTACCGCGATCTGCTCGGCGACGGCCGGTGGCTGGGCCTGGAGATCGCCTACGCCGAGCAGCCGAGCCCCGACGGCCTCGCCGACGCCCTGCGCATCGGCCGGGGCTTCGTGGGCGACGAGGAGATCGCCCTCATCCTGGGCGACAACATCTTCTACAGCCACCAACTGCCGACGATGCTCCAGCGCGAGCGGCAGCGGCTCGGCGGCTGCACCCTGTTCGGCTACCCGGTCGCCGATCCGGAGCGGTACGGCATCGCCGTCACGGACGCCGACGGGACGCTCGTCTCCCTGGAGGAGAAGCCGGAGAAGCCCCGGTCGAACCTGGCGGTGACCGGTCTGTACTTCTACGACAACGACGCCGTGGACCTGGTGCGGGAGCTGACCCCTTCGGCCCGCGGCGAGCTGGAGATCACCGACCTCAACGCCCTCTACCTGAAGGCCGGTCGGGCCCGGCTGGTCAACCTGGGCCGCGGCAGCGCCTGGTTCGACACCGGCACGCACGACAGCCTGCTCGACGCGGCGACCTTCGTGCAGCTCATCGAGAAGCGCCAGGGCATACGCATCGCCTGCATCGAGGAGGTGGCGTACCGCATGGGCTTCATCGACGCCGGCCGGCTGTTCGAGGTCGGTCGGCGGATCGGCGTGAGCACCGAGTACGGCCGGTACGTGATCGACCTGGCCAACACCACCTGAGCCTCAGGAGTCCCCCGTGACCCAACCTCGCCCTCCACTCCACTACCTCTTCTTCGCCGCCCCCGCCCACGGGCACGTGCGGCCCACGCTCCCCGTCGCCGCCGAGCTGGTGCGGCGCGGCCACCGGGTCTCGTACGCCACGACCGAGCCGTTCGCCGCCGAGGTCGGCGCGACCGGTGCCGGGACCGTGCTGTACGACCCGGCCGTGCCCGACTTCGCACGGGCCGCGCCGGGCGACTCCCCCGACTGGCTGCCGCTCGCGCTGACGGCGGCGATCGCCGAGTCCTCCGCGCTGCTGCCGGCGCTCATGGAGCGCTTCGCCGACACCCGGCCGGACGTGGTGGCGTACGACACGACGATGAATCCGGCCGGCCGGCTGCTGACCCGGCTGTGGCAGCTGCCCGCGGCGGAGTTCTCCCCGGTCTTCCTTCCCCAGCGCACCAGCAACCCGGCGTTCTCCCTCGCGGCCATGCTCCAGGGCTCCCCGGGGGACGGGGCGGCCGAGCGGCCGGCCGTGCGCCGGTTCCGCGAGGACCTGACCGCGCTGCTGGCCGGGTACGGAGCGGCGGACGTCTCGCCGCTGGACCTGATCACGGGGTTCAGGGGGCTGCGCATCGCCTTCTTCCCGCGCGCCTTCCAGCCGGGCGGCGACGCCTTCGACGACCGGCACGTCTTCGTCGGGCCCTGCCTGGACCCGTCCCCGCCCTCCCGCGCGTGGCGGCCGCCCGCGGACGGCAGGCCCGTGGTGCTCGTCTCGCTCGGCACCTCCTACAGCGATCGCCCGGACTTCTTCCGCACGTGTGTGAAGGCCTTCGCGGACAGCCCCTGGCACGCGGTGCTGACCGTGGGCCGCAGGGGGGTCGATCCGGCGGAACTCGGGCCGCTGCCCGCGAACGTGGAGGTGCACCGCTGGCTGCCGCACCTCGCCGTGCTGCCGCACGCGCGGGTGTTCGTCTGCCAGGCCGGGATGGGCAGCGTGATGGAGGCCCTGGCCTGCGGGACGCCGCTGGTGCTGGCCGCACAGGCCCGGGAGCAGCAGATGGTGGCACGCCGGGCGGTCTCGCTGGGCCTGGGCACCGAGGTGCCGGGCGGCGAGGGCCTCACCGCCGACGGCCTGCTGGACGCCGTGGGTTCCGTGGCGGACGACCGGCAGGTGCACGCGAGTGTGGCCGGCCTGAGCGAGCGGATCCGGGAGGCGGGTGGCACCGCGCGGGCCGCCGACGTCCTGGAGGTGCTCGGCACCGGCTGACCGCGGTGCGCGCAGGACCTGGGCGGGAGGGGAACACACTGCGGGTGTTCCCCTCCCGCCCCTCCCGTGTCCCCGCGGCCGGGTCCACGCGGCCGAGGGGGCACGGGCCCGCTCAGGAGGAGACCAGCGGTTGCAGGCTGACCGTCGGCAGGTCGTCGCGGCTGTTGACGTTCAGCTTGCGGTAGACCCGGGTGAGGTGTTGCTCCACCGTGCTGATGGTGACGTGCAGACGGTCTCCTATCTCCCGGTTCGAGTACCCCATCGATGCCAGTGCGGCCACCTTGCCCTCAGCCCTGCTCAGTTCGTTGATGCCCTCGCTCTGCGGGGCGGGGGCGGGGGCGGCGTCGGACTCCGGTTGCCGCTCCGTCCCGGCCGCCGGTTCCGCGCTCTGCGCGGGGTGCAGTCGTGCGACGATCCCCGCGGCACCGCACGCCTGCGCGAGCCGCAGTGCCTTGCGCGAGGCGTGCCGGGCGCGCGCGCTCTCGCCGAGGGCCTCGTGGGCGTCGGCGAGATCCGCCAGCGTTCTGGCCAGTTCGTAGCGGTCGCCGCAGCTCTGGAGGATCTCGGCGGACTGCCTCAGCAGCGCCGGCCGCCGTTCCGGCCGGGTGACCGCGGCGCACATCCGCAGGGTCATGCCGGCACTGCGGCTGGTGCGCCGGCCGGCCAGCAGCGCCCACTGGTCGTCCATCAGGGACTTGGCCTGCGCCTGGTCCCCCAGGAGCAGCAGTGCCTCGGCCGCTCCCACGCGCCACAGCGCGAGGCCGGGAGCGTCGAGGTTCCACCGCCGCATCAGGGTGCCGCAGTCGAGGAAGTCCCGCAGCGCGGCGTGCGGACGGCCGACGGCGAGATGGTGATGAGCCCGCGCGTAGCGGTACTGCAGGCCGTACCGGCTCTCGTGCAGGGGCCCGGTCGCGGGGAGTTGGAGCAGGGCGTCGGCCCCCTCGGTCCATCCCATCGCCACGTGTGCGAGCACCAGGGTGGACAGGAGACCGCCGATCTCCACGCCCCATCCTTCGGCGTCGATGAAGTCCAGTGCCCGCTCCCCCATCCGGACGGCGCCCCTCGGATCGCCCTGGCGCAACGCGATCTCCGCGCGTAGTGCCGACAGGGAGGCGTGCCAGGCGGGGGCGTCGACGGTCTCGATGTCGTCCATCAACGACGTGCACCAGGAGCCGGCGCTGTCGAGGCGGTCGGCGAAGATCAGCGCGGACATGCCCATCACGAGGGGTTCGAGGGTGGCCTCGGTCACCTGGTACAGGCGCAGGGCCTGCTCCACCTCGCTGATGAACTCGCTGTCCGCGCCACCGTTCAGCACCCCGACGAGCAGCCTGGCCGACTGCCACTGGAGTTCGTCCCGCCCGGTGACCGGACCGCTGCGTCGCACGCCCGGACTCTGGTCGTAGGGGAAGTGCTCGGCCACCGCGGGGAAGGAGACCGTCATCCACATTTCCAGCAGCCGGAGTTCCGCGTGCACCTCGTCGGGGAGCGAGTCGGCCTCGCGGTGCAGCCGGTGCAGGATTCCCTGGGCCTCCTGGTGCCGTCCGCTGATCAGCAGATAGCGGACGAGCAGCAGGGTGTACGGAGTCCCGAACCGTTCCTGCATGAACGGCTTGGTCACCCGGTCGAGACAGCGCAGGGCCGCCCTCGGGCTGTGCCGCCACTGGACGCGGGCGAGGTGGAAGAGGATGGCGCCGCGCTCCGCCTTGTCGGTGCAGAGCCGGTGGGCCTGCCTCAGCCAGGCGATGGCCTCCTCCACCCGGTTGTCCGTCAGGGCCCGGTCGGCTGCCTCCCGGAGCACCGAGACCGCCCATGCCGCCTGCTCGGCCGGCAGCTCGACCTGCCCCACCTGGCCGAGGAGATGACCGGCGACCTGGGTGGCGGGTGCGCCCCTGTCGTAGAGCATGCGGGCGCAGCGGAGCTGCATCCCCGCCCGGTCCTGCTCCGGGATGCCGTCCACGACCGCGGCTCTGGCGGCAGGGTGGCGGAACCGCCCTGCGTCGGTCACGCCCATGGTGTCGAGGATGCGCAGCAGCCGGTGGGCCGAGGCCGGGCTGGTGTCGAGGCACTCGGCCAGGAGTTCCTTGGAGGTGCTGTCGCCGAGCAGCGCCACCCACTGAGCGGCTTGCAGCGTCTTCGGTCCCGATCGTCGCAGGCACACGCCCACGGCCTGCGTGAAGTGCTCCCCGACCACCGGTTCCCACCGCTCGCGGGCCGTCGGCACGGAATCGGCCAGGTCGCGCAGCAGGGCCTGCAGCAGCAGTGGACTTCCACCGCTCACCTCATGAAATCGCGCTCCGCACAGGGTGTCTTTGTCCGCCGCCGAACGGTCCGCCAGTAATTTATTGACGCCTGCCGGGCCGAACGGCCCCGTGCGGATATGAGTCAGCGCGGGGAGCCGCATGATTTCCGCTCGAAAAAGAGGGAAGCGCGGTTCTGGATCCAGGGTGTCCGCCAGTACGAAGCTGACACATGCCGAGCCAACCCGGCGAATAAAATAGAGCAGGTACGCCAGGGAAAGCGCATCGGAATTCCGCACGTCGTCGATGAGAACGACGACGGGGATCCGTTCGGAGAAGGCGGCCAGGAGACCCCAGAGCCCCTCGGCGACCTTGGCGTGCGCCGGTGTGATGGTCGCGGCGATCTCCCCCACGCCCGCCCGCCCGGCCTCTGCCAACAGGTCGGCAAGTTGCCTGACAGGTTCGGGGCCGAACGGAAGGGCGTCGAAGAGTTGACGCACCACGGTCAACGGAACATCTCGCTCCAGCGGCGAACAGGTGACGGTGACGACGACCGAACCCCGTTCGTCCACCCAGTCGGCCATTTCCTGCAGCAGAGCGGTTTTCCCGCTGCCTACCACGCCACTGACGAAGGCGATTCCGCCGCGCCCGATTTCCGCATTCGAGATCACCCCGCGCAGGGCGGATGCCTCGTATTCCCGTTCAATGAGCAAAGCCAATTAAACAACCCCCGTTGCTTTGTTAACCGAACCTGCAATTTGCGGCGCTTGCCCACATCCCTCCACACGTTCACCATCTGCCATTCGATTCAAGCACACGACACGCCAAGCGAAGGCAAAGAGAACGCCGGGAGAGTGCAAACGGTAAGAAAGGTGCCAGATTTTCGGCATACGCGAGATTCACCCCGAGCCACGCCACATGATCACGTACACCCGCCCCGCTTGCCAGTCGGTGAGCTGGATGACATATTGAGCATGTACTCAAGATGTTCCATGACTCACTTTGGAGTGGTCCGTGGCTCAAGACCCCGAGGTCACGGCTTCCGAGCTGGTCGCGGCCCTGACGGAGACGGTGTCTCCGCTGCTGCGTCACGCCGGGACCGTGTTCGCCAGCAATCAGGTCCCCTTCTCCCAGGCCAGCCTGCTGACCGACCTCTACGAGCAGTCAGTCCCCCAGCGCATGAGCATGCTGGCCCAGAAGTTCGACGTGGCTCCGCGCACCGTCACCACCCTCGTCGACGGGCTCGAACGCCGTGGGCTCGTCCAGCGTGGCCCGGACCCGGACGACCGTCGCGCCGTCCTGGTCAGCGTCACCCCGAAGGGCAACGCGCTGATGCAGGAGATCGAGTGGGGCAGGCAGGCCCTCGCCGACGAACTGGTGAACCGTCTCACCCCCGACGAGCGCGTGCAGTTCGCCCGCCTGCTCGACAAGCTCCGCCAGGCACCCCGGAACGAGAAGGGCCCCCAGGCATGAGCACGGACGCCGTGAAGGACCGGGCCGCCGCCGAGCGGGACCACCGCAACCGCTGGTACGTACTCGCGGTCATCGCCACGGCCCAGCTGATGGTGATGCTGGACGGCACGATCGTGCAGATCGCGTTGCCCTCCGTGCAGCAGTCGCTCCACATGTCCGACACCGACCGGCAGTGGATGGTCACCGCGTACGCGCTGGCCTTCGGAGGGCTGCTGCTGATCGGCGGCCGGCTCGCCGACCGTTTCGGCCGCGGCCGGACGTTCCTCGTGGGCCTGGTCGGCTTCGCCGTGGTCTCGGCGATCGGCGGTGCCGCGCCCAACACCGAAATGCTCATCGCCGCCCGCGCGCTGCAGGGCGTCTTCGCCGCCATCCTCTCGCCGGCCACGGTGTCCTTGCTGACCACCACCTTCACCGACACCAAGGAGCGGGCCAAGGCATTCGGCATCTTCAGCGGCGTGGTCGGCAGTGGAGCCGCCATCGGGCTGATCGTCGGCGGGGTGCTCACCGAGTACGCGGGCTGGCGCTGGTGCCTCTATGTGAACGTGCCGATCGCCGTAGCCGTGACCGCCCTGGGCATCGCCACCCTGCCGCGCGACCGGGGCCACCGTGACATCAGCCTCGACACGATCGGTGCCGTCCTCGGCTGCCTGGGGCCGATCGCCCTCGTCTACGCACTGTCCGAGGCGCCGGAGCGCGGCTGGGGCTCCCCCCTGGTGACCGGACTGCTGGCCGCGTCCGTCGTCCTGATCGGCGCCTTCCTGCTCTCGCAGGCACGCATCCGGCAGCCGCTGCTGCCGCTGCGCGCGGTCGCCGAACGCACCCGCGCCGGGTCCTTCCTCGGGGCCGCGCTGCTCAACTTCGGCATGATGGGCATCTCGCTGTTCGCCACGTACCACCTGCAGATCGTCATGCACTACAAGCCGCTCAAGGCGGGACTCGCGTTCCTGCCGATGGTGGGTGCGGTCATGGTGACCGCGACGCAGGTGGTCGCGCGGGTCATGGCCCGGGTCCCGACCCGCTGGCTGGTCGGGCCCGGCCTCACCTTCACCGCGGCCGGCGTGTGGATGTTCACCACGCTCTCCGAGGACAGCTCCTACCTCTTCGGAGTGCTGCCGGCCTGGCTCCTGCTGGGCATCGGCATGGGCCTGAGCTACTCCCCCACCACCCACGCCTCCCTGGCGGGGGTGGCGGAACGCGACTCGGGTGCGCTGTCCGCCTTCCAGACGACGGCCAGGCAGATCGGCGGCGCCATCGGCCTCGCCCTGAGCAACACCCTCGCGGCGGACGCGGCAGCCTCCTACTACGCCGACCACCAGGGCCGGGGCGCAGAGGGCGAGATCCTCGTCAAGTCCATCGTGCACGGCAGCGCGACCGCCGCATGGTGGGTCAGCGGCATCCTGCTCGTCGGCACGGTCATCTGCACGATCATGATCAACGCGGACCCGCGCAAGGCCCGGCAGGCCACTGCGGACACCGGCGCCGACGGTGCGCCCGACTCCGACACCATCATGATCTGCGGCCGGGTCGTCTGGGCCGAGGACGTGCCGGTCTCCGAAGCGGCGCTCACCCTGGTCACCCACGACGGCCGCGAGGTCGCGCGCACGTCCGCCGACGGCGACGGCGCCTATGCGCTGCGAGCACCCGGACACGGGCCGTACATTCTCATCACCCGCTCGCACACCCACCGTTCGACCGCCACGTCGCTCGCCCTCGCCGCGGGCGCCTCGGCGGTCGAGCACACGGTCACCTTCCAGGACGACGGTGTCGTCACCGGCATCGCGCAGGACGAGGCGGACGGGATGCCCCTCAAGGGCGCGTCCGTGATACTGACCGACGTGAACGGCCGCCTCATCCGCTCCCTGCGGACGGACGAGGACGGTTCCTTCCTCATCGACAAGCTCGCCTACAGTCCGTACGTCCTCGTCGTCCACCACGACGGCTACCAGCCTGCGGCCATCGACATCCGGATCGTCGAATCGCGGCAGGTCACGGTGACCGCGGACCTCACCGCACACGCCCGCCTCGGGTCCCTGAGCGGGGTGGTCAGCAACAGCGAGCGCACGCCCGTGAACGACGTGCGACTCACGCTCACGGACGGCTCCGGCACCGGGCTGACCGCCACCACCGACGAGGACGGCGGTTTCCGGTTCGCGGACCTGCCGGTCGGCAGCTACATCATGATCGCGGCAGGCGACCCGCCGACGGTGAGCCGGCTCACCATCTCCGAGGCGGCCAACCAGCACGACATCCGTCTGGACCGCAGCGGAGGCGCTCACTCCCACGAGTCCTGAGCCACCGTGCCGCGGCGTCTGTCCGGGCCGCCGGGTGACGGTGACGAGCTGCCCGGCGAGGCCGAGTAGCACGTGATGCCGGCGGGCGCGTCCTGCGCCCCGCCGCCGGCACAGGCCGAGGGCCGCACCCCCGTCACCGGGGATGCGGCCCTCAACCGTGGTGCGCCGCCGCCTACTTGCGGATCAGGCTGCGCAGCACGTACTGCAGGATGCCGCCGTTGCGGTAGTAGTCCGCCTCACCCGGGGTGTCGATGCGGACGACCGCGTCGAACTCGACGCCGGTGTCGGTGGTGACCTTCACCGTGCGCGGCGTGGTGCCCTCGTTCAGCTCGGTCACGCCGGAGACGGAGAAGGACTCCTCGCCGGTCAGGCCGAGGGAGGCCGCGGACTGGCCCTCCGGGAACTGCAGCGGCAGGACGCCCATGCCGATGAGGTTCGAGCGGTGGATGCGCTCGTAGGACTCGGCGATGACGGCCTTGACGCCGAGGAGCGCGGTGCCCTTGGCGGCCCAGTCTCGGGACGAGCCCGAGCCGTACTCCTTGCCGGCCAGGACGACGAGCGGGATGTTCTGCTCGATGTAGTTACGGGAGGCGTCGTAGATGAACGACACCGGACCGCCGTCCTGGGTGAAGTCGCGGGTGTAGCCGCCCTCGGTGCCCGGCGCGATCTGGTTGCGCAGGCGGATGTTGGCGAAGGTGCCGCGGATCATGATCTCGTGGTTGCCGCGGCGCGAGCCGTAGCTGTTGAAGTCGCGGCGCTCGACGCCGTGCTCCGTCAGGTACTTGCCGGCCGGGGTGTCGGCCTTGATGGCACCGGCGGGCGAGATGTGGTCCGTCGTCACCGAGTCGCCCAGCTTGGCCAGCACCCGGGCGCCGGAGATGTCCTCGACCGGGGCCGGCTCCATGCCCATGCCCTCGAAGTACGGGGGCTTGCGCACGTAGGTGGACTCGGCGTCCCACTCGAAGGTGTCGCCGGTCGGGATCGGCAGCGCCTGCCACTGGGCGTCGCCCGCGAAGACGTCGCTGTAGGACTTGGAGAACATGTCCTCGCCGATGGCGTTGGCGACGACGTCGTTGACCTCTGCCTCGGAGGGCCAGATGTCCTTCAGGAAGACCGGGTTGCCGTCCTGGTCGGTGCCCAGGGCGTCCTTGGTGATGTCCACCTTCATGGAGCCCGCGAGCGCGTAGGCGACGACCAGCGGCGGGGACGCCAGGTAGTTCATCTTGACGTCGGGGTTGATCCGGCCCTCGAAGTTGCGGTTGCCGGAGAGCACCGAGGTGACGGCGAGGTCGTGCTCGTTGACGGCCTTGGAGACCTCGTCCGGCAGCGGGCCGGAGTTGCCGATGCAGGTGGTGCAGCCGTAGCCGACGAGGTTGAAGCCGACCTTGTCGAGGTAGGGGGTCAGGCCCGCCTTCTCGAAGTAGTCGGTGACGACCTTGGAGCCCGGGGCGAGGGTGGTCTTGACCCACGGCTTGCGGGTCAGGCCCTTCTCCACCGCCTTCTTGGCGACCAGGGCGGCGGCGACCATGACGTACGGGTTGGAGGTGTTGGTGCAGGAGGTGATGGCCGCGACCGTCACCGCACCGTGGTCCAGCTCGTAGGTGGTGCCGTCGGGGGCGGTCACGGGGACCGGGTTGGACGGGGCGCCGTTGGGGGCGACGGCCGGGGCGTCGGAGGCCGGGAAGGACTCGACGCCGGCCTCGTCCACGCTGTCCACGTAGTTGCGGACGTCCAGCTTGAACTGCTGGGCGGCGTTGGCGAGGACGATGCGGTCCTGCGGGCGCTTCGGGCCGGCGATGGAGGGCACGACCGTGGCGAGGTCCAGCTCCAGCTTCTCGGAGAAGTCCGGCTCGGCCTTCGGGTCCAGCCAGAGGCCCTGCTCCTTGGCGTAGGCCTCGACGAGCGCGACCTGCTGCTCGCTGCGGCCGGTCAGGCGCATGTAGTTCAGCGTCTCGTCGTCGACCGGGAAGATCGCGGCGGTGGAGCCGAACTCCGGCGACATGTTGCCGATGGTGGCGCGGTTGGCCAGCGAGGTGGCGGCAACGCCCTCGCCGTAGAACTCGACGAACTTGCCGACGACGCCGTGCTTGCGCAGCATCTCGGTGATGGTGAGGACGAGGTCGGTGGCGGTGGTGCCGGGCTGCAGCTCACCGGTGAGCTTGAAGCCGACGACGCGCGGGATCAGCATGGAGACCGGCTGGCCGAGCATGGCGGCCTCGGCCTCGATGCCGCCGACGCCCCAGCCGAGGACGCCGAGGCCGTTGACCATGGTGGTGTGCGAGTCGGTGCCGACCAGGGTGTCCGGGTAGGCCTTGCCGTCGCGGGTCATGACGACGCGGGCCAGGTGCTCGATGTTCACCTGGTGGACGATGCCGGTGCCGGGCGGGACGACCTTGAACTCGTCGAAGGCGGTCTGGCCCCAGCGCAGGAACTGGTAGCGCTCCTTGTTGCGGCCGTACTCCAGGTCGACGTTCTGCTTGAACGCGTCGTTGGTGCCGAACTTGTCGGCGATGACGGAGTGGTCGATGACCAGCTCGGCCGGCGCCAGCGGGTTGATCTTGGCGGCGTCGCCGCCGAGCTCCTTGACGGCCTCACGCATGGTGGCGAGGTCGACGACACAGGGCACGCCGGTGAAGTCCTGCATGATCACGCGGGCCGGCGTGAACTGGATCTCCTGCGACGGCTGGGCCTGCGAGTCCCAGCCGCCGAGGGCGCGGATGTGGTCGGCGGTGATGTTCGCGCCGTCCTCGGTGCGGAGCAGGTTCTCCAGCAGCACCTTCAGGCTGTAGGGAAGGCGCGCGGAGCCCTCGACCTTGTCCAGCCGGAAGATCTCGTACGACTCGTCGCCCACCTGCAGCGTGCTGCGGGCGTCGAAGCTGTTCGCCGACACGACAGTCTCCTTCATTCATGTGCGCGTACCACCGCATCCTGCCGCCACGCCGCCCCGGCCAATCCGCTAAGGTAAGGCTAAGTTAGGTAACCCTTACTAGGGGGTGTGGCTGCGGTACGCCTCGGCAGATATCTCGATGTCGAGATAACTCTAGTACATGGGGGCGACCCGGTCATGTCCGGGCGCCATGTGGCGTGCGCCCCACTCCGGGTGACCCGTGCGGCCATCACTACGCCGAACGGGGGTATCCGATGCCTGCCGGGCCGCCCCGAACCGGACCGGACCGACCCGGCGCTACTCGGAAGGGGGCACGATGCCGCTCACGTTCCGCAAGAGCTTCCGGATCCTCCCCGGAGTGCGGCTGAACATCAACAAACGCTCGTGGTCCATCACGACCGGAGGCAGGAACGGCCCGCGCCACACCCGCAGCAGCACCGGACGTCGTACGACATCGATGGATTTGCCGGGACCTTTCGGATGGCGCCGCACGACGACGAGCAGGCGCCGCTGAGCCGTGACCGGGGGTTTCTTGACGTCACGTCACCCGAACAGACCCCCCGAGAGGCGCCATCTCATATCTGAGATAGCCTCAACCCCATGGCAGACGACTACCTCGTACGCATCGGCCGACTCATCCGTGACGCCCGGCAGCACCGCGGCTGGACGCAGTCACAGCTCGCGGAGGCGCTCAACACCAGTCAGAGCGCCGTCAACCGCATCGAGCGCGGCAACCAGAACATCAGCCTTGAGATGATCGCCCGCATCGGCGAAGCGCTGGACAGCGAGATCGTCTCCCTGGGCTACGCGGGTCCGATGCACCTGCGCGTGGTCGGCGGGCGTCGCCTGTCCGGCGCCATCGATGTCAAGACCAGCAAGAACGCCTGCGTGGCCCTGCTGTGCGCCTCGCTGCTCAACAAGGGGCGCACGGTGCTGCGCCGGGTCGCCCGCATCGAGGAGGTCTACCGCCTCCTGGAGGTGCTCAACTCCATCGGCGTGCGCACCCGCTGGATCAACGACGGCACCGACCTGGAGATCGTGCCGCCGGCCGAGCTGGACATGGAGGCCATCGACGCCGAGGCCGCCGTCCGCACCCGCTCCATCATCATGTTCCTGGGCCCGCTGCTGCACCGCATGGAGCGCTTCCGGCTGCCCTACGCCGGCGGCTGCGACCTCGGCACCCGGACCATCGAGCCGCACATGATCGCGCTGCGCCGGTTCGGTCTGGACGTCGCCGCGACCGAGGGCCACTACCACGCGGTGGTCGACCGCACGGTGCGCCCGGACCGCCCCATCGTCCTGACCGAGCGCGGCGACACGGTGACGGAGAACGCCCTCCTGGCCGCCGCCCGGCACGACGGCGTCACCGTCATCCGCAACGCCTCCTCCAACTACATGGTCCAGGACCTCTGCTTCTTCCTCGAAGCCCTGGGCGTCCGGGTCGAGGGCATCGGCACCACCACCCTCACCGTGCACGGCATGCCGGTCATCGACGCCGACGTGGACTACTCGCCCTCCGAGGACCCGGTCGAGGCGATGAGCCTGCTGGCAGCCGCCGTGGTCACGGAGTCGGAGCTGACGGTGCGCCGGGTCCCGATCGAGTTCCTGGAGATCGAGCTGGCGGTCCTGGAGGAGATGGGCCTCGACCACGACCGCACGCCGGAGTACTTCGCCGACAACGGCCGCACCCGCCTGGTGGACCTGACGGTGCGCCCCTCCAAGCTGGAGGCGCCCATCGACAAGATCCACCCGATGCCCTTCCCCGGCCTGAACATCGACAACGTCCCCTTCTTCGCGGCCATCGCCGCCTCCGCGCAGGGCCAGACCCTCATCCACGACTGGGTCTACGACAACCGCGCCATCTACCTCACCGACCTGAACCGCCTCGGCGGCCGCCTCCAGCTCCTGGACCCGCACCGCGTCCTGGTCGAGGGCCCCACCCGCTGGCGCGCCGCCGAGATGATGTGCCCGCCCGCCCTGCGCCCCGCCGTGGTCGTCCTCCTCGCGATGATGGCCGCCGAGGGCACGTCGGTGCTGCGCAACGTGTACGTCATCAACCGCGGTTACGAGGACCTCGCGGAGCGGCTGAACTCGATCGGGGCGCAGATCGAGATCTTCCGGGACATCTGAGGGCTTCAACACGCAAAAGCAGTGCGATTCCCCTCCTGACTTGCACAGATGCGGGGCAGGGGGGAATCGCGGGTGCCTGGTGACGCCCACGCTCTTCTCCACAGGGCCGGAAGGCTCTCGGCCCACTCTGACGGCAAGGGCGAAGAAGGTACCAGGACGTCTTCCTGGCCCCCGGCCGTCCGACAAGTCGGCGCCCATTTGCCACAGGTGCCAGAATCTGTACGTGGAGGCGGTCGGCGGCTCGCCGGCGTCGCCTTCGGCGCCCCCGAACACCTCGTCCGGCGCATCCGATGCGGCCGCGCCGCATCCGGCACCCGGTCTCGCGATCACGAACGGGCCCCGGCCTCCAGTCACGTAGTCGAACCGATTTCCGGTCTCCCCGCGCGCCCGGCCTGTTCGGCGGCCTCCGCCACCAAGCCTTCGACGAGCTTCGCCAGCAGACGGTCCGCGTCCTCGGTGCTACGGCCCGCCACGGCCAGCTGTACCGCGCTCTCGGTGTCGGCCTCGGCCAGGGTGACCAACGCGTCGCCGACGGTTTCGGTACTGCCGCCGTACTCCTTGCGGATGGCGTGGACCGCCTCGGCGGCGATGGCCGCGGCGGTCTCGGGGGCGATGTCGACCAGCGTGTCGGCCATATGCTGCAGGACGTAGTGACGGTACTCGGCCTTCAGGGCCGAGGCTTCCTGGGCCACCCGGGCCGCCCAGTCCGGATCGAGCTCCGCGCCGACCAGGACGAGGTCCTCCAGCGCCGACATCCGGGCGTCCTCGGGCAGGTCGCGGGCGATCTGTACGCACACCTCCAGCAGTTCCAGCGCCTGCGCGGGCCGCGCGCGCACCAGCCCGGAGGACAGCAGAACCAGTCCCGACAGGTACTCGGCCTTCGGAAACTCCAGGAGCCCGTGCCGTCTGCGCTCCGGGTCCGCCGAGCCCCGGGCCGCGGCGATCCACAGCCTGGCCGCGAGGCCGTGTTCCGCGTCCTGGACTTCGGCCGCCAGCCGTTCGGCTTCCTGGTACAGCTGCTCCGCCCGCCCGGGGTGCTCGGGGGCCAGGCTCTGGGCGATGTCCGCGAGGGCCAGGGTCCGCCAGTCCTCGGGGATGCGCCGTGCGACGGCCAGGGCCCGTTCCGGGTCCGTGTCGCGCAGCTCGGCGGCCACGGCGTACAGGGCGTCCGCCCGCTCCTCCTCGTCGGCCATGGTGCGGGCGAGCCGTTCGGCGGCGTTCAGGTCAGTCTTCAGTACGCACCCGAAGACCTGTGACAGGGCCGACGTCCGCTCGTCCTCGTCGGGGAGGCTCCGGGCGACACGCTCGGCCGTCTGCGGATCCAGCGGTGCCAGCGTGCTCACCAGGTCCCGCAGCGCCCACCTCCGCCGGTCCGGGCTGGGGAGGCCGCGGGCGACACGCTCGGCGCGCTGGGGATCCCGGGCCGCCATTCCCTTCACGACCTGACCGAGGATGCTCTCGGACTCCCACCCGTGGGTTTCCGCGGGCAGTTCCCGGGCGATCCGTTCGGCACGGTACGGGTCCGTCATCGCCATCCGCTCGGCGACCTTCGCCAGCGCTTCGACCCGCGCCGAAGCGCCGCTGAGTCCTCTGGCGATGGCCTCCGCCTGCGCGGGGTCGGTGGGTGCCAGGGCCTGGGCCGCGGCCCGCAGTGCCGCCACGCGCGTCGGCTTCGTGCGAAAACCCCGCACCGCCTGTGCCAGGTCCAGCGCCCGCTGCGCGGCCGCCTTCGAGCGCTTCGCGTCCACCGGTGCCAGGGCGGCGGCCACATCGGCGAACGACTGCGTCCGCGCCACCACATCCGGCGCGCCCGCGGCCGCGCGATGCGCCTCCACGACGAGGGATGCCCCGTGATGGGTGCCGCCGGGGAGTACTGCGGCAGCCACCTGGGCCAGTGCCCGGGCGCGGGCCTGGGCCCCGGTGATCCTGGCGGTCACCAGTTCCGCGCAGGCCAGCAGCCGGCGGTGCCTGTGCCCTGCCCGTTGCCGTTTCCGCTCCCGGCGTTCCCGCTCCCGCTCCCGCGCGGTGGGCTCCGGCTTGTGTCCGCCCTGCGCGGCGGTCGGAGTCGGCCCCGGTCCGCTCCCGCCGCCGACGTCCCGCGCGTCATGATTCCGCTCGTCGAGCATCGTCGCCACGTCGGGCGGCAGCCACGACCGCGCCGTGTCGCCCCCGGCGGGCATCTCGTCGAGGATCCGGGCCGGCGTCGGCCGCGCGGCCGGGTCCTTGGCCAGACACTGCGCGGCCAGCCCGGCCAGCCCGGCCGGTACTCCGGTGAGGTCCGGCTCCTCGTGCACCGCCCGGTAGTTCACCGCGTGCGGCGCACTCGTGCCGAACGGTGCGCGGCCCGTGGCCGCATACGCGAGGACCGCGCCCAGCGCGAAGACGTCCGCAGCAGGCCCCGCCTCGCCGGCCACCACGTACTCCGGCGCCATGAAGCCGGGGGTCCCGATCGCCAGTCCCGTCCCGGTCAGCCGCGTCTCCTGCGCCGCCTGCGCGATGCCGAAGTCGATCAGCCGGGGGCCGTCCGCCGCGAGCAGCACGTTGCCCGGCTTGAGGTCGCGGTGCACCATCTCCCGCTCGTGCACCGCCACGAGCCCCTCGGCGAGGCCGGACACCAACCGCCCGAGCGCATGCTCCGGCAGCGGCCCGTGCCGACGCACCGCCGCCTCCAGAGACGGCCCGGGGACGTACGCCGAGGCCAGCCAGGGCGGATCGGCACCGGTGTCCGCGTCCACGACGTGCGCCGTGTAGAACCCGCCGACCTGCCGGGCGGCCTCCACCTCGCGCGCGAACCGCCGTCGGAACTCCGGATCGGCCGCGTACTCCGCCCGGACCACCTTCACCGCCACCAGCCGCCCGCCGCGCGAGTGCCCGAGATACACCTGCCCCATGCCACCGCCGCCGAGCCGCTTCAGCAGCCGGTACGGACCGACCTCCCGCGGATCCTCGGCCCGCAAATCTTCCACGCCACCCCCTGTGAACACCTCTTCGCGGCAACGCTCTCCCCGACCGTGACGCCACGTCAACACCACCGGTTCCACAGGCGATACGCGCGGGACTGCGGACGGTACGCGTCCCGGGGA
>NZ_JAIOJZ010000008.1 GCF_020404845.1 Streptomyces hyderabadensis | reverse complement strand
ACGGAGGCGGCCCTGGCCCGCGGCCTCTGGCACCGGTGAGCCGGAAGCCCGGCGGGAGGGTCCGGCCGGGGGCCCGGCGTCAGCGCGCCAGCTCCTTGTGCGCCGTCTCCGGCAGCCTCAGGTACACCAGCGAGGACAGCAGGCACAGCACGGCCACGTACCAGGGGAAGAGCCCGGAATGCCCCAGGTCCTTGAAGAGCGTGCCGACGTACGGCGCCGTGCCGCCGAACAGCGCCACCGTGAGCGAGTAGGGGAAGCCGATCCCGGCCGCCCGCACCCGGGGCGGGAAGACCTCCGCGTTGACGGCGGCGCTGATGGAGGTGAAGCCGGTCAGCAGGACCATCCCGGCGCACTGCACGAGCAGCAGCACGGCGAAGGAGTCGTGCAGGGAGTGCAGCAGCGGCACGCTCAGCAGCGCGAACCCCACGCCGAAGAAGAGCAGCAGGGGACGGCGCCCGAACCGGTCGGAGAGCAGCCCGCCGAGCGGCTGGAGCAGCCCGAAGAAGGCCAGCGAGATCGTCCCCGCGAGCAACGCGTCCGACTTGGCGACGCCCGCGTTGAGTTCGGCGTACGTCGGCAGGTACGACGTCCAGGTGTAGTAGGCGATGGTGCCGCCCGCCGTGATGCCGCAGATCAGCAGGGACTCGCGCGGATGGCGGCGCAGCGCCTCGAACAGGGCCGGGCGCGGCGCCCGTTGCTGCTCGGTGCTGCGGGTCTCCTGCGCGCCTTGCCGGATCCAGAAGCCGACCAGGCTCAGGACGGCGCCGAAGACGAAGGGGACCCGCCACCCCCAGCCGTTCATCCTGTCCTCGCTCAGCGTGTCCACCAGCAGCGTGGCGATCCCGGAGGCCACCAGCTGCCCCGCCGTGGTCGACACGTACTGGAAACTGGAGAACAGCCCGCGCCGGCCCGGCCCCGCGGACTCCACCAGGAAGGTCGTCGAGGCCGCGAACTCGCCGCCCACCGACAGTCCCTGGAGCAGCCGCGCGAGGACGAGGACCACTGGGGCCAGCACCCCGGCGGCCGCGTACGTCGGGGTCAGCCCGACCAGCAGACTGCTGCCGCCCATCAGCAGGATGGTGACGGTCAGCGCGGCGCGCCGCCCGCGCCGGTCCGCGATCGCGCCCATCAGCAGCCCGCCGACCGGCCGCATGAAGAAGCCCACGGCGAACACGGCGAACGTGGACAGCAGCGGCACCAGGGAGTTGTCCGCGCTCTCGGGGAAGACCTGGTCCGCGATGTAGGTGGCCAGGAAGGTGTAGGCGTACCAGTCGTACCACTCCACGGCGTTGCCCACCGAGGCGGCGAGGAGCTGGCGTACGGGCCGTCGGGTGGGGGGTGCCGGTGCTTCCGTGTCCATGCCTGTCATGATCGCGACCATCCCCTGACGGCGGGCCCGGCACACCTCGCGTACCGGTGACTTTCACACCAGCGCCACCGGACCCTTCCCTGACGTTTGCTGCTCCTGGAACACTCCTTTCGCGCGCATTCCGTCATCACCCGGCACCGTCCGGCCGGTTGAACCCCCCAAGGCGAGAGGTCCCTCACCCCATGGCCGAAGTGAACCGGCGCCGATTCCTCCAACTCGCGGGCGCCACGACGGCGTTCAGTGCCCTGTCCGCGAGCATCGACCGGGCCGCCGCGCTCCCGGCGAACCACCGCTCCGGGTCGATCGAGGACGTCGAGCACATCGTCGTCCTGATGCAGGAGAACCGTTCGTTCGACCACTACTTCGGCAGGCTGCGCGGGGTCCGCGGCTTCGGCGACCCGCACCCGGTGCGGCTGGACGACGGCCGGTCGGTGTGGCACCAGCGCAAGGGCGACGGCACCGAGGTGCTGCCCTTCCACCCGGAGGCCGACGACCTCGGCATGCAGTTCCTCGAAGGGCTCCCGCACGGCTGGTCCGACGGCCAGGACGCCTACCACAACGCCAAGTACGACCGCTGGCTGCCCGCCAAGGGCACCACCACGATGGCGTACCTGACCCGCGAGGACATCCCGTTCCACTACGCGCTCGCCGACACCTTCACCGTCTGCGACGCCTACCACTGCTCCTTCATCGGCTCCACCGACCCCAACCGCTACTACCTGTGGTCCGGGCACACCGGCAACGACGGCGAGGGCGGCGGACCGGTCCTGGGCAACGACGAACTCGGCTACGACTGGACGACGTACCCCGAGCGCCTGGAGGCGGCCGGGATCTCCTGGAAGATCTACCAGGACATCGGCGACGGCCTCGACGCGGCCGGCCACTGGGGCTGGATCGACGACGCCTACCGGGGCAACTACGGCGACAACTCCCTGCTGTACTTCAACAAGTACCGGGGCGCCGAGCCCGGCGACCCGCTGTACGACAAGGCCCGCACCGGCACCGACGCGAAGCGCGGCGAGGGCTACTTCGACCGGCTGCGCGCCGACGTCAAGGCGGGCACGCTGCCGAAGATCTCCTGGATAGCCGCCCCGGAGGCGTTCTCCGAGCACTCCAACTGGCCGTCGAACTACGGCGCCTGGTACATCTCCCAGGTCCTGGACGCGCTCACCTCCAACCCGGCGGTGTGGGCGAAGACGGCCCTGTTCATCACCTACGACGAGAACGACGGCTTCTTCGACCACGTGGTGCCGCCGCTGCCGCCGAAGTCCGCCGCGCAGGGACGGTCCACCGTCGACGTCTCCCTGGACGTCTTCGGGGGCAGCGCCTCCCACCGCGAGGGCTTCTACGGGCTGGGCCCGCGCGTGCCCATGCTGGTCGTCTCGCCCTGGAGCAAGGGCGGTTTCGTCTGCTCCGAGACCTTCGACCACACCTCGGTGATCCGCTTCATGGAGCGCCGCTTCGGCGTCCACGAACCGAACATCTCACCCTGGCGGCGTGCCGTCTGCGGCGACCTGACCAGCGCCTTCGACTTCTCCCGCAAGGACAGCCGCCCGGCCCGGCTGCCGGACACCGACGCCTACGAGCCGCCGGACCGCGAACGCCACCCGGACTACCGTCCGACGCCGCCCGCGGACCCCGGCATGCCCCGGCAGGAGCGTGGGTCGCGGCCCTCCCGCCCGCTGCGGTACGACCCGCACGTGGACGGTGCCGTGGACACGGCGGCCGGGAAGTTCACGCTGGCCTTCGCCTCCGGCGCCCGGGCCGGTGCTGCCTTCCTCGTCACCTCCGGCAACCGCACCGACGGCCCCTGGACGTACACCACCGAGGCCGGCAAGACCCTCGCGGACACCTGGAACTCGGCGTACTCCGGCGGCTCCTACGACCTGACCGTGCACGGCCCGGCCGGCTTCCTGCGGGTCTTCCGGGGTGCCAACGAGGCGGCCGGCCCCGCCGGGCCCGAGGTCACCGCACGGCACCGCGGCGACGACCTCCGGCTCACCCTCACCAACACCGGGACCGCCACGGCCCGGCTCCGGATCGCGAACGCCTACGACGGCCGCACCCGCACGCTCACCGTGCGGCCCGGCGCCACCGTGCACCACACCGTCGGCCTCGCGCGCAGCCGCCGCTGGTACGACGTGACGGTCACCTCCGCGGCCGACCCGGCCTTCCTGCGGCGGTTCGCCGGGCACGTGGAGAACGGCCGGCCGGGCACCAGCGACCCGGCGATCATCACGGACTGAGGCTCGTCCGCACCCGGGACTAGAGCCGGGTGAGGTGCCCCGGCCCCGGCTGCCGGGGCACCAGCCCGGCCGGGGCCGGTCCCGGCGGCTCCGGACCGGCGGGTACCGGTGCCGCGGGCCCGGGCCGCTCCGGAGCCGGGGTGGCCCGGCTCAGCTGGACCACGCCCCAGGCGGCCAGCACCGCCCCGGTCAGCGCCAGGACCACCCCGCCCGCGCCGCCCCTGAGCCGCTCGCCGAGCAGGGAGAGCCCGATCACCGCGGCGGCCACCGGATTGGCCAGGGTCACCACCGCGAGCGGCGCGCCGAGACCGCCCCGGTACGCCGTCTGGGACAGCAGCAGCCCGCCCGTCGCGAAGGCGGCCACCAGCACGGCCACACCGATCACCTGCACGCTCAGCAGCGGGCCCGACCGGTCGGTGACGGCGACCGTGACGGTCTGGGTGAGCGCCGAGGCGACGCCGGACGCGATGCCGGACGCCGTCGCGTGCCGCAGCCCGGGCCGCGCGCCGGGCCACGACAGCGCGCCGATGAGGGCCGCCGTCGCACCGGAGACGGTCAGCGCCTCCGGCACGCTCAGCACGTCGTCCGGCGCGGGCCCCGACGCGGTGAGCAGCAGCGCGCCCAGTCCCAGCAGCGTCAGTCCGGTGCCCCGCCACTCGATCGCGCTCACCCTGCGGCCCGCCAGCCGCGCCCCCAGGGGTACCGCCGCGACCAGGGTGAGCGCACCGAGCGGCTGGACCACGGTGAGGGGACCGTACTTGAGCGCCACGACGTGCAGCAGCGCGGCCGAGGCGTTCAGTGCGACCGACCACCACCAGGCACCGGAGGCCAGCATCCGCAGGGGACCGGCGGCGGAGGCGCGCGAGGCCAGCCGCTCCTGGGCGACCGCCGCGGCGGCGTAGGCGCAGGCCGACACCAGCGACAGGAGTACGGCGACGAGGGCGGCGTTCACCGGCCCGCCCCGACCAGCTCGGGCCGCTCGGCCGACGAACGGCGCCGGACCTCGGACCGCCGGTGGGGCAGGCCGCACCGGGGCCGCTGCCGCGGGCGCGGAAGCCGCAGCACCGCCAGCGCGAGGCCGAGCAGCGCCGTGGCCGCGATCACGTCGAGCCAGTAGTGGTTCGCGGTGCCCACGATGACCAGCAGCGTCACCAGCGGATGCAGCAGCCACAGCCAGCGCCACCGGGTCCGGGTCGCGACGATCAGACCGATCGCCAGCATCAGGGCCCAGCCGAAGTGCAGCGAGGGCATCGCCGCGAACTGGTTCGACAACGCGTCGGTGCGCGGCGGTCCGTACACCGAGGGGCCGAAGAGCCGGGCCGTGTCGATCAGGCCGGTGGCCCCCAGCATGCGCGGCGGGGCGAGCGGGAAGAGCAGGTGCAGCACCAGCGCGGCACCGGTCACGGCGGCCAGGACCCGGCGGGCCCAGACGTAGTGCGCGGGCCGGCGCAGGTAGAGCCAGACCAGGAAGGCCAGGGTGGCCGGGAAGTGGACGAAGGCGTAGTACGTGTTCGCCACGTGGACCAGGGTGTCGCCGTGCAGGAGCAGGGACTGCACCGTCCCCTCGTCGGGCAGCCGGAGCACGCGCTCCCAGTCCCACACGTGACGGGCGTTGCGGAAGGCCTCGGCGGTGTGCCCGGTGGCCAGCTGCCGGCCGAACTTGTAGACGAGGAAGAGCCCGGCCACGAGCAGCAGCTCACGGACGAGCGGCGGGCGCGCGGGCGCGTCCGGCTCCGGTTCGGCAGGCTCGCTCTGGGCGTTCATCCCCCGGCCCCTTCGCTGACGGTGGTGCGTGTGGCTCATCGGGTACGGGCCGGGTGACGGTTCTCATCGATACGACCTCGTTCCGATACGCCAGTGTACCGATACGGTGGTGTACCGGTACACTGGCGTATCGATAGACATACGACACACTGGGCGCGGGCCGGGCAGGGCTCCGTGCGCGAGCGGGAAAGGAGCGGAGTGATGACGTCGCAGGACGTGGACCGACCGGAAGCGGCCGGCACCTCGCGCCGCTCCAAGATCACGCCGGAGCGTGAGCAGGAGTTCTTCGACGCCGTGCTCGACCAGCTCCGCTCCTGCGGCTACGACGCCGTCACCATGGAGGGCATCGCCGCCAGCACCCGGTGCAGCAAGTCCACGCTCTACCGGCAGTGGAAGACCAAGCCCCAGTTCGTGGCCGCTGCGCTGCGCTCCAACCGCCGGGTGCGCTTCACCGACATCGACACCGGCTCGCTCGCCGAGGACCTGCGCCAGGCGGCCGCCGCCGCGGGCGAGGGGGCGGGCAAGGACACCGGGCTGCTCCAGGCGCTCGGCCACGCGGTGATGGAGGACCCGGAACTGAAGTGCGCGCTGCGCGAGGCGCTCGTCGAGCCGGAGATCGCCGCGCTGCGGGCGATCCTCGCGCGCGGTGTGGCACGGGGCGAGGTGCCGGCCGGCCATCCGGCGCTGGAGTACGTGCCCGCGCAGCTCTTCGGCCTGCTGCGGATGCGGCCCGTCCTGGAGGGCGAGCAGGCGGACGCGGCGTACCTGGTCCGGTTCGTGGAGGCCGTGGTGCTGCCGGCGCTCGGCCTCCCCTGAGACCCAGGCCGCCGTCCACGGGATGACTGGACGGTGGCCTGCCCGCGCCGCACCGTGGGGACGGGGGCGGCGCGCACCCCCGGCCGGGTGGGGCGCCCTTTGAGCGGAGGGCGCCCCACCCGGCCGACAGTTTTTTCCGGCCGTACCTCCTCAGCCGCCCGCGGGCCGGTCAGACGTCCTGGCCGTTGCCGCCACCGCCGGCCGAGGTGTCGACCTCGATGCCCTTGGTGATCTCGTCGATGACCGTCTGCTGCTGGTCGGTGTCGACACCGAAGCGGACGACGACGATGCGCGAGGGATCGGCGGGCGAGGGGAAGGCCAGCGACTCGACGTAGCCGTCGGAGCCCTTGGCGGTGACCGCCTTCCAGCGGACCAGATAGCCCTTCTGCCCGGCGACCGTGACCGCCTTGGAGGCCAGCTCGTCGTGCGAGGTGATCCCGCCGTAGGACTCGCCGCCGTAGGACTCCTCGGCGTTCGCCTCGATGTCGGCCTTCGCGACCTCCTCCGCGGTGTCGCCCTCGGTCTCCAGCAGCATCGCGGGGGCCGAGTAGGCGCCGCCCTTCGTGCAGGACTTGGAGGTGTCGCCGGGGCACTTGTAGGCGTCGTCCGACGTCACCTGCGCGCCGACCTGCAGCTCCTGCCCCGACCAGCCGTCCGGGATGGGCAGGCTGATTCCGCTGAGCGCGTCCGTCACCGAGCCGCTGTCGACCGTGGGCGGCTCCGACTCGCCGGGGGAGTCCGGCGCGGGCGACCCGCCGTCCTCGCCCCCGCCGTCGCCCGGGTCGCCGAAGGGGTCCTTCCGGTCGCCGGGGCCGCCGCGGTCCTGCTGCGAGGGGGCCGCGCTGTCGCCGCCCGAGCCGTCGTCGGTCAGCGCGTACACACCGACCCCGATCCCGGCCAGCACCGCCACGGCCGCCACGACGGCTATCGCGGTGCGCAGCCGCCGCCGACGCGCGGACGGCGGCTGGACGGGAACACCCGGATACCCCGGGTGCACGGGATACGGCCCGGCCACGGAAGCCTGCGCCGGCGGCTGCAGCGGCGGCCCGGCTGGCGGCTGCGCGGGCGGAGCCCCGGCGGCGGCCGCCGCGGCGGGGCGCACCTGATCGGTCCACGCCGTGCCGTCCCACCAGCGCTCGGTGGCGGGACCGTCATTCTTCTGTCCGGGGTCCGGGTACCACCCGGGAGGAGTCGCCTGCGTCATGTGCCCACCGTATGAGGCGTCGGTGAAAGCCGGATGAGAGGCCCGGTCGCACCGGTCACCGGGGACCGGCCGGTGCCGCGCGCCGCGCGAGGTTGACGGGCACCCGGCCGCACCGCCGCTGATGACGGGCCCGGTGCGTCGTTCACGCTTTACCGCATGTCACCCGTCACGGCAACTGGTCGGCGGAGCGCCCACCACTTGCGCGTTCGGAGGGCTAGGCTCAGGCTCTGTACGTCATTCGGGCGACTCGGGGAGGTAGCGGGATGACGGAGGTACGGCGGGCGGGCGCCGTCCCGGCCTCCCTCTGGGAGCGCGACGAGGAAGTCGCCACCATCACGCGCGCGGTGGACACCCTGTGCGCGGACCGCTCGTCCCCCGGCATCCTGCTGGAGGCCCGCGGCGAGGCCGGGGTCGGCAAGACGGCGCTGCTCGCCGAGGCCCGCCGCATCGCCGAGGAGCGGGGCTGCACCGTCTGGTCGGCACGCGGCGGTGAGACCCTCAGGTCCGTCCCCTTCAACGTGGTGCGCCAACTGCTCCAGCCCGCACTGGTGTCGATGCTCCCCGAGGAGGCCCGCGAGTACCTCGGCGACTGGTACGACATCGCCGGCCCCGCCCTCGGCATAGCGGACCCCGGCGAGCGGCAGGCCGACCCGCAGGGCGTGTGCGACGGACTGGTCGCCGCCGTGCGCCGGCTCGCCCGCCGGGAGTGGCCGCTGGTGCTGCTGGTCGACGACGCCCACTGGGCCGACCAGGAGACCCTGCGCTGGCTGGCCGCGCTCGCCGAACGGCTCGACGAGACCTCCGTCCTGGTCGTCCTCGCCCGCCGCCCCGGCGACGTCAGCGGCGACAGCGCCCGGCACCTGGAGGCGGCCACCGCCGTCGGCCGCCCCCTCGCCCCGCTGAACGCCCTCACCCCGCAGGCGACGGCCGGGCTCACCCGCGCCACCCTCGGCGCGCACGCCGAGGCGGCGTTCTGCCGCGAGGTGTGGGCCGTCACCGGCGGCAACCCCTACGAAACCGTCGAACTCCTCGCCAAGGTCCAGGACAGCGAACTGCAACCCGTCGAGGCGGAGGCCGCCGAACTGCGCGCCCTGAACCGCACCGCCCGCGGCGGTGGTCTCGTCGCCCGCCTGGAGCAACTCGGCGTCGACTCCACCCGGTTCGCCTGGGCCGCGGCCATCCTCGGCGGCGGCATCACCGTCGACATGGTGGCCAGGCTCGCCACCCTGGACCCCGCCGACGCCGCCCGCTGCGCCGAACTGCTCAGGGGTGCCCGGATCCTGTCCGTGCCCGACCCCACCGCCGGGCAGCCGGGCGCGGGCGACCTGGAGTTCGTCCACCCGCTGATCGCCACCGCCGTCTACAACTCCATCCCCGACGCGCTGCGCACCGCGATGCACGGCATAGCGGCCCAGCTGGTCGCCGACTCCGGGCTCGGTGCGGCGGCCGCCTCCCGGCACCTGCTCCAGGTGTACCCGGACGACGACCAGGAGGTCGTGGCCCAGCTGCGCGAGGCCGCCCGCGAACACCTCGCCGTCGGCGCCCCCGACGCGGCCCGGCGCTGCCTCGAACGGGCCCTGCAGGAACCGCCGTTGCCCCAGTCCCACGCGCGCGTGCTGTTCGAACTGGGCTGCGCCACGCTCCTGACCGCACCCGCCACCACCATCGGCCACCTGCGCACGGCGCTCGCCATGCCCGGTCTCGACGGCGAGCAGCGGGTGGACGCCGTCTTCCGGCTCTCCCAGGCCCTGCTCCACAACGACCAGCTGGAGGAGGCCGTCCGCACCGTCGAGGCGGAGGCCGCCCGCAACCCCGACCCCTCGGCCCGGCTGCGGCTCCAGGCCGCCCAGTACATGTGGGAGGGCATCCACGCGGGCGAGACCTCATCGCCCCACCGCTCCGCCCGCCTGGCCGAACTCGCCGCCACCTGCACCGGCCGCGACAACGCCGAGCGCGCCCTGCTCATCCTGCGCGGCTTCGACGCCATGACCCACGGCGAGAGCGCCGAGGAGGTCGTCGAGCTGTGCGACCGCGCCCTGGTCAACGGCCGCCTGGCCCCCGGACTCGGCTGGACCGACACCGAGTGGGGCCTGGAACTGCCGATGATGCTGGCCAGCTCCTACGCCTACGCCGACCGGCTCGACCGCGCCGAGGCACTGTTCACCGAGGCCCTGCGCGCCTACGAGAGCGCCGGCTGGAGCGGCGGGCACCTCTCCCTCGCGCACGCCTACGTCGGGCTCGGCCACCGCAGGCGGGGCCGTCTCAAGGAGGCCGAGCAGCCGCTGCGCGCGTCCCTGCGCATCGCCGAACGCGTCGGCCGCGGGCTGCCGCTGTACTGGTCGGCGACCTGCAACCTGGTCGACACCCTGCTCGCCCGCGGCCATGTCGAGGAGGCCCGGACCGTCGCCGACCAGTACGGCTTCGCACCGCCGTACCCGTCGACGATCGTGCTGCCCGACCCCCGCCCGGTGCGCGGGCGGCTGCTGCTCGCCACCGGCCGCACCAAGGAGGGCATCAACGAACTGGAGGCCGCAGAGAAGGCCGCCGCCGCGCGCGGCCGGCACAACCCGGTGGTCGTCCCCTGGGCGACCGAACTGGCCCGGGCGCTGGCCGGCGAGGATCCCGGCCGCGCCGCCCAACTGGCCACCGACGCCCGCCGCCAGGCCGAGCGCTTCGGCACCGACACGGCGATAGGGGAGGCCCTGCGCTGCGCCGCCGCGCTGGAGACCGGCCAGCGCGCGGTCCGGCTCGCCGCCCAGGCCGTCACCTACCTGGAGGCCTCGCCCTGCCAGTACGAGCACGCCGCGGCCCGCGTGGAGTACGGCATCGCGGCCCGCTCGGCGGCCGAGCTGGACCGGGGCCTGGCGCTGGCCGAGTCCTGCGGCGCCGACGGCCTCGCGGCCCGCGCCCGCGAGGCCCTGGCGGCGGGGCACGCGGGCTGAGGCCCCGTCAGGAGCCGCCGCGGGGTGTCACTCCGCGGCGCCGTCCGCCTCCTCGGCCAGCACCCGCTGGGCCGTCGCGAACGCCGAGTTCGCCGCCGGCACCCCGCAGTACACCGCCGTCTGGAGCAGCACCGCGCCGATCTCGTCCGCGCTCAGCCCGTTGCGCCGCGCCGCCCGCACATGCATGGCCAGCTCCTCGTAGTGGCCGTGTGCGACCAGGGCCGTCAGCGTGATCATGCTGCGCTCCCGGCGCGAGAGCGTCTCGTCGGTCCAGATCTCGCCCCACGCGTAGCGCGAGATGAAGTCCTGGAAGCGGGCGGTGAACGGCGTCTGCCGCCCCTGCGCCCGGTCCACGTGCGCGTCGCCCAGCACCTCGCGCCGCACCGCCATGCCCCGCCGGGCCCCGCCGTCGAGGTGCGCCCGCAGCGCGGTCAGCACCGCCTCGGGGCGTTCGGCCGGCGCCAGGTGCGAGGCGCCCGGGAGTTCGGTCAGCGTCGCTCCCGGCACCGCGTCGGCGATCTCCCGCAGGTGCGCGGGCGGCGTGGCCGGGTCCTCGCGCCCCGCGATCAGCAGCGTCGGCGCGGAGATCTCCCCGAGCCGGTCCCGCAGGTCGAAGGCGGCCAGCGCGTCGCAGCAGGCCGCGTACGCGCCAGGGTCGGCCTCTCGGTGGTCCCGGACCAGCCGCGGCACGGTGAACCCCGGGGTGAACCACCGCGCGTCCGCGCTCTGCGCCAGCCGGTCCAGGCCCTCCTCGCGCACCTGCGCGGCCCGTTCCCGCCATGCCTTGGCGCCGTTGAAGTGCGCCGACGAGCAGACCACCGCCAGCGACGACACCCGCTCCGGGTGGTGCACGGCCAGATGCAGGCCCACCGCGCCGCCCAGGGACACCCCGGCGTGGGCGAACCGCTCCACCCCGAGCGAGTCGGCGAGCGCGAGCACCAGATCGGCCAGGTCCCCGACGGTGGCGCCGGGCCCGATCAGGCCGGCCGGCGAGCCCCCGTGCCCCGGCAGGTCCCAGCGGATCACCCGGTGCCCGATGGACAGCTCGGGCGCCACCGCGTCCCACAGCGCGTACGAGGTGCCCAGCGAGGGGCCGAGCAGCAGCGGGGGAGCGGACTCGGGGCCTTCGGACAGGTGGTTGAGCAGGGTCGTCAACGTCGCTCCAGAGCACGGTCGGTGAGGGCGGCAGCGGCGCCCGGATAGCGGGCGGGGTCGGTGAGGCCGGCCAGGTCGAGGTCCCGCAACTCCGGTACCCCGGCGAGCAGTTCGCCCAGGCTCCGGTCCTCGGCGTAGGCGCGCGCCGCCAGTTCGGTGAGCAGTTCCTTGGCGCGGGCCCGCCCGAGCACCGGCGCCAGTTCGGCCGAGAGCCGCTCCGAGACGATCAGCCCGTGGGTGAGCCCGAGGTGCGCCCGCATCACGTCCGGGCGCACCCGCAGCCCCTCGGCCAGCTCCGCGGCGTCCCGGGCGGCACCGCCGGTCAGCCGCAGCAGGTCCCGCAGCGGCTCCCACTCGGCGTGCCAGGCACCGGCGGGACGCTCGTCCTCGGCGGCCAGCGAGCCGTACAGCGTGGCGGCGAGCTGCGGGGCGCGCCGGGCGGCCGCCGCGATCAGCGTGGACCGCACCGGGTTGGCCTTGTGCGGCATCGCCGACGAGCCGCCCCCGCTGCCCTCGGCGACCTCGCCGATCTCGGTGCGGGCCAGCGTCAGCACGTCCACGGCGATCTTCCCGAGCGCCCCGGCGGCGAAGGCCAGGGCGCCGGCCAGGTCCGCGACCGGAGTGCGCAGCGCGTGCCAGGGCAACAGCGGGGCGCGCAGGCCCAGTTCACGCGCGTACTCCGCCACGAGCCCGACCGGGTCCGTCGCGCCGTACGCCTCGAAGGCGGCCAGGGTGCCCGCCGCGCCGCCGAGCTGGACGGGCAGCGCGTCCCGCACCGCCGTGATCCTGTCCCGTGCGTCCAGCACCAGCGAGCGCCATCCGGCCGCCTTGAGCCCGAAGGCCGTCGGCACGGCGTGCTGGGTGAGGGTCCGGCCCGGCATCGGTGTGTCCCGGTGCTCGGCGGCCAGTCCGGCCAGCGCCCGCTCGGTGCGGGCCAGATCCGGCAGCAGCAGGTCGAGGGTCCGGGCGGCGACCAGCATCGCCGCCGTGTCCAGGATGTCCTGGCTGGTCGCGCCCCGGTGCACATAGGGGGCGTACGGCTCGCCCACCGCCCGTGTCAGGTCGGCCACCAGGGGGATGACCGGGTTCCCGCCGCCCCGGGCGCGCTCGGCCACCGACCGCGCGTCGAAGGCATCGGGGTCCGCCGCGGCCGCGCCGACCGCGTCCGCCGCCTCGGCCGGGGCGAGCCCCAGCGCGGCCTGGGCCCGCGTCAGTGCCGCCTCCGCGTCGAGCAGCGCCCGCAGATAGGCGCGGTCGCCGGTCGCGGCGGCGGCGGGCGAGCCCGCCCACCCGGGGGCGAGCAGGCTCGTGTCGGCGCAGGTGCCGGTGTCGGCGGGATCGGCAGGTGATGTCACTGGAACTCCAGGAAGACCGTCTCGCCCTCGCCCTGAAGGCGGATGTCGAAACGGTACGTCCCGTGGCCCTCGTCCGCCGCGATCAGCGTGTCGCGGCGCCCGGCCGGCACCCGGGCCAGCAGCGGGTCGGCGGCGAGCGCCGTCTCGTCGCCCGGCAGGTAGATCCGGGTGAACAGGTGCACGAGCAGCCCGCGCGCGAACACGCACACGCTCAGGTACGGCGCGCTCCGCCCGCGTGCCCCCGGCCGCAGCGTCCGGGCGTACCAGTGGCCGTTCGCGTCGGTCTGGATGCGACCGAAGCCGGTGAACTCCACGCCGTTGCGGCCGAGGAAACCGCCGGAGGCCGGATCGCGCCGCATCGAGCCGTCGGCGGTCGGCACGTTGCCCTCGGGGTCGGGCCCCCACACCTCCACCAGGGCGTCCGGCAGCGGGTTGCCCTCGCCGTCGTACACGTACCCGTGCACGGTGAGTGTGTCGGGATGCCCGGCGGGCGCGATGTCCTCGCCGCCGCGGAAGGGCAGCGCGTACCCGTAGAAGGGGCCGACCGTGTGCGACGGCGTGGGCAGCACCTGCTCCGGGCTGCTGGTGTCGATCTTCGTCATGGCGGGTCAGCGTCCTTCTTCGATCCAGGTGGCGTTCGGGCCGTCGAGCACGATGTCCCAGTGGTAGCCGAGGGAGAACTCCGGTACGGACAGGCTGTGGTCGTAGGTCGCGATCAGCCGCTGACGGGCGGCGTCGTCCGTCACCGACTGCAGGATCGGGTCGTACGGGAACAGCGGGTCGTTCGGGAAGTACATCTGCGTGACCAGGCGCTGGGTGAAGGCCGAGCCGAACACGGAGAAGTGGATGTGCGCCGGACGCCAGGCGTTGACGTGGTTGCGCCACGGGTAGGGGCCGGGCTGCACGGTCGTGAAGCGGTAGAAGCCGTCGTCGTCGGAAAGGGTGCGGCCCACCCCGGTGAAGTTCGGGTCCAGCGGCGCGTCGTGCTGCTCGCGCTGGTGCGCGTACCGCCCGGCCGAGTTGGCCTGCCAGATCTCCACGAGCTGCCCGCGCACCGGCCTGCCGTTCCGGTCGAGGAGGCGGCCGGAGACGGTGATGCGCTCGCCGACCGGCTCCCCGGTGTGCTGCCGGGTCAGGTCGTTGTCGATCTCGGTGATGTCCCGTTCCCCGAAGGCGGGCGAGGACAGCTCCACCAGCTCCGGGTCCTTGGTGACGTCGATGGCGATCGGCGGCTGCTTCGGGTGGCGCAGCACCGAGGAGCGGTACGGGGCGTAGTCGCGGCGCGGGTGGTGTTCGACGGGCGCGCCGTCGGCGACCCGCTTCTCGTAGGCGGCGTGCTCGGCCGCGATCTCCGCGTCGATGTCGTGCTGGGTGAGAGTCATGGGTGAGTCCCTGGGGTGACTAGCGGTCGAGGACCAGCGCGAGGCCCTGGCCGACGCCGATGCAGAGGGTGGCGATGCCGGTGCCGCTCCCCTTGCGGGCGAGCTGGTGGGCGACGGTGCCGGCGAGGCGGGCGCCGGAGGCGCCGAGCGGGTGGCCGAGGGCGATGGCGCCGCCCTGCGGGTTGAGCACCGCGGGGTCGAACTCGGGCCACTCGGCGACGCAGCCCAGCACCTGGGCGGCGAAGGCCTCGTTGAGTTCGAGCACGTCGAGGTCGGCGAAGGTCCGTCCGGCCCGGGCGAGTGCGCGGTTCACCGCCTGGACGGGGGCGAGGCCGAAGTACTGCGGGTCGGTGGCCGAGATCCCGGTGGCCGAGACCCGGGCGAGCGGCTCGCGCCCGGTGGCCTTGAGACCCTCCTCGTCGACCAGGAGCAGCGCGGCGGCACCGTCGTTGAGCGGGGAGGCGTTCCCGGCGGTCACCGTCCCGTCGGTCTTCCGGAACGACGGCCTGAGCTTCGCCATCGCCTCCAGGGAGGCGTCCGCGCGTACGCACTCGTCGGCGGCGAAGTCCACCGGGTCGCCCTTGCGGCGCGGCACGGGGACGGGGGCCAGCTCGGTCTCGAAGAGGCCGTCGGCCTGGGCGCGGGCCGCCTTCCGGTGCGAGCCGAGGGCGTACTCGTCCTGCTGCTCGCGGGTGATCTTGTGCTTGTCGGCGATCAGCTCCGCCGACTCGCCGAGCGGGATGGTCCACTGCGGGTCCATCGCCGGGTTGACCATGCGCCAGCCCAGGGTGGTCGAGTACATCTCGGTGTGTCCGGCCGGGAAGGGCCGGTCCGGCTTGGGCAGCACGTACGGCGCCCGGGTCATCGACTCCACGCCGCCCGCGAGCGCGACCGAGGCGTCGCCGACCGCGATGGCGCGCGCGGCCTGGATCACCGCTTCGAGGCCGGAGGCGCACAGCCGGTTCACCGTGACGCCGGGGACGGTGGTGGGCAGGCCGGCCAGGAGGGCGGCCATGCGGGCGACGTTGCGGTTCTCCTCGCCGGCGCCGTTGGCGTTCCCGAAGTACACGTCGTCGATCCGGGACGGGTCCAGGTCAGGGGTGCGGCCGAGGAGTTCCCGGATCGCGTGCGCGGCGAGGTCGTCCGGGCGCACGCCCGCCAGACCTCCGTTGTACCTGCCGAACGGGGTGCGCACCGCGTCGACGATGTAGACGTCCCTCACTTCAGTCCCTCCGCGACGGCGAGCTTGGCATCGGTCTTGGCGACGACCTCGTCGACGTCGACGCCGGGGGCGGTCTCCACCAGGACCAGGCCGTCGGCGGTGACGTCGAGGACGCCCAGGTCGGTGATGACGCGGTTGACGCAGGCCTTGCCGGTGAGCGGCAGGGCGCACTCCTGAAGGATCTTGGGGGAGCCGTCCTTGGCGGTGTGGGTCATCACCACGATGACCGTGCGGGCCCCGTGCACCAGGTCCATCGCGCCGCCGATCCCGGTGATCATCTTCCCGGGGATGGCCCAGTTGGCCAGGTCACCGGCGGCGGAGACCTGCATCGCGCCGAGCACCGCCACGTCGATGTGCCCGCCCCGGATCATGCCGAAGGACAGGGCCGAGTCGAAGAAGGCGGCACCGGGGCGGACGGTGACCGTCTCCTTGCCCGCGTTGATCAGGTCGGGGTCCACCTCGGCCTCGGTGGGGTACCGGCCGGTGCCCAAGATGCCGTTCTCCGACTCCAGGGTGACCTCGACGCCCTCGGGGAGGTAGTTCGGGATCAGGGTGGGCAGGCCGATGCCGAGGTTGACGTACTGGCCGTCCGTCAGCTCCAGCGCGGCCCGGGCGGCCATCTCTTCACGCGTCCAGGCCATCAGGAAGTCACCGTCCGCTTCTCGATCTTCTTGTCGGCGGCCTGCTCGGGGGTGAGCGCCACCACCCGCTGGACGAAGATCCCCGGCAGGTGCACCGCGTCCGGGTCGATGCCGCCCGGCTCGACCAGCTCCTCCACCTCGGCGATCGTCACCCGGCCGGCCATCGCGGCCAGCGGGTTGAAGTTGCGGGAGGACTTCGCGAAGACCAGGTTGCCGTGCCGGTCGCCCTTGGCCGCGCGGACCAGCGCGAAGTCCGTGCGGATGCCGCGCTCCAGGACGTACTGGGTCCCGTCGAACTCGCGGACCTCCTTCGGCGGCGAGGCCAGCGCGACGCCGCCGGACCCGTCGTACCGCCACGGCAGCCCGCCGTCGGCGACCTGGGTGCCGACCCCGGCCGGGGTGTAGAAGGCGGGGATGCCCGCGCCGCCGGCCCGCAGCCGCTCGGCCAGGGTGCCCTGGGGGATCATCTCCACCTCCAGCTCCCCGCCGAGGTACTGGCGGGCGAACTCCTTGTTCGCGCCGATGTAGGACCCGGTCACCCGGGCGATGCGCCCGGCGGCCAGCAGGACGGCCAGCCCGGAGTCCATCGCCCCGCAGTTGTTGGAGACCACCGACAGCCCGCCGGTCCCGCGCTCGTACAGCGCCTGGATCAGCACGTTCGGCACACCGCTCAGCCCGAAACCGCCCACCGCGAGCGACGCGCCGTCGGGCACGTCGGCCACCGCCGCACCGGCCGTGGCCACCACCTTGTCCATCCGAGAAGCCCCATCTCTTCCGCGCGCCCCGGGGACCAGATAGTCAGGGCACTGAGTATTCAAGCGAGGTTTCCCACACGCTGCCACCGGACGGCCGGGGCGTCAAGACCTACAAAATGCGAGGTAGGCCCTATGCGGCGTTCTGGAGCGTCCGCACTCGGTGCCGTGTATCGTCAGTGCACCGATGAAAGTCACCCAGGGGAGTGCGCGCATGGCAGCGGTCGATCTGGCCACCCACCCCGGCCACCTGGCCCGGCGGCTGCAGCAGGCGCACTACCTGCTGTGGAACACGATGGTCTCGGAGGAGACCACCTCGCCGCAGTACGCCGTCCTCAACGCCCTGGTCGCCGAGCCGGGCCTGGACCAGCGGACCGTGGGGGAGAGGGTGGGCCTGGACCGGTCCACCATCGCGGAGGTGGTCAGCCGGCTCGGCCGCCGCGGGCTGCTCGACAAGGTCCGGGACCCGCAGGACGGCCGCCGGTCCCTGCTCCGGCTCACCGACGAGGGGCTGCGCGTCCACCGCAGGCTGGGCGTGCGCATCGCCCGGATGAACCAGGTGTTCCTGGCCCCGCTCGCCGCCGACGAGCAGGCGGTCTTCATCGACCTGATCCGCCGGGTCGCGGACGCCGCGGAAGGGCTCCGCAACCCGGCCGAGCCGACGGCGGCGGCGGGCTGACCGGGGACCTCCCGGTCAGGAGCGCCCGGCGAAGACCACCCACACCTGGCCCTCGGCGAAGTTCAGCGGCTTTCCGTCCCCGGTGGTGAAGGTGGTGCCGTCCGCGGCCGCCCCCCGTTTCCAGGTGGCCTCGTAGGCGCGCCCGTCGCGCAGCACCTCGGCCCGCCCGGAGCCCACCGACTCGACGTACGGCGAATTGCTGCCCCGGAAGTCGCGGAAGTCGGACTCCCGCACCTTCACGTGCTGCACGACGACCGTGGCCGGGGCCAGCCGCCCGCCGTCCGCCGTGCGGGCCGGGGAGCCGTCCAGGGAGACCAGCCACGCCTCCCGGCTCCCGGACCAGGTGAAGGTGAAGCTCGCCGCGGGGTAGCGCACCGTGTGCGAGGACTGGGCCCGGCCGCCCGCCGGGGCCTTGCCGTAGGTGAAGCCGGTGGTGAGGGCGGCGGCTCCCGAGGGCTTGTCCAGCAGCTCGCCCGGGTGCAGGTAGAGGTTGTGCGGGGCCTGCCGGTCCGCGGCGCGGACATAGGCGTCGGAGTCCTCGCCCGGCGGCTCCGCGCGCAGCGGCGCCTCGTCGATGAGCGGCAGCAGCTTGGACTGCGCGCCGGAGAACGCCAGCACCGGCCGGTCGAACTGGCCGAGCAGCTCCAGGTCGGACTCGCGGGCGCTGCGCACCGGCCCCACCGACGCGGGCAGCTCGGTGGCGTAGATCGCCATCAGCCGGCTCAGTCCGGCCTCCACCGGCTCGGCGTAGACGACGTCCGCGGCCTCCAGGCCGGTCTGCGGGCGGGCCGCGCGCACGTTGTCGACCTTGACGGCGAGCACCGGGCCGGAGGCGGGGGCCGCGCTGTGCGAGCGCGCCGGTTCCGGCGCCCGGGCGTCCTCCTTCGCGCCGGGCCCCGTCGTGCAGCCCGCCGCGGCCAGCGAGACCGCCACCGCCGCCGTCAGCAGGGCGGCGTACCGGCTCCTGCGCGTCCCTCGTCGCATCCCGACCATCCGTCCACCCATCCCGTGTCATTGATTGTGCGCTTCTTGAAGCATTTAGTGCCATACCTGACTGAATCCGATACGGCACACGGAACGAGGCAGATAATCCGCTGTTCGGCCGAAAAGGCCGCCGGGTTCGGCGACGGGAGCCCCGGGGTACCCGGCCGCCACGCAGAACCGACGCGCACGGCGACGGAGGGAGCGCGGGGCGATGAAGGCAGTGACATGGCAGGGCAAGCGGGACGTCCGGGTGGAGGAGGTGCCCGACCCGAGGATCCAGGAGCCGACGGACGCCGTCATCCGCGTCACGTCCTCCGGGCTGTGCGGCTCCGACCTGCACCTCTACGAAGTGCTCACGCCGTTCATGACGCCGGGCGACATCCTCGGCCACGAGCCCATGGGCATCGTGGAGGAGGTCGGTTCCGAGGTGACGAACCTGAAGCCGGGCGATCGGGTCGTGGTGCCGTTCCAGATCGCGTGCGGGCACTGCTACATGTGCGACACCGGGTTGCCGACCCAGTGCGAGACCACCCAGGTCACCGGTGAGGGCATGGGCGCCCCGCTGTTCGGCTACACCCGGCTGTACGGCGCGGTGCCCGGCGGCCAGGCCGAGTACCTGCGCGTGCCGCAGGCCCAGTACGGCCCGATCAAGGTGCCCGAGGGCCCGGCCGACGACCGCTTCGTCTACCTCTCCGACGTCCTGCCCACCGCCTGGCAGGCGGTGGAGTACGCGTCCGTCCCGCAGGGCGGCAGCGTCGCCGTGCTCGGCCTCGGTCCGATCGGCGACATGGCCTGCCGGATCGCCCGGCTCAAGGGAGTCGAGCAGGTCTTCGGCGTGGACCTGGTGCCCGAGCGGCTGGAGCGGGCCCGCGCACGCGGCGTGGAGACCTACGACCTGCGGTCCTTCGACAACGAGAAGGAACTCGTCGCCGCGATCCAGGACCGGACGGACGGCCGCGGTCCCGACGCGGTGATCGACGCGGTCGGCACCGAGGCGCACGGCGGCGCCGTGGCGAAGCTGGTGCAGCAGACCGCCGCGGTGATGCCGCGGGCCATCGGCAGCCCCCTGGCGGAGCGGTTCAGCGTCGACCGGATGGCCGCGCTCTACACCGCGATCGACCTGGTGCGCCGCGGCGGCACCATCTCGCTGTCCGGCGTGTACGGCGGCATGGCCGACCCGATGCCGATGCTCACCCTGTTCGACAAGCAGGTGCAGCTGCGGATGGGCCAGGCCAACGTGCGCCGCTGGAGCGACGAGATCGTCCCGTACCTGACCGACCAGGACCCGCTCGGCGTCGACGGCTTCGCCACCCACCGGGTGCCGCTGGCGGACGCGCCGCACGCCTACGAGATGTTCCAGAAGAAGCAGGACGGCGCGGTCAAGGTGCTGATGAAGCCGTAGGCGCCCGGGCGGCGGCGGGTCAGGGCCCGCCGAGGATCTCCGCCAGGTCGTAGCGGACCGGCTCCTCCAGCTGCGCGTACGTGCAGCTCTCCGGGGTCCGGTCCGGGCGCCAGCGACGGAAGCGGGCCGTGTGCCGGAAGCGCGCCCCGTTCTCCATGTGGTCGTACGCCACCTCGACCACCCGCTCGGGGCGCAGCGGCACCCAGGACAGGTCCTTCTTGCCCGACCAGCGGCTGGGAGCGCCCGGCAGCCGCGCCGACTCGTGCGCGGCTTCCTCCGCCCACGCGGCCCACGGATGCCCGGCGGAGTCGTCCATGCGCAGCGGCTCCAGCTCGTCCACCAGCTCCGCCCGGCGCTTCATGGTGAAGGCGGCCGACACCCCCACGTGCTGGAGCACCCCCCGGTCGTCGTACAGCCCGAGCAGCAGTGAGCCGACCACCGGGCCGGTCTTGTGGAAGCGGTACCCGGCGACGACCACGTCGGCCGTCCGCTCGTGCTTGATCTTGAACATGGCCCGCTCGTCCTGCCGGTACCGAAGGTCGAGCGGCTTGGCGACGACACCGTCGAGCCCCGCCCCCTCGTACTGCTCGAACCACCGCCGGGCCACCTCGATGTCGTCCGTCGCCGGCGCCACGTGCACCGGCGGCGTCACCCCCGACAGCGCCCGCACCAGCAGCGCCCGCCGGTCGGCCAGCCCCACGTCGAGCAGCGACTCGTCGTCCAGGGCCAGCAGGTCGAAGGCGACCAGCGAGGCCGGGGTGCGCTCCGCCAGCGTCCGCACCCGGGAGTCGGCCGGATGGATCCGCTCGGTCAGTGCGTCGAAGTCGAGATGCCCGTCCCGAGCGATCACGATCTCCCCGTCCACCACGCACCGCTCGGGCAACCGCTCCCGCACCGCCGTCACCAGCTCCGGGAAGTACCTGGTCAACGGCTTGCCGGTGCGGCTGCCCAGCTCCACCTCATCGCCGTCGCGGAACACGATCGCGCGAAAGCCGTCCCACTTCGCCTCGTAGTGCATCCCCGGCGGGATCTTCGCCACGGACTTGGCGAGCATCGGCTTCACGGGCGGCATGACGGGGAGGTCCATGGTCCGATTCTGTACGCCCGCGCCCCCGGACGCCTGATATGCGAAGCTCCCGTGCTGCGCCTACCGTGGCTCGCATGGCGGAAGCGGTGGAACTGGAGGCGGGCGGCCGGACCGTGCGGCTGTCCAGCCCGGGGAAGGTCTTCTTCCCGGAGGACGGCTACACCAAGCTCGACGTGGCCCGGTACTACCAGGCCGTCGCCCCCGGCATCCTGCGCGCCCTGCGCGAGCGGCCCACCACCCTGCAGCGCTACCCCGACGGCATCACCGGCGAGTGGTTCTACCAGAAGCGCGCGCCCAAGGGCATGCCCGACTGGATCCCGACCGCGCACATCACCTTCCCCAGCGGACGCAGCGCCGACGAGATGTGCCCCACCGAGGAGGCGGCCGTCCTGTGGGCCGCCCAGTACGGCACCCTCACCTTCCACCCCTGGCCGGTGCGCCGCGACGACGTGGACCACCCCGACGAACTGCGCATCGACCTCGATCCGCAGCCCGGCACCGACTACGACGACGCCGCCCGCGCCGCCCACGAACTGCGCGCCGTGCTGGAGGAGTTCGGCGGGCTGCGCGGCTGGCCCAAGACCTCCGGCGGACGCGGCATCCACGTCTTCGTGCCGATCGAACCGCGCTGGACCTTCACCCAGGTGCGGCGCGCCGCGATCGCCGTCGGCCGCGAGATGGAACGGCGGATGCCCGAGCGGGTCACCATCAAGTGGTGGAAGGAGGAGCGCGGCGAGCGCATCTTCATCGACTACAACCAGACCGCCCGCGACCGCACCATCGCCTCCGCCTACTCCGTGCGGCCCCGTCCGGGTGCCCCGGTCTCCGCGCCGCTGACCTGGGACGAGGTGGGCGTCGCGCACCCGCGGGACTTCGACATCACGACCATGCCCGCGCGCTTCGCCGAACTCGGCGACGTGCACGCGGGCATGGACGACACGAGGTACGCCCTCGACGCGCTGCTGGAGCTGGCGACGAAGGACGAGCACGACCACGGGCTCGGTGATCTGCCGTACCCGCCCGAGTATCCGAAGATGCCGGGCGAGCCGAGCCGGGTCCAGCCCAGCCGGGCCAGGAAGAAGGCTCCCGGCCCGGACTGAGCCCCGATCACCGGGTTCCTACAGGTCCTTGATCCGGACGTCGCGGTAGGAGACCACGTCCGAGGTGCTGTGCACCTGCAGTCCGATGTAGCCGGAGGCGAACCGCCGCCCGTCGGTGCCCGGGTCGTCCGAGCGCTCGGGGTAGAAGGTCTGGCCGCCGAAATTGTCGAACTCGTTGATCAGCACGCCGTTGCGGTAGACCGAGTAGTGCTGGTCCACCACCCGGATCTCGTAGTCGTTCCAGGTGCCCTTCTCCGTCACGCCCGCGCCGGCCAGGCCGACCCGGTCGAATCCGTAGACCGAGCCCGTCTTGTACATGTCGCCGGTCGGGCTGTCGAACACCTGCACCTCGTGCCCGTACTTGATGGCGACCCACTCCGGCCGGGACTCCTCCGGGTGGTCGTGCACCTGCGGGAAGCGCACGAAGACGCCGCCGTTGGTGTTCGCCGTGCCCGGCGCGTCGTCCCGCCACTGGAGCTTCAGCGAGAAGTCGCCGTACTTGCGCTCGGGGAACCACAGCATGCCCATGCCGGGCGTGCTGGTGCTGGAGGTGATCGAGCCGTCCGCGTTCAGCCCGAACGAACCGCCGCCCACCTGCTCCCACTTGGCGAAGGACTCCTGGCTGCCGTCGAGGATCGCGCGGTAGCCCTCGGTCTGGCCGGGCAGCCCGATCTTCGACTGCTTGGCCGCCTTGTTGATCGCCCGGTACTCCCGCTTGTCGACGACGCCCTCGTCCAGGAGGCCGTCCATGACCTCACGGACGTGCTTGAGGAACAGCGCCTGGGACGTCCACTCCTTCTCGTCCTCGATCATCTCGTTGATCCGGCACCGGTTGTTGGTGACCCGGTTCGGCACCCCGGAGTCCACCGTGCCGACGATCACCGTGAGGCGCTCGTCGTACTCCGGGCAGGGCGGCGCCGGCACTCCGCCGGCCACCACCGAGAAGCTCACGGTCAGCGGCTCGGAGGTGTTGCCGGCCTTGTCGCTCGCCCGGTACGCCACGGTGTGCCGGCCCACCCGGTCCACCACCACCGGGTCGGTGTACGCCAGGTAGGGCCCGGCGTCCAGCGAGTACTCCACCCCGGCGACCCCGGAACCGCCCTCGTCCGTGGCGTTCACGGTCACCTTCGCGCTGCCGACGTAGGCGCCGTCGGAGTTCTTGGTGCCGTCCACGGTCGCGCCGGTCACCGGCGGGGTGGTGTCCTGCGGGGGAGCGGCGGCCACGGTGAAGGCGACGCTCTTCTCCGCGGCGACGTTGCCCGCCTTGTCGGTGGCCCGGTAGCGCACGGTGTGCTCGCCGACCTCGTGCACCATGACCGGCGCCGTGTACGCCGTCCAGGCGCCGTCGCCGACCGCGTACTCGATGGTGTTGACGCCGGAACCGGTGTCGGAGGCGGTGACGGTCACCGTCGCCATGTCGATGTAGGCACCGTCCGCGTTCTTCTCACCGCTGACCGTCGCCGAGGTCTCCGGCGCGGTCGTGTCGTCGGTGTCCGGCGCGGCCACGGCGAACGTGACGCTCTTCTCCTCGGCCGCGTTGCCCGCCTTGTCGAAGGCCCGGTAGCGCACCGTGTGCTCGCCGACCTGGTCGACGACGACCGGCGTGGTGTACGGCTGCCAGGCACCGTCGGCACCGAGGGCGTACTCGATCCGCTCGACGCCGGAGCCGCCCTCGTCGGTGGCGGCGAGCGTCACGGTCGCGGAGCCGACGTAGGCGCCGTCCGCGTTCTGCGTGCCGCCCACCTCCGCCGACGTCGCGGGAGCCGTGGTGTCCTCGCCACCGCCGCCCTCGGTCACCACGAGCACGCCCTTCATCTCCCCGTGGCCGGGGATCGTGCAGTGGTAGAGGTACTTGCCGGGGGTGAGGGTGACCTCGGCGGTGTGCTTGCCGCCCTGGTCGTCGAAGGGGTTGGCCAGGATGTTGAGCTGCACGTCCTGGTTGTACTCGGGGTCGCTGGTCACGAACGTCAGCGTGTGCGGCATGCCGGTGGTGTTGCCGGTCGCCTCACTGTTCTCGAAGACGATCGTGGCCGGTCCGGCCACCGCCGTCTCGGGCGCCGACGTGTACTTGGTGATGTCGTCGCCCGCGGTCCAGGTCAGCACCTGGTCGGCGGCGGCCGCGGCGGGCGCCGCCGCGGGCTGCCCGGAGGCGGACGTCGCCTGCAGCCCGAGCACCATCAGCAGGCCGGCCAGCAGCGCGGCCCACATTCTTCGTTGGCGTATCACTCGGTCCCCCTCGCCAGCTGGTCGGCGGCCGGCGTCGGGCCGCCGCCCTCGTAGGTGACCCGCCACAGGGCCGACTTGGAGTCCGAGGTGAAGAAGCCGCGCCCGTAGTCGAGGACGTACAGCGCGCCGTCCGGGCCGAACTTCCAGCCCATCAGGTTCTTGATGCCGTCGTTGCCGACCGGCACGATCTTCTTCAGGGACTCCGAGTGCACCGGCAGACCGCCGTCGCCCTGCGTCTTCGGGTCCATCAGCACCGCGTTGCGCGGCTGGTCGGCGTCGTAGAAGTCACCGACGAACCACTTGCCGTCCCAGTACGCGGGCCACTTGGTGTCACTGGTGCTGTCCGCGTCGTAGCGGTAGACCGGGCCGTTCATCGCGGCCTGGCCGCCGCCCTTGAGCCAGGGCAGCCGGTAGACGGCCTCGTCCTGCTCGTACGACGGGACCCCGTTCTCGTCGCGCGGGAAGTCGGGGCCGCCGCCCTGGGGCGAGTACCAGATGTTGTTGCCGGTCACCGGCGGCAGGTTGACCAGGCCGTCGTTGTTCGGCGACTCGTTCTTCGGGTGGTCGCAGTCGTACCAGCCCAGCGGCTTGGACGGGTCCGGCAGGTTCCGGTCCCGGTACGGCTGCTTGTTGCCCATGCAGTACGGCCAGCCCCGGTTGCTCGCCTTGGTGATGGTGGCGAACGTGTCGTACTTGGCAGGACCCCACGTCGGCGACGGAGCACCGGCGTCCGGGCCGACCCAGCCGGCGTACAGGGTGTCGGTCTTCTTGTCGACGGAGATGCGCGCCGGGTTGCGCACCCCCATCACGTAGATCTCCCCGCGCGTCTTGCCGCCGCCCTCGGCGGTCTCCTTGCCGGTGAAGAGATTGCCCTCGGGGAGCGTGTACGTCCCGTCCGGCTCCGGGTGGATGCGCAGGATCTTGCCGTTGAGGTTGTTGGTGTTGCCGGCGGTGCGGCGCGCGTCGGCGAAGGACACGCCCTTGAAGTTGGGCTCCGGGTTGTTGCCGGAGTAACCGTCGCTGAAGCCACTGGAGTTGTTGTCACCGGTGGCGATGTACAGGTTCCCCTTGGAGTCCCAGGCCATCCCGCCGCCCGCGTGGCAGCAGCTGTGGATCTGCACCGGCCACTTGAGCAGCACCTTCTCGCTGCCCATGTCCAGCTTGTCGGTCGCCCGGTCGAGGGTGAAGCGGGAGACCCGGCGCTCGGCCATGTGGGTGTCCCGGTTGATCTGGGAGTGCGGGGTGTAGTGCAGGTACACCCACCCGTTCTCCTCGAACTTCGGGTCCAGCTCGATGCCGAGCAGGCCCTCCTCGACCTTGGTCAGCTCATCGCCGCCGCCCTTGTTGCCGAAGACGGTGAGCGCGCCCGCGAGGGTGACCTTGTCGGTCTTCGGGTCCCAGACGTGGATCTCGCCCGTGCCCTTGCCGACGTCCGGGTCGTTCCAGTCGGTCACCACGGGGTGGGAGGAGTCCGTGCCGCCGCGGCCGATGTAGAAGACGCGGCCGTCGGGGGCGGTGACCAGGCCGTGCGGCTCGCCGATCTGGTCGTTCTGGCCTGGCTGGTTGGGGTCGGTGAGCCGCTCGGCCTTGTAGTTGGCGTTGATGGTCGCCTTGCAGTCGGCCTGGGAGAGCCGGGTCGTCCACAGCAGGGCGCCGCGCAGATGGGTGCGGAAGTCGGTCTCGTCGTACGACGACACCGTGCCGCCCATGCCGGTGTAGAACGACCGGCCGCCGTCGTAGTCCCGGCACCAGCTGACCGGGTGGTCGGCCCCGTTGGCGCTCGTCCCTGGCGCGTAGGTCGACTCGCGCACCCGGGCCACGGTGTGGACCTCGCCGGACGGGTTCTTCTGCCAGTTCAGCCACTCGTCGGGGCGCTTCCACTCCAGCGGCAGGTCCTTGGTGGCCGGATGCCGCCGGTCACCGACCTCCACCGTGGCCCGCTGGACCTTGGTGGGACTGCCCGCGGCAGGCCGGGCGCCGACCAGACCGGTGAACCAGTCCGAGTACGGCTCCGCACGGGCCGCGTCGTGGATGCCGACGAACCCGCCGCCGGCCTCCATGTACGCCTCCAGGCCCGCCTCCTGGGCGGGCGTCAGGACGTCGCCGCCGCCGGTCAGGAACACGACCGCGTTGAAGCGGCCGAGCTTCTTCTCGTTGGTGAAGACGTTGGCGTTGTCCGTGGCCTCGACCGTGAACTGCTCCTTGGCAGGTCCGGAGAGGCCGATCCGCTCGATGGCCGCGATGCCGGCGTTCACCACCGGGGACTCGTCCCCGGCCGCGGCGGAACCGTAGAAGATCAGCACCCGTACATTGGCGCCGCCGGGCGGCGACTTGATCGACATCGTTGTCAGGGATGGGTCCGGAGCCGGACGTGCGCTGGCGGCAGGGCCGGCCAGCAGTCCCGCGGCGACGAAAGCGGCGGTGGCGCACGCCGCCCAGCCTCTTCTTCTCGCGCTCAACCCTCTTAAGGGCATGGGCACCTCCTCGGTCACGGCAGCAGCGCCAAGGAAGCTAGACCTCTTTGCGCGGTACGCCAATAGGTATGACCGCAATCGAACGAACTTTGTCCTGAGTGTGGATAAACGCGGCGGCAACCGGTACGGTCCCACAGGCTCATCACAGCCAATCAGGTCCTGGGTCTGCGCACATTCCGTATCGGCGTGGGGAGTTCGGCATGGACAGGCGAGGCTTCAACCGACGGGTACTGCTGGGCGGCGCGGTCGCCGCGACATCGTTGTCCATCGCTCCGGAGGTCGCGGGCGCCGCCCCGGCGGCCAAGGAGGTCACCGCGCCGACGGCACCGGCCGGGGGCGAGGTGAGACACCTCAAGATGTACGCCGAGAAGCTGGCGGACGGCCAGATGGGCTACGGCTTCGAGAAGGGCAAGGCGACCGTGCCGGGCCCGCTGATCGAGCTGAACGAGGGCGACACGGTGCACATCGAGTTCACCAACACCATGGACGTGCGGGCCAGTCTGCACGTCCACGGCCTGGACTACGAGATCTCCAGCGACGGCACCGCGATGAACAAGAGCGACGTGGAGCCCGGCGGCACCCGCACCTACACCTGGCGCACCCACAAACCGGGACGCCGCGAGGACGGCACCTGGCGGCCGGGCAGTGCGGGCTACTGGCACTACCACGACCACGTCGTCGGCACCGAGCACGGCACCGGGGGCATCCGCAACGGCCTGTACGGCCCCGTGATCGTGCGCCGCAAGGGCGACCTGCTGCCGGACGCCACGCACACCATCGTCTTCAACGACATGACCATCAACAACCGCAAGCCGCACACCGGTCCCGACTTCGAGGCCACCGTGGGCGACCGCGTCGAGATCGTCATGATCACGCACGGCGAGTACTACCACACCTTCCACATGCACGGTCACCGCTGGGCGGACAACCGCACCGGCATCCTCACCGGCCCCGATGACCCGAGCCGGGTCATCGACAACAAGATCACCGGCCCGGCGGACTCCTTCGGTTTCCAGATCATCGCGGGGGAGGGGGTGGGCGCGGGGGCGTGGATGTACCACTGCCACGTGCAGAGCCACTCCGACATGGGGATGGTGGGGATGTTCCTGGTGAAGAAGCCGGACGGCACGATCCCCGGGTACGAACCGCACGAGCACGGCGGGACGACCGCGCAGGGCGGGGCGACCGCGCGGAGCGATGAAGCCGGGGAGGGCGCGGAGCCGACCGGCGAGGCACCCGCCCACGAACACCACCACTGAGCCGACGACGGCACGACGGCCGGACGGCAGGACGGCCGGTGACCGCACCGGCCCCCTGCGCACACGGCGTTTCCGCTCCCCGGAGCGCACCCCCTCCCGCCCGCGGCCTGCCGCTATCCTGAGCCGCAGCCGCCGAGGGGAGTCGTCCGTGACCGAGACCGCGCCGCGCCCCACGCTGGAGGCCGTGGCCGAGCGCGCCGGGGTCTCGCGGGCCACCGTGTCCCGCGTGGTCAACGGCGCCCACGGGGTGCGGGAAGCGCTGGCCGAGCGGGTCCGGCGCGCGGTGGAGGAACTCGGATACGTGCCCAACCAGGCCGCCCGCTCCCTGGTGACCAGGCGGCACCAGGCCGTCGCCGTCGTCGCCGCGGAACCGGAGGCACGGGTGTTCGCCGACCCGTACTTCGCCCAGCAACTGCGCGGTATCAGCAAGGAACTGACGGCCCACGACAACCAGCTCGTGCTGCTGCTCACCGAGGGCCGCGAGGACCACGCCCGGGTCGGGCGCTACCTGGCCGGCGGACACGTCGACGGCGCCCTCGTCTTCTCCCTGCACCTGCACGACCCGCTGCCCGGTCTCGTGCGCAGCGCCGGCGTGCCGACCGTCTTCGGCGGGCGCCCCGACTGGGACGAGGGGCGGGACGACGTGGTCTACGTGGACAGCGACAACCGCGGCGGCGCCCGGTCGGCCGTCCAGCACCTGGCGGGGCTCGGCCGGACCCGCATCGCGCACATCACCGGCCCGCTCGACCAGACCTCGGCCGCCGACCGGCTCGCGGGCTTCCGCGACGTCCGGACCGGCGCCGATCCGGGCCTGGTCGCACGGGGTGACTTCACCGCGGGCGGCGGTGAGCGGGCGATGCGGGACCTGCTCGACCGGTGCCCCGACCTGGACGCGGTGTTCGCGGCCAACGACCTCACCGCGGCGGGCGCCCTGCGGGTACTGCGCGAGCGGGGGCGGCGGGTGCCGGACGACGTGGCCGTCGTGGGCTTCGACGACATGCTGCCCGTCGCCGAACAGACCGACCCGCCGCTGACCACCGTCCGCCAGGACATCGAGGGCATGGGCCGGCTGATGGCCCGCCTCCTGCTGCGCGGCCTGGACCACGAGACGCCCGACACCGCGGACGCCCCGCCGGGCGTGATCCTGCCGACCACCCTGGTCCACCGAGCCACGGCCTGAACGGCCCGCGCACCGCGCGAGCCCGGTCGGCGCACGGAGGCGGCCACGCCCGGGCCGCCGGAGGGCCGCCTTTCGCGAGCGCGGAGGACCGGGGCCTGCGAGGTCGTCCGCGAGGGGCGGGGGCCGTCCGTGTCGCCACGGCCGGCGCGGTGCGGCGTGAGTCCGGGCGGCGCGGTCTGCTCGGACGCGGGGGCGTGCCCCTGTGCCCCGGGCCGGGCCAGTCTCGGCGACCGGGTGGCAGCCGGAGAGGAGCCCCGGTGTCGGGTGTGTTCGCCGGTCCGGTGGGCTGGGCCCCGACGTGCGTGCGGGGCGTCGGAGCAGCCCTCTTGCGCTAGCCCTGGCGCGGTGCCGGCCTGAGGATCGCGAAGGGGGCGCCGTACGGGTCGGCGAGGCGGGCGACGCGGCCGACGCCCCCGATGTCGGTCGCGGGCATCCGCACCGTGCCGCCCAGCTCCGTGGTCCGGGCGACCGCGGTGTCCGCGTCGTCGACCGCGAAGTACGGCAGCCACCCGGCATCCGTGTCCGCCGGGTCCTCGGCGAGCGGGACGACGCCGCCGAACATGGCGTCCTCGCCCTCTCCGGCCGGATTGACGCAGGTGTAGGAGCCGCCGGGGAAGGACACCGCGGAGGTCTCCAGGCCGAGCACCGCGCGGTAGTACGCGGCGGCGGCCGCGATGTCCGCCGTGTGCAGCTCGACCCAGCACAGCGCGCCCGTCTCGCCGGTCACGTCCAGACCGTTGCGCCGTCCCGGCTGCCAGATGCCGAACGGCAGCCCGGCCCGGTCGGCGAGGATCGCCATCGTGCCCTGGTCCATCACGTCCATCGGCCGCACGAGGACGCCGCCGTGCGCCTGCTCGGACGCCTCGGCCGCGGCGTGGGCGTCCGGGGCCTGGAAGTACACGGTCCAGGACGGCGGGCCCTGCTCCTCGGTCGTCCCCATGCCGCCGGCCACGATCCGGCCGTCGAGCTCGAAGAAGCCGTAGCCCCCGGCCTCCGGCCCCGCCGACCGGAACCGCCAGCCGAAGAGGCCCCCGTAGAAGGACGTGGCGCCGTCGAGGTCCGGGGTGCCGACGTCGAGCCAGTTCGGGGCGCCGGTGACGAAACGGGTGGTGAGCATGATCGCCCTCCTCGGAAGGGTCCCGTTGCCTGCTCTCCCGAGTCTTCCACCGACCACCGGCAACCGCTTCCGCGCGCCGCCGTGCGCCGCCGTGCGCGGCGGAGGACCATCTGATCGGCCGGGGGTGGTGGGCGCGGAGCGTTGATGCCGCGTTGATCGAACGTTTTTCGCCCCCCGGCACGCTGCTGCGCATGCACATCGAGACGACCGCGCCGCCCGACCTCAGCTGGCAGGAGGAAGCGTTGTGCGCGCAGACCGGGGGAGACTTCTTCTTCCCCGAGCCCGGCAGCTCCGTACGGGACGCGAAGCGGATCTGCGCCCTGTGCCCGATCCGCTCGACCTGCCTGGAGTTCGCGCTGAGCAACGACGAGCGGTTCGGCGTCTGGGGCGGCCTGTCGGAGAAGGAGCGGCTGGCCCTGCGGCGCGCCACACCCTGAACGGCACCCGCAGCGCGTGGCCGGGTGCCATGCGGCGGTTCGCCCCGCGCCGGCCGCGCGGGGCGGCCGGGGATCAGCCCGCCGCGCGGGCCGCCATCCGGGCCTTGCGGGCCGCCAGCTTCTCGTCGAACTTGGCGGCCTCGGCGTCCAGCCCGCCCATGTAGAGGCCGAGTTCCTCCTGGGCCCGCTGCCCCTCGGGGCCGAGGCCGTCGATCTCCATGATCTTGAGGAAGCGCAGCACCGGCTGGATCACGTCGTCGTGGTGGATGCGCAGGTTGTAGACCTCGCCGATCGCCATCTGCGCGGCGGCCCGCTCGAAGCCCGGCATGCCGTGACCCGGCATCCGGAAGTTGACGACCACGTCCCGGACCGCCTGCATCGTCAGGTCGGGCGCCAGCTCGAAGGCCGCCTTGAGCAGGTTCCGGTAGAAGACCATGTGCAGGTTCTCGTCGGTCGCGATGCGGGCCAGCATGCGGTCGCAGACCGGATCGCCGGACTGGTGGCCCGTGTTGCGGTGCGAGATGCGGGTGGCCAGCTCCTGGAAGGCCACGTACGCCACCGAGTGCAGCATCGAGTGCCGGTTGTCCGACTCGAAGCCCTCGCTCATGTGGGCCATGCGGAACTGCTCCAGCTGGTCCGGGTCGACCGCGCGCGAGGCGAGCAGGTAGTCGCGCATCACGATGCCGTGCCGGCCCTCCTCGGCGGTCCACCGGTGCACCCAGGTGCCCCAGGCGCCGTCCCGGCCGAAGAGGCTGGCGATCTCGTGGTGGTAGCTGGGCAGGTTGTCCTCCGTCAGCAGGTTCACCACGAGGGCGATCCGGCCGATCTCGGTGACCTTGGACTGCCCCTTCTCCCAGGCCTCGCCGTCCTCGAACAGGCCCGGGAAGTTCCGTCCGTCGCTCCACGGCACGTACTCGTGCGGCATCCAGTCCTTGGCGACCTTCAGATGCCGGTTGAGTTCCTTCTCGACCACTTCCTCCAGCGCGTACAGCAGCCGGGCGTCGGTCCAGTCGGCGGAAGTGCCGAGGTGCGGGGAGACGATCGTCACGGAGAACTCCAGGGGACGTGCGACAGAGCGGAGCAGCCCGGCGAGCGGTGCCGGGAACCTACGGGATCGTAGGCTACGAAACCGTAGGTTACGAGAGCGTAGGTTAAACGCCCTGTAAAGGCCGCTGATCAGCCACTGTCCGGGCGCACCCGACAAGGCCCGAGACCCGCAGGTCCGGGGCCGTAAGGACGCCGTGTGCGGCCCGCTCAGGCGTACAGCTCCCGCAGCCGGACCGAGAGGCAGGTCACACAGCCCTCCAGCTTCTCGAACTCCCCGATGTCGACGAGCACCGGCTCGTGACCGAGGTCGGCGAGCAGCTCCGCCGTCTTCGGCGCGCTCGCGGCCATCAGCAGCTTGCTCCCGCCGAGCAGCACCACGTGCGCCCCCGACTCCTCGGGCACCGGCAGGAAACGCGGGAACAGTGAAGGTACGTCCGTCATCGGGATGTGCCCGATCACCGTCCCGTCCGGCAGCGCGGTGACCGCCGACTTCAGGTGCAGCACCTTGCTCACCGGCACCGCGACCACCCGGGCGCCCAGCGGCTCGAACGCCGCCCGCAGCTGCTGGACGCCGGCCGCGTTGGTGCGCCCGCCGCGCCCCACGTAGATCGTGTCGCCGATCTTCAGGACGTCGCCGCCGTCCAGGGTGCCCGGCTCCCAGACCCAGTTGACCGAGCAGCCCAGCCGGGCCACGGCCTCCTCGACGCCGGCCGTCTCCGCCCGGCGGGACTCGGCGCCGGGCCGGGTGATCAGCGCGACGTTGCGGTACACGACGACCGCGTCCTCGACGAAGACGGCGTCCGGGCAGTCGTCCGCCGCCTCCACCTCCAGCGTCTCCCAGCCGTGCGCTCCGAGGGCCTCGACGTAGGCGTCCCACTGTTCGCGGGCCAGGCCGAGGTCGACCTCCGCCCGCTCGACGTGCGTCACCAGCCCCTCGGCGAGCCGGGGGCCGGGGCGGCGGACGAGGGCCTTCTTGCTGGGCACGCGGGACCTTTCGTGTCGGCGCGGACCGGCGCGTGTCGGGCACCGGAAGGGGGAGGCGCCCGTGACGTGGCGCCGGTTCGCCATCATGCAGCGGGGACCTGTGCCGACGGAACCCCCGTCAGCCCCCCGTAGCCCTCCTGAGATGCTCCGCGGTGCTGGAGCCGCGGGCCGCGAGCAGCTCGCGCGGGGTGCCCTCGAAGATCACCCGGCCGCCGTCCCGTCCCCCGTCCGGACCGAGGTCGATCACCCGGTCGGCGTGCGCCACCACGTCCAGGTTGTGCTCGACGACCACGACCGTGTTGCCGCTGTCCACCAGGCGGTCCAGCAGGGCGAGCAGCCCCTGGACGTCCGACATGTGCAGTCCGGTGGTCGGCTCGTCCAGGACGTAGACCGCGCCGGTGCGGTGCAGCCGGGTCGCCAGCTTGATGCGCTGCCGTTCCCCGCCGGAGAGCGTGGAGAGCGGCTGCCCGAGGGTGAGGTAGGTCAGGCCCACGTCGCGCAGGGCGCGCAGCCTGCGGCGTACGCCGGTGTCGGCGAAGAAGCCGAGGGCCTGGTCGGCGGTCATCGCGAGCACGTCGGCGACGGACCGGCCGTCGACCCTGAGCCGCAGCACCTCCTCCCGGAAGCGGCGCCCCTCGCAGTCGTGGCAGGTGGTCGTCACCGGGTCCATGAAGGCGAGGTCGGTGTGGATGATCCCGCGCCCCTCGCAGGTGCCGCACGCCCCCGCCGAGTTGAAGCTGAAGAACCCCGGCTCGGCACCGGTCTCCCGGGCGAAGACCTTCCGCACCGTGTCCATGATCCCCAGGTACGTCGCCGGGGTGGAGCGGGCCGAGATGCCGATGGCCGACTGGTCGACCACCACGGCGTCCGGGTGGGCGGCGGTCAGCTCCGCGACCAGCGTGCTCTTGCCCGACCCGGCGACCCCGGTGACCGCGGTGAGCACCCCGGTCGCGAACGCCACCGTCACCTCCCGCAGGTTGTGCCGGTCGGCGCCCTTGACCCACAGCTCGCCGGTGGGCGTCCGCACGGTCTCCTTCACCCGCGTACGCCGCCCCAGGCACCGCCCGGTGAGCGTGTCCGAGGCGGCCAGCCGGTCCGGCGTCCCCTCGAACACCACCCGGCCGCCGTCGGCCCCGGCCCCCGGACCCATGTCGACGACGTGGTCGGCCAGCGCGATGACGTCCGGGTCGTGCTCGACCACCAGCACGGTGTTGCCCTTGTCGCGCAGCCGCAGCAGCAGGTCGCCGAGGCGCCCGACGTCCCGCGGGTGCAGCCCGACGCTGGGCTCGTCGAAGATGTACGTCATCCCGGTCAGGCTGGACCCGAGGTGCCGCACGGTCTTCAGCCGCTGCCCCTCGCCGCCGGACAGCGTGGCGGTCTCCCGGTCCAGGCTGAGATAGCCGAGGCCGATCGCCTCCACCCGCTCCAGCGCGGCCACCGCGGCGGCGGCGACGGGCAGGGCCACCGGGTCGTCGATCTCCCGCAGGACGGCGATCAGGTCGGTGATCTGCATCCGCGAGCAGTCGGCGATGGAGCGCCCGCCGATCCGGGTCGCCAGCGCGGCCGCGTTCAGCCGGGCGCCGCCGCAGTCGGGGCAGCGAGCCTCGACCAGGAAGCCGCGCACGACGTCCCGGGTCTTCTCGCTCATGCCGGACAGATCCCGCTTGAGGTACAGCCGTTCGAACCGGTCGGCGAGCCCCTCGTAGTCGGTGCTCCACGTGCCGCCCGAGCCGCTGACGGTGACCTTGCTGCCGGGCCGCCCGCGCATCAGGAAGGCGCGCTCGGCGTCGGTGAAGTCGCCGACCGGCTTGCCGGTGTCCAGCTCCTCCGTGTTGGTGTACGTCTTCCCCTGCCAGGTCCCGGCCGCGAACGGCGGGAAGCGCACCGCCCCGCCCGCCAGCGACCTGGCCGGGTCGAGGATCCGGTCCCAGTCGGGCTGCACCCTGCGGCCCAGGCCGTCGCAGCCGGGGCACATGCCCGACGGGTCGTTGAAGGAGTACGCCGTCGCCCCTCCCGCGCTGGGCGTGCCGTGCCGGGAGAACAGCACCCGCAGCACGGAGTGGATGTCGGTCATCGTGCCGACCGTGGAGCGGGAGTGGCCGCCGACCGGCCGCTGGTCGACGACGATGGCGGGGGTCAGGTCCTCCAGGGCGTCCGCGTGCGGCCGCTCGTACTTGGGCAGCCGGTTGCGCACGAACCAGGTGAACGTCTCGTTCAGCTGGCGCCGCGACTCCACCGCGATCGTGTCGAACACGACCGACGACTTCCCCGACCCCGAAACGCCGGTGAACACGGTCAGCCGGCCCTTCGGGATGCGGAGCGTGACGTCCTGGAGGTTGTTCTCCCTGGCCCCGGTGATGCTGATGAACTCGCTCATCCAGCGGACGCTAGGCTCAATACCCGACAGCTTCCGGCGTGATTTCCTTCAGCTCTCCCTCCTCCAGCAGCAGCCAGCGCGTGATGCCCAGCGACTGGAGGAACGGCAGGTCGTGGCTGGCCACGATCAGCGCCCCCTCGTACGCCTCCAGCGCGCCGGTGAGCTGCCGCACGCTCGCCATGTCCAGGTTGTTGGTCGGCTCGTCCAGCATCAGCAGCTGCGGCGCGGGCTCGGCCAGCATCAGCGCCGCCAGCGCCGCCCGGAAGCGTTCGCCGCCGGACAGCGTGGCGGCCTGCTGGTCGGCGCGGGCACCCCGGAACAGGAAGCGGGCCAGCTGCGCCCTGATCCGGTTGTTGGTGGCACCCGGCGCGAACCGCGCCACGTTCTCCGCCACGCTCAGCCCGTCGTCCAGCACGTCCAGGCGTTGCGGCAGGAACCGCAGCGGCACGTGCGCCGTCGCCTCGCCCGCCACCGGCGCCAGCTCCCCGGCGACGGTGCGCAGCAGCGTGGTCTTGCCCGCGCCGTTGCGCCCGAGGAGCGCGACCCGTTCGGGACCGTGCAGATCGAGACCGCCCGCCATCCGGGCGCCGTACGCCGGCGCCAGCTCGCGCAGGGTCAGCACCGTCCGGCCCGGCGGCACGGCCGTATGCGGCAGGTCGACGCGGATCTCGTCGTCGTCCCGCACGGCCTCCACCGCGTCGTCGAGCCGCTCCCTGGCCTCGGCCAGCTTCTCCTCGTGCATGATGCGGTACTTGCCGGCGGACTGCTGGGCGGTGCGGGCGCGCAGCTTCATCACCGCCCGGGGCTCGCGCTTGGTGTCGTACATCTTCTGTCCGTAGCGCCTGCGCCGGGCCAGGACGACCTGGGCGTCGGCCAGTTCGCGCTGCTGCCGGCGCAGGTCCGACTCGGCCACCCGGACCATGCGCTCGGCCGCCTCCTGCTCCACGGCCAGCGCCTCCTCGTAGGCGGTCAGGTTCCCGCCGTACCAGGCCAGGGAGCCGGAGCGCAGGTCGGCGATCTGGTCGACGCGTTCCAGCAGCTCGCGGTCGTGGCTGACCACGACCATCACCCCCGGCCAGGACTCGACGGCCGCGTACAGCCGCTTGCGGGCGTACACGTCGAGGTTGTTGGTGGGCTCGTCCAGGAGCAGGACGTCGGGACGGCGCAGCAGGAGCGCGGCCAGCCGCAGCAGCACCGACTCGCCGCCCGAGACCTCGCCGACGGTACGGTCGAGGCCGACGTGGCCCAGCCCGAGTCCGCCGAGCGTGGCCAGGGCGCGTTCCTCCACGTCCCAGTCGTCGCCGACGGCCTCGAAGTGCTCCTCGCTCACGTCACCCGCCTCGATGGCGTGCAGCGCGGCCCGCCGGCCGTCGATGCCGAGCGCCTCGTCGACCCGCAGCGCGGTGTCGAGCGTGACGTTCTGCGGCAGGTAACCCACCTCGCCGGCCACCCGGACGGTGCCGTCCGCGGGGGTGAGCCGTCCGGCGATCAGTTTCAACAGGGTGGACTTGCCCGCGCCGTTGACACCGACGAGTCCGGTCCTGCCGGGACCGAAGGCGGCGTCGAGCCCGTCGAAGACGGCGGTGCCGTCGGGCCAGGCGAAGGACAGGGACGTACAGGTGAGCGAAGTGGGGGAAGTGGACATACGGGTCTCCGCGGTTGCTCGAAGCGGTCAGGGGCAAACGCGTATCGAGACACCGGAAGCGGGCGGCCGCCGTCGGACGAGGGGAGGGCACGGAAGAAGCCCTGCTCCGTCAGGAGGCTCGGACGGCTCGAACGCCGAGGTCGCACGCGGCGCCCACACGTGAGATACGTGTGACGCGGTGTCTCAGGACCTCAGACGAGCAACGTCCTACTCCAATCGGCGGCAACAGAAGCGGTACAGAACCTAGACAGAGACCGGTTGGCCCGTCAACGCATTTACGCGGAACCCGAGGAGGCCCCCGTGCCCGACGGCTCGCTCTCCCTGCCGGCCCGGCTCTGCCTGCTGGCCTGGGACCCCGCGGGGTCCACCGCCGCCGACACCGCCCGGATCCACCACCTGGTGCGCGCCGGGGCGCTCACCGAACTGGCCCGGCGCGGACTGCTCACCGACGACGAGGGCATCGCCACCCCCGCCGACCTGGACTCCCGCACCGGGGACGCCGTCCTCGACGGGCTGCTGGAACTGGTCCGCGAGTCGCTGCCGCACCGGTGGCGCACCTGGGTGCGGCTGCACGCCCGGGTCACCTTCGACGCCGTACGGGAGCAGCTGGTCGCCGACGGGTACCTGCGGGCGGAGAAGAAGCGCGTGCTCGGCGTGTTCCCGTCCGTGGAGTACGTGCTCGCGAAGGCAGCGGCGGCCCGGGCGCTGCGCGAGGAGGCGCACCACGTCCTCCGGGGCGCGCTGCCGGCCGGCCAGGTCTCCGAGCGGGACGCGGCGCTGGCCGCGCTGGCGGCCGCCGCCGGACTGGGCGTCCCCGGGGACGCGGCGGGCGGGCCACCCGGACCCGACCGGATCGCGGAGCTGACCCGGCGGAGCGCCGGCGGGTCGCCCGGCATGCGGCGGATCGTGGACGAGGTGCGGGACGCGCTGAGCGACGACGGCGCCGGGGCACCGGTGTCCGCGCGCGGCTGAGGGGGAGGGGGCAGCGGCTCCCGCGCCTCAGCAGCTCCCGCGCATCAGCTCCGCCAGGTCGTGGTCCAGGTCCAGCTGGAGGTGCTCCAGGCCCACCGGGACCAGCTCTGCGGCCGCGTGCAGGAACCGGCGCAGCTCGCCCGAGCGGACGTGGACCACGGCGGTGCCCTCGGGCGCGTGGAACTCCAGCACGGTGCGGTCGTACCCGTACGGGCGCACCCGGACGTCGCCGTGGCCGTTCGGCTCCTGCATCCCGGCGATCAGCAGCTCGCGGGAGAAGGTCCAGCAGACCTCCACGCCCTCCAAGGTGGCCGGGGCCGGGAAGGTCATGCGGACGGCGAACGGGTCGGCGCGGTCGTAGTGCAGGGTGGCGGGAATGCTCGGCATACGCGGCGCGGCGGCGACCAGTCGCGCCTCGACGGGCTGCTCGATGACGGTGGACAACGCCTTGCTCCCTCGTGACGGCTGGACGGGCATGCGCGGGTGGTGCGGGCCGGGCACTGGAAGAGACGTCGGAATCAGCGCATCCGTGCACACGACGAGCGAGTGACCTCTGTCACCGCGTTCATGCCCACAGGCGCCCGGGAGTGACACGCCTCTCCTTCCGTGCCCCGCGGGGCACTTGCGGCACGCCCGCACCGCACGCGCGTGCCGTCGCGGCCCTCTGGACGGCGCGCGGGCCGTGGGCTAGCTTCGCCCGCCATGAGGCGCTTGGGAAGCACGCGACGCACGGTACGGTCCGTTCGAGCCGGTGGCAGGCGTACGGGGCGGGTGGCGCTCGCGGGGGCGGTCTGCGCGGCGGCGCTGGCCGCGCTGACCGCCGTGCCCGCCCAGGCGCACCAGCGGCCGCACTGGGACGTGAAGGACACCGGGGCCCACGACGTCCGGTTCCGGGGGCTCGCCGCCGTCAGCCGGCACACCGCCTGGGTGGCCGGCACCGGGGGCACGGTCCTGCGCACCACCGACGGCGGCGGCACCTGGCGCGACGTCTCCCCGACCGGAGCCGGCGGACTGGAGTTCCGGGACATCGAGGCCTTCGACGCCCGCCGGGCCGTGGCGCTGTCCATCGGCGAGGGCGAGGCGTCCCGGGTCTACCGCACCGACGACGGCGGGGCGACCTGGACCGAGTCCTTCCGCAACACCGACACCCGGGCCTTCTACGACTGCCTCACCTTCTTCGACCGCCGACACGGCCTCGCCATGAGCGACCCGGTGGACGGGAGGTTCCGCATCCTGTCGACCAGTGACGGCGGCCGCTCCTGGACGGTGCTGCCCGACGCCGGGATGCCGGCCGCGCAGGACGGGGAGGCCGGATTCGCGGCCAGCGGCCAGTGCCTGGTCTCCGCCGGGCCGCGGGACGTCTGGCTGGCCACCGGCGGGGCCGCACGCGCGCGCGTGCTGCACTCCGCCGACCGCGGGCGCACCTGGACGGCCACCGACGCGCCGGTCCCGGCCGGCGACCCGGCCCGCGGCGTCTTCGCCCTCGCCTTCCGCGACCGCGCCCACGGCCTCGCCGTCGGCGGCGACTACCGTCCCGGGCAGGCCTCCCCGCGGGCCGCCGCCCGGACCGCCGACGCCGGCCGCACCTGGCGCCCCGCCGACCGGCCGCCGCCCGCCTACCGCTCCGGCGTCGCCTGGCTCCCGCACAGCCGCATGGCAGCCCTCGCCGTCGGCCCCACCGGCACCGACCTCACCACGGACGGCGGCCGCACCTGGCGCACCGTCGACACCGGGTCCTTCGACACCGTGGACTGCACCCCGGACCTGGGCTGTTGGGCCGCGGGCGAGCAGGGCCGGGTCGCCCGGCTGGAGCGCTGACGCCGGGCGGAGCGGGGTGTTTGTCCGTAACGTGGGTAACCGTTCGCTGTACGTGAGCTGGACGCGAGAGGAAGTGAGCGGACATGCCGAGCGGTTCGAACTCCAAACGGGAACGGCAGTACGAGCACATCAAGAAGAGCGCGAAGGACCGCGGCGAGAGCACCGGCCGCGCCAAGGAGATCGCGGCGCGGACGGTGAACAAGGAGCGCGCGCAGTCCGGCGAGTCGAAGACCGCCAGCCGCACCTCGACGCAGGACAAGTCGGCGAGCAAGCGCGGCGGCCAGCGGTCCGGGAACCGGCAGGGACCCCAGGGACCCACCTACGACCAGCTGTACCAGGAGGCCAAGCGCCGTGACGTGCACGGCCGTTCGAGCATGAACAAGGGCGAGCTGCGCCAGGCGCTGGGCAAGTGAGCCGCGGCTACCCGCCGAGCGTCTCCCGGTAGCGCTCCAGCGCGGGCGCCGTCTTCGTGGCGACGAACTCGGTGATCCGGTAGGTGCACACACCCGCCCTGACGAACGGGTCGCCCGCGGTGATCTCCTCGATCCGCGCACGGTCCGCCGCGACGGCGATGATCACCCCGCCGTCGCGGGGCTCCTTGCGCCCGGACGCCAGGAAGACGCCCTGGGCGTAGAGCCCGTCGAGCCAGACCACGTGGTCCGCGAGGACGGCGTCCACGGCGTCGAGCGGGGCGGTGTAGGACAGCTCCAGTACGAACATGATCGCGAGCCTACCCCTGGCTCCGGCCGGGCCCGCTCCCGTTAGGCTGACGGCCACCATGACGACCGTGACCGCCGAGATCCCCGCCGACTGGCCCACGACCGAGGGGCGGGCCCGCGCCGTCCAAGACGAGCTGCGCGCCCGCGTGGTGCTCGACGAGCCCGGACCCCCGCCCGGCACCGGCCGGGTGACCGGGGTGGACGTCGCCTACGACGACGAGCGGGACGTCGTCGCGGCGGCGGCCGTCGTACTGGACGCCCGGACCCTCGCCGTCGTCGCCGAGGCCACCGCCGTCGGGCGCATCTCCTTCCCCTACGTGCCCGGCCTGCTCGCCTTCCGGGAGATCCCGACCGTGCTGGCCGCCCTGGAGGCGCTGCCCTGCCCGCCGGGCCTGGTCGTGTGCGACGGCTACGGCCTGGCCCACCCGCGCCGCTTCGGCCTCGCCAGCCACCTGGGCGTCCTCACCGGCCTGCCCACGATCGGCGTGGCCAAGAACCCCTTCACCTTCACGTACGACGCCCCGGACACCCCGCGCGGCAGTACGTCGCCGCTGCTCGCGGGCGCCGAGGAGGTCGGGCGTGCGGTGCGCACCCGCGATGCCGTCAAACCGGTCTTCGTCTCCGTCGGGCACCGGGTGGGACTCGGCAACGCCTGCGCCCACGCCCTGGCCCTGACGCCCGCCCACCGGCTGCCGGAGACCACCCGCAGGGCCGACGCGCTGTGCCGCGCGGCCCTGCGGGACGCCGCCTAGTCGGCCTGCTCGGTGATGCTCCAGCGGCCCACCTCCTGGTACGCCGAGTCGTAGATCGCCGAGCCGTCGCCGGGCCGCAGCTCGTAGTGCTTCAGGTTGCCGCCCCAGTACCGCAGGATCCGCTGCAACTCGCCCGCGGGGTCCTCGGCGAGCGCGCCTTCGTCCATGGTGACTTCGAAAACGAACTTCATGCCGTCAAGGCTTTCACGGCGGAATGGGCCGGCGCGATCGTCCCCCAGGCCGATCTGAGTACCCGTACGGATGTGCCGCCGCCGGTGGTCCCGGCAGGGTGGACGCATGACGACACACCGCGCACCCAAGTACTCGGCCCAGCCCGGCCGGCCCGTCGAGCGTGCCGTGGTCGCCGGGTTGGTGCTGGCGGTGGGCGCGGGGCTGGCCTGGATCGGCGGGATGATCTACACGATCGCCGGATGGTCCGGGTAGCCCCGGCCCCGGGACCGCCGGACCGCCCGTACGTCGCAGGACTGCCCCTACTCCGGTCGGACCGCCGGTACTTCGCCGGACGGCCCGTACTCCGGCAGGCCGCCCGTACTTCGCCGGACGGCCCGTACTCAGGCGGACGGCCTGTACTTCGCCGGACGGCTGTTCTTCGCCGGGCCGCCCGTACCCTCCCGGGCCGGCCGTTCAGCGGGTCGCGGCCACCCGGAAGCCGATGCCCGCCGCCCGCAGCCGCTCGGTCAGCGCGTCGCCCATCGCCACGGCCGTCGTGACCTGCCCGGCCGTCGGCGGCAGGGCGTCGAGGGCGAGGCACAGCGCCGCCTCGGCGAACATCTTGGCCGTCTCGTCGTACCCGGGGTCGCCGCCCGCGACCTCGGTGAACACCGTCCGGCCGCCGCCCTCGCCGACGAAGCGGACCGAGAACCAGCTCTTCGCCCGCCGTTCGGCGCTCGGGCCCTGGCCCGGCGCGAGCCGTCCGGACAGCCAGCGCCGCGCGGGCGGCACCTGGGCCGCCGCCACCAGCGCGCCCACGGCCGCCGTCCCGCCCACCGCGACCGGCAGCCGCCGCACGGCCGCGTAGTGGCGGTAGCGGAAGTCCGGGCCGTAGCGGTCCAGGGCCTTCGCGGACCTGCGCACGATCTGCGCGTCCACGGTCGGCAGCGGCAGCGCCCACGCCCCCACCTCCCCGGCGAACCGCGGCGCCCCCGTCGGTGTCACCACACGGCGGCCGACCAGCCGGGGCTCGTGCCGCCGGCGTTCCAGCGCGGCGGCCCGCAGCTGCCGCCCCCGCGCGAACTGGCCCAGGGCGGAGGCGAAGGTACCGCCCGAGAACGCGGCGCCGACCCGCACGAAGCCGTCCACCCTCAGCGGCACGCCCTCCGGCAGCTGCCGCACGGTGAAGTACACGCCGAGGTCGTGCGGGACGGAGTCGAAGCCGCAGGCGTGCACCAGGCGGGCGCCGGTCTCCCGGGCGCGGGCGTCGTGGCGGACGTACGCCAGGTCCACGAACTCGGGCTCCCCGGTGAGGTCGAGATAGTCCGTGCCGGCGTCGGCGCAGGCGGCGACCAGCGCGTCGCCGTGCCGGACGTAGGGGCCGACGGTCGTGGCCAGCACGCGCGCCTGTTCGGCGAGCGCGCGCAGCGAGGCCGGATCGGACACGTCCGCGTGCAGCACGCCGAGGTCCGCCGAGCTGTCGGCGGTGCCGGTCAGCCGGTCACGCAGGCGGCCCAGCTTCTCCGCGTCGCGGCCGGCGATCGCCCAGCGCAGGCCGTCCGGGGCGTGTGCGGCGAGGTACTCCGCCGTCAGTTCGCCGACGAACCCCGTCGCCCCGAACAGCACGATGTCGTACGGCCGGTCGGCCGCTTTCAGCCTGCTCATGACATCCCTTCGTCACCCGTCGGCAACCCCTGGGTCCGCAGCACGCGCCGTTGCCGGTGGCTGAGGCTAGCGTGAGGAGCGCGCGGCCCGGAGAGGAGCCTGCACCATAATTGGCTAAGCGCTTGCTCGCCCGGGTCTTGTGCCCAGTGGAACACGTTCTTAGCATCGCTGGTGTTACATCGGTTGTGTCACAGAGCTGGGGGCTGGATGTCGGAAGCGAAGACGCCGACGCGGACGCCGGGCACCGACGGCCCGCTCACCGGGGTGCGCGTGGTCGAGCTGGCCGGTATCGGCCCCGGCCCCTTCGCCGCCATGCTCCTGGCCGACCTGGGCGCCGACGTCGTGCGCGTCGACCGTCCCGGCGGGCCCGGCCTCGGCATCGACCCCGCCCACGACGTCACCAACCGCAACAAGCGCTCCGTGGTCGTCGACCTCAAGGCACCGGACGGCCCGGCCCGCGTCCTCGGCCTGGCCGCCCGCGCCGACGTCCTGATCGAGGGCTACCGCCCCGGCGTCGCCGAACGGCTCGGCGTCGGCCCCGGGGACTGCCACGCCCGCAACCCGCGCCTCGTCTACGGCCGGATGACCGGCTGGGGCCAGGACGGTCCGCTCGCGCAGCGCGCCGGGCACGACATCGGGTACATCGCGCTCACCGGCGCCCTCGGCATGATCGGCGCCCCCGACGAGCCCCCGGCCGTCCCCGCCAACCTCCTCGGCGACTACGCGGGCGGCTCCCTCTACCTGGTCGTCGGGATCCTCGCCGCCCTGCACCACGCGCGCGAGAGCGGCACCGGGCAGGTCGTGGACGCCGCCATCGTCGACGGCACCGCCCACCTCTCCGCGATGATCCACGGCATGCTCTCCGCCGGCGGCTGGCAGGACCGGCGCGGCGCCAACCTCCTCGACGGCGGCTGCCCCTTCTACGGCACCTACGAGACCGCCGACGGCCGGTACATGGCGGTCGGCGCCCTGGAGCCGCAGTTCTACGCCGAGTTCATGCGGCTGCTCGGCATCCCGGAGCCGGCACCGGCCCGTGACGACATGTCCCGCTGGCCGGAGCTGCGCGCGGCCGTCGCCGCCCGGTTCAAGTCCCGTACCCGCGACGAGTGGACGGCCGTCTTCGCCGACTCCGACGCCTGCACGGCCCCCGTCCTGACGCTGCGCGAGGCCCCGCACCACCCGCACCTGGCCGCCCGCTCCACCTTCACCGACCACGACGGCATCACCCAGCCCGCCCCCGCACCCCGCTTCTCCGCGACCCCCACCGCCGTCCGCACCGGGCCCGCCCGGCCCGGCGCCGACACCGAGGCCGTGGTCCGCGACTGGGGGCTGGCCCCCGGCTGGGCCCCCGCGTCCCTTCCGAACCCCGCAGTGCACAACCCTCAGTGAAAGGCCTGCCAGTGAGCACCGAAGCGTACGTGTACGACGCGATCCGCACCCCGCGCGGACGCGGCAAGGCGAACGGCGCCCTGCACGGCACGAAGCCCGTCGACCTGGTCGTCGGCCTCATCCACGAGATCCGCGCCCGCTTCCCCGGCCTGGACCCGGCCGCCGTCGACGACATCGTGCTCGGCGTGGTCGGCCCGGTCGGCGACCAGGGCTCCGACATCGCCCGCATCGCGGCGATCGCCGCCGGACTGCCGGACACCGTGGCCGGCGTCCAGGAGAACCGCTTCTGCGCCTCGGGCCTGGAAGCCGTCAACCTGGCCGCCGCCAAGGTGCGCTCCGGCTGGGAGGACCTGGTCCTCGCGGGCGGCGTCGAGTCCATGTCCCGCGTCCCGATGGCCTCGGACGGCGGCGCCTGGTTCAACGACCCGATGACCAACCTCGCCACCAACTTCGTCCCCCAGGGCATCGGCGCCGACCTGATCGCGACCATCGAGGGCTTCTCCCGCCGCGACGTCGACGAGTACGCGGCCCTGTCCCAGGAGCGCGCGGCCACCGCCTGGAAGGAGGGCCGCTTCGAGCGCTCCGTCGTGCCGGTCAAGGACCGCGCCGGTCTCACCGTCCTCGACCACGACGAGCACCCGCGGCCCGGCACCACCGCCGACTCCCTGGCCAAGCTCAAGCCCTCCTTCGCGGACATCGGCGAGCTGGGCGGCTTCGACGCCGTGGCGCTGCAGAAGTACCACTGGGTGGAGAAGATCGACCACGTCCACCACGCGGGCAACTCCTCCGGCATCGTCGACGGCGCCTCCCTGGTCGCCATCGGTTCGCGGGAGGTCGGTGACCGCTACGGTCTGCGGCCGCGCGCCCGGATCGTCTCCGCCGCCGTCTCCGGCTCCGAGCCCACCATCATGCTCACCGGCCCCGCCCCGGCCACCCGCAAGGCGCTCGCCAAGGCCGGGCTGACCATCGACGACATCGACCTCGTGGAGATTAACGAGGCCTTCGCGGCGGTCGTCCTGCGCTTCGTCAAGGACATGGGCCTGTCGCTGGACAAGGTCAACGTCAACGGCGGCGCCATCGCGCTCGGCCACCCGCTCGGCGCCACCGGCGCGATGATCCTCGGCACCCTCGTCGACGAGCTGGAGCGCCAGGACAAGCGCTACGGCCTCGCCACCCTGTGCGTGGGCGGCGGCATGGGCATCGCCACCGTCGTCGAGCGCATCTGACCCCCCTCCCGACGGATACGACCGGCCACGACGGCCCACGACGGCCCACGACGGCCACGACGGATCACCTGGAGCACATCCTCATGAGCACCGAGCCCACCACCATCCGCTGGGAGCAGGACGACACCGGTGTCGTCACCCTCGTCCTCGACGACCCCGACCAGTCCGCGAACACCATGAACCAGGCGTTCCGCGACTCCCTGGCGGCCGTCACCGACCGCCTGGAGGCCGAGAAGGACGGCATCCGGGGCGTCATCGTCACCTCCGCGAAGAAGACCTTCTTCGCCGGCGGCGACCTGCGCGACCTCATCCGCGTCACCCCCGAGACCGCCCAGGACCTCTTCGACGGCGGCATGGCCATCAAGCGGAACCTGCGCCGCATCGAGACCCTCGGCAAGCCCGTCGTCGCCGCCCTGAACGGCGCGGCCCTCGGCGGCGGTTACGAGATCGCGCTCGCCTGCCACCACCGCGTCGCCCTCGACGCACCCGGCTCCAAGATCGGCTGCCCCGAGGTCACCCTCGGCCTGCTGCCCGGGGGCGGCGGCGTGGTCCGCACCGTCCGGATGCTCGGCATCACCGACGCGCTCCTCAAGGTGCTCCTCCAGGGCACCCAGTACAACCCCCGCCGCGCCCAGGAGAACGGCCTGGTCGACGAGGTCGCCGACAGCCGCGAGGACATGCTCGCCAAGGCCCGCGCCTTCATCGACGCCCATCCGGAGTCGGCCCAGCCCTGGGACAAGCCCGGCTACCGCATCCCCGGCGGCACCCCGTCCCACCCGAAGTTCGCGGCCAACCTGCCCGCCTTCCCGGCCAACCTGCGCAAGCAGACGAACGGCGCCCCCTACCCGGCGCCGCGCAACATCATGGCCGCCGCCGTCGAGGGCTCCCAGGTCGACTTCGAGACCGCCCAGGTCATCGAGGCCCGCTACTTCGTCGAACTGGCCGCCGGGCAGACCTCGAAGAACATGATCCAGGCGTTCTTCTTCGACCTCCAGGCGGTGAACTCGGGCGCGAACCGCCCGAAGGGCGTCGAGCCCCGGAAGGTCACCAACGTCGCCGTCCTGGGCGCCGGGATGATGGGCGCGGGCATCGCCTACTCGTGCGCCCGCGCGGGCATCGAAGTGGTGCTCAAGGACGTCTCCCTGGAATCGGCGGTCAAGGGCAAGGGCTACTCGGAGAAGCTGTGCGCCAAGGCCGTCGCCAAGGGCCGTACCAGCCAGGAGAAGGCGGACGCGCTCCTCGCCCGGATCACGCCGACCGCCGAGGTGGCCGATCTGGCGGGCTGCGACGCGGTGATCGAGGCGGTCTTCGAGGACACCTCGCTCAAGCACAAGGTGTTCCAGGAGATCGAGCACGTCGTCGCCCCCGACGCCCTGCTGTGCTCCAACACCTCGACGCTGCCGATCACGGCGCTGGCCGAGGGCGTCGAGCGGCAGACCGACTTCATCGGGCTGCACTTCTTCTCGCCGGTGGACAAGATGCCGCTGGTGGAGATCATCAAGGGGGAGCGGACCGGCGACGAGGCGCTGGCCCGCGCCTTCGACCTGGTCCGGCAGATCAGCAAGACGCCGATCGTGGTCAACGACTCGCGGGGCTTCTTCACCTCCCGGGTCATCGGCCACTTCATCAACGAGGGCGTCGCCATGGTCGGTGAGGGCATCGAGCCCGCCTCCGTGGAGCAGGCGGCGGCCCAGGCCGGCTACCCGGCCAAGGTGCTGTCCCTGATGGACGAGCTGACCCTGACCCTCCCGCGGAAGATCCGCGCGGAGACGAAGCGGGCCGTGGAGGAGGCGGGCGGCACCTGGACCGCGCATCCCGCCGAGGCGGTCGTCGACCGCATGGTCGACGAGTTCGGCCGCCCGGGACGCAGTGGCGGCGCCGGGTTCTACGAATACGGCGAGGACGGCAAGCGGGCCGGTCTCTGGCCGGGCCTGCGCGAGCACTTCACCAAGCCGGGGTACGAGATCCCGTTCGCCGACATGCAGGAGCGGATGCTCTTCTCGGAGGCGCTGGACACCGTCAAGCTCCTGGAGGAGGGCGTGCTGACCTCCGTCGCCGACGCCAACATCGGCTCGATCTTCGGCATCGGCTTCCCGGGCTGGACCGGCGGCGTCCTGCAGTACATCAACGGCTACGAGGGCGGCCTGCCGGGCTTCGTCGCCCGCGCCCGCGAGCTGGCCGACCGCTACGGCGAGCGCTTCACCCCGCCCGCCCTGCTGGTGGCGAAGGCCGAGAAGGGCGAGGTCTTCACGGACGGCCGCTGAGCCGCCGGATCATTCACCGGCCTCCTTGTCGAGCCACTCCCGCAGCTCCTCGCGCAGCGACCGCTGGAAGGTGGTGAGCAGCGCCTGCACCACCAGCGGGTGCATGTGGGCGGACAACGACCTCACTTCCGGCGCCTCCCGTTCGGCGACGGCGTCGCGCAGCAGCCGCGACAGGTCGCGCGCGGCGGCGCGGGAGTGCTCCAGGAGGGCGGTGCGGGCGGCGAGGACCGTCTCGGGGGAGAAGGGCACGTCGAGCAGTTCGACGCCGAGCCGGAGCAGCCCGACGTCCACCCGGTAGGCGTCGCCGTCGGGCACCACGACGTCCATTGCCGCGAGCCGGTCCACCTCCTCGTCGGTGAGCGGCCGCCCCGCCCGCCGGCCCAGCTCCTCGCGGGTGACCCGCTCCACCGTTTCCGGCGCCCAGGAGGCCACCACCGCGCGGTGCAGCGCCAGGTCGTGGGGGCTCAGATCGTCCGGCAGCCGCTTCAGATACCGCTCGATCGCGGCCAACGTCATGCCCTGGTGCTGCAGCTCCTCGATCAGCGCCAGCCGGGCCAGGTGCTCCCCGTCGTAGCGGCCGACCCGGCGCGGGCCGATCACGGGCGGGGGCAGCAGCCCCTTGGTGCCGTAGAAGCGGACCGTGCGCACCGTGACGCCGGCCCGCGCGGCCAGCTCGTCGATCGTGAGGGTGTGTCGCCCGGCGTCGGCTGCCCCGGTGTCGGCTGCCTCGGTGTCGGCTGCCCCGGTGTCGCTCGTCGTCATGTGCAGCAGTATCGCTGTTCCACCAATGCTGTGACACCTCTTGTGCACCGGGTGGAGACCGGCGGCGGATCATGTGAGAAGTCACGCTGTGTGACACGGGACACCGCATGCCTACGCAGTGTCGTGGGAAGGTGCTGCCTTGGTCTGTGCCGCGAGGGTGGTGCGGGCCTTGTCACTGTACGGACGACCCGGGCACATCCCGCCCGGGCGCACCAGAGAGTGGAACCACCCGTGAGCAAGGACGCCGTCGCCACGGCACAGGCCGCCGCCCACCCACAGGCGGCCGAACGACCCGCGGACGCGGGCGACGCCGGCTACAGCAAGGACCTCAAGGCCCGCCACGTCAACATGATCGCCATCGGCGGCGCGATCGGCACCGGCCTCTTCCTCGGCGCCGGCGGGCGCCTGCGCGACGCCGGACCGGCGCTCGCGATCGCCTACCTCGTCGCCGGCGTCTTCGCCTTCTTCGTCGTCAAGGCCCTCGGTGAGCTGGTGCTCTACCGGCCCTCCTCCGGATCCTTCGTGTCGTACGCGCGGGAGTTCCTCGGCGAGAAGGGCGCCTACGTCGCCGGCTGGATGTACTTCCTGAACTGGTCGACGACCGGTATCGCCGACATCACCGCGATCGCGCTGTACACGCACTACTGGAGCATGTTCACGAGCATCCCCCAATGGGTGCTCGCCCTGGTCGCCCTCGCGGTGGTGCTGGCCGTGAACCTCATCTCGGTGAAGATCTTCGGCGAGATGGAGTTCTGGTTCGCGATCGTCAAGGTCGCCACCCTCGTCGGCTTCATGCTGATCGGCATCTTCCTGCTCGCCACCCAGCACGAGGTGAGCGGCCAGACCCCGGGCGTGGGCATGATCACCGACCACGGCGGCGTCCTCCCGCACGGTGTGATGCCCGTGGTCCTCGTCATGCAGGGCGTGATCTTCTCGTACGCGGCCCTGGAACTGGTCGGCGTCGCCGCCGGCGAGACCGCCGAGCCGCACAAGATCGTTCCCCGCGCGGTCAACTCGATCATGTGGCGGGTGGCCCTGTTCTACGTCGGCTCGGTGCTGCTCCTGGCCCTGCTGCTGCCCAGCTCGCTCTACTCGGGCGACGAGAGCCCCTTCGTCACGGTGCTGTCGGGCATCGGCGTGCCGGCCGCCGGCGACGTGATGAACCTCGTCGTCCTCACCGCCGCGATGTCCTCGCTGAACTCCGGCCTGTACTCCACCGGCCGCATCCTGCGCTCCATGGCGATGGCCGGCTCCGCGCCCAAGTTCACCGGTGTGATGAGCCGCAGCCAGGTTCCCTACGGCGGCATCCTGCTGACCTGCGCGATCTGCGTGCTGGGCGTCGGGCTCAACTACCTGGTGCCGGACAAGGCCTTCGAGATCGTGCTGAACGTCGCCTCCCTGGGCATCATCAGCACGTGGGTGATCATCATGATCTGCCACCTGGTGTTCGTCCGCCGGGCCCGTGCGGGCCTGGTCGAACGGCCGCGCTTCCGGCTCCCCGGCAGCCCCGTCACGGAGATCGTCACGATCGCCTTCCTGCTGGCCGTGATCGGCCTGATGTGGAACGACGAGGAGGTCGGCCGCAAGACCGTGCTGCTGGTGCCGGTGATCGCCGCCCTGCTGGTGGCGGGCTGGTTCGGCGTCCGCCGCCGGGTGGCGCACCAGGCCGGGCAGGAGCCGCCGACGCCGAAGCGGTAGCGGCCCGGGGCCACTGTCAGTGGCGGCCCGTACGGTGGCGTCATGTCGGAGATCAGGTATGTCCGGGGTGACGCCACCGCGCCGTCGGTCAGGGGCGTCAAGGTGATCGCCCACGTGTGCAACGACCTCGGCGGCTGGGGCAAGGGATTCGTCCTGGCCGTCTCCCGCCGCTGGCCGCAGCCGGAAGCGGCGTACCGAGCCTGGCATCGCGACCGCGCGTCCAACGACTTCGGCCTCGGCGCGGTCCAGTTCGTCCAGGTCGAGCCGTACGTGTGGGTGGCCAACATGATCGGTCAGCGCGGGATGCGGACGGGCAGCAAGGGCGTCCCCGTGCGCTACGAGGCGATCGGCGCCGCTCTCGGCCGCCTCGCCGACAAGGCGGCCGAGCTGGACGCGTCCGTGCACATGCCCCGCATAGGCTGCGGCCTGGCCGGCGGCAAGTGGTCCCGGGTGGAGCCGCTCATATCCGACCGGCTCGTCCGGCGCGGCGTCCCCGTGACCGTCTACGACCACGGGGACACCGACTAGGCCGGGGCGCGGATCAGTGCTCGTGGACGTCGTTCGTCGCGGCGATCTTCCGCCACGAGCGGGGCTGTGCGGGCGTCTCGGACGTCTTCGCGAGCGACTGGGCGCGCGCCGCCGGGGCGTCCGGCTTCGTCGGCTGGAACAGCCAGGTGTCGAAGAGCGCGGCCAGCGGCTTGCCCGAGACTTCCTCCGCGTACCGCTGGAAGTCGGCGACGGACGCGTTGCCGTGGGCGTACTTCGCGGGCCACCCCTTCAGGACGGTGAAGAAGGCGTCGTCGCCGATCTCGTTGCGCAGCACCTGCACGGCCAGCGCGCCGCGGTCGTAGACGGCGCCGTCGAACTGGTTCTCCGGACCCGGGTCGCCGGGCCGCACGGTCCAGAACGGGTCGTCGGCCGGGTGCGAGGCGTAGGTGTAGTCGGCCAGCTCCTGCGCCGTGCCCTCGCCCTCGTGCTCGGACCACAGCCACTGGGCGTAGCGCGCGAAGCCCTCGTTGATCCAGATGTCCTTCCAGCCGCGCACCGAGACCAGGTCGCCGTACCACTGGTGGGCCAGCTCGTGCACGACGACGGACACGTTCGACCCGTTGGCGAACTGCCGCGGGCTGTAGAACGGCCGGGTCTGCGTCTCCAGCGCGTACCCGGTGGTGGTGTTCGGCACGTAGCCGCCGAGCGCGTGGAACGGATACGGCCCGAAGTAGCCGCTCAGCCAGTCCGCGACCTCCCCGGTCCGCTCCACGCTGGCCCGCGCCGCGCCGTCGTTCGCGCCCAGGTCCTTGCTGTAGGCGTTGACGACCGGGATGCCGCCCTCGGTGGTGCCGGTGGTCAGGTCGAACTTCCCCACCGCCAGCGTGGCCAGGTACGTGGCCTGCGGCTGGTCCGAGCGCCAGTTCCAGCGGGTCCAGCCGAGCCGCGAACTGGTCGACTGGAGCGTGCCGTTGGAGATCGCCTGGGTGCCGTCCGGCACCTGCACCGACACGTCGTAGGTGGCCTTGTCCAGCGGGTGGTCGTTGCTGGGGAACCACCACGCCGCGGCCTCGGGCTCGTTCGCGGCGACCCCGCCGTCCGGGGTGCGGTGCCAGCTGGTGAAGCCGTACGCCTGCTTCGACGACGGCACACCGCTGTAGCGGACGACCACGGTGACGGGGGTCCCCTTGTCGAGCGGACGCTTCGGCGTGATCTCCAGCTCGTGCTCGCCCGAGGTCGTGAACGACGCCTTCGCGCCGTTCACCCGCACCTCGCCGACGTCCAGCAGGAAGTCCAGGTTGAACCGCGACAGGTCCGCGGTGGTGCGGGCCAGGATCGTCGCCGTCCCCTCCAGGCGGTCCGTGGCCGGCTGGTACTTCAGGCGCAGGTCGTAGTGGGAGACGTCGTAGCCGCCGTTGCCGTAGGCCGGGTAGTAGGGGTCGCCGATGCCCGGAGCGCCGGGGGAGTGGGGCGCCGCCGACGCCGGGATCGCCAGCATGAGGGAGGCGGCGCCCAGCGCGCCCGGCACGATGATTCTGCGGTGCACGAAAGCTCCAAGTCGTAGGGACATGAGCCCTGTTCGGACTCTGTTCGGAGCCTATTCAGCCCCTGTGCGCACCGTCATGTCCACGGCCACCCCCGTCACACGATCGCCATCCGGCCGTCATGAGCCGCCTCAGGCCCTCTTATGCACGGGAGTCGGCGGATGTACCGTCCGCGCATGCCGAAACGCATGCGCCTCACCCCTCGGAGACCGCTCGCGACGGCGGCCCGGGCCCGGCTCACCACCGGACGCGCCGACCGGGGTCCCGCAGGCCCCGGCCCCGGCGCCGACACGCCGACACCCGCCTTGGACCGCTCCCGCACGTCGGCCCGCGTACCGTTCGTCGGCGGCACCGCCGCGTCCACCAGGGTCACCGCCGCTCCGGCACCCGCGCCGCACCCCACGCACCGTGTCCCGAAGGGAGGCCGATGAACCGCCTGCGCACCCGCACCGCGACCACCGCGGCACTCGCCGCGTCCCTCCTGGTCCCCTCCCTGCTCACCGCACCCGCCCACGCCGACGGCGCCGCGCACCACCCGCCCCGCACCGGCTTCGAGCGCACCCACGGCGCCCGCTGGACCACCCAGTCCGAGGAACGGGCCCTCCTGGCCGCCGCCGACCTGGCCAGCAGCCGGGTCACCGTCGACCGCATCGGCACCACCGAGCAGAACCGTCCGCTCCAGCTCGTGACCGTCGGCCGGCCCACCGCCCCGGACAAGGTGCTCCTGGTGTGCAGCCAGCACGGCGACGAACCCGCCGGCCGCGAGGCCTGCCTGACCACCGTGCGGGACCTCGCCTACGCCACCGACCGGGCGACCCGGCGCTTCCTGGACCGCACCGCCGTGCTGGTCGTGCCCACCGCCAACCCCGACGGCCGGGCCGCCGACACCCGCGGCAACGGCGACGGCGTCGACGTCAACCGCGACCACCTGGCCCTGGCGACGGCCGAGGCCCGCGCCCTGGCCGCCGTCCTCCGCGACGAGCGCCCCGACGTCGTCTACGACCTGCACGAGTACGGCGCCACGCCCCCGTACTACGACAAGGACCTCTTCGACCTCTGGCCCCGCAACCTCAACACCGCCGCGCCCGTCCACGACGAGGCCCGCACCCTGTCCGGCGCCTACGTCCGCCCCGCCGCCGAGCGCGCCGGGTACTCGACCGGCACGTACGGCATCTGGACCGACCCCGAAACCGGTGACCCCGTCGAACAGACCGCCGGCGACGGCCAGGAACGCATCCTGCGCAACATGTCCGGCGTCAAACACGCGGTCGGCCTGCTCATCGAGAGCCGCGTCGACGCCCTCACGGACGCCGAGCGCGAGGACCCCGCCCTCAACCACCGGCGCCGGGTGGACTCCCAGCTCGCCGCCCTGGACGGCCTGTTCCGCTTCGCGGACCGGCGCCGCGCACGCGTCGAGGCGGCCACGGACGCCGCCCGCCGGGCCGGACTGGCCGATTCCGGACCCGTGTACCTGGGCGGCGCGGACAACGACCCGGCCGAGGACTCCGAGGTGATCCAGGACCCGCCCTGCGGCTACCGGCTGACCCCCGCCCAGTACCGGGACGTGGCGGACGAACTCGCCCTGCACGGTGTACGGGTGCACCCGGCCGGGGAGAAGGGCGCCTACGTACCGCTGCGCCAGTCACAGCGTGCCCTGGTGCCGCTGCTCCTGGACGAACGCGCCGCGTACCACCTGACGGCGGGCGAACCGGTCACCCGCTGCTGAGGAGGTGAGTTCCGCGTCTTACGTGGTAAGGGCGTAGCGGAGGAGTATTTTCGGCCTGATCGACTTGAAAGGTGCCGCCTGTGACGCAGGACCGACCAAGCGACAAGGAAGAACACGAGAGAGGCACGCTCCCGGGTTCGGAAGCGGGCCTGCCGGGGCAGGAGCACCGACCCCGGACCGACCGCGTCGTCTTCGGCGTCACGGCCGTCCTGACCCTGGCGTTCGTCGTCTGGGGCGCCGCCGCCACCGACTCGCTGGAGGACGTCTCCAGCAGCATGCTCAGCGGCCTGCTGCACAACGGCGGCTGGGCGTTCACCCTGGCCGCGTCCGGCTTCGTGGTCTTCGCCCTCTGGCTGGCGGCCAGCCGCTACGGCCGCATCCACCTGGGGGCCGAGGGCGAGGAACCCGAGTTCCGGACCGTGTCCTGGGTCGCCATGATGTTCAGCGCGGGCATGGGCATCGGTCTGATGTTCTACGGCGTGAGCGAGCCGCTCGCGCACTACACCACGCCCCCGCCCGGCACCAGCCCGGCCGACTCCGGCGACCGCATGGCCACGGCCATGGCCACCACCCTGTTCCACTGGACGCTCCACCCGTGGGCGATCTACGCGGTGGTCGGTCTCGGCATCGCCTACAGCACCTTCCGCAGGCGCCGCAGGCAGACCATAAGCGCGGTGTTCACCCCGCTCATCGGCGAGAAGCACGCCAACGGCGCCGGCGGCCGGGTCATCGACATCCTGGCCATCATCGCGACGATCTTCGGCTCGGCGGCCTCGCTCGGCCTCGGCGCGCTGCAGATCGGCTCCGGCATGGAGAAGCTCGACTGGATGGACAAGGTCAGCACCGGACTGCTCGTCGGCATCATCGCGGTGCTGACGGTGGCGTTCGTGGCCTCCGCGATCTCCGGCGTCGAGAAGGGCATCCAGTGGCTGTCCAACACCAACATGGTGCTGGCCCTGCTGCTCGCCGTCTTCGTGTTCGTCGCGGGCCCGACCATCCTCATCCTCGACCTGCTGCCGACCTCGGTCTTCTCCTACCTCGGCGAGCTGCCCCAGATGGCCGGCCGCACCGAGATCAGCGGCGGCAAGGACGTCGCGGACTGGCTGGGCACCTGGACCGTCTTCTACTGGGCGTGGTGGATCTCCTGGACGCCCTTCGTCGGCATGTTCATCGCCCGGATCAGCCGGGGCCGGACGATCCGTCAGTTCATCGGCGGCGTCATCCTGGTGCCCAGCACGGTCAGCCTGATCTGGTTCGCCATCTTCGGCGGCTCGGCGATGCGGCTGCAGGAGCAGAACCGGCTGGGCGACGACTCGACCCCGGAGGGGCAGCTCTTCGGCGTGCTCCAGGAGTACCCCATCGCCACCGCGACCAGCCTGCTGGTGATGATCCTGGTCGGCATCTTCTTCGTCTCGGGCGCCGACGCGGCCTCCATCGTGATGGGCACGCTCTCGCAGAAGGGCGCGCTCGAACCCAGTCGCTGGGTGGTGGTCGTCTGGGGCGTGGTGACCGGCGCGGTCGCGGCCATCATGCTGCTGATCGGCAGCGGGGAGGCGGACGCGCTGACCGGTCTGCAGAACCTCACGATCCTCGCCGCGGCACCCTTCGTCATCGTGATGATCTTCATGTGCGTCGCCCTCATGCGCGACCTGCGCCGCGACCCGCTCATGGTGCGCGGCGAGATGGCCAACGAAGCCGTCGAACTGGCCGTCATCGAGGGCCACAAGCAGTACGAGGGCGACTTCGAGATCCGGATCGGCCCCGGCCCCGGCACCGACGTGGAGGGCGATCCGATCGGCAGGCACCACCACGAGGTCTGACCCCGCGCGGCCCGGCCGACCGGAACACCCGCGTCAGGAGGCGAGCCGGGCCGCCTCCTGCGCGCACCCCCAGGCCACGGTGACGCCCGCGCCGCCGTGACCGTAGTTGTGCACCAGCCGCCGCCCGTCCGGCAGCGCCCCGCGCTCCAGCCGGACCGCGTCCCGGGCCGGGCGCAGCCCCACCAGGTGCGTGAGCACCCGTGCCCCGGCGATCTCGGGGCGCAGGGCCGCGCACCGCCGCACGATGGCCTCCGCGACCGCCGGGTCCGGCTCGGTCGACCAGGCGTCCTCCTCGGCCGTCCCGCCCAGCAGGAGCCGCCCCGGCTGCGGAAGGAAGTACGTCGTCTCCCCGGAGTCCGCGTCGGCCGAGACCAGCCAGTTGTGGATCCCCGGGTTCTCCACCACGACCAGCTGCCCGCGCACCGGCCGCACCGCCGGGTCCGGCACCAGGTCCCGGGCGCCCAGGCCGGTGCAGTTGACCACGACCGGCGCGTCCGCCTCGGCCAGGTCGGCCACCGCCCGGTCCTCCACCGTGCCGCCCGCGGCCACCAGCCGGTCCCGCAGCCACGGCAGATGAGTCGACATGTCGATGACCGGCAGCCGCGCCCACAGCCCCGTCCCGGCGTACTCGGCGGCGCTCGCCGCACGCAGGCCCGGCAGCCGCGTCGCGGCCCACCCGTCCACCTCGTCCAGTCCGGTCTCGCCGAGCACCCCTTCGACCATGCGTACGCCGGTCTGCTCGGGCCGGGCCGCCAACTCCTCGTACACGTCGAGGGACTCCAGTGCCCAGGCCTGCGCCAGCGCGACCGGCTCGATCCGGTAGGGCCACCACAGCCCGCCCGCGACCACCGAGGTGGTCCGCTCCGCGGGCTCCCGGGTCCACAGCCGTACCCGTCTGCCCCGCTCGGCCAGCACGACCGCCGTGGTCAGTCCGATCACCCCGCCGCCGACCACGACGACTTCGCCATCCCGCTCGTCACCCAGTTCGGTTTCCACACCAGGACGTTAACCGAACGCCCCGCGCCGCGCTCCAAGCGCCTCCGCCGCGGGAATACTCACGGCATGGCAGCCGAGTACGCGACCTTCGGTCTGGCCCCGGCGACGCGCGCCGGCCAAGTCCACACCGACGGCGACTTCCAGGTCCACCGCGACTTCATGGACTTCGTCGTCGACGGACGTCCCCTGCTGTACCGCCTGTGCGACCTGGACGCGGTCTCCCCGCTCGCCTCCGACGTGCCGCCCGCCATCCTCACCGCGCAGGTCCGCGGCCTGCTCCTGGAGACCGAGGCGCCGCTGCCCGGCGGGCGGTACGTCATCTACGGCTGCCCCGAGTGCGCGGACCTGGCCTGCGGCGCGGTGACCGCCGTGATCCTGCGGGACGGCGACGACTTCGTCTGGCGGGACTTCGCCTGGCAGACCGGTGAACACGCCGACCTGGAGCTGAACGGCTACCACGGCATCGGCCCCTACCGCTTCCCCGGCGCCGACTACCGCGCCACCCTCGCCACCCTGCTCGACGGCGCTCCGCGGCCCCGCCGCCGGGTGCTGCTCATCGGCGCCCGAGTCGCCCTGCTCGCCCGGTCGGCCGCCGCGCTGCGCACCATCGGCGTCGGCGCCGACATCACCCAGGACGCCCGCGACGTGCCGGCCGACGAACTGCGGACCTACGGCGCCGTCGCCTTCGGCCGCTCGGTCCCCGAGGAACGGCGCAGGTCCGTACGCCGTGCCTTCGCGGACGCCGGCGTGGACGTGGCCCACGTCGACGGCCCGGCCCCGATCGTCCCGGTGCTCGTCGCCCAGATCGAGCAAGCCCTGGACCGCGGCCCGGCCGGACGCCGCCTGACCGGCCTGACGGCGAGCGCCGCCGCGGCGGACGTCGAGGTCACCTCGCCCTGCCGGGTACGCCTCACCGCGTACCGCCTCGACCGCCTGCGCCGCACCCACGTCCACGAGGTCTTCGACGGCGTGCTCGAACCGGGCGGCCACCGCGTCGCCCTGGACCCGGGCGCGGTGAAGGGGGAGGCGTACCTGGTGGCGCGGACGCCGGGAAACGTGCTGGTGACGGCCGTGAACCGGGACGACCCGGGCGGACCGCCACCGGGGAACCGGGCTGAGCGGGCACCCGGCCGCGACTAGGATCGACGGTCTGATGACTGCCACCCTCGTCGCCAAGAACCTCGCCGCCGGCCACGGCGACCGCTCCCTGTTCACCGGGCTCGACCTCGTCGTCGCACCCGGCGACGTCATCGGCCTCGTCGGGGCCAACGGCGCGGGCAAGTCCACCCTCCTGCGGATGCTCGCCGGGCTGGCCGCGCCGGAGGAGGGGGAGCTGCGCCTGTCCCCGCCCACCGCCACCGTCGGCCACCTCCCGCAGGAGCCGGAGCGCCGCCCCGGCGAGAGCGTGCGGGAGTTCCTGGCCCGCCGCACCGGCGTCACCAAGGCCCAGCGCGCCATGGACGAGGCCACCCAGGGCCTGGTCGACGGCGCCCCCGGCGCCGACGACGCGTACGCGAGCGCCCTGGAGCGCTGGCTGGCCCTGGGCGGCGCCGATCTCGACGACCGTGCGGACGAGACCGCGGACACCCTGGGCCTGACGGTCGACCTGGACCAGCCGATGACCTCCCTGTCCGGCGGCCAGGCGGCCCGCGCCGGTCTGGCCTCCCTCCTCCTCTCCCGCTACGACGTGTTCCTGCTCGACGAGCCGACCAACGACCTCGACCTGGACGGCCTGGAGCGCCTCGAACGCTTCGTGACCGGCCTGCGCGCCGGCACCGTCGTCGTCAGCCACGACCGCGAGTTCCTCACCCGCACGGTCACCAGGGTCCTCGAACTCGACCTCGCCCAGCGGCAGATCAACCTCTACGGCGGCGGCTACGAGGCCTACCTGGAGGAACGCGCGGTCGCCCGCCGGCACGCCCGCGACGAGTACGAGGAGTACGCCGACAAGCGCGCCTTGCTCCAGGAGCGGGCGCAGACGCAGCGCGCCTGGATGGACAAGGGCGTCAAGAACGCCCGGCGCAAGGCGGGCAACGACAACGACAAGATCGGCCGCAAGTTCCGCAGCGAGGCCAGCGAGAAGCAGGCCGCCAAGGCCCGCCAGACCCAGCGCATGATCGAACGCCTGGAGGTCGTCGAGGAGCCGCGCAAGGAGTGGGACCTGCGCATGGAGATCGCCTCGGCGCCCCGCTCGGGCGCCGTCGTGGCCACCCTGCGCGACGCCGAGGTCCGGCGCGGCGACTTCGTGCTCGGCCCGGTCTCCCTCCAGATCGACTGGGCGGACCGGGTGGCGGTGACGGGAGCCAACGGCGCGGGCAAGTCCACGCTCCTCGGCGCCCTGCTGGGCCGCGTCCCCCTCGACGCCGGGCACGCCGCGCTCGGCTCGGGCGTCCTGCTGGGCGAGGTCGACCAGGCCCGCGAGCCGTTCCACGGCCCCGAGATCCTGCTAGACGCGTTCCGCGCGGCCGTCCCCGGCCTGGAACCGGCGGACATCCGCACCCTGCTGGCCAAGTTCGCCCTCAAGGCCGACCACGTCGTCCGCCCGGCGTCGACCCTCTCACCCGGCGAACGCACCAGGGCCGCCCTCGCCCTCCTCCAGGGCCGGGGCGTCAACCTCCTGGTCCTGGACGAGCCGACCAACCACCTCGACCTCCCGGCCATCGAACAGCTCGAATCGGCCCTGGACGCCTACGAGGGCACCCTCCTCCTGATCACCCACGACCGCCGCATGCTGAACGCGGTAAGGACGACCCGCCGCTTGGAGGTAACAAACGGCAAGGTGGTGGAACGCACGTAGCCGCGGGCAGCCATGCGACGCCCCCCCCAGCTGCGGGCAGTCGTGCGCGCCCCCCCAGCTGCGGGCAGTCGTGCCGCTGGGGCGGCACGGGTGGGCGCAGCGGCACCCGGCAAGCGCCGGTGAGTGGACCCACCCCCCGCCCCAGCGCCGGAGGCTTACGCCAGCCCGGCCCGCCGCAACGCGTCGGCCATCGCCCCGTTGGCCGCAGCAGGCGCTGACGACGGACGCCCCTTACCGCCGGCGGCCTTCCGCTGCCGAGGCGGCTTCCCGCCCCGCTCCCTCTTCGACTCCCCCTGCGGAGCCGCCTCGTCGTCCAACCGCAGCGTCAACGAAATCCGCTTCCGCGGAATGTCGACGTCCATCACCTTCACCTTCACGATGTCCCCGGGCTTCACCACGTCCCGCGGATCCTTCACGAACGTCCTCGACATGGCCGACACGTGCACGAGCCCGTCCTGGTGCACACCGACGTCCACGAACGCCCCGAACGCGGCGACGTTCGTGACGACGCCCTCCAGCACCATCCCGGACGCCAGGTCGGAGATCTTCTCCACGCCCTCCTTGAAGGTGGCCGTCTTGAAGGCGGGCCGCGGGTCGCGCCCCGGCTTCTCCAGCTCGCGCAGGATGTCCGTGACCGTGGGCAGACCGAACGTCTCGTCCACGAACTGGTCCGGCCGCAGCGACCGCAGCACCGACGTGTTGCCGATCAGCCCGGTCACCTCCTGCCCGGCGGTCTGCACCATCCGCCGCACCACGGGGTACGCCTCGGGGTGCACGCTGGACGCGTCCAGCGGGTCGTCGCCGCCCCGGATCCGCAGGAAGCCCGCGCACTGCTCGTACGCCTTGGGGCCCAGCCGCGACACCTTCTTCAGCGCGGTCCGCGACCTGAACGGCCCGTTCGCGTCGCGGTGCGCCACGATGTTCTCGGCGAGCCCGGACGTGATGCCGGACACCCGGGCGAGCAGCGGCGCGGAGGCCGTGTTGACGTCCACCCCGACGCCGTTCACACAGTCCTCGACCACCGCGTCCAGCGAGCGGGACAGCTTCACCTCGGAGAGGTCGTGCTGGTACTGGCCGACGCCGATCGACTTCGGGTCGATCTTCACCAGCTCGGCCAGCGGGTCCTGCAGCCGCCGGGCGATGGACACCGCGCCGCGCAGCGAGACGTCCATGTCCGGCAGCTCCTGGGAGGCGAAGGCGGAGGCCGAGTACACGGAGGCGCCCGCCTCGGACACCATCACCTTGGTGAGCTTCAACTCCGGGTGCTTGGAGATGAGTTCCCCGGCGAGCTTGTCGGTCTCGCGGGAGGCCGTGCCGTTGCCGATGGCGATCAGGTCGACCGAGTGCTCCTTGGCCAGCCGGGCCAGCTTGGCGATGGCCTCGTCCCAGCGGTTGGCGGGGACGTGCGGGTGGATCACGTCGGTGGCCACGACCTTGCCGGTGGCGTCGACCACGGCGACCTTCACGCCGGTGCGGAAGCCCGGGTCCAGGCCGAGCGTCGCCCGGGTGCCCGCCGGGGCGGCCAGCAGCAGGTCGCGGAGGTTCGCGGCGAAGACGTTCACCGCCTCGTCCTCGGCGGCCGTGCGCAGCCGCAGCCTGAGGTCGATGCCGAGGTGCACCAGGATGCGGGTGCGCCAGGCCCAGCGGACGGTGTCGCCCAGCCACTTGTCGGCCGGCCGGCCGCGGTCGGCGATCCCGAACCGGCTCGCGACGATCGCCTCGTACGACGACGGGCCCTCGGTGGGCTCCTCGGGCTCCAGGACGAGGTCGAGCACGTCCTCCTTCTCGCCGCGCAGCATCGCGAGGACACGGTGCGAGGGCAGCTCGGTGAACGGCTCGGCGAAGTCGAAGTAGTCGGCGAACTTGGCACCGGCCTCCTCCTTGCCCTCCTTCACCTTGGCGGCGAGCCGCCCGCGCCCCCACATCCGCTCCCGCAGCTCGCCGATCAGGTCGGCGTCCTCCGAGAACTTCTCGGTGAGGATCGAGCGCGCCCCGTCCAGGGCGGCCTGCGCGTCGGCCACGCCCTTGGCGGCGTCGACGAACGCGGCCGCCGCGGCCTGCGGGTCCACCGACGGGTCGGCGAGCAGGCCCTCGGCCAGCGGCTCCAGGCCCGCCTCGCGCGCGATCTGCGCCTTCGTCCGCCGCTTCGGCTTGAACGGCAGGTAGATGTCCTCCAGGCGCGCCTTGGTCTCCGCCCCGCGGATGCGCGCCTCCAGCTCCTCGGTGAGCTTGCCCTGCTCGCGCACCGAGTCGATGATCGCCGTGCGCCGTTCCTCCAGCTCCCGCAGATAGCGCAGCCGCTCCTCGAGCGTGCGCAGTTGCGCGTCGTCGAGCATCTCGGTCGCTTCCTTGCGGTAGCGGGCGATGAAGGGCACCGTCGAACCGCCGTCGAGCAGCTCGACCGCGGCCTTCACCTGCCGCTCCCGCACGCCGAGCTCGTCGGCGATCCTGCTTTCGATGGACCTTGCGTCGCTGGTCGCGCTGGATGTGCCGGACGCGTTGGACCCGGGTGTCGTCACGATCCCGTACCGCCTTCTCACTGAGGTTGCGCGGCAATTGTGGCAGGCGGGACCGACAATCGGGGATCAGGGCACCGTCCCGGCCGGTCGGAACCGGCGGGGGAGGGGGCCGGGATCAGACCCGGCGGCCGCGGGTGGCGGACGAGGCCCCGCCGAAGAGCCGGGCCAGGGCCCGGAACGGAAGCGTCACCACGGTGGCGACTGCGCCACCGATCTGGCGCAGTACGTCTGCGATGGCACGGAACACGAGTTACCCCTTTCGTCTCCCGACCGCCTCGGCCGGGAAACGTACGGGTACCTCGCCGGCGGCCTCGCATGCCCGTTCGTACGCCGCGTGCGGCCCGGGCGTGTCGGCGGCGGATCAGCGCCCGGCGAGCAGGTCCGCCGGGAAGGCACCCGCCCCGAGCGCCGTACGCGCGAAGCCCCCCGCGAGTTCCGTCAGGCGCGCCACGCCCTCCGCGCCCAGGCGGGCGTAGGGAGCAGCGTCCAGGCGGTCCGTCTCGCGTTCGATCCCCTCGCGCAGGGTGGTGCCCTCCTCGGTCAGGGCGCCGTCCGCGTCGATCAGCCCGCGCTCGCGCAGCCGGCCGACGGCCGCGTCCCACTCCTCGCGGGTCCAGCCCCGGGTGCTGAAGACCCACTTCGGAGCCAGCCCCTTGCCGGTCGCCGTGTGCGTGACCAGCGCCTCCAGGCCGTCCAGGTCCGCGGCCACGAGCACGGCGAGGTGGCCGTCGCCGCGGTGCTCGCGCAGCAGGGTCGCCGCGTGCCAGAACGCCAGGTGCGGGGCGTCGGGCACGGGCAGGTCCGCGTGCGCCGAGTAGAGCGGGCGGGCGCTGCGGGTGCAGCCCTCGGCGGCGCGCAGGGCCAGCTCGGCCGCCTCCGCCATCCCGGCCGAGGCCACGGCCTCCTCGCCCAGCAGCCGGCGCAGCGTGGCGTCGACGGCACGCAGGCGCGCCGCCAGTGCCTGCTCCGGAGTGACCGTCTGCCACACGGCGGGCACGTGCCGGGCGACGAGATCGTGCTTGTAGTTGTAGAACGCCGCCGTCACGGCACCGGCGCCGACCGGGCCCAGCGCGGCGGCGCGCGCCGCGAAGTTGACGGCCGGGGCGTCGGTGACCCCGAGGGCGCCCAGTTCCCGGCCCAGGTCGGGCGAGAAGTAGTGCGTGGAGTGCAGCGAGTTGAGCACGTTGTGGCAGCGGCGGCCCGCGCGTGCGTCGATGGCGGCAGTTGTCATGCCACGCACGTTACCAACCGCTCAGTACGTGCTCCGGGCCCGCGGTGCGCATGGCAGGAAAGGAGGGTTACTCGTCATTGCGGCCGTACGGCGGCGGGGCGAACAATCGACGGCATGGCGCAGCGCACCGGCCGCACCGGCCGCACCGTTCTGGTCCTCCTCTTCGACGACGTGCAGAGCCTCGACGTCACCGGCCCCGTGGAGGTCTTCGCGGGCGCCGAGAGGCACACGCCGGGCACGTACCGCATCCGCACGGCGTCGCTGGACGGGGCGCCCGTGCGCACGTCCAGCGGGCTGACGGTCGTACCGGACCAGGCACTCAGCGGCGACGTACCGCGGCCGGACACCCTGGTGGTCCCCGGCGGCCGCGGCACCCGGGATCCCGACCCGCGTCTGATCGACTGGCTGCGCGAGCACGGGCCCGGCGTCCGGCGCCTGGTCTCGGTCTGCACCGGGGCGATCCTGGCGGCCCGGGCGGGGCTGCTGGACGGCCGTCGCGTCACCACCCACTGGGCCTACAGCGACCGGCTGGCCGGGGACCACCCGGCCGTGGCCGTCGACCCCGACCCCATCTACATCCGGGACGGGAACGTGGCCACGTCCGCCGGCGTGACCTCCGGCATCGACCTCGCCCTCGCGCTGGTGGAGGAGGACCTGGGCCGGGACGCCGCCCTGACCGTCGCCCGGCACCTGGTGGTGTTCCTGCGCAGGCCCGGGAACCAGGCCCAGTTCAGCGCCCAGCTCGCCGCACAGACCGCGCGCCGGGAGCCGCTGCGCGAGCTCCAGCAGTGGGTCACCGAGCATCCCGGCGCCGATCTGAGCGTCGAGTCCCTCGCCGCCCGGGCCAGCCTCTCGCCGCGCCACTTCGCCCGCGCGTTCCGGGCCGAGACCGGCATGACGCCCGGCCGGTACGTGGACCGGGTGCGCCTGGAGCACGCCCGCCGGCTCCTGGAGGACACCGGCGACGGCGTCGAGGAGGTCTCCCGCGCCAGCGGATACGGCACCCCGGAGGCCATGCGCCGTGCCTTCGTCAAGGCCCTCGGCACCTCACCGGCGGAGTACCGCCGCCGGTTCAGGCCGGCCCCGGCGAGCTGAGGCCGGCCCGCACCGCCGCCCACCGCCCCGACCCCGGAAGGAAACCCGTGCAGATCGCCATCCTCCTGTTCGACCGCTTCACCGCCCTCGACGCCGTGGGCCCGTACGAGACCCTCGGCCGCCTGCCGGACGCTAAGACCGTCTTCGTCGCCGAGCGCACCGGACCCGTCCGCACCGACACCGGGAACCTCGCGATCACCGCGGACCGGACCCTGGCCGACACACCGAGCCCCGACATCGTGGTCGTCCCCGGTGGCCCCGGCCAGGATCCGCAGATGGAGAACGGCGCCCTGCTGGACTGGCTGCGCACCGCCGACGCCACCAGCACCTGGACCACGTCCGTGTGCACGGGCTCCCTGCTGCTCGCCGCCGCCGGGCTGCTGGAGGGGCGCCGGGCCACCTCGCACTGGCTGGCCCTGGACCACCTGAAGCGGTTCGGCGCCGAGCCGACCGTGGAACGCGTCGTCACCGACGGCAAGTACGTCACCGCGGCCGGTGTCTCCTCCGGCATCGACATGGGGCTGACCCTGCTCGGCCGGATCGCCGGCGACGAGCACGCTCAGGCGGTCCAGCTGCTGACCGAGTACGACCCGCAGCCGCCCTACGACGCCGGGTCGCCGGCCAAGGCGCCCGCGCACCTCGTCGAGGAGTTCCGCGGCCGCAGCCGGTTCACCCCGACGTAGGGCCGCTCCAGCCGAACCGCGGCTGCCTGCGCTCCAGGAAGGCGGCGACCCCCTCCGCGGTGTCGCCGCTGCGCCGCGCCTGCCCGGCCCAGAAGGCGTCCCGGTCCGTGCGGCCGTTCGCGAACTCCTTCGCCGCGGCCTGGGTCAGCAGCGAGCGGGAGGCCAGCACCCGGGTGAACTCGGCCACCCGCTTGTCCAGTTCGCCCACCGGCAGCACCTCGTCCACCAGACCGGTGCGCAGCGCCCGCGTGGCGTCGATCAACTCGCCGCTGAACAGCAGGTACTTCGCGGTGGCGGGCCCCGTCAGCGCCACCAGCCGCCGGGTGGCGGACGCCGGATACACGACCCCCAGCCTGGCCGGGGTCACCCCGAACAGCGCCGACTCCTCGGCGAACCGCAGGTCGCACGCCGCCGCCAGCTGCGCCCCGCCGCCCACGCAGTGCCCCCGGACCGCCGCGAGCGTCGGCTTGGGGAACGCGGCGAGGGCCTCCTCGGCCCGCACCGCCAACTGCTGCGCCTCCTCGGCCGACTCGCGCAGGGTCGAGATGTCGGCGCCGGCGCAGAAGGTGGCGCCCTCGCCGGTGAGCACCAGCGCCCGCACCCCCGGATCGGCGGCCAGGCCGTCGAGGAGGCGGGGCAGCGCCCGCCACATCGCGGTCGTCATGGCGTTGCGCTTGGCCGGGTGGTGCACGACGACGGTGGCGACCGAGTCGGCGACCCGGTGCAGCAACTGCGGCTCCATGGACCGGATGCTATCCACCGGCCCCGCACCGCGAGCCGCCGGGCAGGCAGAACAGGAACGGTCCGGTGTCATGCGTCAACGATCAGAAATCGCTCGATACCTGCCGACTTGTGTTCAGTCCTCCGGGGCCGCGCGACGCGTTACCAACACTCGGGGGTGTGGTGACAATCGAGCCCAGGGGTGGCGACCGGACGATGGACGAGACCGGGCCCGCCGGGCCGCTGCCGTACGAAGGTGTCTGGCGGTTCACCGCCCCCGCCGTGGACGCCTCGGTGCCGCAGGCCCGGCACGCCGTGCGCGACCTGCTGACACGCCAGGGCGTGCCGGTCTCCGACGACGTGACCGAGGCCCTGCTGCTGATCGTCTCGGAGCTGGTCACGAACGCGGTCCGGCACGCGGCGGTGCTCTCGCCGGTGCTCGCCGTGGAGGTCGCCGTCGGACCGGAGTGGGTGCGGGTGGCCGTGGAGGACGACCACCCCTACCGCCCGACCGCCCTGGAGGCCGATCACGGCCGCACCGGCGGACGCGGCCTGCTCCTGGTCCGGGAGGTCACCCGGGAGGCGGGCGGTGCCTGCGACGTGGCCCACACCGCGAGCGGCGGCAAGGTCATCTGGGCCGCCCTGCCGCTCAAGCACACCCTGCGGTAGGACGCCTTCCTACGGCAGGTGCGGCAGTGCGGCCCGGCGCCCGCTCACCAGTCCGCGGACGGACCCGTCAGCTCGCGCACGGCCGGCCGGGCCGCGTCCAGCACCGTCATGAACCACGCCGAGAAGGTGTCCTTCGCGTGCCGCTCGGCCAGCTCCGCCGGGGACACGAAGGCCGTGTCCGCGACCTCTTCCGGATCCGGGCGCAGCTCCGCCTGCACCAGGCCGACGAAGAGGTGGTTGTACTCCTGCTCGACCAGCCCGGAGGCCGGGTCCGGGTGGTTGTAGCGCACCGTGCCCGCCTCGGCGAGCAGGGAGGGCGACACCCCCAGCTCCTCGTACGTCCGCCTGGCGGCCGCGGCGAACGGCGCCTCGCCGGGGTAGGGGTGACCGCAGCAGGTGTTCGACCACACCCCGGGGGAGTGGTACTTGCCCAGCGCCCGCTGCTGGATCAGCAGCCGCCCCCGCTCGTCGAAGAGGAACACGGAGAAGGCGCGGTGCAGTCGCCCCGGCGGCTGGTGCGCGGAGAGCTTCTCCGCGGTGCCGATCGTCACGCCGTTCTCGTCGACCAGTTCCAGCAAAATCGCGTCTGCGGTGCCGTTCGACGAGCTGGGCGTCGCGGTGGCAGGAGTGATCGGCATACCCATCCTTCACATCGGTCCTCGCGCCCCAAGTGTGCCGTACGAATCCGGCACTCTCGGCACTTCCCGGCACACCCGCATGTCCCGTGTGCCCGCGCTGGCACCCCGGGGCGGCCGGTCGGACACCGAGCAGGGGTCCGATCAGTGATCGTTCCCGGCGTCGCGCCCCGGGAACCTTCCGGGGCGCGGGAACCGGCGCGTCCGGTGCGTGCGCGCCCCGCCGTCCGCCGGGTCACCCCGGCTCACCGGCACAGCCGTGCCTCGTGCTCCGCATGGCCGCCGGGCTCCAGCTGGAAGGTGCAGTGCTCCACGTCGAAGTGGTCGCCCAGGCAGCCCTGCAGCTCGTGCAGCATCTTCTCGTGGCCGATCGCGCTCAGCGCGTCGCCGTCCACCACCACGTGCGCCGACAGCACGGGCATGCCCGAGGTGATGGTCCAGGCGTGCAGGTCGTGCACGTCCTCGACCCCGTCCAGGGCCAGTATGTGGGCGCGCACCTCGGCGATGTCCACGCCCTTGGGAGCCGCCTCCAGGAGCACGTCCAGGGTCTCGCGCAGCAGGCGCCAGGTGCGCGGCACGATCATCAGACCGATGAGCAGCGAGGCGATCGGGTCGGCCGGCTGCCAGCCGGTGGCCAGGATCACCAGCGCCGAGACGATCACCGCCAGGGAGCCCAGCGCGTCCGCCGCCACCTCCAGGAAGGCGCCCCGCACGTTGAGGCTCTCCTTCTGGCCGCGCATCAGCAGCGACAGCGACACCATGTTCGCCACCAGGCCGATCGCGCCGAAGACGACGGTCGGGCCGCCCGCGGTGTCGGCCGGCGTGATGAACCGGTCGATCGCCTCGTACAGGACGTAACCGCCCACCCCGAGCAGCAGCAGGCAGTTGGCCAGGGCGGCCAGGATCTCGGCGCGGGCGTAGCCGAAGGTGCGGCGGTCGCTCGGCGGACGGCTCGCGAAGTGGACGGCCAGCAGGGCCATGCCGAGCCCCAGGGCGTCCGTGGCCATGTGCGCGGCGTCGGCGATCAGTGCGAGCGAGTCGGCGACCAGACCGCCGACGATCTCCACGACCATGACGGTGAGGGTGATCGCCAGCGCCACCCGCAGCCGCCCCCGGTAGGCGGCCGTCGCCGTCCCGCCGGCGTGCCCCCCGTGCGCGTGTCCGTGATCGTGCCCAGCCCCCATGAGAAAGCCGCCTCCCTGTGCGTAACGGCGTCCGGTGACCCGGTGCCCGGATGACAGTGAACTACGGGTAGGGGGTATCGGGCAACGCGGCACTGAACACCGTTGTCATGTGCCCTGACCTGCGAAAACGTTATGCAGGTCAGGACTCTGGAGGGCATTCGGAAGCCCAGATTCCGCCAGGTGGCGCACGGTCGGACGGAGAGCCGCGCTGACCCTGTGCGAACGACTGCGGACGCTGTGCGATGTCCGCGATGCCCGGTCTGCGAGGGCGGTTTGTGGGGCGGGCCCCGCATCCACGATGATGATCGCGGCAAAGGCGGGAGCAAGTGGCGTCGACCGACCGTGAAACGGGCGGTGAACACGGCGTTCCCGGCATCCGATAACCTCTGCCGACATGCCGCCCGGGTGCCCCAGGCACGGGGGCTCCACCATGCACAGGCCCGGCGCCCAGTCGCCGGCACCAGGGAGTGAGTTCGGTTGCCGACCGCCATCCTCACCGGTCAGCCGGTCCCCGGTTCGTCGATCGAGAGCGAGCTGCGGTCCCTGGGCTTCGACGTGCACCTCGCCACCGGCGCCGCCGACACCGAGACCCTGCTGGCCCGGGCCCCCAGCGAGGAACGGGTCGCCGTGGTCGACGCCCGCTTCGTGGGCCACCCGCACGCCCTGCGCCTCGGCCTCACCGACCCCCGCTTCCCGCTCGCCGCGATCCCCGGCGCCGTGACCGCCCAGCCGGCCGCCCGCCAGGCGCTGACCCGCGCGATGGCCCGCGAGAACTCCGCCGGCGGCGGCACCGTGCTCGCCGTGGACAGCCTCGCCGACCGGATCACCGCCGCCCTCGACGCCGACGGCGCCGCCGTGCACCGCCCCGAACTGGGCAGCCTCGTCGCCGCCGTCCCCGCCGACCCGCAGGCCCGCAACGAGGCACGGCAGGCCGTCGCCGCCGTCGACGACGAGGCCGTACGCCTGAAGTCGGCGGTCAAGGCCCGCGACGGCTTCGTCACCACCTTCTTCATCAGCCCCTACTCCCGCTACATCGCCCGCTGGTGCGCGCGCCGCGGACTGACCCCCAACCAGGTCACCACCGCCTCGCTGATCACCGCGCTCATAGCGGCGGGCTGTGCCGCCACCGGCACCCGGGGCGGCTTCGTCGCCGCCGGCGTGCTGCTCATCGCCTCCTTCGTCCTCGACTGCACCGACGGTCAGCTCGCCCGCTACTCCCTGCAGTACTCCACGCTCGGCGCCTGGCTCGACGCCACCTTCGACCGCGCCAAGGAGTACGCCTACTACGCGGGCCTCGCCCTCGGCGCCGCCCGCGGCGGCGACGACGTGTGGGCCCTGGCCCTGGGCGCGATGGTCCTGCAGACCTGCCGGCACGTCGTGGACTTCTCCTTCAACGAGGCCAACCACGACGCCACCGCCAACACCAGCCCCACCGCGGCCCTCTCCGACAAGCTCGACAGCGTCGGCTGGACGGTCTGGGTGCGCCGCATGATCGTGCTGCCGATCGGCGAACGCTGGGCGATGATCGCCGTCCTGACCGCGCTCACCACGCCCCGGATCACCTTCTACGCGCTGCTGATCGGCTGCGCGTTCTCCGCGACGTACACCACCGCGGGCCGCGTGCTGCGCTCGCTGACCCGCAAGGCCACCCGGACCGACCGGGCCGCGAAGGCACTGGCCGACCTCGCCGACTCGGGGCCGCTCGCCGAGGCCGCCGCCAGGGGCCTGCGCGGCACCGCCCGACGACTGCCCGCCGTCACCGCCCCCGCCGTCGCGCTCCTCGGCGGGGCGGCCGTCGTCGCCACCGCGGCCCTCACCGGCTTCGGCGGCCCCTGGCCGCTCGTCGCCGCGATCGTCTACGTGCTGACCTCGGCCCTCGCCGTCGCCCGCCCCCTCAAGGGCGCCCTCGACTGGCTGGTCCCGCCGTTCTTCCGGGCCGCCGAGTACCTCACCGTCCTGGTACTGGCCGCCAAAGCCGACGTGAACGGGGCCCTTCCGGCGGCTTTCGGGCTGGTGTCCGCGGTCGCCTACCATCACTACGACACGGTCTACCGCATCCGCGGCGACGAGGGCGCGCCGCCGCAGTGGCTGGTGCGGACGATCGGCGGGCACGAGGGCCGCACGCTGGTGATCTGCGCGCTGGCCGTGCTGCTCACCGCCTCACAGTTCAAGCTCGCGCTCACGGTCCTCGCCGTGGCCGTGGCACTCGTGGTGCTCGTCGAGAGCATCCGCTTCTGGGTCGCCGCCCACAAGGTCGGCGCACCCGCCGTACACGACGAAGGAGAACCCGCATGATCGGCCTCGTGCTGGCGGCCGGCGCCGGCCGGCGTCTGCGCCCCTACACCGACACCCTGCCCAAGGCACTGGTGCCGGTCGGCCCCGAGGGGGCGGAGGACAGCATCACGGTCCTCGACCTGACCCTGGCGAACTTCGCCGAGGTCGGCCTGACCGAGGTCGGGATCATCGTCGGCTACCGCAAGGAGGCCGTGTACGACCGCAAGGAGGAACTGGAGCAGAAGTACGGCGTCAAGCTCACCCTGATCGACAACGACAAGGCCGAGGAGTGGAACAACGCCTACTCCCTGTGGTGCGGCCGTGACGCCCTCAAGGACGGCGTGATCCTCGCCAACGGCGACACCGTGCACCCGGTCTCCGTCGAGAAGACCCTGCTCGCCGCCCGCGGCGACGGCAAGAAGATCATCCTCGCCCTCGACACGGTGAAGAACCTCGCCGAGGAGGAGATGAAGGTCGTCGTCGACCCCGACAAGGGCGTCCAGCGCATCACCAAGCTCATGGACCCGGCCGAGGCGACCGGCGAGTACATCGGCGTCACCCTCATCGAGGGCGAGGCCGCCGCCGACCTGGCCGACGCGCTGAAGGCCACCTTCGAGCGCGACCCGCAGCTGTACTACGAGGACGGCTACCAGGAGCTGGTCAACCGCGGCTTCAAGGTCGACGTGGCGCCGATCGGCGAGGTCAAGTGGGTCGAGATCGACAACCACGACGACCTCGCCAAGGGCAGGGAGATCGCGTGCCAGTACTGACGAGGCTGATCCCGTCGCCGGTCGTCGTGGACATCCGCGCGGGTGCCCTCGACGACCTGGGGGGTGTGCTCGCCGACGAGCGCATCTCCCACTCGGGCAAGCTGGCCGTCGCCGTCAGCGGCGGTTCCGGTGCCCGGCTGCGCGACCGCGTCGCCCCGTCGCTGCCCGGCGCCGACTGGTACGAGGTCGGCGGCGGCACCCTGGACGACGCGATCAAGCTGGCCGGCGCGATGAAGGGCGGCCACTACGACGCGGTCGTCGGCCTCGGCGGTGGCAAGATCATCGACTGCGCCAAGTTCGCGGCGGCGCGCATCGGCCTCCCGCTGGTCGCCGTGCCGACCAACCTCGCGCACGACGGCCTGTGCTCCCCGGTCGCCACCCTGGACAACGATGCGGGCCGCGGCTCCTACGGCGTGCCCAACCCGATCGCCGTCGTCATCGACCTGGACGTCATCCGCGCGGCCCCGGCCCGCTTCGTGCGGGCCGGCATCGGCGACGCCGTCTCCAACGTCTCCGCGATCGCGGACTGGGAGCTGGCCAACCGGGTCAAGGGCGAGAAGATCGACGGCCTGGCCGCCGCGATGGCCCGCCAGGCCGGTGAGGCCGTGCTCCGGCACCCCGGCGGCATCGGCGACAACGAGTTCCTCCAGGTGCTGGCCGAGGCGCTGGTGCTCAGCGGCATCGCCATGTCGGTCTCCGGCGACTCGCGACCGTCCTCGGGCGCCTGCCACGAGATCAACCACGCCTTCGACCTGCTCTACCCCGAGCGCGCGGCCGCCCACGGCGAGCAGTGCGGCCTGGGCGCGGCCTTCGCGATGTACCTGCGCGGGGCCCACGAGGAGTCCGCCCACATGGCCGAGGTGCTGCGGCGGCACGGGCTGCCGGTGCTGCCCGAGGAGATCGGGTTCACGCCCGAGGAGTTCTTCCGGGCCGTGGAGTTCGCCCCCCAGACCCGCCCCGGCCGCTACACGATCCTCGAACACCTCGACCTGAAAACCGACCAGATCAAGGACCTGTACGCCGACTATGTCAAGGCCATCGGTAGCTGAACTACGCCCGGTCGTCCATCCCGCGGGGGTCAAGGACCGGCGCAGCGGTGAGCACTGGGCGGGACGCCTCTACATGCGCGAGGTCTCGCTGCGGATCGACCGCTACCTGGTGAACACCAGGGTCACGCCCAACCAGCTCACGTACCTGATGACCGTCTGCGGCGTGCTCGCGGCCCCCGCGCTGCTCGTGCCGGGCATCTGGGGCGCGGTGCTCGGCGTGGTCGCGGTCCAGCTGTACCTGCTGCTGGACTGCGTCGACGGCGAGATCGCCCGCTGGAAGAAGCAGTACTCCCTCGGCGGCGTCTACCTGGACCGGGTCGGCGCCTATCTGACCGACGCCGCCGTCCTGGTCGGCCTCGGCCTGCGCGCCGCCGACATCTGGGGCACCGGCCGGATCGACTGGCTGTGGGCCTTCCTCGGCACCCTGGCCGCGCTCGGCGCCATCCTGATCAAGGCCGAGACGGACCTGGTGGGCGTCGCCCGCCACCAGGCCGGAATGGAACCGGTGAAGGAGGCCGCCTCCGAGATCCGCTCCTCCGGCATGGCGCTGGCCCGCCGGGCCGCCGGGGCGCTCAAGTTCCACCGGCTGATCCTCGGCATCGAGGCGTCCCTGCTGATCCTGGTGCTCGCGATCGTCGACCAGGCGCGCGGCGACCTGTTCTTCACCCGGCTCGGCACCGCCGTACTCGCCGGTATCGCGCTGCTGCAGACCCTGCTGCACCTGGTGTCCGTCCTCGCCTCCAGCAGGCTGAAGTGAGCGCGCCCATGAAGGTCGGCGCCGTCGTCATCACGATGGGCAACCGCCCCGAGGAGCTGCGGGCCCTGCTGGACTCGGTGGCCAAGCAGGACGGCGACCCGGTCCAGGTCGTCGTGGTCGGCAACGGCTCGCCCGTCCCGGAGGTGCCGGACGGCGTGCGCACCGTCGAGCTGCCCGAGAACCTGGGCATCCCCGGCGGCCGCAACGTCGGCATCGAGGCCTTCGGACCGGGCGGCAGCGATGTCGACATCCTGCTCTTCCTCGACGACGACGGTCTGCTCGCCCGCACGGACACCGCCGAGCTGTGCCGCGAGGCCTTCGCGGCCGACGACGAGCTGGGCATCATCAGCTTCCGCATCGCCGACCCGGACACCGGCGAGACCCAGCGCCGGCACGTACCGCGGCTGCGCGCCTCCGACCCGATGCGCTCCTCCCGGGTCACCACCTTCCTCGGCGGCGCCAACGCGGTGCGCACCCGGGTCCTCACCCAGGTCGGCGGGCTGCCGGACGCCTTCTTCTACGCCCACGAGGAGACCGACCTGGCCTGGCGGGCGCTCGACGCGGGCTGGATGATCGACTACCGGTCCGACATGGTGCTGAACCACCCGACGACCGCGCCGTCCCGGCACGCGGTCTACCACCGCATGGTCGCCCGCAACCGCGTCTGGCTGGCCCGCCGCAACCTCCCCGCGCTCCTGGTCCCGGTCTACCTCGGCGTCTGGATGGCCCTCACCCTGCTGCGGCGGCCGTCGCGACCTGCCCTGAAGGCCTGGTTCGGCGGCTTCCGCGAGGGCTGGGCCACCCCGTGCGGTCCCCGCCGGCCCATGCGGTGGCGTACGGTGTGGCGCCTGACCCGGCTGGGCCGCCCCCCGGTGATCTGACAAGCTCGTACCGAGAGCGTTCCGGCCCTCCGGCCGGAGGGCCACCAGGTCCAAGTCCACGGCAGGCCCGCGCGGCCGAGCATTTCGAAGACGAAAGTATCCACCAGTGAGTGAGACAACGCACGACGGCACGGTCGCCATGACCAAGCCCGTGTCGCCCGACGAGGGCCTCACACCGGCCCGGCTCGCCGCCAAGTACGGGCTGTCCGTGAGCGGTGCCAGACCGTCCCTCGTGGAGTACGTCCGTCAGCTCTGGGGGCGGCGGCACTTCATCCTCGCCTTCTCCCAGGCGAAGCTGACCGCCCAGTACAGCCAGGCCAAGCTCGGCCAGCTGTGGCAGGTGGCCACCCCGCTGCTGAACGCGTTCGTCTACTTCACGATCTTCGGTCTGATCCTCGACGCCGGCCGCGGCATGCCCAAGGACGTGTACATCCCGTTCCTGGTGACGGGGGTGTTCGTCTTCACCTTCACCCAGTCCTCCGCGATGGCGGGCGTGCGCGCCATCTCCGGCAACCTCGGACTGGTGCGGGCGCTCCATTTCCCGCGGGCCTCGCTGCCCGTCTCGTTCGCGCTCCAGCAGCTCCAGCAGCTGCTGGCCTCGATGATTGTCCTGTTCGCGGTGGTCATCGGCTTCGGCAGCTACCCCTCGCTGTCCTGGCTGCTGGTGGTCCCGGCGCTGGTCCTGCAGTTCCTCTTCAATACGGGCCTGGCCCTGATCGTGGCCCGCATGGGGGCCAAGACGCCGGACCTCGCCCAGCTGATGCCGTTCATCATGCGGACCTGGATGTACGCGTCGGGCGTGATGTTCTCCATCCCGATCATGCTGGAGGACAAGCCGGCCTGGCTCGCCGACGTGCTCCAGTGGAACCCGGCCGCCGTCTACATGGACCTCATCCGCTTCGCGCTGATCGACGGGTACGGCTCCGAGAACCTGCCGCCGCACGTGTGGGCGGTCGCGCTCGGCTGGGCCGTGGTCCTCGCCGTGGGCGGCTTCGTGTACTTCTGGAAGGCGGAGGAGAGGTACGGCCGTGGCTGAGCAGCAGCAGGACCAGCGGGTGCCGACGGTCATCGCGGACGAGCTGCACATCGTCTACCGCGTCAACGGCGCCAGGACCGGCAAGGGCAGCGCCACCGCGGCCCTGAGCCGCATCCTCAAGAGGGGCGAGGAGCGGGGCGTGCGCAAGGTGCACGCCGTGCGCGGGGTCTCCTTCACCGCGTACCGGGGCGAGGCCATCGGCCTGATCGGCTCCAACGGCTCCGGAAAGTCGACGCTGCTGCGGGCCATCGCCGGCCTGCTGCCGGCCGAGCGCGGCAAGGTCTACACCGACGGCCAGCCCTCCCTGCTCGGGGTGAACGCCGCCCTGATGAACGACCTGACCGGCGAGCGGAACGTCATCCTCGGCGGTCTGGCCATGGGCATGTCCCGCGAGCAGATCAAGGCCCGCTACCAGGACATCGTCGACTTCTCGGGCATCAACGAGAAGGGCGACTTCATCACCCTGCCGATGCGCACCTACTCCTCCGGCATGGCCGCCCGGCTGCGCTTCTCGATCGCCGCCGCCAAGGACCACGACGTCCTGATGATCGACGAGGCCCTGGCCACCGGCGACCGCAAGTTCCAGACCCGCTCCGAGGAGCGCATCCGGGAGCTGAAGAAGAAGGCCGGCACCATCTTCCTGGTCAGCCACAACAACAAGTCCATCCGCGACACCTGCAACCGGGTCCTGTGGCTGGAGCGCGGCGAGCTGCGCATGGACGGCCCGACCGACGAGGTGCTCAAGGAGTACGAGAAGTTCACGGGCAAGTAGCGGCCCGACACGCCGGGGCCCCGCCGGAACTGTTCCGGCGGGGCCCCGCGTCTGCAAAGGAAACGTCAACTCCTGGCGTTCTCAGGAATCTTGAACTCAATCGGTGTGTTGTTGTGATGCACCGTGCACCCCGACGGACGCCCGTGAGTTGTACAACGTAAGCTGTACCGGTCCCGAAACGCGGCACATGGGGCGATAATGCCCGACACCCTCGAGCGGGCCTGCCGCGCGGGTGGCGGGGCGGCGTGTCCGAAATAGTGTGTATTGGGTCAGCAGTGTAGAACGGGAGATGTGACGGCAATGGCGACGGAAACTCCCCAGCTCCGCGAGGCGTGCGCCGTCCCCGCCCAGGGCAGCCGGCGATGACGGCCACCGACACGACGCGCGCCGTCGCCCCGGAGCACGGCACCCTCGCCAAGGCCGCCGACGAGAACTTCCCCGTCGCCCCCTTCTTCCTGCCCCGCGCCTGGCGCACCGACCTCATGGCCGTGTACGGCTTCGCCCGTCTCGTCGACGACATCGGCGACGGAGACCTCGCCCCGGGCGGAGCGGACGCCCGCCTGCTCGGCGTGCCCGAGGACCGCGCCGACGACCGCCTGCTGATGCTGGACGCCTTCGAGGAGGACCTGCGCAGGGTCTTCGACGCCTCCGACGGCCCGCCCCGCCACCCGCTGCTGCGCGGTCTGGTGCCCACCGTGCGCCGCCGCGCGCTGACCCCCGAGCCCTTCCTCGGCCTGATCGCCGCCAACCGCCAGGACCAGCTGGTCGCCCGGTACGAGACCTACGACGACCTGCTCGCCTACTGCGAGCTGTCCGCCAACCCGGTCGGCCGTCTCGTCCTCGCCGTCACCGGCACCTCGACGCCCGAACGGATCCGCCGCTCCGACGAGATCTGCACCGCCCTGCAGATCGTCGAGCACCTCCAGGACGTCGCCGAGGACCTGGGCCGGGACCGGATCTACCTGCCCGCCGAGGACATGAAACGTTTCCACGTCCAGGAGACGGACCTCGCCGCGCCCACCGCCAACGCGTCCGTGCGCGCCCTGATCGCCTACGAGTCCGGGCGCGCCCGCGACCTGCTGAATGAAGGAGCCCCCCTGGTGGGTAGCGTCCACGGCAGGCTGCGGCTGCTCCTCGCGGGCTTCGTGGCCGGCGGCAGGGCGGCGCTCCGCGCGATCGCCGCGGCGGATCACGACGTACTTCCCGGTCCGCCCAAGGCAGGCAAGGTCCACTTGCTGCGCGAGGCGGGCGTGGTCCTGCGAGGAGAGGGGTGATCGGGTCCGTGGAGTCGTCAGCGACCATGCCGGCGCCGGTGCTCGCCGCCTACAGCTACTGCGAGGCCGTCACCGGTCAGCAGGCACGCAACTTCGCCTACGGCATCCGGCTGCTGCCCACGCCCAAGCGGCGGGCGATGTCCGCGCTGTACGCGTTCTCGCGCCGGGTCGACGACATCGGCGACGGAGTGCTGGCGGACGACGTCAAGGCCGCCCGGCTGGACGAGACCCGGGCGGTGCTCGCCCGGATCCAGGACGGCGCGGTCGACGAGGGGGACACCGATCCGGTCGCCGTCGCCCTCGCCCACGCGGCCCGGCAGTTCCCGATCCCGCTCGGCGGCCTCGACGAGCTGATCGACGGCGTCCAGATGGACCTGCGCGGTGAGACCTACGAGACCTGGGACGACCTGAAGGTCTACTGCCGCTGTGTGGCGGGCGCCATCGGACGCCTCTCGCTCGGCGTCTTCGGCACCGAACCGGGGGCGCGCGGCGCCGAGCGCGCGCCCGAGTACGCCGACACGCTCGGTCTCGCGCTCCAGCTCACCAACATCCTGCGCGACGTCCGGGAGGACGCCGAGGGCGGGCGCACCTACCTGCCCGCCGACGACCTCGCCAAGTTCGGCTGCTCGGCCGGCTTCAACGGGCCGACCCCACCCGAGGGCTCCGACTTCGCGGGCCTCGTGCACTTCGAAGTGCGTCGGGCCCGCGCCCTTTTCGCCGAGGGCTACCGCCTGCTGCCCCTGCTCGACCGGCGCAGCGGCGCCTGCGTGGCCGCCATGGCCGGCATCTACCGCCGCCTCCTGGACCGCATCGAGCGCGACCCCGAGGCCGTGCTGCGCGGCCGGGTCTCGCTGCCCGGACGCGAGAAGGCCTACGTCGCGGTGCGCGGCCTGTCCGGCCTCGACACCCGGCACGTCACCCGGCGGACCGTCAGGAGGCGCGCCTGATGGACACACCGGGCACACTCGACACCCAGGACCCGCACGAAAACACCGGCGGACAGCGGCGGGCAACCCTCCGGTGGCGGTCGGCGTCCCTGACTGAGACGGTCAGCCGTACGCCGTTCAAACACCACGGCGACCGGACAGGGAAGGGCGCACCATGACGCAGGGCAACGGCACGCGCGAGGGCGGACCGTCGGCGGACGCCTCGGCCCTCGGCCCCGGCGGGCATGCCGTCGTGGTCGGCGGCGGACTCGCGGGGGTCACCACCGCGCTCGCACTCGCCGACGCCGGCGTGCGCGTCACCCTGCTCGAAGGACGCCCGCGGCTGGGCGGACTCGCCTTCTCCTTCCAGCGCGGCGGCCTCACCGTCGACAACGGCCAGCACGTGTACCTGCGCTGCTGCACCGCCTACCGGTGGTTCCTCGACCGGATCGGCGGAGCGGCGCTCGCACCGGTGCAGGACCGTCTCGACGTGCCCGTGGTCGACCTGGCGCGACCCGAGGGCAACCGGCTCGGCAGACTGCGGCGCGACGCCCTGCCCGTACCCCTGCACCTGGGGCGCAGCCTGGCGACCTACCCGCACCTCTCGCTCGCCGAACGCGCCTCGGTGGGGCGGGCCGCGCTCGCGCTGAAGGGGCTCGACCTCGCCGATCCGACCCTGGACACCCAGGACTTCGGCAGCTGGCTGACCGCGCACGGTCAGTCGGCGCGTGCCGTCGAGGCCCTGTGGGACCTGGTCGGGGTCGCCACCCTCAACGCGGTCGCGGGCGACGCCTCGCTGGGGCTCGCCGCGATGGTGTTCAAGACCGGTCTGCTGTCCGACCCGGGAGCGGCCGACATCGGGTGGGCCCGCGTCCCGCTGGGCGAACTGCACGACCGGCTGGCCCGCAAGGCGCTCGACTCCGCGGGCGTCCGTACCGAGGTCCGTACACGCGTCACCTCCGTCTCTGTAAACGAGAACGGCGGCTGGAGCGTTCAGGTTCCCGGCGAGACGCTCGAAGCGGACGCGGTCGTCCTCGCCGTACCCCAGCGCGAGGCCCACGACCTGCTGCCGGACGGTGCGCTGGACGCCCCGGAAAATCTTCTGCGGATCGGCACCGCGCCGATCCTCAACATCCACGTGATCTACGACCGCCAGGTGCTCGGCACGCCGTTCCTCACGGCCCTCGGCACCCCGGTGCAGTGGGTCTTCGACCGTACCGAGGCCTCCGGACTGAAGGAGGGTCAGTACCTGGCGCTGTCCCAGTCGACCGCGCAGAACGAGATCGACGAGCCGGTGGCCGTGCTGCGCGAGCGGTACCTGCCGGAACTGGAGCGGCTGCTGCCGCGCACCCGGGGCGCCGAGGTGAAGGACTTCTTCGTGACCAGGGAGCGCACCGCGACGTTCGCCCCCGCCCCCGGCGTCGGCCGCCTCAGGCCCGGCGCCCGCACCAAGGCACCCGGCCTCTACCTGGCCGGAGCGTGGACCGCCACCGGGTGGCCCGCGACCATGGAGAGCGCGGTTCGCAGCGGTGTCGGGGCGGCGGCCGCCGTGCTCGGCACCCCGGGCCGGTCCCGCGGCCACCTTCCCGGGTTCTTCGAGGAGGCGGCGTGAAAGCCGATCCGCGCGGGACCGCCCCCCGCACTCCCGGCACCGCAACTGGAGGAAAGACTGTGCCCACTGTGCCCCCGGCCCCGAAGGCCGATCGACGGACCACGGTGGACGTGACCGCGCTGCTGGAGCGCGGCCGGACCCTGGCCACGCCGGTCCTGCGGGCGGCGGTCGACCGCCTGGCCCCTCCCATGGACACCGTCGCCGCCTACCACTTCGGCTGGATCGACGCCCAGGGCAACCCCGCCGACGGCGACGGCGGCAAGGCCGTCCGCCCCGCGCTCGCCGTACTCTCCGCCGAGGTCACCGGCGCCGCGCCCGAGGTCGGCGTGCCCGGCGCGGTGGCCGTGGAGCTGGTGCACAACTTCTCCCTCCTGCACGACGACCTGATGGACGGCGACGAGCAGCGCCGCCACCGCGACACCGTCTGGAAGGTGCACGGCCCCGCCCAGGCCATCCTGGTCGGCGACGCCCTGTTCGCGCTCGCCAACGAGGTGCTCCTCGAACTGGGCACCGTCGAGGCCGGGCGGGCCACCCGCCGCCTGACCAAGGCCAGCCGCTCGCTGATCGACGGTCAGGCCCAGGACATCTCCTACGAGCACCGCGACCGGGTCAGCGTCGAGGAGTGCCTGGAGATGGAGGGCAACAAGACCGGTGCCCTGCTCGCCTCCGCCAGCTCCATCGGCGCGGTGCTCGGCGGCGCCGACGAGCGCACCGCCGACACCCTGGAGAAGTACGGCTACCACCTCGGCCTCGCCTTCCAGGCCGTCGACGACCTGCTGGGCATCTGGGGCGACCCGGACGCCACCGGCAAGCAGACCTGGAGCGACCTGCGCCAGCGCAAGAAGTCGCTGCCGGTCGTCGCCGCCCTCGCGGCCGGCGGGCCCGCCTCCGAGCGGCTCGGCGAGATCCTCGCCGCCGACGCCAAGGCCAGTGACTTCGCGAACTTCTCCGAGGAGGAGTTCGCGGCCCGTGCCGCCCTCATCGAGGAAGCGGGCGGGCGGGAGTGGACCGCCGACGAGGCGCGTCGCCAGCACACCATCGCCATCGAAGCCCTCGACGCCGTGGACATGCCCGACCGGGTGCGGGAGATGTTCACGGCACTCGCGGACTTCGTCGTCGTACGAAAGAGATGATCATTATCGGTCGAATAGCCCTCGCGTAGTCGCCGGCCGGTGTCGTTCAGAGACGAGCACCGGCCGACGGCGGACCCAGCAGACGCACCACGCACACTGCACGAAGGGGAAGCCATGACAGCGACGACCGACGGAAGCACCGGGGCCTCCCTGAGGCCCCTGGCTGCCTCGGCCAGTGACACCGACATCACCATCCCCGCCGCGGCGGCCGGGGTACCAGAAGCCGCCGCACGCGCCACCCGGCGCGCCACCGACTTCCTGCTCTCCAAGCAGGACGCCCAGGGCTGGTGGAAGGGCGACCTCGAGACGAACGTCACGATGGACGCCGAGGACCTGCTCCTGCGTCAGTTCCTGGGCATCCAGGACGAGGCGACCACCCGCGCCGCCGCCCTGTTCATCCGCGGCGAGCAGCGCGAGGACGGCACCTGGGCCACCTTCTACGGCGGCCCGGGCGAACTGTCCACCACCATCGAGGCCTACGTCGCCCTCCGCCTGGCCGGCGACTCACCCGACGCGCCCCACATGGCGCGTGCCTCGGAGTGGATCCGCTCCCGCGGCGGCATCGCCGCGTCGCGTGTCTTCACCCGGATCTGGCTGGCCCTGTTCGGCTGGTGGAAATGGGACGACCTGCCCGAACTCCCGCCGGAGCTGATCTACTTCCCGACCTGGGTCCCGCTCAACATCTACGACTTCGGGTGCTGGGCCCGGCAGACCATCGTGCCGCTCACCATCGTCTCCGCGAAGCGGCCGGTGCGCCCCGCGCCCTTCGCGCTGGACGAACTGCACACCGACCCGGCCCGGCCCAACCCGCAGCGTCCGATGGCACCGGCGGCCAGCTGGGACGGCGCCTTCCAGCGCATCGACAAGGCCCTGCACGCCTACCGCAAGATCGCCCCGCGCCGGCTGCGCCGGGCCGCGATGAACAGCGCCGCCCGCTGGATCATCGAGCGGCAGGAGAACGACGGCTGCTGGGGCGGCATCCAGCCCCCCGCCGTCTACTCGGTCATCGCGCTCTACCTGCTCGGCTACGACCTCGAACACCCCGTGATGCGCGCGGGCCTGGAGTCGCTGGACCGTTTCGCCGTGTGGCGCGAGGACGGCGCCCGGATGATCGAGGCCTGCCAGTCCCCGGTGTGGGACACCTGCCTGGCCACCATCGCGCTGGCCGACGCGGGCGTCCCCGAGGACCACCCGCAGCTGGTGAAGGCCTCGGACTGGATGCTCGGCGAACAGATCGTGCGCCCCGGCGACTGGTCGGTGAAGCGCCCCGGACTCCCGCCCGGCGGCTGGGCGTTCGAGTTCCACAACGACAACTACCCCGACATCGACGACACCGCCGAGGTGGTGCTCGCCCTGCGCCGGGTCAAGCACCACGACCCGGAACGGGTGGAGAAGGCGATCGGCCGCGGGGTGCGCTGGAACCTCGGCATGCAGTCCAAGAACGGCGCCTGGGGCGCCTTCGACGTCGACAACACCAGCCCCTTCCCCAACCGGCTGCCGTTCTGCGACTTCGGCGAGGTGATCGACCCGCCCTCGGCGGACGTCACCGCGCACGTGGTAGAGATGCTCGCCGTCGAGGGCCTCGCCCACGACCCGCGCACCCGCCGCGGCGTCCAGTGGCTCCTGGACGCGCAGGAGGCGGACGGCTCGTGGTTCGGCCGCTGGGGCGTCAACTACGTCTACGGCACCGGGTCCGTGATCCCCGCCCTGACCGCCGCCGGACTGCCCACCTCGCACCCGGCCATCCGCCGCGCGGTGCGCTGGCTGGAGTCCGTACAGAACGAGGACGGCGGCTGGGGCGAGGACCTGCGCTCCTACCGCTACGTCCGGGAGTGGAGCGGCCGGGGCGCCTCGACCGCCTCGCAGACCGGCTGGGCGCTGATGGCCCTGCTGGCGGCGGGGGAGCGGGACTCCAAGGCCGTGGAGCGCGGCATCGCATGGCTCGCGGCCACCCAGCGCGAGGACGGCTCCTGGGACGAGCCCTACTTCACCGGTACCGGCTTCCCGTGGGACTTCTCCATCAACTACCACCTCTACCGCCAGGTCTTCCCGCTCACCGCGCTGGGCCGGTACGTCCACGGTGAGCCCTTCGCCAAGAAGCCCCGCGCGGCGAAGGCCCCGGCCGAGTCCGTCGCGGCCGAGGTGAAGGGCAGCTGATGACCCCGCAGACCGGCCCGTCCCCGCTGCTGATCGCCTGCGCGCTCGGCATCGAGCACCTCGCCCTGCGCACCGGCGACCGCGCCGGCGCGGGCGGGCCGGTCACCGTCCTGCGCACCGGCATGGGCCCGAAGGCGGCCGAACGCTCGGTCGCCCGGGTCCTCGCCGACCCGGCGCTGGCGTCCGCCGCCGTGCTCGCCACCGGCTTCTGCGCGGGACTCGCCCCCGGCATGCACCCCGGCGACCTGGTCGTCGCCGAGGAGACCCGGGACCCCCGCTCCACCGTCCCCTGCGTCGCGACCGACCGGCTCGTCAAGGAACTCGCGCGAGCCGTCCCCGGGCGAACCGTCCACACCGGGCCGCTGACCGGCTCGGACCACGTCGTCCGCGGTCCCGAACGCGCCGACCTGCTCGCGACCGGCGCGATCGCCGTGGACATGGAGTCCGCGGCCACGCTCCTGAGCGCCGTCCGCACGGGCCCGCGCCCGGTTGCGGCCGTACGGGTGGTCGTGGACGCTCCAGAACACGAACTCGTCCGGATCGGCACCCTGCGCGGTGGAATATCTGCTTTCCGCGTACTTCGATCCGTTCTTCCCGCATTTTTCGAATGGCACCGTTCTTTGTTGCTCCCCCGGAGGTGAGCCCAGATGGCCATGCCACTGCGCCAGTCCATCAAGGTCGCTACATACCTGGCCGAACAGAAGATTCGCCGACGGGACAAGTTCCCGCTCATCGTGGAGCTGGAGCCGCTCTTCGCCTGCAACCTGAAATGTGAGGGGTGCGGAAAGATCCAGCACCCGGCGGGCGTGCTCAAGCAGCGCATGCCGGTCGCGCAGGCCGTGGGGGCGGTGCTCGAATCGGGCGCGCCGATGGTCTCCATCGCCGGCGGCGAGCCCCTGATGCACCCGCAGATCGACGAGATCGTGCGGCAGTTGGTGGCCAAGCGGAAGTACGTCTTCCTGTGCACCAACGCGCTGCTCATGCGCAAGAAGATGGACAAGTTCAAGCCCTCGCCGTACTTCGCCTTCGCGGTGCACATCGACGGGCTGCGCGAGCGGCACGACGAGTCCGTGGCCAAGGAGGGCGTGTTCGACGAGGCCGTGGAGGCCATCAAGGAGGCCAAGCGGCGCGGCTTCCGGGTGACCACCAACTCGACCTTCTTCAACACCGACACCCCGCAGACCATCGTCGAGGTGCTCAACTTCCTCAACGACGACCTCAAGGTCGACGAGATGATGATCTCGCCCGCCTACGCCTACGAGAAGGCGCCCGACCAGGAGCACTTCCTGGGCGTCGAGCAGACCCGCGAGCTGTTCCGGAAAGCCTTCTCGGGCGGCAACCGAGCCCGCTGGCGGCTCAACCACTCCCCGCTGTTCCTCGACTTCCTCGAGGGCAAGGTCGACTTCCCGTGCACCGCCTGGGCGATCCCGAACTACTCGCTCTTCGGCTGGCAGCGCCCCTGCTACCTGATGAGCGACGGATACGTCCCGACGTACCGGGAGCTGATCGAGAAGACCGACTGGGACAAGTACGGCCGCGGCAAGGACCCGCGCTGCGACAACTGCATGGCGCACTGCGGCTACGAGCCCACCGCCGTCCTGGCGACCATGGGCTCGCTCAAGGAGTCCCTGCGCGCCATGCGCGAGACCGTCTCCTCGAACCGGGAGTGAGGTCATGACCGCCATCCCCTTGGGGCTCCCCGAGGTACCGGTCCGGCCGATCGCTGAGCGGCGCGTGTCGCGGCGGATCCAGGTCGGGCCGGTGGCGGTCGGGGGCGGGGCCCCGGTGTCGGTGCAGTCGATGACGACCACCCGTACCTCCGACATCGGGGCGACGCTCCAGCAGATCGCCGAACTGACGGCCGCCGGCTGCCAGATCGTGCGCGTGGCCTGCCCCACCCAGGACGACGCCGACGCGCTGCCCGTGATCGCGAGGAAGTCGCAGATCCCGGTGATCGCGGACATCCACTTCCAGCCCAAGTACGTCTTCGCCGCGATCGAGGCCGGCTGCGCGGCGGTCCGGGTGAACCCGGGCAACATCAAGAAGTTCGACGACCAGGTCAAGGAGATCGCGAAGGCGGCCCGCGACCACGGCACACCCATCCGTATCGGCGTGAACGCGGGCTCGCTGGACCGCCGCCTGCTCCAGAAGTACGGCAGGGCGACGCCCGAGGCGCTGGCGGAGTCCGCGCTGTGGGAGGCGTCGCTCTTCGAGGAGCACGACTTTAGGGACATCAAGATCTCGGTCAAGCACAACGACCCGGTCGTGATGGTCGAGGCCTACCGGCAGCTCGCCGCCCAGTGCGACTACCCGCTGCACCTGGGGGTGACGGAGGCGGGCCCGGCGTTCCAGGGCACCATCAAGTCGGCCGTCGCCTTCGGCGCGCTGCTCTCCCAGGGCATCGGCGACACCATCCGGGTGTCGCTGAGCGCCCCGCCGGTCGAGGAGATCAAGGTCGGCATCCAGATCCTCCAGTCGCTGGGCCTCAGGGAACGCCGGCTGGAGATCGTCTCCTGCCCGTCCTGCGGCCGGGCCCAGGTGGACGTGTACAAGCTGGCCGAGGAGGTCACCGCCGGTCTGGAGGGCATGGAGGTGCCGCTGCGCGTCGCCGTCATGGGCTGTGTCGTCAACGGCCCCGGCGAGGCCCGCGAGGCCGACCTCGGGGTCGCCTCCGGCAACGGCAAGGGGCAGATCTTCGTCAAGGGCGAGGTCGTCAAGACCGTCCCCGAGTCGAAGATCGTGGAGACCCTCATCGAGGAGGCGATGAGGATCGCGGAGCAGATGGAGAAGGACGGCGCCTCGGGGGCGCCGGCCGTCACCGTGAGCTGAAACGCGGACCGAAGGGGGCCCGAGCGTGACGATTCTGGAGAACATCCGGGGACCACGCGACCTGAAGGCGCTGTCCGAGGCGGAACTCGGCGAACTGTCCGACGAGATACGTGACTTCCTGGTGCACGCGGTCGCCCGCACCGGCGGTCACCTCGGACCCAACCTCGGCGTGGTGGAACTCACCGTCGCCCTGCACCGGGTCTTCGAGTCGCCGGACGACCGCATCCTGTGGGACACCGGCCACCAGAGCTACGTGCACAAACTGCTGACCGGCCGTCAGGACTTCTCCAAGCTGCGCAGCAAGGGCGGCCTGTCCGGCTACCCCTCGCGCGAGGAGTCCGCGCACGACGTCATCGAGAACAGCCACGCCTCCACCGTCCTGGGCTGGGCCGACGGCCTGGCCAAGGCCCGCCAGGTGCAGGGGGAGCGCAGCCATGTCGTCGCCGTGATCGGCGACGGCGCGCTCACCGGCGGCATGGCCTGGGAGGCGCTGAACAACATCGCGGCGGCCAGGGACCGGCCGCTGATCATCGTCGTCAACGACAACGAACGCTCGTACGCGCCGACCATCGGGGGCCTTGCCAACCACCTGGCGACGCTGCGCACCACCGACGGCTACGAGCGGGCCCTGGCCTGGGGCAAGGACGTGCTCCAGCGCACACCGGTGGTGGGCAACACCGTCTACGAGGCCCTGCACGGCGCCAAGAAGGGTTTCAAGGACGCCTTCGCACCGCAGGGGCTCTTCGAGGACCTGGGGCTGAAGTACCTCGGCCCGATCGACGGGCACGACATCGGCGCCGTCGAGTCGGCGCTGCGCCGCGCCAAGCGCTTCCACGGTCCGGTGCTGGTGCACTGCCTCACCGAGAAGGGCCGCGGCTACGAACCCGCCCTGCGCGACGAGGAGGACCACTTCCACACCGTGGGCGTGATGGACCCGCTCACCTGCGAGCCGCTGAGCCCGGCCGGCGGGCCGTCCTGGACCTCCGTCTTCGGCGAGGAGATCGTCCGGATCGGCGAGGAGCGCGAGGACGTGGTGGCGATCACCGCGGCCATGCTGCACCCGGTCGGCCTGGCCCCCTTCGCCGCGCGCTTCCCCGACCGGGTCTGGGACGTCGGCATCGCCGAGCAGCACGCCGCCGTGTCCGCCGCCGGGCTCGCCACCGGCGGACTGCACCCGGTCGTCGCCGTCTACGCCACCTTCCTCAACCGCGCCTTCGACCAGCTGTTGATGGACGTGGCCCTGCACCGCTGCGGCGTCACCTTCGTGCTGGACCGGGCCGGCGTCACCGGCGCCGACGGGGCCTCGCACAACGGCATGTGGGACATGTCCGTCCTCCAGGTCGTCCCCGGGCTGCGCATCGCCGCACCGCGCGACGCCGACCAGCTGCGCGCCCAGCTGCGCGAGGCCGTCGCCGTGGACGACGCGCCGACGCTGGTGCGCTTCCCGAAGGAGTCCGTCGGCCCCGCCGTACCCGCCGTGGACCGGATCGGCGGCCTGGACGTCCTGCACGCCGCGGACCGGCCCGAGGTGCTGCTCGTGGCCGTGGGCGTGATGGCGCCGGTCTGCCTCGGCGCCGCCGAGCTGCTCGAAGCCCGCGGCATCGGCTGCACCGTCGTCGACCCGCGCTGGGTCAAGCCCGTCGACCCGGCCCTCGCGCCGCTCGCCGCCCGACACCGCCTGGTGGCCGTGGTCGAGGACAACAGCCGCGCCGCCGGGGTCGGTTCCGCGGTGGCGCTGGCGCTCGGCGACGCCGAGGTCGACGTCCCCGTACGGCGCTTCGGCATCCCCGAGCAGTTCCTCGCGCACGCCAAGCGCGCCGAGGTGCTCGCGGACATCGGCCTCACCCCGGTCGACGTCGCCGGCCGGATCAGCGCCAGCCTGGCCCTCGCCGAGCCGGCCGCGGACCGGGCGGACGGACCGGCAGTGGAACAGCCCGGCGACGGACGTGTGTCCGGCGACGGACGGATCGTCATGCCAGCGCAAGGAGATAACTGAATGACCAAGGAGTTCGACCTCGCCGCGCTCTTGGCCGAGCGCGGGGCCGAGCGGTACGAGCTGCACGCCAAGCACCTCAACCACCAGCTGCCGCGCATGCTGCACACCATCGGCTTCGACAAGGTCTACGAGCGGGCCGAGGGCGCGCACTTCTGGGACGCGGACGGCAACGACTACCTGGACATGCTCGCCGGGTTCGCGGTCATGGGCCTGGGACGTCACCACCCCGTCGTCCGCAAGGCGCTGCACGACGTCCTCGACGCCTCGCTCGCCGACCTGACCCGCTTCGACTGCCCGCCGCTGCCCGGGCTGCTGGCCGAGAAGCTGCTCTCCTACAGCCCGCACCTGGACCGCGTCTTCTTCGGCAACAGCGGCACCGAGTCCGTCGAGACCGCCCTGAAGTTCGCCCGGTACGCCACCGGAAGGCAGCGGATCCTGTACTGCTCGCACGCCTTCCACGGACTGACCACCGGCTCGCTGTCCGTCAACGGCGAGGACGGCTTCCGCAAGGGCTTCGCACCGCTGCTCCCCGACACCGCGATCCCGCTCGGCGACCTGGACGCCCTGGCGCGCGAGCTGAAGAAGGGCGACGTGGCCGCCCTGATCGTGGAGCCGGTCCAGGGCAAGGGCGTGCACGAGGCCCCGCCCGGCTACCTGCTCGCCGCACAGGAGCTGCTGCACCGGCACAAGGCGCTGCTGATCGCCGACGAGGTGCAGACGGGCCTCGGCCGGACCGGCAAGTTCTACGCCTACCAGCACGAGGACGGCGTGGAACCCGACCTGGTCTGCGTCGCCAAGGCGCTGTCCGGCGGGTACGTGCCGGTGGGAGCCACCCTGGGCAAGGACTGGATCTTCCAGAAGGTGTACTCCTCGATGGACCGGGTGCAGGTCCACTCGGCGAGCTTCGGGTCCAACGCGCAGGCCATGGCCGCCGGGCTCGCGGTGCTGTCGGTGATGGAGAACGAGCAGATCGTGGCGAACGCGGCCGCGGTGGGGGAGCGGCTGAAGTCCCGGCTGGCGGAGCTGGTGGACCGCTACGAACTGCTCGCCGACGTCCGGGGCCGCGGGCTGATGATCGGCATCGAGTTCGGCCGCCCCAGGTCCCTGAAACTGCGCAGCCGCTGGACGATGCTCCAGGCCGCGCGGAAGGGACTGTTCGCCCAGATGGTGGTCGTCCCGCTGCTGCAGCGGCACCGGATCCTGACCCAGGTGTCCGGCGACCACCTGGAGGTGATCAAGCTGATCCCGCCGCTGATCATCGACACCGCCGACGCCGACCGCTTCGTCGACGCCTTCACGGAGGTGATGGAGGACGCGCACAATGGCGGTGGCCTGATGTGGGACTTCGGAAAGACCCTGGTCAAGCAGGCGGTGGCGAACCGCTGAGGGGGTTTTGCCTCTGAGGCAAGGAATTTGCCCTGCGGGCAAGAGTCGGGCTCAATGGAGGCATGAGCCCCTCCGAGACCGGCCCCGCCGAAGGGCCGGTCGCCGCCGTCGCACCCCAGCTGCGCGAGCTGCGGCGGCGGGCCGCCCTCACCCTGGAGGCCGCGGCCCGCGCCGCGGGGCTGTCGCCCGCCCACCTGTCCCGCCTGGAGACCGGGCAGCGTCAGCCATCGCTGCCGATGCTGCTCTCCCTCGCCCGCGTCTACGGTACGACCGTCGCCGAGCTGCTGGGGGAGACGGCCGCCGACCGGGACGCCGTCGTGCGCGCCGCCGACATGGAACCCACGAGCGCGGGCGGCTGGACGTACTACCGGGCCGGAGCGCCCGGCCGCGGCATGCACGCCCTGCGCGTCCTGGTGCCGTACGGCTCCCAGGGCGACGTCGTGCGGGTGCACCCCGGTGAGGAGTGGCTGCACGTCCTGCGGGGCCGGCTGCGCCTGCGCCTCGGGGACACCGAGCACCGGCTCGCCGCGGGGGACGGCGCCCACTTCGACTCCATGACCCCGCACCGGATCGCCGCCCAGGACCCCGACGGGGTCGAGCTGCTCTTCGTCCACACCCTGCTGCAGAGCCCGACGGCCGGGCTCTGCCTCGGCCCGACCCCTGGAGAGACGCCATGAGCACCATCGAGGACAAGTTCCCGCGCGCCCTGTGGGTGCGACTGCTCATCTACATCGTCCTGGGGCACGTCTTCGGCGGCTTCCTCTACCTGCTGTTCGAGGTGGGCGCCAAATAGCACCGGCCGCGGGCGGACGCCCCGGCTCAGTCCAGCATCCGCTCGCGCAGCCGCTCCCGGGTCCCGGGAGTCAGCCGCAGGCCCTTCTCCAGGTAGGCGTCGACGCCGCCCCACGTCTGCTCCATGGTCTCGAAGGCCGCCGCCAGGTACTCGGCGCGCGCGTCGAACAGGGGGCTGAGCAGCTCCATGACCTCGGGGGAGTAGGCCGAGGCCGCGGAGCCGCTGCGGCGCACCTTGTAGCGGCGGTGGGTGGCGTTCGACTTCAGGTAGTCCGCGACGACGGCCTCGCGCTCGACGCCCAGGGCGAGCAGGGTGACGGCGACGGACAGCCCCGCACGGTCCTTTCCGGCGGCGCAGTGCATCAGCGCGGGGACGCTGTCCTCGGCGAGCGCGTGCAGGATCCGGGAGTGCTCCGCCGTGCGCTCCGTGACGATCGAGCGGTAGGAGGCGATCATCCGGTCGGCGGCCTTGCCGCCGGCGAGGATCTGGCGCAGCTGGTCGAGGTCGCCGTCGCGGACCATCTTCCAGAACTCGGCGCCGTCGGCCGGATCGCTCAGCGGCAGGTTCACATTGCGCACGCCCGGCAGCTCGACGTCGGGGCCCTCCAGCTTCTGGTCGGCCGCGTTGCGGAAGTCGAAGATCGTGTGCAGGCCCAGCGAGGCCAGGAACGCGGCGTCCTCGCCGGTGGCGTGCGCGAGGTGCCCGCTGCGGAACAGCACCCCCGGCCGGACCCGCCTGCCGTCCACGGTCGGCAGCCCGCCCACGTCCCGGAAGTTGCGCACACCGGTCAGCTCGGGTTCGGTCGACGGGACCTGCTGCGTCACGGGGACTCCTCCCACTCCGCCCGCCGCCGCTGCTCGCCGGCGGGTGCCACTCGACGATACGGCATGACCGGTGCGCGAAAGCCGTTCCGAGCGGGCAATGCGAACCGATAAGGGCGTTCTGTCCGAATTGATGCCTTAGTGATAACTGGCCCTGAAATGGCGGAGGGTGGGTGAGGGGTGCGTGAGCAGCGTCATATCCGTGACCGAGCGTTGCCCGTCATGTTCACGTAATTCAGGCGGTTCTCAAGGGAATTCAAGGAAAAGGGTGCGACGGAAATCGACGCAGGGTTACCGGCTCTTCCCGCAAAGGATCAATCAAAACACCCGGCGCCGGAACCTCCCGCTTGTCCCTGTGCGTCTTGGTCCCTTACGTTCACCACCGATCCGGACGGACGCCTAATCCTGCCGCCGACCGGAGCCCGCACTCATCCACCACCCGTACCCGGCAGGAGCGGGGGACCCACAGGTAGAACTGCCTGTTCCGGTTCCCGGAACGGCTTGGGGTAAAGCCGCGTTTCGGCGCGGCCGGGCATCTCCAGCCCGCACCCGACAGCTCACCTCGCAGGCGCCGGAGAGGAATTCGCCATGCCCGCCAAGGGTAAGCACCGCCGTACCAGGGCCATGCGCCTGACCCGCACCATCGCCGTCGCCGGAACCGGTGGCGCCGCGCTCGCGCTCCCGCTGATGGGTGCCGCCTCGGCCAATGCCGCGCCCGCCCACTCCGTTTCCGAGCAGGCCGTGCAGTCCATTCCGACGTCGGCCAAGAAGGCCGCCGCGAACGGCTCCGACAAGAACTCGGATTCCCGCACGTACACCGTGAAGAGCGGTGACTACCTTTCGAAGATCGCCGACGAGCAGCACGTCGACGGCGGCTGGAAGAAGCTCTACGCGGACAACCGCGAGGCCGTCGGTTCCGACCCGTCGCTGATCCACCCCGGCCTGGAACTCTCGATCGCCGGCCAGGCCGCCAAGTCCTCGGCGCCGTCCTCCGCGCAGGCGCAGAAGCCCGCCGAGAAGACCGCCGAGAAGCCCGCCGCCGAGAAGCCGGCCCAGAAGTCGACGGACGCCGCGAAGACCTCCGACTCGCAGGCCTCGAACACGGCCGCCCAGTCCGCGGGCACCACCAGCGGCTACACCGCCCCCGTCGCGGGCGGCACCGTCGGCACCCCGTACCACCAGTCCGGCAGCATGTGGTCCAGCGGCTACCACACCGGCACCGACTTCGTCGTCCCGACCGGCACCTCGCTGAAGGCCGTCGGCGCGGGCACCGTCGTCTCCGCCGGCTGGGGCGGCGCGTACGGCAACCAGGTCGTCATCAAGCTCGACGAGGGCCACTACGCCCAGTACGCCCACCTCTCCTCGCTCTCCGTCTCCGCCGGGCAGACCGTGACGGCGGGTCAGCAGGTCGGCCTCTCGGGTGCCACCGGCAACGTGACCGGCCCGCACCTGCACTTCGAGATCCGCACCACGCCGGACTACGGCTCGGACATCGACCCGCTCGCGTTCCTGCGCTCGCACGGCGTCTCCGTCTGACGACCGGATCCGCGCAGCTCCCGCGCCCCGAAGGCCGGACCCCGATCCCCGGGTCCGGCCTTCGGCGTGCGTGGCCACCGGTGCCTCAGGCCCGCGCCGTATTCCGGAATTGACGAACACTTTAGGCGTGGCCTTTCTCACCGCCCGTCAACCCCTTCCTACGGTCGCGTAGGTCACATTCCAAGGTGAATCATGGGCCGATGTGGCAGACGATTCGAAGAGTGACAGCAGAGCAGTGATCGGGTCGTACGTGGCGGTGGGGGACAGCTTCACCGAGGGCGTCGGCGACCCCGGCCCCGACGGGGCGTTCGTCGGCTGGGCCGACCGTCTCGCCGTACTGCTCGCGGACCGGCGCCCCGAGGGCGACTTCACGTACACGAACCTCGCCGTGCGCGGCAGGCTCCTCGACCAGATCGTGGCGGAACAGGTGCCGAGGGTCGTCGCCCTCGCGCCGGACCTGGTCTCGTTCGCGGCGGGCGGCAACGACATCATCCGGCCGGGCACCGACCCCGACGAGGTCGCCGAGCGGTTCGAACTGGCCGTGGCCGCACTGACCGCCGCGGCCGGCACCGTCCTGGTGACCACCGGGTTCGACACCCGCGGGGTGCCCGTCCTCAAGCATCTGCGGGGCAAGATCGCCACTTACAACGGGCACGTCCGCGCGATCGCCGACCGCTACGGCTGCCCCGTGCTCGACCTCTGGTCGCTCCGCAGCGTCCAGGACCGCAGGGCGTGGGACGCCGACCGGCTGCACCTGTCGCCGGAGGGCCACACCCGCGTGGCGCTGCGCGCCGGACAGGCCCTCGGGCTGCACGTCCCGGCCGACCCGGACCAGCCCTGGCCGCCCCAGCCGCCGCGCGGCACGCTGGACGTCCGGCGCGACGACGTGCACTGGGCGCGCGAGTACCTGGTGCCGTGGATCGGGCGCCGGCTGCGCGGCGAGTCGTCGGGCGACCACGTGACGGCCAAGGGAACGCTGTCGCCGGACGACATCAAGACGCGGATCGCAGCGGTGGCCTGACGCCGGCGGGCGAACGCCCCCCCACGCACGCGGCACGACGCGTCCACCCCGAAGGCCCTGGCCGTCCCGGACGTCGGCTTGTGACGTCCCGGCTGACGGCCCTGGCCGTTCCGGCCGACGGCCTGCGGAGTGCGGGGTGATGGGGTGTGGTGTCTCGGGCTAGCGTCGGGTGGGGGTCAGGGCCGAGCGCTCCAGGCCCAGTTCCCGGGCCAGCGCCTCGTCCACCCACTCCTGGGCCCGGACCCGCGACACCGTGCCCGTGTACGACGTGAGCTGCACCGCCAGCCCGTCCAGCAGCGCAGTCAGCCGCAGGGCGGCGGCGTCGGGGTCGGGGCAGGAGAACTCACCGGCGGCCGTGCCCTCGGCGATGACCTCGGCGATCGCCGCCTTCCACTGGCGGTCCAGCTCGCGCGTGACCTCCCGCAGCGCGGGCTCGCGCGGCGCCGCCGCCCAGCCCTCGATCCACAGCCGCCAGCCCTTGGCCTGACCGGTCGGCGCGTACCACCGCACGGCCGCCCGCAGCCGGCGCAGTGCCGTCGTACGCCGGGCGAGCAGCCCGTGCAGATGGGCGAGGTCGGCCTCGGCGGCGTGCGTGAACGCGGCGGCGACCAGCCGTTCCTTCGTGGAGAAGTGATACAGCACCAGGGCGTTGCTGACCCCCAGCGCCGCGGCCACGTCGGCGATCCGCAGCGCCGCCACGCCCCGCGCCGATATCTGCTCGACGGCCGCGCGCAGCAGCTCCTCGCGCCGCTCCGCCACGCCCAACCGGACTCTCCCCACCCCGTCACCCTATACAGGCGCCCGTACGGTTCGCCGTGGACCGGGAACACGGATGTGGCACCCGTCGTTCGAGGTGACGTAGAACGAGACCCAGACGCAGACGCACACGCACACGCACACGACGAGAGCCTGAACCGCTCCACCTGGAGGTACCGTGGCCGCTTTCCGTATCCCGAGTCCCGGGTTCAGCGTGCCGCGGCCCGCGGCCTTCGGCGCGGACCCCGGTGGCGCCCGCATGGCACGCATCCGCAGATCGCCGAACTTCCGCGACGGCGTCTTCCAGAACCCCGGCGGCACCGCCCGCACCCGGCCCTCGGGTTCGGCGACCGAGTTCGCCAAGATCTACTTCGACAGGGAGGCGCGGGCCCTGCGGGCCCCGAAGGGCCCGATCCCGGTGCACGCCACCACCCTCGCCGACCTCGCCCGGCCGCCCGCCACCGGCCTCCGGCTGACCTGGACGGGCCACTCCAGCGTGCTCGCCGAGATCGACGGGCAGCGCGTGCTCTTCGACCCGGTGTGGGGCGAGCGCTGCTCCCCGTTCGCCTTCGCCGGGCCCAGGCGTCTGCACCCGGTCCCGCTGCCGCTCGCCGCCCTCGGCCCCGTCGACGTCGTCGTCATCTCCCACGACCACTACGACCACCTGGACATGCCGACCATCAAGGCGCTGGCCGGCACGGACACCGTGTTCGCGGTGCCCCTCGGCGTCGGTGCCCACCTCGAACACTGGGGCGTGCCCGCCGGCCGGCTGCGCGAGCTGGACTGGCACGAGTCGACCCGCGTCGGCGGCCTCACCCTCACCGCCACCCCGGCCCGGCACTTCTGCGGGCGCGGGCTGCGCAACACCCAGCACACCCTCTGGGCGTCCTGGGTCGTCGCCGGGGAGGAGCACCGCGTCTACCACAGCGGGGACACCGGTTACTTCGACGGCTTCCGGGAGATCGGCGTCGCGCACGGCCCGTTCGACGCCACGATGATCCAGCTCGGGGCCTACGCCGAGTTCTGGCCGGACATCCACATGACCCCCGAGGAGGGTCTCCGCGCGCACCTCGACCTCCAGGGCGGCGGTGCGCACGGCACGCTGCTGCCGATCCACTGGGGGACCTTCAACCTGGCGCCGCACGCGTGGGCGGAGCCGGGGGAGTGGACGAAGGATGCGGCTGAGGAGGCGGGCCAGGCGGTGGCGTTCCCGCGGCCGGGCGAGCCGTTCGAGCCGGCCGGGAAGCTGCCGGTGGAGGCGTGGTGGCGGGCGGTGTCGGGCCCGATCGCGCACCCCTGGCGCCGCCCCCGGATCGCTGAAGGCGTGGCCGGGACGAGCAAGGGCGATCTCGACCTCGCGGGGGAGAGGTGAGGCCGTCGGGGACAGGATGGGGGGGCTGGTTGGAGAGGCGGCGCTGAAACGCTCACTGGCGATCGACTTCCGGCACCGGACACTAGAATCCCGCCATGGCGGAGCCCGTGAGTCCACAACAGGACGGTGTCGGCAGCGTGTTCACCGCCCGGCAGGGACGGCGACGACCGTACATACGCGGGCGCCGGCGGTTCGTCATCGGCACGGGAGCCGCTCTGGCCGCGGTCGCCACGACGCTCGTCCTCCAGCCCGAGCCCGGTGATCACGCGCCGACCGTGGTCTGCTCCGACAACGACAACACCAGCCTGACCGCCGACGTGGACGCGGACGGGCGGCTGGACGAAATACACGACCCCGGCCGCTCAGGAGAGGGTTCCGTCCTCTTCAGCCGGGCCGACGACCGTGTCGAGGTCGGTGTCGGGGAGGCTCTCGGCGTCTGGCAGAAGGCCCGTGGCCTGCTGACGTCGGACCTGGAGACCAGGGGCACGTTCGGCGACTTCGACGGCGACGGCTATCTCGATCTGGCGTTGTTCCGCAGCCAGGAGGACATCGGGGACAGCCCCCGCTCCAACCTGCTGGTGCATGAGGTGCGCTACGGACCGCTTGCCCGGGACCTGAGCGGCAGCCGGAGCGGCACCGTCCGCGCTCAGGCCTCGTTCTTCGTCGCCGCGGTGCGTGCGACCGACGAGGACCGGGACGGGCGCGCCGAGCTGCACGTGTTCCAGTCGGCCGGAGACGGAGCATACGTGGAGTACATCGGCCGTCAGGAGGACGGCAGCGTGACCCTGAGCGAGGCCGGCACGGGCTACTACGGCTACGGTGACTGGGACGAACTCCAGCCGGGGTGGAGCGACTTCGGCACCTGCGTGTACACCAGCCCGGAGGGCACGCCGTCGGTCCGGAGAGAGCCTTCGGATGTCATACCCGCACCAGGAGTGAGGCGAGGGTGACGGGTGCGGCGACGACGGCAAGTTCGACTCGTCCTCGGGTCACTGCCCGGCCCGGGTGGCGTCGTTGGCCTGAACCGCCTGCAGGGTGTTGAGCTTGTGCTGGCGGGCGGCAACCTCGATCGCGTCGAAGGAGGCGGGCGCACCGAGCAGGTCCAGGAGCGCCTCGTGCTCGACGACGGATGCGCGGGCACGGCCGGGGACGGAGGAGAACGCCGCCTTGCGGATCATGTCGAGGCGGCTCCACTCCAGCTTGATCAGGTTGTAGAGGTGCGCATCACCGCAGCGCTCGTAGAAGATGAAGTGGAACTCGCGGTTGAGCGCCGTGAAGCCGACCGGATCGAAGTCGTCCAGCGACTTGGTCATCTGCTGGTTGAGGTGCCGGGCCTGGTCGAGGTCGCCGCTGGTCAGCCTGGGCAGTGCGGCTGCCGTGGCGTAACCCTCGAGCCTCGCCAGCACCTGCATCGTCTGCCCGTAGCTCGCCGTGTCGAAGATGGCCACGCGGGCGCCGACGTTGGGCACCATCTCCAGCCAGCCCTCTGCCTCCAGGCGGCGGATCGCCTCCCGCCACGGGATGGAGCTCATGCCCGTCTCACGCGCGAGCTGGTCGATGACCAGCCGGTAGCCGGGGCCGTAGGTGCCGTCCGAGATCCGCTGCTTGAGCAGTTCGTAGGCGGTCTCCATCTTGGTCGTCCTGCGGGACGTGGTCACCTGTCTCCTCCGGTGTGGCGTGGGTCGATGGCTCCATGATGCCGACTCGCCGCACGGACGGGCAGGCGCAGCGTGCGACGGCGCCCGACTGAGGCGTAGACGGTTCCATGTGGAAAATCATATGTGATCGTGTTAGGTTCTGGCCTCATACCCTCGCAGACGACTGACGGGCGATCGCGCCCCAGTCCCATATATGGAATCGTATATTTTAAGGAGGGTCGGATGATCGACAGAAGTACGGTGCAGGCCCTGGAGAGCGTTTCGACCGCCACGTTGTCGGCTCAGTTGCGCAACCGTGGCATCGAGAACGCCTTCCTGGAGCACCTGACCGTGGGGCAGCCCGGCAAGCGCATGGTGGGTGAGGCCCGCACCCTGCGGTACACCGCGTTGCGGGAGGACGTGTTCGCCGTCCGCGGTGGCGGGATGAACGAGCAGAAAAGGGTGGTGGACACCATCCGCCCCGGCGAGGTGCTCGTCATCGAAGCCCGTGGCGACCTGGGCGCCGGCACCATCGGCGACATCCTCGCCCTGCGGCTGATGCGCCGCGGCGGGGTCGGTGTGGTCACCGACGGCGGAGCGCGGGACACACCGGCGCTGCGCGAACTGGGTCTCCCCCTGTACTTCGGCGCCCCGCACGCCGCGGTGCTCGGTCGACGGCACGTGCCGATGGACTCGGACCTGCCCATCACCTGCGGCGGTGTGCTGGTGATGCCCGGCGACGTGCTGTGCGGCGATGCCGAGGGTGTCGTGGTCCTCCCGGCCGCGATCGCCGCGGACGTCGCGCGTGCGGCCGTGGTCCAGGAGCGCGAGGAGCGCTACATCACCGAACAGGTGGCGAAGGGCGAGTCGTTGGACGGGCTCTACCCCATGGGGGAGGCCCACAGGAAGCAGTTTGAGCTCTGGTCGGAGGATGGGGCAGATGAGGTTTCGTAGCGATCCGTCGGCACTGCGTGGCTCGCTGGCGGCGGTGCTCACACCGTTCACGGAGGACGGCGAGCTGGACATCGAAGGGCTAACCGAACTCGCCCGCTGGCAGCGCGACGCGGGGGCGGACGGGCTGTCCATCGGCGGCTCCACCGGAGAGCCGAGCAGCCAGACGGCGCAGGAGCGCGTCAGCGCCATGCGGGCGGTGGCGCAGGTGGCCGGCGACCAGGTGCCTTTCGTCCCGGCGACGGGCTCGACCAAGCTGGACGAGACGATGGAGCTGACCGCGGCCGCGCGTGACCTCGGCGCGGACGCGGCCCTCGTCATCACTCCGTACTACTCCAAGCCCACGCAGGAGGGGCTCGTCGAGTGGTATGCCACCGTCGCCCGCGAGTTCCCCGACCTCCCGCTCATCGTGTACAACGTGCCGACGCGCACCGCGATCGACATCGCGCCGGAGACGGCGCTGGAACTGCGCCGCCGGTGCGACAACATCGTGGGCATCAAGGAGACGACCAAGGACTTCGAGCACTTCTCCCGGGTGCTGCACCGCTGCGGTCGCGATTTCCTGGTCTGGTCGGGCATCGAGCTGCTGGCCCTGCCCCTGCTGGCGCTCGGCGGGGCCGGGTTCATCAGCGCGCTGAGCAACCTGGCCCCCCGCTCCCTCGCGGACATGTACCGGCACTGGCAGCGCGGCGAGCTCGAAGAGGCCGCGCGGGTGCACTACCGGCTGCACCCGCTGGTCGACCTGCTGTTCGTGGAGACCAATCCCGCCCCGGCGAAGTGGGCGCTCCAGCGCGCCGGACGCCTGGCTTCGGCGAAGGTGCGCCCGCCCCTGGTGGGCCCCGGGCCGTCGGCCCAGCAGCGCATCCTGGAGCTGCTGGACGAGGCCAAGGACGTCGTCGAGCACGAGCAGCTCGCCGCGGCCTGACCGGCGCGGCGCCGTCGGCCTCCGGCGATCGGCACGGGCCGCGGCGCCGGCACTGTTCGGTTCCGCGCCGTGATGTACCCGCCCGCACCGTCCGCGGTGTTCCGCCCTTGAGAAGGAGTCCGAGATGCCTCGCCGAACCAGCATCTACGTCCAGGAGTTCGCGCACGCCAACCCCGTTCCGGCCGCGTGCAGGATCGACAACGTCGTCCACTCCGGTGCGATCGTCGGGACCGACCGGGTCAACGGCGTCCCCCGCACGCTCGACGAACAGTGCGCCGTGATGTTCCAGCGGATGCGCGACATCGTCGCGGCCGCGGGCGGTGAACTCTCCGATGTCGTGAAGGTGACGCTGTGGATGGCCGATCGACGTGACCGAAGCGCGGTGAACCGGGAGTGGACGGCCATGTTCCCCGACCCGGCCGACCGGCCCGCACGCCACGTCGTACAGATCGAACTCGACGAGGCGACACTGATCCAGTGCGACTTCGTCGCCGTGCTGCCCCGCTGAGCGAGTGCTCCGGCAGCCCGACCGGTGACGGCGCGCTCGCATCCGGCGGCGCCCGTGGCGGGTGCCGGGGGTCAGGAGTCCGTTCTGCCGGCCCGTGGACACATGGATGACATGCGCATGTCCGCGGGCCGGCAGGTGTCTTTCCGGGTGCTGTCGTGGCCGCGGGGCGGACTCGCGGACGAAGCGCGGACCGGCCGGTCGCCTGAGGGCGGCCGGCCGGAAACGGGGGCGCGGGATCTGTGTCAGCGGCGGGTGAGTGCCGGGTACAGCCGCAGCGCGGTGTTCCTGAAGATGTCCTCCCGCTCCCGCGGCGTCAGCGCGCCGAGGACGTCGGTCGCGAGGGTGATCAGCTCCGGGAGGGGCTGTTCCGCGGCCGGGCAGTTGGAGCCCCAGGCGATCCGCTGGGCGGAGAAGGCGTCGAGAACGGGGGAGACGAACTCCGCCGCCCGGTCGCCGATGTCGCGGAGCCCTTCCAGGGTCCGGTGGGTCAGCTTGAGGTGCAGGCCCGGATGGGCGGCGAGCGGGGTGAGCTGCGCCGCGGCGGCCGCCGGTGACGTCCGCACGTCCGGGTAGCCGCAGTGGTCGAGCAGGACCTGCGCGTCGGGGTGGCGGTGCAGCAGACGGTCCAGTGCCGCGGCCGTATCGGCTCCGAGCCGCAGCTGGAGGCATACGGGCAGGCGCGTGGCGGCGGCCGCGGTCCAGAAGGCGTCGGCCGCCTCGTCCGCGAACCACATGCCCTGTTCGGAAGTCGGGCTGCCGTCGGTGGTGAACAGCCGGACGCCGGAGAGACCGGCGTCGACCGCGCTCCTGAGCCGCTCGGCGGCGTCCTCCTGCGTGGCGTCGAACGTGCCGACCGCGACGAACCGGCCGGGCCGGAGCTTCACGGTGTCGAGCACGTAGCTGTTGTCGTAGCCGTAAGCCGTCGTCGCCTGGACCAGAGTGGCCTGGCCGACACCGGCCTCGTCCATCCGCTCGACCAGTTCCTCGGCGGTCAGCGGCCGTCCGTGCGTCCATGCCGACTGCTTGCCGCCGATCGGCGCCTGCTTGCCCCCCAGAGGCTTGCGCGGGTAGCGCTCGGTGTCCGCGGAAATGATGTGGCAGTGGGTGTCGACGATCTCCATGGTTGCTTCCTTCTGCCGTGGGCGGGCCGGACGGGGGCCGCCGCACTCCGGACGGGGACCGGCTGAGGCCGCGCCCACGTCGTCGTGCCGGCTGTCGCCCGGGCCTGTCGTGTCGTTCGGGCGTCCGCTGTCCCGCGGTGCTCGGTCCACCGTGCGCCGGTGGAGGCCGCCGGAGAATGCGTCAGTCGGGCACCGCGTCGAGGGATCATACACGATCTCATGTATGGCATTGCCATCGTACATGATTGCATGTATGACTTAGGTCATCAGGGCTTTACACGGTTGTCACTGCCCGGAGGCGGTGTGGTGCGCCCTGGGTCCACCGGTGACCGGCCCCACCCGGCCGTCGCACCCGCTCTCGACGCTCATCGACGTCGCAGCCGGCCGCCGCACCCACACCTCCGCACACTCCGCCCCCAGTGATTGGAGTCCAGCGTGAGCACGACCTCCGCACGCAATGCGTCCCCGCATCCCCCCGGTACCGATGCCCGGCTGAACGGGATCATCGACGGCTTCGAACGCGGCCTGCCGGTCTTCGGTGCCTTTGCCGCGCCCGAACCGGCGGCGGCGATCGGCCTGCGCGACACCGACTACGACGCGGTCCTCTTCGAGGCCGAGCACAAGCCGTGGGACCCGCCGCAGCTGCGGGACGCGCTCCAGTACCTGCTGGACCGCCGGGAGGTGCGCGGGGCCGAGGGTCTCGCCCCGGCGACCACGCCGCTGGTCCGCGTACCGCCCAACGGCGCCGAGCTCTCCCAGTGGCACGCCAAGCAGGCGCTCGACCTCGGTGCGTACGGAGTGGTGTGGCCGCACATCGACACGGTCGAGGAGGCGCGCAACGCGGTCGCCGCCTGCCGCTACCCCGGGCAGGAGCCGGGTGACCGCGGGCCCGCCGGACTGCGTGGCGACAGCCCCGCGTGGGCGGCGCGGTACTGGGGCGTGCCGACCGCCGAGTACTACCGGCGGGCGGATGTGTGGCCGCTCGCGCCGCACGGCGAGCTCCTCGTCGGCCTGATGATCGAGAGCGTCCGGGCCGTGGAGAACCTCGACGAGATCCTGCGGCAGGTGGCGGGCGTCGGCTTCGTGATGATCGGTGAGGGCGACCTCAGCCAGGAACTGAGCCTGCCACGCCAGTACGACCATCCGGCCGTCGTGAAGTACAAGCAGCGGATCCTCGACATCTGCGCCGGGCACGGGGTCGCCGTCGCCCATCCGCATGTGACCGCCGCCAACGTAGACGAGGCCGTCGAGCAGGGATACCGGCTGCTGTTCACGGCACCGGTCGTCAGCCATCCCGGTCTGGCCCGCGGCCGGGAGATCGCCGGCCGCTCATGAGCACGCCCGCTGAGCAGCGAGAGGAACCGATGTACATCGACTGTCACGCCCACTTCACCACCGTCCCACGGGCGCTGAAGCAGTGGCGGGAACGACAGATCGCCGAGTTCGAGCAGCACGGCCGGCGCCTCGCCGCCGACGCGCTGGAGGTGTCCGACGACGAGATCGCCCAGGCCCTGCTGGCCGGGCCGCTCGCGCTCCAGGCCGAGCACGGGATCGACGTGGCACTGCTGTCGCCCATCGCGGGACTGATGGCGCACCACTACGGAGACCAGGAGACCAGCATCGTCTGGAGCCGGCTGAGCAACGACCTGATCCATCGGGTCCGCGGCCTGTACCCCGACGCGTTCGCCGGTGTCTGCCAGCTGCCCCAGTCCCCGCGCGGCGCCATCGACGCCTCCGTCGAAGAGCTGCGCCGCTGTGTGAACGAGCTGGGGTTCGTCGGGTGCAACCTCAACCCCGACCCGTCCGACGGCTACTGGCAAGCACCCCCGATCACCGACCCGTACTACTACCCGCTGTACGCCGAGATGGTCGAGCTGGGCGTGCCTGCGATGGTGCACTCCTCGATGTCGGCCAACCCGGCCGTGCACGGCACCTGCGCCCACTACCTCAACGCCGACACCACCGCGTTCATGCAGCTGTGCCAGTCCGACCTGTTCAAGGAGTTCCCCGACCTGCGGCTGATCCTGCCGCACGGCGGCGGCGTCGTGCCGTACCACTGGTCCAGGTTCCAGGGGGTCATGCAGGACCAGGGGCGGGGCGACCTGCTCGACGTCATCGGCGACAACATCTACTTCGACACCTGCGTCTACGGGCAGCGGGGCATGCAACTGCTCGTCGACACCGTGCCCTCGGCGAACCTGCTCTTCGCCTCCGAGATGATCGGCGCCGTCCGGGGCGTCGACCCTTCCACGGGCCGCCGGTACGACGACACCCGCTCCCTCCTGGACGCGGCCGGAGGTCTCCCGCTGCCCGCCCGCGCCGCCATCGCCTCCGGCAACGCGCTGCGGGTCTTTCCGCGGCTGCGCGCGGCACTGAAGACCCCCGGCGTCGTCTCCGAGCCAGAGAAGGAAACCACCCCATGACCAAGGTGTACGAAGCCATCGCCGACGCGTTCGTGGCGGAGGGCGCCACCCATGTGTTCGGCATGATGGGCGACGCCAACATGCACTGGATGAACGCCATGGCCGACCGCGGCGCGGCGCTGCTGGAGGCCCGCCACGAGGGCCCCGGTCTGACGATGGCCGACGGCTGGGCGCGGGCCACCGGCCGCCCGGGTGTCGCCTCGACGACCTGCGGCCCCGGCGTCACCCAACTCGCCACCGCGCTGGTGTGCGCCGCCCGCGCCCGCACCCCGCTGGTCGTCTTCGCCGGCGAGGCGTCACTGGCGACCCCCGGCGACTCGCAGTACCTGGACCAGCGCAAGTTCGCCGACGCCGTCGAGTGCGCCTTCGTACAGGTGTCGACGCCGTCGCGGGCCCACGCCGCGGTGCGGGAGGCGTTCCGGCTCGCCCGGACGACATCCCGGCCGGTGATGATCAGCGCTCCCATGGACGTGCAGCAGGAGGAGTTCACGGACCCGGCCCCCTACGTGCCGTCCACCGACTTCATCGACACCACCGCCGTGACCCCCGCCCCCCAGCGGATCCAGGACGCCGCGGACATCGTCGCCCGCAGCGAGCGAGTCGTCGTCCTCGTCGGCCGGGGGGCGCGCAGCCCGGAGGTGGCCGACCTCGTCGTCGAGCTGCAGAACACCACCCGCGCCCTGCTGGCCACCACGCTCCAGGCCATCAACTGGCTGCGGGACCGCACCCCCTACCACGCGGGCATCTCCGGAGGCTATGGCACGCGCACCGCCCACGACCTGATGCGGCAGGCCGACTGCCTGGTCGTGGTGGGCGCGAGTCTGAGCGAGTACACGACCTGGTTCGGCCGCCTCTACCCGGCGGCCAGGATCGTCCACATCGACCGGGCGGAACAGGTCGTGCCGGGAGACGGCCGGCCCGCGGACTGCTACGTCCGCGGTGACGCACGGCTCGCCCTCCAGCAGCTGATCACCGCTCTGGACGGCCGCGCCGAACGGGACCCCGGATACCACACGCCCGAGGTCGCCGAGCGGCTGCGCGAGGCCGCCGCGCCGCAGGAGCCGTTCCACCAGGAGGCCGACCGGCTGGACCCGCGCGAGGTGATCCTCACGCTCGACCGGGTCGTCCCGGAAGCGGTCCCCCTGGTGCTGGGCAGCGGTCACCAGACCGACTTCGGCACGATGCTGTTCACCCGGCCGCGCGAGGTCGTGTGCAACTACGGGCTCTTCGGTGCCATCGGCCAGGCGCCGCTGCTCACCATGGGATGGAGCCTCGGACGGGACGGCCGGCCGACCCTCGTCGTGGAGGGCGACGCCAGCTTCATCATGCACCTCGCCGAGTTCGACACCGCCTGCCGCTACGGCTGGCCCGTGCTGGTCCTGGTGATGAACGACGAGGCGCTCGGCGCCGAATACCACAAGTCCGAAGCCCACGGGCTGCGCCGCGACCTGTCGGCGATCCACTCACCCGACCTCGGAGCCGTGGCGCGGGCCATGGGCGGCGCCGGCGCCACCGTGCGCACCCTCGCCGAGCTGGAGAAGGCGGTCGGCGCCTTCGTCGACGATCCCGGCCCCACGGTCGTCGACGTCCGCATCTCGCGCGAGGTGATGAGCGTGCCGTTCCGCCGGCTCTGGCGCGGGGAGGACGTCTGATGAGGCACCTCACGGCAGCGCTGCGCAGGTACCCCCACACCGCACCGCTCATCGAGGGCACCACGCACCTGGACGGCTGCCGGGTCGACATCGCCGACGTCGACCCGATCCACCAGGCGTTCGCGCCGATGGTCCGCCACCAGCGCTACGACGTCAGCGAACTGGCCCTGGCCACCCTGTTGCAGGCCGTCGAGGCCGAGGTGCCGGTCGCGGCCCTGCCCGTGGTCACGGTCGGCAACTTCCCCCACCGGTCGCTCTACACGTTCCGGGACGGACCGCGGCTCACCCCGGCGGACCTGCGCGGCAGACGCGTAGGGGTACGCGCCTACAGCCAGACCACCGGACTGTGGGTACGAGGCGTGCTGAGCGACAGCTACGGGGTGCCGTCCCGCGACGTGACGTGGGTGACCACCGAGGCCCCCCACGTCGCCGCCGTCCGGGAACCCTCCAACGTCGAGCGGACCTCGGCGGACCTCGTCGAGGCGCTGCGCGGCGGACACCTCGCGTCGATCGTGCTGGGCGCTCCGTTCGCGTCCCGGGTCGACGGGCTGGTCCCGCTGATCGAGGACTGGGAGACCCGGCAGGAGAGCTTCTACGCGGAGCACGGCTGGGTACCCGCCAACCACCTCATCGTCGTCCGGCGTGATCTGCTCCGGTCCGAACCGGGCCTCGTCCGGGAGCTGTACCGCGCCCTGACCGCGGGTATCGACGCCGCCCGGCCCCACGCGCCGGCGGGCTCGGTCCGTGAACGCGCCGTCCGGTACGGCGTCGACGACACGCTGCTCGCGATGGTCGGGGCCGCCGTCCGCCACGCGCGGGAGCAGGAGATCGTCCGACGCGACATCGACCCCGCGGAACTCTTCGCGGACTTCGAGAAGTACGCCGGCGGGTCCTGACCCGGGCACCGAGCCGCAGCACCACCGCCCTGCGCAGTTCCTGAGGAGAACGATGACCTACTACTTCGACACGCACACCCACGCCGTGTCCGGCGACACCACCGCGTACCCCGTGCGTCCGCTCGGCGGGAACCGGTCCGAGTGGTCCCGCACCCGTCCGGTCGACGCCGACGGACTGATCCGCCACCTCGACGAGGCCGGGGTGCGCCGGGCGGCGCTCGTCCAGGCGTCGACGGTGTACGGATACGACAACAGCTACGCGGCGGACACCCTGGCCAGGTACCCCGACCGCCTGGTGGGGGTGTGCTCGGTCGACTTCCTGTCCGACACGGCCGTCACGGACCTGCGGTACTGGATCGAGGAGCGGGGCTTCTCCGGAGTGCGCATCCGCGTCTCCGACGGTGACACGAAGGTCGCCACCCCGGGCGCGGGCCTGTCCGACGAACGGATGACCGCCGTCTGGGACTACGTCGGCGCGCGGGGCGTCCCGGTCTGCGTCCAGATGCATTCCAAGGACACGGCGAAGCTGCTGGAGGTGCTCGAAACCCGTCCGGCCCTGACCGTCCTGCTCGACCACGCCGGGCGCCCGAACGCCGCCGGCGGACCGCCGTACCCGAAGCTCGCGGAACTGGAACAGCTCACGCGATTCGACGGCGTACACCTGAAGATCACGCCCGCGGCGCTGCGCCGCCTGGGCGACGAGCCCGGCGCCGAAGTCACCGAGGTCCTGCGACGGCTGGCGGACAGCTTCGGCACCGACCGCCTGATGTGGGGCTCCGACTTCCCCGCCTCCCGGGGCACCGCACGGGAGTCCCGCGAGCTGATCGAGAGCCGGCTGTCCTGGCTGGACGAGGACCGGCGACTCGATGTGCTCGGCCGCAACGCGGCGCGCGTCTACGGCACACCCGTCGGTGCGGCGTGACGCCGTGTCCGCGCCCAGCCCGCAGCAGAACACGGAGGACATGATGACGAGGCGATACCGGAGCGGCCGGCTCACGGCCCTTGGCGCGGTGCTGGCTGTCGTGGGCGCCGCGACCGGGTGTGGCGCCGACCTGGGCACCGCGGACCTCCCGGACTCGATGAGCGCACTCGTCGAGCAGGCGAAGAGCGAAGGCGAGGTCGACTGGCAGGCGGCCAAGCCGCTGGCGCAGATGCAGCCGGTGATCGACCTGTTCGAGAAGGAGTATCCCGGGATCGACGTCACCTACACCGAGACCAAGGCCCCGGACCAGGCGAGCCGGCTGAACGTGCAGCAAGCCGCCGGACGCGTCTCGGTCGACGTCGCCAACGCCGTGGGACAGACGGTGGTGCCGTCCGCCAAGATGGCTGACGACGTCCCCTGGTCCGCGTACGGGGTGGCCGCCGAGAACATCTTCAACGAGGACTTCGTCTACATCTGGGCCGCTCCCAAGGTCTGGGTGTACAACACCGACAAGGTCAAGTCCGCCGACCTGCCGAAGACATGGGACGACCTGCTGCAACCGTCCTGGGCCGGCGGCGCCGTCGCGGCCGACTCACCGGCGCAGTTCATGACCGTGTGGGACCTGGACCCCGCGATGGGCGAGGGCCGGGCCGTCACCTGGGCGAAGAAGTTCGCCGAGCAGGGGCCGCACTACACACCCACGGTCAACGAGGCCGAGGCCCTGGTCGAGTCCGGTCAGGTCGACATGGGTACGAGCCTCGTCAACCTGGTCCTCCAGGCGAAGGCCAAGGGCGCGCCCGTCGAGATCGCACCGCTGTCACCGACCAGTGCGAGCGAGGCGTACCTCTACGTGCCGAAGGGCGCCCCGCACCCGGCCGCGGCCGCTCTGCTGACCTCGTTCCTGTCCTCCGACAAGGCGCAGAAGGTGCTCGGCGAGACGTTCAACTCCCGGATCCCCAGCAGCACCGACTGCTCGGACCCCGACGGCAGTCCCACCCTGCGGGCGATGTGCGACGCCGGCCTGAAGTGGTTCCCCAGCACGGCTCTCAGTGACTACAAGAGTCTGTCGCAATTCTCCGTCAAAGCACAGAAAGCGCTCGGGACGGACATCAGCTAGATCACTCCGCCAAGGAGCGAAGAGGACAGTGACGTGCTTCAGACACGGGAGAAACTGCAATGAATCACGTGAAAGTCGATGAAACGCCGGCGCGGTCGACGGAGCCGGCGGAACCGGCCCCGCGAGCCGATCCGCCACCGGCCGCGCGGGGCGGACGCCTCGCCGCGGGCACCCTGGTCAACGTGGCGATGGTCGTCCTGATCGGCTACCTCGTGCTCGTACCCCTGGTCATCCTGCTGTACTCCAGTCTCAAGGCTTCGACGACCCAACTGCCTTTCCAGGTCTCCGGGTTCTCGTTCACGAACTTCGTCAACGTCTTCGAGTCCAGCCACTTCGCCTCGGTGGCGGGGAACACGGCCCTCTACGTCGTGGGATCGCTGCTGGTCGCCCTGGTACTCAGCATGTGCCTGGCGTACCTCATGGAACGGACCGACATTCCCGGCCGGCGGTTCCTCGCCCCGATGGCCCTGGCGCCGATGGCCGTGCCGGTCACGGTGATGGCGATCGCCTGGGCCCTCGTCGCCAATCCGGTGAACGGGCCGCTGGCGGTGGCCGTCCGCGAGGTGTTCGGCGTGGACATCGACATCTACTCGCTGGCCGGGATGATCCTGGTCATGGGAATCTTCGGCGTTCCCAGCATGTATCTGACGATCGCGCCCGCCTTCGCGCGTCTCAACCCCGAGCTGGAGGAGGCCGCCGCGGCCGTCGGGGCGCCACTGCGACGCCGGCTGCGGCTGATCGTGTTCCCGCTCGTGATGCCCGCCGTGTCCGCCGCCGCCATGCTGCTCGTCGTCGTGGCACTGGAGGGCTTCGCCATCCCCGCGATCCTCGGGCTGCCCAAGCAGATCTTCGTCTTCAGCAGTCAGATCCAGTACTACGTGCAACCGCCGACGGGCCTGCCCAACTACGGCCAGGCCAGCAGTTACGGCGTACTGCTCCTCGCGGTGTCGCTGGTCATGCTGCTGGTCTACCGGCGCCGCACCCGCGACGCGCACCGCTTCCGCGTCGTGTCCGGCAAGGGCTACCGGCAGACCAGAACGGAACTCGGACGCTGGCGGATCCCCGTCTTCGTCGTGGTCTGCGTCTACCTGGCCGTCGGGATCGCCCTGCCCATCCTGACCCTGGTCTGGACCAGCTTCTCGCCGTTCGTCCGTCCGGTCAGCCTCTCCGGCCTCGGCTCGCTGACGCTGTCGAACTACAGCACCGTCTTCACGGCGCCCGGGATGGGGCAGATCCTGCTGAACACGGCGGAGGTGGTGCTGCTCACCGCGACCGTCGCCACCGCGATCTCCGCGTGGCTCGCCATGTCCGCCTCCCGTCGCAGGTTTCCCGGCAGCACGTTCCTGTTCGAGGCCACGTTCCTGGTCTTCGGGATCCCCAGCGTCGTCCTGGGCTTCGCGATCCTGTTCCTCTACATCTTCTTCCCCGTGCCGCCGATCTACGGCACGGTATGGATCATCATCGTGGCCCTGGTGGCCCGCTACCTGCCACGCGGCTCACGCATGGTGCAGACCGCGATGCTGCAGCTGGACGACGGTCTCGTCGAAGCCGCCCAGGTCACCGGCGCGCGACCGTTCACGGTCACCAGGACCGTGCTCCTTCCGCTGCTGAGCCCCGCACTGCGCAAGTGCTGGCTCTGGATCTTCGCCCAGGCACTCGGCGAACTGCCGATCGCCCTCGTACTGACCAGCCCCGACAACCGCACCCTCGTGGTCGAGCTGTGGAGCATCTTCACGTCCAGCGGCGACTACCCGACGGCAAGTGCCCTGGCCGTGCTGCTCCTCGTGGTCTCGACCGTGGCGGTGTGGTCGGTCAACAGGCGCGGCGCAATGGAGGAATCATGACAGAGAACATGACGGAGAACGTGGCCGGCCCGGCGAAGGCCGCACCCGGCAGGTCGATCGTCGTCGACGGCCTCCGCAAGTCCTACGAACGCAACGCCGGCGACGCCGCCGCCTACGCGATCGACGGGGTGTCCTTCGACGTGCCCGAGGGGCAGTTCGTCACCCTGCTGGGACCGAGCGGCTGCGGGAAGACCACGACGCTGCGCTGCGTCGCCGGGCTGGAACGGGCGCAGGGCGGCCGGATCGAGATGGCCGGGCAGATCGTCTTCGACGCGTCCCAGGGGCGCCACGTACGGCCGGAGGACCGGCCCATCGCCATGGTGCCGCAGTCCTACGGGATCTGGCCGCACATGACCGTCCTCGACAACGCGGCCTTCCCGATGCGGCACGGCCGCAACCGTCGACGGGGCGAGGAGGTGCGCCGGCGTGCCATGGAGATGCTCGAACAGGTCGGGCTGCAGAGCATGGCCGACCGGTGGGCGACGCAGCTGAGCGGCGGCCAGCAGCAGCGCCTCGCCTTCGCCCGCGCCCTCCTCGGCGACCCCGAGGTGCTGCTGCTGGACGAGCCGCTGTCCAACCTCGACGCGAAGCTGCGAGCCAAGCTGCGCCAGGAACTGCGGTCGTTCCAGGAGAAGTTCGAGATCGCCGCCCTGTACGTCACCCATGACCAGTCCGAGGCACTCGCGCTGTCGGACACCGTCATCGTCATGAACCAGGGCCGGATCGAGCAGATCGACGGGCCGGAGCGCCTCTACGACCATCCGCGCTCCTCCTTCGTCGCCGACTTCATCGGCAGCGCCAACCTCCTTCCCGTCGAGCACACTTCGCCGGGCCCGGACGGCAGTGTCCTGGCCAAGACCGGTGTCGGCGCCGTGCTCTGCGGGCGCTCTCCGGCCGCCCCGGACGACCGGAGCGGCAACGGCGGCTTCGTCTGCGTGCGCCCGGAGAACGTGCGGGTGCGCGCCGCCGATGAGGGGACACCGCAAGCCGGGGACGACGAGATCCTCGGCAGGGTGGAGACCTCGGAGTTCCTCGGGGACCGGCTGGAACTGGTCGTCCGCGCGGGGGACGTGGCGATCACCGCGTTCGCGCGCGCCGACCTCGGAAGCCGGCCGGGGGACGACGTCTCGCTGGCGTTCGACCCGGCGAGCACCAGCTACCTCGCGAGCTGAACGTCGAAAGGGTGGGGCCGTCCGCGGGACGGCCCCACCCTTTGGCCCGGCGTCAGGAACGCTTCTTCCCCCTCAGGAACTTCTGCGGGATGTAGAGCGGCATGGAGTCCTCCGTCAGCGAGTCGGTGAGCATCCTCTTGTCGGAGCCGTCCGCGTTCATGCTGAAGATCTGGCCGTACGGCTGGAAGGTGTTGTCGGACAGACACGCCTCCTCGCGGAAACCGTACATACCGCTGCTGTACAGGAGGCGCCCGTCGTGGTTCCAGACGGCGTGCGCGTCGTTGGCGCCGCTGTCGGTGAGGCAGCGCAGGCCGGTGCCGTCCGGGCGGATGGTGTACACGTCGAAGTTGGCTCCGGCAGTCCGCCGGGTGAAGACGATGAGCTGACCGTCCGGGGACCAGTCGGGGAGGTTGTCGTAGTCATCGGTGATGGCCCGGATCTCCCGGGTCCTGAGATCGAGGACGCGCAGCCCCTTGTCCCACTCGCTCCAGACGCGGTACACGAGCCGGCGGCCGTCGGGCGAGTAGCTCGGGAATCCGGCGTTGGACGTGCCGTCGGTGAGCTTCTCCCAGGCCGAGCCGTCGCTGCGCACCCGTATCACGGTGTTGGCCGGTGCGTCCTGGGTGAACCAGGAGCCGAGGCCACAGGCGATCCATGCGCCGTCCGGCGACCACGCGGGCCGGTACGCGCCGGGCGAGAAGCCGGGGTCGGGGATCTTTCCGGCCGGGTCGAAGGCGACACGGCGGTCGGAGCCGTCCGGGTTCGCCGTGATGATGGAAGAGGTGCCGGTGAACTTGTCGGTGTACGCAAGGCGGCCCTGCGCCGACAGCACCGGGAAGGAGTCGCAGAACCGGTACTCCCAGTCCGGGTCCCAGCTGTACAGCGGGGTGTCGAACGGACGCGGCGTGAAGTCCGGCTTCTCGTAGATCACCGAGGTGCCGTCCGGCGACCAGCACGGCGAGCGCAGCGCCCGCCTCACGGCCGGCACCGTGCCCGACACGTATGCCAGGCCCTCGTCGTCGCCTCCCTTGACCAGGTAGCCGATCTCCGTGTCGCTCAGGTACTGCGGGGCGAGTTTCAGATTGGGCCCCGACGTGTGCTCGACCCGGTCGGCGCCGGTCGCGAAGTCGACGGAGACGATCTGCGACCGGACCTGGGGGTTCGTCGAGTGCGCGTCGTAGGTGTCCTCCGTCGCGATCTCGTAGAACACGATGCGGCGGCCGTCGGGTGACCACTTCGGCGAGCCGAGACAGTACTCGGGCCTGGTCGCGACCCGACGGAAACCGGTGCCGTCCGGGCGGATGGCGTAGATGCTCAGTTCCTGCGTGTGCTCCCAGCCCACGCCGTTGTCGTGCCCGCGCCAGACGGTGTTGCGGTCGCTGGAGAACGCGATCCACCGGCCGTCCGGCGACCATGCGGGCCGGAAGTGGCAGTCCGGTCCCGCGGGGTCACCGGCGACCACAGGACTGTCGGTGAGGTTGCGCAGGGCCCGGGTGCGCAGGTCCAGCAGCCAGATGTGGGCCCGGTGGTCGCCGCGCGTGGAGACGAACGCCAGTGTGCTGCCGTCCGGCGAGAGCGCGCCGACGTCGTCCACCGCGGGGCCGGTCACCAGCGGTTCGACGCCGGTGCCGTCGACGCGGGCGCGGTGGACACCGGCGTTGCCGGCTCCTTCGCGCTCCGACGTGAAGATCACCGAGCGCCCGTCCGGGGTGAAGGCCGCGTGGTAGTCGAACCCGGGGTTCGCCAGCAGCCTGCGCTCGTTCGAGCCGTCGGCGTTCGCGATGTACAGGTCGCAGGACGACGGCCCGAGCCGGTTCATCAGCATCACGCCCTTCTTGCCCGGGGCCGCGGCGGCGACCGCGAGGGACTTCGGCAGCAGTGCGGCGGCGGCGGACGTCGCCCCGACGGCAAGAAAGGCACGGCGCTTCATGTCTGGCGACATCGTTGTACCAGCTCCCCTTGTCAGGTGATCGAGTGAACGCGCACTGCGACGTTAGGTGCGGAAGGGAGCTGACGTCAGTCAAACATTTATGAAATTAAGAGGGATTTCATATACGATCTTGTCGATCACGGCTCGGGCGGGGTTACTTACTGTGACCAATTCCGATCGAATCCGATCGATGGCGAGCGTGTGCTGAGCGAGTGCTTCACCGGCTTATCGGTCTGTCGTACGAGGCCTCATACCAGAGCGGGATGTTGTCCGGGGGACTTTGGCAACTGCCCACCGCACATGAGGAGCAGACGACTACTGTCAGTGTCCGTCGGGCGACGCAGGGCCGACGGACCAGTAGACGGACCAGTACGAGGACACGACACCGATGTCTCACCTCCGCGCCCCGGCCGCGCGAGCAGACCGCCGCGAGGGCGGGCGGCACGGCCGGCCGGCCCCACGTACCACCGCCGCGCCGACCGAGACCCACATACGGCCCCAACTCCTCAGGCTCGCCGTCCTGCCGCCGGTCGCGGTCGCCCTCAGCGCCTGCGCGGTCGTCCTGTTCACCGTCCGGTCCACCGGCGCCCGGCCCGGTCCCGTCCTGTGGGGTGTCCTCGCCGGGGCGGTCTCGGTGACCGTCGCGGCCGTCGTCATCGCCGCGGTCGCCGCCGACCGCGCCGCGCGCTCCGTGTACGACCGCGTGGGCGCCCTGCGCCGCAGCACCGCGCGCCAGGAGGGCGACCTGCGCGCCGTCGTGGAGGCGTTGCGCCGCGGCGAGGCCCCGTCCCCGCGCACCCCGCGCGGCGGACCGCCGGACGACGCCGACGCCCTCGAACTGCTCGCCGCCGACCTCTCCCGCGCCCACGACGGCGCCGTCACGGCCGTCGTCCGCGCCGCCCAGCTCTCCAGCCAGGCGGGCAGCGAACAGAAGCTGGAGGTCTTCGTCAACCTCGCCCGGCGCCTGCAGTCCCTGGTGCACCGGGAGATCTCCATCCTGGACGAGCTGGAGAACGAGATCGAGGACCCCGACCTCCTCAAGGGCCTCTTCCACGTCGACCACCTCGCCACCCGCATCCGCCGCCACGCGGAGAACCTCGCCGTGCTCGGCGGCGCCGTCTCCCGCCGCCAGTGGAGCAACCCGGTCGACATGACCGAGGTGTTGCGCTCGGCCATCGCCGAGGTCGAGCAGTACTCCCGGGTCCGGCTGGTCCCGCCGATCGACGGCACCCTGCGCGGCCACGCCGTCGCCGACGTCATCCACCTGCTGGCCGAACTCGTCGAGAACGCCACCCTGTTCTCCGCCCCGCAGACGCAGGTGCTGATGCGCGCCAACCTCGTCACCTCGGGCCTGGCCGTCGAGGTCGAGGACCGCGGACTCGGCATGCCCGTCGGTGAACAGGACCGGATGAACGCCCTGCTCGCCGACCCCGACCAGGTCAACGTCGCCCGCCTGCTGGCCGACGGGCGCATCGGGCTGTTCGTCGTCTCCCAGCTCGCCAAGCGGCACGGCATCACCGTCCGGCTGCAGACCAACATCTACGGGGGTGTCCAGGCCGTACTGGTCGTGCCCCAGGCCCTGTTGGGCGCGGAGCCGGGTGCGCTCCCCGGGGGCGGCGCGGCCCGTCCGGCACCGGCCGCCGGGGGTGAGCCGGTGCCCGTGCCGCAACCCCGCCGGCAGATGCGGGTCGTGTCCTCGGCGATGCCGCAGGCCCCGGACCTGTCCGCCACGCCGCACGCGCCGACCCCGGACGCCGCACCGGCCGCGCCGGGGCCGGAGCCCACGGGACCGGCACCCGCCGTGCCCCCGCCCGCGCCCGTTCCCGCCCCCGCGCCCGCCACGACCGGGCCGGCCCAGGTGCGCGGGGCCGACGGCGAACCCGTGCCGCTGCCGGTGCGCGGCACGCACCGCAACCGGCCCACCCCCGCCGCCGCCGTGCCCGGCGTGCGGTCCGAGGACCGGGGCGTGCTCGCCGAGCACGCGGCCACCCCGCCCGTCCCGCGGCACAGCGCGGTGCGCGGCACCATGGGGAAACCCCAACTGCCGCGCCGCCGTGCCCAGGAACACATCGCGCCCCAGTTGCGCGGTGGTCCCGCACCCCGCCAGGAACCCGAGCAGTACACCGGTCACGACCCGGGCCTGATGGCGGCCTTCCAGCGTGGCTTCGGTCTCGCGGAGGCCCAGCAGAACACCGAACCGGCGTCCTTGACACCGATCCACGGCGACCCGGGCGGGACGGCCGAATGACCACCCGCACCACCCCCAGCACCTCCGCCTCCATCACCCCCACTCACACCCCCGTAACCCCCACCCTCACCACCAGCGCTCCCGCAGACCTTCGTACCCCAAGGAGTCGATCCACCATGGCGAGCGATGCGCCGACCGGCCAAGTGTCCGACCTCGACTGGCTGATGAGCGGCCTCGTCCAGCGCGTGCCGCACACCAGCAGCGCGGTGCTCCTGTCCGCCGACGGACTGGTGAAGTCCGTCCACGGCCTCGACGCCGACAGCGCCGACCACATGGCGGCCCTGGCCTCCGGCCTGTACTCCCTCGGCCGCAGCGCCGGTGTCCGCTTCGGCGACGGCGGTGACGTGCGGCAGGTCGTCGTCGAACTCGACTCGACCCTGCTCTTCGTCACCACCGCGGGCTCCGGCACCTGCCTCGCTGTACTGGCCGGCCGCGAGGCCGACGCGGCCGTGCTGGGCTACGAGATGGCGATGCTGGTCAAGAGCGTCCGCCCGTACCTGGTCACCGCGCCCCGGCAGCACGCCGTCGAACCCCCGGCGATGAGGCCTTGACGGTGGCTGCGGCCGGCGACGGGCCCTGGCTCGACGACGCGGCCGGACGGCTGGTGCGCCCCTTCACCGTCAGCAACGGCCGTACCCGGCCCACCGTCGCGCTGGACCTGATGTCCCAGGTCATGGCCACCGGGGCGACCCCCCTCGGCTACCTCGGACCCGAGCACACGCAGGCACTCGAACTGTGCCGGGTGCCCCTCCCGGTCGCCGAACTCGCCGCCCGGCTGCGGCTTCCGGTGGCGGTCACCAAGGTGCTGCTCTCGGACCTCGTCGACTGCGGCGCGCTGACCACCAAACCCCCCGCCGCGTTCCACCACCACCCCACGGACCGGGCCCTTCTGGAGGCAGTGCTCGATGGACTACGACGACAGCTCTGACCACGTACACGGCGAAGGCGCCGACCCGTTCCCCACCGCCCTGAAGATCCTCGTGGCGGGCGGATTCGGCGTCGGCAAGACGACCTTCGTCGGCGCGGTCAGCGAGATCGCGCCGCTGAGCACGGAGGAACTGCTCACCACGGTCAGCGCCGCGACCGACAACCTCGACGGAATCGAGAACAAACTCGAAACGACCGTGGCCATGGACTTCGGCCGCCTCACCCTCGACGCCGAACACGTCCTGTACCTCTTCGGAACGCCCGGCCAGGAACGCTTCTGGTTCATGTGGGACGAGTTGTGCGAGGGCGCGCTCGGCGCGGTGATCCTCGCCGACACCCGCCGCCTGGAGGAGTCCTTCGCCGCCGTCGACTTCTTCGAGGAACGCGGTCTCGGCTTCATCGTCGCGATCAACGAGTTCGACGGCTCCTACCGCTACGACCCCGAGGAGGTGCGCGCGGCCATGGACCTCCACCCCGAGATCCCGATCGTGCGCTGTGACGCCCGGATCTCCAGCTCCGGCGTCCAGACGCTGCTCACCCTCGTGCGCCACCTCATCGCCCACACCCCCGCCCCCGCCTCGGGGTTCGGAGCCGGAGTCCGCCCATGAGCTACGACCCGCCACGCCCGGCCGGACGTCTGCTGCTCACCCCCGAGGACCGGGAGGCCCCCGAGCGGGTACGACGGCTGCGTCGGCTCGGCCTGGCGGAGCGCCCCGATCCGGCCCTCGACGCCTACGCCGACCACCTCGCCGGCCTCGCCGAGGCGCCGTACGCGATGGTCAACTTCCTGGTGGAGGGCGGGCAGTTCTTCGCGGGGCTGCGGGTGCCGGACGTCCCTCCGGTGACCCGCGGGGACGGGACCAGCCCCGAGTTCGGCCGGGTGCAGCCCCGCGACCACGGCTTCTGCCCCCATGTGGTGGTCCGGCGCAAGGCGCTGGTCCTGGAGGACGTGCGCGACTACCCGCGCTTCGCGGGCAACCCAGTCGTCGACGCCTTCGGCATCCGCTCCTACCTGGGCGCCCCGCTCATCGACAGCACCGGCACGGTGCTCGGCACCGTGTCCGCCGCCGACGTGCGGCCCCGGGCCTGGGGGACCGCGGGCCTGGCCACGATCAAGTCGGCGGCGGCCGACCTGGTACGGCGGATCGAGCGCAGTGCGCAGGACGGGCTCCCGCTGTGAATCGCAGGTCGGCCGGGCGCCCGGGGCGTGCGGCGTGAAGGAAAGCTGCGGCCGGGCTTAAGAAAGGCTCGATGGACCCGGGGCGGTGCCGTACGGCAGATTGCTGTGCGATTCCCCTCCCCTCCCCGGACGCGGGCCGCCTCGGTGTGCCCTGCGCCGGGACCTCACCCCGTCAGGAGCCGTTCAGTTGAAGGCGCTGGTCAAGGAGAAGGCGGAGCCCGGGCTGTGGCTCGCGGACGTGCCCGAGCCCGCCGTGGGACCCGGTGATGTGCTCATCAAGGTGCTGCGCACCGGCATCTGCGGCACCGACCTGCACATCCGGGCCTGGGACGGCTGGGCGCAGCAGGCCATCCGCACCCCGCTCGTCGTCGGCCACGAGTTCGTCGGCGAGGTCGTGGAGACCGGGCGAGACGTCACCGACATCAAGACCGGCGACCGGGTCAGCGGCGAGGGCCACCTGGTCTGCGGCAAGTGCCGCAACTGCCTGGCCGGACGGCGCCACCTGTGCCGCGCCACGGTCGGCCTCGGCGTCGGCCGGGACGGGGCGTTCGCCGAGTACGTCGCCCTGCCCGCCACCAACGTCTGGGTGCACCGCGTCCCCGTCGACCTCGACGTCGCCGCGATCTTCGACCCGTTCGGCAACGCCGTGCACACCGCGCTGTCCTTCCCGCTGGTCGGCGAGGACGTGCTGATCACCGGCGCCGGACCGATCGGCCTGATGGCCGCCGCCGTGGCCCGGCACGCCGGCGCCCGCAACGTCGTGATCACCGACGTGAGCGAGGAGCGGCTGGACCTCGCCCGCAAGGTCGGCGTCAGCCTCGCCCTGAACGTCTCGGGCGCCACCATCGCCGACGGACAGCGCGAGCTGGGCCTGCGCGAGGGCTTCGACATCGGCCTGGAGATGTCCGGCCGTCCCGAGGCCATGCGCGACATGATCGCCAACATGACGCACGGCGGCCGGATCGCCATGCTCGGCCTGCCGGCCGAGGAGTTCCCGGTCGACTGGGCCCGGATCGTCACCTCCATGATCACCGTCAAGGGCATCTACGGCCGCGAGATGTTCGAGACCTGGTACGCCATGTCCGTGCTGCTCGAAGGCGGCCTCGACCTCGCCCCGGTGATCACCGGCCGGTACTCCCACCGCGACTTCGAGGCCGCGTTCGCCGACGCGGCGAGCGGCCGGGGCGGCAAGGTCATCCTCGACTGGACCGCGTAAGCCACCCTCATCTCCCGTCTCTCCAGGAGCGTTTGACATGTTCGACTCCGTGCGCGACGACCTGCGCGCCACCCTCGACGAGATCCGCGCCGCCGGCCTGCACAAGCCCGAGCGCGTCATCGGCACCCCGCAGTCCGCGACCGTCGAGGTCACCGCGGGCGGCCGCCCCGGCGAGGTCCTCAACTTCTGCGCCAACAACTACCTCGGCCTCGCCGACCACCCCGAGGTCGTCGCCGCCGCCCACGAGGCACTGGACCGCTGGGGCTACGGCATGGCCTCCGTCCGCTTCATCTGCGGCACCCAGGAGGTGCACAAGGAACTGGAGGCCCGGCTCTCCGCGTTCCTCGGCCAGGAGGACACCATCCTCTACTCCTCCTGCTTCGACGCCAACGGCGGCGTCTTCGAGACCCTGCTGGGCCCCGAGGACGCGGTGATCTCCGACGCCCTCAACCACGCCTCGATCATCGACGGCATCCGGCTGTCCAAGGCCCGCCGCTTCCGGTACGCCAACCGCGACCTCGCCGACCTTGAGCGGCAGCTCAAGGACGCGTCCGACGCCCGGCGCCGCCTGATCGTCACCGACGGCGTGTTCTCCATGGACGGCTACGTGGCCCCGCTGGACGAGATCTGCGACCTCGCCGAGCGCTACGACGCCATGGTCATGGTCGACGACTCCCACGCCGTCGGCTTCGTCGGCCCCGGCGGCCGCGGCACCCCCGAGCTGCACGGCGTCATGGACCGCGTCGACATCATCACCGGCACCCTCGGCAAGGCGCTCGGCGGCGCCTCCGGCGGCTACGTCGCCGCGCGCGCCGAGATCGTCGCCCTGCTGCGCCAGCGCTCCCGCCCGTACCTCTTCTCCAACACCCTCGCGCCGGTGATCGCCGCCGCCTCCCTCAAGGTGCTCGACCTGCTGGAGTCGGCCGACGACCTGCGGGTGCGGCTGGCCGAGAACACCGCCCTGTTCCGCCGCCGGATGACCGAGGAGGGCTTCGACATCCTTCCCGGCGACCACCCCATCGCGCCCGTCATGATCGGCGACGCGTCGAAGGCGGGCCGCATGGCGGAGCTGCTCCTGGAGCGCGGCGTGTACGTGATCGGCTTTTCCTACCCGGTCGTCCCGCAGGACAAGGCCCGTATCCGGGTCCAGCTGTCCGCCGCGCACTCCACCGACGACGTGAACCGCGCGGTGGACGCCTTCGTCTCCGCGCGGGAACAGCTCGACGCCTGAAGCCCCGGTGACCTGAGAGAATCGATCCCATGATCGAGGCGCGGCGGCTGCACATCCTGCGAGCGGTGGCGGACCACCGCACCGTGACGGCGGCTGCCGCCGCGCTGTACCTCACCCCGTCCGCGGTCTCCCAGCAGCTCGCCGCCCTGGAGCAGGAGACCGGGCACCGCCTGGTCGAGCGCGGCGCCAAGGGCGTACGGCTGACCCCGGCCGGGGAGATCCTGCTCAGCCACACCAACGCCGTCCTCGCCCAGCTGGAGCGAGCGGAGGCCGAGCTGGCCGCGTACGGCTCGGGCGAGGCCGGCACCGTCACGGTCGCCTCCTTCGCGACCGGCATCGCCCTCGTCGTCGCGCCCGCCCTGGCCCGCCTCGCGGCGTCGGCGCCCGGCATCCGGATCCGCGTCCAGGACGCCGAGGGCGACGCCAGCCTGCCGATGGTCCTGGACCGGCAGGTCGACGTGGCCGTCGCCGTCGAGTACCGCGGGGCGCCGGCCGCCGACGACCCGCGGCTGACCCACGTCCCGCTGTACGCCGAGCCCTTCGACGCGGTCGTCCCGGTCGCCCACCGCCTCGCCGACGCCGCGGAGGTGCCGCTCGCCGAGCTGGCCAAGGACACCTGGATCGGCCCCTACCCGGGAAACCCGTGCCACGACGTGGTGGTGCTGGCCTGCGAGAACGCCGGGTTCCAGCCCCGCCTGGAACACTCCTCGGACGACTTCCGCGCCGTGGTGTCGCTCGCCGCGGCCGACGCCGGGGTGGCGCTCGTCCCGCGCTCGGCGCTGCACGGCACCGACCTCACCGGCGTGGTCGTCCGCCCGGTCGACGGGATCGCGCCGACCCGCCGCGTCTTCGCGGCCGTACGCCGGGGCGCCGAGGAGCACCCGCTGATCCGCCAGGTGCTGGACGCGCTCGGCGAGGCGGCCCGGGTGTGAGGCTTCCGTAACCAGGGTGTCTCATTTCCGGGATAGCGTCCCGGATATGAGACATGATGACGAGGGTGCGGACCCGGTGGACGTCCGGCTCGCCGCCCGCCTGGCCGAACTGCGGGCCGAACGCGGCTGGTCGCTGGGGGAGCTGGCGGAGCGCAGCGGGGTGAGCCGGTCCACGCTGTCCCGGGCCGAGCGGGCCGAGACCAGCCCCACCGCAGCCGTGCTCAACCGGCTCTGCGCGGTCTACGGACGGACCATGTCCCGGCTGCTCAGCGAGGTCGAGGCGGAACCCGCGCTGCTGGTGCGGGCCGCCGAGCAGCCCGTGTGGGAGGACCGCCCGGCCGGGTTCGTACGCCGCTCGGTGTCCCCGCCGCACGCCGGACTGCGCGGCGAACTCGTCGAGGGGCGGCTGGCCGCGGGCGCCGACATCGCCTACGACCGGCCGCCCGTGCCCGGCCTGGAACAGCACCTCTGGGTCCTGGAAGGGGCCCTGGAGATCACGACGCAGGACGTGGCGCACCACCTCGCCACCGGGGACTGCCTGCGGATGCGCGTGTGGGGCCCGACCCGGTTCCGGTCCGCCGGACCCGAGGGCGCGCGCTACGCGCTGGCGGTGGTGCTGCCGTGATCGTGCAAAGACTCGACGAGCACGGAGTGACGGCGTTGCTGGACGGCCTGGCCGCTCTGCTGACCGACACCGTCGCGGGCGGCGCCTCCGTCGGCTTCCTCGCCCCGCTCGGCCACGCGGAGGCCGCCGACTGGTGGTGCGGGCGGGCCGCCGCCGTGGCCGCCGGGCAGCTCGCCGTCTGGGTGGCGCGGGAGGGGGAGCGGGTGACCGGAACCGTGAGCCTCGCCCTGCCGGACAAGCCCAACAGCCGCCACCGCGCGGAGCTGGTCAAGCTCATGGTGTCCCGCGGGGCCCGCGGCCGGGGACTGGGCCGCCGGCTGCTGGCCACCGCCGAGGAGGCGGCCGCGGCGGCCGGGATCACCCTGCTCCATCTCGACACCGAGACCGGCAGCCCCGCCGAGCACCTGTACCGGTCCACCGGGTGGACCCGGGCCGGCACGATCCCCGACTACGCGGCCGACCCGCGCGGCGAACTGCGGCCGACGACGCTGTACTTCAAGCAGGTCGGCGTGCGGGTGGCGACGCCCGCCGTCACCGGGTGATTGTCGGTGGCGGCCGATACCGTGCCTGTCATGCCGGACGCAGAAGACGTACGCCGTATCGCCCTGTCCCTGCCGGACACGACGGAGAAGATCGCCTGGAGCATGCCCACCTTCCGGGTCGCGGGAAAGATGTTCGCGACCCTGCCCGAGGAGGAGACCTCCCTCGCGGTGCGCTGCCCGAAGGAGGAACGCGACGAACTGGTGCTGGCCGAGCCGGAGAAGTTCTGGATCGCCGCGCACGAGGCCCAGTTCGCCTGGGTGCGGGCCCGGCTCGCCGCCCTGGAGGGCGAGGACGAGCTGCGCGACATCCTCGCCGACTCCTGGCGCCAGGCGGCCCCGACCCGGCTGCTGGAGGCGCACCCCCGGCTGGGGCTGCCCGCCGGGGACTGAAAACCCCTCGGGCGTTGTAAGTGCCCCGTGGCATGATCCGAAGACGTGCGTGACAGCCGGGACCGGAGGGGGGTCCCGGCTGTCGGACGTACGGCGCCACCGGAGGGCAAGGGGAGGGGAGAGCACGCATGCCCGGTACGTCGCTGCGGCCGACGGCGGCGCGAGCCGTCTGGTCGCGGGACTTCGCGCTGTTCTTCGCCGCCCGGGCGGTGGCCCGGCTCGGCGACACCATGCTGCCCGTCGCGCTCGCCGCCGGACTGCTCCAGCACGGGTACGGCGCGGGCGCGGTCGGCCTAGCCATGGCCGCGACGGCCGCCGCCTTCGCCGGTCTGGTCGTCTTCGGCGGAGTCCTCGCCGACCGCTTCAGCACCCGCAAGCTGATGATCGGCGCCGACCTGGTCCGGCTCGGCACCCAGGCCGCGGCCGCCGCGCTGTTCTTCTCCGGGCACGTCGTGCTCTGGCAGATCTGCGTCATCGGGTTCGTCAACGGGGTCGCGGGCGCCGTCTTCCAGCCCGGCGTCGCCAGCACCGTGCCCCGGCTCGCCTCCGACGTCCAGGGCGCCAACGGTGCGATACGGGTGGCCGAGTCCGCCGCCCAGCTCGCCGGGCCCGCCGTGGCGGGCCTCCTGGTCGGCTTCGCCTCGCCCGGCGGGGTCTTCGCCGCCCACGCCGCCACGTACGCGATCAGCGCCCTGTGCCTGCTGCTGCTCCGGCTGCCTCCGCCCGCGCCGGGCGGCCGGGCGGTGTCCGGCCGCGGGAGCAAGGCCTTCCGTGCCGACCTGGTCCAGGGCTGGCGGGAGTTCCGTGCGCGACCCTGGCTGTGGAGCGTCATAGCCGTCTGGTGCGTGTACATGATCGCGGTCTGGGGCCCGACCGTCCCGCTGGTCGCCACCGAGGTGGTGCAGGAGCACGGCCCGCGCGCCTACGGGCTGGTCAACTCCGCCCTGGGCGCGGGGACCGTCGTGGGGGGCCTGCTCGCCCTGCGGCTGCGGCCGCTGCGCATGCTCCGGGCCGGGGCGATCGCCCTCGTGGGCTTCGCCGCCTTCCCGGCGAGCGTCGGTTTCGGGCTGGGCGTACCCGTCATGGCGGCCGGAGCGGCCGTCGCCGGGGCCGGCCTGTCCTTCTGGGGCGTGATGTGGGCGACCAGCGTGCAGACCCAGGTCCCGCCGGACGTCCTCAACCGCATCCACGCCTACGACGTGGCGGGCTCGCTCGCGATGATGCCCGTCGGCCAGGCCCTGGCCGGCCCGGCCGCCTCCGTTCTCGGCGCCGAGAACGTCCTGCTCGTCGCCGGTGCGACCAGCTTCGCCGTGTGCTCGGCCCTGCTCCTGATACCGGCGGTGCGCGGGCTGGTGCGGGCGGAGGCGGCCACGGCGGGGCCGAGCGGCGCCCCGGCCGGGGCGGAGCCGTCCCGCACCCGCAAGTGCTGACGCCGCCGGAGCCCGCCCCGGAAAAGCGATGCGCGACCACCGGCCCGAGTGCGGTATGGTTTTCCTGCGCGTTCGACCGGGGGAAACCCCAGGTCAGGCGGGCATCGGGACGTGGCGCAGCTTGGTAGCGCACTTGACTGGGGGTCAAGGGGTCGCAGGTTCAAATCCTGTCGTCCCGACTGGAGACGGTCGTTGATCGAGGGGCTGTTTCGGAGAGATCCGAAACAGCCCCTCGATTGTTCTCCCAGCGGCGTGCCTGGGCGCTCAGGCGAGATGCCCGATATATCACTGTCGGGTGTCCGCGCTCATCCTCTGCCACTTCGCGCTCGCGCCGTTCGCCGGGCTGCTGGTGCGACGGTGGGGAACGCGCGCCTTCCTCGTACTGGCCCTGCCGCCCGCCGCGGCGACCGCCTGGGCCGCCACCCGGTGGAGCACGACGGCCGCGGGCGGCGCCGACGCTACCGAGTGGCGGTGGCTGCCGACCTACCACGTGGACTGGGCGCTGCGACTTGACGCCCTCGCCGAGCTGATGGTGCTGCTCGCCGCGGGCGTCGGCACCCTCGTCCTGGTCTACTGCGCCTCCTACTTCGACGACCGCTCGCGGCAGCTCGGCAGGTTCGCGGGGAACCTCCTCGCCTTCGCCGGGGCGATGCTCGGCCTGGTCCTCGCCGACGACCTCGTCCTGCTCTACATCTTCTGGGAACTGACGACCGTCTTCTCCTACCTGCTGATCGGCCAGACCAGCGACCACAAGCGCAACCGGCGCAGCGCCCTGCAGGCCCTGACGGTCACCGCGCTCGGCGGACTGACCATGCTGGTCGGCTTCCTGCTCCTGGGACACGAGGCGGGCACCTACCGCATCTCCGCGATCCTGGCCGACCCGCCGCCCCCGTCGGCGGCGCTGCCCACGGCGATCGTGCTGATCCTCGTCGGCGCCCTGTCCAAGTCCGCGATCTGGCCGTTCAGCCTCTGGCTGCCCAACGCCATGGCCGCCCCCACCCCGGTCAGCGCCTATCTGCACGCCGCCGCGATGGTCAAGGCCGGCGTCTACCTCGTCGCCCGGCTCGCCCCCGCCTTCGCCGACGTCACGCCCTGGCGCCCGCTGCTGCTCGTCCTCGGCTCGCTGACGATGCTGCTGGCCGGCTGGCGGGCGCTGCGGCTGCACGACCTGAAACTCGTCCTCGCCCACGGCACCGTCAGCCAGCTCGGCTTCCTCACCGTGCTGGCCGGCGCGGGCCGCCACGACACCGGCCTGGCCGCCACCGCGATGATCCTCGGGCACGCCCTGTTCAAGGCGCCGCTCTTCCTGGTCACCGGCATCGTCGACCACGCCACCGGCACCCGCGACCTGCGCAGGCTCTCCGGCCTCGGACGCCGGCTGCCCGCCGTGTGCGCCGTCGCCGTGGTCGCCGGCGCCTCGATGGCCGCGGTGCCGCCCCTGCTCGGCTTCAGTGCCAAGGAGGCCGCCTTCCAGACGCTCCTGGACGGGAGCACCGGTGACCGCTGGGCGCTCGCCGCGGCCGTCGTCGGCTCCGCCCTGACCACCGCATACACCCTGCGCTACCTGTGGGGCGCCTTCGCCCGCAAGCCCGGGCTCCCCGACACCCGCGCACACCCCGTCCCGGCGGTCTTCCTGGCACCGCCCGCCGTGCTCGCCCTGGCCTGCCTCGTCCTGGGACCCGGAGTGTCCCGGCTCCAGGATCTGCTGGGCACCTACGCCGGGCAGTTCCCGGCGCCCGCCCACCCTTACCACCTGGCGCTGTGGCACGGGGCGGGCCCCGCCCTCGGCCTGTCCGGCGCGGCCTGGGCGGGCGGGGTGCTGCTGTTCCTCGCCGCGGGCCCCGTCGCGCGGGCCGGCCAGCGACTCGCCTGGCGCTCCGCGGACCTCGTCTTCGGACGGCTGCTGCTCGCCCTGGAGCGCACCGCCCTGCAGTGCACCGGGTTCGTGCAGCGCGGCTCGCTGTCGGTGTACCTGGTGACGACCATGAGCGTGGTCCTCGCCGGGCAGATCGCCGTGCTCGTCGCGGACGAACCGTGGGCGGCGGTGCCCGCCCCGCGCCTGTGGGACCACCCCGCCCAGGCCGCCGTCGCCCTGCTGACCTGCGCGGCGGCCCTGCTCTGCCTGGGCGTGCGGCGCCGGATGAAGGCCGTCGTGTTCGCCGGTCTGACCGGGTACGGCACCGCGCTGCTCTTCGTCGCGCAGGGCGCGCCCGACCTCGCCCTCACCCAGTTCTGCGTGGAGACCGTCTCGATGATCGTCTTCGTGCTGGTGCTGCGCCGGATGCCGGTGCGCTTCGAGGAGAACTTCAGCCGGTGGCGGCGCCTGCTGCGGATGCCGGTGGCGCTCGCGGGCGGCGCCGCCGTCGCCGTCGTCGTCTGGATCATGGCCGGGCACCGCCGGGCCGACAGCGCGGGAGCGGCGATGGTCGAGGAGACCGCGCACCACGGGCTCAAGGACGTCGTCGCCACGATCCTGGTCGACCTGCGGGCCTGGGACACCATGGGCGAGTCCGCGGTGCTCGCCGCCGCCGCGATCGGCGTCACCAGCCTCATCTACCTGCACCGCCGCGCCGACGGCGCCGAGCAGCCGGTACTGCCGCTGCCCGGGGACCATCCGCACGCGGGACTGCGCACCGCCTGGCGGGCCAGCCGCTACGAGTCGGCGGGCCTGCCCAGCGGCGACGAGGGGGCACCCGAACGGACCTGGCTCGCCGCCAGCGCCACCCTCGCCCCCGAACGCCGCTCCCTGGTCCTGGAAGTGGTCGCCCGCCTCATCTTCCACCCCGTCCTCGTCCTCTCCGTCTACCTGCTGCTGTGCGCGGAGAACCTGCCGGGCGGCGGCTTCGTCGCGGGTCTGACCGCGGGCGTCGCCTTCATCGCCCGCTACCTCGCCGGAGGCCGCCACGAACTCGCCGAGGCCGTGCCCTTCAAACCCGGACTGTTCACCGGCCTCGGCCTGTTCCTGTCCACCGGCATCGCGCTCGGCGGCCTCGGCGAGGGCACCGTGCTGCACGGCTGGACCTGGCACGGCCACCTGCCCGTGTGGGGCGACGCCCACCTGTCCACCGCCGTCCTCTTCGACTGCGGGGTCTACCTGCTGGTGCTCGGCGTGGTCCTGGACATCGTGCGGGCCCTCGGCGCCCGGATCGACCGCCAGATCGAACGGGCCGCCCCGCGCCCGGAGGCGGGCCGCACATGACCGTGAGCCTGTCCCTGCTGGTGGCGGCCGCCGTCCTCAACGCCGTCGGCGCCAGCCTGCTGCTGACCCGGTCGCTCACCCGGATCCTGCTCGGCGCCGTCGTCCTCGGCAACGGCGTCAACCTGCTGGTCCTCGCCGCCACCGGCAGCGCGGGCGACGCACCGCTGCTCTACCCGCACATCATCCGCAACCGCGTCACCGACCCGCTGCCCCAGGCCATCGCCCTGACCGCGATCGTCATCACCCTCGCCACCACCGCCTTCCTGCTCGCCATGGCCTACCGCAGCCACCAGGTCACCGGCTCCGACGAGATCAGCGACGACACCGAGGACCGGCTGGTCGCCCTGCGCGCCGAGTTCCTCGACCGGCGCGGCGAGCTGCGCGACCGCTACCGCGAGGCCCGCGCCGAGGACGGCGGCACCGACGCCGAGCAGCGCGCCCGCTACCGAGCCGCCCGCAAGCGGCTGCGCCGACGGGTCCGCGAGGAACGCGCCTACCAGGCCCGCGCCAACGACGTCTCCGGGAACCTCTGGAACGACATCCTCGGCGCCGACCCCGAGGACTACCGGGAGGGCCGGGAGCGGGGCTCCACCGATGCCGCGGGCCGCCCCGGACCGGCCCCGGCCCGGATCGCCGGACCCTCCAACGACCCCGAGGAGACCGGCCGCGAACCCGACTCGCTCCCCGGTGAGGACTCCTGCCACCCGCCGCCCGACCAGCCCGACGACCCCGAAGGCGCCGGCACGGAAGGAACCAGGTGAACGCGCTCGTCCCGCTCCCCGTCCTGCTGCCCCTGTGCGTCACGGGCCTGAAGCTGGCCATCGGGCCCCGGTTGCACCGCTTCCAGCGCTTCATCAGCCTGGCCGTGCTCGGCGCGGTGCTGGTGCTCTCCGTGGTGCTCATGGTCGCCGCCGACCGGCACGGCCCGCTCAGCGTGCACCTCGGGGACTTCGCACCGCCGGTCGGCATCACCCTGGTCGCCGACCGGCTCGCGGGCCTGATGCTGACCGTCTCCAGCGCCATCACCCTGCTCGTCCTCGTGTACTCGATGGGCCAGGGCATGGCCGACCGGGACGACCAGGCGCCGGTCGGTGTCTTCCACCCGGCCTACCTCATCCTCGTGGCGGGCGTCTCCTGCACCTTCCTCGCCGGTGACCTCGTCAACCTCTACGTCGGCTTCGAGATCATGCTCGTCGCCAGCTTCGTGCTGCTCACCATCGGCGGCACCGCGACCCGGATCCGGGCCGGATCGACGTACGTGATCATCTCGCTGTTCTCCTCCGTGCTCTTCCTGGTCGCCATCGCCATGACCTACGCGGTCGCGGGCACCGTGAACTTCGCTCAGCTCGCCCAGCGGCTGCAGGAGGTGCCGCTCGGGGTGCGCACCCTGCTGGAGGCGATGCTGCTGACGGTCTTCGCCATCAAGGCGGCGGTGTTCCCGCTGGCGGCCTGGCTGCCCGACTCCTACCCGACCGCGCCCGCACCGGTCACCGCGGTCTTCGCCGGACTGCTGACCAAGGTCGGCGTGTACTCCATGCTGCGCACCCAGACCCTGCTCTTCCCCGGCCACCGCCTGGGCGACCTGCTGATGCTCGCCGCGCTCGCCTCGATGGGCGTCGGCATCCTCGGCGCCGTCGCCCAGACCGACCTCAAGCGGGTGCTGTCCTTCACCCTCATCAGCCACATCGGCTACATGGTCTTCGGCATCGCCCTCGCGGGACGCACCTCGATCAGCGGGGCGATCGTGTACGTGGCCCACCACATCACCGTGCAGACCACCCTGTTCCTGGTCGCCGGGCTCATCGAGCGGCGCGACGGCACCACGGAACTCACCCGCCTCGGCGGCCTGGCGAGGGCGGCGCCGCTGCTCGCCGTGCTGTTCTTCGTGCCCGCCATGAACCTCGCCGGCATCCCGCCGCTGTCCGGCTTCATCGGCAAGCTCGGCCTGATGCGGGCGGGCGTCGCCGACGGCGGCGGCTGGGCCTGGGCCCTGGTCGCCGGGTCCGCCGCCACCAGCCTGCTCACCCTCTACGTCATGGCGAAGGTCTGGAACCTCGCGTTCTGGCGCGACGCGCCACCCGGCGCCGAGGAGGAGGGCGTGGTGCTGGAGTCCGCCGAGGACGACGACACGGGCGACGACGACACCGACGACGAGGAGGAGAGGCCGACCGGGAGCGGGCTGCCGGTGCCCGCGGGCGCCGTGGTCGCCGCGGGCTTCCTCGGGCAGTCCATCACCACCACCAAGCACCTGCCCTGGCCCATGGTGGCGGCCACCGGCGCCGCCGTCGCCCTCGGCCTGTCGTACACCGTGCTCGGCGGCCCGCTCACCACCTTCACCCAGGCCGCCGCCACCGAACTCCTCGCCCGTACCCCCTACATCGAGGCGGTGCTCGGCCGGTGAGCAACCTCTTCCGCGACCGTTCCCCCTACAGCTGGTCCTTCCGCGTGGGCCGCGGCCGGCGCGTGCTCGACCTGCCACTGGTCGGCTGGCTCACCGTCATCTGGATCCTGCTGTGGGGCACCCCCTCCTGGGCCAACCTCGTCAACGGCGTCCTTGTCGCCCTCTGCCTGTGCCTGGCCTTCCCGCTGCCCGCCGTGGACATCGGCCTCCGGCTGCGCCCCCTGGGCATCCTGCGCCTGGCCGCCTACCTGCTGTACGACATGTTCTCCTCCAGCGTCGAGGTCACCCGGCAGATCTTCGCCAAGGGCCCCTACCACGCGGCGGTGGTGGCGGTTCCGCTGCGGGTGCGCAGCGACCTCATGCTCACCGCCACCGCCGTCGCCGTCTCCAACGTCCCCGGCGGCTCCGTGATCGAGGTGCGCCGCTCCACGGCCACCCTGTTCCTGCACGTCCTCGACGCGGCCAACCCCGGCGAGATCGAGGGCGCCCAGCGGCAGGTGTGGCGCATGGAGGAACTCGTCGCCCGCGCCTTCGGCACCGCCGAGGACATCGCCGACGCCGCCCGTCCCGTACCGGAAGGTGACTCCTCGCCGTGACCACCCTGCACGCCGTCGAAGACGCCCTGCTCGTCGCCTCGCTCGCGATGATCCTCGTCGCCGGCGCCCTGCTGCTGTACCGGATCTGGTACGGCCCCTCGATGCTGGACCGCGCCGTCGCCCTCGACGTGCTCGCGGCGCTCATCATCGCCGGCATCGGCGTCAAGGCCGCCCACGACCGAGACTCCTTCTACTTCCCCGTGATGCTGGTGCTCGCCTTCCTCGGCTTCACCGGCTCGGTCGGCATCGCCCGCTTCATCGCCGTGCGCGACCGGCCCTCCGTAAGGGCGGACGGCCGGCAGGACCACCGGTGAACGCCTGGGCCGAGGCCGCCGACCTGGCCGGGACCGTGCTGCTGTTCCTCGGCTGCCTGCAGTGCCTGCTCGGGGTGCTCGGGATGCTCCGCTTCCCCGACGTGCTCTCCCGCAGCCACGCCGCCACCAAACCGCAGACCCTCGGGATGCTCCTCGTCCTCGCCGGGGTCGGGCTGCGGCTGCGTCACGGCACCGACGTGGGCACCCTGGCGCTCATCGTCTTCTTCCAGTTCCTCACCGGGCCGGTCGCCTCCCACCTGGTGGCGCGCTCCGCCTACCGCACCGGGCAGACGGGGTCCCGGGGCCTGCTCAGGGACGACCTGGACCCGCAGCTGAGCGACGGGGACCGGCGGGAGGAGTAGCCCCGGACAGGGGTCAGCCCACGCAGCCCACGTGCGCCAGCGCCTGCTTCAGCAGCACCCCGTGCCCACCCGGCATCTCGCTGCGCACCGCCTCGGACAGGGCCTCGCGCGGATCGAACCAGACCAGGTCCAGGGCGTCCTGCCGCGGCCGGCAGTCACCGGTCACCGGCACGACGTAGGCGAGCGAGACCGCGTGCTGCCGGGGGTCGTGGTACGGCGTGACCCCGAGCGTCGGGAAGTACTCGGCCACCGTGAACGGCTGGAGCGAGGCCGGCACCCGGGGCAGCGCCACCGGGCCGAGGTCCTTCTCCAGGTGGCGCAGCAGCGCGTCCCGGACCCGCTCGTGGTGCAGCACCCGGCCGGAGACCAGCGTCCGGCTGACCGTCCCGTCGGGCCCGATGCGCAGGAGCAGGCCGACGCTGGTGACTTCGCCGCTGTCGTCCACCCGCACGGGCACGGCCTCGACGTACAGGATCGGCATGCGGGCGCGCGCCATTTCGAGTTCGTCGCTCGTCAGCCAGCCCGGCGTGGTTTCGGTCATGTCAGACATCGCTTGATCATACTTTCAGCCGTTCGTGCTTCCCGGGCGGCGCTCCGGGACTGTGACCCGTCCCACGCCGCTCAGCCGTCGTCCGCCGGACCGCCCGGCAGCCGGTAGACCCGGCGGGCGTTGTCCCGCCCCGCCCAGCGGGCCAGGCGCAACGCGTCCGGCAGGGACAGCTCGTCGGCGTCCAGCCGCTCCTGGAGCAGCCCGGCCAGTCCCTGCCGGAAGGCCAGCGCCCCCAGGTGGTGGAACTCGGCCACGCCGTAGGCGTCGGAGCTGTACAGCAGCTTGCGGAACGGGGTGATCTCCAGTGCCTCGGCGAGGATCGCGCCCGCGCGGGCGGGGCCCACGTGGTGCAGGGTGAGCCCCACGTCGAGGTACACCCGTTCGAAGACCGCGGACAGATAGGCCGCCTGGCGCTGGTAGGGCCAGCAGTGCAGCAACAGGATTGGGATCGTGCCGGCGGTCAGGTGCAGCCAGTCGGTCAGCAGGGCGGGATCCGCCCGGTGCAGGCGGATGTCGTTGTCGCCGAACCCCGTGTGCAGTTGCAGCGGCCGCCCGAGGTCCACGGCGGTCCACAGCAGGTGGCGCACGAGCACCGGGTCCGCGAGCCGCCCGCCGCCGCCCGCGAGCCAGCGCCGGGCGGCCGCGGTGACCTCGGCGGGCGCGGGACGGGCCGGGTCCAGGTCGAACCCGGTGCGGTAGGCCGCCACCGACTTGACGCCCACCACTCCGGGCCGCTGTACCGCCTCCCACGCCGCGGTGCGGAACGCCTGCGCGTACGCGTCCGGTTCGACACCGCCCGCCGCCACCGCCTCCGCGACGCCCTCCAGCCGGACCACCTCGTACGCCGTCGCGCCCGCCGCCTCGGCCAGCTCGGCCGGGCTCGTCACCCGGTGCGGCGCGTACCCGGTGTCCACACAGAACACGCCGGTGTGCGCGGCGCGCAGGAACCGCCGGTTGACCTCGGCCGCGCCCAGCTCCGAGCGGCGGGCCAGGTACACGTCGGCGGGGGCGTGGCGCGGCAGGTCCAGCAGCGGCGCGCAGTGGCGGCGCACGGCGAGGCCGACGGGGCTGTCGAAGGGGGAGACGCCGGGCCACGCCTCGCCCTCGGTGAGCAGCGACTCGAAGCCCGCGCGGTCCGGGTCGCCGGTGACGGCGCCGTGGCAGTGGTGGTCCACCAGCTCCAGCGCGGCGAGCCGCTCGTGCACGGGTCCGGCGGCCATCTCAGTACTTCCAGCGGTAGGCCGCCGCCACACCGTCGTCGTCCAGCCCCTCGACCGACCGGGCCTCGCCCAGCCGTACGGCGACCACCGCGTCCGCCAGCACCGGACCGAGCGCCTCGCGCAGCACACCGTCGGAGCGGAACGCCGCCACCGACTCCGTGAGGGTGACCGGCAGCCTGCGCACGCCCCGGGCCGCCGCCTCGGCGGCCTCCAGCCGGGCCGGGTCGCCGGTGGTCTCCTCGGGCAGCGGCGCGGACGCGGAGAGCCCGTCGAGTCCGGCGGCGATCACCGAGGCCAGGGCGAGATAGGGGTTGGCGGCCAGGTCGACCGGCTTCACCTCCAGGTTCGCCGCGCGGTCGCGGACGCCGGTGGTGCCGGTGACGATCCTGAGCGCCGCCTCGCGGGTCTCCCGGCCCCAGGCGGTGAACACGCCCGCCCACTGCGAGGGGCGCAGCCGCAGCCTGCTGGCCGGGCTCGGCGCGGTGATCGCGGTGAGCGCCGGGAGCCGGCCGAGGACCCCGGCCACGAAGGACTCGGCCTCGGCGGTCATGCCGTACCGGCCGGTGCCGCCCGCGTGCAGGTTCGTCCCGTCCCGCCAGGCGGAGAGGTGGAGGTGCCCGCCGTTGCCGACGCCCTGGCCGAGGACCGCGGGGGCGAAGGAGACGCGCAGCCCGTGCCGCCGGGCCACCGCCCGGATCGTCTGCCGCACCAGCACGCTGTGGTCGGCCGCCGCCACCGGGTCCAGCGCGCCCACCGAGACCTCGAACTGCCCGGCCGCGTACTCGGGGTGGAACTGCTCCACGTCCACTCCCTGTGCCGCGAGCGCCGCCAGCAGGTCGGCGGCGCAGTCGCTCAACTCGACCTGCCGGGCGGCCCCGTACGCCGGTCCGGAGACCGCCGGAACGAACGCGTCGCCGTCCGCGTCGTCCCGTCCCACGACCCACTCGATCTCGACGGCGGCCCGGAAGGTGATGCCGTGCCGGGCGGCGGCCTCGGCCACGGTGCGGCGCAGGACGGTGCGCCCGCACGCCGGATGCGGTGCGCCCTCCTGCGTGATCCGGTCGACCGGCGCCCAGGCCCAGCCGGGCTGCGCGGCCAGTACGGTCAGCCGGTCGAGGTCGGGGAAGAGGCGCAGGTCGCCGTCGGGGGAGCCCAGGTGGTCCGTGGTGACGATCGAGTCGTCGGCCAGGAAGGTGTCGAACACCGGCGACATCCCCACGCCCCAGGCGGCGGCCGGGGCGAGCTTGGCGGTGGGCACGGTCTTCACCCGGGCGATCCCGGCGGTGTCGACGTACGCCAGTACCACGCCGTGCACGCCCTGCCCGGTCAGCTCGCCGCTCAGCGCGGTGGCCCGCTCGACGTCACCGGGACGCCCGCCGGGCACGGGGTCGCTCTCGCTCACGTCTCGGCTCCTTCGCGCGTGCGCCGTCCGTCGCGGACCATTGTGCCGTCCGGTGATCACCCTGTCCGGGTTTCGCCGGATGTGCGCACGACGCGGTGGGAGCCGCGGGGGATGCTCCCGCGGATGTCAGTCCAGGTTCGTGGGCTGCGGGGAGGGGGTGCCGCCGTCCAGAACGGTCTTCAGGCGCTGTGTGCCCTGGCGTACCGCCTGTTCCACGGAGGAGGCCTGTGCGCCGTCCAGGCCGCCGCCCGTGACGGTGAGGGCGGAGGTGCCGACGCGTACGGCGGCGATGTCCAGGGTGAGGGTGACCGGGGTGGCGTCGGCGGTGCCCTGCACCGTCACGTGCAGGCCCTCGCGGGCGTCGCCCGCGTCGGGCACCGAGGCCTCGGTCACCTGGACCGTGCGCTCGGCGCCGTCGGAGTCGGTCGCGGTGAACTCGTCGCACGTCTGCGGCAGCGAGGCCATCCACTTCAGGCGGTCGTCGAGTCCGGCCCGGTCGTAACCGGCGACCTGTTCGAGGAGGCGGGAGTCGCCCTGCTCGAAGCCGGTGAGCGCCGACGGTCCCGACGGTTCGCCCAGCAGGTTGTCGCGGTAGAGCCCGTCGAGCAGTTGCTGACAGTCCGCCGCGTCGGCCTTCGCGGTGAGGAAGCCGGACACGTCGACCTCGCCGACGAGCAGCCGGTCGCGCCACTTGTCGGCGTCCTGGACCTGGTTCCAGCCGCCCTCCAGATCGGCCTCGGTGAGCAGGGCGGCCTTGGCACCGGCCTCGGTGAGGGTGCCGGGGGAGGCGCTGGGGGAACCGGTCGGGGTCTGCTTCGCGGCGTCGGGCCGGGCGACCCCGGCCTGCTCGGCGGCGGTGTCCGAGGCGTTCTCCGATCCGGCACCGTCCGAACAGGCGGCGGTGGTGAGCAGCGCGCCCGCGGCCAGGGCGGAGGCCAGGAGACGGACGGGGTGGGACGGACGACTGCTCATCGCGGGATGCCTCCTGGGACGGGAAACGGTGTCCTCAGCGCATCACCGGGGCCGGGGGCGCACCAGCGCACGAGCCTGTTCGGGTGACCGGCGGCACCGTGTGGCGGGAGCGGGCCGGACCGCCGGGCCCGGCGCGCTCGGCCGACGCGGTGCTCAGCCGACGCGGTCGAGGGTGTCCTCGGCCACCCCCTTGTCGACCGCCGCACGCACCAGCGCGGCCGCGAGGACGGCGGGTTCCGTCTTACCGGCCAGGGACAGGAGCCGGTCCCGGTCACCCGGCAGGCCCAGGCGCTCCGCGCCCTGGAGGGCCTTGCGGTCCAGCAGGGGGCCCGCCTCCGGCCAGACCAGCTGCGCCTCCCGCAGGAAGATGTCCGCGCCGGTCGGCCCGACCCCCGGGAACTCCTGGAGCAGCCGCCGCAGCTCGCGGACGTCGCCGTCCGCCTCGTCGCGGAGCCGGCGCAGGTCGCCGCCCCACCGCTCGGCCAGCAGTTCGGCGCCCTCGCCGAGCTGGGTGGCGGTGCGCTCGTCGTAGCGCCGGTAGCCGCCCCGGCCGAGCGCGTCCACCCGCTGCTGCCAGGTGGCGTCGGCCATGCGGCCCGCATCGCGCAGCCCCGCCTCGCTGAGGGCACGGGCGGTGGCGACCGCGACGGAGGCGCTGATCCGGGCGCTGAGCAGGTGCGCCAGGACAAGCAGCCGGTACAGCGGCTGCGGGGTGTCCTTCAGCCGGATGCCCGCCTCCTCGGCGTAGGTCTGCCCGTGCGCGTCGACGAGTTCGCGCACGGTCCGCCGTTGGCCGGGGGCCACGGCTACGGCTTCAGCGGGTCGTGACCGACCGTCATGAGCCGGTGCCGCAGGCGGGTGTCGTCGGCCTCGGGCTCGTTCTCCAGGTCGGTCTGCGAGGTCACGGTGTCCACGACCTTGCGCATGGCACGCAGGTCGTCCTCCGTCAGGTCGGTGCGCCGCTTCTGCAGGATCGCGAGGACATGCTGTCCGAGCGGCGGGCCGGCGTCGTCCGGCAGCGGTTCGGTCAGCTCGCCGGAGTCGCGCACCCGCAGCCAGTCCGCGAGTTCCGCGGAGGTCATGTTCACCACGCGGTGGAAGTCCTCCCACAGCGCGTCGAGTTCGAGGGCGTCGGCCATGAGGTGTCCCTCATTTCGTCGTGCGTACGTGCGTGTTGCGTGGTCAGCCGGAGCAGGGCGACGCGTTCCGCCTCGTCGGTGCCGCCCCACACGCCCGACGTCTGCCCCGACTCCAGGGCGAAGGCCAGGCACTCCGGGGTCACCGGGCATCCGGCGCAGACGCGCTTGGCGGCCGCCGTGTCCCGCAGGGCGGGCCCGGCGGTGCCCACCGGGAAGAACAGGTCGGGGTCCTCGTCCACACAGGCGGCGCGCCGCAACCACTCCATGCGGCCGCGGGTGCCCATGCGGCACGGGAGGCAAACGCCCGGCGGTCCCCGGAGGGACGGTCCCGCCCGCCCCTGGGCGGGCGCACCGCCGCCTCAGCGGGCGAACACGCCGTCCAGGAAGCGCGTGACGTCCGCGAAGACCTCCGTGCGGTTGGTCTCGTTGAAGACCTCGTGCCGGGCGCCCGGGTAGATCCGCTCGGTCAGGTCGCCGCCGCTCAGCGGCTCGACCCCGACGCGGCTGCCGGGCAGCGGCACCAGCCGGTCGTCGTCCCCGTGCAGCCACAGCAGCGGCAGCCGCCCGACGTCGCCGCCGTCGGCCACGGTCCCCAGCGTCCGCACGAACGCCTCCAGCGTCGGCCGCTTCATCGGGCCGTGCCACACCAGCGGGTCCGCCGCGTACGCCGCTCCGACCGACGGGTCGCGGGAGAGCGAGGCCGGGCTGATCGGGGTGTCGGGGATCTCGTCCAGCGCGAGCAGCCGGCGCGGCAGCTCCCAGTCGCCGATGACGGGCCCCGACAGCACCAGGGCCGTCAGCTCGCCGGGGTGGCGCTGGGCGTAGCGGGCGGCGATGAGGCCGCCCATGGAGTGTCCGACCATGACGACCGGCAGGCCGGGGTGGGCGGCGCGGGCCAGCTCTGCCACCGCGTGCACGTCGGTGACCACGTCCTCGAAGTCCTCGATCACCACCCGCTCACCGTCCGAGCGCCCGTGCCCGGCGTGGTCCGGCGCGTAGACGGCCGCGCCGTGGCCGGTCAGGACGCCGGCCACCTCCGCGTAGCGCCCGCTGTGCTCGCCGTACCCGTGCACCAGCAGCGCGACGTAGCGGGGGCGTGCCGCGGGCCACTCGCGGACGGCGATCCGTCCCCGCGTTCCGGTCAGGGTGTGCTCGCGGGCCTCGGCCATGTCTCCTCCGGCTGCGTCGGTGACGTCGTCCGGAGGATCTTCCCAGGACGCCGTCCGGCGGTCTATAGTCCGAAACTAGCAGTGCTAATTAAGTGGTAGTGCCCAGCAAGGTTCGTGGTGGTCGACGCGACGGTGCGCCGTCCGGTGACCGCGCGACGACGGTCAGGAGTCCCCTCGTGCGTCCCGTCCACTTCGCGGCCGCCCGCCGCACCCCGATCGGCAAGCTGCGCGGCTCCCTGTCGACCGTACGGCCCGACGACCTCGCCGCCGCGGTGATCCGGGGCCTGGTCGCCGACGTGCCCGCGCTCGACCCCGCCCGGATCGACGACGTGTACTGGGGCGCCGCCAACCAGGCCGGCGAGGACAACCGCAACGTGGCCCGGATGGCCGCCCTGCTCGCCGGCCTGCCCGAGACCGTCCCCGGCGCCACCGTGAACCGGCTGTGCGCCTCCGGCCTCGAAGCCGTCACCACCGCCGCCCGCACCATCGCCGCGGGCGAGGCCGACATCGTGCTGGCCGGCGGCTCCGAGTCCATGAGCCGCGCCCCCTTCGTGCTGCCCCGCCCCGACGAGGCGCTGCCGCACCGCATCGAGACCGCCGACACTCGCCTCGGCTGGCGCCTGGTCAACCCGGCGATGAAGGACCTGCACGGACTGCTCGCCATGGGGGAGACGGCCGAGGAGGTCGCCGAGCGGTACGGCGTGCCGCGCGAGCGCCAGGACGCGTTCGCCCTGCGCAGCCACCGCCTGGCCGCCGAGGCCCGGAAGAACGGTCACTTCGACGACGAGATCCTCCCCGTCGAGCGCCCCGACGGCGTGGTCGTGGACACCGACGAGTGCGTCCGCGAGGACACCTCCCTGGAGAAGCTGGGCCGCCTCAAGCCCGTCTTCCGCCCCGGCGGCACGGTCACCGCGGGCAACGCCTCCCCGATGAACGACGGCGCCGCGGGTCTCCTGCTGGTCAGCGAGGAGGCACTGAACGACCTCGGCCTGGAGTCGCTCGGCCGCTACGTCGCGGGCGGCTCGGCCGGTGTCCACCCCGACGTCATGGGCATCGGCCCGGTCCCCGCCACCCGCAAGGTCCTCGCCCGGGCCGGCTGGAGCGTCGGCGACCTCGCGGAGGCCGAGTTCAACGAGGCGTTCGCCGCCCAGGCCCTCGCCTGCGTCGACCGGCTCGGCATCGACCCCGACCTGGTCAACCCCACCGGCGGGGCCATCGCACTGGGCCACCCGCTCGGCTGCTCCGGCGCCCGCATCCTCACCACCCTGCTCCACCGCATGCGCCGCACGGGGGCCGGCCGCGGGCTGGCCACGATGTGCGTGGGCGTGGGGCAGGGCAGCGCGGTCCTCGTCGAACGCCACTAGGCCCGCCCCCCAGCCGTAGAGCCACCCCCTCTGCAGAGCCGCAGCAAGGAAACGGAGCAACACCCCATGGCAACCCTCTCCGTCGCCGCCGTCCTCGCCGAGAACGCCCGGCGCCGTCCCGACAAGGAAGCGCTGGTCGAGGGCGACCTGCGGCTGACCTTCGCCGAGGTGTGGCGGCGGGCCCGCGCCCAGGCCGGTGCCCTGGCCGGCCTGGACGTCCGGCCGGGTGACCGGGTGGCCCTGATGGCACCGAACACCGCCGACTTCCCGGTCGCGTACTACGCCGTCGCCGCGGCCGGTGCCGTGGTGGTGCCGGTGCACCTGCTGCTGTCGACGGCCGAGGTCGAGCACGTGCTGCGCGACAGCGGCGCCACCCTGCTGCTCTGCCACCCGGCGCAGGCGGAGACCGCGGCGGCCGCCGCGCGGGAGACCGGCGTACGGATGATCACGCTCGGCGAGGAGATGGACAAGCTCGCCGCGGACGCCGAGCCGCTGCCCTCGTACGTCACCCGCGACGCCGACGACCCGGCCGTCGTCTTCTACACCAGCGGCACCACCGGCGTCCCCAAGGGCGCCGTGCTCAGCCACTTCAACCTGGTGATGAACGCGACGGTCAACGCCTTCGACGCCAACGACATCCGGCCCGACGACGTGGCGCTCGGCGCGCTGCCGCTCTTCCACGCCTTCGGCCAGACCGTCTCCCTCAACTCCACCTGGCGGGCGGGCGCGACCCTGGTCCTGCTGCCGCGCTTCGACGCGGCCCGGGCGATCGAGCTGATGGTGAAGGAGGGCGTCAACACCTTCCACGGGGTGCCGACCATGTTCGTCGCCCTCGCCGCCGCGGCGGCCGGTGCCGACGTCCTGCCCGAGCTGCGGGTGTGCGTCTCCGGCGGCGCCTCGCTGCCGGTGGCCGTCCTCGAACGGTTCGAGGATGCCTTCGGGGCGAAGATCTACGAGGGGTACGGGCTGTCCGAGACCTCGCCCGCGGCGGCCGTGAACCAGCCGGTGTTCGGCGCCAGGCCCGGCACCATCGGCCACCCGCTGTGGGGCGTCGACGTGGAGATCGCCCGCGCCGAGGTCGAGGACGCGGTGGAACTGCTGCCGCCCGGCGAGCTGGGCGAGGTCGTCGTCCGCGGCCACAACGTCTTCTCCGGCTACCTCGGCCGCCCCGAGGCCACGGCCGAGGCGCTGGTCGACGGCTGGTTCCGCACCGGGGACCTGGGCACCAAGGACGAGGACGGGTTCCTCAGGATCGTCGACCGGAAGAAGGACGTCATCATCCGGGGCGGCTACAACGTCTACCCGCGGGAGGTCGAGGAGGTGCTGATGCGCCACCCCGGCATCGCGCAGGTCGCCGTCATCGGGCTCCCGGACGAGCTGCACGGCGAGGAGGTCTGCGCCGTGGTCGTGCCCGCCCCCGGCGCGACGCCGGACGCCGGGGAGATCACCGAGTGGTCCAAGCAGCACCTCGGGCGGCACAAGTACCCGCGCCGGGTGGAGTTCGCCGACGAACTGCCGCTCGGGCCGAGCATGAAGGTGCTGAAGCGCGAGCTGCGGGCGCGCTGCACCCAGGGCTGAGGACCGCTGGGCGAGACGGTGCTCACGGCGCCGGTGGGGTGCGCATAGCATCGGTCCCCGCAATGGACACCATGACCGTGACGGACACGATGACGCTCTGGCACCTCACCGGCTGGGAATTCGCCGCCCTCGCCCTCGCGGCGCTGCTCGTCGGCTTCTCCAAGACCGCGGTGAGCGGGGCCAACACGGTCAGCCTGGCGATCTTCGCGGCCGTCCTGCCCGCCCGCGCCTCCACCGGCATCCTGCTGCCGGTCCTGATCGCCGGTGACGTCCTGGCCGTCCTCACCTACCGGCGCCACGCGCACTGGCCCACGCTGTGGCGGCTGTTCCCGGCGGTGGGGGTGGGCGTGGTGATCGGCACCGTGTTCCTGGTGTGGGCCGACGACGCCGTGGTCCGCACCTCGATCGGCGTGATCCTGCTGTTCATGGCCGGGGTGACGGTGTGGCGCAGGCGGCAGGCGGAAGCCGCCGAGCGGCCGGCCGAGGCCGGCCCGCGCACCGGCCGCGTGAAAACCCGCTCGTACGGCGTCCTGGGCGGGTTCACCACGATGGTCGCCAACGCGGGCGGCCCGGTGATGTCGATGTACCTGCTCTCCGCGGGGTTCCGGAAGCTCGGCTTCCTGGGCACGTCGGCGTTCTTCTTCCTGATCGTCAACGTCTCCAAGCTGCCCTTCAGCGCGGGCCTCGGCCTGATCGACGGCCACTCGCTGCTGCTCGACGCGGCGCTGGTGGTCTTCGTGGTGCCCGGCGCGTTCCTCGGCAAGTGGGCCGTGAGCCGGATCAACCAACGCCTGTTCGAGCGTCTGGTGATCGCGGCGACGGTTGTGGGGGGTCTCCAGCTCCTGCTTGCCTGACCCGCTGCGGGAGGCCGTTGCTGAGGTCCTCCACCAGCAGGCGCTTGGCGATGGCGTCGACGGCCGCGCGCAGCTCCGTGTCCGTGGGACGGCCGATGTCCCGCTCCACCCGGTCCTCCAGCCAGGCCGCCCACGCCCGGCCGATCACCAGCGCCTCCCGGGCGCCGGCGTCGGTGTGGGAGAGCAGCGAGCCGTGGCGGGTCAGGAACCCCTCCTCCACCATCCGGTCGAAGACCGGCAGCAGCACCTCCGGCGGCAGCCGACGGCGGGCGGCGATCAGGCCGAGGCTGGCGTGCCCGACCAGCCGCGTGAACAGGTCGACCTGCATCACGGCCCAAGCCCCGGCGACGTCCAGCCGGGTGTCGCTGTCCGCGATGATCCGGCGCGCGGTGTCCAGCTCCGTACTGCCGATGATCTTCCCGACGGAGGCCTCCAGCGCCCGTCTGCTGCTGGCGTCGTGCGGGGAGGCGAAGCCCTCGCCCATGTCCGTGGAACCCGCGCGGGCGCTGTCCCGCAGCTGGACCTGCTTGAGGAACAGCGCGACCACGAAGCCCAGGACGGCGACCGGCACCGTCCACAGGAACACGGTCTGGATGGTGTCCGCATAGGCGCCGATGACCGGCGCCGACGCCGGGGGCGGCAGCCGGTGCACACCCTCCGGACTGGTCGACGCCCTCGCGATCACCGACGGGTCGGCGGCCCCGGTGCGGGCCGCCGCCGCGACTCCGTCGCGCAGGTTGGGACCCAGCGAGTTGGCGTAGATCGTGCCGAACACGGCGGTGCCGAAGGAACTGCCCAGCGTGCGGAAGAAGGTGACGCCGGAGGTCGCGGTGCCCAGGTCGGAGTACTCGACCGTGTTCTGCACGGCGATCGTCAGCACCTGCATGGACAGGCCGATCCCCGTGCCGAGGACGAACATGTACAGCGACTCCAGCCCCGCACCCGTGGCCGGCCCCATCAGGGACATCAGATACAGGCCGACGCCCATCACCAGCGTGCCCGCGATCGGGAACAGCCGGTACCGCCCCGTCTTGCTGACCACGTTGCCGCTGAACACCGAGGCGATCAGCAGTCCCGCCACCATCGGCAGCGTCCGCACCCCGGAGACGGTGGCCGAGTCCCCGTCGACGTACTGCAGATACGTCGGCAGATACGTCAGCGCGCCCAGCATGGCGAAGCCGACGATGAAGCTGAGGATCGAGCAGACCGTGAACACCGGGTTGGAGAACAGCCGCATCGGCAGCATCGGTTCGGCCGCCCGGGTCTCCACCCAGCAGAACAGCCCCAGCGCGATCAGCCCGCCCGCGAACAGGCCGAGGATCACGGCCGAGCCCCACGCGTACTCGTTGCCGCCCCAGCTGGTCGCCAGGATCAGCGCGCTCGCGCCGACCGCGACCAGCGCGATGCCCAGGTAGTCGATGACGGGACGGGCCGCCGACTTCACCACCGGGATGGTGCGGGCGGCGGCGATCACGACGACCACCGCGATCGGCACGTTGACGTAGAAGGCCCAGCGCCAGGACAGGTGGTCGGTGAACAGGCCGCCGAGCAGCGGCCCGATGACGGTCGCGACCCCGAACACCGCGCCGATCGCGCCCTGGTACTTGCCCCGCTCCCGCAGCGGGATGACGTCCGCGATCAACGCCATCGCCGTCACCATCAGGCCGCCCGCGCCGACGCCCTGCACCGCCCGCCAGACGATCAGCAGCGGCATGTTGGTCGCCAGCCCGCACAGGAACGAGCCGGTGATGAACACGACCGCGGACACCTGGAAGACCACCTTGCGGCCGAACAGGTCGCCGAACTTGCCGACCAGGACCGTCGCCACGGTCTCCGCGAGCAGGTACGAGGTCACCACCCACGACATGTGCGCGGCGCCGCCCAGGTCCGACACGATCGTGGGCAGCGCGGTGCCCACGATCGTCTGGTCCAGGGCCGCGAGCAGCATGCCGAGCATGATCGTGACGAAGACGACGTTGCGGCGGCGCCGGTCCAGCACGGGCGGCTGGGTGGCGACGGTCCGTGGTGCTTCCTCGGCGACTGTCACACGGTCACGATCACACCGGTGCACGGGCCACGCATGCGGGGGCGGTCCGCCCGGGTGCCGCAGCCGACGGCCCGGGCCCCGTCCTACCGGTCCCGCGGGTTGCGCCGCAGCAGATAGGTGTCCATGATCCAGCCCTTGCGCTCCCGCGCCTCGGCACGCAGCCGCTCGATGCGGGGCGCCGCCTCGGCGATCGGGCCGGAGTCGAGGATCTCGTCCGGCGTGCCCAGGTAGGCGCCCCAGTAGATGTCGATGTCCTGGTCCGCGTACTGCCGGAAGGTCTGGTGGGCGTCCAGCATCACGACGACGTCGTCCGCGTCCTTCGGGAAGCCCTCGGCGAGCCGCCGCCCCGTGGTGATCTGCACCGGCCGCGCCACCCGGTTCAGCCCGGTCCGGTGCCGGGCGACCAGCGAGGAGACGCTGCTGATGCCGGGCACCACGTCGTACTCGAACGCCACCGCGCCGCGCTCCAGGATCTCCTCCAGGATGCCCAGCGTGCTGTCGTAGAGCGCCGGATCGCCCCAGACCAGGAAGGCGCCGCTCTGGTCCTCGCCCAGCTCCTCGGCGATCAGCCGCTCGTAGATGCCGGCGCGGGCACTGCGCCAGTCCCCGACGGCGGGGGAGTACGCGGCGCCGCCCGCGCTCCGGTCCCGCTCGGGGTCGCGCGCCTCGACGATCCGGTACGTCCCCGCCGGGACGTGCGTCTCCAGCATGTCCCGGCGCAGCCGCACCAGGTCGGCCTTGGCCTCGCCCTTGTCCAGGACGAAGAACACGTCCGTGTTCTGCAGCGCCCTGACCGCCTGGAGGGTGAGCTGCTCGGGGTCGCCCGCGCCGATTCCGATCACATGAATGGTCCGCACGGCCACGAGTCTGCCGTACGCCCCCGACCGCGCCCCCGCCGGGCCGCCCGCTGCGGGAGTCAGCCCCGCAGCCGGGGCGCCCGCGCCGCCGCGTCCACCGGCCCGCCGCCCTCCACCTCGCCCGCCAGCTCCCGGGCCCACCCGGCGACCGCGCCCAGATCCATCCCGTACGGCCGCTCCCGCCCGGACCCCGACGTCGCCCACCCGGTCACCGCGCCCGCCCCGCGCCGCAGCAGCCTGGCCCCGCCGGTGGCGTTGCCGCGCGCCGAGTGGGTGAGCCCGACGGCCAGCTGGGCCAGCCCCCGCCACAGCTCGCGCTCCTCCTCGGGCCCCGACTTCCAGGCGTCCTCGAAGACCTCGTGCGCGTGGAACGGCTTCCCCTCGTCCAGCAGCCGCTGCGCCTCCGCGACCGTCTCCCGCGGCGCCCGCACGACGCCCTCGGGCTGGCGGGGCACGCCCTCCGCGCCGTACGGCAGCGGGCGGCCGAGCCCGTCGCGCGGGCGGGCGTTGCGCGCCCGGCCCTCGCCGTCGCGGTCCCGTCCGTCCACCGGGCGGTCGGCTGCGGCGCTGTCCACGGGCTTGTCGGCAGGGCTGTCCATGGCACCGATTGTCCCTGACCGTGCCCGCTTAGGCGTGGCCCGGTCCGTGGGGTAAAGTGCTGTCCGCGTGATCGCGCGGTTCACCGTGCGTGACGGCACCGGGACGTGGCGCAGCTTGGTAGCGCACTTGACTGGGGGTCAAGGGGTCGCAGGTTCAAATCCTGTCGTCCCGACGGTGAAGAAGCAGATGAGAGGGGTCCTTCGGGGCCCCTCTCCCTGTGTGTCCGGCTCACGGGTGTCCGGGTCAGGCTGACCGACTGATGCGACGTCTCACGCGGAAGCGGCGGCGACGAAGAACGGAACGGCGACCAGGAGGCGGCCGGCCTCGGCGCGTCGGCGCTGCTCGGCGAGCCACTCGTCAGCCCGGTCGCGGCCGACGGCGCCGGCGGCGCAGGCCGGTTCGGCGAGCCTCACGAGCAGCGACAGCATCGCGGGGTCGGTGAACACGCTGGTGTGCACCTCCACCGTGACGTCGTCGAAGCCGCCGGCCAGGAGCAGGCCGCGGTACTGGCGGCCGGCGCGGGGCGTGTCCAGGAGGTCGGCGCGGGCGTGCACGATGGTGCGGGTGAGCGCCGCGTCGTCCGAGTCGATCATGATGGCGTCCCAGTCCTGACCGACCAGGACGATCCTGCCGCCCGGGCACAGGACCCGGCGTGCCTCCGCCACCGCGCGCTGCGGCTCCTGAAGGACGTGGAAGACCTTGTCGGCGCGGTACCCGCGCACGCTGCCGTCGGCGAACGGCAGATCCTCCGCCCCCGCCTCCCGGAACTCGCCCTCCTGCCACCGTTCCCGGGCCGCCGTCAGCATCCACGGGCTGGGGTCCACGCCCACCGCGTGGACGCCGCGTCCGGCCAGCTCGGCGACGGCTCGCCCGGCGCCGCAGCCGACGTCCACGACGGTCGAGCCCGGTACGAGGGAGAGCAGTTCGTAGGAGCGGGCCCGCAGCCGAGTGGCGCTCGGCATCCGGTCCGCAGCGTCGAGAGCGGCCAGCAGGGCTTCTGTGTCGCGGTGTTCTCCCACCGCTTCCTGGCTCTTGGACATGGACGCATGCTGCGACTTAATGTCGGCATGAAGTCAAGCGAAGACGGCGGCACCGGCACCTTGGGCATCGGGGCCCTCGCGGCACGGTTCGGACTGGCCACGCACGTGCTGCGCCACTGGGAGACGATGGGTCTGCTGCACCCCGGACGGGACGCCGGGGGGCGGCGCCGCTACGGCGCGGACGACCTCACCCGCGTGGCGACGATCCTCGTCCTGAAAGAGGCCGGCCTCGGCCTGAACACGATCAGGAGCCTGTCCGCGAGCACCGGCCGCACCGCCCGGCACGGGATCCTGCGTCCCGCGGCCGAAGAGCTCCGGTCGCGCATCGCGGCGGCCCAGGCCTCGTTGGAGCTGATCGAGGGCGGCCTGAACTGCAGCTACGAGGACGTCACCCGGTGTCCGAACTACCGTCGGCTCATCGCCGAGCGGGTCGGCCCCCGAAGCCCGGCCGGAGAACCGGTGAAGCCGACACACTGACCAGGACGTCTCGTGGCGGCGGTCAGGCGCGCGGTCGTGCCCCCGCGGTGACGAGCAGGTCCATCGTCTCCGGGTACGGTCCCTTCGACGCCCAGTCCAGTGGTGCCCAGCCGGTGCCGTGGTCCTCGCGCAGGTTCGGGTCGGCGCCGTGTTCCAGGAGGGCGCGGACGGTCTCCGTGTGGCCCCAGCAGGCCGCCCCGCACAGGGGAGTGCCCTCCGAGCCGATCCCGCTCTCCGTGTCGGGCCGTGCGCCGGCCGCCAGCAGGACGCGGACGATCTCGGTGTTCCCGTTCACGGACGCGAGGTACAGCGGGGTGGTCCGCGCGGTGTCCGCCGTCTCGGCCGGCGCTCCGTCCCGCAGGGCGGCCCGGACCCGGGCCAGGTCACCGACGAGCGCGGCGTCGACGAGGCGCCGGGACAGTTTCTTGTGCTTTCGCCTGTTCACGCGAGCCGACACTACTCACTGCCCGGCGCGCGGCGCAGACGGGTCCGGTCAGTTCCTGACCAGCAGTTGGAAGTCGAACGCGTACCGGGACGCGCGGTAGACGTGCGTCCCGTACTCGACCGGCCGGCCGGTGTCGTCGTACGCGATGCGCCGCATGGTGAGCAGTGCGGCGCCCTCCCGTTCGCCGAGGCGCTCGGCCTCCTCGCGTGAGGCGGTGCGGGCGCCGACGGTCTGCCGGGCGCTGTGCAGGGTGATGCCCGAGGAGCGCATCATCCGGTACAGGCCGGTGGACTCCAGCCGGGCGTCGTCGAGTTCCAGCAGGCCCGCCGGAAGGTGGTTGCACAGCATCGCCACCGGCTGCCCGTGGGTGAGGCGCAGCCGCTCCAGGACGGTGACCTCGGTGCCCTCCACGACGCCGAGGGCCGCCGCGACCTCGGCGGTGGCCGGGACGCCCTCGTTGCGCACCACCCGGGTGCCGGGGTTCTGACCGGCCGCCGCCAGGTCGTCGTAGAGACTGCTCAGCTCCAGCGGGCGCCTGACCTGACTGTGCACCACCTGGGTGCCGACCCCGCGCCGCCGCACCAGCAGCCCCTTGTCGACCAGGGACTGGATGGCCTGCCGGACGGTCGGCCGGGACAGGCCGAGGCGGACGGAGAGGTCGACCTCGTTGCCCAGCAGGTTCCCGGGCGCGAGGGCGCCGTGTTCTATCGCCGCCTCCAACTGCCGGGCCAGCTGGTAGTAGAGCGGCACCGGACTGCTCCGGTCCAGGGCGAAGTCCAGGGTTCCGGTCGCGGGGGCGGTCACGGCACGTGCGGGGTCGCCGGTCTTCGCCATGGACGTACCTCCCTTGCGTAGGGGACTGGGCCGGTGGGGGAGCCGGAGGTGTCAGAGGTGGCGGCGGCGGTCGGCGACCGCGCGCTCGTAGACCGCCCGCGCGTCCGTGGCGGCCGCGCGGGCCGACACCTCGGCCACCGGCACGTCCCACCACGCCTCGGCCGGGAGGGCGTCCGACGCGGGCGCCGTCTCGACGTACACGCAGGTGGGCCGGGTGGCCGCGCGGGCCGTCGCGAGCGCCTCGCGCAGCTCCCGCACCGTCTTGGCGCGCAGCACGTCCATGCCCAGGCTGGCCGCGTTGGCGGCGAGGTCGACGGGGAGCGGGGCGCCGGTGAAGGAGCCGTCGGCGACGCGGTGGCGGTAGTCGGTGCCGAAGCGCTCGGCGCCCACCGACTCGGACAGGCCGCCGATGGACGCGTATCCGTGGTTCTGCACCAGGACCAGCTTGACCGGCAGGTTCTCCTGCACGGCTGTGACGATCTCCGTCGGGTTCATCAGGTACGTGCCGTCGCCGACCAGCGCCCACACGGGGACGTCGGGCGCGGCCTGCTGGACACCGAGCGCGGCCGGGATCTCGTAGCCCATGCAGGAGTAGCCGTACTCCAGGTGGTACTGGCGCGGGGAGCGGGCCCGCCACAGCTTGTGCAGGTCACCGGGGAGCGAACCGGCGGCGTTGATCACCACGTCCTCGTCGCCGACGACCGCGTCCAGCGCGCCCAGCACCTGCGTCTGGGTGGGCACCGCGCTGTCGTCGTCGGCGCGGAAGGCCGCCGCGACCGTCTCGTCCCAACGGGCCTTCCCGGTGCGGTACTCCGTCTCGTACGCCGCATCCACCCGGTGCCCGGCCAGCGCCTCCGTCAGCGCCGTGAGCCCCGACCGCGCGTCGCACACCAGGGTCGCGGCGGCGAGCTTGTGGGCGTCGAAGGCGGTGATGTTGAGGTTCAGGAAGCGCACGGCGGGGTGCTGGAAGAGGGTGCCGGAGGCGGTGGTGAAGTCCGAGTAGCGGGTGCCGACGCCGATCACCAGGTCCGAGGTGCGGGCGAGTTCGTCGCTCACCGCGGTGCCGGTGTGGCCGATGCCGCCGAGGTCCGCCGGGTGGTCGTGGCGCAGCGCGCCCTTGCCGGCCTGGGTGGAGGCGACCGGGATGCCGGTGGCGTCCACCAGTGCCTTCAGGGCCGGTTCGGCCTCGCTGTGGTGGACGCCGCCGCCCGCGACGATCAGCGGGCGTGCGGCGGCGCGGATCGCCCGCACGGCCTCGGCCAGCTCCGCCGGGTCGGGCGCCGGACGACGCACCCGCCACACACGGTCGGCGAAGAACTCCTCCGGCCAGTCGTACGCCTCGGCCTGCACGTCCTGCGGCAGCGCCAGGGTGACCGCGCCGGTCTCCGCCGGGTCGCTGAGCACGCGCATCGCCTGGAGCGCGGAGGCGAGGAGCGCCTCGGGGCGGGTGATCCGGTCGAAGTACCGGGACACGGGCCGCAGGGCGTCGTTGACCGACACGTCGGCCTCGACCGGGTGCTCCAGCTGCTGGAGCAGCGGGTCGGCGGCGTGCGAGGCGAAGTAGTCGCCGGGCAGCAGCAGGACCGGCAGCCGGTTGATGGTGGCGAGGGCGGCACCGGTGACCAGGTTGGTGGCGCCGGGGCCGATGGAGGTCGTCACCGCCTGTGCGGACAGGCGGTTCAGCTGCCGGGCGTGGCCGACGGCCGCGTGCACCATGGCCTGTTCGTTGCGGCCCTGGTGGTACGGCATCGCCTTGCGGTACTCGACGAGTGCCTGGCCGAGGCCGGCCACGTTGCCGTGGCCGAAGATGCCCCAGGTGCCGGCGATCAGACGGCGTCGCACGCCGTCGCGTTCGGTGTACTGCGCGGCCAGGAAGCGCACCAGGGCCTGGGCGGTGGTCAGTCGGCGGGTGGCGGCGGCGCTCATGCGGACCTCTCCGGTGCGGTGTAGAGGGGGAGCCGGGGGTCGACCGGCTGCTGGGGCCAGGTGTCGCGGATCCAGGCGTGGTCGGGATGGTCGCAGATCAGCCAGGCGCGCTCGGGCTCCGGCCCCGCCATGACGTTGAGGTAGTACATGTGGTGGCCGGGGACCGCCATCGACGGTCCGTGCCAGCCGTCGGGGATCAGTACGACGTCCCCGTCGCGCACCTCGGCGAGCAGGTCCGTGCCCCGTCCCCGCCCGGAGGGGGAGACGCGCTGGTAGCCCAGGCCCGGGGTGCCGTCGTGGTCCGCGAACTCGAAGTAGTAGATCTCCTCCAGCACCGACTCCTCGCCGGGGCGGTGCTCGTCGTGCTTGTGCGGCGGGAAGGAGGACCAGTTGCCGCCCGGGGTGAGCACCTCGACCGCGATCAGCTTGTCGCACTCGAACACTCCTGCCGCGCCGAAGTTGTTGACCTGCCGCGAGCAGTTCCCGGTGCCGCGCAGCTCCACCGGCACCGAGGACGCCGGTCCATAGCGGGCGGGCAGCCGGCGGGTGCAGCGGGCGCCGGTGAGGGCGAACCGGCCGCCGCCGGGGGACGTCAGGGTGGTGCGGGCGTCCCGCGGCACGTACGCGAAGTCGGTGACGCCGGTGAACACGCTCTTCCGGCCGGTCAGTTCGAAGGTGTCCCGGCCGGAGTCGTCGGCGGTCGCGACCGTGCAGCCGCCGCTCAGCGGCAGGACGATCCACTCGCTCTCGCCGCTGTCGAAGGTGTGGCTGCCGCCGGGGGGCAGGTGCACGACGCGCAGGCTGCTGTGGTCCCAGCCCGCGCTCCCGGGCGTCACGTCCACGGCGTACGGGCCGTCCGCCGCGGCCTTGCCCGCGGGAAGGTGATACGTCATCGTCCGCTCCTCCGCCTCTCCTGGCTCTCCCGGGTCACAGCAGTCCGACGGCCGTGTCCACCGCCTCTTCCACACTGCCCCCGGCCGGGTAGAGCAGCGAGCGGCCGACGACCATGCCCTGCACGGTGGGCAGCCTCAGTGCCTTGCGCCAGCGTTCGTAGGCCGCGGTCTGGTCCGCCGGGGAGCCGCCTATGTCGCCGCCGAGCAGGACCGCGGGCAGCGTGGAGGTCTCCAGGACCTCGGCCATGTCGTCGGGGTCCTGGGTGACGGGCAGTTTCAGCCAGGTGTAGGCGGAGGTGCCGCCGAGGCCCGAGGCGATGGCGATGGAGCGGGTGACGGCGGCCGCCGACAGGTCGTTGCGGACCCGGCCGTCGATCCGGCGGGAGATGAACGGCTCCACGAACACCGGCAGTTCGCGGGCCGCCATGGCGTCGACCGCGCGGGCGCCGGCCTCCAGGGTGGCCAGCGAGCCGGGGTCGTCGTAGTCGATGCGCAGCAGCAGCTTGCCCGCGTCGAAGCGCAGCCGGGCGATGTCCTCGGCGCGGTGGCCGGTGAAGCGGTCGTCCATCTCGAAGGCGGCGCCCGCGAGGCCGCCGCGGTTCATCGACCCCATGACGACCTTGTTCTCCAGCACCCCGAGCAGCAGCAGGTCCTCCAGCACGTCCGCGGTGGCGAGCACCCCGTCGACGCCGGGCCGGGACAGCGCGGTGCACAGGCGTTCCAGCAGGTCGGCCCGGTTGGCCATGGCGAGCCCGCGGTCACCGACGCCGAGCGCGCCGCGCGCCGGGTGGTCGGCGGCCACGATCATCAGGCGGCCGGAGTCGCCGATCAGCGGGCGGCGTACCCGGCGGGCCGCGGCCTCGGCGATCGCCTCCGGGTGCCGGGCGCGGATCGCGGTGAGGTCCGGGATGCTGGAGATGCTGCGGGACAATGCTTTGCTCCGTTCAGGGAGTGGCTCGCGCGAGGAGGTCGTCGACCTCCGCCTCGGTGGGCATCGCGGAGGAACAGGCGAGACGGGAGGCGACGAGGGCGCCGGCCGCGTTGGCGTACCGCATGATCCGCTCCAGCTCCCAGCCGGAGAGCAGACCGTGGCACAGACAGCCGCCGAACGCGTCACCCGCGCCGAGGCCGTTGACCACCTCGACCGGGACCGGCGGCACCTCGGCCGAGCGGCCGTCGCGGTGCACGGCGAGGACGCCTTTGGGGCCCTGCTTGACCACGGCCAGCTCCACGCCGGCCGCGAGCAGTGCCTCGGCGCAGGCGCGGGGTTCGCGCACGCCCGTGGCGATCTCGCACTCGTCCAGGTTGCCGACCGCGACGGTCGCGTGCCCGAGCGCCTCGGCGTAGTACGGGCGGGCCTGGTCCGGGTCGGTCCAGAACATGGGGCGCCAGTCCAGGTCGAAGACCGTGGTGCCGGACTTGGCGCGGTGGGCGAGCGCGGCCAGGGTCGCCGTGCGGCTCGGTTCCTCGCTCAGTCCGGTGCCGGTCATCCAGAAGATCGAGGCCGCGCGGATCGCGTCCAGGTCCAGCTCCTCGGGGCGGATCTCCAGGTCCGGGGCCTTGGGGCGGCGGTAGAAGTACAGCGGGAAGTCGTCCGGCGGGAAGATCTCGCAGAAGGTCACCGGGGTCGGGTACGCGGCGACCGGGGTGACCCAGCGGTCGTCGACGCTGAACTCCTTCAGCGCGCCGTGCAGATAGCCGCCGAAGGGGTCGTCGCCGGTGCGGGTGATCACGGCCGCGGCGCGGCCGAGCCGGGCGGCGGCGACCGCCACGTTGGCGGCCGAACCGCCGAGAAACTTGCCGAAGGTCTCAACCTCCGCCAGGGGCACGCCCGTCTGCAAGGGATAGAGATCGACCCCGATGCGGCCCATCGTGATCAGATCGAAACGCGGGACTGACTCGGCCATGTGCGACGCTCCTCGGGCTGGGCGGGGGCCTGCCGCCTCCCAGGTGTATGACTCCTGGACGACGCTGTCAATACTTTGTACTTACATTCGGACCTGTGAGTGAAATGATGTCTTGACAAAGTATTGACAGTGGGCGTCTCAAGGACTTGTATCCGGTCCCAGCGCAGCAACAGCCATCCTTCTCGGGTCTGGCACTCGGGTCTGGCACACGGCTCTCCCGTAGCACAGTCGCACAGTGAGGTGCAGGAAAAGATGGACCGCTCTTCGCACGCCCGCTCCCGCAGATTCGCCCCTGCCGTGGCCCTCGCCGCCGCCGCGGCCCTGACCCTCGCCGGCTGCTCGAGCAGCTCGGGCGGGAAGAAGGCCGACGAGGAGAGCGACTCGGGCGCCTCCGCGGGCAAGGCGAACACCCCCCGCATGACGGTCGCCCTGGTCACCCACCAGGCCCCCGGCGACACCTTCTGGGACATCGTCCGCAAGGGCGCCCAGGCCGCCGCCGACAAGGACAACGTCAAGCTCGTCTACTCCGCCGACCCGAACGCGGGCAACCAGGCCAACCTGGTGCAGAACGCGATCGACCAGAAGGTCGACGGCATCGCCGTCACCCTCGCCAAGCCGGACGCCCTGCGCAGCGTCCTCGACAAGGCGGAGAAGGCCGGCATACCCGTGGTCGGGCTCAACTCCGGTCTGGCGGACTGGAAGAAGCTCGGCCTGATGGAGTTCTTCGGCCAGGACGAGAGCGTGGCCGGCGAGGCGCTCGGCAAGCGGCTCAACGAGGACGGGGCCAAGAAAGCCGTCTGCGTCATCCACGAGCAGGGCAACGTCGGCCTGACCCAGCGCTGCGACGGCGTGAAGAAGACCTTCGAGGGGTCCATCGAGAACCTCTACGTCAACGGCACCGACATGCCCTCGGTGAAGTCCACCATCACCGCCAAGCTCAAGCAGGACGGCGACATCGACCACCTGATCACGCTCGGCGCCCCCTTCGCCATGACCGCCGTGCAGTCGGTGGACGAGTCCGGCAGCAAGGCCGAGGTCGCCACCTTCGACCTCAACAAGGAACTGACCGGCGCCATCGAGAAGGGCGACATCGAGTTCGCCGTCGACCAGCAGCCCTACCTCCAGGGCTACCTCGCGGTCGACGGACTGTGGCTGTACAAGAACAACGGCAACTACAGCGGCGGCGGTGAGCAGCCGGTGCTGACCGGCCCGGCCTTCGTCGACAAGACCAACGTCAAGGCCGTCGCCGAGTTCGCCTCGAAGGGCACCCGGTGATGAGCACGGCCAGGCAGGCTGAGCCGGCGGTGACCACACCGCCGGCCCCCGGCCCCCAGCAGACCGACGGACGCACCCGGGAGCGCTCCGTGGCGCTGCGGGTGCTCGCCCGGCCCGAGGTCGGCGTCTTCCTCGGCGCCGTCGCCGTGTTCGTCTTCTTCCTGATCGCCGCGCCCACGCTCCGCGACGGCGGCTCCATGGCGACGGTGCTCTACCAGTCGTCCACCATCGGCATCATGGCGCTGCCCGTCGCCCTGCTGATGATCGGCGGCGAGTTCGACCTGTCGGCCGGTGTCGCCGTGGTCACCTCGGCGCTCACCGCAGGCATGCTCAGCTACCAGCTCACCATGAACGTCTGGATGGGCGTGATCGTCGCCCTCGTCGCCTCGCTGGCCGTCGGCGCCTTCAACGGCTGGGTGCTGGTGAAGACCGGCCTGCCGAGCTTCCTGGTGACGCTGGCCACCTTCCTGGTCCTCCAGGGCGTCAACCTCGCCGTCACCAAGCTCGTCACCGGCAACGTCGCCACCGACGACATCAGCGACATGGACGGCTTCGACCAGGCAAAGGCGGTGTTCGCCTCGTCCTTCGACGTCGGCGGCGTCGAGGTGAAGATCACGGTGGTGTGGTGGCTGGTCTTCGCGGCCCTGGCCACCTGGGTGCTGCTGCGCACCAAGTACGGCAACTGGATCTTCGCCGTCGGCGGCAGCCAGGAGTCCGCCCGCGCGGTCGGCGTGCCGGTCACCTTCACCAAGATCACTCTGTTCATGCTGGTCGGCTTCGGCGCCTGGTTCGTCGGCATGCACCAGCTGTTCTCCTTCAACACCGTGCAGTCGGGTGAGGGCGTCGGCCAGGAGCTGATCTACATCGCGGCGGCGGTCATCGGCGGCTGCCTGCTCACCGGCGGCTACGGCTCCGCGATCGGCCCCGTCTTCGGCGCCTTCATGTTCGGCATGGTGAACCAGGGCATCGTCTTCGCGGGCTGGAACCCCGACTGGTTCAAGGCCTTCCTCGGCGTGATGCTCCTCGGCGCCGTCCTCATCAACCTGTACGTCCGCCGTGCCGCGACCCGGAGGTGATCGGCATGACCAGCAAGACCCCCGCAGCCCCCGGCAGCCACGGCGCCGTCCTGGCCGACCCCGCACCCGAACAGGACCGCCCGCTCGTCGAACTGCGCCGCGCCGGCAAGTCCTACGGCAACATCCGCGCCCTGCACGGAGTCGACCTCACCGTCCACCCCGGCAGGGTGACCTGCGTGCTCGGCGACAACGGCGCCGGCAAGTCCACCCTGATCAAGATCATCTCCGGGCTGCACCAGCACACCGAGGGGGAGTTCCTCGTCGACGGCGAGGCCGTGCGCTTCGCCACCCCGCGCGACGCGCTGGCCCGCGGCATCGCCACCGTCTACCAGGACCTCGCGACCGTCCCGCTGATGCCGGTGTGGCGCAACTTCTTCCTCGGCTCCGAGATGACCAAGGGCCCCTGGCCCGTGCGCCGCCTCGACATCGACCGCATGAAGCGGACCGCCGACGAGGAACTGCGCAACATGGGCATCGTCCTGGACGACCTCGAACAGCCCATCGGCACCCTCTCCGGCGGCCAGCGCCAGTGCGTCGCCATCGCCCGCGCCGTCTACTTCGGCGCCCGCGTCCTCATCCTCGACGAACCCACCGCCGCGCTCGGCGTCAAGCAGTCCGGCGTCGTCCTCAAGTACATCGCCGCCGCCCGCGAGCGCGGCCTCGGCGTCATCTTCATCACCCACAACCCCCACCACGCCTACATGGTCGGCGACCACTTCAGCGTGCTGCGCCTGGGCACCCTCGAACTGAGCGCCGCCCGTGCCGACATCACCCTCGAAGCGCTCACCAACCACATGGCAGGCGGCGCCGAACTCGCCGCCCTCAAGCACGAACTGGCGCAGGTCGGCGGGGTGGACGTGGCGGCGCTGCCCGACGCCGCGGGCGATGCGGCGAAGCCCGCCGCACCCGATACTGCCGACAGGACGGGCGCCGTGGAGTCCGGCACCGCGGCATCCAACAGCACCGCATCCGGCACCGCCGAAGGGAAGGCCTGAGCATGCCCTCTGCCCTCGACCGCATCCGCGTCGGCTCGGCCCCCGACTCCTGGGGCGTGTGGTTCCCCGACGACCCCCGGCAGGTGCCGTGGGAACGGTTCCTGGACGAGGTCACCGAGGCCGGCTACGACTGGATCGAGCTGGGCCCCTACGGCTACCTCCCCACCGACCCGGCCCGGCTCACCGACGAGGTGACCCGGCGCGGCCTCAAGGTCTCCGCGGGCACCATCTTCTGCGGACTGCACCGCGGCCCCTCCGAGTGGGACGCCACCTGGGAACAGGTCAGCCGCGTCGCCGCCCTGACACAGGCCATGGACGCCAAGCACCTCGTCGTCATCCCGTCCTTCTGGCGCGACGACAAGACCGCCGAGATCCTGGAGCCGCCGGAGCTGACCGGCGAGCAGTGGACCCACCTCACCCGGGGCATGGAGCGCCTGGGCCGCGAGGTGCGGGACACCTACGGCCTGGACATCGTCGTCCACCCGCACGCCGACACCCACATCGACACCGAGGAGCACGTCGAGCGCTTCCTCGACGCCACCGACTCCGACCTCGTGAACCTCTGCCTCGACACCGGCCACTACGCCTACTGCGGCGGCGACAGCGTCAAGCTGATCGAGACCTACGGCGAGCGCATCGGCTACCTCCACCTCAAGCAGGTCGACCCGGACATCCTCGCCGGGGTGCGGGAGGGCGGGGTGCCGTTCGGACCGGCCGTGCAGCGCGGCGTGATGTGCGAGCCGCCGGGCGGCGTGCCGGAGCTGGGCCCGGTGCTCACGGCGGCCCAGGACCTCGGCGTGGACCTGTTCGCCATCGTCGAGCAGGACATGTACCCCTGCGAGCCGGACAAGCCGCTGCCCATCGCGGTGCGCACCCGGAAGTTCCTGCGCTCCTGCGGCGCCTGAGACGGGCCGCGCCGGCGGGTGCGTCCCGCCGGTGCACCGCTCGGCGGGCCGTTGTCGGTGCCGCGCGCTAGCGTGCGCAGCACTGACACCTCGTCCCTTCCGGGAGGCATCCATGTCCTCGCGTCTCAACCCGTACCTCAGCTTCGACGGCGACGCCCGCCAGGCGATGGAGTTCTACGAGCAGGTCTTCGGCGGCACGCTGGCGCTGAACACCTTCGGCGAGTCCGGCATGCCGGACCCCGCGTACGCCGACAAGGTCATGCACGCCATGCTGGAGACGCCGGGCGGCTTCACCCTGATGGCCTCCGACACCCCGCCCGGGATGGAGTACCGGCCGGGCAGCAACTTCTCGGTGAGCCTCAGCGGCGACGACGCCGCCGAGCTGCGCGGCTACTGGGAGAAGCTCTCCGCCGGCGGTTCCGTCGCCGTGCCCCTGGAGAAGCAGATGTGGGGCGACGTCTTCGGCATGTGCACGGACCGGTTCGGCGTCCCCTGGATGGTGAACATCAGCGAGCCGGCGAGCTGACCCACCAGCCCGCCGGACCGCGACCGGCGCCGCTCAGCCGCGCCGTACCTCCGCGAGCGTCACCGGACGGTGCTCGTGCAGCGACAGGGTGCACGCCTCGGCGATCCAGCCCGCCTCCAGCGCGTCCTCGACCGTGCAGGGGGAGGTGCGGACACCGGCGACCACCTCGGTGAACGCGGTCAGCTCGGCGCGGTAGGCGGCGGTGAAGCGGGCCATGAAGAAGTCGTGGGGGACACCGGCCGGGAAGGTGACGCCGGGCTCGACCGAGCGCAGCGGCAGCCTGTCCTCCAGGCCGACGGCGATCGAGTCGGCGAAGCCGTGGACCTCCATCCGGACGTCGTAACCCCGGGCGTTGTGGCGGCTGTTGGAGACCACGGCGATGGTGCCGTCGTCCAGGGTGAGGACCGCGCCGGTGGTGTCCGCGTCGCCCGCCTCCCGGATGAAGTCGGCGCCGCGGTTGCCGCCGACGGCGTACACCTCGCTCACCTCACGGCCGGTCACCCAGCGGATCGCGTCGAAGTCGTGCACCGAGCAGTCCCGGAAGATGCCCCCGGAGGCGGCGACGTACGCGGCGGGCGGCGGCGCCGGGTCCAGCGTGGTCGCCCGTACGGTGTGCAGCGGGCCCAGCTCACCGCCGCGCACGGCGGCCCGCGCGGCGGCGAACCCGGCGTCGAAGCGGCGCTGGTAGCCGATCTGCACCGGCACGTCGTGGCCCGCGAGCGCCTTGAGCACCTCGACGCCCTCCGTCATGGTGCGGGCGACGGGTTTCTCGCAGAAGACGGGCACACCGGCCGTCACGGCGGCGCGGATCAGCTCCGGGTGGGCGTCGGTCGCCGCCGCGACCACCACCCCGTCCACGCCCGCGGCCAGCACCGCCTCGGGCGAGTCCGCCACCTCGGCGCCGAACCGCTCGGCGGCGGCCCGCGTGGCGTCCGCGAACGGGTCGGCGACGACGAGGGAGTCGACGGCGTCGAGTCCGGCGAGGGTCTCGGCGTGGAAGGCGCCGATGCGGCCGAGGCCGAGGATTCCGATACGCATGTGCTGTGCTGCTCCTTGCTCGGTGTGCGGGGTGTCCGTGCCGGGGCCCGTGCCCCGCGCGCCCCCGGTCATGTGCTCTCTCGTCGTGCGCGGCCCGCTCGCAGCCGCGCGCGCAGCTCCCGCGGTGGCCACTCCTCGCGCAGCGCCCGCCGTACGAGGTCCGCCTGGGAGGGCGGGGCCAGGCCGTCGACCGGCGGGTCGCGGTCGAGGTTGGTGGGGAAGGGGTACCCCTCCGCGCTCGCGGCGACCACCTGCTCCAGCCACCGCTCGCCCGCGCCCTCGGCCTTCCGCCTCAGCAGCACCGGGTAGACGGCGTTCACCACCGCCTCCCGGTCCACGCTCTCCATGGCCCGGCCGAACGCGGAGGAGATCTGCAGCAGGTTGGCCATGCGGCGGATGCCCGCGGAGCGGTTGGCACCGGCCGCGTGGAACAGCGCCGGGTTGAAGAACACCGCGTCGCCCTTGGCCAGCGGCAGCTGCACGTGGTGTGCCTCGAAGTAGGCCCGGAACTCGGGCAGCCGCCAGGCCAGGTAGCCCGGCTCGTACTTCTGGGAGTGCGGCAGATACATCGTCGGCCCCGACTCCACCGGCATGTCGCAGTGCGCGACCGCGCCCTGGAGCGTGAGCACCGGCGAGAGGCGGTGCACGTGCGCCGGGTACGCGGCGGCGGCCTCGTTCGAGAGGAAGCCCAGGTGGTAGTCGCGGTGCGCGGTCTGGGCGGCGCCGCCCGGGTTGACCACGTTGATCTGCGAGGTGACCTGGTGGCCGGGACCGAGCCAGGCGCGGGCCACCAGGGCCAGGGCGTCGTTGGCGTAGTACTCGGCGAACGCCTCCGGATCGCGCAGGGCCGCCTTCTCCAGCGCGTTCCACACCCGGTCGTTGGCGCCGGGCGCGGCGAAGTGGTCGCCGGCGGCGACGCCCGAGGCACGCTGCTCGGCGATCAGCGCCTCGAACACCGCGGTGGCCCGGTCGACCACCGCCGGGTCCGGGAAGGCGTGTTCGAGAACGACGATGCCCGGGCCGTCGGCGAGGGCGTGGACGAGTTCGGCCGCCGTCCCCGCGTCGTCGCGCAGTCCACCCGCGTCGTACACGGGGACGCCGTGCGTCACGGCGGCGGCCCGCGGGTAGGCGGCCGGGTCGGTCGGCTGCTCGACCAGCTCGCGGAAGGCGGCGAGATCGCAGTCGCGGGCGGACAGCTGGGCGCGGTGGGCGGGGACGGGCGCTGCGGGCATCGTCGTCCTTTCGCTGACAGGGGCGACGCGGTGCTGTCATTCTTGTCCTGACAAACGCGTCGAACAACCAGCAGGCGGCCATCAAAAACCCCTCAGAGCGTGCCGCGTCGCCCCGGGTGCGCGGCCGGGGTGGCCGCCGGACGAAGCCGAGGAGCCGGTCATGGGCCACCCCTTCCCGATCCGGGAGATCGCCCGGCAGGCGGGCCTGAGCGAGGCCACCGTCGACCGGGTGCTCAACGGCCGCGGCGGCGTGCGCGAGAGCACCGCGTCCGAGGTGCGCCGGGCCATCGCCGACCTGGACCGCCAGCGCACCCAGGTCCGGCTGGTCGGCCGCACCTTCATGTGCGACATCGTGATGCAGGCGCCGGAGCGCTTCACCACGGCCGTGCGGGCCGCGCTGGAGGCCGAACTGCCCGCCCTGCACCCCGCCGTGGTGCGCTGCCGCTTCCACTTCCGCGAGACCGGCCCGGCCGGGGAACTGGCCGGCACCCTGGACCGGATCGCCCGGCGCGGCTCCCAGGGGGTGATCCTCAAGGCCCCGGACGTCCCCGAGGTGACCGCCGCCGTGGCCCGGCTGACCGCTGCGGGCGTCCCCGTCGTCACCCTGGCCACCGACCTGCCCGCCAGCACCCGGGTCGCCTACGTCGGCATCGACGACCGGGCGGCCGGCGCCACCGCCGCCTACCTCATGGGCCAGTGGCTCGGCGACCGCCCCGGCAACGTCCTCACCAGCGTCAGCAGCGGCTTCTTCCGCAACGAGGAGGAGCGCGAGATGGGCTTCCGCGGCGTCATGCGGGCCCGCCACCCCGGGCGGGCCCTGGTCGAGATCGCCGAGGGGCAGGGCCTGGACGCCACCCAGTACGACCTGGTGCGCGCCGCGCTCGCGCGCGACCCGGAGATCCGGGCGGTCTACTCGATGGGCGGCGGGAACATCGCCACCCTGCGCGCCTTCGCGGACCTCGGCCGCCGCTGCGAGGTGTTCGTCGCCCACGACCTCGACCAGGACAACACCCGGCTGCTGCGCGAGCGGCGCCTGTCCGTCGTCCTCCATCACGACCTGCGCCACGACCTGCGCGAGGCCTGCCGCCAGGTGATGCGGGCCCACGGCGCGCTGCCGCCCGCCGGTCCGGCCCGGCCCTCGCCGATCCAGGTCGTCACCCCGCACAACATGCCCCTCGACACGCCCTTCGACCCCGCGGCCCCGTGACGCGGGGCCGCCGTCACCCGGACGTCTCGGGGCTGACCCAGGTGCCGCGCTCCGCCGACCGTGCCATGGCCTCCAGTACGGCCGCGCTGTGCACGGCGTCCGGCAGGGTGGCGCCGTACGGGGCGCCCTCCGCGATCGAGCGCAGGAAGCGGTGGGCCTCCACCACCTTCAGGTCGTCGTACCCCATGGCGTTCGCGGCCCCCGGCTGGAAGGCGGCGAACTCGCCGTGCCCGGGGCCGACGTACACGGTGCTCACGGGCTGGTCCTGGTACTCCGTGCCGCGGCTGACGCGCAGTTCGTTCAGGCGGCGGAAGTCCCAGAACACCGCGCCCCTGGTGCCGTGCACCTCGAAGCCGTAGTTGTTCTGCTCGCCGACCGAGACCCGGCAGGCCTCCAGGACTCCGCGGGCGCCGGAGGCGAAGCGCAGCAGGCAGTTGACGTAGTCCTCGTTCTCGACCGGGCCCAGCTCGCCGCCCGTGGCCCGCGCGTGGCCCGCGGTGGCGGCGGCGGGACGGGCCCGCTGCGGCAGGAAGACCGCCGTGTCCGCGGTCAGCGACGCGATGTCGCCGAGCAGGAACCGGGCCAGGTCCGCGCCGTGCGAGGCCAGGTCGCCGAGCACCCCGCTGCCGCCGCGCTCCCGCTCGTAGCGCCAGGTCAGCGCCCCTTCCGGGTGGGCCGCGTAGTCGCTGAAGAAGCGGAGGCGGGCATGGGTGACGGTGCCGATCTCCCCGGCCGCGATCAGGTCGCGGGCGGTCTCCACGGCGGGGGCGTTGCGGTAGTTGAAGCCGACCGCGCCCTGCACCCCGGCTCCGGCCACCGCGTCCGCCACCGCACGCGCGTCGTCGGCGGACAGACCGACCGGCTTCTCCACCCAGATGTGCTTTCCCGCCCCGGCCATCGCGACGGCGATCTCCCGGTGCAGGAAGTTGGGGGCCGTGATGCTGACCGCGTGCACCCGCGGGTCCGCCACCACCTCGCGCCAGTCGCGGGTCGTCGAGGCGAACCCGAACTGTGCGGCGGCCTCCTCGGCCCGCCCCGGCACCTCCTCGGCGACCGTCACCAGCTCCGGGCGCAGTGCCAGGTGCGGATAGTGGTGGCGGACCCGGGCGTACGCCTGGGTGTGCACCCGGCCCATCCAGCCGAAACCGACGACGGCGACACCGAGTGCCTCGACCATGAGCGCCCCTCTTCGGACCTGTCCGTGATCTGTCCTGCGTGATCCGCCTGCGTGATCCGCCCGCGTGATCCGTTCGTGGCCACCCTGGGCGGGCGGCGGCATCATGTCAACCTTTTGACAGGACAAAGCCGGAAGACCCGGGAGGACCGGCCTCAGCGACCGCCGAGGTCGATCGCGTACGCCTTGCGCAGCGTCTCGTGCACCGTCCAGGTCGTACGGTCGCCCTCGCGCAGCACGGCCAGGTCGCCCGGCCCCACCGTGAGGGTCGCACCGCCCGCCACCTCGATGGTGGCCGAGCCGCTGAGCACGACGAACATCTCGTCCGCCTCGGTGTCGGTGACCACGCCCGGGGTGATCTGCCAGACGCCGCGCAGCCGGCGGCCGTCCGGCGACTCCCAGACCACCTTGCCGGTCACCTCGGGGGTGCCGGACACGATCTGGCCGGGGTCGAGCGGCTCGGGTTCGAGCTCGGCGTCGGGGACGTGGACAACGAAGCTGTGGGTCATGCCGTGACGCTAACCGGGCCCCGCGGGGCGCCGGGGGAGACAGGGTGTGGGGCATCCGGCCCGGCGGGCGGACACTTCGTCGCGGCCGGAGCGGGAGCGAATAGCGCGAACAAAATTGTTGACAATCTTGTTTGGCTAGATTTACGTTCGACAGGCACTCACTCAGGGAGGGCAACCATGCCGAACCAAGCCCGTCCGGGCACCGGGGAGCAGGCCAAACAGCTTGCGCTCGGGCAGCTGCGGCAGGCGATCCTGCGCGGCGACATGGCACCCGCGCAGCGGCTGGTGGAGAACGAACTCGCCGAGCAGTTCGGCGTGACCCGGGCCAGTATCCGGGCCGCGCTGATCGACCTGGAGTCCCAGGGGCTCGTCGAGCGCATCCGCAACCGCGGTTCACGGGTGCGGGTGGTGACCGTGGAGGAGGCCGTCGCCATCACCGAGTGCCGCCTGGTGCTCGAAGGGCTCTGCGCGGCCAAGGCCGCCGCCGCCGTCGACGACGGGCAGGTCGCCCGGTTGAAGGAACTGGGCTCGGCGATGCGCAAGGCGGTGGCCGACGGCGAACCGCTGACCTACTCGGACCTCAACCACGAACTCCACGCCCGGATCCGGGAGTTCTCCGGCCAGCTGACGGCCGTGGAACTGCTGGAACGGCTCAACGCCCAACTGGTGCGGCACCGCTTCCAGTTGGCGCTGCGCCCGGGGCGGCCGCAGCAATCCCTGAACGAGCACCTGGCCATGATCGAGGCGATCGAGGCCAGGGACCCACAGGCCGCCGAGGCGGCCGTCCGGGCCCACCTCACCAGCGTGATCGAGGCGCTGCGCGACTGACCGGCGCGCCGAAGACACACGCCTGAGACACGGCACCGAGGCGGGCGCCACCTGTCCACCAAGGAGAAGTCACCCATGACGTACGGCAACGCGCCCGCCGCCGTCCCCCGCTCGACCCTCGTCGTCACCGCGCACGCGGGGGACTTCGTGTGGCGGGCGGGCGGCGCCATCGCCCTGGCCGCCTCGCGCGGGGAGAAGGTCACCATCGCGTGCCTGACCTTCGGCGAGCGCGGCGAGTCCGCCAAGGCCTGGCGGGAGGGGAAGACCCTGGCGGAGATCAAGGCGCTGCGCCGGGAGGAGGCCGAGAAGGCCGCCGCCGTCCTGGGCGCCGAGGTCCGCTTCTTCGACGCCGGCGACTACCCGCTGGCCGTCACCCCGCAGCTGACCGACCGGCTCGTCGAGGTCTACCGGGCCACCCAGCCCGACGTGGTGCTCACCCACCCGGTCGAGGACCCGTACAACGGCGACCACCCGGCCGCCAACCGCATGGCCCTGGAGGCGCGCGTCCTGGCGCAGGCCATCGGATACCCGGGCGAGGGCGAGATCATCGGCGCCCCGCCGGTCTTCTACTTCGAGCCGCACCAGCCCGAGATGAGCGGCTTCCGCCCCGAGGTGCTGCTCGACATCACCGAGGTGTGGGAGACCAAGCGCAAGGCGATGGAGTGCCTCGCCGCCCAGCAGCACCTGTGGGACTACTACACCGACCTGGCCGTCCGCCGGGGCGTCCAGCTCAAGCGCAACGCGGGCCCCAACCTGGGCCTGGCGCACAAGACCATGGCCGAGGCGTTCATGCGCCCCTACCCCCAGATCGCGAAGGAGCTGGCATGAGCGGCGTCGTCGTCACCAACCCGCCCAAGGCCGACGCCGAGGACGTCGAGGCGCTCGCCGCCTACGGCGTGGCCACGGTCAGCGAGGCGATGGGCCGCACCGGACTGCTCGGGCCCGGGATCCGCCCCGTCCAGCAGGGCGTACGGGTCGCGGGCACCGCGGTCACCGTACTCAGCTGGCCCGGGGACAACCTGATGATCCACGCCGCCGTCGAGCAGTGCGGCGAGGGCGACGTCCTCGTCGTCACCACCACCTCCCCGTCCACCGACGGCCTGTTCGGCGAACTCTTCGCCACCGCCCTCCAGCGGCGCGGGGTGCGCGGCATCGTCCTCAACACCGGCATCCGCGACACCCAGGAACTGCGCGAGATGGGCTTCGCCGCCTGGTCCCGTGCCGTGTCCGCCCAGGGCACGGTCAAGGCCACCGGGGGCTCGGTCAACGTCCCGATCGCCGTCGACGGCCAGGTCATCCGCCCCGGTGACGTGATCGTCGCCGACGACGACGGCGTGGTGGTCGTCCCCCGCGAGCGCGCCCGGCAGGTCGCGGAGGCCTCCGAGGCCCGCGAGAAGAAGGAGGCCGCCACCCGCGCCGCCTTCCTCGACGGCCAACTCGGCCTGGACCGCTACGGGTTGCGCGAGAAACTGAAGGAACTCGGGGTCACCTACCAGTCCTACGACGCGTACACCGCCGGGGAGCGGCCGTGACCGGCACCGGGCCCGAGGAGGTGCGCTGCACGCTGATGCGCGGCGGCACCTCCAAGGGCGCCTACTTCCTCGCCGCCGACCTGCCCGCCGACCCCGCCGCCCGCGACGACCTGCTGCTGCGGACCATGGGCAGCCCCGACCCGCGCCAGATCGACGGCCTGGGCGGCGCGCACCCGCTGACCAGCAAGGTCGCCGTGGTCTCCGGCTCGGCCGACCCGGACGCCGACGTCGACTACCTCTTCCTCCAGGTCGCCGTGGACACGCCCGAGGTCACCGACCGGCAGAATTGCGGCAACATCCTCGCCGGGGTGGGCCCGTTCGCCGTCGAGCGCGGACTCGTGCCGGCCGGGGACGCCGAGACCTCCGTACGCATCCGCATGCTCAACTCCGGCGAACTGGCCGTCGCGACCTTCCCGACCCCGGGCGGGCGCGTCGCGTACGACGGGGACACGGCGATATCCGGCGTGCCCGGCACCGCCGCCGCGGTCGTCATCGAGTTCCCGCAGGGCGCCGGCCCCCTGCTGCCCACCGGCAACGTCCGCGACACCGTCGCCGGCACCGAGGTGACCTGCGTCGACAACGGCATGCCGGTGGTCCTGATCCCGGCCGCCGCGCTGGGAGTCACCGGGTACGAGACACCGGCGGAGCTGGAGGCGGACGCGGCGCTCGCCGGCCGCCTGCGCGAGATCCGGCTGGCCGCCGGGCACCTGATGGGCCTCGGCGACGTCGAGGGCGCCACCGTGCCCAAGCTGACGCTGCTCGCCCCGCCCCGGGACGGCGGTGCAGTCGCCACCCGCACCTTCATCCCGGTGCGCTGCCACACCTCCATCGGCGTCCTGGGCGCCGCGAGCGTCGCGGCCGGGCTGCGCGTCCCCGGCGGCGTGGGGGAGGGCATCGCCCGCCTCGCTCCGACCGGCGACCGGGTCCGGGTGGAACACCCCACCGGCTTCCTGGAGGTGGACGTGCGGCTCGACCCCGGCCCGCTCGTGGTCCGGCGTACCGCCGTCGTACGCACCGCGCGCAAGATCTTCGACGGCACCGTCTTCCCCCGGTCCGCCGCGACGGCACCGATCCCCGCACAACGCCCTGGAGGCCACCATGACTCCGCCGCTCGGTGACATCGCCCACGTCGGCCACGCCCAGCTCTTCACGCCCGACCTCGACGCGAGCGTCGCCTTCTTCACCGACTTCCTGGGCCTGACCGTCAACGGGCAGCAGGGCGACACCGTCTACCTGCGCACCTACGACGACTACGAACACCACAGCCTCGTCCTCACCGCCCGCGAGCAACCCGGCCTCGGCCGCCTCGCCCTGCGCACCTCCGGCGAGGAGGCGCTGCGGCGCAGGGTGGCGGCCCTGGAGGCGGCGGGACGGCCCGGCACCTGGGTCGAGGACGAGCCCGGCCTCGGCAAGCTGTACCTCACCACCGACCCCGACGGGCACGAACACGCCCTGTACTGGGAGAGCGAGCACTACCGGGCGCCCGAGGACCTCAGGCCCGCCCTCAAGAACCAGCCGCAGGCCAAACCCAACCGGGGCGTCGGCGTGCGCCGCCTGGACCACGTCAACTTCCTCGCCGCCGACGTGCTCGCCAGCGCCGAGTGGCAGGAACACCTCCTCGGCGCCCGGCCCACCGAGCAGATCCGGCTCGACACCGGGAAGATCGCGGCCCGCTGGCTGACCTTCACCAACAAGTCCTACGACGTCGTCTACACCGAGGACTGGACCGGCTCCTCCGGGCGGCTGCACCACATCGCCTTCGCCGCCGACACCCGCGAGGACATCCTGCGCGCCGCCGACCTCGCCATCGACACCGGCGTGTTCATCGAGACCGGCCCGCACAAGCACGCCATCCAGCAGACGTTCTTCCTGTACGTCTACGAGCCCGGCGGCAACCGCATCGAGCTGTGCAACCCGCTCACCCGGCTGGTGCTGGCGCCGGACTGGCCGCTGGTCACCTGGACCGAGGAGGAACGGAAGAAGGGCCAGGCCTGGGGTCTGAAGACGATCGAGTCCTTCCACACCCACGGCACTCCGCCGGTCGCGTGACGCCTTTCTGACGCCGTCCCGACAGCTTTCCGACAGCTTTCTCACAGGGGGTGGGTCGCGCACGTCCGCGTGCGCGACCCACCCCCAAATCGTTGCTGAGATTGTTAACAAAAGCGTTGACACTCGTTCTCGCGGTCCTTAGCGTCGCCCCATCACACGTCCCCTCCAGGCACCGCCTCCTGGACGAGAGGAAACAACGATGTCCTCCTCACCCGCGCTGTCCGCCCGCGGCAGCAGACTGGCCCTGCTGGTCGTCGGCCTCTGCTGGCTGGCCGTCCTCTTCGACGGTCTGGACATGTTCATCTACGGCTCCGTGCTGCCCCACATGCTTCAGGAGAAGGCCCTCGGCATCACCTCCGGCCAGGCCGGCGACCTCGGCAGCTACGCCACCTTCGGCATGCTGGTCGGCGCGCTGGCCGCGGGCACGGTCGCCGACCGCATCGGCCGCAAGAAGCTGATGGTCTCCTGCGTCGCGCTCTTCTCCCTGGCCTCCGGCCTGTGCGCGATCGCCGGAAGCGTCGGCGTCTTCGGGCTCGGCCGTACCCTCGCCGGTGTCGGCCTCGGCGGACTGCTGCCGACCGCGATCAGCATGGTCTCCGACTACGCCCCCCGGGGCCGCGCCGCGATCACCATCGGCCTGCTGATGACCGCCCACCACGCCGGCGGCATCCTCTCCGCCTACGTCGCCCTGTGGATCGTCGAACCGCTCGGCTGGCGCTCGGCCTTCTGGGTCTGCGTGGTGCCGCTGCTCTTCGTCCCGGTGCTGCTGAAGTTCCTGCCCGAGTCGCTCAGCTTCCTCGTCGCCCAGGGCCGCACCGAGGAGGCCCGCGCCCTGGCCGGCCGCTACGACGTCGAACTCCCCGCCGCCCCGGCCGGCCGGCCCGCCACCGCCCGCTGGGAGGCCCTCGCCAACCTCTTCCGCGGCCGCGAGTGGATCCAGACCCTGCTGTACTGGCTGGCCTCCTTCGGCGGACTGCTGCTCGTCTACGGCGTCGCCACCTGGCTGCCCACCCTCATGCGCAGCGAGGGCTACGAACTGGGCTCGGCGCTCACCTTCGTCGTGCTGTTCAACCTCGGCGGCATCGTCGGCATGCTGGTCGCGGGCCGCGCCTCGGACCGGTTCGGCGCCCCGCGCATCTCGGCCATCTGGTTCGCGCTGACCGCCTGCGGCGTCTTCCTGCTCAGCGTCCACATGCCGCTGGCGCTGACCTTCGCGGTCGTCTTCCTGACCGGCGTCTTCCTCAACAGCGCCCAGACCATGATCTACGCGACCGTCTCCATCGGCTCCACCCCGGCCAACCGCGCCACCGCGGTCGGCTGGACCTCCGGCATGGGCCGCTTCGGCGCGGTCTTCGGTCCGTGGCTCGGCGGCCAGCTGCTCGCCGCGGACAAGGGCGACTGGGGCTTCACCGCCTTCGCCATCGCCGGCTTCTCGTCCATGGTCTTCATCGGCATCGCGTCCCTGCGCACGACAGCCGCCAGCCCCAAGCTGGCCCCGGCCCACTGAACGCGCCCCGAAGGGGCGCGGGGCTGTAACATGGTGCGGCTCCGCCGCGCGAGCGCGACCAGCCACGACGCACCCGCGCCCGGCCACCGCCCCCGGCGGAACGGCGCTACCCCGCCCAGCCGGCCGCAGGTCACCGCCGCCGCGACAGCCACGCGGCAACCACCGCACCGGACACGTTGTGCCACACGGAGAAGACCGCGGCCGGCAACGCCGCCAGCGGGCTGAAGTGCGCGGTGGCCAGCGACGCGGCGAGGCCGGAGTTCTGCATGCCGACCTCGAAGGCCATGGCCCGACTGCCGGGCTCACCCAGCCGCCCGAGGCGCCCCGCGCCGTAACCGAGGGCCAGACCCAGCCCGTTGTGCAGCACGACGGCGACGAACACCAGCCCCGCCGCCGACTTGATGGCGTCCGCGCTGCCGGCCACCACGACGGTCACGATCACGGAGATCGTCAGCGCGGACAGCCAGGGCAGCGCCGGCAGCGCCCGCTGCACGTACCGGCCCGCGAGCAGCCGTACGACGACGCCCGCGAGGACCGGCAGCAGCACCGTCTTGAGGATGTCGGTGACCATGGACCCGGCGTCCACCGGGAGGTACTCGCCGGCCAGCAGCAGCGTCAGCGGCGGGGTGACCAGCGGGGCGACCAGCGTGGAGACGGTCGCGACGGAGACGGACAGCGCGACGTCGCCGCGGGCCAGGTAGGTCACCACGTTGGAGGCCGTGCCGCTGGGCGCGCAGCCCACCAGGATGACGCCGGCGGCGAGCTGCGGCGGCAGATCGAGCAGGTGGGCGATCGCCCAGCCGAGGCCCGGCATGATGACGTAGTGGGCGACGAGCCCCAGCGCGACCGCCCAGGGACGCCGCACGACCCCGTGGAAGTCCTCCGGGGTCATGGTGATGCCCATGCAGAACATCACGACGCCCAGCAGGTACGGCACCGCCTCGCTCCACCCGGTGAAACTCCCGGGGAGCAGCAGCCCGAGGGCGCCGGCCAGCAGGACGAGGACCGGGAAGACGGTCACGGCACGCCGCGCGGAGCGGTCGCCGGTGACGTCCTCACCGGGATGTTCGGCACGTTCGTTGTTCGCGGTTCTTTCGGTTCGCACCGTGCGAGGTAACGCCTGGTGGGCGGCGTGACGCAAAGGCGTCTCGCGATGTGATCAGCCCATCTGGTCGGCCGGCGACAGGTGCTCCACCGTCCGGCCCGTCTCGGTGAACGTCCGCGTCACATGGCCCGAGGAGTACACCCACAGGATGCGCAGCGGCGTGTCGCCCACGTTGCGGAACAGGTGGGGGACGGGGGAGGGGATGTACGTGGTGTCGAACCGCTCCAGCTTCGTCACCTCGCCGTCGACCCACACCTCCGCGTCCCCTTCGAGGACCGTCACGTGCTCGTCGCAGTTGTGCGAGTGCAACGGCGCCCCGGAGCCCACCGGGTACACGCTCATGCCACTCGTGATCAGGTTCTCGCCGCCCGCCGACGGCGTGGTGATCAGGGGTGTCGTCACGACGGCCCCGCCCCGGTCGAGCAGGGGCACGGACGCGGCCTTGATGATGGTGGTCATCCCGGATTCCTCTCCACTCCACTGTGTCCCGCGCACTTCTCGCGCGGGTCGCGCACGGGTCGCGACGACCGACGTTAGGTCGCGCCGATCCGAAACGGTGCCCTCCGGCGTGCAGGTTTACGTTGCAGTCCGAGAGGGGTGAGCCTTCTCCGCCCGGCTGTACCGTCACCGACACCGCACGGCTCCTCCGTCTTGTTGCGGTAACGCGCCGGAAAGAAAAGGCAGGTATCGGCCAGATGAGGCTCCCCGTTCTCACCGAAGAGGAAATGGACCCGCGCCAGCAGGAGCTGGCCGCCCGGATCGCCGGCCGCCGCGGCGCGGTCCGCGGCCCCTTCCGGGTGTGGCTGCACAGCCCCGAGATGTGCGAACGGGCAGAGTCCCTCGGCGCGTTCGCCCGCTTCGACTGCGGGCTGCCCAAGCACCTGCGGGAGCTGTCACTGCTCATGGCGGCCCGCAACTGGGACGCGCAGTACTCCTGGAACGCGCACGTGCACCAGGCGATCGAGGCCGGGGTCCCCGAGGCCGCAGTCAAGGCCATCGCCGAGAAGCGCGAGGCGGTCTTCGACAACGAGGCCGACCAGGCGTTCTACCAGTTCTGCAAGGAGATCCTGGAAGAGCACTTCGTCAGCGACGCCACCTTCGCCGCGGCGCAGCGCCACTTCGGCAACAAGGGCCTGGTCGACACCATCGGCGCCCTCGGCAACTTCACCATGCTCGGCATGTGCCTCAACACCTTCCAGGTGGACCTCCAGCCCGACAAGGAACCCCCCTTCCCCGACGTCCGCGGCTACGGCCGGGTCCGCACCGAGACCGACGGGCCGCGGCCGTGACCTCGCCCGCCACGACGACCGGCCCCGTGGTCCGCGTGCGCGGCGTCACCAAGAGCTTCGGCGGAGCGGCCGCGCTCAAAGGCGTCGACCTCGACCTGTACCCCGGGGAGATACACGCCCTGATGGGCATGAACGGCGCCGGCAAGTCCACCCTCGTCCAGGTGCTGTGCGGCGTGCACCAGCCCGACGGCGGCACCATCGAGGTGGACGGGCACCGGCACACCGGACTGAACGTGCGCAGGGCCCGCGGGCTCGGCGTCTCCTCGGTGCCGCAGCGCCGCGAACTGGCCATGGGCCTGACCGTCGCCGAGAACATCATGCTGGGCGACCTGCCGACCCGGCGCTTCGGCGCCGTCGACTGGAAGGCCGTCCGCGCCCGGGCCGGCGCCGCCCTGTCCGGCCTCGGCATCGACATCGACGTCCAGCGGGTCGCGGGCTCCCTCACCGTCGCCGAGCAGACCATGGTCGAGGTGGCGCGCGAGGTCCGGCGCGGCGGCCGGGTGCTCATCCTGGACGAGCCCACCGCCTGCCTCAGCGCCAGGGACGCGGGACAGGTCCGCGCCCTGGTGCGCAGGCTGCGCGACGAGGGCGTCGCCGTCGTCTACATCTCCCACTACATCGACGAGGTCATGTCCGTCGCCGACCGGGTCACCGTGCTGCGCGACGGCGGCCTGGTGCGCAGCGCCCCGGCCGCGGAGACCGACCCGGCCGCGCTGGTCCGCGACATGGTCGGCCGGGACGTCGTCTCGCGCCGCCCCGAGCGCCCCGCACCCCGGGACGAACCCGGACTCGCCGTCCGCGGGCTCAGCCACGGCCACGCCGTCCGCGACTTCACCGTCGAGGTGCGCAAGGGCGAGATCGTCGCCGTCCTCGGGCCCGCCGGGGACGCGCAGTCGCGGCTCTTCGACCTGCTCTCCGGACGGGTGCGCCCCGACGCCGGCGAGGTCCTCGTCGACGGCCGGCCGGTGCCCCCGGGCCGGGTGGGCGCCGCGCTCGCCGGCGGGCTGCGCTGCGTCACCGGGGACCGCCGCTCGCTCGGCCTGGTCCAGAGCATGACCGTGGACGAGAACCTGATGCTGGCCGGCGACCGCTTCGCCCGGCGCCGGCTGCACCGCAGCGCCGACCTGGCCCGCCGCGCCGCCCCGGTCCGGGACGCCTACGGCGTCGTCGCGCTGAGCGGCAACCCGCCGGTCGGCTCCCTGTCCGGCGGCAACCAGCAGAAGGTGCTGCTCGGCAAGTGGCTGGAGACCGAGCCGGTCGCCTGCTTCCTGGAGGACCCCACCAACGGCGTGGACGTCGCCGCCATGGCCGACATCCACACCCTCGTCGACGACCTCGCCGCCCGCGGAGTCGCCGTCCTGCTCGCCTCCTCCTCCGCCGAGGAGGTCATGCGGCTGGCCGACCGGGTCGTCGTCGTGAGCGCGGGCCGCACGGTCGGCGAGCACGACATCACCGCCATCACCCGCGACGAACTCGTCGCGACCGCACTCGGAGGTCAACCGCAGTGAGCCTCAAAACCCCCTCCGCCGCCCCGGACGTCGCGTCCGGCGGCCCCTCCGAACGCCGAGCGCCGTCCCGGTCCACGGCCCGCGGGCTGCTGCACGTCCCGCACGGCGGACTGGTCGTCGTACTGATCCTGGTGTGCGTGTTCACCGCCCTCCAGGCCGACGCCTTCACCTCCTCGCAGAACCTGCTCAACGTGCTGCGCCAGGTCAGCGTGAACGCCGTCATCGCGGCCGGACTGACCCTGCTGATGACCGCGGGCGGCATGGACTTCTCCATGGGCAGCAACGCGGCCGTCACCCTGTGCGTGGGCGCCCAGCTGATCGACGGCGGCTGGTCCACGCCCGCCGTCGTGGTCGTCTGCCTGGCCCTGGCCACGCTGATCGGGCTGGTCAACGGGCTGGTGGTGACGTACACCCGGGTCGCGCCCTTCGTCGCCACCCTCGCCTCGGCGATGCTCCTCGACGGGGTCGCCCTGCTCGTCCTGGACGGCATGAGCGTCACCATCGGCGACAAGATGTCCTCGCTCGGCAACGACGAGGTCGTCGGCGTGCCCTACCTGACCGTGGTCGCGGTGCTGGTCCTGGCGCTGACCGGGGTGACCATGCGCTTCACCACCTTCGGCCGGGACGCCTTCGCGATGGGCGGCAACGAGCACGTCGCCCGGCTCAGCGGCATCAACGTCAACGCGCGCAAGCTCGCCCTGTACGCCCTCGCCGGCGTGCTGGCCGGACTCGCCGGGCTGATGCTGCTCTCCCGGCTGGGCGCCGCCGCCCCCAACACGGCGGGTCTCCAGACCCAGCTGACCGCGGTCGCCGCCGTGGTCATCGGCGGGACCTCGCTCGCCGGCGGCCACGGCACCGTCGTCGGCACGGTGTTCGGCGTCGTGCTGCTCGGCGTGGTCGCCAACGCCCTGAACCTGCTCCAGGTCAACAGCAACTACCAACTCGTCGTCACCGGCGGCGTCCTGCTGGTCGCGGCGATCATCAACGAGGTCCAGCGCAAGTCGTCCCCGGGCCACTAGCGGGGCCCCGCCACCCTCCCAGACCAGCAAGCACCTTCCGTTCAGGCACGCACCTTCTCCACGCACGCACCCTCTCTCCACGCACGCACCTTCTCTTCAACGATGCAGGAAAGGCCCGACCCATGAAGTCCACCGCCCCCTCCCGCCGCCGCTCCGCCGCGGCCTCGCTCGCCGGCGTCGCCGCCCTGGTACTGGCCGGCTGCGGCTCCGGGAACGACAGCGGGGGCGCCGCCGACGGCTCGGTCTCCCTCGGGTTCGTCAACGGCTCCAACACCCACTTCCACACCTGTCTGCTGCGCGCGGTCGAGCAGGAGGCCGAGGCACAGGACGCCAAGGTCTACTCGGCCAACTCCAAGCAGGACGCCGGGACCGAACTGTCCAACATCGAGGACATGATCGCCCGCAACGTGGACGCCCTGATCGTGCAGACCGTGAACGTGGACGCGCTCGAGGGCGACATAGCCAAGGCCAAGAGCGCCGGCATCCCCATCTACCTGACCTCCGTGGCCACCTCCGACATGGCGGACGTGCTCGGCGCCGCGGTCGTCGACCTGAAGAAGGTCGGCGCGATGGACGCCGGGTGGATCGCCGAGGACGCGGGTGGCAGGAACGTGACCGTCGGTGTGGTGGCGGGTGCCCCCGGCGCCGCCTCCGACCTGCTCGTCGGCGGCTTCGAGGATGCCCTGCCGAAGACCGCGAGGGTGGTCGCCAACCAGCCCGGCATGTTCAACCCCGCCAAGGCCCAGGACGTCGCCGAGAACATGATCCAGTCGCACCCCGACCTGGACTACGCCTTCGTTGCCAACGAGGAGATGGCGTTCGCCGTCCGCAAGGCCTTCGACGCCGCCGGCGCCAAGGACGTGAAGATCGTGTCCGTCAACGGCACCGAGGAGGGCGTCGCCGCGGTGAAGGACGGCCGGCTGTCCGCCACCGTCGCGAACTCGGCGGCGACCATCGGACAGACCGCGGTCAAGAGCACCGTCTCGCTGCTCGACAAGGGGGAGCAGAACGGCGGCGACCAGGGTGTTGACAAGATCTCCGACATTCCTCTTGTCTTGGTCACCAAGGAAAACCTGAGCGAGGCTCCCCAGTACTGCCCCAAGTAGGGCCCCCACCGGGAACCGGCGCCCGACTCAGCGTCGGGCCTTGGGAGGAAGAACATGGACCGCCTGCTCCTCATGCACAGCTTCGTCACCGTCGCCCAGGTGGGCAGCTTCAGCGGGGCCGCCAAGAAGCTCGGCTCGTCCGGGTCGCTGGTGTCCCGGCACGTGGCCGAACTGGAACGCCAGGTGGGGGTGCGGCTGGTGAACCGCACCGCCCGCTCGGTGAGCCTGACCGAACCGGGCAGGCGCTACGCGGAATTCGCCGCCCGCATCCTGGACGAGATCGAGGCCGAGGACGCCGGCATCGCCCAGCTGCACGACCGCGCCGAAGGCACGCTCAGCGTCATCTGCCCCAAATGGATAGGCAGCCTGGATCTCGGCGACGCCATCGCCGCGTTTTCCGCCGCCCACCCGAAAATACAGATCCGGTTCGAACTGGGGGGAATGTCCGACCGCACCTACGATTTCCTGGACAGCGGATTCGACATCGCCTTCCACACCCGCGACCTGAGGGATTCGAGCGTCCGCCTGAAGAAGATCTCCTCGCTGCCGTTCGTCCTGTGCGCGTCCGAGGAGTACATCAAGCAGCACGGCTCCCTCTCGCACCCCAACGACCTGGCCGCCCACGACTGCCTGGTGCACCTCAACGACCCGGTGTGGCGGATCGGCCACGGACACGCCAGCACCCTGCACAAGATCCGCAACATCGCCTTCTCGTCGAACTCCTACATCGCCCTGCAGAAGGCCGCCGTACACGGCCGGGGGATCGCCCTGCTGCCCCAGCGGCCGGCCTACGACGACCTCGTCTCCGGCGCCCTCCAGGTGCTGCTGCCGGAACTGGCCGTGCCGGACCGGCCCCTGTACGCGATCTACGGACCCGGCCGGGACACCCCGCGCAAGGTCAGCGTCTTCCTGGACTTCCTGGCCGGCTGGTTCGCCCGGAATCCCATTCCCGGCATCCGTCCGTGAGTACCGGACGAAGGCGCAAGAAACGATTGCGAACCGCGGGCGCCCCAGCCCATTGAGGCGCCCGCTCACGCAAACCTACGCTCGCCGGGCGAGACGGAAACGAGGACCCATGGGAATCCAGAGAATCGAATCGGTCACCTACGGCATAGACGACCTCGACACCTGCGCGCGGTTCTTCGAGGACTTCGGCCTCTTCCAGGTGGAGCGGACCGACGAACACGCGGTGTTCGAGACGCGCACCGGACAGACCCTCCACCTCGACACCGACCCCGGCCCGCTGCTGCCGGCCCCGGTGGAGAGCGGGCCCACCCTGCGGGAGGTGGTCTGGGGCGTCGACACCCACGAGGAACTCGACCGCCTGGTCGCCGCCGTGGGCCGGGACCGCGAGGTCCGCGAGAGCGCCGACGGCGTCCACCACACCGTCGACCGCAGCGGCTTCGGCGTCGGCCTCACCCTCGCCAGGCCCAGGCGGCCGGCCGTCCAACCGCGCCCCGCCAACACCCTGGGCAGCGTCAACCGGTGGAACCGCGCCCTGGACCCGGTCGTCCGCGCCCACCCGCTGCGCATGTGCCACGTCGCCCTCAACATCGCCAAGGAGGGCAAGGAGGAGGCCGTCGCCTTCTACACCGACCTGCTCGGCTTCCGCCCCACCGACGTGGTCGAGCCCATGGGTGTCTTCATGCAGGCACCCGGCGACGACGACCAGCACACCATGCTGCTGTGCCACCGCCCCGACCGGGCCGGGGTCAACCACATCGCCTACGAGGTCCCCGGCTTCGACGACGTGGTCGAAGGCGGCAACTTCATGATCGAGCGGGGCTGGCGGGAGGCCCGCAGACTGGGCCGGCACACCATCGGCTCCAACGTCTTCCGCTTCCTGCACGCCCCCTGCGGCGGGCGCGTCGAGTACGCCGCCGACATGGACCGGGTCGACGACACCTACGAGACCCGCGTCCACGAGACCACCCCGCCGCACCACATCTGGGCCCTGCGCACCAACCGCGACCAGGACGCCCCCGCCTCCTGAATCCCTGAGAGGGCACCCATCCATGACCACCGACCACGGCCACCCCGCCGCCCGCATGTACATCGCGGGCGAGTGGTGCCAGGGCGGGAGCGGACGCACCGCCCCGATCGTCGACCCCGCCACCGCGGAGGTGATCGGGGACGTCCCCCTGGCCACCGCCTCGGACCTGGACCGCGCTCTCGACGCCGCCGCCGAGGGCTTCGAGGTGTGGCGCGCGACCCCCGTCACCGAGCGCACCCGCATCCTGCACGCCGCCGCCGGCCTGATCGCCGAGCGCGCGGCGCGGATCGGCCGGACCGCCACCCGGGAGCAGGGCAAGCCGCTGCGCGAATCCACCGGTGAGGCCCGCCGCACCGCCGAGACCCTGCGCTGGCACGCCGACGACGCCCGCCGCGCCTACGGCCGCATCGTCCCCACCGACCCCGGCACCGTGCTCACCGTGCGCCGCGAACCGATCGGCCCGGTCGCCGCCCTCGTTCCCTGGAACTTCCCCGTCGGCGGGCCCAACCGCAAGATCTCCTCGGCCCTCTCGGCCGGCTGCTCGCTGGTCGTCAAGGCCTCCGAGGAGACCCCGGCCACGGCCGCGGAACTGGTCCGCTGCTACGCCGACGCGGGACTGCCGCCCGGCGTCCTCAACCTCGTCTTCGGCGACCCCGCAGAGGTCTCCGAACGCCTCATCTCCTCCCCGGTCACCCGCCTGGTCGCCTTCACCGGCTCCGTCCCCGTCGGCAAGCTCCTCGCGGCCCGGGCGGGCGAGGTCATGAAGCCCTCCCTGATGGAACTGGGCGGCCACGCGCCGGTGATCGTGTGCGCGGACGCCGACCCCGTGACGACGGCCCGCAGGGCGGCCCGCGCCAAATGGGCCAACGCCGGGCAGGTGTGCACCTCGCCCAGCCGGTTCCTCGTCCACGAGTCGATCGTCGCCGAGTTCACCGCCGAGTTCGTCAGGTCCGCCGAGGCGGTCGTCGTCGGCAACGGCCTGGACGAGGGCACCACCATGGGCCCGCTCGCCAACGAGCGCCGCCTGGCGGCCATGGAGCGGCTCACCGCCGACGCCGTCGACCGCGGCGCCAAGATCCTCACCGGCGGCGAGCGCCCCGACCGGCCCGGCCACTACTTCGCGCCGACCGTCCTCACCGACGTACCCGACGACGCACAGCTGCTGTCCGAGGAGCCGTTCGGGCCGCTGGCTCCGATCATGCCGTTCACCGATCTCGACGACGCCCTCGCCACCGCCAACGCGCTGCCGTACGGACTGGCCGCCTACGGGTTCACCGACTCCGCCGCGACCGCCGAGCGGCTCTCCGCCGAGCTGGAGGCCGGCATCCTCTCGATCAACCACTGCGGCGGCTCCGTCCACGAGGCCCCCTCCGGCGGCGTCAAGGACAGCGGCTACGGCCGCGAGGGCGGCCCCGAGGCCCTGGACGCCTACCTGATCACCAAGCGCGTCTCCCACCTGCTGGCGCCATGAGGTACGCACGCCTCTCGGTCGGCGGGCGGGCGGTCTGGGGCCGGGTGGGGGAGCGGGACGTCCACCTGCTCTCCGGCTCCCCGCTCGAAGGCCCCACCGCCCCCGACGTCATCGGCACGGTGCCGCGCGCCGACGCCCACTGGCTGCCGCCCGTCGTGCCGCCCGTCTTCTACGCCGTCGGCATGAACTACCCCCGGCACATCGCCCACGCCAAGGCCGCCACACCCGAGCGCCCCGAGGTCGGCTACCGGGCCAACAACGCCCTCACCGGCCACCTCTCGCCCATCGTCAAACCGGCCGCCGTCACCGGCCGCTTCGAGGCCGAGCCCGAACTCGTCGCCGTCATCGGCCGCACCCTGCGCCGCGCCACCCGCGCCGAGGCCCGCGAGGCGATCTTCGGCTGGACCATCGGGAACGACATCAGCGCGCGCACCTGGCAGCACCAGGACCGCACCTTCTGGCGCAGCAAGAACAGCGACACCTTCAAGCCGATGGGCCCCTGGATCGAGACCGACGCCGACGCCCTCGCCGGTACCACCACGCTCCGCGTTAACGGCGCCGAGCGGGCCCGGTTCCCGACCGGCGACATGGTCTTCGACCCCTACGCCTACATCGTCGAGATCACCAAGCACCTCACCATGCACCCCGGCGACGTGCTGTGGATGGGTGCCGAGTCCACCTGCCACCTCGAACCCGGCGACACCGTGGAGGTCGAGATCGACGGCATCGGTGTGCTGTCCAACCCCGTACTCCTGGAAGGGAATCACTCATGAGCGCGGAACCCCGCTACATCCACCACGTCAACTTCCCCACCACCGACCCCGACCGGACCGCCGCCTGGTACGCCAAGGTCTTCGGCATGAAGCGGATCACGCCCAAGTCCAACACCCGCGTGGTGCTGATGACCCGGGGCAACTTCGACCTGCACTTCACACCGGTCGAGGAGATGGAGCGCATGGCGCCCTACCACTTCGCCGTCGAGGTCGACGACTGGGACGACTTCCTCGCCCACCTGGGGGAGCTGGGCATCCGGCACACCCGGCCGATCCAGCGCCCCGAGAACCAGTCCAAGTTCTGCTACATCCACGACCCCGACCACACCATGATCGAGCTGGTCCACCACGCCAAGCGCCCCAACTGAGCACGCTCGCTGAGGAGTTACCTGTCATGCCCTACGCCGACTCCGACGGCACCTCCCTCTACTACGAGCGCCACGGCAGCGGTCCGGCGATCCTGTTCGTGCACGGCAGCGGCGGCCACCACGCCGCCTGGTGGCAGCAGGTCGCCGCCCTGCGCGAGGAGTTCACCGTCGTCACGCTCGACCTGCGCGGCTTCGGCAGGTCCGACAGCTCCATGCCCGAGTTCGACGGCCAGGACTTCCCCGGCGACGTCGTCGCGGTCCTGGAGGCCGAGGACCTCACCGACGTCATGCTGGTCGGCCAGTCCATCGGCTCGGTCGCCGCGCTCCGCGCCGGTCTGCTGCGGCCCGAGCGGGTCAGCAGCGTCGTCCTCGGCCACTCCCTCGGCGGCATCAGCCACCCCGAGCTGCGGGAACTGGCCGCCGCCGACCGCGCCGAGGCCGTCAAGCTCCCGGTGATCGACCGCCTGCTGACCACGTCGTTCCAGCAGCGGCGCGCCGACCTCACCTTCCTCTTCCAGCAGATGGGCACCTTCAACGTCGCCCGGATGCAGGACCTGCGCAACCTCGACACCAACGGTCCCTCGCTGGAGGAGATCCAGGCCTCCGGCGTCAGGATCGCCTTCCTCGCCGGCGAGCGGGACGCCGTACTCGGCGTCAAGACCGTCACCCGCGCCCACGAACTGCTGCCCGGCTCGCACCTGGAAATCGTCCCCGGCGCCCCGCACTCCATGTACTGGGAGACACCCGAGCCGTACAACGCGGCCGTCGCCCGCCTGC
>NZ_JAIOJZ010000079.1 GCF_020404845.1 Streptomyces hyderabadensis | reverse complement strand
TACGCGCACCCCCACCGCAGCCGCACAGGCGCCGCAGGCACCCTGCCCCCCGCCGCCCCTACGCCGCAAGCCAGTCGTCCACCCCCGCCAGCAGTCGCGCCTTCACGTCCTCGGGAGCCGCCGACCCCCGCACCGACTGGCGGGCCAGCTCCGCCAGCTCCGCGTCCGTGAACCCGTGGTGCTCGCGCGCGATCTCGTACTGGGCGGCCAGCCGCGCCCCGAACAGCAGCGGATCGTCCGCGCCCAGCGCCATCGGCACCCCCGCCTCGAACAGCGTCCGCAGCGGCACGTCCTCCGGCTTCTCGTACACCCCCAGGGCGACGTTCGACGCCGGGCACACCTCGCACGTCACCTGCCGGTCCGCCAGCCGCTTCAGCAGCCGGGGATCCTCCGCCGCCCGCACCCCGTGCCCGATCCGGTCCGCCTCCAGGTCGTCCAGGCAGTCCCGCACCGACGCCGGACCGGTCAGCTCACCCCCGTGCGGCGCACTCAGCAGCCCCCCGTCCCGCGCGATCGCGAACGCCCGGTCGAAGTCCCGCGCCATCCCGCGCCGTTCGTCGTTCGAGAGCCCGAAACCGACCACGCCCCGCTCCGCGTACCGCACCGCGAGCCGCGCCAGCGTCCGCGCGTCCAGCGGATGCTTCATCCGGTTCGCGGCGACCAGCACCCGCATCCCGATCCCGGTGTCCCGCACGGTCGTCTCCACCGCGTCCAGGATGATCTCCAACGCCGGGATCAGCCCGCCCAGCCGCGGCGCGTACGAGGTCGGATCGACCTGGATCTCCAGCCACCCCGACCCGTCCCGCAGGTCCTCCTCCGCGGCCTCCCGCACCAGCCGCTGAATGTCCTCCGGCGTCTGCAGGCACGACCGCGCCGCGTCGTACAGCCGCTGGAAGCGGAACCACCCCCGCTCGTCCGTCGCCCGCAGCTTCGGCGACTCGCCGCGCCCCAGTGCCTCGGTCAGCGTCTCGGGCAGCCGCACACCGTGCTTGTCGGCCAGTTCCAGCAGGGTGGTGGGCCGCATCGACCCGGTGAAGTGCAGGTGGAGATGGGCCTTGGGCAGTTCAGAGACATCACGTACACGCTCCATCCAGTGATCCTGCCGCACGACACGCCCGGCCCGACAGCACTTTCCCCGTACGTGGTCTTGCTCGCACAAACAAACAGGGCCACCCCTCAACGTTGAGGGGTGGCCCCGCGGGACAACGGGACCGGTCAGTCCCGCGCCTCCGCCAGCAGCTTCTGGATCCGGCTCACGCCCTCGACCAGGTCCTCGTCCCCGAGCGCGTACGACAGCCGCAGGTACCCCGGCGTGCCGAACGCCTCACCCGGCACCACCGCGACCTCGGCCTCCTCCAGGATGAGCGCGGCCAGCTCGACCGAGTCCTGCGGCCGCTTGCCGCGGATCTCCTTGCCGAGCAGCGCCTTCACCGACGGGTAGGCGTAGAACGCGCCCTCCGGCTCCGGGCACACCACGCCGTCGATCTCGTTGAGCATCCGCACGATGGTCTGGCGGCGCCGGTCGAAGGCCTCCCGCATCTTCGCCACCGCCTCCAGGTCCCCGGAGACCGCAGCCAGCGCCGCCGCCTGGGACACGTTGGACACGTTGGACGTGGCGTGCGACTGGAGGTTGGTCGCGGCCTTGACGACGTCCTTGGGGCCGATGACCCACCCGACCCGCCAGCCGGTCATCGCGTAGGTCTTCGCCACACCGTTGACCACGATGCACTTATCGCGCAGCTCGGGCAGCAGGGCCGGCAGGGACACCGAGACGGCGTCGCCGTAGACCAGGTGCTCGTAGATCTCGTCGGTCAGCACCCACAGGCCGTGCTCGACGGCCCACTTGCCGATCGCCTCGGTCTCGGCCTCGCTGTACACCGCGCCCGTCGGGTTCGACGGCGACACGAACAGGACGACCTTGGTCTTCTCGGTGCGCGCCGCCTCCAGCTGCTCCACCGTCACCCGGTAGCCGGTCGTCTCGTCGGCGACCACATCGACCGGGACACCGCCGGCCAGCCGGATCGACTCGGGGTACGTCGTCCAGTACGGCGCCGGGACGATGACCTCGTCGCCCGGGTCGAGGATCGCGGCGAACGCCTCGTAGATGGCCTGCTTGCCGCCGTTGGTGACCAGGACCTGCGACGGGTCGACCTCGTAGCCGGAGTCGCGCAGCGTCTTCGCGGCGATGGCGGCCTTCAGCTCGGGCAGGCCGCCGGCCGGCGTGTAGCGGTGGTACTTCGGGTTCTTGCACGCCTCGACGGCGGCCTCGACGATGTAGTCCGGCGTCGGGAAGTCGGGCTCGCCCGCGCCGAAGCCGATCACGGGACGCCCGGCGGCCTTGAGGGCCTTGGCCTTGGCGTCCACGGCGAGGGTCGCGGACTCGGAGATCGCGCCGACTCGGGCGGAGACCCGGCGCTCGGTGGGAGGGGTTGCAGCGCTCATGGCCCCATCGTTCCAGACCGGAAACCTCCCGGGCACAGGGGTTTCACGGACTGAACCGCACGGGTCCACGCCCTGAACGCCAGTCCGGTCCACGGCCTGAACATCAGTCCGGACGTGCTTTCTGTTCGACGCCCGGCCCGGGAGCACGTACACTCTCACCTCGTTGGCCTTCAGCGGTCCGCGATCACCCGGTGCACACCAAGCATCCGGGCGGATGCGGTACGTTGGGGGACGAACAAAGGGTCGTAGCTCAATTGGTAGAGCACTGGTCTCCAAAACCAGCGGTTGGGGGTTCAAGTCCCTCCGGCCCTGCTACACACACCATCGCCAGGATGTGTGCGCATGTACGTACAGCAATGCACCGCCGTGCGGCTCCAACCGGGCGCGGCACGGCCACGACCCGGAATCAGGTGAGGACGAGTGACGGACGCCGTGGGCTCCATCGACATGCCTGATGCCCAGGACGAGGCGCCGGACTCCAAGAAGAAGTCCCGCAAGGGCGGCAAGCGAGGCAAGAAGGGCCCGCTGAAGCGGCTCGCGCTCTTCTACCGCCAGATCGTCGCGGAGCTGCGCAAGGTCGTCTGGCCCAGCCGCAACCAGCTGACGACGTACACCACCGTGGTGATCATCTTCGTGGTCATCATGATCGGCCTGGTGACTCTGATTGACTATGGCTTCTCTCACGCCGCCAAGTACGTCTTCGGCTGAGCCGAGAGCGAAGGGCGCCGAGGTACCCGGCGCCCCTTTCGCGTGTTCCACCCCTATGTATCCAGGAAGAAGCAGCCACAGTGTCTGACCCGAACGTGAACGACGCCATCGAGCCGGTCGAGTCCGTCGAGGACGAGCTCGGCACCGTCGAGGGCGCCGACAACGAGGACACCGAGGCCTCCGTCGAGGCCGAGGCTGCCGACGACACGGTCGTCGCGGAGACGGACGAGGACGCGGAGGCGGACGAGACCGCCGAGGCGGCCGACGAGACCGGAGCCGAAGCCGAAGCCGCCGAGGCCGAGGCCGAGCCCGAGTCCGAGGAGCCCGACCTCGACCCGATCGAGAAGCTCCGCCAGGAACTGCGCGTCCTGCCCGGCGAGTGGTACGTCATCCACACCTACGCCGGTTACGAGAACCGCGTGAAGACCAACCTCGAACAGCGCGCCGTCTCGCTCAACGTCGAGGACTACATCTTCCAGGCCGAGGTGCCGCAGGAAGAGGTCGTCCAGATCAAGAACGGCGACCGCAAGACGATCCGCCAGAACAAGCTGCCGGGTTACGTCCTGGTCCGCATGGACCTCACCAACGAGTCCTGGGGCGTCGTCCGCAACACCCCGGGCGTCACCGGCTTCGTCGGCAACGCCTACGACCCGTACCCGCTGACCCTGGACGAGATCGTCAAGATGCTCGCCCCGGAGGCCGAGGAGAAGGCCGCCCGCGAGGCCGCCGAGGCCGAGGGCAAGCCGGCCCCGCAGCGCAAGGTCGAGGTCCAGGTGCTGGACTTCGAGGTCGGCGACTCGGTCACCGTCACCGACGGCCCCTTCGCCACCCTCCAGGCCACGATCAACGAGATCAACGCCGACTCGAAGAAGGTCAAGGGCCTCGTCGAGATCTTCGGCCGCGAGACCCCGGTCGAGCTGAGCTTCGACCAGATCCAGAAGAACTAGTTCTTCTCGGACGTACGCTTCCGCGCAGGTCAGGCAGGGCCCTCGGGGACTGCCTGACCTGCTCGGTTTTTGGCCGCGCATCTATACCCGTTATCGTTGTGCGGTATGCCTGTGTCCGGGTAGCTCCCGGACGCCGGCAGGACCCGAATCGAAAGGACCCGGAGAGCTATGCCTCCCAAGAAGAAGAAGGTCACGGGGCTCATCAAGCTCCAGATCCAGGCCGGTGCCGCGAACCCGGCTCCGCCGGTCGGCCCCGCGCTGGGTCAGCACGGCGTCAACATCATGGAGTTCTGCAAGGCCTACAACGCCGCGACCGAGTCGCAGCGCGGCTGGGTCATCCCGGTGGAGATCACGGTCTACGAGGACCGCTCCTTCACCTTCATCACCAAGACGCCGCCGGCCGCCAAGATGATCCTCAAGGCCGCGGGCGTGGAGAAGGGCTCCGGCGAGCCGCACAAGACCAAGGTCGCGAAGATCACGCGTGACCAGGTCCGTGAGATCGCCACCACCAAGATGCCCGACCTCAACGCCAACGACCTGGACCAGGCGGAGAAGATCATCGCCGGTACCGCCCGTTCCATGGGCGTCACGGTCGAGGGCTGACCTCCACCCCGTAACCAAAAGCAGTAGTGGCAGGGCCTGCTCGGCCCGCACCACGACTCCTCAGAAGCCACCAGGAGCAGTAGTGAGCAAGCGCAGCAAGTCTCTCCGCGCTGCGGACGCCAAGATCGACCGGGACAAGCTCTACGCCCCGCTCGAGGCCGTCCGTCTCGCCAAGGAGACCTCCACCTCGAAGTTCGACGGCACCGTCGAGGTCGCCTTCCGTCTGGGTGTCGACCCGCGCAAGGCGGACCAGATGGTCCGTGGCACCGTGAACCTCCCGCACGGCACCGGTAAGACCGCCCGGGTCCTGGTCTTCGCGACCGGTGACCGTGCCGAGGCCGCGCGTGCCGCGGGCGCCGACATCGTCGGCGCCGACGAGCTGATCGACGAGGTGTCGAAGGGGCGTCTGGACTTCGACGCCGTCGTCGCCACCCCGGACCTCATGGGCAAGGTCGGCCGCCTCGGCCGCGTGCTCGGTCCCCGTGGTCTCATGCCGAACCCCAAGACCGGCACCGTGACCCCGGACGTCGCCAAGGCTGTCAACGACATCAAGGGCGGCAAGATCGAGTTCCGCGTCGACAAGCACTCGAACCTGCACTTCATCATCGGCAAGACGTCGTTCGACGACACCAAGCTGGTGGAGAACTACGGCGCGGCGCTGGAGGAGATCCTCCGTCTGAAGCCGTCCGCCGCCAAGGGCCGCTACATCAAGAAGGCCGCCATCAGCACCACGATGGGCCCCGGCATTCCGCTCGACTCCAACCGCACCCGCAACCTCCTCGTCGAGGAGGACCCGGCCGCGGTCTGAGCGAGCAGCTCGCCCCACCGGTTCACGGGCCCCGCACCTTCCGAGGTGCGGGGCCCGTCCCTTTCGCCCCGTCCCCTTTTCCGGCGCCCTGGGCTAGCGTGCGGACTGCGGACCCGCGCACGAGGCGTGGGAGCCGTACGGGGCGCAAGGGGTGGGTGGGCGGATGACGGGCATGACGGCACGCCGTACGGTCGTCTCGGTCGCGGTGTCGGCCGTGCTGACGTGCGCCACCGCGTGCACCGCCGACGAGCGGCCCGCGTCCCCGCGGCCCGCCTCCACCCCACCCGGCTCCGCCGCGCCCTCCTCCCGCGCCCCGGCCGCCACCGGCCCGTCGGCGGACGCCCTGCGGGCCGTCGAGCGGGCCACCGGACGGGCCGGTTCGGCGCGGGTGGAGTCCACCACCGTGATGGGCCGCGAGCTGTCCCTGGAGGCCGCGGGCGCCCTCGGCTGGCGCGACGACGGCCTCACCGGCACCCTGACGATCACCTACACGGGCGGCACGACCGCCGAGACCATGCGCCGCCTCGGCACCACCGCGATGGAGGCCCGGTACCTGCCCGACGCCTACTACGCCAGGATGGGCGACGAGTTCGCCGAGCGGCTGGACGGCCGGCACTGGATCAAGTACGTGTACGAGGACCTGGAGGACCTCGAAGGCGGTGCGGGCGCCGGATTCGCCGACCAGATGCGCAACACCACGCCGAACCAGGCGGTGAAGCTGCTGCTGACGGCCTCGGACGTGCGCAGGGTGGGCGAGGAGACGACGCGCGGCCGGCGCACCACGCACTGGTCCGGCACGGTGGGCGGAGAGACCGCCCAGACCGTCGACATCTGGGTCGACGACCGGAACCTGCTGGTCAAGAAGGTCGAGCGGGGACGCACGAAGACCGGCGAGCTGACCCAGACCGCCTACTACAGCGACTACGGCGTCACGGTCTCCGCCGCACGCCCGCCGGCCGCGGACACCGCGGACTTCAAGGAACTGCTGGCGACACAGGGACGCTAGGCCGGACCGGGACGGGCGGGACCGGGAGACCGGACCGGTAGGGACCGGGGGAGAAACCACAAGATCGTTCGAACCGTTTCGGCTAAGCTCACGTCCTTGCTTCAAAGAACTGCAAAAAAGCTGTGGAGCGGCGGTGCGTCCCCTGTGTACCCCCCGCACGCTCCGGTGGGCTCCTTGAATCCCGTGGGGGGATATCGATGAAGACTTCCGTACGTGTGCCCGTCGGCGCCGGACTCGCCGCCCTGCTGCTCGCCGCCGGCGCGGTGGGCTGTTCCAAGGAGGACAAGGCCTCCGAGTCCCCCGAGATGACGCCCGCGGCCGCCGTCGCCAAGGCGGCGAAGAACACGGAGGAGATCGACTCCCTCCACTACCGCCTGAAGGGCCAGGTCCCCGAGGAGGGCCGGATCGAGGCCGAGGCCCAGATGCAGATCAAGCCGACGCTCGCGATGAGCATGAAGATGACGGCCCTCGACCAGGGCGCCGAGGGGACCGCGGAGATCCGGCTCGTCGACAAGGCCATGTACATCGGCGGCACCCCCGAGGCGGCCAAGGAGATGGACGGCAAGCGCTGGATGAAGTTCGACCTGTCCGCGCTCGGCGCCGACGAGGAGCTGAACCAGCTGGGCGGCGCCTCCCAGGCCGACAAGAACCCGGCGACCGAGTCCACCTTCCTCACCGGGGCCAAGGACGTCGAGAAGGTCGGCACCGAGACCGTCGACGGCGTGGAGACCACCCACTACAAGGGCACGGTCACCCTCGCCGACCTGGAGAAGTCCATCGGGGACGAGGACGAGGCCACCCGGGAGAAGCGCAAGAAGAGCCTGGAGCAGTACGAGAAGATGGGCGTCGACAAGCTCTCCATGGACATGTGGGTCGACGGCGACGACCAGACCAAGCAGTTCCGGATGAAGGCCGACGCGGACAAGGGCCCGCTGGACATGACCTTCACCTTCCTCGGCGTCAACGAGCCGGTGAAGGTCACCGCGCCGCCGGCCGCGGAGGTCGCCGACCTGGCCGAGATGATGAAGGAGGCCCAGCAGGGCTGAGGCGCCGTCCCGGACCGCCCGGGTCGCCGCGGGGGCGGATTTGCTTGACACTGCCCCGTTCACGTACGCTTCCACAGAAGCCAAAGACCGCTGGTCGTTGCCGTGTGTTCGAAAGAGGCACGGTGGCCGAAGGATCCGCTGAACTGCGGACGACCCGCGCAGGTGACTGTGGATGAAGCTCCCGGAAGTCCCCGCCCCGTGCGGTGGCCGACGGTCGAGCCACGCCCCGTGCGCCTGCGCCGGGGCGTTTCGTTTTCCCCAGTCCTCCTTCGGGTCCGCGCGGTCAGAATCACCCGGAAGGAGGCCGAGGCTCTATGGCGACGCCCGAGAAGGCTGCCGCGGTTGCCGAGCTGACGGACAAGTTCCGCAGCTCCAACGCCGCCGTGCTGACCGAGTACCGCGGTCTCACCGTGGCGCAGCTCAAGACGCTGCGCCGGTCGCTCGGTGAGAACGCCCAGTACGCCGTGGTGAAGAACACGCTGACCAAGATTGCGGCCAACGAGGCCGGGATCACGCTCGACGACCAGCTCTTCGCTGGTCCGACGGCCGTCGCCTTCGTCACCGGTGACCCGGTGGAGTCGGCGAAGGGTCTGCGCGACTTCGCCAAGGACAACCCGAATCTCGTCATCAAGGGCGGTGTCCTTGACGGCAAGGCGATGACCGCCGACGAGATCAAGAAGCTTGCGGACCTCGAGTCCCGCGAGGTTCTGCTCTCCAAGCTGGCCGGTGCCTTCAAGGCGAAGCAGTCCCAGGCTGCCTCCGTCTTCCAGGCGCTGCCCTCGAAGCTCGTCCGCACCGTGGACGCGCTCCGTGCCAAGCAGGGCGAGCAGGGCGGTGCCGAGTAACTCGGCTCGCTTTCTGATCCGGGCCGCCTGAGCGCGGCGCGGGTCGCAGCGGGCCGACGTACGCCCGCCACACCCCGTACATCCGGCACCTGCCGAATTAGTGGAAGGACCGCCATCATGGCGAAGCTCAGCCAGGACGACCTGCTCGCCCAGTTCGAGGAGATGACCCTCATCGAGCTCTCCGAGTTCGTGAAGGCCTTCGAGGAGAAGTTCGACGTCACCGCCGCCGCGGCCGCCCCGGTCGTCGTCGCCGGTGGCGGTGCCGCCGCCGGTGGCGCCGAGGCCCCCGAGGAGAAGGACGAGTTCGACGTCATCCTCACCGGTGCCGGCGACAAGAAGATCCAGGTCATCAAGGTCGTGCGCGAGCTGACCTCCCTGGGTCTGAAGGAGGCCAAGGACCTCGTGGACGGCGCCCCGAAGCCCGTCCTCGAGAAGGTCGCCAAGGACGCCGCCGACAAGGCCAAGGAGTCCCTCGAGGGCGCCGGCGCCACCGTCGAGGTCAAGTAAGACCGCACCGGCCCCACGGATCCGTCAGGGTCTGTAACGCCGTAGCACCGAAGAGCGATCATCCATCCGGGTGGTCGCTCTTCGGCGTATCCGGGGTCCGGCGGCGGTCGCCTTGCACGTGTGACGGTGAAGAGTAGGGTGATCTTCGTCGTGCCGTCGCCGGGGCCCTGAGAGCCCCCTGGCGACAACCGGTTTGGGCAAGGGGGGCCTTGACGAACCGCACGCAGCGCGCAATTCTCAGGGCGTCGTCACAAGGATCCGAATCCGAGGCATGGATCGACGGCGAAGAGGGCAGTATCTGGGTGCGTTGAGGGCGAGGCCTTGCCGCACAGGTGGTGAGAACAACGAGGAGCGAACACGGTCCCCGAGAACCGCACTGGACATCAGTGAGCCAAGTGGCTACACTGACCCTTTGCGCTGCCTGTTAGCTGCCCCCTGCCCGTCACCAGGGGTCTGCCCTCGCCCGAGCACTGACGACCAGAGCATGTCTGACCTGGCTCTTCAGCCACATCAGACGCCCCCTGTCTCCGTGCAAGGAAGAGGGGCCGGTACGCGCGTAGTGAGTCCGAGCCCTCGGAAGGACCCCCTCTTGGCCGCCTCGCGCAATGCCTCGACCGCGAATACGAACAACGCTGCCAGCACCGCCCCGCTGCGCATCTCCTTTGCAAAGATCAAGGAGCCCCTCGAGGTTCCGAACCTTCTCGCGCTGCAAACCGAGAGCTTCGACTGGCTCCTCGGCAACGACGCCTGGAAGGCTCGCGTCGAGTCGGCTCTGGAGTCCGGTCAGGACGTCCCCACGAAGTCCGGTCTGGAGGAGATCTTCGAGGAGATCTCCCCGATCGAGGACTTCTCCGGGTCGATGTCGCTGACCTTCCGCGACCACCGCTTCGAGCCCCCGAAGAACAGCATCGACGAGTGCAAGGACCGTGACTTCACGTACGCGGCCCCGCTCTTCGTCACCGCCGAGTTCACCAACAACGAGACCGGCGAGATCAAGTCCCAGACGGTCTTCATGGGCGACTTCCCGCTCATGACGAACAAGGGCACCTTCGTCATCAACGGCACCGAGCGTGTCGTGGTCTCGCAGCTGGTCCGTTCGCCCGGCGTCTACTTCGACTCCTCCATCGACAAGACGTCCGACAAGGACATCTTCTCCGCCAAGATCATCCCGTCCCGGGGTGCCTGGCTGGAGATGGAGATCGACAAGCGCGACATGGTCGGTGTGCGCATCGACCGCAAGCGCAAGCAGTCCGTGACCGTCCTCCTCAAGGCCCTCGGTTGGACCACCGAGCAGATCCTGGAGGAGTTCGGCGAGTACGAGTCCATGCGCGCCACCCTGGAGAAGGACCACACCCAGGGCCAGGACGACGCGCTGCTCGACATCTACCGCAAGCTGCGTCCGGGCGAGCCGCCCACGCGTGAGGCCGCGCAGACGCTGCTCGAGAACCTCTACTTCAACCCGAAGCGCTACGACCTCGCCAAGGTCGGCCGCTACAAGGTGAACAAGAAGCTCGGCGCGGACGAGCCGCTGGACGCCGGCGTGCTCACCACCGACGACATCATCGCCACCATCAAGTACCTGGTGAAGCTGCACGCCGGTGAGACCGAGACGGTCGGCGAGTCGGGCCGGGAGATCGTCGTCGAGACCGACGACATCGACCACTTCGGCAACCGCCGCATCCGCAACGTCGGCGAGCTGATCCAGAACCAGGTCCGTACGGGTCTCGCCCGTATGGAGCGCGTCGTGCGCGAGCGCATGACCACCCAGGACGTCGAGGCGATCACGCCGCAGACCCTGATCAACATCCGGCCGGTCGTCGCCTCCATCAAGGAGTTCTTCGGCACCAGCCAGCTGTCCCAGTTCATGGACCAGAACAACCCGCTGTCGGGGCTGACGCACAAGCGTCGTCTGAACGCCCTCGGCCCGGGTGGTCTCTCCCGTGAGCGGGCCGGCTTCGAGGTCCGCGACGTGCACCCGTCGCACTACGGCCGCATGTGCCCGATCGAGACGCCCGAAGGCCCGAACATCGGTCTGATCGGCTCGCTCGCCTCGTACGGCCGGATCAACCCGTTCGGTTTCATCGAGACGCCGTACCGCAAGGTCGTCGACGGCCAGGTCACCGACGAGGTGGACTACCTGACCGCCGACGAGGAGGACCGCTTCGTCATCGCGCAGGCCAACGCCACGCTCACCGACGACCTGCGGTTCGCCGAGGCCCGCGTCCTGGTCCGCCGCCGTGGCGGCGAGGTCGACTACGTCCCGGGTGACGACGTCGACTACATGGACGTCTCGCCGCGCCAGATGGTGTCGGTCGCCACCGCGATGATCCCGTTCCTGGAGCACGACGACGCCAACCGTGCCCTCATGGGCGCGAACATGATGCGTCAGGCGGTGCCGCTCATCAAGAGCGAGTCCCCGCTGGTCGGCACCGGCATGGAGTACCGCTCCGCCGCCGACGCCGGCGACGTGGTCAAGGCCGAGAAGCCGGGTGTGGTCCAGGAGGTCTCCGCGGACTACATCACCACGACCAACGACGACGGCACGTACATCACGTACCGCCTGGCCAAGTTCTCCCGGTCCAACCAGGGCACCTCGGTCAACCAGAAGGTCATCGTCTCCGAGGGCGACCGCGTCATCGAGGGCCAGGTCCTCGCCGACGGTCCGGCCACCGAGAACGGCGAGATGGCGCTCGGCAAGAACCTGCTGGTCGCGTTCATGCCGTGGGAGGGTCACAACTACGAGGACGCGATCATCCTGTCGCAGCGCCTCGTGCAGGACGACGTCCTCTCCTCGATCCACATCGAGGAGCACGAGGTCGACGCCCGTGACACCAAGCTCGGCCCCGAGGAGATCACCCGGGACATCCCGAACGTCTCCGAGGAGGTCCTGGCCGACCTCGACGAGCGCGGCATCATCCGCATCGGTGCCGAGGTCGTCGCCGGCGACATCCTGGTCGGCAAGGTCACGCCCAAGGGCGAGACCGAGCTGACCCCGGAGGAGCGCCTGCTCCGTGCGATCTTCGGTGAGAAGGCCCGCGAGGTCCGCGACACCTCGCTGAAGGTCCCGCACGGCGAGATCGGCAAGGTCATCGGCGTCCGCGTCTTCGACCGCGAGGAGGGCGACGAGCTTCCCCCCGGTGTGAACCAGCTGGTGCGCGTCTACGTCGCGCAGAAGCGCAAGATCACCGACGGTGACAAGCTCGCCGGCCGGCACGGCAACAAGGGCGTCATCTCCAAGATCAACCCGATCGAGGACATGCCGTTCCTGGAGGACGGCACGCCCGTCGACATCATCCTGAACCCGCTGGGTGTCCCGTCCCGAATGAACCCGGGACAGGTCCTGGAGATCCACCTCGGCTGGCTCGCCAGCCGCGGCTGGGACGTCTCCGGCCTCGCGGAGGAGTGGGCGCAGCGCCTCCAGGCGATCGGCGCCGACAAGGTCGAGCCCGGCACCAACGTCGCCACCCCGGTCTTCGACGGTGCGCGCGAGGACGAGCTGGCCGGCCTGCTCCAGCACACCATCCCGAACCGGGACGGCGAGCGCATGGTGCTCCCGACCGGCAAGGCGCGGCTGTTCGACGGCCGCAGCGGTGAGCCGTTCCCGGACCCGATCTCGGTCGGGTACATGTACATCCTCAAGCTCCACCACCTGGTCGACGACAAGCTGCACGCCCGGTCGACCGGCCCGTACTCGATGATCACCCAGCAGCCGCTGGGTGGTAAGGCCCAGTTCGGTGGCCAGCGCTTCGGTGAGATGGAGGTGTGGGCGCTGGAGGCTTACGGCGCCGCGTACGCCCTCCAGGAGCTGCTGACCATCAAGTCCGACGACGTGACCGGCCGCGTGAAGGTCTACGAGGCCATCGTCAAGGGCGAGAACATCCCTGAGCCCGGCATCCCCGAGTCCTTCAAGGTGCTCATCAAGGAGATGCAGTCCCTGTGCCTCAACGTGGAGGTGCTGTCCTCGGACGGCATGTCCATCGAGATGCGTGACACCGACGAGGACGTCTTCCGCGCAGCGGAGGAGCTCGGCATCGACCTGTCGCGGCGCGAGCCGAGCAGCGTCGAAGAGGTCTGACGGGAGTCAGGCGGGGCCTCTTCCTCAGAGGCCCCGCCGATCCCGCGACCCCCGTTTCAGACCACAGACTTACAACCCTGAGAGGGATTGACGCATAGTGCTCGACGTCAACTTCTTCGACGAGCTCCGGATCGGTCTGGCCACCGCTGACGACATCCGTCAGTGGAGCCACGGCGAGGTCAAGAAGCCCGAGACCATCAACTACCGCACCCTCAAGCCCGAGAAGGACGGACTCTTCTGCGAGAAGATCTTCGGTCCGACCCGGGACTGGGAGTGCTACTGCGGCAAGTACAAGCGCGTCCGCTTCAAGGGCATCATCTGTGAGCGCTGCGGCGTCGAGGTCACTCGCGCCAAGGTGCGCCGTGAGCGGATGGGCCACATCGAGCTGGCCGCGCCCGTCACCCACATCTGGTACTTCAAGGGCGTCCCGTCGCGCCTGGGCTACCTGCTGGACCTGGCGCCGAAGGACCTCGAGAAGGTCATCTACTTCGCCGCGTACATGATCACCTTCGTGGACGAGGAGCGCCGCACGCGCGACCTGCCCTCGCTGGAGGCCCACGTCTCCGTCGAGCGCCAGCAGATCGAGCAGCGCCGCGACTCCGACCTGGAGGCCCGCGCCAAGAAGCTCGAGACCGACCTGGCCGAGCTGGAGGCCGAGGGCGCCAAGGCCGACGTGCGCCGCAAGGTGCGCGAGGGTGCCGAGCGCGAGATGAAGCAGCTGCGCGACCGTGCGCAGCGCGAGATCGACCGCCTCGACGAGGTGTGGAACCGGTTCAAGAACCTCAAGGTCCAGGACCTGGAGGGCGACGAGCTGCTCTACCGCGAGCTGCGCGACCGCTTCGGCACCTACTTCGACGGCTCGATGGGCGCCGCCGCGCTGCAGAAGCGCCTGGAGTCCTTCGACCTCGACGAGGAGGCCGAGCGCCTCCGCGAGATCATCCGCACCGGCAAGGGCCAGAAGAAGACCCGTGCGCTCAAGCGCCTCAAGGTCGTCTCCGCGTTCCTGCAGACCAGCAACAGCCCCAAGGGCATGGTCCTGGACTGCGTGCCGGTCATCCCGCCGGACCTGCGTCCGATGGTGCAGCTGGACGGTGGCCGCTTCGCGACCTCCGACCTGAACGACCTGTACCGCCGTGTCATCAACCGCAACAACCGCCTGAAGCGGCTTCTCGACCTCGGCGCGCCCGAGATCATCGTGAACAACGAGAAGCGCATGCTCCAGGAGGCCGTCGACGCGCTCTTCGACAACGGCCGCCGCGGCCGCCCGGTCACGGGCCCCGGCAACCGTCCGCTGAAGTCGCTGTCCGACATGCTCAAGGGCAAGCAGGGCCGCTTCCGTCAGAACCTGCTCGGCAAGCGAGTCGACTACTCGGCGCGTTCCGTCATCGTCGTCGGCCCGCAGCTGAAGCTGCACCAGTGCGGTCTGCCCAAGGCCATGGCGCTGGAGCTCTTCAAGCCGTTCGTGATGAAGCGGCTGGTCGACCTGAACCACGCGCAGAACATCAAGAGCGCCAAGCGCATGGTCGAGCGCGGCCGCACGGTCGTGTACGACGTGCTCGAAGAGGTCATCGCGGAGCACCCGGTCCTGCTGAACCGTGCGCCCACCCTGCACCGCCTCGGCATCCAGGCCTTCGAGCCGCAGCTGGTCGAGGGCAAGGCCATCCAGATCCACCCGCTCGTGTGCACCGCGTTCAACGCGGACTTCGACGGTGACCAGATGGCCGTGCACCTGCCGCTGTCCGCGGAGGCGCAGGCCGAGGCCCGCATCCTGATGCTGTCCTCGAACAACATCCTCAAGCCGGCCGACGGCCGTCCGGTGACGATGCCGACCCAGGACATGGTCCTCGGTCTGTTCTTCCTCACCACCGACGGCGAGGGCCGCGACCTCAAGGGCGAGGGCCGTGCCTTCGGGTCCGCCGCCGAGGCGATCATGGCGTTCGACGCGGGCGACCTGTCGCTCCAGTCGAAGGTCGACATCCGCTTCCCGGTGGGCACCATCCCGCCCCGCGGCTGGGAGCCCCCGGCCCGCGAGGAGGGTGAGCCGGAGTGGCAGCAGGGCGACACCTTCACCCTGCGCACCACGCTGGGCCGCGCGCTCTTCAACGAGCTGCTGCCCGAGGACTACCCCTTCGTCGACTACGAGGTCGGCAAGAAGCAGCTCTCCGAGATCGTCAACGACCTCGCCGAGCGCTACCCGAAGGTCATCGTGGCGGCGACGCTCGACAACCTGAAGGCGGCCGGCTTCTTCTGGGCGACCCGTTCCGGCGTCACCGTGGCCATCTCCGACGTCGTCGTTCCCGAGGCGAAGAAGGAGATCGTCAAGGGCTACGAGGCGCAGGACGAGAAGGTCCAGAAGCAGTACGAGCGCGGTCTGATCACCAAGGACGAGCGCACGCAGGAGCTCATCGCGATCTGGACCAAGGCGACCAACGAGGTCGCCGAGGCGATGAACGACAACTTCCCGAAGACCAACCCGATCTTCATGATGGTGAACTCGGGTGCACGAGGCAACATGATGCAGATGCGTCAGATCGCCGGTATGCGTGGTCTGGTGTCGAACGCGAAGAACGAGACGATCCCGCGTCCGATCAAGGCGTCGTTCCGTGAGGGCCTGTCCGTGCTGGAGTACTTCATCTCCACGCACGGTGCCCGTAAGGGTCTGGCGGACACCGCTCTGCGTACCGCCGACTCGGGTTACCTCACGCGTCGTCTGGTCGACGTCTCCCAGGACGTCATCATCCGCGAGGAGGACTGCGGCACCGAGCGCGGCCTCAAGCTGCCGATCGCCGTGCGCGACGCCGACGGCACGCTGCGCAAGGCGGACGACGTCGAGACCAGCGTCTACGCCCGCATGCTCGCCGAGGACGTCGTCATCGACGGCAAGGTGATCGCACCGGCCAACGTCGACCTCGGTGACGTGCTCATCGACGCCCTGGTCGCCCACGGCGTCGAGGAGGTCAAGACCCGCTCGATCCTGACCTGCGAGTCGCAGGTCGGCACGTGCGCCATGTGCTACGGCCGCTCGCTGGCCACCGGCAAGCTGGTCGACATCGGTGAGGCGGTCGGCATCATCGCCGCCCAGTCCATCGGTGAGCCCGGCACCCAGCTGACGATGCGTACCTTCCACACCGGTGGTGTGGCCGGTGACGACATCACGCAGGGTCTGCCGCGTGTCGTCGAGCTCTTCGAGGCCCGTACCCCGAAGGGTGTCGCCCCGATCTCCGAGGCCTCCGGCCGCGTCCGGATCGAGGAGACCGAGAAGACCAAGAAGATCGTCGTCACCCCCGACGACGGCAGCGACGAGACGGCGTTCCCGATCTCGAAGCGTGCCCGTCTGCTGGTGGGCGAGGGCGACCACGTCGAGGTGGGCCAGAAGCTCACCGTGGGTGCCACCAACCCGCACGACGTGCTGCGCATCCTGGGTCAGCGTGCCGTCCAGGTCCACCTGGTCGGCGAGGTCCAGAAGGTCTACAACTCGCAGGGCGTGTCGATCCACGACAAGCACATCGAGATCATCATCCGGCAGATGCTGCGCCGCGTGACGATCATCGAGTCCGGCGACGCCGAGCTGCTGCCCGGCGAGCTGGTGGAGCGCACCAAGTTCGAGACCGAGAACCGTCGTGTGGTCCAGGAGGGCGGTCACCCGGCCTCCGGTCGTCCGCAGCTGATGGGTATCACCAAGGCCTCGCTGGCGACGGAGTCCTGGCTGTCGGCCGCCTCCTTCCAGGAGACGACCAGGGTCCTGACGGACGCGGCGATCAACGCCAAGTCCGACAGCCTCATCGGCCTCAAGGAGAACGTCATCATCGGTAAGCTCATCCCGGCCGGTACGGGCCTGTCCCGCTACCGCAACATCCGGGTGGAGCCGACCGAGGAGGCCAAGGCCGCGATGTACTCGGCCGTCGGCTACGACGACATCGACTACTCGCCGTTCGGCACCGGCTCCGGCCAGGCCGTTCCGCTGGAGGACTACGACTACGGTCCGTACAACCAGTAAGCGGGCAGCTTGATACGACCGAAGGGCGGTCACCCCGAGCGGGTGGCCGCCCTTCGGCGTGCTCGTACCGAGGCCGCTACGGCACGCCCAGTTCGAAGATGACGTAGTGGGCGTACCAGCCGGAGGCGATCGCGGCCGTGGTGAAGAAGACCGCCAGGGCCGGCAGTTTCAGGCGGCTCAGGGCGGCGGCCGGGGCCAGCAGGAGCGGGAAGGCGGGGAGCAGGTAGCGCATGGTGTTGCCGAACATCTGCTGGGTGCCCAGCACCGTGACGATCGTCGCCAGGGTGTAGGCGACGAGCACCAGCGGGGGCTTCTTGCGCAGCATCAGCGCGATGAGGAAGGGCAGCGCCAGGACCAGCTGGAGGGAGAGCAGGTCCGGGGTGGAGAAGGCGAAGGGGTAGTCGCCGCGGCCCACCGCGAGGTTGCGCAGCACGTCCCAGGTGTAGGCGCCGTAGTCGAAGAAGTGCGCCCAGCCCTCGCGCTGGAGGGTGAAGTAGGCCGTGGCCTCGCCGGTGCTCCAGCCGACCCAGGCGATGTAGGAGAGCAGGCCGAGCGGCGCGACGAGCATCGCGTACACGGGGCCGCGCACGCCGTGCTCGCGCCGGGAGGCGGGCCGGGCCAGGGTGACCAGGGCGGCGAGGCCCACGGCGCCTATGAGGACGGCGGAGGTGGGCCGGTTCAGGCCCGCGGTGAAGGCCAGCAGGCCCGCCGCCACCCAGCGCCCCTTCATCACGGCGTAGCAGGTCCAGGCGGCGATGGCGACGAACAGCGACTCGGAGTACACCGCCCATTCGACGCCCGCGCCCGGCGCCACCGCCCACAGTCCGGCCGCGACGGTGCCCGCCCGCGCGCCCGCGAGCAGCGAGATCACCGCGTAGATGCCCGCCGCGGCGACGAACGAGGTGAGGACGGAGACCAGGATCCCGGAGCCGTACAGGCCCAGCCCGGTGGACTCCGAGACCATGCGGATGAGCGCCGGGTAGAGCGGGAAGAACGCGACCGAGTTCTGCTGGACCGTGAACAGGCCGTCCGAGTCCAGCCGGACCAGCGCGGGGCTGTAGCCGTGCTCGGCGACCTGGAGGTACCACCAGCCGTCCCAGGTGGCCAGCACGTCCCACCAGTGGGCGCCGCCGCCGAAGCGCGGGTTCTTCCCCCGGAAGTCCCCGGCGTACGTCAGCAGGGACGCGAAGACCCCGAGGCCGACGAGCTTGGTGACGCCGTACAGTGCCAGCGGGGCGAGGTAGGGCCGCGCGCCCGCCGGGAGGGCGGGGAGCCGGCTCCGCCAGGAGCGTGCCCCGGTCTCGCCGGGCGGCCGTTCGCCGGTGCCGCCACGCCCGTCGGTCACTGTGTCGTCGGCAGCCGTGTCCATGGCTGTCATCCCCCTCGGGCCACCCTCAACCGTCCATTGCTGCCATAAGATCGCACAAGAGTCGCACATCTGTACTCAAGGTCATGCGGAGGGAGGCGCGGTGCCCGAGGGAGGGGACGCGGAGCGGCACGAACCGGTCGCGCTGTCGGTCGTCATTCCGATGTTCAACGAGGAAGACGTCCTGCCCGCGCTGGTCACCCGGCTGCGACCGGTCCTCACCGAGCTGGGCGTCCCGCACGAGGTCGTCGCCGTCGACGACGGCAGCGTCGACCGCACGGCCGAGCTGCTCGACGCCTTCCGGCTGGGCTGGCCGGAACTGCGCGTGGTCGCCCTGCGGCGCAACTCCGGCCACCAGGCGGCCCTCACGGCGGGACTCGACCGGGCCCGCGGCGCCTACGTGGTCAGCCTGGACGCCGACCTCCAGGACCCGCCCGAGAAGATCCCCGACATGCTGGCGCTGGCCCGCGCGGAGGGCCTCGACATCGTCTACGGGGTCCGCGCGGACCGCAGCAGCGACTCCGGGTTCAAACGGTGGACGGCGGGCGTCTACTACCGCCTCATGCGGCGTCTGGCGGGTCCCTCGGTCCCCGCCCAGGCGGGCGACTTCCGGCTGCTCAGCCGGGCCGCCGTGGAGGCGCTCAAGGCCCTGCCCGACCAGCAGCGGGTGTACCGCCTGCTGGTGCCCTGGCTGGGCTTCCCGAGCGGGCAGGTGACGTACGAGCGCGCCCCGCGCACGGCGGGCCGTACGAAGTATCCGCTGGGCCGGATGATCCGGCTCGCGGTCGACAGCGTCACCGGGTTCTCCGCGGCCCCGCTGCGCATCGCCACCTGGCTGGGCGGCGGCGCCTTCGTGGTCTGCCTGGGGCTGCTGGTCTACACGCTGACCGCGTTCGCCCTGGGCCGCACGGTCCCCGGCTGGACCTCGCTGTTCACCGGCATCGTCTTCATCGGCGCCGTACAGCTGGTCTGCGTCGGCCTGCTCGGCGAGTACGTCGGGCGCATATACACGGCCGTGCAGAACCGGCCGACCTACTTCGTCCGCCACGACACGGCGGCACCCGCACCCCCGCCGGCACCCGTGCCTCCGTCGGCACCCGTGCCCCCGCCGGCGCCCGCAGCCGCACCCGCGCCCGCCGACGCGGACGGCGACGCGCCGGGCGTCCCGCTGCCGCGGGCCTGAGACGGCACCAGCCGATCCGGGCAAGACAGGGCGAAACGGGTGGGGACGCCGGTGTCGCCCATTTGTTTTGACCGCAGCGAATGCGCTAGGTACGCTCAGACCTTGTGCCTGGGGTGTGCCCTGGCCCTCGTGCGTGTCTGCAACCGCACCGGGGCCGTGTGTGGCCACCGCAATTCGCGTCTCCCTCCGCCTCGCGGGTGGAGTTCGCGGCTTCGACACACCCGACCGCGTGGGTCGGTGACGTTCCAGGTTAGCTTCACCATTCGGCACACAGAAACCGGAGAAGTAGTGCCTACGATCCAGCAGCTGGTCCGCAAGGGCCGGCAGGACAAGGTCGAGAAGAACAAGACGCCCGCACTCGAGGGTTCCCCTCAGCGCCGTGGCGTCTGCACGCGTGTGTTCACGACCACCCCGAAGAAGCCGAACTCGGCCCTGCGTAAGGTCGCGCGTGTGCGTCTGACCAGCGGGATCGAGGTCACCGCTTACATTCCGGGTGAGGGGCACAACCTGCAGGAGCACTCCATCGTGCTCGTGCGCGGCGGCCGTGTGAAGGACCTGCCGGGTGTTCGCTACAAGATCATCCGCGGCTCCCTCGACACCCAGGGTGTCAAGAACCGCAAGCAGGCCCGCAGCCGCTACGGCGCCAAGAAGGAGAAGTAAGAATGCCTCGTAAGGGCCCCGCCCCGAAGCGCCCGGTCATCATCGACCCGGTCTACGGTTCTCCTCTGGTGACCTCCCTGATCAACAAGGTGCTGCTGAACGGCAAGCGCTCCACCGCCGAGCGCATCGTCTACGGCGCCATGGAGGGTCTGCGCGAGAAGACCGGCAACGACCCGGTCATCACGCTCAAGCGCGCTCTCGAGAACATCAAGCCGACCCTCGAGGTCAAGTCCCGCCGTGTCGGTGGTGCGACCTACCAGGTCCCGATCGAGGTCAAGCCGGGCCGTGCCAACACGCTCGCCCTGCGCTGGCTCGTCGGTTACTCCCGCGCCCGTCGCGAGAAGACCATGACCGAGCGTCTGCTCAACGAGCTTCTCGACGCTTCGAACGGCCTCGGTGCGGCCGTCAAGAAGCGCGAGGACACGCACAAGATGGCCGAGTCCAACAAGGCCTTCGCGCACTACCGCTGGTAGTCGCTACCCACATCGAGACCGAGAGAAGACTGAAGCCTTATGGCTACCACTTCACTTGACCTGGCCAAGGTCCGCAACATCGGGATCATGGCCCACATCGACGCGGGCAAGACGACCACCACCGAGCGGATCCTGTTCTACACCGGTGTGTCGTACAAGATCGGTGAGGTCCACGACGGCGCCGCCACGATGGACTGGATGGAGCAGGAGCAGGAGCGTGGCATCACGATCACGTCTGCTGCGACCACCTGTCACTGGCCGCTCGAGGACAACGACTACACGATCAACATCATCGACACCCCGGGGCACGTCGACTTCACCGTCGAGGTGGAGCGTTCCCTGCGCGTGCTCGACGGTGCCGTGACCGTGTTCGACGGTGTCGCCGGTGTCGAGCCGCAGTCCGAGACGGTGTGGCGTCAGGCCGACCGTTACGGCGTGCCGCGTATCTGCTTCGTCAACAAGCTGGACCGCACCGGCGCCGAGTTCCACCGCTGCGTGGAGATGATCTCGGACCGCCTGGGCGCCCAGCCGCTCGTCATGCAGCTCCCGATCGGCGCCGAGGCCGACTTCAAGGGCGTCGTGGACCTGGTCCGCATGAAGGCGCTCGTGTGGTCCGCCGACGCGGCCAAGGGCGAGATGTACGACACCGTCGACATCCCGGCCACGCACACCGAGGCCGCCGAGGAGTGGCGCGGCAAGCTGGTCGAGGCCGTCGCGGAGAACGACGAAGAGGTCATGGAGCTGTTCCTGGAGGGCCAGGAGCCCACCGAGGAGCAGCTGTACGCCGCGATCCGTCGCATCACCATCGCCTCCGGCAAGTCCAGCGACACCACGGTCACCCCGGTGTTCTGCGGCACCGCGTTCAAGAACAAGGGCGTCCAGCCCCTGCTCGACGCGGTCGTGCGCTACCTGCCGACCCCGCTCGACGTCGAGGCCATCGAGGGCCACGACGTCAAGGACCCCGAGGTCGTCGTCAAGCGCAAGCCGTCGGAGGACGAGCCGCTCGCCGCGCTCGCCTTCAAGATCATGAGCGACCCGCACCTCGGCAAGCTCACCTTCGTCCGGGTGTACTCCGGCCGCCTGGAGTCCGGCACCGCGGTGCTGAACTCGGTCAAGGGCCGCAAGGAGCGCATCGGCAAGATCTACCGCATGCACGCCAACAAGCGTGAGGAGATCGAGTCGGTGGGCGCCGGTGACATCGTCGCCGTCATGGGCCTGAAGCAGACCACCACCGGTGAGACGCTGTCCGACGACAAGAGCCCGGTCATCCTGGAGTCCATGGACTTCCCGGCGCCGGTCATCCAGGTCGCCATCGAGCCCAAGTCGAAGGGCGACCAGGAGAAGCTCGGCGTCGCGATCCAGCGCCTGGCCGAGGAGGACCCGTCCTTCCAGGTCCACACCAACGAGGAGACCGGCCAGACCATCATCGGTGGTATGGGCGAGCTGCACCTCGAGGTGCTGGTCGACCGCATGCGCCGTGAGTTCAAGGTCGAGGCCAACGTCGGCAAGCCCCAGGTCGCCTACCGCGAGACGATCCGCAAGACCGTCGAGCGCGTGGACTACACCCACAAGAAGCAGACCGGTGGTACCGGTCAGTTCGCCAAGGTGCAGATCGCGATCGAGCCGATCGAGGGCGGCGACGCCTCGTACGAGTTCGTGAACAAGGTGACCGGTGGCCGCATCCCGAAGGAGTACATCCCTTCGGTGGACGCCGGTGCGCAGGAGGCCATGCAGTTCGGCATCCTGGCCGGCTACGAGATGACGGGCGTCCGCGTCACGCTCATCGACGGTGGCTACCACGAGGTCGACTCCTCCGAGCTCGCCTTCAAGATCGCCGGTTCGCAGGCCTTCAAGGAGGCCGCGCGCAAGGCTTCCCCCGTGCTCCTGGAGCCGATGATGGCCGTCGAGGTCACCACGCCCGAGGACTACATGGGTGACGTCATCGGTGACATCAACTCCCGCCGTGGCCAGATCCAGGCCATGGAGGAGCGGATGGGTGCCCGCGTCGTGAAGGGCCTCGTGCCGCTGTCGGAGATGTTCGGCTACGTCGGAGACCTCCGCAGCAAGACGTCGGGTCGCGCAAGCTACTCGATGCAGTTCGACTCCTACGCCGAGGTTCCCCGGAACGTCGCCGAGGAGATCATCGCGAAGGCCAAGGGCGAGTAACGGGCTACTCCGTTTAACGGACCCCGTTCTCACGCTTTAGGCTTGACCCCGGAGCCTGCAAGGGTCATTCCGCCGCGAACCCGGCGGAATGCCCCGGGCCCGGGTTTCCCAGCAAAGATCACCTGGCGCCGATGAGTAAGGCGTACAGAACCACTCCACAGGAGGACCCCAGTGGCGAAGGCGAAGTTCGAGCGGACTAAGCCGCACGTCAACATCGGCACCATCGGTCACATCGACCACGGTAAGACGACCCTCACGGCCGCCATTACCAAGGTGCTGCACGACGCGTACCCGGACCTGAACGAGGCCTCGGCCTTCGACCAGATCGACAAGGCTCCCGAAGAGCGCCAGCGCGGTATCACCATCTCCATCGCGCACGTCGAGTACCAGACCGAGGCGCGTCACTACGCCCACGTCGACTGCCCCGGTCACGCGGACTACATCAAGAACATGATCACGGGTGCGGCGCAGATGGACGGCGCCATCCTCGTGGTCGCCGCCACCGACGGCCCGATGCCGCAGACCAAGGAGCACGTGCTCCTGGCCCGCCAGGTCGGCGTTCCGTACATCGTCGTCGCCCTGAACAAGGCCGACATGGTGGACGACGAGGAGATCCTGGAGCTCGTCGAGCTCGAGGTGCGTGAGCTCCTCTCCGAGTACGAGTTCCCGGGCGACGACGTTCCGGTCGTCAAGGTCTCCGCTCTGAAGGCCCTCGAGGGCGACAAGGAGTGGGGCAACTCCGTCCTCGAGCTGATGAAGGCCGTGGACGAGGCCATCCCGGAGCCCGAGCGCGACGTCGACAAGCCGTTCCTGATGCCGATCGAGGACGTCTTCACCATCACCGGTCGCGGTACGGTCGTCACCGGCCGCATCGAGCGTGGTGTCCTCAAGGTCAACGAGACCGTCGACATCATCGGCATCAAGCAGGAGAAGACCACCACCACGGTCACCGGCATCGAGATGTTCCGGAAGCTCCTCGACGAGGGCCAGGCCGGTGAGAACGTCGGTCTGCTCCTCCGCGGCATCAAGCGCGAGGACGTCGAGCGCGGCCAGGTCATCATCAAGCCGGGCTCGGTCACCCCGCACACCGAGTTCGAGGCCCAGGCCTACATCCTGTCGAAGGACGAGGGTGGCCGTCACACCCCCTTCTTCAACAACTACCGTCCGCAGTTCTACTTCCGTACGACGGACGTGACCGGCGTCGTGACCCTCCCCGAGGGCACCGAGATGGTCATGCCGGGTGACAACACCGAGATGAAGGTGGAGCTCATCCAGCCCGTCGCCATGGAAGAGGGCCTGAAGTTCGCCATCCGCGAGGGTGGCCGGACCGTGGGCGCCGGCCAGGTCACCAAGATCAACAAGTAAGTTCCGCTTGCTTGTCGGTCCACCAGACCTGACATGGGCTGATGCCTGAGAGGGCCCGTACGACTCCGGTCGTACGGGCCCTTTCGTCGTGCCACCACGCGTCACTCGCGGACGACCGGGCGGCGGCGTACCAGCAGGGTGGCCGAGGTGAGTGACGCGGCCACGGTGAGGGCCGCGCAGGTGCCCGCGGCGGCGGCGACGGCCGCCCACGGGACGACCGGGGCGGCGGGGACCGCGAGCAGGTGCAGGGCAGCCGCCATGCCCGCCAGGTTGAGACCGGCGACCAGCAGGCCCAGCAGGGCGCCCACCGCGGCGACCGTCAGGGACTCGACGGCGAGCATGCGCAGCACCTGCGCGTCGGTGGCGCCCGTGAGCCGCAGGACCGCCAGGTCGCGGGCCCGGTCGGACGTCGCCGTCAGCATGGTGGTGACCACGGAGATCCCCGTGTAGAGCAGGGCGATGCCCAGGACCAGGAAGAGGCCCGCCCGTGTGGTGCCGCCGGACCCGGTGGAGGCCGCCCGGGCCCATGCGTCGCCGCTCGACACCCGTCCGCCCGCCGACGCCACCGCCTCCCGCAGCCCGGCGGCCACCGCGTCGGCGTCTGCGCCGTCGGCCAGCGCGACGTCCACCCGGTCGACCGGGGCGCCGGCGGCGTTGGCCGCGGTGACGTAGACGCCGTTGTCGCCGGTGCCGGTGTGCATCACGGCGGCGATGCGCAGGGTCTTGAGCGTGCCGTCCCCGAGCCAGACCCGTACCCGGCGGCCGACCGTGTGCTCCTCCCACTCCTCGTTCACGATGATCGAGTGGTCGTCCAGGTCGGACGCCTTCCCGGCGGCGAGCGGGAGGCGGGTCGTGGCGGTGAGCGGCCCGGGGGCGGCGACGGCACGCGCGTCGGACCTGATGAGGGCCACGCCGTCCTCCAGGACGTACACCGCGCTCGACGAGGTCGGGGAGACCTCCGCCCCGGGCACCGCGCGCAGCCGGTCCACGGTCGCCGCGTCGAAGCCCGTACCGGACGGCGCCGTGACCACGAAGGCGGCGGTGGTCCGTGCCCGGACCTCGGCGGCCTTCGCCTCCTTCAGGGTCGCGACGGCGCCGAGCAGGGAGCCGGTGAGCGCGACCGTGACCAGCACCGGCGCCGCCACGGCCGCGGTACGGCGTACCCCGGCCACCGTGTTCTCCCGGGCCAGCAGGCCCGTCGCGCCCGGCAGCCGGGCGGGCAACCAGGTGAGCAGGCGTGCCGTCGGGCGCACCACGACCGGCGCGAGCAGAGCGGCCGCGGCGATCAGCGGCATCGGGCGGCTCACGTACGTCTTGCGGTGCAGCAGGTCACCGGGGTCGTCGGCCAGGGCGAGTACGAGCGTGACCAGTGCGGTCAGCAGCAGCCCCGCCCCGCACACCCACCGGCCCCGGGTCATCGCCCGGCTGTCGGCGGAGGCCTCGCGGAGGGCCTCGACGGGACCGGTCCGTCCCGCCCGCCACGCTGCCGTGGCCGCGCCGCACAGGGCGACGACGAGGCCCGTCCAGAAGGCCGTGTGGTACGGCCAGGTGTGGTCGCCAATGGCGAACCAGGTTGGTGCCAGCCCCACCTCGACGACTTCGGCCGCCAGCCGCGGTGC
>NZ_JAIOJZ010000078.1 GCF_020404845.1 Streptomyces hyderabadensis | reverse complement strand
GGTACGCCGTCGCCCTCCGGGTCGTCCTCCGGGTCCCCGGTGGCCCGCCGCCAGATCAGCCAGATCGCCCAGTCGACGGGCACGGCGGCGCGCGACGCCTTCCTGGTGAACCTCGGGCGGTACGGAGCGGGTGGCGCGCCGGGTGGCGACGGCACTGGCCGAGCACCCGGACGTCCTGCTCGCCTACTGGGACACCGGTCTGGCCCGACTGGTCGTGACCGCGACCGAGGACACGCTCACCGACCGCGTCGTGGACCACGCCGTCGCACTCGCCGAACAACATGGACTCACCCGAGCGGACCAAGCCGGCCGATCGGGCCCGGCCGACGGGCGTGACCGCTCCGGCCCGGCCGGCCGTGCGGACTCGGCGGGCCGGGACGAGCGGTCCGGTCCGGACGACCTCGTGGACGAGCCGGATCACCCCGGCGACCCCGCCCCGGTGCGGGTCGCCGCGGTCGCGCTCGGGGCCGATGTGCTGGGCATCGCCGCCGCCGTGACCGGTGCGCGGCTGCGGCTGCCGCCCTCGCCGCGCCTGGTCACCGCCGTCGCCACACTGCTGCGCGAGAACCCGGCGTTCCGCGCCTGGCTGCGCGAGCGGCTCGGCGACCACCGCATGGACGTGGCGCTGGCCGCCGCCAACGCCGCCGTGCACGGCGCCGGTCAGAGCCCCACCTCGCTGGTGCTCGACGGGGCGCTGCGCGTCTGCCAGTTGACGGAGGCGGTGGCCCGGGGGGCCGCCTTCGAGGTCGTGCACGACCAGTTGTGCGTCCCCGGCCGGGGCAGCCTGCCCGCCGTACCCGCCCTGCGCCCGGCGCCGCGCACCTCACCGGCCCAGGACTACGCCGCGCACGCCTCGGCGGGCAGCGTGGCGGGCGCCGCCGCGACCCTGCTGGTCAAGCACGACGTGGCCGAGGCGGCGGAGGCGGTGCTGGCCGGTTCGCCCAAGGCGGCGCGCTACGGACCCGCCGCCTTCCACGCCGTACTGAGCGCCGCGCTGTCCCGCACCGGCGTGCTGGTGCGCGACCCCGGGCGGCTGCGGCAGCTGGAGATGGCCCGCACGGTCGTGCTGCACCCCAGCGCGCTGCGGGTGCCGGACGCGGGCGCGGACCCGTGGACCGAGGACGTGCTGGACGCGGCGCGGCGGGCGGGACTGCGCGTGGTCATGGTCGAGGACCCGGCGCTGGCCGACTTCACGGGCCTCGCCGACCAGGTCGTGGCCGCCCGCCGCCCGCTCGCCGACGTCGTGGCCGAGCTGCGCGCCGACGGCGGCGTCATCACCGTCGTACGGCCGTTGCCCGGTGACGACGGCTCCGTCTCGGCCGGGCTGCTCGCCGGGGACGTGGCCGTCGCGCTGGCCGACGCGGACTGCCCGGTGGCCTGGGGCGCGGACGTGCTCGCGCCGCAGGGGCTGGCCGACGTGTGGCGGGTGTTGCGGGCGGTGCCGGTGTCCCGCGCGGTCGGGCGCCGGTCGCAGACCCTGGCCAGGTCCGGGGCCGCGTTGTCCGGGCTGCTGGTGGCGGTCGGCGAGGCGCGCGGCAGGAGCCGGGGCGGCGTGTCCTCGCTGCTGGGGATGCGGCACGCGCCGGTGGACGCGAGCGCGGCGGTGGCCCTGCTGTCCGGGACGCGGGCCGCGATCGGCGTGGCGACGGCCCGCGCCCCGCACCCCCGGGCCCGGGTGGCCTGGCACGCGCTGGACCCGGACGACGTACGGGAACGTCTTGAGCGGGAGCGCGAGCCCGAGCCGACCGCCGTGGAGCAGGCCGGCGCCCGGCTGCGCGCGGCCGCCGACCGGGCGGGCCGGGTGCCCGTGCTGGCACCGGTCCGCTGGTCGTGGCAGCTGGCCCGCGCCGTACGCGGGGAGCTGGACGACCCGCTCACCCCGGTCCTCGCGGTCGGCTCGGCCGCCTCCGCGATCCTCGGGTCGGTCGTGGACGCGCTGCTCGTCGTCGGCGCCCTCGACCTGAACGCCCTGGTCGGCGGTTTCCAGCGGCTGCGCGCCGAGCGGGCGCTGTCCGGGCTGCTGGCGGAGCAGAAGCAGAAGGCCCGCCTGGCGGAGAGCCCCGCGCGGGCCGGTGACGCCGGCGCCCCGGCGGGTGGTGGCGGCACGGATGGCGCCGGGGCCGTCCGGGGCGAGGCGCCGGACGGGGAGGGGACGGGGGAGCCGTCCACGGAGGCCGAGCCGCGGATCGTGGACGCGGCCAAGCTGCACCCCGGTCAGGTGATCGAGCTGAAGGCGGACGACGTGGTGCCCGCCGACGCCCGGCTGCTGTGGGAGGACGGCCTGGAGGTGGACGAGTCCGCGCTGACCGGTGAGTCGCTGCCGGTGGACAAGTGCGTGGACCCGGCGCCCCGCGCCCCCGTCGCCGAGCGGTACTGCATGGTCTTCGAGGGCACGACCGTGGTGGCCGGGCGGGCCCGGGCCGTCGTCGTCGACACCGGCGACCACACCGAGGCGGCGCGGGCGGTCGCGCTGGCGGCCCGTACGCCGTCGGCGGCCGGGGTGCAGGCCAGGCTACAGGAGCTGACCCGCAAGGCGCTGCCGCTCACCCTGGCGGGCGGGGCCGCGGTGACCGGGCTCTCGCTGCTGCGCGGGGCGCCGATCCGGCAGGCCGTCGCCGGTGGTGTGTCGGTGGCGGTGGCCGCCGTGCCCGAGGGACTGCCGCTGGTGGCGACGGTGGCCCAGCTCGCGGCGGCCCGCCGGCTGAGCCGCCGGGGCGTCCTGGTGCGCACCCCGCGCACGCTGGAGGCGCTCGGCCGGATGGACACCGTCTGCTTCGACAAGACGGGCACCCTCACCGAGAACAAGCTGCGGCTGTCGCGGGTGGCGGGCCCCGACGGCACGGTCCGCCGGGTGGGCGACCCGGAGACCGCCGACGCCGTACGGGTCGCCGCGCGCGCCTGCCCCCGGCTGAACGGGGACGGCGACCGGCCCACCCACGCCACCGACGAGGCGATCCTGGACGCGGCCGGGGACGACCCCGGCTGGACGCAGCAGGAGGGCCTGCCCTTCGAGACCTCCCGGGGCTACGCCGCCGCCGTCGGACGCGAGGGCGGGCGGGGCCCCGCCGTGCTGGTGGTCAAGGGCGCCCCGGAGACGGTGCTGCCCGCCTGTGCCGACCTGCCCGCGCACACCGCCGAGGTGGCGCAGCGCCTCGCCCGCGCCGGACTGCGCATCATCGCGGTGGCGCGGCGGACCGTGGCGAAGGGCGAGCAGGCGGCCGACGTCCTCGAACAGCCGCCGTCGAAGCTGGAGTTCACCGGACTGCTGGCGCTCGCCGACGTCCCCCGCGAGACCTCCCCGGCGCTGGTGCGCGGGCTGCGCGAGGCGGGCGTACGGCCCGTGGTGCTGACCGGCGACCATCCGCAGACCGCCCACGCCATCGCCGTCGACCTGGGCTGGCCCGAGGACGCGGTCGTGGTCACCGGCGACGAACTCGCCGCCGCCGACCGCACCGCCCGCTCCCGGATGCTGCGCGACGCGGACGTGGTGGCCCGGGTGGCGCCCGAGCAGAAGCTCCAGGTGGTCGAGTCGCTGCGGGACGCCGGGCGGGTCGTCGGCATGGTCGGCGACGGCGCCAACGACGCCGCCGCGATCCGGGCCGCCGACATCGGCGTCGGCATCAGCGCCCGCGGCTCGGCCGCCGCCCGCAACGCCGCCGACCTGGTGGTCACGGGCGACGACCTGCTGGTCCTGGTGGAGGCGGTGCGGGAGGGGCGGGCCCTGTGGCACAGCGTCGCCGACGCCATCGCCATCCTGATCGGCGGCAACGCGGGCGAGGTCGGCTTCGGCATCCTCGGCACGGTGCTGGGCGGCGCCGCCCCGCTGTCCACCCGCCAGATGCTGCTGGTCAACCTCTTCACCGACCTGTTCCCGGCGATGGCGGTCGCGGTCACCAAGACGGGGGACCCGGAGCAGGAGGCCGCCGACGCGGGCGCGCCGCTCGGCACGGCGGTGCTGGGCGAGCCCCTCATCCGGCAGATCCGGCACCGGGCCCTGACCACGGCGCTCGGGGCGACCGCGGCCTGGCTGCTGGGCCGCTTCACGCCGGGCACGCAGCGGCGTTCGACGACCATGGCGCTGTGCGCGGTCGTCGGCACCCAGCTGGCCCAGACGCTCGCCGACCGCCGCGACAGCCGCCTGGTCCAGGTCACCTCCCTCGGTTCCGCCGCCGCCCTGGTCGCCCTGGTCCAGACCCCGGGCGCCAGCCGTCTCTTCGGCTGCACCCCGCTCGGCCCGGTCGCGTGGACGGCCGTGGCCGCGGCGATCGCCCTGGCGCTGGCCGGCCAACGGGCGCTGCCCGGGGTGGAGGACGCGATCGTGACGTACTGGCCGAAGCTGGCGGAGCGGCTGCCGGCGGCGGTGAAATCCGGTGCGGGGTCCCAGAGCGGCAGGGGATGATGCGCGGGTTCGCCGTAACCGGCCGAAAGGCGTGTCCGTGCTCCCCCTGGACGAGATCCGGACCCTGCTGGGCGAACACGACGACCCGGACCACCGGGAACGGCCCCGGGACTTCGATCCGCGGGCCGCGGTGCGCCGCTTCGACCTGCTCACGGACGCGCTCAGGCGGCGTTTCGGGCCGTCCGTCCAGGCGGGGCTGTACCAGGACTCCAGCGCGTGCGCACGGTTCTCGGTCCCCGCGGGCGGTACCGGTCCCGCCGGGGGCCTGTGGGTCGAGCTGAGCAACTTCGGCGGCTTCGTCACCGCCGGTACGGGCGCCCACGGGACCGCGGCCTCCGCGACGGGCCCGAGCGGGGAGTTCGTGACGTGGCTGGACGAGGTGTGCACGGCGGCGGGCTGCGTCTTCGTCCCGCTCGACGTGCTGCTGGAGCCGTATAACGGCCCGACCCCGACCCTGGTGGACGAGGACCGGGCCTTCGCCGAGGTGGTCGCCGCGCCCGGACACGACGGCGAGGACGACGAGGACGGCGACATGCAGGCGGTCTGGGCCGACCGGTACTTCGACTACGTCTGAGGCGCCCTCACGCCCCCGTCCGTGCCGCCTCCCGGACCTCCGGCGACTGGAGGCGCTCGGCCGTCCGTTCCGCCGTGCCGCGGGCCCAGCGGCCGCTGGTGACGGCGCCCAGGACGAGGACCGCGAGGCCGCAGGCGGCCAGGATCCACCAGCCGGGGCGGGCGGCGGAGACGAAGGTGTCGCGGTACGACGAGGCGCCCACGCCCGCCGCCAGCACCGCGCCGACCACCGCCACGCCGAGCGTCTGGCCCAGCTGGCGGCTGGTGGAGGCGACGGCCGCCGCGACCCCGGCCTGGGACCGGGGCATGCCGGAGACCGCGGTGTTGGTGATGGGCGCGTTGACGAAGCCGAAGCCGATGCCGAACAGGACGTAGCCGAGGAAGAGCGTGACGTCGGAGGTCTCGGCCTCGAAGGCGGCGAACAGCGTCCCGCTCACGGTCAGCGCGCCGCCCGCGATCAGCAGCGGCAGGCGTGGCCCCCGGCTGCCGACCAGCCGCCCGGCGAGCGGGGCGCACAGGAAGGTCGGGACGGCCATCGGCAGCATCCACAGGCCGGCCTCCAGGGCGCTCAGCCCACGCACGTTCTGGAGGTACAGCGTGGACAGGAACAGGAACCCGCCCAGCGCGGCGAACGCGCTGACCGCGATCACGGTGGCCCCGCTGAACGGCGCCGACCGGAAGAAACGCAGCTCGACCAAGGGGTCCGTGCGCCGGGGCTCGTGGACCAGCAGACCGATCAGCGCGGCGAGCGCCAGCACGGCGAAGGGCAGCACGGTCGTGAACCCGGCGTTCGGCGCCTCGATGATCGCGTACGTCAGGGAGCCGAACAGCACGATCACCATCAGCTGGCCCAGCGGGTCGGGGCGCCGGGCCTTCGGCGCGCGGGACTCGGGGACGAAGCGGAGGGTGAGCAGGAGGGCGGCCAGGCCCACCGGCAGGTTGACCCAGAAGATCGAGCGCCAGCCGACGGACTCCACGAGCACCCCGCCCACCAGCGGCCCGGCGGCCATGGATATGCCGACCACCGCGCCCCAGACGCCGATCGCGCGGGCGCGTTCGCGCGGGTCGGTGAAGGTGTTGGTGATGATCGACATCGCGACCGGGTTGAGCATCGAACCGCCCACCGCCTGCAGCATCCGGAAGACGATCAGCGAGGACAGGTCCGGGGCCAGGGAGCACAGCAGCGAGCCGAGGGTGAAGAGCACCAGGCCGGTCATGAAGACCCGTTTGCGGCCGATCCGGTCGGCCGTGGAGCCGGCCAGCATCAGCAGCGCGGCCAGCACCAGCGTGTACGCGTCGATGGCCCACTGCAGGCCCGACGTGCTCGCGTGCAGGTCGCGCTGCATGGCGGGGAGGGCGACGTTGAGGATCGTGTTGTCGATACTCACGATCAGCAGGCTCATGCAGCAGATGGCGAGCACGAGCATGCGGCGGCGACGGTTCAGCTCGGGCATGGACTCCATCGTACGCCCATTTCGATAGTGCGGCTAACTAATGACTGTTACATGATCTTCCCGCGTGCGTGACAATGGGGGAATGTCCACGCTCACCACGCCCGCCCCCGACCACACCGCCGCGCCCCTGCGGATCGGCCCGCACACCGTCGTGCCGCCCGTGGTGCTGGCGCCGATGGCCGGCATCACCAACGCGCCCTTCCGCACCCTGTGCAGGGAGTTCAGCGGCGGCAAGGGCCTGTTCGTGAGCGAGATGATCACCACCCGGGCGCTGGTCGAGCGCAACGAGAAGACCATGCAGCTGATCCACTTCGACGCGAGTGAGACCCCGCGCTCGATCCAGCTGTACGGCGTCGACCCGGTGACCGTCGGCAAGGCCGTCCGCATGATCGCGGAGGAGGACCTCGCCGACCACATCGACCTGAACTTCGGCTGCCCGGTGCCGAAGGTGACCCGCAAGGGCGGCGGCTCCGCGCTGCCGTACAAGCGGAACCTGCTGCGCGCCATCGTCCGCGAGGCCGTCACCGGCGCCGGTGACCTGCCCGTCACCATGAAGATGCGCAAGGGCATCGACGACGACCACCTCACCTACCTCGACGCCGGCCGCATCGCCGTCGAGGAGGGCGTGACCGCCATCGCCCTGCACGGCCGCACCACCGCCCAGCACTACGGCGGCACCGCCGACTGGGACGCCATCGCCCGCCTCAAGGAGCACGTCCCGGAGATCCCGGTGCTGGGCAACGGCGACATCTGGTCCGCCGAGGACGCACTGCGCATGGTCCGGGAGACCGGCTGCGACGGCGTCGTGGTCGGACGCGGGTGCCTCGGGCGGCCCTGGCTCTTCGCCGACCTGGTCGCCGCCTTCGAGGGCCGCACCGACGCCTTCGTACGGCCCACGCTGCGCGAGGTCGCCGACGTGATGGTGCGGCACGCGACCCTGCTGGGGGAGTGGATCGGGGACGAGGCACGCGGCGTCATCGACTTCCGCAAGCACGTCGCCTGGTACCTCAAGGGCTTCGCCGTCGGCTCCGAGATGCGCAAGCGGCTCGCGATCACCTCCTCCCTGGAGGCCCTGCGCGCCGGGCTCGACGAACTCGACCTCGACCAGCCCTGGCCCACCGGCGCCGACGGCCCCCGCGGCCGCACCTCCGGCAACAACCGGGTGGTCCTGCCGGACGGCTGGCTGAAGGACCCCTACGACTGCGCGGGCATCGGCGAGGACGCGGAGCTGGACACCTCCGGCGGCTGATCAGCCCTTCGTGGGGTGCGGGACCGAGCCGTACGCCGTCAGGAAGCGGTCCCGGAAGGCGCTCATCTTCCACACCGGGGCGTCCTTCGCCGGTTCGAGGCCCTCCGTCCAGTCCCAGTCGTCGATCGCGTCGAGCACCTTGGGGTCCTTGGCGACGACCGACACCGGGACGTCCCGGCTCGCGCCGTCGCCGCTGACGCGGGCCAGCGGCTGGTGGTCGCCGAGGAAGACCAGGACGGTGTCGTCGGTGCCGTAGCGCTCCAGCCACTGGGTGAGGCTGGTGAGCGAGTACTGGATCGACCTGCCGTACTCCTCCTTCGAGCGGGCGGAGTCGGTGATGATGTCGGACGCCTTCACGCCCGCCGCCTCGATGCCCTCGTACACCGAGCCGTCGCCGACCTCGTCCCAGCCGACCATCCTCGGGACCGGCGCCCACGGCTGGTGGCTGGAGGTGAGGATGACCTCCGCCATCAGCGGCCGCTCGCGCTTCCTGCCGTGCTCCAGGCGCTGGAACGCCTCCAGCGCGTACTGGTCGGGCATCGTCGACCAGCTGAACTTCGGCCCCCGGTAGCCCACGTCGAACGCGTCGTACACCTTGTCCAGGCCGTACCAGTCCGCCTCCGGCCAGGCCTTCTGCACCCCCGGCATGATCCCGACCGTGTCCCAGTCGCCGGTCTTCTCGAAGGCCTTGGTGAGGGTGAGGTGGTCGCCCGCGGTGACGGTGCGGTAGCGCTGCTGGTTGTCCACCCACAGGCCGGACAGGAAGGTGGAGTGGCCGAGCCAGCTGCTGCCGCCGTACGTCGCCGAGGTCAGCCAGCCGCTGCGGGCGTGGAAGCCCGCCTGCGCCAGCGCCGCGGTGCTCGCGTCCAGCGTCCGGCCGACACCCGGTGCCATCACCGGGTCCTCGATCGCGCTGCGGCCGTAGCTCTCGATGAACGTGAAGATCATGTCCTTGCCGCGCAGGTCCGGCACCAGCTGATCGCCGGGCGTGGCGCCGAACCGGTCGGCCTTCGCCTCCCTCGCGAAGGCCGCCTCGTCCCGCAGCGTGTCCGCCACCCGGTGCGCCTGGGCCCGGGCCGCCTGGGAGGCGCTCGTGGTGGCGACCGGTACGCCGAAGGTCTGCACGCCCAGCGCCGCGCAGGTCATCCACACGGTGGCCGCCATCAGCGCGCCCCGCGCCGCCCGCTCCCGGTGCGCGGCCAGCAGCTCGCCGAGCCGGACCGCCGCCAGCGCCGTCAGCACCAGCAGCAGGACCGCCAGCACGACGGCGCCCACCGCGGCCCAGGTCGCCGCCGCCCCGCCCATCGAGTCCGCCACGAAGGACTGCGCGTCGTCGAGCAGTCCCCAGTCCAGGACCAGGTTGAAGTTGCGGCCCAGGTATTCGGTGAAGCCCATGTCGAGCAGGTTCAGCACGGTCAGCGCCCCGAGGGCGGTGCCGAACAGCGCCGCCGCCACCAGCCGCGGCAGGCGCGGCAGACAGAGCAGCAGCACCGCCCCGACGACCGCCTCCCCCGGGATCCGCGCGAAGCGGTTGGGCTCCAGGGCGACGAGGGTGTTGGGCAGCAGGAGGGCCCCGAGAACCAGAATGGCCGAAACGGCCGTGGTTACCCGGCGGACGGCGAGGGCGGCACGCGGGTGCCGGGTGCGCCATGCGCGCCAGTGGGCGAGCCGGGTCCTGAAGGTCTCCAGCGGGGCGGGTCCCGGTGCGGCGGGGGTGCCGGGGTCGTCGGCGGCGTCGTCGGGTGGCCGCGGCGGCCGGTGGAAAGGCGTGATGACGGGCACCCGAAGGTCCTTCCGTGCGAAACCCGGTGGACGGCGGGCCCCGGCGAGGGGGCCGGGACCCGCCGGACTCTCGTACGTCCGCCGAGGGCCGTCCGTTCACCGGTCCGTCCACCGGTCCGCATGGTGAAATCCGGCGGCTTGTGGGAGCGTGATTCTCGCCACCTCTGATAGGAGTAGCGCTCAGATGAGCGGATCTTGAGTGACTCCACTTCTCCAAGGTGTGGCACTGAGTGCCATATGTTGATCGTTCATCGAGCGAACTCAAACGTGGAGAACTCTGCTCATACGAGCGGCGAAACGGGCGTTCAAGGGTCCGTGCGTTCAAGAAGTGAAAACACAAGCCGTCGGTCGCTTGCCAACCCTTGACTTTCGATCCGCTGGCGGACGAGTGGTTACGGGTGCATGACGCGCAAGTGGACGTACCCAGGTGCCTTTGATCTGGGTACATTCCTCGCCGTCAGGGCAGCCACCGCGTCCTCGAGGAGTCGAGACCCGTGTCGGAAAACAAAGATCCCCAGGTAGCGAACGCACCGAAGTTCGTTTACGACTTCACCGAGGGCAACAAGGACCTCAAGGACCTCCTCGGCGGCAAGGGCGCCAACCTCGCCGAGATGACCAACCTGGGCCTTCCGGTCCCTCCCGGCTTCACCATCACCACCGAGGCCTGCAAGACCTACCTCGACAGCGGCGAGGAGCCGGCGGCACTGCGTGACGAGGTGAGTGCGCACCTCGACGCCCTCGAAGCGAAGATGGGCAAGAAGCTCGGCCAGGCCGACGACCCGCTCCTGGTGTCGGTGCGGTCCGGGGCCAAGTTCTCCATGCCCGGCATGATGGACACCGTCCTCAACATCGGCCTCTCCGACAAGTCGCTGCAGGGACTGGCCAAGCAGGCCGGCGACGACCGCTTCGCGTGGGACTCCTACCGCCGTCTGATCCAGATGTTCGGCAAGACCGTGCTCGGCGTCGACGGCGACCTCTTCGAGGAGGCGCTGGAGGCGGCGAAGACGGCCAAGAAGGTCGCGGTCGACACCGAGCTGGAGGCTGCCGACCTCAAGAAGCTCGTCACCAAGTTCAAGAAGATCGTCAAGACCGAGGCCGGCCGGGACTTCCCGCAGGACCCGCGCGAGCAGATGGACCTCGCCATCAAGGCGGTCTTCGAGTCCTGGAACGGCGAGCGCGCCAAGCTCTACCGCCGCCAGGAGCGCATCCCGCACGACCTCGGCACCGCCGTCAACGTCTGCTCCATGGTCTTCGGCAACCTCGGCCCCGACTCCGGCACGGGTGTCGCGTTCACCAGGGACCCCGCAAGCGGCCACCAGGGCGTCTACGGCGACTACCTGCAGAACGCCCAGGGCGAGGACGTCGTCGCCGGCATCCGCAACACCGTCGCGCTGGCGGAGCTGGAGCAGATCGACAAGAAGTCGTACGACCAGCTGATGCAGATCATGGAGACGCTGGAGAACCACTACCTGGACCTGTGCGACATCGAGTTCACCATCGAGCGCGGCCAGCTGTGGATGCTCCAGACCCGGGTCGGCAAGCGCACCGCGGGCGCCGCCTTCCGGATCGCCACCCAGCTCGTCGACCAGGGCCTGATCGACGAGGCCGAGGCCCTCCAGCGGGTCAACGGCGCCCAGCTCGCCCAGCTGATGTTCCCGCGCTTCGACGAGGAGGCGAAGGTCGAGCAGGTCGGCCGGGGCATCGCGGCCTCGCCGGGCGCGGCGGTCGGCAAGGCCGTCTTCGACTCGTACACGGCCGTCAAGTGGTCCCGTTCCGGCGAGAAGGTCATCCTGATCCGCCGCGAGACCAACCCGGACGACCTGGACGGCATGATCGCCGCCGAGGGCATCCTGACCTCGCGCGGCGGCAAGACCTCGCACGCCGCCGTGGTCGCGCGCGGCATGGGCAAGACCTGTGTCTGCGGCGCCGAGGAACTGGAGGTCGACACCAAGCGCCGCCGGATGACCGTGCCCGGCGGGCAGGTCGTCGAGGAGGGCGACGTCGTCTCCATCGACGGCTCCTCCGGCAAGGTCTACCTCGGCGAGGTGCCGGTCGTGCCCTCCCCGGTCGTCGAGTACTTCGAGGGCCGCATGCACGCGGGCGCCGAGGACGCCGACGAGCTGGTCGAGGCCGTGCACCGGATCATGGCCTTCGCCGACCGCAAGCGCCGGCTGCGGGTGCGCGCCAACGCCGACAACGCCGAGGACGCGCTGCGCGCCCGCCGGTTCGGCGCCCAGGGCATCGGCCTGTGCCGCACCGAGCACATGTTCCTCGGCGACCGGCGCGAGCTGGTGGAGCGGCTGATCCTGGCCGACACCGAGGCCGAGCGGGAGGAGTCCCTGAAGGAGCTGCTGCCGCTGCAGAAGCAGGACTTCGTCCAGCTCTTCGAGTCGATGGACGGCCTGCCGGTCACCGTCCGGCTCCTGGACCCGCCGCTGCACGAGTTCCTGCCCGACATCACCGAGCTGTCGGTGCGGGTGGCGCTCGCCGAGTCCCGCCAGGAGCCGCACGAGAACGAGCTGCGCCTGCTCCAGGCCGTGCACCGGCTGCACGAGCAGAACCCGATGCTGGGCCTGCGCGGCGTCCGGCTCGGCCTGGTCATCCCCGGCCTGTTCACCATGCAGGTCCGCGCCATCGCCGAGGCCGCCGCCGAACGCAAGGCCGCCAAGGGCGACCCGCGCGCCGAGATCATGATCCCGCTGGTCGGGACCGTCCAGGAGCTGGAGATCGTCCGGGAGGAGGCCGACCAGGTCATCGCCGAGGTCGAGGCGGCCACCGGCGCCAAGCTCAAGCTGTCGATCGGCACGATGATCGAGCTGCCGCGCGCCGCGCTGACCGCCGGGCAGATCGCCGAGGCCGCGGAGTTCTTCTCCTTCGGCACCAACGACCTGACCCAGACCGTGTGGGGCTTCAGCCGCGACGACGTCGAGGCCAGCTTCTTCACCGCCTACCTGGAGAAGGGCATCTTCGGCGTCTCCCCGTTCGAGACCATCGACAAGGACGGCGTCGGCTCCCTGGTCGCCGCCGCCGCGAAGGCCGGCCGCGCCACGCGCCCCGACCTGAAGCTCGGTGTCTGCGGCGAGCACGGCGGCGACCCCGAGTCCGTCCACTTCTTCCACGAGGTGGGTCTGGACTACGTCTCCTGCTCCCCGTTCCGGATCCCGGTGGCCCGCCTGGAGGCGGGCCGGGCGGCGTCCCGGTCGAAGGGCAGCGACCACCGGTAACCCCCGACGGGGGCCGAAGACCCCGGAGCCGCCGTCTGTCACCCGACCACCCTCACCGATCGGCGGCGGCTCCGGTCCACGAGAAGAGGCGGCACCCGTGCGGGGGTGCCGCCTTTTGTGACACGTTCAACGGTGTGAATCGCTGTGTGCTGAGCAGCAGCAAGCTGTCAGCAGAGTTGGAGCGCCCTGGCAGCGGGCAGGGGCCGGCACCCGGAACGGTGGTTGGATGACGCAGACGGATCACAGGGAACCGGCCGGCACGACCGCCCGCGACGGGACCGGGGACAGAATCGCCGACGCGGTGCCCAGCCCCCGGACCGGCGCGCGGGAGCGGGTCCCCGAGGCCGGGCCCCCCGTCCGCAGGAACCGGCTCGCGGCCCTGGACGGACTGCGTTTCCTGGCCGCCCTGTCGGTGGTCTTCTTCCACTTCGTCGGCCAGGTGCCCTCGACGATGCGGACCATCTGGGACCGCCCCGTCGAGGACGTCTTCCCCGAGGCGCACCCCTACTTCGCCTACGGCCGCCTCGGCGTCGAACTCTTCTTCCTGATCAGCGGTTTCGTCATCTGCATGAGCGCGTGGGGCCGCACCCCGCGCGACTTCTTCATCTCCCGCGTCACCCGGCTGTACCCGATGTACTGGGCGGCCATCGCGATCACGGCCTGCGTGATCTACTTCGCCGACAACCCGTTCGGCCACCCGCACCCGCGCGTGCTGTTCGCCAACCTGACGATGCTCCAGACGCCGCTGGGCGTGGAGAACCTGGACTCGGTCTACTGGACGCTCTGGCCCGAGCTGTGCTTCTACCTGACCTTCGCGGTGGTGGTGTGGAAGGGCCTGACCTACCAGCGCGTGGTGATCTACTGCGGTCTGTGGACGGTCGCCGCCGTGCTGGCCCCCAGCGCCGACATCCACCTGCTCACGCTGCTGGTGAACCCGCCGTCCGCGCCGTACTTCATCGCGGGCATGGCCTTCTACCTGATGTACCGCTACCGGCCGACCCCGCTGCTGTGGGGGATCGTCGCCATGTCCTGGCTGCTGGCGCTGCACTATCTGCTGACGCCCGGCGGTGGCCGGCTGGACTGGAGCGTGTGGCAGCCGGGGCGCGGCTGGCTGGTCCTGGTGATCACGGTGTTCTTCCTGCTGATCGCCGCCGTCGCGCTCGGCTGGACCAGCCGGATCCGCTGGCGGTGGCTGACCGTCGCGGGCACGCTGACCTTCCCGCTGTACCTGCTGCACGACGCCATCGGCGTCAACGTCCTGCACCGCTTCGGCGACCGTGCCCACCCGTGGGTGGTGGTCTGTGTGACCGTCGCCGCCCTGGTCGCGCTCTCCTACGTCGTGCAGCGGTTCGTGGAGCGCCCGGTGGCCCGGGCCGCACGGCGCTGGCTGAGCAGCGCCGCCTTCAGCCTCAAGCCGCCGGAGCCCCGCCGCTGAGGCGACGGGGCTCCCGGGGAGCGCCGGGGCCGGAGGGCGGGCCGGGTCAGGCCGCGCCGTCGCCCCGGCGCCGGCGCGCGGCCAGCAGCAGTCCGCCGCCCGCGAGCACGACGATCCCGCCGCCCGCCGCGAGGTACGGCGTGCTGTCGTCGCCGCCGGTCTCGGCCAGGTCGGTGCCCTGCTGACCGGCGGTCTCGTCCCCGCCGCCCGCCTCGCTCCCGGAGTCCTCGCCGCTCCCGCTGCCCGCCGCGTCGTCGGTGTCCTCGTCGCTCGCGGGCACGAAGCCGGCCGGCGGCTTGTCGCAGCCGACGCCGTCCTGGTCGCGGTCCAGGTGCTCGCCGTAGTGCTCGTCACCCTCCTTGATGTTGGAGTAGCCGTTCTCGTACGCCTCGGTGCAGTTCTTGAACGGGTGGGCGCCGTCGTGCGCCTGGGCGGCGGCGGCCGGCAGGGCGGCCAGGGCCAGCGCGGCGACGGTCACGGCGGCGGGCTTGCGGAGCAGCTTCATCGAGAGTCCCGGGAATGGTGTGGATGGGCGGATATGAGGTGACGAAGCTATTGAGGTGACCGAGATGTGGTGGGGATATGAAGGACTCGTGATGAGAACGTGACCTGACCGGACGGTAGCTCTCCGCTCAGACCCGCCGGGCGCGTACGGTGAGACGGTCCGGACCAGCGAAGGAGCCGCGGATGACCGGCTGGAGCACGGGCGACATCCCCGACCTGGACGGGCGCGTCGCCGTCGTCACCGGGGCCAACGGCGGCCTCGGCTACGTCATCGCCCGGGAGCTGGCACGCAAGGGCGCGTCCGTCGTGCTCGCCTGCCGCAGCGAGGAGCGGGGGAGCGCGGCCGTGGCACGGCTGCTCGGCGAGGTGCCCTCCGCCGCCGTCGAACCGGCGCGGCTGGACCTGGGCGACCTGGCCTCGGTCCGGGAGTTCGCCTACGGACTGCCCTACGAGCGCCTCGACCTCCTCGTCAACAACGCCGGGGTGATGGCGCTGCCGCACAGCACCACGGTGGACGGCTTCGAGACCCAGTTCGGCGTCAACCACCTGGGGCACTTCGCCCTCACCGGGCTGCTGCTGCCCTCCCTGCTGGCCGCGCCCGGCGCCCGGATCGTGACCGTCTCCAGCCTCCTGCACCTGCTGGCCAACGTCGATCCGCGCGACCTCAACAACGTGCGCCGGTACGGCCGCTGGACCGCCTACGCCCGCTCCAAGTCCGCCAACCTGCTCTTCACCCACGAGCTGGCGCGCCGGCTCGCGGCCCGGGAGGGTGCCTCGGACGTCCGCGCGGTCGCCGCCCACCCCGGATACGCGGAGACCGGACTCCACGCCGCCGGGCCCCGGGCCGAGGGGCGCCGGCTCGCCGGGCGGCTGGCGCGGCTGGGGAGCCGGGTCTTCGCCCAGTCCCCGGAGGCGGGCGCGCTGCCCGTGCTGTACGCGGCGACCGCCCCCGGCGTGCCCTCCGACTCCTTCACCGGCCCGTCCTTCGCGATGTGGCGCGGGGCGCCCGCACCCTCCCGGCGGGCGTCGTGGACCACCGACGACGCGATGGGGGAGCGGCTGTGGGCCGCCTCCGAGCGGCTGACCGGCGTCATCTACGAGGCGCTGCTGCCCTGAGGCGCCGCTGCCCCGCTCCGCCGCCGCTCCGGGGGCTCCGGGGCCGCCCCGCCCGCTCAGGCCGTCTGGCCGCCGTCCACCACCAGGTCGGTGCCCACCACCGACGCCGCGTCGTCGGACGCCAGGTACAGCACGGCCGCCGCCACCTCCGCCACCGCCGAGACCCGGCCCAGCGGCGTCTCCCCGCGCATCCGCTCGGCCCGCCCGGCCTCCGTCTCGCCCGGCCGCAGGGACATGGAGGTCGCCGTGGCGCCGGGGCTGACCGCGTTGATGCGGACCCCGTCCCCGATGTGGTCCAGGGCGGCGCCCCGGGTGAGGGCCGAGACGGCCGCCTTGGTCGCCGCGTAGGCCGCGGCGCCCGGGCTGCGCTTGTGCGCCCCGAAGGTGGAGGCGATGTTCACGATCGCGCCGCCGCCCGGCTGGGCGCGCATCTGCCGGACCTCCGCGCGCAGCGCGAGGAACACACCGGTGACGTTGATGTCGAGCTGTGTGTGCCAGTCCTGCTCGGACAGCTCGGCGACGGGCACCCCGCCGCGGAAGACGCCCGCGTTGTTCACGGCGACGTCGAGGGAGCCGAAGTGTCCGACGGCGGCGGCCACCAGGGCGTCCACGTCGGCGGGCCGGGTGACGTCCGCGGAGACGGCCAGCGCCTTGCCGCCCGCCTCCTCGACCAGGGCCGCCGTCTCGTCGAGCGGTCCCCGGGCGCGCCCGGCGACGACCACGTGCGCGCCCTCGGCGGCCAGGGCGAGGGCGACGGCCCGGCCGATGCCGGAGCCCGCGCCGGTGACGAGGGCGGTCCTGTCGGTGAAACGCCGGGTGGTCATGGATCTCCCCTTTTCCCGACCGGTTTTCTAGACCGATCGATTCAATATGCGGGCGTGAAAACACCCCTCCGCAGAGGGGTGCGTACGGGTCTCAGTCGAGCAGCGCGAGCGCCTGTTCCGCCGCGTCCCGGACCCTGACCGGGTCCGGCGAGGCCTTGCCGACCACCCGCATGCCCTGGAGCAGGACCAGCAGCATCCGGGCGAGGGCCAGCGGATCGCGCCCGGCGGGCAGTTCGCCCTCGGCGCGGGCCCGGGCCAGCGCCGTGTGCAGCACGGTCTCCAGCTGGTCCCAGTTCCGCTCGACCCGCCGGGCGGCGGCCGCGTCGTGCGGGGCCAGCTCGGCGGCGGTGTTGGTGACGAAGCAGCCCTGCAGCCGCGAGTCGTCGGCGCTCGCCTCGGCGGCGTAGCGCCGCACCAGGGCGCGCACGCCCGGCAGTGCCGGGCCCGGCCGGGACAGGTCCGCCAACAGGTCCGGCAGCAGACCCTGTTCGTAGTGCGCCAGCGCCTTCAGGTACAGCTCGCGCTTGTTGCCGAAGGTCGCGTAGATGCTGGCCCGCCCGACGCCGAGGTGCTCGACGAGGTCGGACATCGACGTCGCCTCGTAGCCGCGCCGCCAGAACAGCTCCAGGGCTGCCCGCAGCGCGGCGTCCGGATCGAACTCCTTGGTCCTGGCCACGTCCCGCAGCCTAAGCCGGTCTGAAACGATCGGTCAAGAAAGCTCGGCTCAGGCGGCCTTCACCTCGTACGTCTCCACCCGCGTCGTCTCGTCGTCCAGGCACTCCCCGGTCGTGAGGTCGAAGCGCTGCTTGAGCAGCGGGGAGGCGACGAACGGGCGGCCCCGGTGGGTGCCGGTCAGCCCGCGGGAGAGGACCGCAGCGCCGGTGAACGGGTCCCGGTTGTCGATGGCGTACAGCCCGCCGTCCCGGTCGCGGAACAGGGCGACCTGGCCGCCGTCCGGGAGCAGGGCCGCCACGCCCCGGCCGGGGAGCAGGACGCCGAGGTCGCAGGCCGTGAACCAGTCGTCCGTCAGCCGCAGCCGCACCTTCAGGCCGGTCGTCTCGGGTGCCAGGGGCTCGGGTGCCAGGGTCATCGCCGGGTGCTTCCTTCCAGGAGGTCGTCTTGCGAGGGGCGCCGCAGACCGATGTCCAGCAGCGGCAGATCGGGCTTCATCTGGTCGCGCTCGGGCACGAAGCCCACGACCGGGTCGGGGGTGTCGGGCGCGTTCACGAAGGACACGAACCGGGCCAGCTTCTCCGGGTCGTTGATCGTCTCGGCCCACTCGTCGCGGTAGTGCGCCACATGGGCGGACATCAGGGACTCCAGCTCGTCGCAGATGCCGAGCGAGTCGTGCACCACCACGTCCCGTACGTGGTCCAGGCCGCCGGGAAGGCGCTCCAGCCAGGTGGAGGTGCGCTCCAGCCGGTCGGCGGTGCGGATGTAGAACATCAGGAAACGGTCGATCAGGCGGACCAGTTCGGCGTCCGAGAGGTCCTGTGCGAGCAGGTCCGCGTGGCGCGGGGTGGCGCCGCCGTTGCCGCCCACGTACAGGTTCCAGCCGTTGGACGTGGCGATCACGCCGAAGTCCTTCGACTGCGCCTCGGCACACTCCCGGGCGCACCCGGAGACCGCCGACTTCAGCTTGTGCGGGGAGCGCAGACCCCGGTAGCGCAGCTCCAGGTCGATCGCCATCCGCACCGAGTCCTGCACGCCGTAGCGGCACCAGGTCTGCCCCACGCAGGACTTCACCGTGCGCAGCGACTTCCCGTACGCGTGCCCCGACTCGAAGCCGGCGTCCACCAGCCGCGCCCAGATCAGCGGCAGCTGCTCGACGCGGGCGCCGAACATGTCGATGCGCTGACCGCCGGTGATCTTCGTGTAGAGCCCGAAGTCCCGGGCGATCTCGCCGATCACGATCAGCTTCTCCGGCGCGATCTCGCCGCCGGGGATGCGCGGCACGACGGAGTACGAGCCGTTCTTCTGGAGGTTGGCCAGGAAGTGGTCGTTGGTGTCCTGCAGCGCCGCCTGCTCGCCGTCCAGGACGTAGCCGCTCGCGCCGATCGACGGGGCCAGCGAGGCGATGATCGAGCCGACCGCCGGCTTGCACACCTCGCAGCCCTCACCGCCCCGCGCGCCCTGACGGCCGTGCCGGTCGAGCAGCTCGCGGAAGGAGGTGATGCGCAGCGCGAGGACGATCTCGTACAGCTCCTCGCGGGTCTGGGCGAAGCAGCCGCACAGGCCCTTGTCGACCTCGACGCCGCCCGCCTCCAGCTCGGCGGTGACCAGCTGCCCGAGCACCTTCACGCAGGAGCCGCAGCCGGTGCCGGCCTTCGTGCACTTCTTCACCTCGGGCACGCTGGTGCAGGAGTGCTCCGTCACCGCGCCGCGGATGGTGCCCTTGGTGACGTTGTGGCAGGAGCAGATCACCGCGTCGTCGGGCAGCGCGGCCGGGCCCAGCTGGGCCGGGGCCCCGGCACCGGCGGGCAGCACCAGGGACTCGGGGGAGACCGGCGGGACCGAGCCGGTGAAGGCGCGCAGGGTGCCGTACGCCTCCGCGTCGCCGACCAGGATGCCGCCGAGCAGGGTGCCGTCGCGGCCGACGACCAGCTTCTTGTACAGGCCCGCGCGGGAGTCCGAGTAGACGACGTCCAGGCAGCCCTCGGCCGTGCCGTGCGCGTCGCCGAAGGACGCGACGTCCACGCCGAGCAGCTTCAGCTTGGTGGACAGGTCGGCCCCCGTGAAGGACGCCTCGTCGTCGGCGATCGCCGCGGCGGCCGTCTCGGCCTGCTCGTACCCGGGCGCCACCAGCCCGTACACCCGGCCGTCGGCCGCCAGCGCGCACTCGCCGATCGCGAACACCCGCTCGTCGGTGACCGTGCGGCACCGCTCGTCGACGCTGATCCCGCCACGCTCGCCGACCGCCAGCCCGCAGTCCCGGGCGAGCTGGTCGCGGGGGCGGACCCCGGCGCTGAACACCACCAGGTCGGTGGCGAGTTCGGAGCCGTCGGACAGCTTCATGCCGGTGACGGCGCCGTCCGCGCCGGTCAGGATCTCCTGGGTGCCGACACCTGTGTGGACGGACAGCCCCATCTCCTCGATGGTGCGCAGCAGCGCCGCGCCGCCGCCCTCGTCGACCTGCACCGGCATCAGGCGGGGCGCGAACTCCACGATGTGCGAGGTGAGTCCGAGGCCCTGGAGGGCGCCGGCCGCCTCCAGGCCGAGCAGCCCGCCGCCGACCACGGCACCGGTCGTCGCCCGGGTCCTCGCGTACTCCTCGATGGCGAGCAGGTCCTCGATCGTGCGGTAGACGAAGCAGCCCTCGGCGTCCTTGCCGGGCACCGGCGGGACGAACGGGTAGGAGCCGGTGGCCAGGACGAGGACGTCGTACTCGACGACCAGCCCCGAGCGGGCGGTCACCGTGCGCGCCCCCCGGTCGATCGTCTCCGCCGGGTCCCCGACACGCAGCTCGATGCCGTGCTGCTCGATGAAGGCCGGGTCGGTCAGCGACAGGTCCTCGGGGGTCCGCCCCGAGAAGTACGAGGTGAGCTGGACCCGGTCGTAGGCGGGGCGCGGCTCCTCGCACAGGACGACCACGCGGTGCGTGCCGGTCAGCCCGCGCCCGGCCAGGGCCTCCAGGAAGCGCTGGCCGACCATGCCGTGGCCGACCAGCACGATCGTCGGGGTGTGCGCCGGGGTGGCGGTCATCAGGAGCCTCCGTGTTGGGTGAGCAGGTGGAGCAGGGGGCCGCCGTCGGAGGGGAGCGGCTCTGCTCCCTCCCAGGCGCGCGCCAGCGCGCCGACGGTGCCGAGTTCGCCGACCAGGACCCCGCCGACCAGCCGGTCGTCGCGGACGACGACCTTGCGGTAGGTGCCCCGGGTGGCGTCGGCGAGCTGCACGACGTCGTCGCCGGGGCGGGGGTCGGTCTCGCCGAACGCGGCGAGGTCGAAGGGGTCGAAGGAGCCGTCGGACCCGGTGAGGGTGAGCCGGGTCAGCGAGCGGGTGCCGGTGTAGTGCCGGGGGGCGGTGCCGTCGCCGGCGAGCAGCTCGGCGAGGACACCCGCCTGTTCGAGGGCGGGCGCGGCCAGCCCGTAGACCCGGCCGGCGTGCTGGGCGCAGTCGCCGACGGCGCGGATGTGCGGGTCGGAGGTGCGCAGCTCGTCGTCGACCAGGACGCCCTTGCCGACGTCGAGGCCCGCCTCCCGCGCGAGCCCGACCCGGGGCCGGACCCCGCAGGCGAGCACCACCAGGTCGGCGCCGAGGGCGTACCCGTCGCCCATCTCCACCGACCGCACCGCCCCGCCGACGCTGCGCACGTCCCGTACCCGGCACTCGGTGTGCACCTCGACGCCGAGACCTTCCAGGTGCCGGCGCACCAGCGCGGAGGCCGCCGGGTCGAGCTGTCGCTCCATCAGCCGCTCGGACTGCTGGGCGAGGACGACCTGGGCGCCGCGCACGGCCAGCGCGCGGGCGGCGGACACCCCGAGGAGCCCGCCCCCGACGACGACGGCCCGCGCCCTGGGCCGCACCGCCTTCGACAGCCCGAGACAGTCGTCCATGGTCCGGAACGCGTGCACGCCCTCGGGCAGCTCGCGCTCGGGGGTGAACAGGCCGCGCAGCGGCGGCAGCACGGCGTTGGAGCCGGTGGCCAGGACCAGCGTGTCGTACGCGATCACGGACCCGTCGGCGCACCGCACGGTCCGCCCGGCCCGGTCGATGCCGGTGACCCGGCCGCGCAGCAGCCCGGCGGGCGCCGGCAGGGCGATCACCTCGGGGCCGTAGCGTCCGGCCAGCACCTCGGCGAGCAGCACCCGGTTGTACGGGCGGTGCTCCTCGTCGCCGAGCGTCAGCGCGGGCGTGCCCAGCTCGCCGAGCCGCCGGGCGAGCGCCACGCCCGCGAGTCCGGCGCCGATCACCACCACACGCTTCTTCGAGGTCATGGCACCGAGCGTGCGGTGCGGGTGTTACCCGGCGGCATCCCCGCTGTTTCCCACCGGGAACGCTGCCCTCAGCGGGGGCGGCCGGTGCCTGTGAGGGGCGGCGGGAAGCTCAGAAGTCCCTCATCTCGATGGACGGCACATCCATCCCGTCCATAGGGTCGCGATCATGCCCGACATATCGCTGACCACGGTCGTCCTGCTCTGCCTCGCCGCGCTGGCGGCCGGCTGGATCGACGCGGTGGTCGGCGGGGGCGGCCTGCTGCTGCTCCCCGCACTCCTGCTCGGCCTGCCCTCCGGCACCCCGGCCGCGCACGCGCTGGGCACCAACAAGGCGGTCGCCATCGTCGGCACCACGGGCGCGGCGGTGACGTACGCCCGCAAGGCGCCGGTGGACGTGCGCACCGCCGTACGCATCGGCCTGGCGGCACTGGCCGGGTCGTCCGGCGGGGCGTTCTTCGCGGCCGGGATGAGCACCGAGGTGCTCAAGCCGGTGATCATGGTGGTGCTGCTCGCGGTCGCGGCCTTCGTGATCCTGCGCCCCGCCTTCGGCACCGCACCCGCCACCGGCCCGGCCACTCGCCGCCAGATCCTCACCGCGATCGCCCTCGCGGGCGTCGGCATCGGCTTCTACGACGGCCTCATCGGCCCCGGCACCGGGACCTTCCTGGTCCTGGCCCTGACCGCGCTGCTCCACCTGGACCTGGTGACCGCCTCCGCCACCGCGAAGATCGTCAACTGCTGCACCAACGCGGGCGCCCTCGCCACCTTCGCCTGGCAGGGCGCGGTGCTGTGGCAGCTGGCCGCCCTGATGGCCGTCTTCAACCTGGCCGGCGGCATGTTCGGGGCCCACACGGCCCTCAAGAGGGGCAGCGGCTTCGTCCGCGTCGTCCTGCTGACGGTCGTCTTCGCGCTGGTGGCGAACCTGGCCTGGGAGCAGTGGGTGGCGTAGCCCGCGACGCGGGATCCGGGGCTCACCGGCTACCGGTCAGGTGCGCGAAGACGACCACGTTGCCCTGGTAGCCGGTGCTGCGTGAGTAGGGGCCGCCGCAGGTGATGACCCGCAGTTCGGGGCGGTCGGCGGCGCCGTAGACCTTCTCGTCGGGGAAGGCGTCGGCGGCGTACACCTCCACCGCGTCCACGGTGAAGACGGCGACACCGCCGTCGCGCCGGTCCACCTCGATCGTCGCGCCCTTCTCCAGGGCGCCGAGGCGGTAGAAGACGGCGGGGCCCTCGGCGTTGTCGACGTGTCCGGCGACGATCGCGGTGCCCGTCTCGCCGGGGGTGGTGCCGGCCTCGTACCAGCCGGCGAGGTTCTTCTGCTCGGCGGGCGGCACGTCCAGGCTGCCCGCCCCGGTCAGGCCCAGGCCGGTCAGCGGGGCGTCCACGCCGATCGCCGGGATGCGGACGCGGTCCGGCGGGGAGGGCGGCAGCGCCGGTGCGGCGGCGCCCCGGTCGGCCTGCCCGGCCCGGTCGGCGGCGCCGGACTGCGCGGCCGACGGCTGCGGCGGGGCTTCGGTGCGGGCGCCGCCGAGCAGCAGCAGCCCCCCTGAGCAGAGGGCGACCGCCGTGACGGCCGCTATCGCGGTGTCCTTGACCCTGCGCATGACGTCCCCTCTCCCTCGTCTCCCTCGGATCCCTGGGAACCCCGGCCCCCTCCGGGCCGCGAGGGGCGTCGGACCCGGAGGGGGTGGGGAAGTGCGGTACCGGCGGACGGGCAGCGGAGGGTGCCCGTCAGATCCCGTCGCCTCTCGCCCGGCGATGCAGGAGCCAGGTACCGCCCGCGGCGGCGACGGCGAGAGCCGCCACACCGGCCGCGGTCTGTACGGGATCGGGGCCAAGAGCGCCGCCGACCCCCGTCTTCACGCTTCCTCTGGGGTACACCTGCTCCGCGGCCGAGGTCAGCGTGACCACCAGGTCGCCCGTCACCCGCCGCTCGTCGTCCCCGCAGGTCGCGACGATCTCGTAGGTCCCCGGCTGGGCGCTCGGCGGCACCTCGAAGTGGCCGGTCGCCCCGCCCTCGCCGGTGCCCGGCGCCAGCGGGAAGGCGCCCGCGCCGACCGCGCTGGCGTCACCCGCCGCCGAGCCGCCCTTCCCGCACACCGCGGTCGTCACCACGGCCCGCTCGCCCGGCACGACCGAGGACGGGTACACCGTCAGGCCGCCGGCGGCGACGGCATCCCCGGCGTACACCGGGGCCGCGGCGGTCGAGGTGGTCAGACCGACGGCCGCGGCGGCGAGCGCGGTACCGGTCAGCAGGCGGGCGGTACGTCGCATCGGTGCTCCTTCGAGCTCTTCGGTGGCCCCTGCCCTACCGAGGAAAGTGGCCCCGGCCCCGGCCCGCTCCCCGAGCGGTGTGAACGGGTGACCGGTGCCGCCGAACGGGCCCGGAGCGCGGCCAGTTGACCTCAAGCAAACTTGAGGTATCAGGCTCTCCCGTATGAACACCACGACCACCGCGAACACCACCACGGACCCCGTGAACACCACGGACGCCGCGAGCACCGCGGACCCCGTGAACCCGACGACCGCGCCGCTGCGCGTGACCCTGCTCGTCGGCAGCAACCGGCACGGCCGCTTCGGCCCCGTCGTCGCCGACTGGCTCCTGGACCACCTCCGGGCCCACGACGACCTGGTCCCCGAGGTGGTGGACGTCGCCGGGACCGACCTGCCCACGACCTTCGCACCGAGCCCGGAGGCGACCGCCGCACTGGCCGAGATCACCCCGAAACTGGCGGACGCCGACGCGTTCGTCGTGCTCACCCCCGAGTACAACCACTCCTTCCCGGCGGGGCTGAAGAACGTCATCGACTGGCACTTCACCGAGTGGCGGGCCAAGCCCGTCGGCCTGGTCTCCTACGGCGGTCTGGCCGGCGGCCTGCGGGCCGCCGAGCACCTGCGCCAGGTCTTCGCCGAACTGCACGCCGTCACCGTCCGCGACACCGTCTCCTTCCACAACGCGGGCGCGTCCTTCGACGGCGAGGGCAGGCTCAGGGACCCGTCCGGCCCGGGCGCCGCGGCCAAGACGATGCTCGACCAACTGGTGTGGTGGGGCCGGGCCCTGCGGGAGGCGAAGGAGAAGCGGCCCTACGACGGCGTGTGAGGCGCCGCGGGAACGTCGCACGGGTGCCATAGGAACTTCCTATGGCACCCGCTGCAATTTCGTCTTTGCCTCCGGTTATTTCCGGGATCTACCGTGAGTGCGTCATTACGGGATTCCTGGAAAGGCCAGTGGAATGACCGCGATCGAAAACGCGTCGGAAATTCGGGAACTCGCCGGAAAGCGAGCACTCGTCACCGGCGGCACGCGGGGCATCGGAGCGGCGATCGTCCGCCGCCTCCTGGGCGCGGGCGCCGAGGTGCTCACCACCGCCAGGTCGGCGACGGCCGCGGCGCCGGAGGGGGCGGGCTTCGTGCCGGCGGACGTGCGCACCACCGCCGGGGCCGAGGCGGTCGCCGCGGCCGCGCGGGAGACGCTGGGCGGGGTGGACATCCTGGTCCACAACGCGGGCGGGGCGCGGCCCCACCAGGACGGCCTGCTCATCCCCGACGAGGAGTGGCTGGACACGCTGAACCTGAACCTCCTCGCGTCGGTCCGCCTGAACGCCCTTCTGGTACCGGACATGCGGGAACGGCGCTCGGGGGCGGTCGTGCACATCTCCACCGCCGCGGTCGCGCCCCCTGCGCCCCCGTTCCTGCACTACCAGGCGGCGAAGGCGGCGCTGGACAACTACAGCGCCGGGCTGGCCGCGACGCTGGCCCCCTCCGGCGTCCGGGTCAACACCGTCAGCCCCGGCCGCACCGCCACCCCCGGCGGCGAGGAGACCCGGGAGCACTGGGCGAGCCTCGACGCCGGACCGGCCGCGAGCGGCACCGCTCCGCTGGGGCGCGACGGCCTGCCCGACGACATCGCCCAGGCGGTGCTGTTCCTCGTGTCCGACCGGGCGGGCTGGGTGACCGGGACCAGCCTCGCCGTGGACGGCGGGGAATATCCCAGGGGCTGAACTCCGAAAAAGTGAAGCCGGAAGAGCGGTGCCGGAAAAATGCGAAAAGGAATCAGGGACATGGGTGGGTTCAGCAACAAGAATGCCGTGATCACGGGTGGCGGCAGCGGAATGGGTTTTGCCATGGCGGAACTGCTGGTGGCCGGCGGAGCCCGCGTCGTGATCACCGGCCGCTCGCAGGCCACGCTCGACGCCGCGCGGCAGCGGCTCGGGGAGAACGCGGTGGCCGTCCGGGGCGACGTGGCCTCACTGCCGGACCTGGACGCTCTCGCCGACCGGGTGAAGGCCGAGCTGGGCACGGTCGACGCCCTGTTCGTCAACGCCGGCGTCGCGGCCCTGACGCCCCTCGGCTCGACGACCGAGGAGGCCTACGACGAGCTGTTCGCGATCAACGTCAAGGGCGCCTGGTTCACCGTGCAGAAGCTCGCCCCGCTGCTGAGCACGGGCGCCG
>NZ_JAIOJZ010000077.1 GCF_020404845.1 Streptomyces hyderabadensis | reverse complement strand
AACGATCTTTCGAAGGTTCTCCTCAGGATGGCACCCCACAGCCGCAGGTTCGGACGCGGGGGTGGCGGGGTCGGGAGGGCCCTCGGGGCGATCTTGCCCCGGGCGTTGCTCCGAGCGGTCTACCATCAGCCCATGACCCGTGTACTGCTCGCCGAGGACGACGCGTCCATCTCGGAGCCGCTGGCCCGCGCACTGCGCAGGGAAGGGTACGAGGTCGAGGTGCGTGAGGACGGACCCACCGCACTGGACGCCGGGCTGCAGGGCGGCGTCGACCTGGTCGTGCTGGACCTGGGCCTGCCGGGCATGGACGGTCTGGAGGTCGCCCGCCGGCTGCGGTCCGAGGGCCACGCCGTGCCGATCCTGATCCTGACCGCCCGCGCCGACGAGGTGGACACCGTCGTCGGCCTGGACGCGGGCGCCGACGACTACGTCACCAAACCCTTCCGCCTCGCCGAGCTGCTCGCCCGGGTCCGGGCCCTGCTGCGGCGCGGCGCGGTCGAGCCCCCGCAGCCGCCCGCCACCCACGGTGTGCGCATCGACGTCGAGTCGCACCGGGCTTGGATGGGCGAGGAGGAGCTGCAGCTCACCGCGAAGGAGTTCGACCTGCTGCGGGTCCTGGTGCGCGACGCCGGCCGGGTCGTCACCCGCGACCAGCTGATGCGCGAGGTCTGGGACACCACCTGGTGGTCGTCGACCAAGACCCTCGACATGCACATCTCCTGGCTGCGCAAGAAGCTGGGGGACGACGCGGCCAACCCCCGCTACATCGCCACCGTGCGCGGCGTGGGCTTCCGTTTCGAGAAGAACTGAGCGAGCCCCGAGGGGGCCTTGCGGGTAAGAGGACATGCGCCGTCGACTGATCCAGTCCACGCTCGCCGTGGTGCTCGTCGTGATCGCCGTCTTCGGCGTCTCCCTCGTCATCGTCGAGACCCGGACCATCAGCAGCACCGCCCAGGAACGGGTCGACCTGGAGGCCGTGCGGCTGGCCAGCATCGTCGACAGCCGGCTCATCGGCACCGGCTCCGTCGACGAGCAGTTCCTGCGGGAGCAGATCCGCGACGCCCGGTACGCCGAGATCCGCATCCCCGGCGAACCGGTCGTCGAGGTCGGCAGCAAGCCCTCCGGAGACGTCCTGCGGGGCAGGGCGACCGGTGAGGAGGGCGAGACGGTCCTGGTCGAGGAGCCCAGGTCCTCGGTCACCCGGGAGGTCGGGCGGACCCTGCTGGTCATCGGCCTGGTGGCGCTGCTCGCGGTGATCGCGGCCGTACTGCTGGCGATCCGGCAGGCCAACCGCCTCGCCTCCCCGCTCACCGACCTCGCCGAGACCGCCGAACGCCTCGGCTCCGGCGACCCGCGCCCGCGGCACAAGCGGTACGGCGTCCCCGAGCTGGACCGGGTCGCGGACGTGCTGGACTCCTCCGCGGAGCGCATCGCCCGGATGCTCACCGCCGAACGCCGGCTGGCCGCCGACGCCTCCCACCAGCTGCGCACGCCGCTGACCGCGCTGTCGATGCGGCTGGAGGAGATCACCCTCACCGACGAGCCGGAGACGGTGAAGGAGGAGGCGACGATCGCGCTGTCGCAGGTGGAGCGGCTGACCGACGTCGTGGACCGGCTGCTGACCAATTCCCGCGACCCGCGCAGCGGCTCCGCCGTCACCTTCGAGCTGGACGACGTCATCCAGCAGCAGATCGCCGAGTGGCGCCCGGCCTACCGCGGTGAGGGCCGGGCCATCGTCAGCTCCGGCAAGCGCCACCTGACGGCCGTGGGCACACCGGGCGCGGTGGCGCAGGTGCTGGCCGCGCTGATCGAGAACTCCCTGATGCACGGCGGCGGCACGGTGGCCCTGCGCACCCGGGTGACCGGCAACCAGGCCGTGGTCGAGGTCACCGACGAGGGCCCCGGCGTCCCGGGCGACCTGGGGGCGCGGATCTTCGAGCGGACGATCAGCGGACGCAACTCCACCGGCATCGGCCTCGCCGTCGCCCGCGACCTGGCGGAGGCGGACGGCGGCCGCCTGGAGCTGCTCCAGGGGCGTCCACCGGTCTTCGGGCTGTTCCTGTCCCGTACGCCGCCGCCGAAGAAGTCCGCGGGGGACGGCGACCCGACCGTGCGCTGAGCGCCCCGGGTGACGGGAGCCGGTCAGCGGCGGCCGGCGGGGGCGCCGTCCGCGCGGGGGACCACGGTCGGGTGCTCGTGCTCCAGGAAGGTCTCCGCCTGCGTCAGCGGCTCACGGGCGGGCAGCGCGCGGAAGACCCAGCTGCGGTACGACCAGAAGCGGAACAGCGTGCCGAGTCCGATGCCGAGGAACTTGAAGATGTTGCTCTGCAGCGGGCTGTCCCAGCCGAAGCCGTAGGTCGCGGTGTAGAGCACGCCGTTCTCGATCACCAGGCCGACCGCGCTGAACAGCAGGAACAGCGACATCTCGCGGGTCTGGCCGCTCTTGTCGCGGTCGCGGTAGGTGAAGTAGCGGAAGCCGACGTAGTTGAAGACGATCGCGACGACCGTGGCGATGATGCTGGCCCGCACCACCTGGAGGTCGGTCGTGTGCCGGACGAAGTTGAAGACGAGGAGGTTGACCAGCACCCCCGCGCCGCCCACGGCGCCGAACTTCACGACCTCACGTACGAGCCGGTCGATCCGCTCCCGCATCCCGGCGCGCCGCGGCTCGGGCGCGGAGGGAGCCGTGTGAGCACCCGAGGAACCATGTCCCATGGCCGTGCAGGCCCCCGTCCATCGGTTGGCGTCAATCCGTTCATGCTAACCACCCGGACGCGCGATCTTCCTGCGGACGGACCGGCGGGAGCCGGAACGGGCACCCGGACCGGTCGGAAACGGCCGGTAAACAGGTGGGCCCCGCGCGGCCGATACGCTAGGGGTGTGACGTTCCCGGTAGTCGGCATGGTCGGCGGTGGCCAGCTCGCTCGTATGACACACGAGGCGGGCATCCCGTTGGGCATCAGGTTCAAGCTTCTCAGTGACACTCCTCAGGACTCTGCGGCGCAGGTCGTGAACGAAGTCGTCGTCGGCGACTATCGCGATCTGGACACGTTGCGCGAGTTCGCGCGCGGCTGTGACGTGATCACCTTCGATCACGAGCACGTGCCGACCGAGCACCTCAAGGCCCTGGAGGCGGACGGCATCCCCGTCCGCCCCGGTCCCGAGGCGCTCGTGCACGCCCAGGACAAGGGCGTGATGCGCGCGAAGCTCGACGCGATCGGCGTGCCCTGCCCGCGGCACCGGATCGTGCGCGATCCGGCCGACGTGGCCGCCTTCGCGGCGGAGGGTGCCGTCGAGGGCGACGGATTCCCCGTCGTCCTCAAGACGGTCCGCGGCGGGTACGACGGCAAGGGCGTGTGGGTCGTGGACTCCGTCGAGGAGGCCGCCGAGCCCTTCCGCGCGGGCGTGCCCGTGCTGGCGGAGGAGAAGGTCGACTTCGTCCGCGAGCTGGCCGCCAACGTGGTCCGCTCCCCGCACGGCCAGGCGGTGGCCTACCCCGTCGTCGAGTCCCAGCAGGTCAACGGCGTCTGCGACACGGTGATCGCCCCGGCGCCCGACCTCGACGAGTCGCTGGCCCTGCGCGCCGAGGAGATGGCGCTCGGCATCGCCAAGGAGCTGGGCGTCGTCGGCCACCTCGCCGTCGAGCTGTTCCAGACCCGCGATGGCCGCATCCTCGTCAACGAACTGGCGATGCGCCCGCACAACTCCGGCCACTGGACGATGGACGGCGCGATCACCTCGCAGTTCGCCAACCACGTCCGCGCGGTCCTCGACCTCCCCCTCGGCGACCCGCGCCCGCGCGCCAAGTGGACGGTCATGGTCAACGTCCTGGGCGGCGACTTCCCGGACATGTACTCCGCGTACCTGCACTGCATGGCCCGCGACCCGCAGCTCAAGATCCACATGTACGGCAAGGACGTGAAGCCCGGCCGCAAGGTCGGCCACGTCAACACCTACGGCGACGACCTGGACGACGTGCTGGAGCGCGCCCGTCACGCTGCCGGCTACCTGAGAGGGACGATCACCGAATGAGCCAGGCCAGCCCGGTGAGCCCGGTCGTAGGCATCGTCATGGGGTCGGACTCCGACTGGCCCGTCATGGAGGCCGCCGCCAAGGCACTCGACGAGTTCGAGATCCCCTACGAGGTCGACGTCGTCTCCGCGCACCGCATGCCGCACGAGATGATCGCGTACGGCGAGCAGGCCGCGGGGCGCGGGCTGAAGGCGATCGTCGCCGGGGCCGGGGGCGCCGCCCACCTGCCCGGCATGCTCGCCTCCGTCACCCCGCTGCCGGTCATCGGCGTCCCGGTGCCGCTGAAGTACCTGGACGGCATGGACAGCCTGCTGTCCATCGTGCAGATGCCGGCCGGTGTCCCCGTCGCCACCGTCTCCGTGGGCGGCGCCCGCAACGCCGGTCTGCTGGCCGCCCGCATCCTCGCCGCCCACGACGAGGAGCTGCTCGGCCGGATGCGCGAGTTCCAGCAGGACCTCAACGACCAGGCCACCGAGAAGGGCAAGCGGCTGCGCAACAAGGTCGAGGGCTCGGCGGCCGGCTTCGGATTCGGCAAGTGACGCAAGAGACGGACGGGACGGACGGAACGGAAGGGACGCGGATGACATCGTTGGAGAAGGCCCGCGAGCTGCTGCGCGAGTTCCCGGTCGTCGACGGGCACAACGACCTGCCCTGGGCGCTGCGCGAACAGGTCCGCTACGACCTCGACGCCCGGGACATCGCCGCCGACCAGTCCGCCCACCTGCACACCGACCTGGCCCGGCTGCGCTCCGGCGGCGTCGGCGCGCAGTACTGGTCGGTGTACGTCCGCTCCGACCTGCCGGGCGCGGTGACGGCGACGCTGGAGCAGATCGACTGCGTACGCCGGCTGATCGACCGCCACCCCGGGGAGCTGCGGGCCGCGCTGACCGCCGCCGACATGGAGGCGGCGCGGGCCGAGGGCCGGATCGCGTCCCTGATGGGCGCCGAGGGCGGCCACTCCATCGACAACTCGCTGGCCACCCTGCGCGCGCTGTACGCGCTGGGTGTGCGCTACATGACGCTCACCCACAACGACAACGTGGCGTGGGCGGACTCGGCGACCGACGAGCCCCGCGTCGGCGGCCTGTCGGCCTTCGGCCGCGAGGTCGTGCGGGAGATGAACCGCGAGGGCATGCTGGTCGACCTCTCGCACGTCGCCGCGACGACGATGCGCGACGCGCTGGACACCTCCACCGCGCCGGTGATCTTCTCGCACTCGTCCTCCCGCGCCGTCTGCGACCACCCGCGCAACATCCCGGACGATGTGCTGGAGCGGCTGCCCGCCAACGGCGGAATGGCGATGGTGACGTTCGTGCCGAAGTTCGTGCTCCAGGCGGCCGTGGACTGGACCGCCGAGGCCGACGAGAACATGCGCGCGCACGGCTTCCACCACCTCGACTCCAGCCCCGAGGCGATGAAGGTGCACGCCGCCTTCGAGGAGCGCGTCCCGCGTCCCGTCGCCACCGTGTCCACGGTCGCCGACCACCTCGACCACATGCGCGAGGTCGCCGGCGTCGACCACCTGGGCATCGGCGGCGACTACGACGGCACGCCCTTCACCCCGGACGGGCTCGGCGACGTCTCCGGCTACCCGAACCTGATCGCCGAACTGCTCGACCGCGGCTGGTCCCAGGCCGACCTGGCCAAGCTGACCTGGAAGAACGCGGTCCGCGTGCTCGACGCCGCCGAGGAGGTGGCCCGCGGGCTGCAGGCGACCCGGGAGCCGTCCAACGCCTCGCTGGAGGAGCTGGACGGCTGAGCCGTCACCTCGCCGTGGGCGGGGCGGCCGGTGCGTCCGGCCGCCCCGCCCACTCGCGTCCCGGGGGCCGGGCCGCGTACCCCCGAACGCTCCACCCACCAGGAAGCCCTTTCCGCCCCGTGCGACGGTGGCCGTACCTCACGCCGACCGTACGGAGCCCGTCATGGCAGACCTCCAGGACGACCTGCACACCGGTACCGAGGCCGGTGGGCTCGACGACCTGCCCGTGCCGCTCGCCGCGGAGGCCGTGGGGCCGGAGCCCTACGCGCCCGTGTCCGACCCCGGCGACGAGCCGCTGACCCGCGCGCTCGCCGTACTGGCCGCCCACCCCGTCGCCGACGGCTGCAGCGGGCTGCCCTGGGCGCTCCGGCACCTGCCCTGGTACGACCTGGAGCTGGGCGAGAGCGCCGTCGACACCGACGTGCCGCGGCTGCGCGAGGGGCACGTGGGGGCGCTGCTGTGGTCGCTGCACCTGCCCGACTCCCTCGACGGGGACCGCGCGGTCGGCGCCACGCTGGAGCAGCTCGACCTGGTCAAGACGGTCGTGCGGGCCCACCCGGAGGGGCTGCGCCTGGCCTACGACGCGGGGCAGGCCATCGACGCCCGCAACTGCGGCCGGATCGCCGTGCTGCCCGGCCCCGCGGGCGCCGCAGCCCTCGGCGACCGCCTCGGCATCCTGCGTTCGCTGCACGCCCTGGGCCTGCGCGCCCTGACGATGTCCGGGGTGAGCTGGGCGAGCGAGGCGGGGCTGACCCGGTTCGGCGAGGAGGTGGTCCGGGAGATGAACCGCCTCGGTGTCGTCGCCGACCTCTCCGGGGCCTCCGCGGAGACCGTCCGCCGTACCTTCGCCGTGTCCAAGGCGCCGGCGCTGTGCACCCGGTCCGCCGCCCGTGCCCTGCGCCCGCACCCCGCCAACCTTCCCGACGACCTGCTGGTGGAGCTGGGCGCGGCCGGCGGCCTGTGCATGGTGCCGCTGACCGCCGAACAGACCGGGCCGACCGTCCGGGACGTCGCCGACCACCTCGACCACGTCCGCACGGTGGCCGGGCCGCAGAGCGTCGGCCTGTCCGGCACCTACGACACCGGCACCGCCCACCCGCTGGAGCTGGGCGACCCCTCCTGCTACCCCCGGCTCATCGCCGAACTGCTCAGGCGCGGCTGGGACGAGGCGGACGTGGCCCTGCTGACCTGGGGCAACGTCCAGCGCGTGCTGCGCGCCGCGGCCTTCACCGCCAAGGCGGCCCAGCTGCGCCGGGAGCCGTCCACGGCAACCATCGCCGACCTGGACGGATAGTCCGCGCGAGGGTCAGGTGTGCTCGATCCGGCACAGGCAGAACGGATGCCCCGCCGGATCGGCGTACACCATGAAGTCCTTCTCCTCCCGGTCCGCCAGGTCCAGCGGCCGGGCGCCCAGCGCGAGCACCCGCTCGTGCGCCGCGTCCATCTCGGCCCAGGTCGCCCCGCCGTCGAAGTCGAGGTGGAACTGCTGGGCGTTGCGGTCGGAGCGCGGCCACTCGGGCGGGGTGAGGTCCGGTGCCCGCTGGAAGGACAGACGGGGCCCGCCGGGCACCTGGAGGACCACCCAGTCCGGGTCCGCCTCGTCGGGCGTGCCGCCGCCGACCGCCGCGTAGAAGCGGGCCAGCTCGCGGGGCTCGGGGCAGTCGACGACGACGGAACGGAATCGTGCCGCGGGTGCCATGGGTGTCCTCCCGGTGCCGATGGGCCGGTGATCAGCCGGCGCAGAGGCAGAACGGGTGCCCGGCCGGGTCGGCGTAAACCCGGAAGGTACGGGTGCGGTCCTCCGCGTCCAGCGGCCTCGCGCCCAGCTCCAGTACCGCCCTCTCGGCCGCGTCCAGGTCCGGCACGTCGAGGTCGAGGTGGAACTGCTGCGAGTCGTCGGGCGCGGGCCACTTCGGCGGCACGAACCCGGGGGCGGCCTGGAACGCCAGCGCCCGTCCGTCCGGCAGCTTCAGGTCGACCCAGTCGCCCTCGCCCTCGACGGTGCCGCCCAGCACGTCGGCGTAGAAGCGGGCCAGTGCGCGGGGGTCGGGACAGTCCAGGACGACGACACCCAGTTCGGCGACAGCCATGACTTCCTCCTTGAAGCACGCGGCTTGGTTACCAGCATGATGCGGGTAACCGGTAACGGTTACTGCATGCTGCCTTATTGGGGGTAACGTCGCAAGCATGAGTGAGAGATCGCCCGCTCCGGGAGGCCTGGGCCTGGTCGAGACACTGGTGAACAGCCTGGACCTGGAGACGGGCGCCGACGCGCTGGACACGGCGGAGGGCCGGGCGCGGCTCGGCCTGGCGCGCGAGGACGTACCCGCGGCCCGTGAGCTGCGCGAGTCCCTGCGGGCCACCCTGCTCGCCCATGCCGGCCATCCGCCGCACCGCACGGTGACGCCGCTGGGCGAGCTGCTGGCCGCCGTACCGCTGGTCGTCACCGTCGACCCGGCCGACGGCTCGGCCGCCCTCGCCCCCGCCCGCGACGGCTCCCTCGCCGCCCGGGTCGCCGCCGCCGTCGCCGAGGCGCTGGTGGCCGGCACCTGGAGCCGCTTCAAGGCGTGCGAGGCCGCCGACTGCCACTGGGCGTACTACGACCGCAGCCCGGCCGGGCGCGGGCGCTGGTGCTCCATGCAGGTGTGCGGGGCCCGCGCCAAGATGCGCCGGTACCGGGCCAAGGAGTCGTAAACACCGCCCGCTTCACCGGTCGGTCGGCGCCGTCGTGCGGCACAATGCGCACAGCGCCGGTTCGGCCGACTGAGCCTCGGCCGAACCGGCGTCCTGCGCGCCGCCGGGTCAGGCGGTGGGGCGGCCCATCGCCCGGTACGTCCAGCCGGCCTTCCGCCACAGCGCCGGGTCCAGGGCGTTGCGCCCGTCCAGGATCACCCGGGCCGCCGCCACCTCGCCGAGCGCCTCCGGGTCCAGCTCGCGGAACTCCCGCCACTCGGTGAGGTGCAGCACGACGTCCGCGCCCCGCACCGCCTCCAGCGCCGAGCCGGCGTAGCCGAGGGTCGGGAAGAGCCGCCGGGCGTTCTCCATGCCCTTGGGGTCGTACACCGTCACCTGGGCGCCCTGGAGGTGCACCTGCCCGGCGACGTTCAGCGCGGGGGAGTCGCGCACGTCGTCCGAGTCGGGCTTGAAGGTGGCGCCGAGCACCGCGATCCGCTTGCCGAGGAACGGGCCGCCGCCCAGCGCCTGCCGGGTCAGCTCCACCATCTGGCCGCGCTGGCGCATGTTGATCGAGTCGATCTCGCGCAGGAAGGTCAGCGCCTGGTCGGCGCCCAGCTCACCGGCGCGGGCCATGAAGGCGCGGATGTCCTTCGGCAGACAGCCGCCGCCGAAGCCGATCCCGGCCCGCAGGAACTTCTTCCCGATCCGGTCGTCGTACCCGATCGCCTCCGCCAGCTTGGCGACGTCGCCGCCGGCCGCCTCGCAGACCTCCGCCATCGCGTTGATGAAGGAGATCTTGGTGGCCAGGAAGGAGTTCGCGGCGGTCTTCACCAGCTCCGCCGTCGGGAAGTCCGTGACGACGAACGGCGAGCCCTCCGCGATCGGCGTCGCGTACACCTCGCGCAGCAGCCGCTCGGCCCGCTCGCTGCGCACGCCGACCACGAGCCGGTCGGGGTGCAGGGTGTCCTCGACGGCGAAGCCCTCGCGCAGGAACTCCGGGTTCCAGGCCAGCTCGGCCTCGTCCCCGGCCGGCGCGTGCTCGGCCAGGTAGGCGGCCAGCCGGTCGGCGGAGCCCACCGGCACGGTCGACTTGCCGACGACCAGCGCGGGGCCGGTCAGGTGCGGCGCCAGCGAGGCCAGCGCGGAGTCGACGTACGACATGTCGCAGGCGTACTCGCCGTGCTTCTGCGGGGTGTTCACGCACAGGAAGTGCACCTCGCCGAAGGCCGCGGCCTCGGCGAAGTCGGTGGTGAAGCGCAGCCGTCCGCTGGCGCCCTCGATCCCGGCGACGTGCTTGCGCAGCAGCTCCTGAAGACCCGGCTCGTACATCGGGACCTCGCCCCGCTGGAGCATCTCGATCTTCTCGGGCACCACGTCAAGACCCAGCACCTCGAAACCCAGCTCGGCCATGGCCGCCGCGTGGGTGGCGCCGAGATAGCCGGTACCGATCACGGTGATCTTCAGGGCCATGGGTGCTCCAGAGGTGTACGGCACGGTTGCGCGCCCGAGCATATCCGGGACGCGGGAAAAACCTTTCGGTCGGCTGTCGTCAAGCTCACCTATCCACCGGCCCGGCCGGGGCTCTAAAATTTGGGTTACTTAACGGTAGTTAGCGTGCCCAGCATCACAGCGTTTTGGAGCGTGAGACACCTTGGCCGGATCGGCTGACTTCGACCTGTACCGCCCGTCCGAGGAGCACGACATGCTCCGGGACGCCGTCCGCTCGCTGGCCGAGGCGAAGATCGCGCCGTACGCCGCCGCGGTGGACGAGGAGGCCCGCTTCCCGCAGGAGGCCCTGGACGCCCTCACCGCGAACGACCTGCACGCGGTGCACGTCCCCGAGGAGTACGGCGGCGCGGGCGCCGACGCGCTCGCCACGGTGATCGTCATCGAGGAGGTCGCCCGCGCCTGCGCCAGTTCCTCCCTCATCCCGGCGGTCAACAAGCTCGGCTCGCTCCCGGTGATCCTCTCCGGCTCCGAGGAGCTGAAGAAGAAGTACCTGGCCCCGCTCGCCAAGGGCGACGGCATGTTCTCCTACTGCCTCTCCGAGCCCGACGCGGGCTCGGACGCGGCCGGCATGAAGACCAAGGCCGTGCGCGACGGCGACTTCTGGGTGCTCAACGGCGTCAAGCGCTGGATCACCAACGCCGGCGTCAGCGAGTACTACACGGTGATGGCCGTCACCGACCCGAGCAAGCGCTCCAAGGGCATCTCCGCCTTCGTCGTCGAGAAGTCCGACGCGGGCGTCTCCTTCGGCGCCCCGGAGAAGAAGCTCGGCATCAAGGGCTCCCCGACCCGCGAGGTCTACCTGGACAACGTCCGCATCCCCGCCGACCGCATGATCGGCGCGGAGGGCACCGGCTTCGCCACCGCGATGAAGACGCTGGACCACACCCGCATCACCATCGCCGCCCAGGCCCTCGGCATCGCCCAGGGCGCCCTCGACTACGCCAAGGGCTACGTCCAGGAGCGCAAGCAGTTCGGCAAGCCGATCGCCGACTTCCAGGGCATCCAGTTCATGCTCGCCGACATGGCCATGAAGATCGAGGCCGCCCGCCAGCTGACCTACGCGGCCGCCGCCAAGTCGGAGCGCGGTGACGGCGACCTCACCTTCCAGGGTGCCGCCGCCAAGTGCTTCGCCTCCGACGTGGCCATGGAGGTCACCACCGACGCGGTCCAGCTGCTCGGCGGCTACGGCTACACCCGTGACTACCCGGTGGAGCGCATGATGCGCGACGCCAAGATCACCCAGATCTACGAGGGCACCAACCAGGTCCAGCGCATCGTCATGGCGCGCAACCTGCCGTAACGGCCGCGGTCCGTTCGGCGAGGGGCGTCCGGGGGGCCGGGCGCCCCTCGCTCGTCTGATCGATTGTCAGTGGTGGATGAGACGGTGGATCCATCGCGTCGGGAAGCCGCCGAGCGGCAGTCGGCAATCGGTAAGAGGGGGATCCGCCATGTCCAAGAGCCAGAACTACATCAACCACGTCGCTCTCGTCCTGGACGCCAGTTCGTCCATGCGTCGGCTGAGCCACAAGGTGGTCGAGGTCGCCGACCAGCAGATCGCCTACCTGGCCCGCCGGTCGCAGGAGCTGGACCAGGAGACCCGCGTCACGGTGTACGTCTTCGCCGACCAGGTGGAGTGCGTCATCTACGACAAGGACGTGCTGCGGATGCCGTCGCTGAAGCAGCTGTACCGGGTCGGCGGCATGACGGCGCTGCTGGCGGCCACGCTCAAGTCGCAGCGGGAGCTGGCGCAGACTGCCCAGCTGTACGGCGACCACAGCTTCCTGACGTTCGTCCTCACGGACGGCCAGGAGAACGTGAGCCACCGCTGCCCGGACGCCCCCGCCCGGGACCCGCGCGCACTGGTCGAGGCCGTGTCCACCATGATCGAGACCCAGGCGGACAACTGGACGCTGGCCGTCCTCGTCCCGGACCAGATGGGCAAGCGCGAGGCCATGCAGTACGGCTTCCCCAAGGACAACATCGCCATCTGGGACGCCACGAGCACCCAGGGCCTGGAGGAGGCCGGACAGGTCATCCAGGAGGCCACCGAGAAGTTCATGGTGGGCCGCACCAAGGGCATCCGCGGGTCGCGGGCGGTGTTCTCCACCGGCGCGGACGCGGTCAACAAGGAGACCATCAAGGCGGCCGGCCTCACCCCGGTGGAGGCCTCGAAGTACGCGCTGATCGACGTGACCCGCGACGTGGCGATCCGGGAGTGGGTCGTCGAGCGCGGGCACACCTACCGCACCGGCGGCGCGTACTACCAGCTCAGCAAGTCGGAGAAGGTCCAGCCGAAGAAGCAGATATCGGTGCTGGAGAAGAAGACGGACCGGGTGTACACGGGGCCCGAGGCCCGCGCCCTGCTCGGCCTGCCGGACGTGGAGGTCCGCATCAAGCCCGACCACAACGACGACTTCACGATCTTCGTGCAGAGCACGAGCGTGAACCGGAAGCTCGTGGCGAACACGCGGCTCCTGCTCATGCTCTGACGCTCGGCCGCCCCCGACGACCGTGGCGATCGCGGCGGCCGGGGGTCAGTCCTCGTAGCCCTCCGCCGCCCGTCGCTCGCGCAGCTCCATGATCGCGCGGCGGCGGGCCAGGCGGTGGGTGCGGCGGATCTGGGCCTCCTGGTGGCGGCGCTTGTCCTTCTCGGTCTCCGGCAGCACCGGCGGCACCGTGCGCGGCTTGCCGTCCGCGTCCACGGCGGCGAAGACCAGGTAGGCCGAGCCGACCTGAGTGGCGGGCGTGGACTCGTTCCAGCGCTCGGCCATGACCCGGACGCCCACCTCCATGGAGCTCCGGCCGGTCCAGTTGACCTGCGCCTTCACATGGACCAGATCGCCGACGCGGACCGGTTCGAGGAACGCCATCTCGTCCATGGACGCGGTGACGGCGGGACCGCCGGAGTGCCGTCCGGCCACGGCGCCCGCCGCGTCGTCGACGAGCTTCATGATCACACCGCCGTGCACCGTGCCCAGGAGGTTGGTGTCGGCGTGCGTCATGATGTGGCTGAGGGTGGTGCGGGAGGCCGAGGTCGGCTTGCCCGGGATCTCCGGGGGCGCCGACTGCGCGGCCGAGGCCTGTTCTGCCTGGTCTGTCATGCCCTCCACCTTATGCCGGGGGCACACCGGCGTGATTTTGTGTCGGGTTCGCAACAGCACTGCCCTGATTTTCCGACATACCTTGTAACGCCCACAGGGCGGCCCGGCACACTGGGCCCATGAATGATTGGCCCGAGGGATGGTCCGGTGACAACCGCGGCGGCTACGGACGCGGCAGCGCCAGCGCACGGCCCGAGAGTGCCCGCGTGATGCGTCAGGTCCGCCGCGGCGCGACGCCGCCGCCCGGCCCGGGTCCTTCGGCCCCGCCGTACGGCGCCGGGGTGCCCCAGCAGCCGTCGTACACCGACGGCCAGGGGTACGGCGGCGACGGGTACGACAGCGGCTACAACACCGGCCAGGTCTACGGCGGCAGCGGCGGCGGCGGCCAGGGCCGCCCGGTCCGGGACCGGCCCGCGCCGAACTGGCGCCGCCGGATCAAGTGGACCGCGATCACGGTCGTGACCGTGCTGGTCGTCACCACCGTCAGCACCTACTTCTGGGCCGACTCCAAGCTCAACCGCGAGGTCGACCTGTCCAAGGTCATCGAGCGGCCCGAGGCCGGCGAGGGCACGAACTACCTGATCGTCGGCTCCGACAGCCGCGAGGGCATGACCGACGAGCAGAAGAAGGACCTGCACACCGGCTCCGCCGAGGGCAAGCGCACCGACTCGATGATGATCCTGCACACCGGGGACAACGGCTCGACGCTGATCTCCCTGCCCCGCGACTCGGACGTGGAGATCCCGAGCTTCGTCGGCTCCGAGTCCGGCAAGAAGTACCCGGGCACCGGCCGGCACACCAAGCTGAACGCCGCCTACGCCGAGGACGGCCCCGAGCTGCTGGTGCGCACCATCGAGCACAACACCGGGCTGCGCCTGGACCACTACGTGGAGATCGGCTTCGCCGGCTTCGCGAACATCGTGGACGCGGTCGGCGGCGTCGAGATGGACATCCCGCAGGACATCAAGGACAAGAAGTCCGGCGCCGACTTCAAGAAGGGCAAGCAGACCCTGAACGGCGAGGAGGCCCTCGCCTTCGTCCGCACCCGGTACGCGCTGGCCGGCTCCGACCTGGACCGCACCAAGAACCAGCAGAAGTTCCTGTCGGCACTGGCGAGCCAGGTGGCCACCCCGTCCACGGTCCTCAACCCGTTCAAGCTCTACCCGACCATGGGCGCCGGCCTGGACTCCCTCATCGTCGACAAGGACATGGGCCTGTTCGACCTGGCGAGCATGTTCTGGGCGATGAAGAGCGTCAGCGGCGGCGACGGCACCTCGATGAACATGCCGATCTCGGGCAGCGTCGGCGGCAATCTGAAGTGGGACGACGCCAAGGTCAAGAAGCTCGTCGAGGAGCTGAAGAACGACGAGAAGGTCACCGTCTCCGGCAACTGAGCCGGAGTACGGCGGACCTCACTGGTCGCCGCAGACCACCTCGTCGCCCCGCACCACCGTGCCCGACTCCTGCGGCGGATCGGCCGGGCGCACCTTCGCCACCTTCTCGAAGTCGGCGCCCGCGATCACCTTCAGCGTGGCGCCCTGCCCCTTGACCGGCTTCAGCTCGCTGCCGGGCAGCGCCGCGGCCAGCGACTTCGCAGACTGGTCCCAGCGGGGGTCGTAGGCGACGACGGTCCGCCCGACCGCCCGGTCCTCGGCGTTGCGCGGTGCCTTGGTGGTGCGGAAACCGGTCGCGGCCAGCGCGTCGTCCACCCGCTTGCCGAGCCCCGCGGTGCGGGTGCCGTTCTCCACCTGGACGCGGATCTGCTTGGGGTCCACCGGGACCCGCACCGGTGCCGGGCCCTTCGGCTTCGGTTTCGGCGCGGCCAGCGGCTTGTCCTCGCGCAGGGCGTCGAAGAGCCGCTCGGACTTCGCCGGGTCCCACTTCAGGGTCGAACCGACGCCCTTGACGGCATAGCCCATCTGCCCGATCGGCACGGTGGTGAACTCGGAGGACGACGGCGAGAAGTTCCGCATCGCCCGCCCGAGCGTCAGCAGCTCGTCGGTGCCGAAGCCCTGGTCGGCCCGGACCGAGCCGAGCACGGCCCGGGTGACGTCACGGAACTTCAGCGGGTTCAGCAGGATCCCCGAGGAGGTGGCCCGGTCGATGAGGGCGGCCAGGAAGCGCTGCTGGCGCTTCATCCGGCTCAGGTCCGAGGCTCCGTCGAGATGGCGGGAGCGCACGTACTGCAGCGCCTGCCCGCCCTTGAGGGTGTGGGTGCCGGCCGGCAGGTCGAGTCCGGTGTAGCTGTCCTTGAGCGGCTGGACGGTGCAGATCTTCACCCCGCCGAGGACGTCCACGGTCTTCATGAAGCTGGTGAAGTCGACCTCCAGATAGTGGTCGATCTTCACCCGGGTCATGTTCTCCACGGTGCGGATCGTCAGCTGCGGGCCGCCCTCGGCGTAGGCCGCGTTCAGCTTGAGCGGATGCCCCTTGTGGTGCTCGCCGGTGGTGCGGTCGGTGTGGCCGGGCGTGACGGCGTAGGAGTCGCGCGGCAGGCTGACCACGCTGGCGCGCTCCCGGTCCTCCGAGATGTGCACGATCATGATGGTGTCGGTGCAGTGGCAGGGGGCGCCGCCCAGCCGGTACTCGCGCCGCTCCTTCTCGGTGATCTCGTCCCGGCCGTCGGTGCCGACCATCAGGACGTTCATGCCGTCGCCCGCCCGCGGCCGGTTCTTCATGTCCTTGAACGCGTCGACCCGCGAGATGTCCGAGTCCAGGCCCGAGAGCACCGCGTGCCCGATCCCGGCGGAGGCGAGCACCACCACCGAGAGCGCGGTCGCCGCCCGCACGGCCCAGCGCGGCCGCTTCCGCCGTACGGGGGGCCTCGGCGGGCGCCCGGACGGCCGGGGGCCGCGGCGCTGCGGCGGAGGTCCGCCCCGGCGGGTCGAGGCCGGGACCCGGGACGAGCGGGGCGGCGTGGGCAAGGGGACACCTCCGCGGGGACGGGGCCCTGGGCGTGGAGCGTGAGGCCGTACGTGGGATTCGTGAGCACCGTAGGCCCATACGATCTGCTGCCCGGGGCTGTGACCCCCGCGGCGCGCACCCGTGTCCCCCGTTCGCGGTAACGTGAGCACCGATGAACGCCAAGTCCGACGTGCGGCTGCCCGCCGTTTCCGTGATCATGCCCGTCCTCAACGAGGAGCGGCACCTGCGCGGCGCCGTCCGCGCCATCCTCGCCCAGGAGTACGCCGGCGAGATGGAGGTCGTCATCGCCGTCGGTCCGTCCTCGGACCGTACGGAGGAGATCGCCGCCGAACTCGTCGCCGAGGATCCGCGCGTGCACACCGTGCCGAACCCCACCGGCCGTACGCCCGCCGCGCTGAACGCCGCGATCAAGGCCTCCCGGCATCCGGTCGTCGTCCGCGTCGACGGCCACGGCATGCTGTCGCCGAACTACATCGCCACGGCCGTACGGCTCCTGGAGGAGACCGGCGCGCAGAACGTCGGCGGCATCATGCACGCCGAGGGCGAGAACGCCTGGGAGGACGCCGTCGCCGCCGCGATGACGTCGAAGATCGGCGTGGGCAACGCGGCCTTCCACACGGGCGGCGAGGCCGCGCCCGCCGAGACCGTCTACCTCGGCGTGTTCCGCCGCGAGGCGCTGGAGCGGCAGGGCGGGTACAACGAGGAGTTCATCCGCGCCCAGGACTGGGAGCTGAACTTCCGCATCCGCGAGGCCGGCGGCCTGATCTGGTTCTCGCCCGAGCTGAAGGTGTCCTACCGCCCCCGGCCGTCGGTGCGGGCGCTGGCCAAGCAGTACAAGGACTACGGCCGCTGGCGGCACGTCGTCGCCCGCTACCACTCCGGCTCCATCAACCTGCGCTACCTCGCCCCGCCGACCGCCGTGTGCGCCATCGCGGCCGGTGTCGTGGTGGGCGCCGCGCTGACCCCCTGGGGCTTCGTCGTGCCCGGCGGCTACCTCGCGGCGATCGTGGCCGGTTCGCTGCCCGCCGGGAAGGGGCTCGGGCTGAAGGCCCGGGCACAGATCCCGGTGGCGCTGGCGACCATGCACATGTCCTGGGGCTGGGGCTTCCTGACCAGCCCGAAGTCGCTGGCCAGGAAGGTCATCGCGTCGCGGCGCCCGGCGGTCCGGGCGGACGCGGACACCACGGACGCCGCCGGTACGCGCTGACGTCGTCCGTCAGGACCAGGTGAACGCCGGGTTCACGTGCATGCAGGCGCTGTCGTCCGCGCCGTTGAGGGCCTCGGCCGACTCGGGAGTGCTGTCGTCGCTGACGGGTGCCTGGTACGCCGTGCCCTCGCGCCAGTCGGCGCCCACGACCAGCGTGACACCGGACACGTCCGTCGACCGCTTCACCGAACTCGCCGGGATCCCCAGGGACTTGGCGACGCGCCGGGCGTCGCCCTCCAGGTCGGCGCTCGGATAGCGGATCACCGTGCGGTCCTCGCTGAGCAGCACCGACGGGTCCGCGACCGCCTTCGTGAAGCCCCGCTCCACCAGGAGCCCGGTGACCGTGTTCGCGCGTCCGGGGGCCGGGCCCAGCTCGTCGGTGCGGGTGCCGTTGCGGACCTGCACCGCGATCTCGGCGTCGGGCGCGGCCGGGTCGGCCGGGGGCGCCGGCTCGGCGTCGGGCTTCTTCTTCGCGTCCTTGCCGTCCAGCGCGATGTCCTCGCGCACCAGCCGGAACAGCTGCTCCGCGTCCTCGGTCGGCTCGACGCGGGCACCCACGTACCGGTTGGGCATCGTGGTCATGGTGATGCGCTCGGGCTTCACCTTCCGCAGCTCGGTGCTGAGGTCGTACAGCTTCTTGACGGAGTCCAGGCCCGGGTCGACGGTGAGCGCCTCGGTGGCCTCCTCGGCGAGCCTGCGCAGCTTGTTCGGGCTGCTCAGGGTCGCGTTCTCGCGCAGCACCCGGACCATCGAGTTCAGGTACATGTGCTGGGCCTTGGCCCGCGCGAGGTCGCTGCCGTCCTCGAAGCCGTACCGGGTGCGCAGCCACTGCAGGGCCTGCTTGCCCTTGACGGGGTGCGTGCCCTTGGCCAGTTTCAGGCCGGAGCCGTGGCCCGTGCTGTCGCGGGAGTGGATGTTGGCGTCCACGCAGACCGGGACGCCGCCGACGGCGTCCGCCATCGAGACCACGCCCGCGAAGTCGACCATCACGAAGTGGTCGATGTGGATGCCGGTCAGCTCCTGCCAGGTGGCGACCGTGCAGCCCGGACCGCCGTGGCCGAGGCTCTGGTTGGTCATCACCCGGCCCTCGCTCGCCGGGTAGACCTCGCCGTCGTCCGGGTCGGTGCACTTCGGTATCTCCAGCAGCGTGTCGCGCGGCATGCTGACCACCGACATGTTGCTGCGGTCGGCGGACAGGTGCACCAGCATCTGCACGTCCGCCAGCGGCGTGGAGCCGAACGTCTCCCGGGCGCCGCCCAGTTGCTGGTTCTCCGCGCTGTCCCGGGCGTCCGAGCCGATGAGGAGGATGTTCAGCGGGGTCTGGCCGGCCGCGTTCGGCGTCGGCGCTGCGACCTTGCTGTCGCCCAGGTTCAGGGCGTCCTGCCTGATGTTGTCGTTGAGGTGCTCGTAGTAGAGGTATCCGGCCCCGGCCGTGCCGGCCAGGACCACCGCGAGCACCACCGCGGTCCAGCGCAGGACCCGGCGGCGGCGCCGCGGGCGGGGGCCCTCGGGCTCGTTCCCGGTGCTGCCTCCGGTGTCCTCGACACCGTTGTCGCCGTCCCCCCGGACGGCACCGTCCTCCCGTATGCCGCCGTCCCCCCGGACGGCCTTGGCACGCTCGGGGGCGTCTGCCGCGCCCCCGTCCGTGTCCTCCCCCTGCACCCTGCTCCGCGTCACTTCCGCGTCCCTCCCCGCCCCCGGGCCACCGCGTGGGCCCGTCGCCGTCCTGTGAGACGTACGACAGGCCCCTCAGGTCAACTGGCGCACTGCTTCTGGTCGGCCGTGGACTCGTTGTCCAGCTCCGGCTTCTCGACGGTGCCGTCGAGTTTGACTCCCGCGCCCTTGAAGTCCTTGCCGAGGGTGAGGGTCATGGTGGGCAGGCCCTGGGCGTTGGTGACGCTCTCGCCGGGCTTCATGGCGGCGCCGGTCAGGCCGAGGATCTCGGCGAGGGCGCGGGCCTGGTCGGCCTGGTCGGGGGCGTACTCCAGGGTGGTCTTGGCGACCTCGGCGGGGGCGTTGCCCGCGTTCTCCGACTTGGTGACGCCGGCCTGGGTCTGGAGATAGGCCAGCTCCTGCTGGGCGCTGCCGGCGGGGGCGCCGCCGTTCATGACGCGGACCCGGACCTCGCCGGGCTCGGACTTCTCGCCCTTGAGCCGGGCGGCCACGGCGGCCTTCTCCCTCTTCTTTTTCTGCTCGACCTCGGTGAAGGAGACGTCGTTCTTGATCATGTCGAAGACCTGGGGACCCTTGGCCTCGTTGACGACCACCGTCGCCTTGACCTTCTCGGCCGGGTTGTCGATCACCGGCACCGTGGTGAACGTGATGTTCTTCGGCGGCACCTTCTTCAGCTCCAGGGCGATGTCCTTGAGCGTGCCCACGTTGCCGATGGCCTTGTCCACGGTGAGGGCCTTGGTCGCGGCCTCGGCGAGCTTCACCAGCTTGGTGGGGCTGGTGAGGGTGTCGCTGGAGGACATCTTGCGCATGAGCGAGCCCAGGAACTGCTGCTGCACCTTGATGCGGTCCAGGTCGCCCTCGTTGCCGAAGGCGTGCCGGGTGCGGACGAAGGCGAGGGCCTGCTCGCCCTCGACCGTGGACTCGCCCGCGGGCAGCTTGAGATGGGACTTGGGGTCGTCCACGGCGTGCTCCACGCACACCTCGACGCCGTCGACCGCGGTGGTCAGCGTCTTGACCGCGTTGAAGTCGGCCATCATGAAGTGGTCGGGCTTGATGCCGGTCGTCTCCGCCACCGTGCGCATCGTGCAGCCCGCGTCCCGGCCGAGGTCGCCGAGGCTCTGGTTGAAGCGGACGCCGGAGGAGCCCGGGATGACCTTCTTCGTCCCGTCCTCCTGCACGGTCTCGCAGTCCGGGATGTCGACGATCAGGTCGCGGGGGATGCTGAGCGCGGTCGCGTTGGAGCGGTCCTCGGCGACGTGCAGCAGGATGTTGGTGTCCGCGTGCCCGGCGCTGCCCTTGTCGCCGTAGCCCTCGTTGCCCTCACCGGTGCGCTTGTCGGTGCCGATGATGAGGATGTTGAAGGCCTCGTCCTTCTTGAAGCTGCTGCTTCCGGCGGTGCCCACGTCCGTCGTCGAGACGTTGCCCTCGAGGTGCTTGAGGTAGACGTAGCCGCCGACACCGGCCACCAGGACGACGAAGGCCGTGGTGCCGCCGGTCCACAGCAGGGCCTTCTTGGCCCTGGACTTCTTCTTCTCCGGTCGCCGTCCGCGCCGGCCGGGCACCGGCGGCTCGGGTTCCGGACGGCGCCGCCGCTGGGGCGGCACCTCACGGCCCGGAGCGCTGGTACGGCGGCCGGTCGTGCGGGGCCCTTCCGTACGGGGTCCCGGGACGGACGACTCCGGCGCGGAGGGGGACAGCCGCAGTTCGTACTCACCGGTCCGCGGATTCAGCACCCACTGGTCTGCGGGGTCGACGTCGTCTGCCCGCCCACGTCCTTGCGCGTCCACGGTCTCCCAATCCTCCGTCGGGGGCCACGCGGCACCTTCCGCTGAAGGCGCACGGTAAAGAGTCAACAAGTGCACGACGCCAGGGCGGACCTCGCGGCAGGGGGCACTGGAGCGCTCACACTATCCGCCCGGTTCGGCGTCGAACGAAACCGGTGTCACGAGCGTCACCCCTACAACGGGGCATTCCCTCCTATTTTCGTGAACTCCTACCATCGATACGGCTTGTAGACGTCCATGCACTTGCTGGTGTCCGAGCCGTTGATGGCGTCGCTCGACTCCGGCAGGTCGCCGGCCTCGGGTGTCTTCTGCTTCGGATAGGACGTGCCGTCGCGCCAGTCAGCTCCCACGACGAGAGTGATCCCGGACACGTCCGCGGACTTGCGCACCGCGTTCGCCGGGATCCCCATGGCGTCGGCGACCCGGCGTGCGTCGCCCGCCAACTCGTCGCTCGGGTACTGGACCACCGTCCGCTCCTCGGACAGCGCGGCCGAGGTGTCCGTGGTCGCCTTGGCGAAGCCCTTCTCCGCCAGCGCCTCGGCGATGTCACCGGCCCGGCCGCTGACCGGGCCGAGGGTGGCCGAGCGGGTGGCGTTCTGGACCAGGACGCCGATGTCGGAGTCGGCGGCGGGCTCGTCGGAGGGCTGCCCGGTGCCGTCCTGCCCGGCGGCGCCGTCCCCGGCGGCGTCCTTGCCGTCGCCGCCCGTGCCCTTCTTCTCCTTGGTGCCCTTGTCGTCGAAGGACACGTCGTCGCGGAGCATCGCCCACATCTTGTCGGCGTCGGGGGCCGGGAGCAGGTGGTTCTTGTCCTCGGAGTCCTCGACGGTGGGGATCGTCGTCATGGTGATGCGGTCCGTGGGCACCGTCTTGAGCTGCATGCCCAGGTCGTACAGCTTCTTGACGGTGCCGATCTCCTCGGAGACCGTCAGCGACTTCGTGGCCGCCTCGGCCAGGCCCATCAGTCTGCCGGCGTCCGTGAAGACGTTCTGGCTCTTCAGCGTGCGGATCATCGAGTTCATGTACATGTGCTGGGCGCGGGCCCGCAGCGGGTCGCTGCCCCAGGCGTGCCGGGTGCGCAGCCACTGCAGCGCCTCCTCGCCCTTCACCTTGTGCGAGCCGGCCGTCATCTTCAGTCCGGAGCCGCCGGGCACGCCGGGCAGCGGGCGGTCCCACACGTTCTGGTTCACACAGACCTCGACGCCGCCGACGGCGTCCGCCATCGAGACCACGCCCGCGAAGTCGATCGTCATCCAGTGGTCGATGTAGACCCCGGTGAGGTTCTCCCAGGTGGCCAGGGTGCAGCCGGCGCCGCCGCGGGCCAGCGAGGTGTTGATGATGGCGTTGGTCGCCGGGAACTGCTCCCCGGTGTCGGGGTCCTTGCAGGCCGGGATGTCGACCCGGGTGTCCCGGGGGATGCTCACCACCGCGGCGCTCTTGCGGTCGGCGGCCAGGTGGATCAGCATCTGCACGTCGGCCAGCGGCGGGTTGTCGCGGTGGTTCTTGCCGCCGCCCAGCGCCACGTTGGCGTCGGAGGCGCGGCTGTCGGAGCCGAGCAGCAGGATGTTCAGGGGCGTCTGTCCGGCCGCGTTCGGCTCGGCCTTGTGGGCCTTGGAGTCGCCGCTGCTGCGCTCGCCCTTGTCGATGTTGCCGTTCAGGTGCTGGTAGTAGAGGTATCCGGCGCCGGCCGTGCCGAGTATCAGCACCGCGAGGGTCGTCGCCGACCAGCGCAGCGCCCGGTGCCGCCGACCGCCGGTCCGCCGCCGCCCGGAGCGCCGGCCGTTGCCGCCGCCGTGGGCCCCCGGGCCGCCCCGGCCGCCCGAACCCGCGCCCGCTTCGTCCCGGCCGCCGCGTCCGGCGCGCCGGCCCCGGGTGTGCCGGACCGCGTCGGGTCGCGTGCCCTCGCCGCGCACACTGCTCTGCGTCATGCCTCTCCCACCCTCGGACCCGCGAACGTGCTCCCGCACGCGGCCTGTTCGCACAGTTGGACGTACGAAACCGTGCGTTGGCTGTACGACGCCCGGTGGATTGTTCGCGGTTGGACCGGTCGACCGATGGACTGCCGTCCTGTCAGACGGTCGTGGGGCCCTTCAGGTCACTTCGCGCACTCGACCTTGTCCGCCGTGGACTTCTGGAGGTCCTCCGGTGCCTGCGCGGAGGTGGCGTCGAGTTTGACTCCGGCGCCCTTGAAGTCCTTGCCGAGGGTGAGGGTCATGGTGGGCAGGCCCTGGGAGTTGGTGACGCTCTTGCCGGGCTTCATGGCGGCGCCGGTCAGGCCGAGGATCTCGGCGAGGGCGCGGGCCTGGTCGGCCTGGTCGGGGGCGTACTCCAGGGTGGTCTTGGCGATGTCGGCGGGGGCGTTGCCCGCGTTCTCCGACTTGGTGACGCCCGCCTCGTTCTGGAGGTAGGTCAGCTCCCGTCCCGCGCTGCCGGAGGACGCGCCGCCGTTGAGGACGCGGACGCGGATCTCGCCGGGCTCGGACTTCTCGCCCTCCAGACGGGCCGCGACGGCGGCGTCCTCCTTCTCCTTCTTCTCCTTCTCCTTCTTCTTGACCTCGGTGAAGGAGACGTCGTTCTTGACCATGTCGAAGACCTGCTGGGCGGGCCCGTCCTTGAGGACGACGGTCACCGGTGTCTTCTCGGCCGGGTTGTCCTTCACCGGCACCGTGGCGAAGGTCAGGTTCTTGGTGTTGAGCTTGCCCAGCTCCAGGCCGAGGTCCTTCAGCTTGCCGATGCTGTCCAGCTTGGAGTCGACGGTCAGCGCCTTGGTGCCCGCCTCGGCCAGCTTCACCATCTTCGTCGGGCTGGTGAGCGTGTCGTTGGACTTCAGCTTGCGCATCAGCGAGCTGAGGAACTGCTGCTGGAGTTCGATACGGCTGAGGTCGCCGCCGAAGCCGACGGAGTGCCGGGTGCGCACGAAGGCGAGGGCTTCCTCGCCCTCGATGGTGTGCTTGCCCGCCGGCAGGTTCAGGTGCGAGTCGGGGTCGTTGATGTCCTTCGCCAGGCAGACCTCGACCCCGCCGACCGCCGAGGAGAGGGTCTTGACGGCGTTGAAGTCGGCGACCATGAAGTTGTCGGGCTTGACCCCGGTCAGCTCGGTGACGGTCCGCATGGTGCAGCTGGGCGTACGGTCGCTCTGGCCGAGGCTCTGGTTGAAGCGGACGCCCGAGGAGCCCGGGATGACCTTCGTGCTCCCGTCCTCCTGCGTGGTCGGGCAGTCGGGGATGTCGACGATCAGGTCGCGGGGGATGCTGAGGGCGGTCGCGTTGGAGCGGTCCTTGGAGACGTGCAGCAGGAGCGTGGTGTCGGCGTGGCCGGCGCTGCCCTTGTCGCCGTAGCCGTCGTTGCCGGAGCCGGTGCGTTTGTCGGTGCCGATCAGCAGGATGTTGATCGCCTGGTCCTTCTGGAACCCGCCGGTGCTCGCGCCGTCGTCGGGCAGGGACTCGATGTTGTCGTTGAGGTGCTGCAGGTAGAGGTAACCGGCGGCGCCGGCGGCGAGGACGACGAACGCCATCGTGCCGCAGGTCCACAGCAGGATCTTCTTGCCCCTCGACTTCTTCTTCGCCGGCCGCCGGCGACCGCGCCGCCCCGGCGGCGGCTCCTCGGGCGTGCCGCGGCGCCTGCGGGGCGCGGGCACCTCGGGGGCCGGTGACGGTGACGGTGACGGTGACGGCGAGGGTGCCCGTGACGGCGAGGCCCGGCGCGGGGCCGGGATCGGTGACTGCGGTGCGGAAGGGGGCAGTCGCAGTTCGTAGTCGCCGGTGTCCGGATTGAGTACCCACTGGTCTGCGGGGTCGATGTCCTCCGCCCGCCCACGGCCTTGCGCGTCCACGGTTGTCCGAATCCTCCGTCGGGGCCACGCGGCGCCCTCCCCTCCGGGCGCCCGGTCTCGCTCACGTCAGTTCAGTGCGTGGCCGGGCGGAACTCCGCGGCCGGGCACACCGGATCGCTCACACTAACCGCCCCGTTCGGTGCGCGGCGACGGCAGTGACGTATTCCACGAACCTTACAACTGGGCAATCCGGCGCATTTCTCGGACAATTGTCCGCGCGTACGCGTCCGCCTTGCGCGCGGGTGGCTCCTTCTTGGAATGCGCTTTACTCGCAGACGTCCTCGTCGGCGGTGTTCCCGCTGAACGTCGGCGCCGGGGAATCGGCGTCACCGGGCTCACCGGAATTCGCCGTACCGCCCGTCGATTCCCGCCGGGAAGCCGTGACCGTCACCGGCTCGTCCGTCCGCAGGCGGGTGAACAGCTTCTCGGCGTCGGGCTGCACGAGCTGGTCGCGATTGGCGTCGCCCGCGTACGACTCCCGGGGCACGGTCAGGAATTGGACGCGTTCGGTGGGAATCCCGCGCAGCCCGCGCACAAGGTCGTACAAACCGCGCAGATTCGCCAGATCCGGGTCCGTGGTGAGCGAGGACGTGGCGGCGTCCAGAACGGGGTACAGCTTCACTGGATTCAGCAGTACGTCATTGCTCTGCACCTTGCTCACGAGCGCGCCCAGAAAACGCTGCTGCCGGTCCATCCGGTCGGTGTCGCTGCCGTCGCCGAGCGACTTCCGCGCCCGGACGTAGCCGAGCGCCTGCTCCCCGTCGAGGGTCACCCGGCCCGCGGGCAGTTTCAGCTTGGCGTCCTTGTCGTCGACCGGCTTGCGCAGGCACACCTCGACGCCGTCGAGCGCGTCGACCAGTTCCTTGAATCCCGCGAAGTCGACGACCACGTGATGGTCGATCCGGATGCCGGTCAGCTTCTCCACGGTACGGATCGAGCACGCCGAACCGCCCGCCGCGAAGGCGTAGTTGAACTGCTGGAGCGCCGGTTCGGTGAGCGATCCGTCCGGGCGGTGGCAGCCGGGGACGCGCACCATGAGGTCGCGGGGGAGGGAGACGGCGGTGACGCTGTCCCGGCCCGCGGACAGGTGCAGCAGGATCGTGGTGTCCGACCGCTCGGTCCCGGAGTCCCGGCCGTAGCGCGCGTTGCCGTCCCCGGCGCGCGAGTCCGACCCGATCAGCAGGACGTTCTGCGCGCCGCGCACCAGCGCGGTGGGCCGCTCCTTCTCGTACCGGGCGAGTTCGGCCGCCGCCGCCTCGTCCGCGGTGATGTTGCCGCTCAGCTTGGCGTACACGGCCCACCCGACGCCCACCGCGCCCCCGGCCAGCGCGACGACCACGACCCCGGCGATCCCCAGCCGCCGCCTGCGTCGCCGCCGCTTCAGCCCGGACCCGCTCGCGGACGCCCCGTGCCCCGGGTCCCCGCGGGAGGCCGCAGTGCCCGCGTCATCACCCACGCCTGCCTCCGTCCACACCCGCCGGCTGGTACGACCATGCCCCGGGGACCCACGGAGAGCAGAACGCAGATAGGCCGAACGGGGGGCGCCCCGCCCCGTTGGCTGCGGGCGTTCGTGCCGCCTGGGACGGCACGGGCGGGCGACGGGGGTACCTCCCAGGCCGTTCAGGCACTGGGGGAGCCGCCCCGTCAGCGCCGGGCCACGCGCCCCATCCCGTCAGCGCCGGGCCACGCGCCCCATCCCGTCA
>NZ_JAIOJZ010000076.1 GCF_020404845.1 Streptomyces hyderabadensis | reverse complement strand
TGGCAACTTTCCTGCATCGGGTGGCCCTTTGGGCCTTCCGAAGGCGCCGCACCGTGGTGCTGGTATGGGTGGCGGCCCTGGCCGCCGTGTTCCTCGGCGCGGTCAACGCCTCCGAGGCACCCGAGGACTCGGCGTCCCTGCCGGGGATCGAGTCCCAACAGGCGTTCGACCTGCTCGACGAACGCTTCCCCGGTACCGAGGCGGACGGGGCGGAAGCCCGTGTCGTCTTCGTCGCCGAAGACGGGCAGCAGATCACCTCCCCGGCCAACCGATCGGCCATCGACACCCTCGTCGACGACGTCGCCGACGGGCCGCAGGTCGCCGAGGCCACCAGCCCCTTCGACGCCCGCGCGGTCAGCAAGGACGCGTCCACGGCGTACGCCACCATCACCTACAAGGCCACGGCCGACGACCTCCCCGAAGCCAGCAAGGAGGCACTGACCGAGGCGGTCGAGCAGGCCCGGGACGCCGGCCTGACCGTGGAGGTCGGCGGCTCCGCCCTGGAGACCGAGCCGGCCCAGGGCATCGGCGAAGTCCTCGGCATCCTCGTCGCCGCGGTGGTGCTGCTCATCACCTTCGGCTCCCTGGCCGCCGCCGGTCTGCCCCTGCTCACCGCGGTGCTCGGCGTAGGCATCAGCCTGGCCACGATCACGGCCCTGGGAAGTGCCCTCGGATTCTCCTCCACGGTCGGTGAACTGGCGATGATGCTCGGCCTCGCCGTCGGCATCGACTACTCCCTGTTCGTCGTCTCCCGCTACCGCGAGGAACGTGCCAAGGGCCACCAGGCACAGGAGGCGGCCGCCCTGGCCGTGGGCACGGCCGGCAGCGCGGTCGTCTTCGCCGGGCTCACCGTCGTGATCGCCCTGCTGGGCCTCTCCGTGGTCGGCGTTCCCACCCTCACCAAGATGGGAGTCGGCTCCGCCGGCACCGTCCTGGTCGGCGTCCTGATCGCTCTGACCGCGGTGCCGGCGCTCCTGGGGTTCTGGCCCGACGCCGTCCTCTCGCGAAGGGACCGCAAGGGCCGACGCACCACCCGACGCAGGCGCCCGGACGGCTTCGGTACGAAGGGGACGACCCCGGCCGGAACGGCCAGGACACCATGGGGTGTTCGCTGGGCACGGTTCGTGACGCGCAGGCCGGTGGCAGTGCTCCTCCTGACCGTCGCAGGCCTCGGCGCGCTCGCCGTACCGTCGCTGAACCTGCGGATGGGCATGCCGGGCGCCGAGTCGAAGCCGACCACGACCACGGAGCGCCGTGCCTACGACGCCCTCGCCGACGGATTCGGTCCGGGCTTCAACGGCCCCTTGACCGTGGTCGTAGACGTCAAGGGCGTCGACGATCCGACAGCGGCCGTCACCGCGGTGTCCGACCGTCTCGCCGGCACCGAGGGAATCGTCTCCGTCTCACCGCCCCGCTTCAACGAGGCGAAGGACACCGCGGTCGTCTCCGCGATCCCGTCGACCGGGCCCACCAGTGGGCAGACGCAGAACCTGGTGCGCACCATCCGTGACGAGCGTCCCGCGATCGAGTCGGCCACCGGTGCCGAGTTCGAGGTCACCGGCACCACCGCGCTGAACATCGACGTGGGCCAGAAGATGCAGGACGCCCTGGTCCCCTACCTCGCGGTCATCGTCAGCCTCGCCTTCCTGCTCCTGATGGTGGTCTTCCGCTCGATCCTCGTGCCCGTCAAGGCCGCACTCGGCTTCCTGCTGTCCGTGGGCGCGGCCCTCGGCGCCATCGTCACGGTCTTCCAGGAGGGCCACGGGGCGGGCTTCTTCGGCGTCGAGGAGACCGGCCCCATCATGAGCACGATGCCCATCTTCCTGGTGGGCATCGTCTTCGGCCTCGCCATGGACTACCAGGTGTTCCTCGTCTCCCGGATCCGTGAGGCCCACATCCACGGCGAGCAGCCGGGCCAGGCCGTCGTCACCGGCTTCCGGCACAGCGCCCAGGTCGTCGGGGCGGCAGCACTGATCATGATGGCGGTGTTCGGCGGCTTCATGACGGGCGGCGAATCCATGGTCAAGATGGTGGGCTTCGGCCTGGCCGGCGCCGTCTTCTTCGACGCCTTCGTCGTCCGTATGGCGTTCGTGCCCGCAGTCCTGGCCCTGCTCGGAAAGCGCGCCTGGTGGCTCCCGGCCCGACTGGACCGGCTGCTTCCACGCGTCGACGTCGAGGGCGAGGCACTCACGGGGCGCACCCCGGCACCGTACGACGCATCCGGCGACCAGGACCGCCAGGAATCCGTGTCGGCCTGACACACCCGCCGACCGTCCCGGCAGCCGCTGTACAACCCCTCCTACTGGCTGCTCGAACCGGCGACGGACAGAGCACCGACCACGTGCCCCGGGCCTGGGGTGTGAACATGCCGACCGCGACTGGCCATCACTGCCCAGGACAGTGCCTGAGCGAGTGCGGTCAGCAGCCACGGCAGCAGCAGGAGGCCTCATCTCGTGAAGTTCCTGACCCCTGCGCGGGTCACGCCGACGGAGTGACGTTATACCGGTGGTCCTCGGGTACTCGCCTCATCGTGCCGAGGGTTGTGGCCGGATGTGTCAGCCCTCGCAGCAACGATCGCGACAGAGAGGGAAGTTCTCAGATGAGCACGGTCAAGGAAGCGGTGGACGTCGAGGTTCCCGTGCACACCGCCTACAACCAGTGGACCCAGTTCGAGGAGTTCCCGCATTTCATGGAGGGTGTCCAGGAGGTCAGGCAGCTCGACGAGCGGCACAATCACTGGGTCACCCAAGTCAGCGGTGTGAAACGCGAGTTCGACACCGAGATCGTCGACCAGCTCCCCGACGAGCGCATCACCTGGCGTACCACCACGGGTGACACCAGCCAGAGGGGCACGGTCCGCTTCCAGCGCCTGGACGACGCGCACACCCGGGTCGAACTCGTCATGGACGTCGAGCCCACCGGCGTCGCGGAGAAGACCGGCGATGCGCTGGGAGTGATCGACCGGCGGGTGAAGGGCGACATGCAGCGCTTCAAGGAATACATCGAGAAGCGCGGCGCGAGTCCGGAGCCTGGCGGGGACGCATCAGGCCGGGTGCATGACCCCGCCACCGCCCTGCGCATCACCGGCCGATCGGCCGCGCAACGCGGGCGGGCCGCCCCCTCGGCAGGGAGCGGCCCACCCGCGTGCCAGGCCCCGGTTCGTCACCACGGGGGCGCGGGTCGGATCCGGGTACGGCGCCTGTGATGCTGTTGGTCAGTGCTCCCAGGAGCCCGGGCCACCGCCCGCCACGTGAGCAGTTGGGACTACGCCGTACCCATGGGCGAATGGCTTCCGACAGCGCCTCTGCGGACACAGCGGCGTCATAAACCTCGGCCAGTTGCGCCTGGGCCTCGCCGGTGGTCAGACGCTTTCCGGGCGGCGCCATAACCATCTCGTCGATGTCCGTCAGTCACCCCTGACGCTTCTTGACGACCTTCGGCGCGAAGGAGCCCTCAACCTCGCGCCCGGGACCGCTACCTCCACGGAACCGACATCGGTCAGGTCGGTCTTGGACCGTTTGTCGTTGCAGGAGTTGCCGCCGCCCTTGTCGGTTCGGGTCGTACATGGCAAGGCGGCTCGCCCCCTGGCTCGGGGCGTCAGGTGGTGGACTTCTCCCTGAGTTCTCGGGCGAACGCCGTCGCGGACGCGCGCGTTGCCTGCTCCACGATGCTGATGCCGACCTCCTGGGTGCTACAGCCGTTGAGAAGTACCGCCATCAGGTAGACGCGGCCCTCATGCTCTATCCGACCGATGCTGTTGACGTCCCATTTCTTGGTCTGCGTCCGCTTGAGCCACCCGTTCTTCAGTGCGGTCGTGCCCGAGTCGGCTGCCGCGGACACGCCCCAGGCCTGGCTTCCCACGACGTGCCGCATCAGGTCCTGGATGTAGGCACGCGATGCCTCACTCAGGGGCGACTTGTCGCCGAACACGGACTGGAGCAGGCGTATCTGATCTTCGGCCGTGGTCTGGGTGATGCCCCAGGCGGTCCCTTCACCGCCCTGTGTCTGGGACAGGCCGAGCCGTTCGTTGGCCGCGTCGAGCCCGGGGGCACTGCCTATCTGCGTCCACAGGGCACTGGTGGAGTCGTTGTCGCTCTTCTGGATCATGGCAGCGGACTGAGCGCGCTCCTCGGTGCTCAACCTCCGCCCTTGGTCCTGGGCCTGGAGCAGCAGGGTCGCCAGGATGTCCACCTTCACGATGCTGGCGGTGTCGAAGGCGTCGTGTCCGTACGTCGCCATGGCACCGCTTTCGACGTCCAGCATCGCCACGGACATCCGATTGTCGCCGAAGAGCGCGGTCACGGGAGCCAGAGCCGGTTCGAGGTCGAACGGCTTCTGCGTCGGGGTGGGCGAGGGCAGCGGTTCTGGTGGGTTCGCAGGTGCCCCGCCCGCCTTCGCCTGGGCGGGCGAGGACGACTCACCGGAGTCGCTCTCGGTGATGGCATAGGTGGTGAAGCCGCCGATCAGGATCACGACCGACGTCACCGCCCACGTCATGCGGCGTCGCCTGGCCCTGCGGCGACGTCGTTGCTCCCGGCGGGAGCGGCTACGTCGCCGAGCAGGTGGGTTCTCATGCACGGGTGAGATGATAATCGAATCAAGGTTCGAGACTGCCTGGTGTCTCGGAGATGCGTCCGTTCCTGGTCGTCGACCGTTTCGGGGCCGCTCAGGGTGCTCCCGGGTGCGTGGTCACAGGTGCCGCGCGGCCACCAGTCCTCGCGGACGCGCACTGACGCGTGGACGCGGTCTCACCCGGCAGGGTGGGAGCTGAAGTGGTATCCGGCGGTTCCGGGAGCCGCCAGGCCGTCCAGGCCCTCGATGGTTGGCTCCTCACCTGGCCCGCCGAGTTGGTCATCGGGCGAACCGATACACAGACGGCTATTTCGGCAGGGGTGGACTTCGCAGTGCGTCATGTCTCCTGCTTCTCGATGCGCTCGGCCAGCGAGACGATGATTCCTTCGGGTCCGCGGACATAGGCCATCCGCCACATGCCCTCGTATTCGCTGATGCCTCCTACCATGCCGTAGCCGTTGGCTGCGGCATGGTCGACCGCGGCGTGGAGGTTGTGCACCTCGAAGGCGACGTTGCGCAGGCCCAGCTCGTTGGCCGGCGCGGCGGGCGAGCCCGGGAGGTGGTCCGGCCGGGTGAAGCTGGAAAGCTCCAGCGTCGTCCCTCCGCCGGGCGGTCGCAGCATGACGATCTCGGTGCGGGCGTCGGTCATGCCGATCACCGTGTCCAGGAACTCGCCTTCGACGGCCATTTTCCGATCTGCCTCCAGGCCGAGGCTGACGAAGAACGCCGTGGCGGCGTCGAGGTCGGCGACGGTGATGCCGACGTGGTCGAAGCGCCTGATGAACGTCATCGGATTCCTTTCGTGGCTTCTTCAAGAGGGTGGTCGTTGGGATCGTGGGCAAATGAGAGTCGCGGTCCTGGATAGTTCCGGACGAACTCTGTTCGCTCGCTGCCGAGCCGGTGGGCGTTGCGCCGTTTCTCGGCGTTGGGGGCGCCCGGATGGTGTGGCGTATTCCACCAGTTGCGTCGACCTGTGTCTGCCGTCTGGGTATGAATACGTCGACGTTGCATCGCTACTGCGCGGGCGATGCGGTGCCGCTGGAGTTCGCTCCCGTGGCGCGCTTCGCTGCCTTGTGCGGGGCGAGCGTGGAGCAACGCCTGGAGCTGCACCGTCGTTGGCTCCTGGCAGTGGCGGCCCGCCACGGGTCTCGTACGGTGGGCGCGATGCAGGAGGCGTCCGACGCCGCGGCGGCGCGAGCGGTGGACGACCTGGCGGATGGCCCGGGCCCGGCGGAAGGGCCGGGCCAGGCGAGGGAGGGTGTCACCGGCCCGTGTACGGCGCCGAGGGTCGACGGCGGCTCGGCTGCCGCACCGGGCGCGGCACTGAAGGTCACCGGCAGCCCGGTCGCGGAAACGGATACGGTGCGGCGTCCGTGGTACCGCCGTGGGCGCGTCGTGGCCTCACTGGTGTGCGGCTGTGCCGTGCTCGCCGCGCTCGGTAGGAGCGCAATGCTGTCGAGCGGTGCATCGCCCGACTCAAGCAGTGGCGCGGCCTCGCAACGCGCACTGACAAGCTCGCCGTCGCCTATTGGGCCGCCTTGCACCTCGCTGCCATTCTGATCTGGGGCCGCAGGTGACGGTTCGCTGCGTAGGCCGGACTACGCGAGGTCCGTGCTCGGTTGGCGGCGCCAGTCCCATCCGGCATAACGGTCCAGCAGCTTGAGGAACTCGCTCGTCTGGAGGATCTCGTAATGGTTGGTGTCGACAAGACCGTCCAGACCAGGGAGGACGTCGCGGAGCAAGGCCCGGGCCGCGTCCATGGACTGGCATGACACGTAGACCGCGTAAGGTTCGCCGATCCGGGCCCTCACCTGGTCCAGCTCTTCACGCTCGTAGTCCGCCAGGATCCTGCCCGAGAGGTCGATGTAGTACGAGTACCCGTGCCGGTGCAGCCTGTCGTCCCCTGTCACAGCGTCCGGCACGAGGTCGAGAGCACGGATTCGCCCCTCAAGCAACGGACGTCGCTCCGCGGGGACAAGGATGATCACAGATGGCCAGGACACGCAGTGACCGTAGCGGAGCAGGCTTCTCAGGGCCTCAGACTTTAGGTCAGCTGTGCACCTTCTCCAGCAAGGAGACAGCCCCTAGACGGCTGGAGGTCTGCAGTTGGTCCGCCTCGCACACGCAGGGCCCACGACCTTCACCCTGGCTCCAAGGGCGCGCGTTGTCCATCCGTCGGCCGGACGTGGACGGAATCGAGCCGGCCGAACTCTCCGTCACCGGATCTGCAGCTACGAGACCGTGCCCTCCCTGGTGGCCCGGTGACTCGGCCACTCGGTGCTGAACCGGCGGCAGGCCACCAGCCAGACATACGGTGGCGCGGGCGACGCGGTGGAACGGGAGGTGCGGGACGGGAGCCGCGCGCCGAAGGTCCAGCTGGCCTCGATGGCGTGAAACCGCCTGTGCCGGCGCGCCGGGAGGCGCTCTACGCCCTACCGGCGAATCGCCGAGACCAGTCCGCCGGGTTGCTCCTCGTGCTGCGGCGGGGCGCTGAACGGGCGACCGTACGCAGCGCCCCGCTCGCGCACGGTGTGGCATGTGGCCGTCCAGCCGTGCCCGGCCAGCCAGGCCACCGGGTCGTCGGGCATCTCCGAGACCCACATGGACGCCGCCGAACCGGGTTCGGCGTCCGCGCCGAAGCGCTCGATCACGCCGCGCGAGCCCAACGTCAGCCCCATCCGACTGCCCGCCGCCGACCGCGCGCCGATCCGGGTCAGCAGCAGCTCCACCGCGTCCTCGGGCAGATAGATCAGCAGACCCTCGGCGATCCACACCGTCGGCTCGGCCGGGTCGTGCCCCGCGGCGGCCAGCGCGTCCGGCCAGTTCGCACGCAGGTCCACCGCGACGGTGATCCGCTCGCACCGTGCGACGGCCCGCTCCCGGCTCAGCACCGAAGCCTTGAAGTCCAGCGGCGCGGCGGTGTCGATCTCGAAGAGCCGGGTGCCCTCGGGCCAGTCCATCCGGAAGGCCCGGCTGTCCATGCCGGCACCGAGCAGCACGACTTGCCGGATCCCGGCCGCGGAGGCCTGCTGCAACAGGTCATCGAGGAACTTCGTCCTGACGACGATGGAGAACGCCAAGCCCAGTCGGCGTCGTCGCGCCGCCTCGTCGTCCCGCGTCCGAGGCGAGGAGGGCAGCAGACCGCCAGCCGTGGCGAAAGCCTGCGCCAGTGGGTCGAGGAAGAGCGCGTTGGGCCGCTCGCTCTCCAGCGCCCGCACCTTGGCCACCCCCACCGCCGTGGCCCACACTCCCGACGGCTCAACCGGTTCCTGCCCATCAGTCATCGTGACAGCCTAGGTGATCGAACGCATGGGGCGGCGCGTGCCTGGGCGCTGTGACCGGTCTCGTGCGGGTGGAGGGGGACCGCGGAGCGACGCCGTGCTCAGTCTCGGCCCCGTCCGGTGTACAACTCCAGTTCTCCGTCGAGTTCCAGGGCCAGGACGGTGCCGTGCGGGGCGAGATCCGCCGGTGCGGGCGCGTCGATCCAGAGGTCTCCAGGGACGTCGTGCAGGCCGCCGGTGCGCCGGTGGGCGAGTTCCGTACCGGTTCCCAGGACGCTGACCCGGCGTACCGTGTTGCGCAGGCCGCGGACGCAGACCGTTTCGCTCGGGGGGTCGAAGCAGACCAGGTAGAGCGTGCGGCGGTCGGGGGACAGGGTGCTCGGTCCGTAGTGGTGCCCCGGCGGCAGGCCCGCGACGCTGCCGTAGACGGCCGCCGAGTGGCGCCGTATCCAGTCGCCTAGTCCTTCGAGCCGTTGGGCCTGCTCGGGATCGATCGTGCCGTCCGCACGCGGGCCGACACCGAGCAGGAGATTTCCTCCCATGCCGGCCGTCTGTGCGAAGTACCGCACGAGTTGCCCCACGCTCTTGTGGTTCACGTCGTGCGGCCGGTGTCCCCAGGAGTCGTTGACCGTCAGGCACAACTCCCAGTCGGTCTCCGGCGCGGAGATCGGCAGGCCCTGTTCGGGCGTGGCGTAGTCACCGTGGCCGAGCAGCCGGGAATTGCACACCGTGTGGGGTGCCAGGTCACGGATGACCTGCGCCAGTTCGGACATCCTCCACTGCTCGGCGGAGCGTTCCCACTCGCCGTCGAACCAGAGCAGATCCGGTTCGAACCGGGTGAGCAGCTCACGTACCTGACCGTCGCGGTATCCGAGGAAGCGGTCCCAGGCGCGCGGGTCCTGCGCGCCCGGGGCGGGGGAGACGTAAGGGCTGTCGACCAGTTCGGGGTGCGGTGGCAGGGGGTGCCGTACCGATGCGTAGTCCGGATGGTTCCAGTCGGAGTGCGAGTAGTACAGACCGGCCTTGAGGCCCTTGTCGCGCATCGCGCTCACGTACTCGGCAACCAGATCGCGTCCCGCGGGGGTGCGCCGGACCACGTTCAGGTCGCTCAACTGCGTGTCCCACAGGGCCACTCCGTCGTGGTGCCGTGCCGTCAGGACGGCATACCCGGCCCCCGCGCGTGCGAAGAGCCCGGCCCAGGCGGTGGCGTCGAAGGCGGAAGCGGTGAACCGGTCGAGTTGGCGCATGTACTGTTCGTGCGGCACGACGTGGTCGAAGAGGGCCCAGGACTCGGGCACGCCGTCCACCGAGTAGATGCCGTAGTGCACGAAGATGCCGAGCTTGGCTTCGTTGAACCAGGGTTGCATGGCCATGGCGTACCGTCCTCGCCTCTCCTGTGGCGGTCACGTGCCGACGAGCCCGAGGTCCGGACAGCCCTCGCGGCCCCGCGTTCACGTGAGCCGCGGCACCCGTCCAGGGCTGACACCGCCGCCGGGCGCCGCAGTGACCCGGGCTCGCACGCGGCACACAGCCTACGCGGACGGGCGGACACGGGCGGGGCCGGGCGACAGGGCGGCCTGAACGGTGGTGACGACGGCCGCGAGCGCCAAGAGGCCCAGCAGGAAGCGGAGGACGCCACCGAGGGCCTGAGCCTGCAGGAGGCCGATCAGCGCCACGAGAGCGGTGCCGAGGCCGCCCGCGACGACGAGCACGCGGCCCGTCGGATTACGGACCAGCACCAACGCCACGCCGATCGCGAGCAACGCCGTGACCAGCGAGAACAGGACCGTTTGCAGCACCCCCGCCTCGTACGTCAGCGCGCCCGCGGCAACGGCCTGATCGGCGGAGACAGGGATGACCGGCGCATCGAGCAGGGTCAGCAGCGCGCGCGATGAGGTTCCGGGACGCACGACCCGTTCCGTCTCCGTCGGCGGGCTCTGGCACCACCGGATCGTGGCCGGGCGCAGAGCCGTGACGGCGGCGGTAGCCGCGGCGACGGCCACGAGCGGGCCCGTGAGGTAGGCGATGACGGCGACGGTCTGCGGCCCGTGCACCGTCTGGTACTGGACACTGATGCTCAGTCCGTGCAGCGCCGTCACGACACCCGCCACCGCGATCGTCCGACGGCCGGCCGGTCTGCGCCGCATCAGCAGGAGGCTGCCGACGCCGAGCCCGACCGTCTCGGCGACACCCAGGACCATGTTGGCGACGATCAGCCCCACGGGCGCGCCGCTGTCCGTGAGATACGTGCCGGCCAGGGAGAGCACGTAGACGAGGGGCGAGACACACGTGAGCGCGGCCGCCACGGAGACGGTCGCGTTCCGGCGCGCGGCGGCGTCCGTCCCGTCACGCTCGTCGGCCGTGATGCGGACGGTCGGCCGGACGACCCGGTCTTGCTCGGTGGACCCGGAGCGGGAGGCGGTCGGCGCCGGGCGGCCCAGTCGCCGCAGATCCGCCGCGAGTTCCGCCGCGTTGCCGTGCCGACGGCCGGGATCCTTCTCCAGCAGCCGCAGCACCAGCGCGTCCCAGTCCGCGGACACGCCCGGCAGTACGGCGCTGGGCGCGGGCGGGTCGTCGGTGAGGTGGGCGCTGAGGTAGCCCATGGTGTCCGGCGCTTCGAACGGCAGGCGGCCGGTGAGCATTTCGAACAGGACGCAGCCCAACGCGTAGAGGTCACTTCGGGGTTCGGGGCGGCCACGGGCCTGCTCGGGGGCCATGTACGGCGGGGTTCCGACGATGAACCCCGTCTGCGTGAGCCGTTCCGTGGTGGCGTAGGGGTCGGCCGCCCGTGCGATGCCGAAGTCGAGGACCTTTGCCTCGCCCGAATGAGTGATCATGATGTTCGACGGCTTGACGTCCCGGTGCATGACCCCGCAGGCGTGTGCCTCGGCCAACGCGTCGGCCACCTGGGCGCCCCACCGTGCCGCGTCGGCCGGCTCGATCTCCCCGTTGCGCAAGAGGGCGTCCAGACCCTGGCCGCGCAGCCGTTCCATGACGAGGAACGGTGTCGTCCGTCCCTCGACGTCCGCCTCGCCGACGTCGTGCAGGGTCACGATGTGAGCGTGCTGCAGCCGGGCGGTGAGCCGCGCTTCGCGCAGGAAGCGGGCGCGGGCGTCCACGGTATGGCTGCCGCCGCCGGCCAGCAGCGAAATGAGCTTCACGGCGACGAACCGGTCCAGCTTCTCGTCCCGGGCCTGCCACACCTGCCCCATACCGCCCTCGCCGAGCGGCTCCACGAGCCGGTAACGGCCCCCCAGCAGCTGATCCCGCACCGCCCGCCTCCTCGTCCGGGCCCGCTGCCGCCCGTCGGCTCCTCCCGGCCTCCAGGATCATGCCGCGCCGGAACGTGCCGCGTACAGCGATCCGCGGAAACTCCCCGCCCCCGCCGACCTGCAGCGGCGGCACACGCGCTACGCGCGCACGGCCCGCTGGGCAGCCTGCGGCGCATCATCGGGCAGATCCGTGACCAGCTCCGCACGCGGATCCGCCGCAAGACGGGCAGGGCGCGCCCGGAGCGGTCGCCACCGTCATCCACCCACAGTCGGTCAAGGAAGTGCTGTTCCAGCTGCGGCTGAACACCCCGAATCTGACGCCGAAACTGCCGACCGGCGAACCTCCCGGTCGGAGCACCGCACCGGATGTGGGCCGGGTGCGGTGCCAAGCAGCAGCCGACCAGCCGTCCCGGCCATGCAGGCCCCGCCGTTCGATTTCTGAGCTGGGCAGACGCTCAGACGCCGCAGCTGGTCATGCCATGCCCAGCTCGGAACGAAGCACTTGCTTCGACGGGGCGGCTGCGAATACCTCATGGGACGTCCCACACTGCTCGGCCGGGGGCCGCCATGTCGAGATCGATCAGCGCTGCGGCACGGCCGTCGCAGAAGACGACGTGTCTGCGCCGGGCGTTCCACCAGGGCGCCGCTGCGGAAGACCGCGCCGCGTTCACCATGCCGCCGGCCAGGGCTTCGCCCTCTGCCGCCCCGCCCTCAGCCGTCATGTCGAACGCGCTGCCGTCAGGCCGGCTGTCTGTGGGACGGTTCCGAAGTACGCTCCGCGCTGGGCACTGTTGGGAAAGCGGATTGCCTCTCAGACCTGCCTGGGCCGAGGACCCGGGCTACGTGCCTGTCCCGGGGCGGGAATGCCGCGCGGCGTGCCTATGGGGCGGCGGTGGCTGTGCCCGGGCCAGGCTGGTCCGAGACCCGAATCCGGCTCCCATCAGGCTGCGAGGACCTCCACTCCGAGTGTCTTGAGTTGTTCGACGACCGTGTCGTGAGCTTCGGCGTCGGTGATCAGCCCGGTGATCTTCTCCCACGGCAGGACACGGTACGGCGAGGCCGTACCGATCTTCTCGCCGGAAGCGAGGATGTAGGTGTCCGCGGCCCGCGCGGACAGGGCACGCTTCATCGCCGCCTCCTCGGCGTCCCCCGTGGTCAGTCCTGCCTCGGGATGGACGCCGGTGACGCCGAGCAGGCACAGGTCCGCGGAGATGTTCTGCGCGGCTTCGACCGCGGCGGCGCCGCAGGTGACCGCCGAGTGCTTGAAGACGCGTCCCCCGAGGAGGAAGAGTTCCGCCAGCGGGTGGTCGGTCAGAGCCGTGGCGATCGTTGGGCTGTGGGTGATCACCGTGCACGCGAGGTCCTTCGGAAGCGCCCGTGCCACGGCGAGGGCGGTGGTACCACCGTCGAGGATCACCGAGCCGCCCGGCTGCACCAGTGCGGCGGCCACTGAGGCGACCTTCCGCTTGCCGTCCGGGGCCACCGCCTGCCGGGCGTCGTAGTCCACCACTGCGGGAGACGCGGGCAGCGCGCCACCGTACACCCGTTGGCACAACCCCTCGGCCGCGAGATCGCGAAGGTCACGCCGCACGCTGTCCTCGGAAATGCCCAGGTCGGCGGCGACGTCCTTGGCCACGATCTTTCCCGTGCGGGCGAGCAGACCGAGCAGGTGCTCGCGCCGTTCAGCAGCCAGCATTCACGTTCCTTCCTGTTCTTGCACGATTCTGCATGTATCTTAGCCGCCATGACCGACAAGCCCCTGCTCATCCTCATCGCAGGCCCCTACCGTTCCGGCACCGACGGCGACCCGCAGGCCATGGCCGCCAACCTTGCCCGCATGGAAACCGCGGCCTGGCCCGTCTTCGCGGCGGGACACATTCCCGTGATCGGCGAGTGGATAGCCCTCCCCGTCCTCCGCTCCGCCGGCGCGGGCCCCACCGGCTCTCTCGCCGACCAGGTGCTCTACCCGACCGCCGACCGGCTGATCGCCCATTGCGACGCCGTGCTGCGCCTGCCGGGCGAATCCACAGGAGCCGACCAGGACGTCGCCACCGCCCGCCGCCGCGGCCTGCCCGTCTACCACGAGGTCGCCGAGATCCCGCGCCGCACCCCGCAGGAGACCGCGTGACGGACAGTCCGGGCGCCGACACCCCCGATCACCGCGGACGCACCGGTCTCCACCTCGCCGGACGCGACCTCGACCGCAACCCCGACGTACGGATACGTGACGTCGAACTCACCTCCCAGGGCTGGCACGTCCTGCGCCGCACCACCTTCGACTACCGGCGCCGCGACGGACGATGGGAGACCCAGCAGCGCGAGACCTACGACCGCGGCAACGGCGCCGTCGTCCTGCCCTACGACACCGAGCGCAGCCGGGTCCTGCTCACCCGCCAGTTCCGCTACCCGGCCTATGTCAACGACCACCCCGACGGCATGCTCATCGAGGCGGCGGCCGGACTGCTCGACGAGCAAGACCCGCACACCGCGATCCGCCGCGAGAGTGCCGAAGAACTCGGCGTCGGACTCGGCCCGCTCACCCACGTCTTCGATGCCTACATGAGCCCGGGTTCCGTCACCGAGCGTCTGCACTTCTTCGCCGCCCCCTACACTCCGGCCGACCGGACCGGCACGGGCGGAGGAGTCGAGGAAGAGGGCGAGGACATCGAAGTTCTCGAACTTCCCTTCACTGAGGCGCTCGCCATGACCCGCGACGGACGCATCACCGACGGCAAGACCATCATGCTCCTGCAATGGGCAGCCCTGTACGGGCCCTTCGCCCGGCATAACGTCTGAAAGCCCGCCTTCGCCAGATGCGCCCAGCAGGGCAGAGCGCTCGTCTTCCGGTACGGCTCAGGTGGCCCCCGAAGCGGTGAACATCTGCGCCCGTTCCGAGGTCGACAGCTCCTTGTGGGACGTCGGCGCTGTCGACGAACGTGTACTCAGCGGGCTTCGCCACCACTACCCGGGTGCAGAGGATCTCTGAACGGGCCACTTCACTGCGGACGGAGCCATAGGCGGATCGCGGCCACGATGACCGTTTCGCTGACTACCCGGCCCACCCCCGCTTCCCCAGCGGCTTCATTCGAACGCCCGTCCGCCGCTGGTGATTTCACGGCAAAAGACGCAGCCGGAGTACAACCAATCCCCGCTGCCCGTGGTCACACCAGACAGGAGCAAACAACTCCAACGACCGCAAGGGGGAAATATGCGCATCACGCGCTCTGTCCTGTCCGTCACCGCTGTGGCGACCTTGGCCCTGGGTACCGCGACAGCACTCGCCGCACCCGCGTCCGCCGCTCCCAACACCACACCCGCGAAGGTCTGCGGCACCGGCTACAAGACCGTCAACTCGGCCGCCGTCGGCTCGCGCGGTACCGTCTACCTCACCTACAACGCCACCACCGGCAAGAACTGCGTCACGACCATCCGCAGCACCCCCGGCACCGCGACGGACATGGCCGCGTGGATCTACGTACCCGACACCGAGGCGTACGACGAGGACTACGGGAAGTACACCTCGTACGCCGGCCCCACCTACGTCTACGGCAAGGGCCACTGCGTGGACTGGGGCGGCACGATCGGCAACGTCAGCGTCCAGATCACCGGCTCCAACTGCGCCGCCCGCGCCGAACACAGGGTCACCACCGTCCGGTGATCCACCGCTCGTCATGACCGCCGTCGGGCGGTGACCACCACGGGCGGCCTGCCACGTCACCGGACGCGGCGGGCCGCCCCTCATCGTTACCGCCCGCCGTCGGAGTGAGCAGCGACTTCGCGGGGGAGGCGGCAATGTCGCCCGACAGTCCGTCACGGCGTTGATGTCCGTCGGTTGCGAGCCCTCGGCAACGGCCCGGAACAGCGAGCCGCCCGCTGATGTGTTCATGCTCCCAGGGCCGGTCGGCCGGCCGCACCGCGTGGACCTCCACGACAGGAGATCCTCGGCCCGGCCCCTGCCAGGGGTCGGGCCGACGAAGGAGCGCAGCACCAGATGCCGGGTAGCCGCGTCCCGCGTGGCGATGGTCAGCCTCCGCACGTCGGCGGCGGGCACCACCGTGCAGCGCCTCGGCTCCGACGATCCGCTCGCCAGCCCCAACACCAGCTCTGAGAGCGGCAAGACACGGCAGACCCTCGTGGCACCAGGCTGAGCCTGCCAGCCAAGGTGGCCCTTGCCCAAGACGTCGTTTCATTTGGTCCTGGTCCTGGCAAGGGCTCAAGCCGTTGGTGGGGACACGGGCCGATCCCTCCCACGGAGCCGGCGATGTCGGTGCGGGCACTCATACTGCGGGCCATGAGTGAGCGCTACGAGATCGTCCTGCCTACCAGGAGGAGACTCGCCAGTCCTGCGCCGTTCGGGGTCGATGGAGGACGAACGAGGCCGCCCCGCATGGGTTCTGCGAAGCCCGAGACAGCGCCGTTCCGGAGCTTTACCCGCGGTCACCGGCAGTGGGAGCCACCTCCTGCCGCCCCCGTCCGGGCCGGCGGTCACACAGGTGGCCGCGTCTACTGTCCGACGGTTGCTCGAAGACGCGGGCGACCCCGAGCCAGCGCAGCGATTGCCATGCCTGCGGGGATGCACCGCGGACGAGGAGGCGGACCTGGGCCTGGTGGGCGGTGACGCCGGTACTCACGAAGGCGCCGCTGCGGGCGTCGGAGAAGTGGCCTGACCGTGACGTGTCGACGATAAGGCTGCGGGGGTGGTCCGCCGGCGCCGTTCGCAGTCTGTCGCCCACCTCGGCCTGCCGGTCGAGCCACAGCGCACCTGCAGGTACACCACGACGGCCTCCGAGCTCTGTCGCGGGCGTCGGCGACCCAGCAAGGGGCACGGGGTGGCGCCGTCGTACGCGACATCGTTGCACCCTCCACACGACAGGCAGGTCAGCCGGAAATCGCTCGTGGGAGGGGGCTCCTGTCTTACCCCCGGGGCCTGCTCGCAGGACACCGAGTAGACTTGAAGAGTTCTTCAATTGGGAAATTGCATTGGTCCAGAAGGCCTTCGTTGCGCAGGGCGGATGCGGGTGAGTGTGCTCGCCGAGGCGTCGCCGGCCCGAGTGCGGGCAGCGGAGGCCGACGACGTATACGCGGCCGGGGCTGCGCAGGACGAGGTGGATGACGCGGTGCGCGCGGCGCGCGACCACGGGCTGGTCCCTCAAGCAGCGGAAGGGGAGGAGAGGTGAGCGGGATGCCCGTTCCGCTGTATGAGGCGAAGGCGGAGTTCTTCCGGATGCTCGGACACCCGGTGCGTATCCGTGTGCTTGAGCTGCTGCAGGAGGGACCGAGACCCGTGCGGGAACTGCTCGCCGCCATCGAGATCGAGCCGTCGAACCTGTCGCAGCAGCTCGCGGTGCTGCGCCGTTCCGGCATCGTCACCGCCACCCGCACCGGTTCCACCGTCGTGTACGAGCTGGCAGGCGGGGACGTGGCCGATCTGCTGGCCGCCGCCAGGCGGATTCTGTCCGTCCTGATCGCGGGACAGCAGCGGCTGCTCGAGGAACTGCGGACCGTGGAGACGACGTCGTGAGCGCCCGGCTGCCCGCCGCCGACGGAGCCGATGGTACCCGCGGCCGTACCGGCGCCCTGTGCGGTGCGACGGACCAAGGACCGGAGGGCGACTCGGTGAGCCACGTGACCGGCACTCCGCAGCCCGATGCAGTGCCCCGTCAGCCGCCGCAGAAGGGAAACACGAGGGACGAGGAGCGTGGGATCGAACGGGGCGTCGCCCTCCGGGCAGGCTTCTACATCTTCGGCACGCACCTGTTCGCCGGCTTCGTCTGGCTGCTCTTCTATCTGGGCGAGCACGCGCACAAGTAGGACGCCGACGCGAACCTCACCCCCAGCTGTGCCGCGTTGGGCACAACTCCCGCGAAATGGCTTGCACAGGCCCAGGCTGGCCGCTTACGCCTGGTTTCGGTCGGGCGGCAGGCTGGCAATGACCGTCGGGCGCGCCGCGAGGACCGTAAGGAGCTCGGCCGACGGGTGGGTAGGAGGGCGCTGCGCCGGTGGTCGCGTCCCGGGGCGGTCCGCAATGGTGAGAGGCGGGCAGTTCCCGCTGCCGGGCGAGCACGCCGGGAAGTTCGGTGCGGGCGACCCTGGTCAGCTCGGCGACCTGCGGACTGGTCAGCGCGTCGGAGACGGCTGGGCCTTTCCTTGCAGGGCACCACCAGGTTTGCCCGTCGCAGCACGGCAAGCTGCTGGGACAGGCGGTCCGGCTCGAGCCTCCCCTCGGGGAGCATCTCGGCCACCACGTGTCCCCGTCCGCTCGGCGGCTCCACCACATCGCCATCGATGACATCCGGCGGTGCTGAGGTGTTAGGCCAACCGGCTGCCTGTGGGGCGGCACGCGTCCGGCTGCCGGGTGATGCTGACAGCGAGCCGGTTCGAGCAGCGGATCCGGCTCGCGGTGAGCCCCGGCTGCGCAACATCCGCCTGCTGGATGCGGGACGGGCCCCGCCGGGCATCCTGGACGGGCGAGGGAAGGCAGGCGTGATGGCGGCGGACCGGCAGGGGCCACCGGAGGACGAACGGGTCGGCGAAGGACCCGAAGAGTCTTACACCTCGCTGCTGGACCTGCCGCTCAGCTCGGACCTGAACCGGATCGGGGAGCAGCTGCACGCTCTGGCCCGCGCGCAGAGCACCTTGCAGGAGCTGCTCCAGGCGGTGGTGAACATCACCGGTGAGCTGGAGCTGCCCATGGTGCTGCGGCGCATTGTGCGCACGGCGATGGATCTGGTGGGTGCCCGCTACGGGGCTATGGGCGTGCTCGATCAGGAGGGAAGGCTTCTGGAGGAGTTCATTCCGCTGGGGCTCACGGCGAAGGAGCTGGCAGAGCTGGAAGGGGTGGAGCTGCCGAGGGGACGGGGTCTGCTCGGGCATCTGATCCACCATCCCGAGCCGTTGCGGGTCAGAGACATCTCGCGCCATCCGGAGTCGGCGGGTTTCCCGCCCGGGCATCCGCCCATGCGTACCTTGCTCGGCGTCGCCATCAGCGTACGAGGGCGGGTGTACGGCAATCTGTATCTCTCCGAGCGCCAGGACGGGCAGCCCTTCGACCGGCACGACGAAGGGGTGATCCGCGCGCTGGCCGGCACGGCCGGCGTGGCGATCGAGAACGCCCGCCTGTACCAGCAGGTGCGTAACAACAGTGAGCAGTTCCAGCGACTCCTGCTGCCCCGCCTTCCTGACCTGCGCCCTTTCGCGGCCGGGGCGGCCTACCGTCCGGCGAGCGCCCCGGCCGCGGTGGGTGGCGACTGGTACGACGCCATGCTGCTGCCCAACGGAGCGTGCGCGGCGGTGATCGGTGACGTCGTGGGGCACGATCTGCGGGCCGCGGCCGACATGTCCCAGATCCGCAATATGCTGCGTGCTCTGTGCTTCGACAGCAACGCGCCGCCCAGCGCCTCCCTCGCCCGGCTCGATCGGATCATGGGTGCCGCGCTGGACGAGGCGCCCATCGCCACGGCCCTGCTGGCCCGGCTGGAACCTGCCGACTGCGCCTGGCAGCTGCACTGGTCCAGCGCCGGGCACCCGCCTCCGCTCCTGCTGCTGCCCGACGGACGGGTCCGTTACCTGGACACCGAGCCCGGAACTCCCCTGGGAGTGGCCCCGGACCTGCTCCGGCCCGACCACTGCCAGGCCGTGCCGGTGGACAGCACCGTCGTGCTGTTCACCGACGGCCTGGTGGAGGTGCCGGGCCAGGCGCTGGACCGAGGGCTGGACGCCCTGGCCGTCACCGCGTCCCGGTTCGCCGGTCTGGCAGCGGACGAACTGTGCCGGGCACTGGTCAAGAACCGTCCCGGTGACGGCCACGACGACAAGGCCGTCATCGCATTGCGTACGCCGCCGTTGACGGGCTATGCCTGTTCCTGAACCGTCTCCGGCACAGCAGTTGACGCTCGGAGGACCTTTGCTGGTGCTGTTTCTTGCTGGCCTGGGGTGTTGTGGGTTCGCAGAGAAGTCGAGTGGGGCACCGACCTGGGATCTTCGTCCCCTGCGAGGCCGGACAGCCGCCAGCGGTGGCGATGTTGTCCTTGGCGTAGAAGGGCTAGGGAGCGTATTGAGGGTGACGCGCCAGTCATCGGTCTTGACGCGGTTGAGTACACCGAGCGCGATCAGGGAGTCGAGCTCGTTGTAGCCCTCGAAGGTGAGGATGGCGATGTCGCAGGACAGAGCCTCGGCCGCACGACACCTCAGACGGCGGGGCATCACCGCCGGCGCGGATCAGATCCTGAGAGCCAACGGTGCCCGGCACGGCCTGGCCATCACCGTCATGGCCACGCTGAACGCCCGCGACGTCGTCGTGGTCGACGCCCTCGCCTACCCGGGTTTCAAGATGCTCGCGCTGGCCTTCCGTCTCGACCTGGAGCCGATCCCCGCCACTTCCGACGGACCGGATCTCGGTGTGCTGGAGAAGCTGTGCGCGGCCTGCCCGTCCGGTGCGGGTGATCTACACGATGCCCACCTTGCACGCCTTGCACGACCCACCTGGCCGGATCGTGCGGGCGGCCAACCGCACCCGCCTGATCAGGATCGCTCGACGGCACGGTCCGCTCATCATCGATGATGCCTCATACGCCTACCTGGTCGAGGACCCTCCACCACCGCTGGCCGCGACGGCGCCGGGCGTCATCGTCTACGTCTCGGGACTGTCCGAGAACCTTGCCACCGGCCTGCGGGTCGGATTCGTCCTCGCCCCGCCCTCCGCGGTGCCCTCGCTCGAACGCGCTTTCCGGGCGACGATCCGGAACACTCGCGCCCTCACCACTCGAGGCACACTGGCCGGGCGGGGCCCGGCCACAGCCGACTGCGGAGGTGGTTCGGCGCATCGAGTGCGTCGGCGATCCGGTCGCGCCGTCGAGCCGCGCTGTTGTGGCCTGGTTGAGGAATTGACCGAAGACGAGTGCGGTCAAGGGACAGAGGGTGGTGTTGGGTTGGGCTGGCATGTCCAGTCCATGTCGGCGAAGAAGTAGTCTCCGCAGCAGCCCTGCGGTCGAGTAGGAGAGGCCGTGGCTCTTCGGAGTCAGTCCGAAGACCTCTGCGTCCGGCAGTGACCCGCCCGCTGCCATGCCGCGAACTACGTCCTGGAGCCCACTGTGCCCTTGCGAACAGCTCGCATCCGACCTCTCTCCATTCTCCTGACGACCGCGCTCGCGACCTCGACGCTCACCGGTTGCACGCTGATGCAGCTCGCCGGTGACTGCGAAGGGACGGACGCCAGGGTCGCGGAGTTGGCAGCGCTTGACATCCTTGACTCCCGGCCCACCGGGGCCACCGTCGCCCGGGGTTTCGAGGAGGTCGACGCCGGCTGCTGGTCCGACAGCGGCGACGTCATGGTGTACGCCGAGCGGACATACGCCTTTCCCGGCACACGGGCCGAAGCGGCAGCGCACTACCGGACGGTAGCGGAACAGGACGGATGGAGCCCGGACCCCGAGGCTGCGCCCAGCAACCTGAGCTTCGTCAAGGGGACCGTGAGTCTGCAGATCGTCTTCGTAACGGCCGAACTTCTCGCGGAAGAGGGCCACGGAAGCCGACCCGACCTCAGTACCGGTGCCGGCTACTCGATCAGCGTCGGCTCATCCGAATAGCCTGGTGTGAGTCTCGGGACTGGACCAGGGTGACGGCGCTGCTTGATGTCGTCACCCTGCCCGCCGGCTCCCACTCGAACCGCGGCCAGACGTGGCATGCGAGAACGCGTCCGTGTTACCGAGGATCTCCAGGTTGACCCGGCGGAAATCGGGGTCCAGCCGCAGGCAGGCCCGCCCAACCGCTTCTCCGAGTTGGTCCATGCCGGACAGAAACGAAAGCCGCTTGGCCCTTGACAGGTCGGATAGCCGTTGCATATCCGGCTCGTCCGCGAAGAGAACTGAGTACCCAGGCAGGAACTGAACATCGCCGATCACCGCGAAGCCGCCGGGTGCACGCGGACTGGCTCCTCGGGGAGCCATCGACTGTTGAACGAGCGCACCAGTAGCCAGCTACAGATCCGCGATCCAGGGATGCCCTGGGTGTACGCGGTCGAGTAGCTCGGCCAGGGTCTCGCGCTGAGCCGGGGACATGTGTGGGACGGTCGCGCTGAAGTCTGATTGGTCTTTGCGACGGGCGTGCTTGGCCTTGAACAGCAGGACCAGTTCTGGCGCCAGATACGGGATGCCGTCTCGGGTGTGGTGGATGATGGCGCTGTAGGGAAGCCGGATCCTCTCATCGCGTCGGCAGATCCAGGTGTCGCCGTCGTGCGGTTCGCGGAAGACGTCGAGCAGGTAGTTGCCGGTGGCCGGATCGCGGAGCCAAGCCTGATGTACGGCGGCGAGCACATCCGGTGTGGCTTCCTCCCAAATCCGGCCACTGCATACCGCGTCGAAGACGTATCCGGGGAAGCGGTGGCGGACCTCGGGAAAGCTCGCGGCCGGAATCGCGATCTCGATGTCCCCGTGAGCGCGCGTTTGCCTGCCGCGGAAGAGGTCCAGCGCCCAGCCCGCGGCCACGTACCAGGGCGTGCCGACCCCGGCCAACTGCTGCGCAACCTCACTCGGGGCCCAGCATGACGACCACCTGAGGTGGAGGGAGTCGATCTCAGCGGGTGACAGTTCGATGCCGCCGCCTGGCAGGTGCTCGCTCACCGCGGGAATCTATCACCGGTCCGCTCCCGCTTCGGCCCCCCGGCGTCGCCGCCCGGCCAAACTCCACGCGGGCAAAGGCTACGACTTCGCCCATCTACGATGATGGCTGCGCCGCCGGCGGATCATGCTAGGCATTGCCCACCGCGGCATCGCCGGGTAGTAGAGCGAACGATGTCCTGGCTGAACGGCTGCCGTTGCCTGCACCAGCGTTATCCCCTGCGAGGGCTCTGGCCTCAGCGGACCACGCGTTGCCCGATGGGACTCGGCTTCGCCGTCAGGGCAGCAGGACCACCTTGCCGAGGTTGGCACGGGCTTCGATGATCTCGTGTGCTCGTGCCGCGTCAGCCAGCGGAATTCGGGCGTGGATGACCGGCTGCAACTGTCCGGACAGGGTCAGCTTCCAAAGTTCCTCGCCATGCTGGTCGTAGAGTTCGCGCTGAGTGCTGGCAAACCTCGACATGGTGAGGCCGGTGATGGTTTTCGACCCTGCCAGGAGATCGAAGGCGGGAACGGTGCCGCCGCCCGAGTTGAAGAAGACGAGTCGCCCGCCGGGCGCAAGGGCCGAGACAGCGCGCGGGAGTAGGTCGCCGCCGACTCCGTCCAGGACCACATCGACTGGCTCCCCCCAGTCCTCGCTGTCATAGGTCACGATCTCGTCGGCGCCGAGACCGCGGAGAAATTCCGCCTTGGTGTTCGAGCTCACGGCAGCGACGACCCGTCCAATGCCCTGAAGCTTGGCCAGTTGGATTGCAAGGTGTCCCACTCCGCTCGCGGCGCCGGTGATCAGGACCGATTCACTCACGAGGGGGTGGGCCGTGGCGAGGGCGGCGAAGGCGACATGTCCACTGCGCACCAGCGCGACTGCCTGAACGGCACTCCCTCCGTCCGGTATGCGACTCGCCATGAAGCCGGGGGCGACTGCCAGTTCGCAATACGAGCCGCCGCTGAAGGTGAGCGACGTGATGCGGTCGCCGACCTCGAAGTCCGTCACGTCCGGGCCAAGTGCGATCACCGTTCCGGCGACCTCACCTCCAAGGACTCCCGGTAGCGGAGTCCTGCCGTCCTCTCCGCGCACCTTGCGCACGGAGGGAAGAGTCACGCCGATGGCTTCCGTGCGGACCAGCAGTTCTCCCGGCCCGGGCTCGGGGGCCTCCGCGTCTTCGATACGGAGTACTTCTGGACCGCCGTACTCATAGAACCGAACGCGCCGCATGCACACCTCCAAGTCGTGGGGAGCCCCAACGATATCGAAGTATCATTGGAGCCCCCAACGACTTTCTGGCTACCCTGGCTCCATGCCCGAGACCAGCCGCGCTCCCGCCCGTATCCGCTCTCTCCCCAGCTGGCTCCTGGGCCGTGCCGCAGCCCGAGGGCACCAGCTCGTCGCCGAGGCTCTCGCTCAGGTGGGCATGCGGATGATGCACCATGCCGTCCTGTCGGCTGTGGCCGAACTGGGTCCCGTATCCCAGGCGGAACTGAGTCGCAGCCTGAGCATCGACCCCAAGGACATGGTCGCGATCCTCAACGACCTCCAAAACGGCGGCCTCGTGACTCGCGCGCCGGACGCCACGGACCGTCGCAAGAACGCCATCGCCCTTTCACCGAGTGGAGAACGTCGCCTGCTTCAGACGGAGAAACTGGGTCGTGAGGCGAACGATGAGCTGACCGCTGTCTTGACGCCCGCGGAGCGGGCCCAGCTCACGGGTCTCCTCGCGCGCATAGTCCAGCAGGAAGAGCCCTGTGCTGAGACCTGCCCAGGTGGCGAATAGCAGCTCGTCACGCGTGCCCAGGAAAACGGGGTTCTCCGGTCATCTCCCGTTCTCCCTCACGTGGGAGTCGTCCTCGCAGCCGACGCCGGGGGTTCTGCTGAGGGAGCGGAAACCGTACCCGTGTTAAGAGGTCCCAACAACGGCGTCGAACGTGGCGGTGGGTGATCAGGGAGAGGGCGAGGCTGAGGAAGGCTTCGTGGATGTCGTCGCGTCGTTCCCAGCGGATGCGTAGGCGGCGGAAGCCGTGGAGCCAGGCGATGGTGCGCTCGACGACGTAGCGGAAGGTGCCCAGGCCGGTGCCGTGCGGTTCGCTCGCGTCTGGCGATCACGGGGCGGATGCCTCTCTGCCGGAGCAGGCGGCGGTATTTGTCGTGGTCGTAGCCGCGGTCGGCCGGCAGTGCGTCGGGGCGTCGGCGGGGTCTGCCGTCCCGTCCGGCCGGCGGGAATCTTGTCGAGCAGCGGTTCGAGTTGGGTGACGTCGTTGCGGTTGCCGCCGGTCAGCGATACCGCGAGCGGGATGCCCTGTCCGTCGACGATGAGGTGGTGTTTGCTGCCCGGACGTGCGCGGTCGACCGGGCTGGGCCCGCTTTGGGCCCCGTCGGGCGGCCCGTACGTGGGAGGAGTCGATCACCGCCCGTTCGGTCCAGCTGGTTCTTCGACCGCAGCTCGTTCAGCAGCAGTTGGTGGAGCTGGTCCCGGACGCCGGCCTCGTTCCAGGCCGCCAGGCGTCGCCAGCAGGTCATGCGCGGGCCGAAGCCGAGCTCCTGGGGCAGGTACTCCCACTGGATGCCGGTGTGCAGGACGAAGAGGATCCCGCACAGGGCCTGCCGGTCCGGCACCCGCGGTCGGCCCGCGGCCTTCTCCGGACCCGGCTTCGGCAACAACGGCTCGACCAGCGACCACAGTTCATCCGACACGATCCAAGGCCGCGACTGACGGTTTCCCAGACCCAGACAGACGAGCAGAGAGGCCGACAGCCTCATGACCAGCAGCTTTTGCCAGAGCCAGTAAGGCAGTCGGGCCGGTAGACGAGGTCGGGGTGCATGGGCTGGGCCAGCGAGCGCGGCAAGATCGCGATGGTACGTCCCAGCCTGAGCCGCGCCGACGGCGTTCAGGGCGTGCCGGCCATGATGGAGGAGTGCCTGACCGACAGAGGTGAGAGCGACGTGCCTGCTGGAGCGCTCCAGCAGCTTCACCCCGACCCGGGATTCCAGGCGCCGGACCGCTTTGGACAGGGCCGGCTGCGCGATCGCCAGGCTGGCCGCGGCACGACCGAAGTGCAATTCCTCAGCGACGGCGACGAAGTACTCCAGCTCGCGCGTCTCCAGCTCAGCCATGCCGCAAGGGTATGGCGTGATCCATTCCTGCGAGGCATTGAACGAGAATCGACAGATCTTGGACGGGAACGGAAAGTCCCTGTTCCCTGGTGTCATGATTCACCACACGATGATCGTAGCCTTCGACAATCCGATTCCCGCGAGTGAGCTGGACCAGTACCTCAAGGAGTTTCAGGAACTCGTGAAGGGATCCGGTCTGGTCGAGTCGGTCGCAGCCCGGCATCACATCCGCATCCCGGGCGACGACCACGCCCCGGTGGCCGTCGCCAGCGCCATCGTGCAGCTTCGCGTGGCCGACCTCGATGCCTTGAAGGCGACCTTCACCATGCCCGGGGCCGCTGACCTCATCAAGCGCTGGCAGGGCCGCCACCCGTACAAGGCGATCTGGGCCAACCACGAGCCGCTGGCGTGAGCAGCTACGCCGGCAAGGCCGGTCTGGTCACCGGCGCCGGCAGCGGAATCGGGCGCGCCGCCGCGCTCGGGTTCGCCCGGCGCGGGGCCGTGGTCGCTGTACTGGACCTGGACGAGTACAGCGCCCGCCAGACCGTGGAGCTGATCGTGAAGGAGGGCGGCCGGGCTGAGGCCGTAGCCGTCGACATCGGCGACGAGCAGTCCGTGCAGCGGGCCGTGGCTCAGGTCGTGGCAACGTTCGGCGGGCTCGACTTCGCTGTGAACAACGCGGGAATTCCCTCACACGGCCGGATTCTGACGGAGATGTCGGTCCAGGAGTGGGAGCGCGTGCTGCGAGTCAACCTGATCGGCACATGGCTGTGCATGAAGTACGAACTGCCCGTGATGAAGCAGCACGGCGGCGGGGCGATCGTCAATGTCGCCTCCAACGGCGGCCTGTACGCGATCCCCAGCGCCCCCGCGTATGTGGCCAGCACGCACGGTGTCGTAGGGCTGTCCAAGGTGGCCGCCGTGGACTACGGGCCGGACAACATCCGAGTCAACGCGCTGTGCCCGGCACTGACGAAGACCGCCATGTTCGACGGAGTCGTCTCTTCGGCCGGTGCGCGGATGGCCGAGCAACAGGCGGCCGTGACCCCGCTGCGCAGGCTGGCGGAGTCCGAGGAGGTTGCAGCCGCGGCCGTGTGGCTGTGCTCGCCGGACGCCTCCTACGTCACTGGCACCGCCCTGTCGGTCGACGGCGGCCGGCGGGCCTGAGTCAGGGGTCAACGGGTGGCGGTGGAGGGGCGGGGGCCCGCCCCGCCCCCCCCCCCCCCGCGCCCGGCGCCCCCGCGGCCGGCTCCCGAGCCGAGCCCGACGCGGACGCCCGCTCCCACCGTGCCGCCGGTCCGTCCGGCGGTTCCCGCGCCCGTTCCCCCCGTCACGCACCGGCCCACGCCCCGTCCGTCGCTCCCCCGATCGTGACCCCGACGA
>NZ_JAIOJZ010000075.1 GCF_020404845.1 Streptomyces hyderabadensis | reverse complement strand
ACGGTGCTCCTCAGTGCTCGCGCCCCGGTATGCCCCGCGTACGCGCCTTCTCCGCGTACGCGACGGTCCGACCGGGTGCGCGGCCCCGGTCCGCCACCTCCGATCCTCCCACGTCCGGCCGCGGGACCCGGTCGCCGGTCCATCTGCCGGACGCCCAGGACGGCTCCCCTCCGGTTCCGCTCCCTGCGGAACCGGACGAGGGCCTAGCGTCCGGCGAGAGCGTGCTCCCCCGCTTTTCGCATGGCGGCCAGCGGTGCGGGAGATCGGCCGGTCATCTGCTCGACCTGCAGCACCGCCTGGTGGATCAGCAGGTCGAGGCCGCTGACGACGGCACCGCCGTACGCCGACCAGCGGGCGGCGAGCGCGGTGGGCCAGGGGTCGTAGAGCACGTCGAAGAGGGTGGTGGGCATCTCGGGGACGGCGGCGGCGAGGGTGTCGGTGGCACCGGCCGGGGTGGTGGCCACGACCAGCGGGGCGCGCAGTGCCTCCGCGGCGTCCGCCCAGTCGGCGATGCGCACGTCGACGTCGAGCCGTTCCGCCCAGCCCCGCATCTCGGCGGCGCGTGCCGCGCTGCGCACGTAGACGGCGATCTCGCCGGTGCAGATCCGGCCCAGCGCGGCGAGCGCGGAGGACGCGGTGGCGCCGGCGCCGAGGATCGCGGCGGATTCGGTCTTCTCGACGCCGTGCTCGCGCAGGGCGGCGACGATGCCCGGGATGTCGGTGTTGTCGCCGGTCCTGCGCCCGTCCTCGGTGAAGACGACCGTGTTCACCGCGTCCACGGAGGCCGCCGTCGCGCTGACCGAGTCGAGCAGCGGGATCACCGCCCGCTTGAGCGGCATGGTCAGCGACAGCCCGGCCCACTCGGGCCCCAGCTCCTCGAAGAAGCCGGGCAGGGCCGCCTCGTCCACCTCGAAGCGGTCGTACGTCCAGTCCGCGAGGCCCAGCTCCGCGTAGGCGGCACGGTGCAGCACCGGGGAGAGCGAGTGGGCGATCGGGGAGCCGAGCACGGCGGCCCGGCGCCGGTCAGTTGCCCGAGGCGGCATCGAATTTGTCCTTCAGCTTCAGGAACTCGGCGTGGGTCTTGGCGAACTCGGTCTTCTCCACACCGTCGGTGGCCACGAAGTAGATCCAGCCGTCCTTGGTGGGGTTGAGTGCCGCCTGCAGGGCCTCTTCACCGGGGTTGCCGATGGGTCCCGGCGGCAGGCCGGTGTTGGTGTAGGTGTTGTACGGGTCCATGTTGCTGTTGATCTCGGACTCGCTGATGTGGATCTTGCTCTGGCCCATCAGGTAGTTGAAGGTCGAGTCGAACTGGAGCTTCTGGTTCGTCTCGGTGTTGTCGGACTTGAGCCGGTTGTAGATGACCTCGGCCATCTTGCGGAAGTCGTCGTGGGTCTTGCCCTCGGCCTGCACCAGGCTCGCGGCGGTGAGCAGTTCCCACGGGCCTTCGAGGCCGAGGCCCTCCGCCTTCTGCTCCAGGCCGATCTTCTCGTACTGCTCGTTGGCACGTGCCACCATCTGCTTGAGCACGTCCTCGGGCTTCTGCCCCTTGGCCGCCGAGTAGCTGGACGGGTAGAGGAAGCCCTCCAGGGGGTCCTTGACGTCCTTGTGGTTCAGCGCCCAGTCGGGCAGGCCGAGGCTCTTGTACTCGGACTTGGCGACCTTGGCGGTGGTACCCGCCTTCACCTCGAGGCGCTTGTCGATGAGCTCGTAGATGCGGGCGTTCCGCCATCCCTCGGCGATGATCAGGTTGCTGCGGCTCTTCGGGCTGAGCAGGAGTTCGACCGCGCTGTCGGCCGACATCTCCTTCTGCAGCGTGTACACACCGTCCTGGATGCTCTTGCCGCGGGGGTTGCTCTGCTGGGCGGCGATGAAGGCGTCGACGCTCTTCACCACGCCCTGGCGTTTGAGTTCCTGGCCGATCGTGGAGCCGCCCGCGCCCTTGGGGATGGTGACGGTCACCTGCTCGCCGTTGCCGTCGCCCGCGTAGTCCGGAGCCGCGCCGAAACGATCCTGGTAAAACTGGTAGCCGAAATATCCGACACCTGCCACGCCGCCCCCGAGTACCAGGCAGACCACCAGGCAGGCGCATCCGCTGCGGCGTTTCTTGGGTTTGCCGCCGCCCCGGGTCCTGCGGTCGTCGCGACCGCCGCGGCCGTCGCCGGGCGCGTCCTCGTCCTCGTCCGCGTCCCCGCCGGCGAAGAAGGCGTGCTCGCCCTCGTCGGGACCGGGGTCCCAGTCGGTGCGCTGCGGCTCGGGCTCGGCGCGCCGGCGGGTGGGCGGCTCCGGCGGCGGGTAGGCCTCGGGGGTGCCGTAGAAGTCGGGCTGCTCGGCGCCGTAGCCGCCGGCCTGCTGTCCGTAGGGGTCGGACGGGTCGGCCGGGTAGTGCGCCTGGGGGTGCGCTCCGCTGCCCCAGCCGTCGTTGCCGTAGCCCTGCTGCGCCTGGGCCTGGGGCGCGTACTGCTGGTCGTACTGCTGCTGACCGCCGTACGACTGCTGGTCGTACGACTGCTGACCGTACTGGTCGTACTGGGGCTCGGGGTGCTGGCGGCCGTACGCGTCGTACTGCGGCTGCCCGCCGCCGTACGACGCCTGGCCGCCGTTGCTCCAGTCGCCGTAACCCTGCTGCGCCTGCTGCTCCGGATACTGCTGCGGCTGGCCGCCGTAGGGGGACTGCTGACCCGCGTGGGCCTGCTGCCCGCCCCATCCGCCGTCCCCGTACAACGGGTCCTCGGGATGCCACGGTTCGGAGCCTTGGCCCCGGCCATACTCAGTCATCGATCCCCTAGAGCCGCGAGGCGACGGGGGGCGCGACCTGTGCCGAAGGGCTCGCTTCCGTTCCGCCTCTTGCTGTGCGGTGGCTGTTCGAATGCCTCCGCATCGCGCGGAACGTTACCGTACCGCGATCAGATGACCACTTCGACGCCCTCGCCGGGTGGCCTGCCTGACACCCGTTCGGATTCCAACGCCTGCTGGAGGATGATCACCGCGGCGGCCTGGTCGATGACGGACCGGCCCTTCTTGGACTTCACCCCGGAGGCCCGCAGCCCCTGGCTGGCGGTGACCGTCGTCATGCGTTCGTCCACCAGCCGGACCGGTACGGGCGCGATGCCCTTGGCCAGCTCCTGCGCGAAGCGCCTGACCTTGGCCGCGGCCGGGCCCTCGCCCCCCTTGAGGGAGCGGGGGAGGCCGACCACGACCTCGATGGGCTCGTACTCCGCGACCAGGTGCCTCAGGCGCCGGTGCGCCGCCGGGACGTCGCGGCCGGGGACGGTCTCCACCGGGGTGGCGAGGATGCCGTCGGGGTCGCAGGACGCGACCCCGATGCGGGCGTCGCCGACGTCGATCGCCAGGCGGCGGCCGCGGCGCATCGCCGGGCCGTCCACCTGGTCGTTCTCGGGCGTGCTCACTTGGCGGTGTCCGCCACGAGGCGCTCGACGGCGTCGACGGCGTCACCGATGGCGGCCGGGTTCTGGCCGCCGCCCTGGGCGACGTCCGGCTTGCCGCCACCGCCGCCGCCGAGCGTCTTGGCGGCGGCGCGCACCAGGTCACCGGCCTTGAGGCCGCGGTCGCGGGCGGCGTCGTTGGTGGCGATGACGGTGAGGGGCTTGCCGCCCACCGTGGTGAACAGGGCCACGACCGCGGCCCGGCCGCCCTGGATGCGGCCGCGCACGTCGAGGACCAGCTTGCGCAGGTCGTCCGCGGTGGTGCCGTCCGGGACCTGGCCGGTGACGACGGCCACGCCGCGTACGTCCTTGGCGGACTCGGCGAGACCGGCGGCGGCCTGGAGCACCTTCTCGGCGCGGAACTTCTCGATCTCCTTCTCGGCGTCCTTCAGCTTGCCGAGCATCGCGGAGACCTTCTCCGGCAGCTCCTCCGGACGGCCCTTGATCAGCTCCTGGAGCTGGGCCACGACCGTGTGCTCCCGGGCCAGGAAGTTGTAGGCGTCCACGCCGACCAGCGCCTCGATACGGCGCACACCGGAGCCGATGGAGGACTCGCCGAGCAGCTTGACCAGGCCGAGCTGGGCGGTGTTGTGCACGTGGGTGCCGCCGCACAGCTCCTTGGAGAAGTCGCCGATGGTCACGACGCGCACGCGCTCGCCGTACTTCTCGCCGAACTCGGCGATGGCGCCCTGCTTCTTGGCCTCGTCGATGCCCATGACGTCGGCGCGCACGTCGAGGTCACGGGCGAGCACCTCGTTGATCTTCTGCTCGACGTCGGTCATCACGGCCGTCGGCACCGCGGACGGCGAGCCGAAGTCGAAGCGGAAGCGGCCGGGCTGGTTCTCGGAACCGGCCTGGGCGGCCGTCGGGCCGAGCGCGTCGCGCAGCGCCTGGTGGGTGAGGTGGGTGGCCGAGTGGGCGCGGGCGATGGCCTTCCGGCGCCGGTCGTCGATCGAGGCCTGGGCCTTGGCACCGACGGTGACCTCGCCGACCTGCACGACGCCCTTGTGGACGTACACGCCCGGGACCGGCTTCTGGCAGTCGCGGACCTCGATCACGGCGCCCGTGTCGACCTTGATCCGGCCGGTGTCGCCGATCTGGCCGCCGCCCTCGGCGTAGAACGGGGTGCGGTCCAGCACGATCTCGACCTCGTCGCCCTCGGTGGCGGCCGGGGAGGAGGCGCCGTCGACGAGGATGCCGACGATCGTGGACTCGCTCTCGGTGTCGGTGTAGCCGACGAAGTCGGTGGCGCCGGCCTGGTCGGCGATCTCCCGGTAGGCACCGGCACCGGCGTGGCCGGTCTTCTTGGCCTGGGCGTCGGCCTTGGCGCGCTCCCGCTGCTCCTTCATCAGGCGCCGGAAGCCGTCCTCGTCCACGGACAGCCCCTGCTCGGCGGCCATCTCCAGGGTGAGGTCGATCGGGAAGCCCCAGGTGTCGTGGAGCAGGAACGCCTTGTCACCGGCGAGGACGGTGCCGCCCGCGGCCTTGGTGTCGCTGACCGCGGTGTCGAGGATGTTGGTGCCGGCCTTCAGCGTCTTGAGGAAGGCGTTCTCCTCGGCGAGGGCGACCTTCTCGATCCGCTCGCGGTCGGTGATCAGCTCGGGGTACTGCTGCCCCATCATGCCGATGACGACGTCGATCAGGTCCTTGACGACCGGACCTGTGGCGCCGAGCAGGCGCATGTTGCGGATGGCGCGGCGCATGATGCGGCGCAGCACGTAACCGCGGCCCTCGTTGCCGGGGGTGACGCCGTCGCCGATGAGCATCACGGAGGTGCGCATGTGGTCGGTGACCACGCGCAGCGAGACGTCCGAGGCCTGGGCGTCGCCGTAGGCCACGCCGGTCAGTTCGGTGGCCTTCTTGATGACGGCCATGGAGGTGTCGATCTCGTACATGTTCTGCACGCCCTGCAGAATCATGGCGAGGCGTTCCAGGCCGAGGCCGGTGTCGATGTTCTTACTCGGCAGCTCGCCGAGGATCTCGAAGTCCTCCTTGCCGATGCCCTCGCCCCGCTCGTACTGCATGAAGACGAGGTTCCAGATCTCCACGTACCGCTCGTCGTTGACGGCGGGGCCGCCCTCGGCGCCGAACTCGGGGCCGCGGTCGTAGTTGATCTCGGAGCAGGGGCCGCAGGGGCCGGGGACGCCCATGGACCAGTAGTTGTCCTTCTTGCCGAGGCGCTGGATGCGCTCGGCGGGGACGCCCACCACGTCGTGCCAGATGCGCTCGGCCTCGTCGTCGTCCTGGTAGACGGTGATCCACAGGCGCTCGGGGTCGAGGCCGTAACCGCCCTTGTCCTGGGCGCTGGTGAGCAGCTCCCAGGCGTACTTGATGGCGCCTTCCTTGAAGTAGTCGCCGAAGGAGAAGTTGCCGCACATCTGGAAGAAGGTGCCGTGCCGGGTGGTCTTGCCGACCTCTTCGATGTCCGGCGTGCGCACGCACTTCTGCACGCTGGTGGCGCGGTCGAAGGGCGGCTTGACCTCACCCAGGAAGTAGGGCTTGAAGGGCACCATGCCGGCCGGGACGAGGAGCAGAGTCGGGTCGTCCGCGATGAGCGACGCCGAAGGGACGACGGTGTGCCCGCGCTCCTCGAAGAAGCTCAACCAGCGGCGACGAATCTCGGCCGACTCCATCAGTGGTCCTCATTCCGGTTGTACGAGTACGTCGTCCGCACGTCGACGACGGACTTCGGGTCGTTGCGGTTCTCGATGGCGGCACGGTGCCGCGGTGCGGGCAGTTCACCGTCGACGGGGGCGTTCAGCCCGAGCGCGTCGTCCAGTTCGGCCTCCCGCTGGGCCATGTTGTCGCGGACGTCGAGCGCGAAACCCACCGCGCGGTCCCTGACCCGGGTGCCCACGTCGAGCGCCTTGTTCGCCGCGGTGGCGGCGAGGCTGTCGGGGGTGAGCTGCTTGAGCTTCCGGTTGACCTTGGTGGTGGCCCACACACCGGCGGCCACGCCGGTGCCGAACCAGAACGTACGGCGGAACATCGCTCGGTCAGCCCTTCTTCCGCTTCGTCCGCCGCGCGGCCGGGAGCGTACGGCCCACGATCACGGTGCGCCGCGCCTGGGCGGCGGGGGCGGACATGTCCTCCTTGCGACCGCCGAGTGCCCGGCGCACGCCGTACCCGAACGCCGCGACCTTGACCAGCGGGCCGCCGAAGGTGGAGGCCACGGTGGTGGACAGCGCGGAGGCGTTCGAGGTGACCTCCTGGACGTCGGAGGCGATCGCGTCGACCCGGTCGATCTGGGTCTGCGCGCTGCGCACCGCCGCGGAGGCGTCGGCCAGCAGCGGGACGGCCTGGTCGGTCACGTCCGCCACGAGTTTGGTGGTCGTCCTGAGCGTCTGGGCCAGCCTCGCCAGTGCGACGGCGAGGAAGGAGACCAGGATCGCCCAGAAGACGGCCACCAGGATCCCGGCCACCTCGCCACCGGACACTGTGTGCACCCGCTCCCTGAAAGACGTGCCTGAACATCGGGAAAGTCGTGCACCGAGCCTATCGCGCCGGGCGCGGGGCTCCGTACCGGATTCCCCGTCGCGCGCGGCGCGGCGCGGTCGAGTTCGGTGAAGCGATTGTACGGAGTGAATACGGTTCAGTACGCTCCGTGTTTCATGCGAGACCATCGGCGCGACGGCATCCCGCCCGGCAATCTCCCGCTGGAGCTCGACACGTTCGTGGGCAGAGGGGCCCAACTGGCGGAGCTGGCCCGGGCGCTGGACTCGGCCCGGCTGGTGACCGTCACCGGCGCGGGCGGCGTCGGCAAGTCCCGGCTGGCCGCACGGGCGGCCGCGCGCCGTGCGCCCCGGGACGGGGTGTGGCGGGTGCAGCTGGCGCCGGTGCGGGACGAGGAGTTCGTCGACTACACGGTCGTGGAGGCGCTGGGCCTGACCGACCACACGACCCGGCTGCCCCGCGAGACGCTGCTCGCGCACCTGGCCGAGCGGGAGCTGCTGCTGCTCCTGGACGGGGTCGAGCACCTGGTCGAGCCCTGCGCGGCGCTGGTGGCCGACCTGCTCGGCCACGCCCCGGGGCTGAGTGTGCTGGCGGTGGGGCGCAGACCGCTGGGCGTGCCCGGCGAGCGGCTGGTCCCGCTGGCGCCGCTGAGCACGGAGGAGGCGGTGGAGCTGCTGACGGTGCGGGCCGGGCAGCGGGGCGTCACCTGCGGCTACGACGCCGATCCGGACGCCGACCAGCGGGAGGTGCACGAGCTGTGCCGGCGTCTGGACGGGATCCCGCTGGCGATCGAGCTGGCGGCGGGACGGCTGGGCGTGCTGTCGCCGGGGCAGGTGCTGCGCCGCCTCGACGACCGGTTCCGGCTGCTGACCGGCGGGGACAGCACCGCGCTGCCCCGGCACCGGACGCTGCGCACCGCGATCGGCTGGAGCCACGAGCTGTGCACGCCGCCGGAGCGGCTGCTGTGGGCCCGCCTCTCGGTGTTCGCCGGGCCGTTCGACCTGGAAGCCGCCGAGTACGTGTGCAGCGGGGACGGCCTTCCTGCCGACGAGGTGCTCGACGTCCTGACCGCACTGCTCGCCCAGTCCGTGCTGACCCGCGAGGAGTCCCCCGCCGGGACGCGCTACCGGATGCTCGACACGGTACGGGCGTACGGCGCCGACTGGCTGGCGGCGACGGGGGACGCGGACCGGCTGCGGCGGCGGCACCGGGACTGGTACGTGGGCCTGGCGACCTGGTGCGAGCTGGAGTGGTTCTCGCCCCGCCAGGGCGAGGTGGCCGCGCGGGTGGACGCGGAGCTGCCCAATCTGCGCAGCGCGCTGGAGCACTGCCTGGAGGAGCCGGACGGCGCGCACCTGGGCCAGTACCTGGCGGGCGCCCTGTGGTTCCACTGGGTCGGCTGCGGCCGGCTGTCGGAGGGGCGGCACTGGCTGGAGCAGGCGGTGCGGCTGGACGCGGAGCCGACGGCGGGCGAGCAGTCCCGGCTGAAGGCGCTGTGGGTGCTCGCCTACGTGGCGATCCTGCAGGGCGACACGGTGCCCGCGCTGGCGGCGCTCCAGGAGTGCCGCGAGGAGGCGGAGCGCTCGGCGAACCCGACGGCGGTGGCGTACGCGGAGCACCGCACCGGCTGTCTGGCGCTGGTGAGCGACGACATGCCGCGCGCGGAGCGGCTGCTGCGCTCCGCGCTGCACCGCTACCGGGAGATCGGCGAGCTGAACAGCAACGTGCTGATGGGTCAGGTGGAGCTGGCGATGACCCGGGCCTTCCAGGGCGATCTGCCGGACGCGGTGCGCCTGTGCGAGGACGTGCGCCAGGTGTGCGACGACCACGGCGAGCGCTGGGCGCGGGGATACGCCCTGTACGTGCTGGCCTACGCGGCCTGGAGCGACGGCGAGCCGGTGCGCGCCCGCGAGCTGCTCGCCGACTGCCTGGGCAGCGCGCACCGCTTCCGCGACCAGCTGGGTTCGGTGCTGGCGGTGGAGCTGCTGGCGCTGGTGACGGTGGCGGAGGGCGACGCCTCGGAGGCGGCGGTGCTGCAGGGTGCGGCGGGGCGAATGTGGCCGTCGGTGGGGCTGCCGCTGTTCGGCTCGGCGCACTACAACGCGCCGCACGAGCTGTGCGAGGCGGCGGCCCGGGAGCAGCTGGGCGACGAGCGGTACGAGGAGTGCGTACGGCACGGGACGCGGCTGGGCCGCCGGGAGGCGGTGGCGCGGGCGCTGCGCAGGCCCGGCGTGCCCGTCTCGCCGCCCGCCCCGCGCACGGCGGCCGGGGGGCGGGCCGCGACGGCCGCCCGGACGGCGAAGCCCGCCGCCTCGCCCACCCGGAAGGGCGGGGAGACGGCGGGCTGAGGCACCGCTGGTGCTGCGCCTGCTGAGGTCAGCGTTTCGGCTGGATCAGCGGGCGTAGTACTCGACGACGAGCTGCTCGTCGCAGATCACCGGGATCTCCTTGCGGTTCGGCTCGCGGTCCAGGCGGAACGCCAGGGCCTTGAGGTTCACCTGGAGGTAGCGCGGGGTCTCGCCGTCAGGGGCGAAGCCACCCTCGCGGGCGATGGTGAAGAGCGTCTTCTCCTTGGAGCGCTCGCGCACCTGCACCACGTCGTCCGGACGGACGCGGAAGGACGGCTTGTCGACCTTCTGGCCGTTGACCTGGATGTGGCCGTGGACGACCATCTGGCGGGCCTGGTAGATCGTGCGGGCGATGCCCGAACGCAGGACCAGCGCGTCGAGACGGCGCTCCAGCTCGATGACCAGGGCCTCACCGGTCTTCATGTTGGTCTTGGAGGCACGCTCGTAGGCGCGGACGAGCTGGCGCTCGCTGAGGTCGTACTGCGCGCGCAGACGCTGCTTCTCGAGCAGACGGACCTTGTAGTCCGAGTTCTGCTTGCGGCCGCGGCCGTGCTCACCCGGCGGGTAGGGGCGGGCCTCGAAGTACTTGACGGCCTTCGGGGTCAGCGCGATGCCGAGGGCACGCGACTTCTTGACCTTGGGGCGGGACTGGTTCGCCACTGTCTGTGTCTCTTCTCTGGTTTCCGGCTTGTCAGGGTTGAGGGAGGTCGCAATCCGCAGCCGGGGAAACCCGCCGGGTCCGCTCGGGACCTGCCGGGCAGCCGCTCCCCTGGTCTGGGCACATATGTGCAGCACGCGAGTGGCCCACCGACCGCTCCGGGACTCCGGGTGGTGGTGGGCTGCCCGCGACACCATCGACGGTGCGCGACGCTCCTGGAACCCTGGGGGTTCCGGCCGGTTGTCCCGTTCTGACTGCACGGGACTCGGCACTCCGGAGGATTCTACAGGCTGTTCAGGAAGGCTTGCGACCGAGGTGCCCGCGGGTCCACTCCACCGCGTCCGCGTACCGGGCCTCGGCGCCGTGCCGGGTCGGCGTGTAGTACGTCCGGTCCTTCAGTCCGTCCGGGGCGTACTGCTGGGCGGCGATGCCCTCGGGCAGGTCGTGCGGGTACACGTACCCCTGGCCGTGCCCCAGCTTGCCCGCGCCCTTGTAGTGGCTGTCGCGCAGATGGGCCGGGACCGGTCCGGCGTGGCCCTTGCGCACATCGTCCAGCGCGGCGCCGATGGCGGTGGTCGCCGCGTTGGACTTGGGGGCCAGCGCCAGGGCGATGGTGGCGTGACTGAGGGTGAGGGCGGCCTCGGGGAAGCCGATCATCGCGACGGCCTGGGCGGCGGCGACGGCGATCTGCAGCGCGTTCGGATCGGCCAGGCCGATGTCCTCGCTGGCGGAGATCATCAGGCGCCGGGCGATGAAGCGGGGGTCCTCGCCGGCCTCGATCATGCGGGCCAGGTAGTGCAGGGCGGCGTCGACGTCGGAGCCGCGGATGGACTTGATCAGGGCGCTGGCGACGTCGTAGTGCTGGTCGCCGTCGCGGTCGTACTTCACCGCGGCCCGGTCGACCGTCTCCTCCAGGGTGGTCAGCCCGATCTCCGCCTCGCCCTTGTCGAGCGCGGCCCCGGCGGCGGCCTCCAGGGCGGTGAGCGCGCGGCGGGCGTCGCCCCCGGCGATGCGCAGCAGGTGCTCCTCGGTGTCCTCGGGGAGGGTGAGGGCGCTCTTGAGACCGCGTTCGTCGGTCAGGGCGCGGCGCAGCAGCCCCTTGACGTCGTCGTCGGTGAGAGGTTCGAGGGTGAGCAGGAGCGAGCGGGAGAGCAGCGGGGAGATCACCGAGAAGTACGGGTTCTCGGTGGTGGCGGCGATCAGGGTGACCCAGCGGTTCTCCACGGCCGGGAGCAGGGAGTCCTGCTGGGCCTTGCTGAAGCGGTGGATCTCGTCGAGGAAGAGGACGGTCTCCTTGCCGTACCCGCCGACCGCGCGGCGGGCGCCGTCGATGACCGCGCGGACCTCCTTGACGCCCGCGGTGATCGCCGACAGCTCCACGAAGCGCTTGTTGGTGGCCTTGGAGACCACGTACGCCAGGGTGGTCTTGCCGGTGCCCGGCGGCCCCCAGAGGATGACCGACGACGGCCCCGCGGGACCGGAGGCGCCCTCGCCGACCAGGCGGCGCAGCGGGGATCCGGGCTTGAGCAGGTGCTGCTGGCCGACGACCTCGTCGAGGGTGCGCGGGCGCATCCGCACGGCGAGGGGGCTGCCGGTCGGGTCCTTCTCCTGGCGTTCTTCGGCTGCGGCGGTGAACAGATCGGGCTCCACGCCTTGAACCCTAAATCACCGTACTGACAACGCGCCGGGGCCGGTGGGCCCGCCCTCGGGGAAGGCCGGTCAGCTGGTCCAGAAGTCCCACCAGCGGGTGAGGACCATCATGCCGATGATGCCGATGTGCAGCACCGGCAGGACCCAGGTGAACTCGCCGAAGAAGCCGCGCAGCCAGCCCGGCGCGGGCAGGAAGCCCTTGCGGACGTTGAAGGACGTCACGTACCAGAACATCAGGATGGTGGCGACCCAGGCCAGGCAGCACCACAGGCACAGCGAGTTGATCCGGTACAGGGACTGGAACTGCAGCCAGGAGACGAACGCGACGCCGAAGAGGCAGCCGGCGTTGAAGGTGAGCCAGTACCAGCGGGGGTAGGTGGCGCGGGCGAGCAGGCTGATGCCGACGCAGATGACGATGCCGTAGGCGACGAGGCCGAGCATCGGGTTGGGGAAGCCGAAGACGGAGGCCTGGTCGCTCTCCATGATGTTGCCGCAGGAGACGACCGGGTTGAGGCTGCAGCCGGGCGTGAACGTGGTGCCGGCGACCTTGGCCTCGAGGATCTTCTGCTTGTCGATCGTGATGACCCACGCGGCGAGCAGGCCGGCCGCGCCCGTGATCACCAGCAGCAGCGCGAGGGCCCGGCTGCCGCCTTCGGTGCGCGGGGCGCGGGCGCCGGTGTCCGGTGCGGACTCTGCCACGGTGGAGACGTCCTTCACTGTCGTCTTGCTCATCACGCCGATTCCGTCACTGGGGAGTGGACCTGCTTCGGGCAGGGCCATTGTGCCGCACGAGCCTGTATGGGCACCGTTCGATGAACATATGAACGGGTCGGCGTTCACTCCGGAGTGGCGCGTTCCGGCCAACGCCCGTTCCCCGGGGGCACGCGTGAACGAAAGCGTGCCCCCGGAGGGGCCGGGCCGGCTAGCCGAGCCTCGACTCCAGCTCCGCGACGATCTCGTTGACGCCGATCGCGGTCTGTTCGCCGGACTCCATGTCCTTGAGCTGGACGACGCCCTCGGCGAGGTCGCGCTCGCCCAGGACCAGGGTGTAGCGGGCGCCGGAGCGGTTGGCCGCCTTCATCGCGGCCTTCAGTCCCTTGCCGCCGTAGGAGAAGTCGGCGGCGACGCCGTTCTTGCGCAGTTCGGTGACCTTGGCGAACAGGATCCGGCGGGCCTCCTCCCCCAGCGGGACCGCGAAGACGGAGGTGGCGGACGGGATGTCCAGTTCGATGCCCTCCGCCTCCAGGGCGAGGACGGTGCGGTCGACGCCGAGGGCCCAGCCGACCGAGGGCAGCGAGGGGCCGCCGATCATCTCGGACAGGCCGTCGTAGCGTCCGCCGCCGCCCACCGCGGACTGGGAGCCGAGGCCGTCGTGGACGAACTCGAAGGTGGTGCGGGTGTAGTAGTCCAGGCCGCGGACCAGCTTCGGGTCGTCCTCGAAGACCACGCCCGCCGCCGTGATCAGTTCGCGCACCTCCTCGTGGTACGCCTTGCAGGCGTCGCACAGGTAGTCGCGCAGCAGCGGGGCGTCGGTGAGCTGCTTCTGGACGTCCGGGCGCTTGTCGTCCAGGACGCGCAGCGGGTTGATCTCGGCGCGGCGCAGGGTGTCCTCGTCCAGGTCGAGACCGCGCAGGAAGTCCTGGAGCGCGGCCCGGTAGACGGGACGGCACTCCTTGTCGCCCAGGGAGTTGAGCAGGATGCGGAAGTTCTGCAGGCCGAGCGCGCGGTACGACTGGTCGGCCAGGATGATCAGTTCGGCGTCCAGGGCCGGGTCCTCGGCACCGATCGCCTCGGCGCCGACCTGGGAGAAGTGGCGGTAACGGCCCTTCTGGGGGCGCTCGTAGCGGTACTGCGAGCCCGAGTACCAGACCTTGACCGGCAGGTTGCCCGCCTTGTGCAGGTTGGCCTCCAGGACCGCGCGCAGTACGGGAGCGGTGGTCTCCGGGCGCAGGGCGAGCCGGTCGCCGCCCTTGGTCTCGAAGACGTACATCTCCTTGGTCACGATGTCGGTGGACTCGCCGACGCCACGGGCGAACAGCTCGACGTTCTCGAAGCCGGGCGTCTCGATGTAGCCGTAGCCGGAGTTGCGCAGCGGGGCGGCGATCGCCTCGCGGACCGCCAGGTACTTGGCGGAGTCCGGCGGCAGCAGGTCGTACGTGCCCTTGGGGGCCTTGAAGGTGCTCACGGAAGGTCTCGTCACATTCCTCGTCGGGGCGCGTCGGGAGCGCCCTGGCCGGCTGCCACCTGCCGCAGGTACGGATTGGTGGCGCGCTCCTGGCCGATGGTCGTCTGGGGGCCGTGTCCGGACAGCACCACGGTCGTGTCGTCGAGCGGCAGGCACACGCGTGCCAGGGACTCGAGCAGGTCGTCCATGGAGCCGCCGGGGAGGTCGGTGCGTCCGATGGAGCCGGCGAACAGCAGGTCGCCCGAGAACATGACCGGCGGGATGTCCGCCGCCTCGGGCAGGCCGAAGGTCACCGACCCCTTGGTATGGCCCGGCGCGTGCGCGACGGTCAGCTCCAGGCCCGCCAGCTCCAGCTTCGCGCCGTCGGCCAGCTCCTTGACGTCGTCGGGCTCCCCGACGGTCAGCTCACCCATGAGCGGCATGCCGATGGTGCGGCCGATGCCCTTCTCCGGGTCGCTCATCATGTAGCGGTCCTCGGGGTGGATCCAAGCGGGCACGTCGTGGGCGCCGCACACCGGGACGACCGAGGCGACGTGGTCGATGTGGCCGTGGGTGAGGACGACGGCGACGGGCTTGAGCCGATGCTTGCGGACCGCTTCCTCGACTCCGGGGGCCGCCTGGTGGCCCGGGTCGATGATCACGCACTCCTCACCGGCGGCGGGGGCGACGAGATAGCAGTTCGTCCCCCAGGCACCGGCGGGGAACCCGGCAATGAGCACGATCGTCCTTCGTTTGTGTCGGTACGGATGGGCTTGCGAACCGGCCGCGCCCATGGTCAGAGCCTACCGGCGGTGCCGATTCCTCAGCGAACCCATATACGGTACGGGGCTACACGCCCACGGTCGGCTCATCGCGCCCACGCGTACCGGTCGGCACACAAGACGCACGAAGACGCATGAGGAGAGAACCCGGTGGTCACCCAGGAGCAGCGGCGGCGTCAGCTCGCCCGGGAGAAGTTCTTGCGGCAGCAGCAGCGACGTACCTCCGCACGGCGCAAGGCGCGCATGCGCAACGCCGCGATCGCGTCGGTGCTCGGCGTGATTCTGATCGGCAGTGTCGCGCTGTACACGACCGGCGTGGTCCTGGGGGACGACGACGACAGCAAGACGAACGCGAGCGCGGAGGTCACGCCGAGCGCCTCGGCCCCGAGCAAGGCGCCGGACCCGTGCGAGAAGCCCGCCGAGGGCAAGGTCAAGACGCAGACCTGGAAGAAGGAACCTGCGATGACCATCGACAAGTCGGCGAAGTACACGATGAAGCTGGCGACGACGTGCGGTGACATAGATCTCGCACTGAAGACGGACGCGGCGCCGCACACCGTCAACTCGTTCAACTTCCTGGCGGGCAAGGGCTTCTTCGACCACACGCCGTGCCACCGCCTCACCACCAACGGCATCTACGTGCTGCAGTGCGGCGACCCGACCGGGCAGGGCACCGGCGGCCCGGGCTACACCATCCCGGACGAGAATCTGAAGGACAAGAGCCTCAAGTCGAACACGTACCCGGCGGGCACGGTGGCGATGGCGAACACGGGGCAGCCGGACTCCGGCGGCAGCCAGTTCTTCCTCGTGTACCAGGACAGCCCGCTGCCGCCGAGCTACACGCCGTTCGGCACCATCTCCGACAAGGGCATGGCGGTGCTGAAGAAGATCGCGGAGGCCGGGGAGAGCACCGGCCAGGGTGACGGAGCGCCCAACGCCACGGTCGTGATCGACAAGGCCACCGTCACGAAATCCTGACCCTCATCAGCGAAAGTTCGACTCGCGCGGGTGCGGACAGGCCCCCCGCCGGTCGCCTATGTTGGCCGTGACGAAACTGTGGACGATGCCCGGGGGTGGCGAAGCCCTCCGCAGGCATCATGTGGAGGAGGCGCTGTGAGCAGCGACCCGTGGGGCCGCGTCGACGAGACGGGGACCGTGTACGTGCGTACGGCCGACGGCGAGAAGGTCGTCGGATCCTGGCAGGCAGGCTCCCCCGAGGAGGCGCTGGCCTACTTCGAACGCAAGTACGAAGGCTTGGTTGTCGAGATCGGCCTCCTCGAAAAGCGGGTGAAGACCACCGACCTGTCGGCCAAGGACGCCCAGACCGCCATCGACCACTTGCGCGAGCAGGTGGACGCGCACCACGCGGTCGGCGACCTGGAGGCCCTGCGGGCCCGGCTGGACCAGCTCGTCGCGCTCGTGGAGGCACGGCGCGAGGAGCGCAAGGTCCAGCGGGCCAAGCAGTCCGACGAGGCGCGCGGCGCCAAGGAGGCGCTGGTCGCCGAGGCCGAGGAGCTGGCGCGCTCGGACCAGTGGCGGGCGGCCGGTGAGCGGCTGCGGGCCCTGGTCGACACCTGGAAGGGCCTGCCGCGCCTGGACCGCAAGTCCGACGACGAGCTGTGGCACCGCTTCTCGCACGCGCGCTCGGCGTTCTCCAAGCGCCGCAAGCAGCACTTCGCGCAGCTCGACGCGCAGCGCGAGGAGGCGCGGCGGACCAAGGAGCGGCTGGTCTCCGAGGCCGAGGCGCTGTCCAACTCGACGGACTGGGGCCCGACGGCCGCGCGCTACCGCGACCTGATGGCCGAGTGGAAGGCCGCGGGCCGCGCGCAGCGCGAGCACGAGGACGACCTGTGGAACCGCTTCCGCGGCGCCCAGGACGTGTTCTTCGCCGCCCGCAGCTCGGTGTTCGCCGAGCGGGACGCCGAGCAGGCGGAGAACCTGAAGCTCAAGGAGGAGCTGGCCGAGGAGGCCGAGAAGCTCGTCCCGGTCACCGACCTCAAGGCGGCCCGTGCCGCGTTCCGTTCGGTCAACGAGCGCTGGGAGGCCATCGGCCACGTGCCGCGCGACGCCCGGCCGAAGGTCGAGGGGCGGATGCACGCGGTCGAGCGGGCGCTCCAGGAGGCCGAGGAGGCCGAGTGGCGCCGGACCAACCCGGAGGCACGCGCGCGCGCCGAGGGCCTGACCGGTCAGCTCCAGGCCGCCGTGGACAAGCTGCGCTCCCAGATCGAGCAGGCGCGCGCCCAGGGCAACGACGCCAAGGCCGACAAGCTCGCCCGTGAGCTGGAGGGCCGCCAGGCGCTCCTCGACCAGGCGCTCAAGGGCCTGCACGAGTTCGGCGGCTGACGGTCGCGGACCACACGCGAGGGGCTCCCGTACGACGCGTACGGGAGCCCCTCGCGTGTGTGCGCCGGTGCGGACGGCTACGAGGGCCTGCGCGCCGACGTCACCCGGTAGACGTCGTAGACGCCCTCCACGCCGCGTACGGCCTTCAGGACGTGCCCGAGGTGCTTCGGGTCGCCCATCTCGAAGGTGAAGCGGGAGGTGGCCACCCGGTCGCGGGAGGTCTGGACGGCCGCCGAGAGGATGTTGACGTGCTGGTCGGACAGCACACGGGTGACGTCCGACAGCAGCCGGGACCGGTCCAGGGCCTCGACCTGGATGGCGACCAGGAAGACCGAGGACTGGGTGGGCGCCCACTCGACCTCGAGGATGCGCTCGGGCTCGCGGGAGAGCGAGTCCACGTTCACGCAGTCGCTGCGGTGCACGGAGACGCCGCTGCCGCGGGTGACGAAGCCGATGATGGGGTCGCCGGGCACGGGCGTGCAGCAGCGGGCCAGCTTGACCCAGACGTCCTCGACGCCCTTGACCACCACGCCCGGGTCGGCGCTGGTGCGGCGCTTGCGGCCGCGGCCCCGGGCGGGCGGGACCGACTCGTCGATCTCCTCGGTGGCGGCCTCCTCGCCGCCGAGCGCCTGGACCAGCTTCTGCACGATGTTCTGCGCGGAGACGTGGCCCTCGCCGATCGCCGCGTACAGCGCTGAGATGTCCGAGTAGCGCATCTCGTGGGCGAGCGTGACCAGGGAGTCGCCGGTCAGGATGCGCTGGATCGGCAGGTTCTGCTTGCGCATCGCGCGGACGATGGCGTCCTTGCCCTGCTCGATCGCCTCGTCGCGGCGTTCCTTGGAGAACCAGCCTCGGATCTTGTTGCGGGCGCGCGGCGACTTCACGAAGCCGAGCCAGTCGCGGGAGGGGCCCGCGCCGGCCGCCTTGGAGGTGAAGACCTCCACCAGGTCGCCGTTGTCCAGGGTCGACTCCAGCGGCACCAGCCGCCCGTTGACCCGGGCCCCTATGGTGCGGTGGCCGACCTCGGTGTGGACGGCGTAGGCGAAGTCCACCGGGGTGGCCCCGGCGGGGAGCGCTATGACGTCGCCCTTGGGGGTGAAGACGAAGACCTCGTTGCGGGAGAGGTCGAAGCGCAGGGACTCCAGGAACTCGCCGGGGTCCTCGGTCTCCTTCTGCCAGTCGAGCAGCTGGCGCAGCCACGCCATGTCGTTGAGGTGGTCGTCCTTGCTCTTGCCGGACGACCTGGGGGCGTCGGTGCGCACCTTGGAGGCGCCGGCGACGGCCTCCTGCTTGTACTTCCAGTGCGCGGCGATGCCGTACTCCGCGCGGCGGTGCATGTCGAAGGTGCGGATCTGCAGCTCGACCGGCTTGCCGCCGGGCCCGATGACCGTCGTGTGCAGCGACTGGTACATGTTGAACTTGGGCATCGCGATGTAGTCCTTGAACCGCCCCGGAACCGGGTTCCAGCGGGCGTGGACCGTGCCGAGCGCCGCGTAGCAGTCGCGGACGGTGTCCACCAGGACGCGGATGCCCACCAGGTCGTAGATCTCCGCGAAGTCCCGGCCGCGGACGATCATCTTCTGGTAGACGCTGTAGTAGTGCTTGGGGCGGCCGGTGACGGTCGCCTTGATGCGGGCCGCGCGCAGGTCCTGCTGGACCTCGTCGGTGACGACGGCCAGGTACTCGTCGCGCTTGGGGGCGCGCTCGGCGACCAGGCGGACGATCTCGTCGTACATCTTGGGGTAGAGGATCGCGAAGGCGAGGTCCTCCAGCTCCCACTTGATGGTGTTCATGCCCAGCCGGTGGGCGAGCGGCGCGTAGATCTCCAGGGTCTCGCGCGCCTTCTTCTCCTGCTTCTCGCGCTTGAGGTAGCGCATGGTGCGCATGTTGTGCAGGCGGTCGGCGAGCTTGATGACCAGGACGCGCGGGTCCTTGGCCATGGCGACGACCATCTTGCGCACGGTCTCGGCCTGCGCGGCCTCGCCGAACTTGACCTTGTCCAGCTTGGTGACGCCGTCGACGAGCAGGGTGACCACGTCGCCGAAGTCGCGGCGCAGGTCCTCCAGGCCGTACTCGGTGTCCTCGACGGTGTCGTGCAGCAGCCCGGCCATCAGCGTGGCCGGGTCCATGCCCAGCTCGGCGAGGATGGTGGTGACGGCGAGCGGGTGCGTGATGTACGGATCGCCGCTCTTGCGCTTCTGGCCGCGGTGCCAGCGTTCGGCGACCTGGTAGGCGCGCTCGATCTGGCGCAGGGTCGCCGTCTCGATCTTGGGGTCGTTGCCGCGCACTATGCGCAGCAGCGGCTCCAGGACCGGGTTGTACGGGTTGGCGCGCTGCACGCCGAGGCGGGCCAGGCGGGCGCGGACGCGGTTGGAGGAGCCGGAGCGGGCGGGCTGGCCCGCGGGGGCGCGGACCACCGGCGCGTTCTGCGGGCGCTCGGCCGGCAGCGGCTTGGGGCGCGGCTGCTGCTCGGCCGGCTTGTCGACGGGCGCGGCCGGGGCGTGCTGGATCGGCCCGCGCGTGTCGTTCTTCGCCTGGGGCGCGCTCGGCGCGGGCTTCGCCGCGGGCGCCGAGGCGGACTCGGGCTTTGCGGCGGTCAGTGGCTGGGCCTCGTCTGGCAAGAGGACTCCTCGTGCGCGATCCGGGTCCCCCGGTCAGGCTCCGGATACCCCATGGTAGCGATCCTGCCCTCCAGGATCGCCTTCTGGCCAATGTGAGGGCGGTCAACCCGTGCAACGCCTGGGGCGGGCGCCGGATTCCTCCGGGCCCGCCCCAGGATGCGGTGTGCGTGGTTCAGACCGTGAGCAGCGCCTTCAGCGGTGCCCCGGCCAGGGCCGGCTCCAGCCGGGCCCGTCCGTCGAGGAAGCCCAGCTCCATCAGCACGGCGAGGCCCGCGACCTCGGCTCCGGCCCGGCGGATCAGCTCCAGCGAGGCCTCGGCGGTGCCGCCGGTGGCGAGGACGTCGTCGACGACCAGCACGCGGTCGCCCGCGGCCAGGTCCTCGGCGTGCACCTCGATCTCGGCGGAGCCGTACTCCAGGTCGTACGCCTGGCTGAGCGTGGCTCCGGGGAGCTTGCCCGCCTTGCGTACCGGGATGAAGCCGAGGCCCGCCCGCAGGGCCACCGGGGCGCCCAGGATGAAGCCGCGTGCCTCCAGGCCGACGACCTTGGTGGCGCCGGTGTCCCGGGCCACGGCGGCCAGGGCGTCGGTGAGCGCGGCGAAGGCCGCCGGGTCCGCCAGGAGCGGGGTGATGTCCTTGAACATCACGCCCGGCTCCGGGTAGTCGGCCACGTCACGGATGCGGCTGAGCAGCAGCTCCGTGAGGTCGGTCGTCTCGGTCATCGGCGCTTCCCCGAGGGTCGGCCGCGGCCCCTGCCGCGGGACGCGGGCTGGTTGCGGGGGCCGACCACCGCGGGTGCCGCGTCGTCCGGCTCGTCGGCGCCGTACGTCCCCTCGTCGGCCGCGGAGTCCGCGGGCTCGCCCTTGGCCGCGGCCTGGGCGCGCTTGGCGAGGACCCGCTTCTTGAGGGCCTTCATCTGCGGCTCGGCCTCCTTGAGGTCGGCGACGAGCGGCGTGGCGATGAAGATCGACGAGTAGGCGCCGGCCGCGAGGCCGACGAACAGCGACAGCGAGATGTCGTTGAGCATGCCGGCGCCGAGGACACCGCCGCCGATGAACAGCAGGCCCGCCACCGGCAGCAGCGCGACCACCGTGGTGTTGATGGAGCGGACCAGGGTGCTGTTGATCGAGCGGTTGGCGATCTCCGCGTACGTCCAGCGGGTCTGTTTGGTGATGTCCCGGGTCTGCTCCTTGAGGCTGTCGAAGACGACGACCGTGTCGTAGAGCGAGTAACCGAGGATCGTCAGCAGACCGATCACCGTGCCGGGTGTGACCTCGAAGCCGACGAGGGCGTAGATGCCCACCGTGATGGTGATGTCGTGGATCAGCGCGACGAAGGCGGCCAGTGCCATCCGCCACTCGAACGCGATCGCCAGGTAGATCACCACGAGGACCATGAAGATCCCGAGGCCCTGCCAGGCCTTGTTCGCGATCTGGTCACCCCAGCTGGGGCCGACCAGGTCGGCGTTGATCTTCTCCGCGGAGATGTCCAGGTTCTTGGAGAGGTCCTCCTTGATCTGGTCCGACTGCTGGGTGTCGGTGCCCGCGATCTGGATGCGGAGGCTGCCGTCGCCGAGCTTCTGGACGATCGCGTCGTGGCCGGACGCCTCCTCCGCCCAGGTCTCGGTCTGGGCGACCGAGGCGCTCATGTTCTTCGGGGTGGTGAAGACCGCGCCGCCCTGGAACTCGATGCCCATGTGCAGGCCGCGCACCGCCAGGCCGACGATGGCCGTGATGGTGATGAGGATCGAGATGCCGTACCAGATCTTGCGGTTCTTGACGAAGTCGTAGCCGACCTCGCCGTGGTGGAGTCGGGCGCCGAGCGTGCCGAGCTTCGACATCTCTCACGCCTCCTTCGGGTCGACAGGGCCGGCGGCCGGACGGGACGGACGGCGGGTGCGGCGCAGCGGGGGCTTGGCGCCCAGGGCCTTGGGGTCGAGGCCGGACCACTTGTGACCGCTCGCGAAGAACTTGCGGCGCGCCATCAGCGTCAGCAGCGGCTTGGTGAACAGGAACACCACCACCACGTCGAGCAGGGTCGTCAGACCGAGCGTGAACGCGAAGCCCTGCACCTTGCCCACGGTGACGATGAAGAGCACCGCGGCGGCGAGGAAGGACACGAAGTCGGAGACCAGGATGGTGCGCCGGGCGCGCGGCCAGGCCCGCTCGACGGCGGGACGCAGGGTGCGGCCCTCCCGGATCTCGTCGCGGACGCGTTCGAAGTACACGATGAACGAGTCCGCCGTGATGCCGATGGCGACGATGGCACCGCACACGGCCGGCAGGTTCAGCGCGAAGCCGATGGTCGGGCCGAGCAGCGCCATGATCACGTACGTGAGGCCGGCCGAGACCAGCAGCGAGCAAACGGCGATGAACGACAGGCCCCGGTAGTAGAACAGCAGGTAGAGGACGACCAGGGCGAGGCCGATCGCGCCCGCGATCAGACCGGCGTGCAGCTGCTCACCGCCGAGCGCGGCGGTGACGGTGGTGACGCTGTCCTCCTTGAAGGTCAGCGGCAGCGCGCCGTAGGACAGCATGTTGGCGAGGCTCTGGGCCTCCTCCTGGTCGAAGCTGCCGGAGATCTCCGCGTTGCCGCCGGTGAGCGCCTGGCTGACGTACGGGTCGGAGACGACCTCGTTGTCCAGGACGATGGCGAACTGGTTCTGCGGGGACTGGTTCTGCGCCAGCTTGCCGGTGATGTCCGCGAACTTCTTGCTGCCCTTGTCCGTGAACTTCATCGTCACGGTCCAGCCGGCGGCGGTCTGCGTGTTGTAGACGGCCTCGGCCTCGTCGACCTCGGTGCCGTCGACCGCGGCGGCGCCGAGGATGTACTTCTGCCACTGGCCCTGCGAGTTCTGACCGCAGGCCACCGTCTGCTCGCTCGGCTTGGCGCCGTCGCCGGCCTTGGCGCGGGCGTTCTTGTCGGTGCAGTCCAGGGCCGCGTACTGCTGCTGCAGCTTGGCGGTGGCGTCGTCGCCGGAGGCGCTGGCGCTCGGGGACGGGGAGGCACCGTCGGAGCTCGTCGCGGACGGGCTGGGGTCGGCCTTCAGGGCGTCGCTGGCGGCGCGGCCCTGGGAGGTGGCGCTCGCCGAGGCGGAGTCGGACGGCGTGCCGCTCGCCTTGTCGCCGTCGGTGGCCTTGTCGCCGTCGGTCGCCTTGTCCGTGGCCTTGTCGGTCGCCTTGTCGGTCGCCTTGTCAGAGGCGCCGCCGGTCTCGCTCGCCGAGGGGGTGCCGGTCGCGCCCGCGCCGGACAGCTCGGTGGCGAGGACCGGACGGAAGTACAGCTTGGCGGTGGTGCCGACCTGCTGCCGGGCTTCCTTCGAGTTCGTCCCCTTGGGGATGTTGACGATGATGTTCCGGTCGCCCTGGGTCTGGACCTCGGCCTCGGAAACACCCAGACCATTGACACGGCGGTTCATGATCTCGACCGCGGTGTCCATGTTGGTCTTGTTGATCGCGGACTCCTGGCCCGCCTCGGGCACCGCGCGGAGCGTGATGCTCGTGCCGCCCGCCAGGTCGATGCCGAGACGCGGAGTCGTGTGCCCGGAGGCGAACATGCCTCCGGTGAGCGCCACGATGGCGATCAGGATCAGGGCCAGCGAGCGCCCCGGCTTGCTCTGAGCGCTCGCACTCTTTCCCTTTTTAGGTGCTACCACCTTTGCGTACTCCCTCTCGGGCCGCTTCGCGCCCAGAAGGCGTCACCGGCGGCCATCACATGGTGTCCGGATCCGTGCGAGCCGCGCGTCACTCGGGGTGCGCGGGAACCCGTCCCGCGCACCCCGGGGCACGGCTTACTTCGCCTCGGAACCGCCGTCGGACTTCTTCGCCTGCTCGTCCGTCTTCGCCTCGGCGGGCGCGGCGTCGGCCGTCGGCTCGTCGGCCGTCTCGCCGGCCTCGGCGTCCGGCTCGGCGGCCTTCTTGCCGAGGTCGACGGACTTGTCGTCGGAGGCGGCGTCGGACTCGGTGAGGGAGGAGGCGTCGTCGGGGACGACGTCCGCGTCGGACTTCAGGTCGTACTCGATGCCGTGGACGATGCGGTTGTACTCGTCGTCGGAGAGGACGGCGCCGATCGCGTTCTTGGCGAAGAGCAGTTCCACCCCCGGTCCGGCGTCGAGGAGGACCGTGTCGTCGTTGACCTCCTTGACCGTGGCGTACATGCCCCCGATGGTGCGGACACCGGTTCCGGGCTGCATCTCGTTCCGCATGTTGGCGGCCTGCTGCTGCTTCTTCTTCGCCGACCGGGTCATCAGGAACATGGCCCCGATGAGCACGATGAACGGGAGGAGGGTCACGAGACTCACGGGTCGGTACTTCCTTCACACGACCGCGATGGTGAGCGGCCTGATGGTTGGGGGTGTGTACGCCGCCGACAAGGGCGGCATCGGCGGAGTCTAAGCGAGTCCGCGCGCATGGAACAACGCTCAGCATGGCACCGGGGTTCCTGCTCCGGCGAATGTGCCTCTCGTGACCGGGTCGTCACGCCCCGAACAGGTCCTGTTGTCCGTTTCCTGAACTCTGCGAAGGCGGCGGGGTGAGGCCGAGATGCGCCCATGCGGCCGGAGTGGCCACCCGCCCGCGTGGGGTGCGGGCGAGCAGACCCTCCCGTACGAGGAAGGGTTCGGCGACCTCTTCCACTGTCTCACGCTCCTCCCCCACGGCGACGGCGAGCGTGGACAGGCCGACCGGTCCGCCGCCGAACAGCTTGAGCAGGGCCTCCAGCACGCCCCGGTCGAGCCGGTCCAGGCCCCGGGCGTCCACCTCGTAGACGGCGAGGGCGGCCGCGGCGATCTCCTGGGTGATCAGGCCGTCGGCCTTGACCTGGGCGTAGTCGCGGACCCGGCGCAGCAGGCGGTTGGCGATGCGGGGGGTGCCGCGGGAGCGGCCGGCGATCTCGGCGGCGCCGGTGGGGTCGATCTCGACGTCGAGCAGGCCTGCGGAGCGGTGGATGACCCGCTCCAGCTCTCCCGGTCCGTAGAACTCCATGTGGGCGGTGAAGCCGAAGCGGTCGCGCAGCGGGGGCGGCAGCAGCCCCGCGCGGGTGGTGGCGCCGACCAGGGTGAACGGGGGCAGCTCCAGGGGGATGGCGGTGGCGCCGGGGCCCTTGCCGACGATGACGTCGACGCGGAAGTCCTCCATGGCCATGTAGAGCATCTCCTCGGCGGGCCGCGACATGCGGTGGATCTCGTCGAGGAAGAGCACCTCGCCCTCCTGGAGGGAGGAGAGGATCGCCGCGAGGTCGCCGGCGTGCTGGATGGCGGGGCCCGAGGTGATGCGGATGGGGGCTTCCATCTCGGCGGCGATGATCATCGAGAGGGTGGTCTTGCCGAGGCCGGGGGCGCCGGACAGCAGCACGTGGTCGGCGGTGGCCCCGCGCGCGCGTGCCGCCCGCAGCACCAGGTCGAGCTGCTCGCGGACCTTCTCCTGGCCGATGAACTCACCCAGGTCCTTGGGGCGCAGGGCCGCCTCCACGGCCTGGTCCTCGCCGTCGGCGGCGGCGCCCACCAGTCGCTCGGCGGCGGCCTCCGCGCCGGTGGTGTCGTCCCAGTTCACTTCTTTCTCCTTGCCGTGGCGCGCCGGGTCGGTGGTGGCGGGCGTGGTCAGCGGGCGCGGTTCAGCGTCTGCAGGGCGGCCTTGAGCAGCTGGCCCACCTGCGGGGTGCCCCCGGCGGACTCCGCCTGCGGTGCCACGGCGGAGACGGCCTCGTCGGCCTCGCGGGTCGCGTACCCGAGGCCGATCAGGGCGGCGTGCAGCTGGTCGCGCCAGCCGGTGCTGACCGGGGCACCGACGGCGGGGGCGCCGATCGGCTCGCCGAGCCGGTCCTTCAGCTCCAGGAGCAGTTTCTGCGCGCCCTTCTTGCCGATGCCGGGGACGGCGGTGAGCGCCTTCTCGTCGCCGGTGGAGACGGCTCTGCGCAGGGCGTCGGGCTGGTGCACGGCGAGCATGGCCTGAGCCAGGCGGGGTCCGACGCCGCTGGCGGTCTGGAGCAGCTCGAAGACCTGGCGCTCGTCGTCGTCGGCGAAGCCGTAGAGGGTGAGCGAGTCCTCGCGGACGACGAGGGAGGTGGCGAGCTTGGCGGGCTTGCCGATCCGGAGGGTCGAGAGCGTGTTCGGCGTGCACTGGACGGCCATGCCGACGCCGCCCACCTCGACCACCGCGGCGTCGGGGGCGAGGGCGGCGACGGTGCCGCTGACGAAGGCGATCATGTCGTACGGCCTTTCGGGACGGGCGGGGTGCGGGGGGCGCGGGACGCGTGCAGGGCCACGGCCTGCTGGAGGCGGTTCTGCGCGGGGGCGCGCCAGATGTGGCAGATGGCGAGGGCGAGGGCGTCGGCGGCGTCGGCCGGCTTGGGCGGGGCGGCGAGCCGCAGCAGGCGGGTGACCATGGCCCCGACCTGGGCCTTGTCGGCGCGTCCGCTGCCGGTGACGGCCGCCTTGACCTCGCTGGGCGTGTGCAGGGCGACCGGGATGCCGCGGCGGGAGGCGCACAGGATGGCGACGGCGCTGGCCTGGGCGGTGCCCATGACCGTGCGCACATTGTGCTGGCTGAAGACGCGCTCCACCGCGACGTACTCCGGCCGGTGCTCGTCGAGCCACTGCTCGATGCCCTGCTCGACGGCGACGAGACGGTGGCCGAGGTCGGCGTCCGCCGGTGTGCGGACGACGCCGACGCCGACCATGGTGAGCGGTCTGCCCGCGACGCCCTCGACGACCCCGACACCGCAGCGGGTCAGCCCCGGGTCCACCCCCAGTACGCGCACCCGGCCCCCTCTCGTCGATCACCTGTTTGTGCAGGCTATCGGGTGGCCGTCCACCAGGCGGTTGCCCTGCTTCATGGCCGCGATGCCCGC
>NZ_JAIOJZ010000074.1 GCF_020404845.1 Streptomyces hyderabadensis | reverse complement strand
CTTCTTCTGGATGCGTCGAGCTGCGTACAGGCCTACGTACCCACCGCCTACTACGAGGATCCTGGGACGCTCCGTGGTGCTCATGCCATCGAGTATCCACCCGGCCGAGGGGGGTCGATCGTGCGCCCCTTCACAAGGTTCCGTGGAGGCTGTGCTACCATCCGCCGCCGACGTGACGGAGATCATGGCGGACAAAGGAACCAGCGTGTAGGGCACCCCGTTGTCAATGCCGCGTGAGCTGCGCCTCCGCGCCGCCGAGACGGTGGACCAGCCTTCCCGGAGGGCCCTGCGGGACCCCTTTGCGACACCGACCTGAACACGTTCAAAGGGCAGTTGAAACCCCAAAAGGGTCAACGCACGCGCTTTTGTCGTCCGACGGGGCCCATTTCCTTGTGAAGAACTTCACGAACTTTCCCGACGGCACGTCACCGAGGGCCCCCGAAAGGCCCCCGGAGACCGCTCAATCGTCGTCCGCCCTGCTCAGACCGCCACCGAGCGGCCCCCGCCCGGCCACCGCGCCACCACCGCGCGAACCACCGCGAGCACCCCTACGCGATCGACCACGCGATGCCGTCGAGGATGTCGTGCTCGCTCACGACGACCTCCTGCGCGTTCGTCCGCTCCATGACGGCCAGGAGCGTCAGGGCCCCGGCCGCGATCACGTCGACGCGGCCCGGGTGCAGGGAGGGGACCGCCGCGCGCTCGGCGTGGGTGGAGGCCAGCAGCCAGTCGGTGACCTCCCGGACCCGGTCGCGGGAGACGCGGGAGTGGTGGATGGCGGCCGAGTCGTACTCCGGCAGCTCCTGCGCCATCGCCGACACCGTCGTCACCGACCCGGCGAGACCCACCAGCGTGCGCGCCTCGCGCAGCGGCACCGTCTCCTCGGCCAGGTCCAGGGCCGCCTCGATGTCGGCCCGTATCGCGGCGACCTGCTCCGCGGTGGGCGGGTCGGTCACCGCGCCGTCGCGCACCAGGTGCCGCTCGGTCATCCGGACGCAGCCGACGTCCACGGAGCGGGCGGCGCGCACGTGGTCGTCGCCGACGACGAACTCGGTGGAGCCGCCGCCGATGTCGACGACCAGGTAGGGCGTGTCGAGACCGGCTCGGCCGGTCAGCTCCTTCGTGGCGCCGGTGAAGGAGAACTCGGCCTCCTGGTCGCCCGAGATGACCTCCGGCTCGACGCCCAGGACGTCCAGCACGCCGCGCACGAACTCGTCCCGGTTCTCCGCGTCCCGGGAGGCGGAGGTGGCCACGAACCGCAGCCGCTCGGCGCCGTGCGCCTTGACGGCCTCGGCGTACTCCCGGCAGGCGGCGAAGGTCCGCTCCAGCGCCTCGGGCGCCAGCCGCCCGGTGCGGTCGACGCCCTGGCCGAGCCGCACGATGGTCATACGGCGGTCCAGGTCGGTCAGCGCACCCGAGGCCGGGTCCAGGTCGGCCACCAGGAGCCGGATGGAGTTGGTACCGCAGTCGATGGCGGCGACCCTGGTCACTGGGCGTCCTCCCCTTCCGTCGCTTGCGTCGCTTGCGTCGCTTGCGTCGCTTCGGTGCCTTCGGTGCCTTCGGTTTCGGAGACCGTCACGCACGGCCCCTTGCGCCACCACTCGGGCAGCATCGCGATCGCCTCGTCGCCCAGCGGGTTGACGCCGGGACCGGCGGCCAGCGAGTGGGCGACCAGCACGTGCAGGCACTTCACGCGGTCCGGCATGCCGCCCGCGCTGGGGAAGCCGGTCAGCTCCTCGATCTCGTCGCGGCGCCGTACGTAGTCCTCGTGCGCGGCGCGGTAGGCGGCGGCCAGCTCCGGGTCGGTGCCCAGGCGCTCGGTCATCTCCTTCATCACGCCGTTCGCCTCCAGCGTGCCGATGGCGGAGGCCGCCCTCGGGCACGTCAGGTAGTACAGCGTGGGGAAGGGCGTGCCGTCGGGCAGCCGCGGCGCCGTCTCCACGACGTCGGGCTGTCCGCACGGGCAGCGGTGCGCGATGGCGCGCAGGCCGCGCGGGGGGCGTCCGAGCTGCTGCTTGAAGGCCGCCACGTCCGCGTCGGTGGGCTCGGTGCGCGGGGTGGTCGGCGGGGGAGTCTGCATGGCTGTCTTCTGCTGGTCTTCCTGTTGAGTCACTGCCGGCGGGCGGCGGCGTCGGCCTTGTCGACCCCGTCCCACACGTTCCGGTACCAGGGGCGGTCGGCGGCACCGGCCTCGGCGCGGGTCTGCTCGGCCGCCTCCGGGTCGACGACGACGAACCCCGTCTCCCCCGGCATCACGTAGTGCAGCCGCAGCCGGATCTGCTGCTCGGCGTAGGCGTCGTCCTGCCAGCGTGCCTTGAGGTCGCGCAGATCCTCGACCCGCTGCCGGGTCTCCCGCTGCTCCCGCTGGAGATCGGCGATCTCCGCGCGCTGGGCGACGTACTGCCGTATCGGGTAGGCGAGGGCCACCACGAGCGAGCAGAACACCATCGCGAGCAGCGCGGCCCGGCCGGTCAGCCGGGAGCGCCGGGCCTGCCGCCTGGTCTGCGAGCGGTAGACCCGGGCCGCGGTCTGCTCCCCGATGATCCGGATCCGCGTCGCGGTGGAGAAACGGTCCCGGTCCTTCACGGCCATGTGGTCTCCGCCTCCCGTGCACGCGCGTACGTCCCCGCACACGGTACGGGACCGGGTACGGGGACGTACGTACGACGCTGCCTTCTACCGGGCCGTCAGCCCTTGCTGTACCTACTGGTTCGCAGAGCGAAACCGCGGGAACGCGCTGCGGCCGGCGTACACCGCGGCGTCGTCGAGGATCTCCTCGATGCGCAGCAGCTGGTTGTACTTGGCCACGCGCTCGGAGCGGGCCGGGGCGCCGGTCTTGATCTGGCCGCAGTTGGTGGCGACGGCCAGGTCGGCGATGGTGACGTCCTCGGTCTCGCCGGAGCGGTGGGACATCATGCACTTGAAGCCGTTGCGCTGGGCCAGCTCCACGGCGTCCAGGGTCTCGGTCAGCGAGCCGATCTGGTTGACCTTGACGAGGAGCGCGTTGGCGGCGCCCTCCTCGATGCCGCGGGCCAGGCGCTCCGGGTTGGTGACGAAGAGGTCGTCACCGACGAGCTGGACCTTGTCGCCGAGCTTGTCGGTGATGGTCTTCCAGCCCTCCCAGTCGTCCTCGAACAGCGGGTCCTCGATGGAGACGAGCGGGTACGCGTCGACCAGCTCGGCGTAGTACTCGGTCATCTCGGCCGCCGAGCGCTCCTTGCCCTCGAAGGTGTAGGAGCCGTCCTTGTAGAACTCGGACGCGGCCACGTCGAGCGCCAGGGCGATCTGCTCGCCGGGGGTGTAGCCGGCCTCCTTGATCGCCTCCAGGATGAGGTCGAGGGCCTCGCGGTTGGAGCCGAGGTTCGGGGCGAAGCCGCCCTCGTCGCCGAGGCCGGTGGCCAGGCCCTTGTTCTTCAGGACCTTCTTCAGCGTGTGGTAGACCTCGGCGCCCCAGCGCAGGGCCTCGGAGAAGGACTCCGCACCGATCGGGGCGATCATGAACTCCTGGATGTCCACGTTGGAGTCGGCGTGCGAGCCGCCGTTCAGGATGTTCATCATCGGCACCGGCAGCAGGTGCGCGTTGGGGCCGCCCAGGTAGCGGAAGAGCGGCAGGTCGCTGGCCTCCGAGGCGGCGTGGGCGACGGCGAGGGAGACGCCGAGGATGGCGTTGGCGCCGAGCGAGCCCTTGTTGTCGGTGGCGTCCAGGTCGAACATGGCCTGGTCGATCAGGCGCTGCTCGGTGGCGTCGTAGCCGACCAGCTCCGGGCCGATCTGCTCGATGACGGCGAGGACGGCCTTCTCGACGCCCTTGCCCAGGTAACGGCCCGCATCGCCGTCACGGAGTTCGATGGCCTCGAAGGCACCGGTGGAGGCGCCGGACGGAACGGCGGCACGACCCGTGCTGCCGTCGTCGAGGCCGACCTCGACCTCGACCGTGGGGTTGCCTCGGGAGTCCAGGATTTCCCGGGCTACGACGACGTCGATGGACGGCACGAGCATCTCCTTCTTCAATGTGACGCTTCGGTGTGACGCGCGGGTCCCGCGGGACCGCGGCGGCTCTGCGGGACCGAGCCTAACCGGCTCCGGGCGATCGGCCAGCCGATCGCCCACCCGCTGGACAGAACCGAGAGTAAATTGTTTCCGAACGGAACAAAGGCGCAATGTGAAAATCCCGCCCCGGTGCGTACGGGGGAACACGCACCGGGGCGGGAGTCGCGGGGGCCGCCGCTCCTTACTTCAGGTGCAGCTGCTGGCCCGGGTAGATCAGGTCGGCGTCGTCGACGATGTCGTCGTTCAGCTTGAACAGCTTCGCCCAGCCGCCCTTGACGTCGTGCTCCGCGGCGATCGAGCTGAGGGTGTCGCCCTTGACGACCTTGTACTCGCCGTCGTCCTTCTCGACCTTCTTGCCGGTCGGGGTGGTGACGGTCTTCTTCTCGCTCTTCTCGGCCTTCGGCTCGGCGGCCGGGCGCTCGGAGGAGCGGGAGGCCTGCTGCTCGGTGGAGCGCTCGGCGGTGGAGCCGCTGCTCTGGCTCTGCGAGCTCTGGGAGCTGCCGGAGCCGCTGTCCTCGGAGCCGCCACCGGTGTACGCGGCGCCCGACAGGCCGGTGCCGCAGACCGGCCAGGCACCCTTGCCCTGACCCGCGAGCACCTTCTCGGCGATCTCGATCTGCTGGGCCTTGCTCGCCTGGTCGGCGGTGGCGGCGTACTGCGTACCGCCGTAGGCGGCCCAGGTGGAGGCGGAGAACTGCAGACCGCCGTAGTAGCCGTTGCCGGTGTTGATGGACCAGTTGCCGCCGGACTCGCACTGGGCGACGGCGTCCCACTCGGACGCGGTGGCGGCGGAGGCGTTGCCGGCCGCCATCAGCGGGGCGGCGACGGCGGCACCGGTGACACCGGCGACGGCGATGACACGGGTGGCCTTGGACGGACGACGGTGCTTGCCCTTGCCGGAAAACAGCATGGTTGATCCCCTCACCGACGCCTGCGAGGTGAGCTGTCGGGTTCGGGCCGGTTGAGTTGCCCGGCCGGGTTCCTCGCGGAACTCGGCTTCACCCCTAGCCGCTCCGGCTCAACTGCCCGGTGCGGCACTTACCTTGGGTCCCCCGCTCCTGCCTGCGGCGCTTGACGCGACGACTGTTCCCGTACGGCCGCTGGCAGGATTCGGCGTTGCGGCTGTCGGGGCCCGCGGTGGCGAGCGGTCATGACCGTAGACACGCGCTCCGCGGATTTTCAAAGACGATCACGGCTTCTGAGACCTATCTCTCACGAGATCCAAAAGGGACATACGGTCTCTAACCGTGACGCGAACTCCCCCTACTTTTCGCCCGATTCGCCCGTGACCGTGAGCGTCTGACCGGGCAGGATGTGGTCCGGGTCGGCACCCACGACGGCCTCGTTGTCGGCGTACAGCGCGGTCCACCCGCCGTCGACCTCAAGGGAGTCGGCGATGGCCCACAGGCTGTCGCCGGTGCGGACGACGTAGCGGTCGGCGCCGGCCTCTCGGGCGTCGCCGTCGCGCGAGGCGTGCCGCCCCGTCGCGGTGTCCACGAGGCCCTCCTTGCCGACGCCCTCGTCCGCGCTGTCACCGCGGTGCCGGCCGGCGCCGGACGAGCCCTCGGTTTCCCGCGGTTCGGCACTGACGGAGGGGTCGGATTCGGACGATGTGCGCGGCTTGGCCGTTTGGTCAGCCTCATCGGTCGAGCCGTCCGCCGTACCGGACGAGCCGTCAGACGAGGCGGACGAAGGGAGGGAAGACGGGGAGGAAGAGGCCGAAGGGGACGAAGAGGGCGCTTCGGAAGTCGACTCCGGTGTCTCGGTCACACCGGACGAGTCGGTCGAGCCGGACGACGGGGACGACTCGGGCGTTCCGGTGGTCGCGGGCGATTCGGACGACTTGGTGGTGTCCGCCTCCCCCGACGCGCCCGAACCCTCCGACGCACCGTCACCGGCCGCTCCCGAGCCGCCGGCCGCGGTCCCGGAGTCGTTGCCCAGGCCGGCCAGCAGTCCGCAGGTCGGCCAGGCGGCGATGCCCTGGTCCGCGTGTATCTTCTCGGCGATTCTTATCTGCTGGGAACGACTGGCCCGGTCGGCGCTGGGGGCGTAGTCCAGGCCGCCGTACTGCTCCCAGGCCTCCTGGGACAGCGCCAGGCCGCCGTAGTACCCGTTGCCCTTGTTCTGGCTCCAGGCGCCGCCGGTCTCGCACTCGGCGACCTGGTCCCAGTTCGCCCCGTCGGCCGCGTGGGCGCCGGTGGCGCCGAGCAGCGGGATCGCGATGGCGGAGCCGGTCACTCCGGCGGCGACGACCAGAGCGGGTGCCTGGCGGGGGCGGCGGTGACGACCGTTCCCGGAGAGCATGCGACGACCTTTCACAAGACGACGGGGACACGCGGCGGATGACGCTCGGCACCACGTTGATCCGTGAACGTATAGGGAGATCATCGCTTGTCACAAGTTCATGCCGCGCAGATCACGTGAAGATCACAGAGTTGAGCGCGTGTCACTTTTGCGTCGGCGACGAACCGTTGCCGGCCGAGGGCGCGGGCGGGGTGAAGGAGACGGGCAGGGTGCGCAGGCCCCGCATGATGAGGCCGCCGCGCCACCGGAGTTCGGCCGGGTCCGCGGCGAGGCGGAGGTCGGGCAGCCGGGTGAGGAGCGTGGCCAGCGCCGTCTGGCCCTCCAGCCGGGCCAGCGGGGCGCCCAGGCAGTAGTGGATGCCGTGGCCGTACCCGAGGTGCTGGCTGTCGCGGCGGGCCAGGTCCAGGGTGTCCGGGTCGGTGAACCGCTCCGGGTCCCGGTCGGCGGCGGCGAGGACGACGAGGACGGGGTCGCCGGCCGCGACGTGCTGTCCGCCGATGGTCAGCGGGCGGGTGGCGAAGCGCCAGGTGGCCAGCTCCACCGGGCCGTCGTAGCGCAGGAGTTCCTCGACACCGGTCTCCAGCAGGCCGCACTCCCCGGCGGCCAGGGACGCCTGCAGCCGCTGCCGCTGCCCGGGGTGGGTGAGCAGGGCGTAGGTGCCGTTGCCGATCAGGTTGACCGTGGTCTCGAACCCGGCGAAGAGCAGGATGAAGGCCATCGCCGCGGCCTCGTTCTCGGTGAGGTGCTCGCCGTGGTCGGAGGCGCGGATCAGGCCGGAGATGAGGTCCTCGCCGGGCGCGGGCCCGGGCGGCAGCGCGGCGCGCTTGCGGTGGATGAGGTCGGCGAGGTAGCCGCGCATCTTCTTCACCGACCGGGCGACGCCGCCCCGCGGGCCGCCGCCGTGACGGATCATCATGCCGGCCCAGTCCCGGAAGTCGTCCTGGTCCTCGCGCGGGACGCCGAGCAGGTCGCAGATGGCGTAGATGGGCAGCGGGAAGGCGAACTCGTGGATCAGGTCGGCGGAGCCGGTGGCGGCGAACCGGTCGATGAGGTCGTCGGCCAGCTCCTGCACCCGGGGGGCGAACTCGGCCACCCGGCGGGGCGTGAAGGCCTTGCTGACCAGCCGTCGCAGCCTGGTGTGGTCGGGCGGGTCGATGTTGAGCAGATGGGTCATCAGCTCGGCCTTCCGCTCCCCCGGAATGCCGGTCTTGCCCTTGGCGTGCGCGGGCTCGTCGTGGTGGGCCGGGTTCTTGGACAGCCGCGGGTCGGCCAGGGCCTGCTTCGCGTCGGCGTACCGGGTGACCAGCCAGGCCTCCACTCCGCTGGGCAGCCGGGTGCGGTGCACGGGGGCGTGCTCACGCAGCCAGGCGTAGGCGGGGTAGGGGTCGCTCGCGAACTCCCAGGTGAACAGCTCGGGTGCGGGACCGGACGCCGGGCCGGGGGCGGGCCGGTGCGCGGTCATCCCTCGACCGCCCTGATCGCGTCCCGGTAGGCGCGGGCGGCCGCTCTCAGGGCCGCCTCGGGGTCGGTGCCCTCGGACTCGGCGCGGGCGGCGAGGGCGAGCAGTGCGTAGCCGACGCCCTCGCCGGCGGGCAGCGGGACGTCGAGACCGGCGGTGCGGACGCGGAAGTGGAGCTTGGCGGCGAGGGCGAGGCCGGGCTGGCCGAGCGGGACGCCCTCGGTGACCGAGGTGCGCTGCTTCTCGACGGCCTTGGTGCGCAGCCAGTGCTCGCGGACCTCCTCGGGGGTGTCGGCCGTCTCGTCGCCGAAGACGTGCGGGTGGCGGTGGATGAGCTTGTCGACGATGGTGGCCGCCACGTCGTCCACCGAGAACGGGGCGTCGGGGTCCTCCTCGGCGATGCGGGCGTGGAAGACGACCTGGAGGAGCACGTCGCCCAGCTCCTCCCGCAGCTCGTCGCGGTCGCCGTCCTCGATGGCCTCGACCAGCTCGTACGCCTCCTCGATGGCGTACTTGGCCAGCCCCTTGTGGGTGCGCTGCGAGGACCAGGGGCATTCGAGGCGGATGCGGTCCATGACCTGGACGAGGTCGAGGAGGCGGGCGCCCGGCAGGTCGTAGGAGGCGGGGAGCAGCTCCAGCTCGGGCATGGAAACGCGTCCGGAGCCGGCCAGGCGGGCCAGGCCGTCGGTGAGCGCGGGGTCACCCTCACCGGTCGCGACGACCACCGCCGTGCGGCCCCCGGCGCAGGCCTCCACCAGCTCCTCGGCGGTCGGGGCCGCCTCGTCGACCCGGATGCCCGCCTCGCGCAGATAGGGCAGCTGCGGGTGGGCTCCGTCGGCGCACAGGACGCGGTCGGCGGTGCGCAGCACCTGCCAGGCGGGCCAGGACAGCAGGCCGGGGGCGACCCGGTGGCTGGTGGTGAGCAGGACGATGCGGCCCTGGTCGGGGGCGGTCGGACCGGCGGTGGTTGCGTTCACCCTCCGAACCTAACGCACCCCGTCGACGGCCCCCCGAGTTGTCCACAGGGGGCCGTATCGCCGCTGCTCAGCGGGGCGATGCGGGGCTGTGCGGAGCTATGCGGGCTGCTGGGTCCCGGCCGCCGTGATCTCCCGTACCCACGGGGTCCGGGTGTCGACGCGGCTGCTCTTCTGGACGTCCCAGGTGCCGTAGCGCGGGTTGAGGTCGACGTCGAGCTTCTTGGAGGCCTCGGACAGGGCCTGCCAGAACTCGGGCCGGCTGGTGTCGGTGCCGAGGCTCTGGGCCAGCTTCTGCGCCTCCAGCTGGACGAGGAGGTTGTCGTCGAGGCGGTCGGGGGCGACGCCGTACTGCTGGAGCCAGACCGTCTCCAGCTGCTCGGGGCCGCCCGCCTGCTCCTCCAGCTCGCCGCGCATGTCCTGCACCTCCTTGCGGCTGACGGTCACACCGGCGTCCTGGGCGGCGCGGTGCAGGACCCGGTCCAGGACCATGCCGTGCAGGGTGTCGCGGGTGAGGGTGCCGGTGCGGGCGACGACCTGCTGGTACTGGGTGTCGTCCGGGACGGCGGCGCGCTGTGCCTCGCGCACCTCGTCGACGCGGCTCTCCAGCTGGGCGACGGTGATCCGCTGGTCGCCGACGACGGCCGCCGCGCCCGGATGCGCGTCGTTGCCGCAGGCGGTGAGCAGGGGCGCCGCTGCGGCGATCGCGGCGGTGAGGAGAAGCGCGGGGCGACGGCGGCTGCGGCGGTGCAAGGGAACCTCCCGTTTGGAGATTGTGCGACGGTGCACAAAGTCTTGCGATGATCGATGTTAGGCAGTGGCCCGGCTCTGGCCAACCCATTGGACCAACGATTCATCAGGACTTCGGGCACCGCCTCGCGCCCGCCCGCACCGGCGGCCGCCGGCCGGTGATCAGCCGCGCACCTGGCCCAGCCACTGCAGCGTGCGCCGGATGTCGGCGGCGAGCGGGTGGCCGGGGCCGTGGACCCGCTCCACGTCGTGCAGCAGCCGGGCCAGCGTGTCGTGCGCGGCGGCGCGGTCGCCGAGGGCGAGCAGCAGGTGGCCGATGCGGCGGCGGACGTCGTGGGCCAGGTCGGGGTCGCCGGAGACGTACTGGTTCTCGTAGTACGGCAGCAGGGCCCGGTACTCGGCGAGGGCGGCGGCCGGTTCGCCGAGCTGCTCCAGGCACTGGGCGGCGTCGTAGCGGTGGCGCAGGGACTGCGGGTCGGCCTGGCCGGCCTCGGCGGCGCGCTCGTCGGCGAGGCGGCGCAGCTCGGGCAGGGCGCGCCGGTACTGGCCGTCGTCCATGAGGGTGGCGGCGTACTGCTTGCGCAGGGTGCGCACGACCGGGGAGCGTTCGCCGTGCTGCTCGGCGGCCACGGGCAGGATCGCGCCGAGGATGTCGACGGCCTGGGTGATGCGGCCCTCGCCCAGGAGGCGCTTGACGTCGTCGACGGCGCGGGCGACGTCCGGTTTCCCGGCCTCGGCGGCGGCCGGTACGGGTGCCGGTCGCGGCGCGGGGGTGCGGGCGCGGTCGGGCCAGGGGGCGTGCGGGCGCACGAAGGGGCGGGTGGGGTCCAGGGGGCCGCCGGAGGGCACGCCCCGTGCGGGCAGCAGCGGCGCCAGGTGCTCGTAGACCTCCTGGGCGGAGTCCGGGCGGTGCTGCGGGTCCTTGGCGAGCAGGCGCAGCACCAGGGCTTCGAGCACCTCGGGGACCTCGGGGCGGATGCGGCGCACGGGCAGCGGGGGCTCGTACAGGTGCCGGTGCAGCACGCCGAGGGCCGTCGACCCGGCGAACGGCACGTCGCCGCTGAGCAGTTCGTGCAGCAGCACGCCGAGCGCGTACAGGTCGGTGTAGGGGCCGACGGCGCCGCCCATGGCCTGTTCGGGCGCCATGTAGGCGGGCGAGCCGATGGGGGTGCCGGTGTGGGTGAGGCGGGTGGTGTCGGCGTCCATGACGGAGGCGACGCCGAGGTCGAGGACGGTGACGCTGCCGTCCTGCTTCACCATCACGTTGCGCGGCTTGAGGTCGCGGTGGACGATCGGCACGGCGTGCACGGCGCTGAGTACGGCGCACAGTTGCGCGGCGACGGCGACGGCCCACTGCCAGGGGTAGGGCTCGTGCTCGGCGAGGTGGTCGGAGAGGTCGGCGCCGTCGACGTACTGCATGACGAGGAACAGCTCCTCGCCCTCGCTGCCCGCGTCGTGCACCGTGACCAGGCCGGGGTGGTCGACCTGGGCGGTGATCCGGCACTCGCGCACGAACCGGCGGCGCAGTTCGTCCGCCTCCTGCCCGGCCACCTTGTCGGGGCGCAGCAGCTTCACCGCCACGCGCCGGTCCAGGCGCCGGTCGTAGGCCGTCCAGACCTGGCCCATGCCGCCCTGGCCGATGAGCGTGGACAGCTCGTACCGGCCGGCGACGACGCGTCCCGTCGCCACGGTCACCTTCCGCCCTGCCGGCCGCCGTCGCGGCCGTCGTGGTTGCGCAGGTAGTCGCTGAGTTCGTCGAGTTCGGCGCGGACCTGGTCGATGCGGGCGGGGGCCGGGTGGTGCTGCGGCGGCGCGACGGGGTGTCCGGGCACGGGGTGCTGGAGGGGGGCGGGCGGCGCGTACGGCCCCACCGGGTGCGGCGGGCCGTAGTGCGGTCCGGCGAAGGGGGCGTGGGGCGGCGGGTGACCGGCGAAGGGACGCGGGGCGGCGTGCAGACGTATGTCGATCACCAGGAAGTACGCCGTGGCCGCCGCTCCGATCAGCAGGAGCCCGGCCAGCGCGGCGTCCGTCCGGTGGTCCGTCTCGGGCAGCGAACCGACCACGGCCAGGCAGGCGATGGACAGGGGCATGCTCACCCACGCGGCGGTCCAGTCGTACCAGCGTCCGCGCAGGACGGCGACCCGGAACAGCGGTACGCAGGCGAGCAGACCGCAGGTCAGGAAACCGGCGGCGGCGTACAGCACGCGCAGGGTGATGACCATGGACGCGCCGCGGGCGGGCGGCGGTCCTGCGCTGTTGCCGTACATGACTGCTCCTGGACCGGTGGTGCCGACGTGCCGGACGGGCGGGGCCGTTCGGAGTGGGAGTCCGAGCGTATAGGCCCGCACGGACAACGGGTCACGGTTGTACCGAACCGTTGCCGGGCCGCCCGGCGACCGGTCACCGGCCCGGGTCGACCGTGCCGTCCGTGAGCCCGTCGTACATGCCCCGTACCAACTGCTCCCCCAGGCGGCCCGCGAGCCGCAGCGCGCGCTCGAACTCGTCCAGGGCGCGGAAGCGGTCGCCGTAGCCGCGCTGGGCGTCCAGGGGCAGCCGGGGCAGTTGGAGGCGTCGCACGTCGAGGCGGGTGGCGGTGGAGGCGTGGCTGCTGGCCCGCCGGTGGTTGGCGGTGCCGCGCAGGAACCCGGCGAGGAACCAGGGGTCCAGGGCGGCGGGGTCGGGGCGCAGCAGCACGAGGTTGCGCCCGAGCGCGGCGCCGGAGGTGGCCTCGTCGATCACGCGCGCGACGGAGCCGCCGCCGAGGACGGGCACGACGACGTCGCCCGGTTCGGTCAGCACGGGTTCCTCGTCGCCCTCGGGGAGGGTGCCCGAGGGGCCGGTGCCGGCGAGGACGTCGTGGTCGGTGAGCAGGGGTACGCGCGCGTGGCCGCCGTTGGTCCCGGTGCGCAGGGTGAGGGCGCCGCCGCGGGCGAGTTCACCGACGGTGGTGAGCGGCCGGTGGGGGGCGGCGCCCGCGGTGCCGGGGGGTTCGGGGGTCAGCTCCGCGGTCAGCCGCAGGGTCTCGTCCAGGCGCTCGCGCACCTCCGTGAGCGGTGCGGTGTCACCGGTGGCGCCGGGGGGCGGCAGGTGGCGGGCGGGGGCCAGGTCGACGTCGTCGTCGAGGAGTTCGACGACGGGCAGCGCGCGGGCCGGGCCCGGCCGTTCGTCGAGCCGTCCGGCGCGGTCGAAGTCGCCCCAGGCGCCGAGCACCGTCTCCCGCACGGACCGCCAGTCCGGTCCGCCGCGCCCCTCCCCGGCGAACTGCCCCGCGTCGGCGAGCAGCAGCCAGGGCTGCGCGGCCGCCCGCTCGGGGCGGCGCAGCACCCACAGGTGCAGGGGGAGGTTGTACGGCGGTGCCGCGCCGGCCGGCAGGGCGATCACGGCGCGCAGCGCGCCCCGGCGCAGCAGGTCGGCACGGACCCGGCGGCCGGAGCGGCGGGAGGCCGCGGCGGGCGGCATGAGGACGACGACGGTGCCGCCGTCCCTGACCCGGGCCAGGGCGTGCTGCACCCAGGCCAGTTCGGACTCGGTGCGGGCCGGGAAGCCGTACTCCCAGCGGGGGTCGTAGGCGAGTTCGTCGTGGCCCCAGTTGCGCTCGTTGAACGGCGGGTGGCACAGCGCGGCGTCGGCGCGCAGGCCCGGGCGGGCGTCCGCGCGCAGGCTGTCCCCCGCGGCGATCCGTACCGCGGCGTCCGTGCTCAGGGCGAGCCGCAGCGCGGTGACCGCGGCCAGTGCGGGGTCGCTGTCCTGGCCGTACAGCTCCTGGCCGGGCCGGGCGGCGGCGCGGAGCAGGGATCCGGTGCCGCAGGCGGGGTCGAGCACGGTGCGGGCGGGGCCGGCGAGTTCGGCCATCAGGTCGGCGAGCGGCTCCGGGGTGAGCGTGTACTGCCGGGGGCTGGCGTCGAGGTGCCGGCCGAGCAGGAATTCGTAGGCCTTGCGGGCGCCCGGTCCGGCGGCGAGTTCGGCGGCGCCGCGCAGGAGCGGCACGGAGGGGAGCAGCCGGGGGCCGGGCGGGGTGGGGACGGCGCGGTCGGGCCCGGGGCCGAAGCGGGCGTCGAGCACCTGGTCGAGGGCGGCGGGCAGCAGGGCGGCGAGGCGTTCGTCGGAGCCGGCGCTCGCCTCCAGCCAGAGGGTCGGGCGGTCGTGGACGAGCAGGAGGGCGCAGCCGGCGTGCACCAGGGCGGCGGCCGGTCCCTCGGGGTGGCCGACCAGTTGCTGCCAGACGCGTTCGCGTGGGGGGACCTCGGCGAGTTTGCCCTGGGCGCGCAGCCAGGCCTCGACGTCGGCGAGGGCGAAGGAGGGGCTGGTCTCGGTGCCGCCGACCGGTTTGGGGAAGTCCGCGTGGCGGCGCCGCCAGTTGCTGACGGCGGCACGGCCGACGCCGGCGAGCCGGGCGATTCCGGCGGCGGTCACCTCTGTCCCGTTGTCCTGCACGGTCGGGCCCCCTCGTCCTGGTGTGTGAGGCCGATCCTACCGAGGAACGCGACCGAGCCCGATTCACATCGTGTACAGACCACTCCCCGTGAACCGTGTTGACTCGGTTCACAAGCTCTGGTCTTATTGACGCATCGAACCGGTCGGGGCAATGGGCCTCGGTTCACGGTCGATCGACCTGTCTCTGGGGAGAGGACTGACGTCATGGGCATGAAGACCAAGATCGCGCTGGGGGCCGTGGTGGGGATCGCCGTCATCGGCGCGCTGTCGGCCAACGCGGGCGACTCGGACGGCGACGCCGGCAGCGACGACCGGACCTCGGCGAGCGCGGGCGAGAAGCCGGGGAACGCGAAGGCGGGTGACGACGCCGGGAAGGACGGCGCCTCCGACGCGAAGCCCGCCGAGGACAAGGCCGAGGAGAAGGCGTCCCAGGCCGAGCGCTTCAAGGCGTTCGTGCAGAAGAACGGGACGCCCAAGGAGAAGGACGCCGTCTCCCACGTCACCAAGGTGCAGGGCGCGGACGAGCAGAACGACATCCTCGACTCCGCCGACGTCTACACCGACTTCACCGGCGGCATCATGGGCGAGGGCACCGGCCCGGCCAAGCTCATCGCCTCCGCGTTCGCCGACTGGAAGGACAGCGAGAACGGCCTCGTCACGATCTACGATGCCGACGGCGAACTGCTCGGCAACGGCCAGTTCTGAGCGCCGTACCGCGCTCACTCTTCACCGAGAATCCCCGGGGGGATCCACCATGCGCCCTCGCGCGCGCCGCACCGCACTCACCGCTCTCCTCCTCGCCGCGGGCGCCACCGCCTGCCTGACCGGCTGCCAGTCCGGCCAGGACGGCGACAGCGCGTCCGACGGGACCGCCCGGTCCGCCGCATCGTCCGGCGGGTCGGCGACCACGTCGCCGTCGGCCTCCGCACCCGGCTCCACCGCGTCACCTGCGGCCACCTCCGCATCGGCATCGGCACCGGCGTCCGGCGAGCCGTTCGCCGGGCTGACCGCCGAGGAGATATCCGAGCGGGCGCTCAAGGCCACCACCGGCGCGCGCTCGCTGCGCATGACCGGCAGCGTCCCCGACGAGGAGAGCGGGAACACCATAAAGATCGACATCGCCCTGGACCGGCGGGGCGACTGCGCCGGGACGATGGGCATGGACGGCCAGGGCGAGGCCGAGTTGATCAAGACGGGCGACACGCTCTACCTGAAGTACGACGAGCGGTTCCTGCGGGCGCAGAGCAAGGGCCAGCCGCAGGCCGACACCGAGGCCGTCGTGTCCCTGCTGGCCGGACAGTGGACCAGCATGTCCGCCGGCGGCGCGGACGCGAAGGAGATGGCCGGGTTCTGCGACCTGGACAAGCTGCTGGAGGACGCCGGGGGCGACGGCGACGACGGCCCGACGAAGGTGACGCGCGGCAAGGCCACCACCGTCGACGGCACGCCCGCGTTCACCCTGCACGAGACGGACGGCTCCGAACGCAGCACGGTGTACATCGCCACCGAGGGCAAGCCGTACCTGCTGCGCTTCGAGAGCGGGTCCGAGCGGGAGCCGGGCGCCCTGTCCTTCACCGGCTACGACGAGCCGGTGCCCGCGCAGAAGCCCTCCGGCGAGATCATCGACCTGGACGACCTGGGCGGGATGAGCGCCTGACCCGCACGGCATCCGGCCCGCGCCTCACCCGCGGGCCGCGGCGACCCCGAAGCCGTCCATGTAGTCGCGGGCCCGCGTGATCAGCCCGTCGTCGACGTGGAGCACCAGGAGACCGGGGACGGTGATCCCGGTGCGCCCGGGAGGCCGCGTCCCCACGACGACGTGCTCGGCGACGATCACTCCGGGCCGGGCGGTGTCGTGGGCCGCGACCTCCCTGACCTCCTCCACCCGGACCGGACTGGCCCCCCAGGCGGCCCGGTACCCGGAGCGCACGGCCTCGCGCCCCTCGAAGCGCTCGGGGAAGCCGGGCGAGGTGAACGGGAACTCGTGCACCCCGTCCACCGCGTACAGGTCGGCGAGGTCGTCCGCGGACTTGTCGAGCATGGCCCGGTAGTAGCGGGCCAGCACCTCGCGCGGGGTGCGGACAGCGGGCACGTGCGAGGGCGGCATGATGACCACTCCATTCGCTCAACAACTGTTGACCCAACCACGGTAGAGCGCCCGCCGCGCTCGGTCAACGGATGTTGAGTGAATGGCGCTAGAGTGGTGCGGTGCCCACGCCCCACCAGTCCCGCGCAGCGCGTCGCCGAGCGACCGAGGCCCGCATCCTGGACAGCGCACGGGAGCTGTTCGCCGAGCGGGGCTTCGACCGCACCACCATCCGCGCGGTGGCGGCCTCGGCGGGCGTCGACCCGGCCCTGGTCATGCAGTACTTCGGCTCGAAGCGGGAGCTGTTCACCGCGGCCGTGCAGGCGGTGCCCGCGGCGCCGCCGACGGCCGGCCCAGACGCACTCGTCGACCAGCTGCTGGCCACCCTCGGCCTCAAGCTCGGCGGCCTGCCCGAGGGCACGCTGGCGATGCTGCGCTCCATGCTCACCGACCCGGCGGCGGCCGACCACGCCCGGGCCGCCCTGGGCCGCCAGATCGACGGCATCGGCGCCGCCCTGCCCGAGGACGCCGACGCCGAGCTGCGCGCCGCGCTGGTCGTCAGCACGCTGCTGGGCGTCGCCGTCGGCCACCAGCTGCTCGGCCTGTCACCGCTCCGGGACGCCCCGGCCGACCGGATCGCCGCCCTGCTCCGCCCGGCCCTCGCGGCGCTGACGACACCGACGCACTAGCTCCAGCGGCGTCAGCCCCGGCACTGCTCCGACATCATCGCCCGGTCCGCCTCCGTCACCGCCAGCTGGTACTTGACGGCGACCTGGGCGAAGCGGACGGCGTACGCGCACCGGATCGACTTGGCGGGCGGCAGCCAGGAGGCCGGCCCGGAGTCGCGCTTGGCGGAGTTGGCGCGCCCCTCGACGGGGAGCAGGTTGAGCGGGTCATTGGCCAGCTGCTCGCGTTTGCCCTCCGGCCAGCGCGAGGAGCCCATCTGCCAGCTGTAGGACAGCGGCACGACGTGGTCGATCTGGACCTCGCTCGCCTTCTGCTTGCGCCATTCGATGCTCGTCCCGGTGTACGGGTCGTCCAGCGTCATCGCGATGACCACGCAGTCCGAGCCCGACCTGAAGCGCACCTGCCGACCGTCGCGCTTCAGCAGGTCGTTGCGGGTGTCGCAGCCGTTGCGGGCGAGTGGCACGCCGTCCGCGGTGTCCATCCAGGCGTAGCCGAACTCGTCGCGGTCGTAGCCCGTCTTCGGGCCGCGCCCCTTGGTTTGCAGACCGTCGATCAGCTTGCGGGCCGTCGCCCGCGGGCCGTCGCCGGTGACCGGGGCGAGGCCCGGTGCGGTGCCGTCCGGGTTGTCCAGCGGGCTGACGGCGTGGCCGGAGGCGGGCGCCTCGGCGCCGCCGCCCGAGGCCGGGGCGTCGCCGTCCGCGTCCAGGCCTTCGCAGCCGGTCACCAGGGCCAGGGCGAGGACCGCCCCCGCGGCCCATCCGGTACGGATCCTGCTGTGCCGCCTCATGCGCGCCCCTCCCCTTGCCGTTCGCGGCAACCACCGTAGCGAGGGAGAGGTGAGCACCATACCGGGCCTTAGGCGGGCGTTAGTGGGCACACGGAACATATCTGTCGTACCGTCGACAGTGAGTCACGTCTCGGAAGGAGCTCTGCATGGGCATCCTCGACAAGATGAAGAGCATGGCGGGCAAGGACAAGGACAAGTCAAGGAAGATGTCCGACGCCGCCGAACGCCAGGTCAACCAGAGGACCGGCGGCAAGTACGAGAAGCAGGTCGACGCCGCGCAGCAGCAGGCCGAGGGCAAGCTCGGCTTCGGGCGCGATCAGGGCGGCGGCCGGGAGCAGCGGTAGCCGCTCCCCGCGACCGGACACGGCGAAGCCGTCCACGGAACTGTCCCCGTGGACGGCTTCTGCGTGTTCCTGCGTGCTCCCGCGTGCTCCCGCTTGCTCCTGAGTGCGCGGCCCCCGCAGCCGCGGCCCGTGTGCGGACGGGCCGCGGCTGCGGGTGCTACGACCCGAGGATCGAGGTGAGGAACTCGCCCACCCAGCCGAGCAGTTCCCGGCCGACCAGCGGCTTGCCGCCCACCTTCGCGGTCTTCGGGCGCGGTACGAGCACCTGGTGCGTGCCCGGCTTGATGACGCTGCCGGGGTAGAGCCGCTTGAGCCTCAGCTCCTGGGACTCGCGCAACTCCACCGGCGCGAACCTGATGTTGTTGCCCTGGAGCACGATCTCGCCGACGGCGCACGCCCGCGCGAGCATCCGCAGGCCCGCGACCAGCAGCAGGTTCTCCACCGGCTCGGGCAGCTTGCCGTACCGGTCGACCAGCTCCTCGCGTACGGCCTTGATGTCCTCCTCGCTGTTGGCGGAGGCGATGGACCGGTACGCCTGGAGCCGCAGCCGCTCGCCGGGGGCGTAGTCGTGCGGGACGTGCGCGTCGACGGGCAGCTCGATCTTGACCTCCAGCGGCGGCTCCTCCTCGACGCCGCCCTCCAGGGAGGCCCGGTAGTCGGCGACCGCCTCGCCCACCATGCGCACGTACAGGTCGAAGCCGACGCCCGCGATGTGGCCGGACTGCTCGCCGCCGAGCAGGTTGCCCGCGCCGCGGATCTCCAGGTCCTTCATCGCCACGTACATGCCCGCGCCCATCTCGGTGTGCTGGGCGATGGTGGCGAGCCGCTCGTGCGCGGTCTCCGTCAGGGGCTTCTCCGGCGGGTAGAGGAAGTAGGCGTAGCCGCGTTCGCGGCCGCGCCCGACCCGGCCGCGCAGCTGGTGCAGCTGGCTGAGGCCGAAGTTGTCACCGCGCTCGACGATGAGGGTGTTGGCGTTGGAGATGTCGATGCCGGACTCGACGATGGTGGTGGAGACCAGCACGTCGAACTTCTTCTCCCAGAAGTCGACGACGACCTGCTCCAGGGCCTGCTCCGACATCTGGCCGTGGGCGGTGGCGATGCGCGCCTCGGGGACGATCTCGCGCAGCTTGGCCGCCGCGCGGTCGATGGACTCGACCCGGTTGTGGATGTAGAAGACCTGGCCCTCGCGCAGCAGTTCGCGGCGGATGGCGGCGCCGATCTGCTTGTGCTCGTAGGGGCCGACGAAGGTCAGCACCGGGTGCCGCTCCTCCGGCGGGGTGGTGATCGTGGACATCTCGCGGATGCCGGTGACCGCCATCTCCAGGGTGCGCGGGATGGGGGTGGCGGACATGGTGAGCACGTCGACGTTGGCGCGCAGCTTCTTCAGCTGCTCCTTGTGCTCGACGCCGAAGCGCTGCTCCTCGTCGACGATGACCAGACCGAGGTCCTTGAACTTCGTCTCGGAGGAGAACAGGCGGTGGGTGCCGATGACGATGTCCACCGAGCCCTCGCGCAGGCCCTCCAGGGTCGCCTTCGACTCGGTGTCGCTCTGGAAGCGGGACAGCGCCCGCACGTTCACCGGGAACTGGGCGTAGCGCTCGCTGAAGGTCCCGAAGTGCTGCTGCACCAGCAGGGTGGTGGGGACCAGCACGGCGACCTGCTTGCCGTCCTGGACGGCCTTGAAGGCGGCGCGGACCGCGATCTCCGTCTTGCCGTACCCGACGTCGCCGCAGATCAGGCGGTCCATCGGGACCGTCTTCTCCATGTCGTCCTTGACCTCGGCGATGGTGGTGAGCTGGTCCGGGGTCTCCGCGTAGGGGAAGGCGTCCTCCAGCTCGCGCTGCCAGGGGGTGTCCGCGCCGAAGGCGTGGCCGGGCGCCGCCATCCGCGCGCTGTAGAGCTTGATCAGGTCGGCGGCGATCTCCTTGACCGCCTTCTTGGCGCGGGCCTTGGTCTTGGTCCAGTCGGCGCCGCCGAGGCGGTGCAGGGTGGGGGCCTCGCCGCCGACGTACTTGGTGATCTGCTCCAGCTGGTCGGTGGGGATGTAGAGCCGGTCGCCGGGCTGGCCGCGCTTGGCGGGGGCGTACTCCACGACCAGGTACTCGCGGGTGGCGCCCTGGACGGTGCGCTGCACCATCTCGATGTAGCGGCCGACGCCGTGCTGCTCGTGGACGATGTAGTCGCCCGTCTCCAGGGTGAGCGGGTCGATGGTCTTGCGGCGCCGGGCGGGCATCCGGGCGCCCTCGCGGCCGGCCGCCTTCTGGCCGGTCAGGTCGGTCTCGGTGAGCACGGCCAGCTTGAGGGCCGGGTCGACGAAGCCGTGGTCGACCGAGCCGCAGGAGACGTGCACGACGGAGGGGCTGAGGGTGGCGAGGTCCTGGTCGAGGCGGGCGGCGATGCCCTCGCCGCCGAGGACCTCGACGGTGCGGGCGGCCGGGCCGTGGCCCTCGGTGAGGTAGACCGCGCGCCAGCCGTCGGCGAGCCAGCCCTTGGTGTCGGCCAGCGCCCTGGCGGTGTCGCCGCGGTAGGTCTCGGGGGCGTGCATGCCGAGCTTGAGGGTGTCGGCGTCGTCGAGTGCTTCGTCGGCGGCGAACGGCGAGACCGACCACCACATCATGTCCAGCTCGCGGGCCCGCTCCCGGACGTCCGCGATTGACCACAGGGAGGCCGCGTCCACGTCGATCGGCGCCTCGCCCCCGCCCGCGGTGGCGGCCCAGGAGGCCTGGAGGAACTCCTGCGACGTCGCCACCAGGTCGGCGGCCCGCGTGCGTACCCGCTCCGGGTCGCAGACCACGGACATCGCGCCCTTGGGCAGCACGTCGAGCAGCAGCTCCATGTCGTCCACGAGGACCGGCGCCAGGGACTCCATGCCCTCCACCGCGATGCCCTCGGCGATCTTGCCGAGCAGTTCGCCCAGCTCGGGGTGGTCCTCGGCGAGGGCGGCGGCCCGCTCCCGCACGTCCGGGGTCAGCAGCAGCTCGCGGCAGGGCGGGGCCCACAGGCCGTGTTCGGCGACCTCCAGGGAACGCTGGTCGGCGACCTTGAAGTAACGGATCTCCTCGACGTCGTCGCCCCAGAACTCGACGCGGAGCGGGTGCTCCTCGGTCGGCGGGAAGACGTCCAGGATGCCGCCGCGCACGGCGAACTCGCCGCGCTTCTCCACCAGCTCGACCCGCGCGTACGCCGCTGCCGCCAGGGCTTCGACGACCTCCTCCAGGTCGGCGCTCTGCCCGGTGCGCAGGGCCACAGGCTCCAGGTCGCCCAGGCCCTTGACCTGCGGCTGGAGCACGGAGCGCACGGGCGCGACGACGACGGAGACCGGGCCGGTCTCGGGGTCGTCGGGGCGGGGGTGGGCCAGGCGCCGCAGGACGGCGAGGCGGCGGCCCACGGTGTCGCTGCGGGGGCTGAGCCGCTCGTGCGGGAGGGTCTCCCAGGACGGGTACTCCACGATGCCCTCGGGCGGCAGCAGGGAGCGCAGCGCCGCGGCCAGGTCCTCCGCCTCGCGTCCCGTCGCCGTCACCGCCAGCACCGGGCGGCCCGTCTCGCGGGCCAGGGCGGCGATCGCGAAGGGGCGGGCGGCGGGCGGGCCGACCATGTCGACGTGCATGCGGTTGCCGTCTGCGGCCGCCGAGATCGCTTCCGCGAGGGCGGTGTCCTTGACGACGGCGTCTAGCAGACCGTGCAGGCTCATTCGGGGCGCTTTCCGTGCGGGGGTGTACAACACGACGGGCCCGACGCGCGCTGCGGGCCGGGGTGTCTCCAGCGTACGTCTCTCCGCTCGGGCGCGTCGGGGGCTGTGGACGACGTCGGCCGAGTGGTGGCCGGTGCCTCGGTGGACGTACCAGGGGGCTCCGCCCCCTGGACCCCCGGGCCTGCGCCCACCCACCACCCGACTCGGTAGGCCAAGAAGTGACCCGAAAGAGGCCCGGCGCCTCCGTCCCGTTGGGACGTCGGCGCCGGGCTCTCCTCCGCAACCCCCGTGTGCGGTGGCTGTCGGGCCGGGTGCTACTCGGTCGCGATGGCGTTCAGGACGTTCATGCGGCCCGCCCGGAAGGCCGGGACCAGGGCGGCGAACAGACCCACGAAGGCCGAGCCGATGAAGACCCCGATGATCGTCGGCCAGGGGATGTCGAGGACGTTCAGGCCCTCCAGGGCGAGCAGCTTCTGGGCGGTGGCGCCCCAGCCCATGCCCAAGCCGAGGCCGAGCAGGGCACCGAAGAGGGCGATGACCACGGACTCCATGCGGATCATGCGGCGCAGCTGGCGGCGGGAGAGGCCGATGGCCCGCATCAGGCCGATCTCCCGGGTCCGCTCGACCACCGACAGCGCCAGGGTGTTCACCACACCGAGGACGGCGACGATGATCGCCAGGGCGAGCAGGCCGTACACCATGTTCAGCAGCTGGCCGATCTGGTCCTTCAGCTCCTGCTTGTAGTCGGTCTGGTCGGCCACCTGGTACTGCGGGTAGGCGTCCAGCGACTTCTTCAGCGCGGCGTACGCCTGGTCGGCCCGGCCGTCCTCCGCCTTGGCGAACATGATCGTGTTCGGCGGGACGTTCTCGGCCGGCAGGTACTTCTCCATCGTCGCGATGCTGATGTACCGGGCGCCCTGGTCGATGGCCACGTCGTCGCTGGTGATCGCGGCGACCTTGAGCTTCGCGGTCTCACCGCCCTTGAAGGCGACCGAGAGGGTGTCGCCGACGTGCACGCCGTGCTTGGCGGCGTAGTCCGAGCCGACCGACATGGCGTCGGTGCCGTAGGCGGCGGAGAGCTTGCCCTCCGTCGTCACGCGGCGCACGTCCTCGGCGTAGGTCGGGTCGGCGGCCGTGACGCCGTCGTCGTCGGTCTTGCCGTCGGGCGAGGTCAGCGTGGCGTCGAGCGTCTTGTAGCGGGTGACGTGCTCCAGGCCGGGCGTGTCGGTCATGGCCTTCTCGGCCTGCGGCACGATCCGCTGGTTGCCCTGGACGATGAAGTCGGCGCCGACCGTCTTGTCCAGCTCACTGGTGGCCGAGGCGACCATCGAGGAGCCGACGACGGACAGGCAGGCCACCAGCGCGAGGCCGATCATCAGCGCGGCACCGGTGGCGCCGGTGCGGCGCGGGTTGCGCAGGGCGTTGCGCTCGGCCAGCCGGCCCACCGGGCCGAAGGCGCGCAGCAGCACCGCGCTGATCACCCGGACCACGAACCCGGCCAGCAGCGGGCCGATGACGACGAAGCCGATCAGGGAGAGCACGATGCCCGCGCCGAGCATCATCGAACCGTCGCTCGCCTTGTCGGCGGAGGCGGCCGTGAGCAGGGCGGCGGCGCCGGCGCCGGTGAGCACCAGGCCGATCAGGCCGCGTATCCAGCCGGCCTTGCCGTCGGCCGGCGTGCCGGCGTCGCGCAGGGCGGCCATCGGAGAGATCTTCCCGGCCCGGCGGGCGGGCAGGTAGGCGGCCAGGACGGTGACCACGACGCCGAGGATCAGGCCGGTCACGGGGGTCGCCGTCTTGATGGTGAGGTCGTCGGTGGACAGGTTCATGCCCGCCGCCGACATCAGCTTCATCAGGCCGACGGCGATACCGACACCGGCCGCGACGCCGAGCACCGAGCCGACGATGCCGAGGAGGAACGCCTCGACCAGCACCGAGCGGTTGACCTGCCGGCGGGAGGAGCCGATGGCCCGCATCAGGCCGATCTCGCGGGTGCGCTGGGCGACCAGCATGGAGAAGGTGTTGATGATCAGGAAGATGCCGACCAGGAACGCGATCCCGGCGAAGCCGAGCATGGCGTACTTGATGACGTCCATGAACTCGCCGACGTCCTCGCGGCCTTCGTCGGACGCCTCCTTGGCCGTCTGGATCTTGAAGGTGCCGTCCAGGGCGGCGGAGACGCTCTGCTTGAGCTGCGCGTCGGTGACACCGGTGGCGGCGGTGACGTTGAACTGGCTGAACCGGTCCGCGCCGCCGAGCAGTTCACGCTGGGCGGTGGCGGTGTCGAAGTAGACGACCGCGGCACCGGGGTTGGTGACGGTGAAGGAGGCGATGCCGACGATCCTGGCCTTGAAGTCGCCGGTCTGCGCGATGGTGCGCAGCTCGTCGCCGATCTTCAGGTCGTGCTTGTCGGCGGTGTCGGAGTCGACCATCGTCTCGCCCGGGCCGCGCGGGGCGTGGCCGGAGGTGATCTCCATGGACCGCAGGTCGTTCTTGGTCCAGTTCCCGGCGAGGGTCGGGGCGCCGCTGGTGGCTCCCACGTTGTCGTTGTCCGAGTCGACGACGGTCACGTTCATCGAGACGACCGCGCCCTCGACGGACTTCACGCCGTCGACCGAGCGGATCTTCTCCAGTGTGGACGCGGGCAGCGACTCGGGCACCCCGTTCTGCGGGGTGTCCTCGGCCTCGGCGTCCTTCGGGGCGACCGTCACGTCGGAGGAGGTGACGGCGAAGAGCTTGTCGAAGGTGGTGTTCATCGTGTCGGTGAACACCAGGGTGCCGCACACGAACGCCACCGACAGCAGCACCGCCACCGCCGAGAGCGCCATGCGGCCCTTGTGCGCGAGGAAGTTGCGCATCGAGGTCTTCACGACGGTCATGACGTGCGCCCCCGGGCGTCGAAGTCCTTCATCCGGTCCAGCACGGCCTCCGCGGTGGGCTTGTGCATCTCGTCCACGATCCGGCCGTCGGCGAGGTACAGCACCCGGTCCGCGTAGCTGGCGGCCACCGGGTCGTGGGTGACCATCACGATGGTCTGGCCCAGCTCGGTGACCGAACGGCGCAGGAAGCCGAGCACTTCGGCGCCCGCCCGCGAGTCCAGGTTTCCGGTCGGCTCGTCACCGAAGATGATCTCGGGGCGGGCGGCCAGGGCCCGCGCCACCGCCACCCGCTGCTGCTGGCCGCCGGAGAGCTGCGTGGGCCGGTGCTTGAGCCGCCCGGCGAGCCCCACGGTCTCCACGACCCGGTCCAGCCACGCGCGGTCGTACTTGCGGCCGGCGATGTCCATGGGCAGCGTGATGTTCTCGATCGCGTTGAGCGTCGGGAGCAGGTTGAACGCCTGGAAGATGAAGCCGATCCGGTCCCGGCGCAGCTGCGTGAGCTTCTTGTCCTTCAGGCCGGTGATCTCCGTCTCGTCCAGGTAGATCTGACCGCTGGTGACGGTGTCCAGGCCGGCCAGGCAGTGCATCAGCGTGGACTTGCCGGACCCCGAGGGGCCCATGATCGCGGTGAACTGGCCGCGCGCGATGTCCACGTCCACGTGGTCGAGGGCGACCACCCGGGTCTCGCCCGATCCGTAGGCCTTCACGACCTGCCGCGCCCGCGCGGCAACGGCCGTACGCCCTCCAGTGCTCCCGTGCATGGGAATACTTACGGCCGATGTCATGTCATTTCTCCTATGTCGGTCATCGAGTGAGCCGCCGGTGCCGCGACCGTCGTGGTGTGGGTGCCGTGCTGCGGTGCCGTGCTGCCGTCTCGCAAAGTCTGGCCGGAACCGGGGGGCGACCGCGCTGGTGTTCAGCGCAGTCTTCTACTGAGGAAAACCCCACCCCCGCGGGTCCGGTTCACCGCCCCCCAGCGGTGTAAAGCCAGACTAAGGACGCCCCCGGGCCGCTCTCGTCCTCCGTCGGTACGAACCCTCCCCGACCCGTAGTACGGAGGTACCCCTAGGGGCAGTCCACCCTTCGGTGGAGCGGATCTCGGGGTCGTCCTCCACCCTGGGACGCACCGAGCATCCACCCTCACGCGGCGTCAGGAGCAAGCCCGCACCGCGGGACCGGCTACCCCGGCACGTCGCACCGCGGGACCGGCGGCCCCGGCACGTCGCACCGCGGGACCGGCATCCCTGGCACGTCGCACCGCCCGCCGCCCGGGCACGCACACAAACCGACCGATCAGTTTGGCCAAAACGCAGCGTGCCGCCCAACCCGCGAGTAACGTGCGTGGCCCCCACCCCCCACCTCCTGCGGTCCGCCGCTCGGACCCAAGCCGCGCAAGGAGAACCGGGATGACCTACGACCCGTCCCCGTCGTACCCGCACCGCCCACCACCACCGCCGCCCCCGCCCGCGTACCCTCCGAGGTCCCGCACCCACCGCGCACCCCGCCGCGACCCGCTGGGGCACCACAGCGACCTGCGGATCCTGCGCGGCGCCTACCGATGGCAGCGGCGCACCGCCACACTCACCGCGCTCGGCTACTTCACGCTGTTCCTGGCCCTGTCCGCGTACGCGCCCGGGCTGATGACCGGCACCGCCGTCGCCGGGCTGCCCACCGGGCTGCTGCTCGCCCTGGCCCAACTCCCCGTCACCTGGCTCGCGATCGCGCTGTACGAGTACACCGCCCGGCGCCGCGTCGACCCGCTCGCGGACCGCATCCGCCAGGAGGCCGCGCTGGACGCCCGGCGGGGGGCGGGCCGGTGACGGAGTTCAGCGGCAACGCGCAGACCATGTCCCTGGTCGGTTTCACCGCCGTCGCCACCGTCACGCTGCTGCTGTGCGTGATGACCGGCCCCGACCGGGACGACCTCGACGAGTTCTACACCGGGTACAGCTCCCTGTCCCCCATGCGCAACGGCCTCGCGATCGCCGGCGACTACATCTCGGCGGCCTCGGTGCTCGGCACGGGCGGTGTCATCGCCCTCTTCGGCCACGACGGCGTCGTACTGGCGCTCAGCACCGCGCTGTCCCTGATGCTGCT
>NZ_JAIOJZ010000073.1 GCF_020404845.1 Streptomyces hyderabadensis | reverse complement strand
ACTCGCTCATCCAGCGGACGCTAGGCTCAATACCCGACAGCTTCCGGCGTGCCACCGCGCCCACCGCCACACCGGCGGCCAGCACGGCGCGGGGATGTCCGAACCCGGCCCGGCCCGCCGTGTCGTGCGCGCCGTGCCCGGCGCGGCCCGCCTTGTCCTGCACGCTGTGCCCGGCCCGCCCGGCCTTGTCCTGCACGGTGTGCCCGGCGTGCGCGGCGGAACTGCGCAGTTGCACGCTCATGGCGCCCGCCTTGTCCTTCAGGTCGGCGGCCCGGGCCTTGGCGCGGCCCTTCACGTCGGCCTTGCCCGCCAGCTCCTCCACGGTGTCGCCGAGCTGGCCACGGGTCTCTTCGATCTGCCGCCGCAGCTCGTCGGGGCCCTTCGCCCCGCCGACCGGCTGTGCGGTGGAGCCGCTCCTCGAACCGTCCCGGCTCGTCGCGTCGGTCATCGATGTGCCCTTTCCCTGATCTGGTCGACGTCGGCCCTGACACTGCCGAGGGTCTCCTCGGGCTTGGGCGGCACGGCCCGGCGGAGCTGGGCGCGACCGGTCATGGCCAGTACCCCGGCGATGACGAAGAGCGCCGCCGTCACGATGAGCGCCGCGGCCCAGACGGGCAGGACCAGCGAGAGCGCGGCGGCGGCCGTACCGGCCAGGGCGAACAGGCCCACGTACGCGATGGCGCCCGCGGCACCGAGCATTCCGCCGCCGCGCCCGGCCCGCTTGCCCTTCTCGGCCAGTTCCATCTTGGCGAGGGCCACTTCCTGGCGCACGAGCCGGGAGAGCTGTTCGGTGGCCTGTCCGACGAGTTCGCCCACGGAGTGCTGCTCGTCGCGCACCGGCCTGGTGTGCATGGTTCCGGTCACGGTGTTCCCGCCTCCTCTCGGTCCGGAGCACCCCGGGTACCCCGGGCCGAGCGGCACTACCCCTGCCCTCGCCCGCCGCCGCAACGGGCCCCGGCCACCCGCCACCCTGAAGCATCACTTCCACGCACCTCGTAGAAGAATTAAGTGGAGCTACAAGGTCGGCCCGCCGACACTACTCCCATGACGACAGACGACGCCCGTCCCGCCGCTCCCTTCGGCCGCGCCCTGTGCGCCATGGTCACGCCCTTCACCGCGTCCGGCGCACTCGACCTCGAAGGCGCACGCCGGCTCGCCGAGCACCTGGTCTCGCGGGGCTGCGACGGCCTGGTGCTCTCCGGCACCACGGGCGAGTCGTCGACCACCACGGATGCCGAGAAGGCGGCGCTGGTGACGGCGGTCCGGGAGGCGGTCGGGGACCGCGCGGCACTCGTCGCCGGGGTCGGCACCGCGGACACCCGGCACACCGTCGAACTGGCCCTGGCCGCCGAGAAGGCCGGCGCTGACGGAGTGCTGGTGGTCGCGCCGTACTACAGCAGGCCGCCGCAGGACGCCCTGGAGGCGCACTTCCGCGAGGTCGCCGACGCGAGCGGTCTGCCCGTGATGCTCTACGACATCCCGGGCCGCACCGGCACCCGCATCGAACCCGACACCCTCGTCCGCCTGGCCGAGCACCCCCGGATCGTCGCCGTCAAGGACTGCTCGTACGACCTCCTCGGCACCCAGAAGGTGCTGTCCCGCACGGACTTGGCGTACTACGCGGGCTGCGACGAGCAGGTCCTCGCCCTGTACGCGCTGGGGGCGGCGGGCTGTGTCAGCACCGTGGCGAACGTGGTGCCGGGCCTGTTCCCGTCCGTACTCGGCGCCTTCGACGCGGGCGACACCGGGCGGGCCGCCGTGCTCCAGCGCCGCGCACTCCCGCTCGTCGAGTCGATGACGGTGGCCGGCCTGCCCGGCACGGTCACCGCGAAGGCCCTGCTCGGCGCGCTGGGCCTGCCGGCGGGCCCGGTCCGCGGGCCGCTGCGGCCCGCGGACCGGGAGACCACGACCGGCCTGCTGGCGGCCTACGAGGAACTGGCCGCCCTCGCCGGTCAGTCCCAGGAGTAGCCGTCGCCGAACAGCAGGGTGTGTTCCAGTACGTCCTCCGCGGGGTCGTCGATCTGCCCGACGTGGACGTTGAGGAGGCCCACGCGGGGCCCGTTGTGCGAGCCGGTCGTCGTCTCGTCGGCATGCGCGGCCCCCGCGGCCCACACCGACCCGCAGCACACCAGCACCGCGGCCCCCGCACCGGCCAGCAGGCGGCGCGCTGCGGCCCGCACCCGCTCGTTCGGCGTCTCGGGCGTGATCTCAGGCGTCATCCCAGGTCCTCGTCTCTTCGGATCGGCGTCTGATCGGACTCTGCGTCCACCCCTTCATCCGCGGCGGCCGCCGAAAAGTCACGGGCGGTCATCCGTATGTGCCGGTACGTTGCTCGTGATGAGCAGAAGACGCTACGTGGCCCGGGGCGTCCCGGGCGGATACCGGGTCTGGGACAACACGGGCCGCCGCTGGTGGGGCGACCTCTACGAGCTGTGCCCCGACGACCTCCTGACCGAGCTGAACGGAGCGGCCGACCCGGCCCGCGTGTCCGCGCTGCTGAAGAGGTACCGGGCCCTGAAACGGTGAGCCCCGCCCCCGTAGGCTGGACTCCCGCGGACGACCGACAGGGGCGACAGGGGGCGACAGGAGGGACCGAAGTGCCGGAGAAGACGCCGGACAGGACGCCGAGCGGACCGACGGTGGCCGAGGTGACGGCCGAGCTGGCCGGCCTGGAGGACCCCCGGATCCGGGCGGTCAACGAGAAGCACGGCGACGACCACGGTGTGAACCTCACCAAGCTGCGCGCCCTCGCGAAGCGCCTGAAGACGCAGCCCGACCTCGCGCGCGGCCTCTGGGCCACGGGCGACACCGCCGCACGCCTGCTGGCCCTGCTGGTCTGCCGCCCGAAGTCCTACGACCGCGACGAGCTGGACACCATGCTGCGCGAGGCCCGCACCCCCAAGGTGCACGACTGGCTGGTGAACTACGTCGTCAAGAAGAACCCGCACGCCGAGCAGCTGCGCCTGGCCTGGCTGGCCGACCCGGACCCGGTGGTCGCGAGCGCCGGCTGGGCGCTCACCACCGAACGCGTCGCGAAGAAGCCGGCCGGTCTCGACCTCACGGCCCTGCTGGACACCGTCGAGTCCGAGATGAAGGACGCCCCGGACCGCCTCCAGTGGGCGATGAACCACTGCCTGGCCCAGATCGGCATCGACCACCCCGAACACCGCGCCCGCGCCCTCGCCGTCGGCGAGCGCCTGGGGGTCCTCAAGGACTACCCCACTCCCCCGGGCTGCACCTCCCCCTACGCCCCCGCCTGGATCACGGAGATCGTCCGCCGCCGCCAGCAGCAGGCCACCCCCGCCGACACCTGAGCGCCCTCCCCGCCCCAGACGGAAAGGGCGCCCGGCAAACACACTGCGCGGCGGCTCAGTTGTGGCTGTGCAGTACCTCGTTCAGGCCGCCCCACACCGCGTTGTTCGGGCGGGCCTCGACCGTGCCGGTGACCGAGTTGCGGCGGAAGAGGATGTTGGAGGCGCCGGAGAGTTCGCGGGCCTTGACGACCTGGCCGTCGGGCATCGTGACGCGGGTGCCCGCGGTGACGTAGAGGCCGGCCTCGACCACGCACTCGTCGCCCAGCGCGATGCCGACGCCCGCCTCGGCGCCGACCAGGCAGCGCTCGCCGATGGTGATGCGGACGTTGCCGCCGCCGGAGAGGGTGCCCATGGTGGAGGCGCCGCCGCCGATGTCGGAGCCGTCGCCGACGACGACGCCCGCGGAGATGCGGCCCTCGACCATGGAGGTGCCCAGCGTGCCCGCGTTGAAGTTGACGAAGCCCTCGTGCATGACCGTGGTGCCCGCGGAGAGGTGCGCGCCGAGCCGGACCCGGTCGGCGTCGGCGATGCGGACGCCCTTGGGGACGACGTAGTCCGTCATGCGGGGGAACTTGTCGATCGAGGTGACCTGGAGGTGCAGGCCCTCGGCACGGGCGTTGAGGCGGACCTTCTCGATGTCGTCCACGGCGACCGGGCCGAGCGAGGTCCAGGCGACGTTGGCGAGGAAGGCGAACTGGCCCTCCAGGCTCAGGCCGTGCGGCTTCACCAGGCGGTGGGAGAGCAGGTGCAGGCGCAGGTAGACGTCGTGCGTGTCGAGCGGCTTCTCGTCCAGCGAGGAGATGACCGTGCGGACCGCGACCACCTCGACGCCGCGGCGGGCGTCCGGACCGACCGCGGCGGTGGCGCCGCCGCCCAGGAGTTCGGCGGCCCGTTCGGCGGTGAGGCGCTCGGTGCCGGAGGGACCGGGCTCGTCGGTCAGTTCGGGGGCCGGGAACCAGGTGTCGAGGACGGTGCCGTCGGCGGCGATCGTGGCGAGGCCGGCGGCCACGGCGCCGGTGGAGCGGGGAGCAGTCGTGTCGGTCATGAGGGCAACCTAACCGGCCGCCGCCGGTGGAAGCGAGCCGGGACCGCGTCCGTCTCGGGTGCCGGGCGCGGGGACCAGCCTGGCCAGCACCTCGCGCGCGTACTCCTCGTCGTACGGCGTGTCCGTCAGCAGGACCTGGAGGCAGATGCCGTCGAGGACGGCGACCAGGGCGCGGGCCGTCACCGGGTCCGTGCGGGCGGCGAGCAGGGCACCCACGCCCTCGGCCCACTCGGCGGCGACCGGACGCAGCGCGGGGCGGCGCAGGGCGGCCAGGTACAGCTCGTACTCCAGCTCCACGCCGGTGCGGTCGCCGCCCAGCCATTCGCCGAGGACCCGGGCGAGTTCGGCGGGCAGGTCGGCCTCGGGGTCGGACAGGGCGGGGTGGGCGGCGACGACCCGGGCGAAGCCCTCGTTGGCCTGGCGCAGGGCGGCGACCATGAGGTCGTCGAGGGTCGCGAAGTGGTACGTGGTGGAGCCGAGCGGCACGTCGGCCTCGGCGGCGACCGTGCGGTGGCTGAGGCCGGCGATGCCCTTCTGTCCGACGACCCTGATCGCCGCGTCGATGATGCGCTGGCGGCGCTCCGGGTCGTGGCGCCGGGGCATCAGTGTGCCCCGCCCAGATTGAGGACGACGACGCCGACGATGATCAGCGCGATGCCGGCGGCCTTGGTGAGGGTCATCCCCTCGCCCATGAAGGCCACGCCGATGGTGGCGATGGCGGCCGTGCCCACCCCGGCCCAGATGGCGTACGCCGTGCCGACGGCGAGGATCTTCAGGGTCTGGGCGAGCAGCGCGAAGGACAGGACGTAGGCGAGGGCGGTCAGGAGTGAGGGCACCAGCCTGCTGAATCCCTCGCTGTACTTCATGGCGGTGGTGCCGGCGACCTCGGCGGCGATGGCTCCGGCCAGGAGCAGATATCCCATGTGTACGAGCGTACATAACGATGGCGGGCGGGTACACGAAAACGGCGACACCCGAAGGTGCCGCCGTTCTCAGCCCGTCGTGCGGGGAGGTTGCTCAGACGTTGAACCCGAGCGCGCGCAGCTGCTCGCGGCCGTCGTCCGTGATCTTGTCCGGGCCCCACGGCGGCATCCAGACCCAGTTGATGCGCAGCTCGCTGACCAGGCCGTCCGTGGCGGACTTGGCCTGGTCCTCGATCACGTCGGTCAGCGGACAGGCCGCCGAGGTCAGGGTCATGTCGACGGTGGCGATGTTCGCGTCGTCGACGTGGATGCCGTAGATCAGGCCGAGGTTGACGACGTCGATGCCCAGCTCGGGGTCCACGACGTCCATCAGGGCCTCGCGGAGTTCCTCCTCCGAGGCCGGCTTCATCTCCAGGGTCTCGCTCATGCCGTCGTCTCCTTCTCGGCGTCGGCGCCGTCCAGCGCCTGGGCCGTCGCGTCCTTCCAGGCCATCCAGCTCAGCAGGGCGCACTTGACCCGGGCCGGGTACTTCGAGACCCCGGCGAACGCGACCGCGTCCTCCAGGACCTCCTCCATCTCGTCGTCGGGCTCGATCCTGCCCTTGGACTGCATCAGCTCCAGGAAGGTCTCCTGGATCCGCTGCGCCTGGGCGAGGTCCTTGCCGACCAGCAGGTCGTTCAGCACGGAGGCGCTCGCCTGGCTGATGGAACAGCCCTGGCCCTCGTAGCTGACGTCGCTGATCGTGGTGCCGTCGTACTTCACGCGGAGCGTGATCTCGTCCCCGCAGGTGGGGTTGACGTGGTGGACCTCGGCGTCGCCATCCCGCAAGCCCCGCCCGTGCGGGTGCTTGTAGTGGTCCAGGATGACTTCCTGGTACATGGAGTCCAGCTTCATGCTCGTCGCTCGTCCCGTCAGCCGAAGAAGTTCCGTACGTGCTCCAGGCCGTCGACCAGTGCGTCGATCTCGGCCGGCGTGGAGTACAGATAGAACGACGCTCGCGTGGTCGCAGGAATTCCGTAGCGCAGGCACACGGGGCGGGCGCAGTGGTGGCCGACCCGGACCGCGATGCCCTGTTCGTCCAGGACCTGGCCCACGTCGTGCGGGTGGATGTCCCCCAGCGTGAAGGAGATCGCCGCGCCGCGCTCCTCGGCCGTGGTGGGGCCGATGATGCGCAGGTCGGGGACCTCCAGCAGGCGCCCCACCGCGTACTCGGTCAGCGCGTGCTCGTGCGCGAGGATCTTGTCCATGCCGATCGAGTTCAGGTAGTCGATGGCCGCGCCGAGTCCGACCGCCTGGGCGATCGGGGGCGTGCCCGCCTCGAACTTGTGCGGGGCCGGGGCGTAGGTGGAGGAGTGCATCGAGACGGTCTCGATCATCTCGCCGCCGCCGAGGAACGGCGGGAGGTCCTCAAGCAGCTCCTGGCGGCCCCACAGCACGCCGATGCCGGTCGGGCCGCACATCTTGTGGCCGGTGAAGGCCACGAAGTCGGCCTGGAGGGCCTGCACGTCCAGCGGCATGTGCGGCGCGGCCTGGGAGGCGTCGACGCACACCAGCGCGCCCACCTCCTGGGCCCGGCGCACGATCGCCTCGACCGGGTTCTGGGTGCCCAGGATGTTGGAGACCAGCACGAAGGAGACGATCTTCGTCTTCTCGGTGATGATCTCGTCGATGTTGGACAGGTCCAGACGGCCGTCGTCGGTGAGACCGAACCAGCGGAGCTTCGCGCCGGTGCGCTGCGCGAGCAGCTGCCACGGCACGATGTTGGAGTGGTGCTCCATCTCCGTGATGACGATCTCGGTCTCGTGGTCCACGCGGTAGGGCTCGTCGGCCCAGCCCAGCATGTTCGCGACCAGGTTGAGGGACTCCGAGGCGTTCTTGGTGAAGACCACCTCGTCGCGCGAGGGCGCGTTGATGAACTCCGCGACCTTGTCCCGCGCGCCCTCGTACAGCGCCGTGGCCTCCTCGGCGAGGACGTGCACACCACGGTGGACGTTGGCGTTGTGCTGCTCGTAGTACTCGTCGAGCACGTCGATGACCTGGCGCGGCGTCTGCGAGGTCGCGGCGTTGTCGAGGTAGACGAGTTTCCGCCCGTCGTGGAGCACTCGGTCCAGGATCGGGAAGTCCTTGCGGATCGCCTCGGTGTCGAGGAGGCCCGGCAGCTGTGTCACTCGGATGCGCCGCCCTTCGTGTATGCCTCGTAGCCCTCGGCCTCCAGCTTGTCGGCCAGCTCGGGACCGCCGGACTCGGCGATGCGGCCGTTGGCGAAGACGTGGACGTGGTCGGGCTTGATGTAGCGCAGGATGCGCGTGTAGTGCGTGATCAGCAGGGTGCCGACCTCGCCGGTCTCGCGGACCCGGTTGACGCCCTCGGAGACCACCCGCAGGGCGTCGACGTCCAGGCCGGAGTCGGTCTCGTCGAGGATCGCGACCTTCGGCTTGAGCAGCTCCAGCTGGAGGATCTCGTGGCGCTTCTTCTCACCGCCGGAGAAGCCCTCGTTGACGTTGCGCTCGGCGAAGGCGGGGTCCATGTTGAGGCGCTCCATGGCCTCCTTGACCTCCTTCACCCAGGTGCGCAGCTTGGGGGCCTCGCCGCGGACGGCGGTGGCGGAGGTGCGCAGGAAGTTGGAGACGGAGACGCCGGGGACCTCGACCGGGTACTGCATGGCGAGGAAGAGGCCGGCGCGGGCGCGCTCGTCGACGGACATCTCCAGGACGTCCTCGCCGTCGAGGGTGACGCTGCCGCCGGTGATCGTGTACTTGGGGTGACCCGCCAGCGAGTAGGCGAGGGTCGACTTGCCGGAGCCGTTGGGGCCCATGATGGCGTGCGTCTCGCCCTGCTTCACGGTGAGGTCGACGCCCTTGAGGATCTCCTTCGTGGCGTTGTCGGCCTCGACGGTGACGTGCAGGTCTCGGATTTCAAGCGTTGCCATGGGTGCCTCAGGACTCCTGGGTGAGGGAGACGAGCACGTCGTCCCCTTCGATCTTTACGGGGTATACGGGGACGGGGCGCGTCGCCGGAAGACTGTCGGGCTTGCCGGACCGGAGGTCGAAGCGCGAGCCGTGCAGCCAGCACTCGATGTGGCAGTCGTCGACCTCGCCCTCGGCCAGCGAGACGTTCGCGTGCGAGCAGATGTCGTGGATCGCGAAGACCTCGCCCTCGGTGCGCACGACGGAGATCGGCGTGCCGTCGAGTTCCACCCGCTTGGGGGTGTCCTCCTCCAGCTCGTCCGCTCCACAGACGCGTACGAAGGTCATGCGACCGACGCCTCCAGCTCCTCTTCGATCTTGGCGAGGAGGCGCTCCTCGATGTCGGCGACGCCGATCTGCTGGACCAGCTCGGCGAAGAAGCCGCGGACCACCAGGCGGCGGGCGTCGATCTCGGGGATGCCGCGCGCCATCAGGTAGAAGAGCTGCTCGTCGTCGAAGCGGCCGGTCGCGGAGGCGTGACCGGCGCCGACGATCTCGCCGGTCTCGATCTCCAGGTTCGGCACCGAGTCGACCCGCGCGCCGTCGGTGAGGACGAGGTTGCGGTTCATCTCGTAGGTGTCGGTGCCCTCGGCCGCGGCCTCGATGAGCACGTCGCCGATCCAGACCGCGTGCGCGTCGTCGCCCTGCAGCGCGCCCTTGTAGACGACGTTGGACTTGCAGTGCGGGACGTTGTGGTCGACCAGGAGGCGGTGCTCCTGGTGCTGGCCCGCGTCGGTGAAGTACAGGCCGAACAGCTCGGCCTCGCCGCCGGGGCCCGCGTAGGCCACGCGCGGGTGCAGCCGGACCAGGTCGCCGCCGAAGGTGACCACGAAGGACTTGAAGGTCGCGTCGCGGCCGACCAGCGCGTTGTGCTGGCCGACGTGCACGGCCTTGTCGTCCCAGTCCTGGACGGAGACGACGGTCAGCTTGGCGCCGTCGCCCAGGACGTAGTCGACGTTGGCGGCGAGCACCGCGTCGCCGGAGTGGTCGATGACGACCACGGCCTCGGCGAAGGCGCCCAGCTCGACGACCTGGTGGGCGTAGGCGGTGCCGCCCTCGCCGTGCACGACGATGCGGATCGGCTCGGTGAGGACCGTCTCCTTGGGGACGGTGATCACGCCGGCCTTCTCGAACGCCGAGTAGGCCTGGGCGGCGACCCGGTCCACGGGGGTCCCGGCCCGGCCGATGCGCGCGTCGTCGCGGCCGACGGTCTCGACGACGACGCCCTCCGGGGCGTCGATGTCGACCTTCACGCCGTCACCGGTGGCGACGGCGGTGCCGTCGTGCAGCCCGCGCAGCCGGTCCAGCGGGGTGAACCGCCATTCCTCCTCGCGGCCGTGCGGGACCGGGAAGTCCGCCACGTCGAAGGACGCGGGTGCGCTCATGCGCGTGGCGACGGTCGACTCGGCGGCCACCGCGATCTGGCCCGCGGTGGTGGACCCCACGGGGATGTTCTGAGCCTCAGCCATGGCTGTCGGTCTGCTCTCTTCCTACGTTCCTGAATCTGGGGACTGCTGCGGGGGCGGGGGTCAGCCGACCGCGCCCTCCATCTGCAGCTCGATCAGCCGGTTGAGCTCGAGGGCGTACTCCATGGGCAGCTCCTTCGCGATCGGCTCGACGAAGCCGCGCACGATCATCGCCATCGCCTCGAACTCGCTCAGACCGCGGCTCATCAGGTAGAAGAGCTGGTCCTCGGAGACCTTGGAGACGGTCGCCTCGTGGCCCATGGACACGTCGTCCTCGCGGACGTCCACGTAGGGGTACGTGTCGGAGCGGGAGATGGTGTCGACGAGCAGCGCGTCGCACAGCACGTTCGACTTGGAGCCGTGGGCGCCCTCGCCGATCTCGACGAGGCCGCGGTAGGAGGTGCGGCCGCCGCCGCGCGCCACGGACTTCGAGACGATGTTGGAGGAGGTGTTCGGCGCCATGTGGACCATCTTGGAGCCGGCGTCCTGGTGCTGGCCCTCGCCCGCGAAGGCGATGGACAGGGTCTCGCCCTTGGCGTGCTCGCCCATCAGGTAGACGGCCGGGTACTTCATCGTCACCTTGGAGCCGATGTTGCCGTCGATCCACTCCATGGTCGCGCCCTCGTACGCCACGGCGCGCTTGGTGACCAGGTTGTAGACGTTGTTCGACCAGTTCTGGATGGTCGTGTAGCGGCAGCGGGCGTTCTTCTTGACGATGATCTCGACGACCGCGGAGTGCAGCGAGTCCGACTTGTAGATCGGCGCGGTGCAGCCCTCGACGTAGTGCACGTAGGCGCCCTCGTCGACGATGATCAGGGTCCGCTCGAACTGGCCCATGTTCTCCGTGTTGATGCGGAAGTAGGCCTGGAGCGGGATCTCGACGTGCACGCCCGGCGGCACGTAGATGAAGGAGCCGCCGGACCACACGGCGCTGTTCAGCGAGGCGAACTTGTTGTCACCGACGGGGATGACGGTGCCGAAGTACTCCTTGAAGAGCTCCGGGTGCTCCTTCAGGGCCGTGTCGGTGTCCAGGAAGATGACGCCCTGCTCCTCCAGGTCCTCGCGGATCTGGTGGTAGACGACCTCCGACTCGTACTGGGCCGCGACACCGGCGACGAGGCGCTGCTTCTCCGCCTCGGGGATGCCGAGCTTGTCGTACGTGTTCTTGATGTCCTCGGGCAGGTCCTCCCAGGACTCCGCCTGCTTCTCCGTGGAGCGCACGAAGTACTTGATGTTGTCGAAGTCGATCCCCGACAGGTCCGAGCCCCAGTTCGGCATGGGCTTCTTCTCGAAGAGGCGCAGGCCCTTGAGGCGGAGCTTGGTCATCCACTCCGGCTCGTTCTTCTTCGCGGAGATGTCCCGGACGACGTCCTCGTCGATGCCGCGCCTGGCGGAGGCGCCGGCCGTGTCGGAGTCGGCCCAGCCGTACTCGTACTTGCCCAGGCCCTCGAGCTCAGGGTGAGCAGTCTCCGTGGGGAGAGTCATGCGGGGTTCCTCCCGGCCGTGCTTGCGGATGCGTTGTGGGTCGTGGAAATCGTCTTGGAAGCCGTCTCGGAAGTCTCGGGGGGCTTCGAAGTCTTCGGAATGAACGTGGTGCAGACCCCGTCGCCGTGCGCGATGGTCGCGAGACGCTGTACATGCGTACCGAGCAGCTCGGCGAAAAATTCCGTCTCCGCCTCGCACAGCTGCGGGAACTGCTCCGCGACGTGGGCGACCGGGCAGTGGTGCTGGCACAGCTGCTCGCCCTGCTGGGGATGGGGTGCGCTCCGCGCGGTAGCAGCGTACCCGTCCGCGCTCAGGGCCTTGGCCAGCGCTTCGGTGCGCTGCTCGGCGGGGGCGGACTCGACGGCCGCGCGGTAGGCGCCCGACTGGGCGGCGATCCGGGCGCGGGCGAAGGCGGCGATCGCCTGCTCCCCGCCCTCCTGCTCGGCGATCCAGCGCAGGGCGTCGGCGGCCAGCTTGTCGTACGACTGGTCGAAGGCGTCCCGGCCGCAGTCGGTGAGCGCGAAGACCTTGGCGGGCCGCCCGCGCGTGCGTGCGCCGTAGACCCGCTGCTCGCGGGGCTCGACCACGTCGTCGGCGACGAGCGCGTCGAGGTGGCGCCGGACGGCGGCCTGGGTCAGGCCCAGGCGTCCGGCGAGCTCGGCGACGGTCGAGGGCCCGTGGTCCAGGATGGAGCGCGCGACCCGGTTGCGGGTGGACCGCTCACCGGTCGCGAGTTCCTCCTGCGGAGCCTCACCGACGTTTTTCACAACGCCATTGTTGCGTAATTCCTTCGGGGCGGGCAAGCCGCGTCGGGATCATCGGACGGTGCCCTGCGTCACTTAGGCATACCTAAGGTGACCTGCGGAAACGATCTTTGATCGATCAACCGCGGGGCAATGCGCTGGCGTCCGCGACCGGCTTCCGGAACACTCCCCCGCATGCCCACACCCCCTCCGACCGGCCCACTCGTCACCCGCGGCACGCTCGCCGCCGGGCTGCGCGAGCTGGGTGTGCGGACCGGCGACACCCTGCTCGTGCACTCCTCCCTCAGCTCGCTCGGCTGGGTCTGCGGAGGTCCCGTCGCGGTCGTCCAGGCGCTGCTCGACGTGCTCGGTCCGAGCGGCACCCTGGTGGTCCCGACCCAGACCGGCGACCTCTCCGACCCGGCCCTGTGGAAGAGCCCGCCGGTGCCCGAGGAGTGGTGGGAGGCGATCCGCGCGGCGACGCCCGCCTACGACCCGCTGATCACGCCCTCGCGCGGCGTGGGGGTGGTCCCGGAGACCGTGCGCACCTGGCCCGGCGCCCGGCGCAGTGCCCATCCGCAGACCTCCTTCGCCGCGCTCGGCGCCCGCGCCGCCGAGGTGGTCGCGGGCCACGCGAGGGACTGCCGGCTGGGCGAGCGCAGCCCGCTGGCCACGCTGGAACGGCTGGGCGCCCGGGTCCTGCTGCTCGGCGCCGGCTACGACGCGTGCACCGCCTTCCACCTCGCCGAGTACCGGATCCCCGCCCCGCTGGTGGAGGTGGGCCGCCCGGGGCCGGTGGGGTGGGAGCGGGTGACCGAGGTGTCGATCACCTCCGAGCGCTTCGACGAACTGGGCCACGACTTCGAACGGGACCGCCCCGTCCTGCGCGGCAGGGTCAGCGCCGCCGAGGCACGCCTGTTCCCGCTGCCGGACGCGGTCGCCTACGCCGAGCGGTGGCTGCCGCTGCACCGCCCCCGCGAGTGAGCCCCGTCCCGGACCGGAGGAGGTTACCCACGGTTTTCCACACCCCCGCGCCCGGCAGGTCGTCCGCCTACCTAGACTCGTGACCCATGCGAAGCGAGCCCGTGGTCCAGGTCCAGGCCCTGGTGAAGCGGTACGGCACGAAGACCGCGGTGGACGGCCTCGACCTGGTGGCCCGGGCGGGCGTCACCGCCGTGCTCGGTCCCAACGGGGCGGGCAAGACGACCACGGTCGAGACCTGCGAGGGATACCGGAAGCCCGACTCCGGCACGGTGCGTGTCCTCGGCCTGGACCCGGTGCGCCAGGGCGCCGAGCTGCGCCCGCGGATCGGCGTGATGCTCCAGTCCGGCGGCGTCTACTCCGGGGCCCGCGCGGACGAGATGCTGCGCCACGTCGCGAAGCTGCACGCCCACCCGCTGGACGTCGGCGCGCTGATCGAGCGGCTCGGCCTCGGCTCGTGCGGCCGCACCACGTACCGCAGGCTCTCGGGCGGCCAGCAGCAGCGGCTCGCGCTCGCGATGGCCGTGGTCGGCCGCCCGGAGCTGGTGTTCCTGGACGAGCCGACCGCCGGTCTCGACCCGCAGGCCCGCCGCGCCACCTGGGACCTCGTGCGGGACCTGCGCGGTGACGGGGTCTCGGTGATCCTCACCACGCACCACATGGACGAGGCCGAGCAGCTCGCCGACGACGTGGCCATCGTCGACACCGGCCGGGTCGTCGCCCAGGGCTCCCCCGAGCAGCTGTGCCGCGGCGGCGCCGAGAACACCCTGCGGTTCACCGGCCGGCCGGGACTGGACATCGCCTCCCTGCTCAAGGCGCTGCCCCCGGACTCCGCCGCCGCCGAGCTGACCCCGGGCTCCTACCGGGTGAACGGCAAGGTGGACCCGCAGCTGCTCGCGACCGTGACCTCCTGGTGCGCCCAGCACGGGGTGATGCCGGACCGGATCTCGGTGGAGCGGCACACACTGGAGGACGTCTTTCTGGAGCTGACGGGCAAGGAGCTGCGCGGGTGACCACGACCACAGGGACACCGGGGGACACCGGGACGTCCGGGACCGCTGGGGCGTACGCGCCCCGGCCCGGCGCCGCACCGCTCGGCCGGATGATCACGGCGCAGGCCCTGCTCGAGACGAAGATGCTGCTGCGCAACGGCGAGCAGCTGCTGCTGACGGTGATCATCCCGACGCTGCTGCTCGTCCTGTTCAGCTCGGTGGACATCGTCGACACCGGGTCCGGGGAGGCGGTCGACTTCCTCGCCCCCGGCATCCTCGCGCTGGCCGTGATGTCGACCGCGTTCACCGGGCAGGCCATCGCCACCGGTTTCGAGCGCCGGTACGGGGTGCTGAAGCGGCTGGCGGCATCACCCCTGCCGCGCTGGGCCCTGATGACCGCGAAGACGGCGTCGGTCCTGGTCACGGAGGTGCTCCAGGTCGTGCTGCTCACGGCGATCGCCTTCGCGCTGGGCTGGTCGCCGCAGGGCAACCCGGCGGCCGTGCTGCCGCTCCTGGTCCTCGGCACCGCCGCCTTCTCCGGGCTCGGGCTGCTGATGGCGGGCACGCTCAAGGCGGAGGCCACGCTGGCCGCCGCCAACCTGGTCTTCCTGCTGCTCCTGGTGGGCGGCGGGGTGATCGTGCCGCTGGACAAGTTCCCGGACGCGGCCCAGGACGTGCTGGGGCTGCTGCCGATCTCCGCCCTGTCCGACGGACTGCGGGACGTCCTCCAGCACGGGGCCTCGATGCCCTGGGGCGACCTGGGCATCCTCGCCGCGTGGGCGGTCGTGGGGCTCGCGGCCGCCGGGAAGTTCTTCCGCTGGGAGTAGGGGCACATGTCCGGGAGCGACCCTCGTGAAAGCGTGCACAAGCGGCCCCCTACGATGGACGGCGTGCCAAACGTGACCCGCGCCGATGCCGCAGCCGCCGTGCGCAACCCGCTCGCCTTCATCGCCGCGCGCTGGACCCCGAACCCGAGGACGGTCCGGCGGGCGGCCCTCGCCGCGCTCGCCATGGCGGTGGTCATCGTCGTCACCGGCGGTGCCGTACGCCTCACCGGCTCGGGCCTCGGCTGCCCGACCTGGCCCAAGTGCACTGACGACTCGCTCACCACCACGAGCGAGATGGGCTTCCACGGCATCATCGAGTTCGGCAACCGCATGCTGACCTACGTGCTGTGTGCCGCGGTCGGCTGGGCGATCATCGCCGCCCGCTCGCAGCAGCCGTACCGGCGCAGTGTGACCCGGCTGGGCTGGCTCCAGTTCTGGATCGTGATGGGCAACGCCGTCCTCGGCGGCATCGTGGTCCTGGTCGGCCTCAACCCGTACACCGTCGCGTCCCACTTCCTGCTGTCCACGGCCCTGATCGCCGTGGCGACCGTGATGTGGCAGCGCACCCGGGAGGGCGACGCGGCCCCGCGGCCTCTGGTCGGCAAGGCGGTCCAGCAGCTGACCTGGGTGCTGACCGCCGTCACGGTGCTGCTGATCGCGGTCGGCACCGTGGTGACCGGCGCGGGACCCCACGCGGGCGACTCCAGCGACGTCCCGCGGATGCCGGTCGACTGGGAGATGGTGACCAAGGCGCACGCCGTGCTGGCGTGGATCGTGGTGACGCTGACGTTCGCCCTGTGGTTCGTGCTGAAGGCGGTCGACGCGCCCAAGGGCCCGCTGGCCCGCACCCGCGACCTCTTCCTGGTGCTCCTGGCGCAGGGGGCGGTGGGCTACGTCCAGTACTTCACCGACCTGCCCGAGGTCCTCGTCGGACTGCACATGTTCGGCTCGTGCCTGGTGTGGATCGCGGTGCTGCGGGTGCTGCTGGCGCTGCGCGAGCGGCCCGAGGAGACGGTGTCCGGGCTGCCCGCTCAGGAGTACGACGCCACCAGCGTGTCGATGGCCGGCCCCAGGTAGCTGCGGGTCAGCTCGGCGCGGCGGGCGGTCCACTCCGCCGTCGCCGCGGGGCGCGGGCCCTTCCCGTACCGCCGCTCGGTGACATCCTCGACGACCTCGCCGGGCGCGCCGAGGACGGGCAGCTCGTCCAGGGCCTCGCGCTTGGTGATCAGGCGGCCCTCGCGCAGCGTGACGGTGGCGCGGGCGAAGGTGAGCAGGCCCAGGTCGACCCAGACGTCCTGCCGCCACAGCTCCGCCCTGCGCACGTGCGGCCGCCAGAACTCCCGCTGGTCGCGGACGACGTACCCGGCCAGCTCCGGGTCCGCCACCGGCGGCAGCAGCCGCGCCGGCGGCTCGCCGTGCAAGACGCGGCCGAAGCTGTGGAGTTCACGCCGGGTGACCGGGGTGACCGGACGCTTGAAGAGCTGTTCGTGCGCCCAGGTCAGGTGTCTGCGGTCCGGGTCGGCGACCGTGTCGGGCGACAGGTACGTGCAGTGCAGCAGCCCGGCCAGGGGTTCCTCGCGCAGCCGGGCGTGCAGCAGTCCGAGGCGCCAGGCCGTGCGGGCCGTCGCCGGGCGGGGCAGGAGTGCGATCAGGTCGAGGTCGCTGCGGCCCTCCTGGTAGTCGCCCGCGCCCAGTGAACCGTGCGCCCAGACGGCGACGGGGTCCAGGGGCAGCAGGCCGGTGAGGAAGCGGTCGAGCAGGGCATCGGTCGGCGGCATGGACCCAGTCTCGGCGATCTACTCCAGCCCGTACACCCGCCCCGCGTTCCCGGAGGCGATCAGTCCCGCCACCCGCTGCGCGTCCCCGAGCGACCAGGCCCCCTCGGCCACCCAGGCGCCCAGCACCCGGCCGAGCGCCTCGCGGAACAGCCGGGCGGCGACGACGTGCAGCTCGGGCAGGCCCTGGGCGCCGCTGGAGAACAGGATCTTGCCGAACGGGGCCAGTTCCAGGATCTCCGCGAGGACCGTCGCGGCCCGCGCGCCGGTGCGCACCAGGGCGGCGCCCGAGTCGGCGTAGACGTGCGGGAAGACCCCGGCCAGGTGGGCGGCGTGGCGGTGGTAGGGGTAGCCGTGCAGCAGGACCAGGTCGGTGCCGAGCCCCGCGGTGGCCCGCACGAAGTCGGTGAGCAGCACCGGGTCGGTGCGGTCGATGCGCAGGCCCGGTTCGCCGAGGCCCGCGTGCAGCTGGAGCGGCAGACCCGAGGCGACGGCGATCCACAGCAGGTGGCGCAGCAGCACCGGATCGCTCAGCTCCCCGCCGACCTCGCGCCCGGTGAGCCAGCGGGCGGCGGCCCCGCGCACCTCACCGGGGCCCGGCGGCTCCGGCGCGAGCGCCAGGCCGTGCCGTACGCCGGCCACGGAGGTGAAGGCGACGGCGTTCGCGGCGGCGCCGTGCACGGCCTCGGCGAGGTTGGCGAGGAAGGACTCGACGGTGCCGGAGGTGTCGGCGACCTGCTCGGCGAGCAGTTCCAGGCGGACGATCTCGCGGGTGTCGGCGTCCGCGGCGGAGGCCATCTCGGAGGGACCGGTGAGGTCGCCGGGCAGGCCGGCGTCGACCAGGTAGGTGGTGATGCCGCTACCGCGCAGCAGCCGGCGGTCGGCCTCCATGACGCCCAGTTCGCGGCGCCGGGCCAGATAGCGGGCGGGCGGGCAGTGCGGTTCCAGGCCGAGCAGGGGCGGGCACCAGCGGCGTACCGCGAAGCCGGTCTGGGTGTCGAAGAGGGTGGTGCCCGGGGCGGGCGGGCCCTCGGTGCGGGCCAGCTGGGCCTCGAAGGTGCCGAGGCCCAGCTCCGTTCGCAGGACGCCGTGGCAGTACTGGTCCACCAGGGACGGCGTTTCGATCATCCGGGCTCCCCGTGCTGGGACCGTGCGCCTCGCGGCTTCCTACGGTCCTAACGGGTGAACCCCGTCTCAGGTGTTGCTCGGCCCGCCGACCTGGATGCCGGCCATGCGGGACCACTCGTAGCGGCCCGTGGTCACCTTGGCGGCGAACTCGCCGTCGAAGTCCTCGTGGACGGTGATCCCGGACTGCTCGACGGCCTTCAGCGCGCTCGCGTGGGTGCGCGCGACCAGGTCGCCCCAGGCGCCGTCCGCGCCGACCAGCACGATCCGGGCGCCGCGCTCGCCGAGGTAGGCCACCTGGGCCTCGGCGCCGCCGTGGGCCTTGGCGAAGGCGCCGATCCGCCCGGCCATCCGGTTCACCTCGTACCCGGCCCACCGGTCGGCCCAGCCGCCCTTCGCGCCGGGCTGCTCCGTGTCCACCTGCTGCGTGTCTGCCATGCCCAGGATGCTACCGACGGGTAGATCAAACGGCGACGGGCGGGGTGCGTGGCCTTGACCACGCGCCCCGCCCGTCTCCCGAAGGTTTCAGCGCAGGAAGGGATCCACCGCGATCGCCAGGAACAGCACCGACACATAGGTGATCGACCAGTGGAACAGCCGCATCTCCTTGAGCTTGCCGCCGGTCACCTCGGCCTTGGCGCGGTTCTGCAGCCCGTGCGCCTCCCACAGCCACATGCCGCCGGCCGCCACGGCGACCGCCGTGTAGAACCAGCCGGTGTAGCCGAGCGGCGTCAGCAGCAGCGACACGACGACCATCACCCAGCTGTAGATGACGATCTGCCGGGCGACCACCTTGTTGGACGCGATCACCGGGAGCATCGGCACGCCGACGCGCGCGTAGTCCTCCTTGACCTTCATGGACAGCGGCCAGTAGTGCGGCGGCGTCCAGAAGAACATCACCCCGAAGAGGATGACCGGCGCCCAGGACATCGAGTTGGTCACCGCCGACCAGCCGATGAGCACCGGCAGACAGCCGGCGATCCCGCCCCAGACGATGTTCTGCGAGGTGCGGCGCTTGAGGATCATCGTGTAGACGACGACGTAGAAGAGGAGCGCACCGAGCGAGAGCCAGGCCGACAGCCAGTTGACCGTGAACCCGAACAGCAGTGTGGAGACGATCGCCAGGGCGATGCCGAAGACGAGGCATTCGACCGGGCTGACCATGCCGGTCACCAGTGGCCGCTGCGAGGTCCGGTCCATCAACGCGTCGATGTCGCGGTCGATGTACATGTTCAGCGCATTGGCGCCGCCGGCCGACAGATAACCGCCGACACAGGTCAGCAGCACCAGCTTCAGATCCGGAACACCCTGCTCGGCGAGGAACATCACCGGAACGGTGGTGATCAGCAGAAGCTCGATGATCCGCGGCTTGGTCAGCGCCACGAACGCCTTGACACGGGCCCCGAACGGCCGGTGACTCGGGCCCTGGCTCGTCCCGATTACCCCCGCAGGACGGGATTCAACGGCCGTCACGCACACCCCTGACAGAGACATCCCAGCAAGCCTCCCCGTGTGAAGTGGCGGTAAAGGCTCGCGCGTACCACGCCACTTTAGACGTTGCCCATACCTCGGCCTTCGCGGGGGTGGGCTCGTGTTGGCGAGGGCGCTCCGACGTGCGTTCGGCGAGTCGATTGAGCGGTCAGATGAGCGGCTCCGTATTCACTTGCCGAATGCGGTTTCGCCCAGCCGACAGGCGGATCCCGATGAGTCCCGGCAGTCTGGTTTCCAGCGGAAAAACGCACGTACTTACGGGGGTAGGCTCGGCCATGGCCGGCCGACTCACGGACGCGCCGGCAGCCCGTGCACTCGTGCACCGGCAACCGACATGTGGAGAGGAGCCCTGACTCAGGGTGAGCACCAAGCCGACCACCACAGACCTCGAGTGGACCGAACTGGACCAGCGGGCCGTGGACACCGCCCGCGTCCTGGCCGCCGATGCCGTACAGAAGGTTGGCAACGGCCATCCGGGTACGGCGATGAGCCTGGCGCCCGCCGCCTACACCCTCTTCCAGAAGGTGATGCGGCACGACCCCGCCGACGCGAACTGGGTCGGGCGCGACCGTTTCGTGCTGTCCGCGGGCCACTCGTCCCTGACCCTCTACACCCAGCTGTACCTGGCCGGCTTCGGCCTGGAGCTGGCGGACCTGGAGTCCTTCCGCACCTGGGGCTCGAAGACCCCCGGCCACCCGGAGTACGGTCACACCACGGGCGTGGAGACCACCACCGGCCCGCTGGGCCAGGGCGTGGCCAACGCCGTGGGCATGGCGATGGCCGCCCGCTACGAGCGCGGCCTGTTCGACCCGGAGGCCCCGGCGGGCGAGTCCCCGTTCGACCACTTCGTCTACTGCATCGCCGGTGACGGCTGCCTCCAGGAGGGCATCTCCGCCGAGGCGTCCTCGACGGCCGGCCACCAGAAGCTCGGCAACCTGGTGCTCCTGTGGGACGACAACCACATCTCCATCGAGGGCGACACCGAGACCGCCGTCTCCGAGGACACCTGCAAGCGGTACGAGGCGTACGGCTGGCACGTCCAGCGCGTCGCCCCGAAGCCGGACGGCGACCTGGACCCGAACGCGATCTACGAGGCGATCCAGGAGGCGAAGAAGGTCACCGACCGGCCGTCCTTCATCGCCATGCGCTCGATCATCGCCTGGCCCGCCCCGAACGCGCAGAACACCGAGGCCGCGCACGGCTCGGCGCTCGGCGACGACGAGGTCGCGGCGACCAAGCGGGTGCTCGGCTTCGACCCGGAGAAGTCCTTCGAGGTCTCCGACGAGGTCATCGCGCACACCCGCAAGGCGCTGGAGAAGGGCGAGGCGGCCCGCGCGGTGTGGGAGAAGTCCTTCCAGCAGTGGCGGGACAACAACCCGGAGCGCGCCGCCGAGTACGACCGCGTCGCCAAGGGCGAGCTGCCCACCGGCTGGGAGGAGAAGATCCCGGTCTTCGAGGCGGGCAAGGGCCTGGCGACCCGCGCCGCGTCCGGCAAGGTGCTCCAGGCGCTCGGCGCGGTGATCCCGGAGCTGTGGGGCGGCTCGGCCGACCTCGCGGGCTCGAACAACACCACGATCGACAAGACGTCGTCCTTCCTCCCGGCGGGCAACCCGCTCCCCGAGGCGGACCCGTACGGCCGTACCATCCACTTCGGCATCCGCGAGCACGCGATGGCCGCGGAGATGAACGGCATCGCGCTGCACGGCAACACCCGCATCTACGGCGGAACGTTCCTGGTCTTCTCCGACTACATGCGCAACGCCGTCCGCCTGTCCGCGCTGATGCACCTGCCGGTGACGTACGTGTGGACGCACGACTCCATCGGCCTGGGCGAGGACGGCCCGACCCACCAGCCGGTCGAGCACCTGGCCTCGCTGCGCGCCATCCCGGGCCTGAACCTGGTCCGCCCGGCCGACGCCAACGAGACGGCGATCGCCTGGCGGGAGATCCTGCGCCGCTGGACCAAGGAGTTCGGCAAGGGCCAGCCGCACGGTCTGGCGCTCACCCGCCAGGGCGTGCCGACGTACGAGCCCAACGAGGACGCGGCCAGGGGCGGCTACGTGCTGTTCGAGGCCGAGGGCGGCGAGCCGCAGGTCGTGCTGATCGCCACCGGCTCCGAGATCCACGTGGCCGTCGAGGCGCGCGAGCAGCTCCAGGCCGACGGTGTGCCGACCCGTGTGGTGTCCATGCCGTCCGTGGAGTGGTTCGAGCAGCAGGACCAGGGGTACCGGGACAGCGTCCTGCCCCCGTCCGTGAAGGCCCGGGTCGCGGTCGAGGCCGGGATCGGCCTGACCTGGCACAAGTACGTGGGGGACGCCGGCCGCATCGTCTCCCTGGAGCACTTCGGCGCCTCGGCGGACGCCAAGGTGCTCTTCAAGGAGTTCGGCTTCACCGCCGAGAACGTGGCCTCCGCCGCGCGGGAATCCCTCGCCGCGGCCCAGCGCTGACGCTCGTACACGACACGTAGGAGATGCATTTTCCATGACAGACGCACTCAAGCGCCTCTCCGATGAAGGCGTCGCGATCTGGCTGGACGACCTGTCGCGCAAGCGGATCACGTCCGGCAACCTCGCCGAGCTGATCGACCAGCAGCACGTCGTGGGCGTCACCACCAACCCGTCGATCTTCCAGAAGGCGATCTCGCAGGGCGACGGCTACGACCAGCAGCTCGCCGACCTCGCGGTGCGCGGGGTCACGGTCGAAGAGGCCATCCGCATGATCACCACGGCGGACGTCCGCGACGCCGCCGACATCCTGCGCCCGGTCTACGACAACACCGGCGGCAAGGACGGCCGGGTCTCCATCGAGGTGGACCCGCGCCTGGCGCACAACACGCACGCCACGGTGGCCGAGGCCAAGCAGCTGGCGTGGCTGGTGGACCGGCCGAACACCTTCATCAAGATCCCGGCCACCGAGGCGGGCCTGCCGGCCATCGCCGAGACCATCGGCCTGGGCATCAGCGTCAACGTCACGCTGATCTTCTCGCTGGAGCGCTACCGCAAGGTCATGGACGCCTTCCTGACCGGCCTGGAGAAGGCCAAGGAGCGCGGCCTGGACCTCTCCCAGATCCACTCCGTGGCGTCCTTCTTCGTGTCCCGGGTGGACACCGAGATCGACAAGCGGATCGACGCGCTGGGCACCGACGAGGCCAAGGCGCTGCGCGGCAAGGCCGCCGTCGCCAACGCGCGCCTGGCCTACCAGGCGTACGAGGAGGTCTTCGGCACCGACCGCTGGGCCGCCCTGGAGAAGGCCGGCGCCAACAGGCAGCGTCCGCTGTGGGCCTCGACCGGCGTGAAGGACAAGGCGTACAGCGACACCATGTACGTCACCGACCTGGTCGCGCCGAACACGGTCAACACCATGCCGGAGGCCACCCTGCTGGCCACCGAGGACCACGGCGAGATCAAGGGCAACGCCGTCGCCGGGTCGTACGAGCAGGCCCGCGCGGACCTCGACGCCGTCGAGAAGCTCGGGATCTCCTACGACGAGGTGGTCCAGCTCCTGGAGGACGAGGGCGTCGAGAAGTTCGAGGCGTCCTGGAACGACCTGCTGAAGTCCACGGAGGCGGAGCTCAAGCGCCTCGCTCCCTCGAAGGGCTGAAAATTGTCAAGCAGCAATCCGCTGCGTGACCCCGCAGACCGACGGCTCCCGCGCATCGCGGGGCCGTCGGGTCTGGTCATTTTCGGCGTCACCGGCGATCTGTCCCGCAAGAAGCTCATGCCCGCCGTGTACGACCTCGCCAACCGGGGCCTGCTGCCGCCGGGCTTCTCGCTCGTCGGGTTCGCCCGCCGCGACTGGGAGCACGAGGACTTCGCCCAGGTCGTGCACGACGCCGTCAAGGAACACTCCCGCACGCCGTTCCGCGAGGAGGTCTGGCAGCAGCTCATCCAGGGGATGCGCTTCGTCCAGGGCACCTTCGACGACGACGACGCCTTCGAGCGGCTGCGCGGCACCATCGAGGAGCTGGACAAGGCGCAGGGCACGGGCGGCAACTTCGCCTTCTACCTGTCGGTGCCGCCGAAGTCCTTCCCGGTGGTCATCCAGCAGCTCAAGAAGCACGGTCTCGCCGACCAGACGAACGGCTCCTGGCGGCGGGCGGTGATCGAGAAGCCCTTCGGCCACGACCTGGAGTCGGCCGAGGAGCTGAACGCGATCGTCCACGAGGTCTTCGGCTCCGACCAGGTCTTCCGCATCGACCACTACCTGGGCAAGGAGACCGTCCAGAACATCCTGGCGCTGCGCTTCGCCAACACGATGTTCGAGCCGATCTGGAACCGGTCCTACGTGGACCACGTGCAGATCACCATGGCCGAGGACATCGGCATCGGCGGCCGGGCCGGCTACTACGACGGCATCGGCGCGGCGCGCGACGTCATCCAGAACCACCTGCTCCAGCTGCTCGCCCTGACCGCGATGGAGGAGCCCGCCTCCTTCGACGCGGACGCGCTGGCGGCGGAGAAGACCAAGGTGCTAGGCGCGGTCCGGCTCCCCAGGGACCTGGGCCGGGACACCGTGCGCGGCCAGTACGCGGCCGGGTGGCAGGGCGGCGCCAAGGCCGTCGGCTACCTGGAGGAGGAGGGAATCGACCCCAAGTCGAAGACCGACACCTACGCCGCGATCAAGGTCGGCATCGACAACCGCCGCTGGGCGGGCGTCCCCTTCTACCTGCGCACCGGCAAGCGGCTCGGCCGCCGGGTCACGGAGATCGCGGTGGTCTTCCAGCGGGCCCCGCACTCCCCCTTCGACACGACGGCCACCGAGGAACTGGGCTCGAACGCGATCGTCATCCGCGTCCAGCCCGACGAGGGCGTCACCGTCCGCTTCGGCTCCAAGGTGCCGGGCACCTCGATGGAGATCCGGGACGTGTCCATGGACTTCGCCTACGGCGAGTCCTTCACCGAGTCCAGCCCCGAGGCGTACGAGCGCCTGATCCTGGACGTCCTGCTGGGCGACGCCAACCTCTTCCCGCGCACCGAGGAGGTCGAGCTGTCCTGGAAGATCCTCGACCCGATCGAGCAGTACTGGGACGAGCACGGCACCCCGGCCCAGTACCCGGCCGGCACCTGGGGGCCCGTCGAGGCGGACGACATGCTGGAACGAGACGGACGGAGCTGGCGCCGGCCATGAAGACCGACCTCACGGACACCACGGCCAGCAAGATCAACAAGGCGCTGGTGCTCGGCCGTCGGGCCATCGGCACGCCCGCGATCGGCATGGTGCTCACCCTGGTCATCGTCACCGACGAGGAGAACGCCTACGACGCGCTGAAGGCCGCGAGCGACGCCGCGCACGAGCACCCCTCGCGCACGCTGGTCGTCATCAAGCGGGTCTCGCGCTCGCCCCGGGACCGCACCCGGTCCCGGCTGGACGCCGAGGTGCGCCTCGGTGCCGACGCGGGCACCGGCGAGACGATCGTGCTGCGGCTGTACGGCGACGTCGTCGACCACGCCCAGTCGGTGGTCCTGCCGCTGCTGCTGCCGGACGCGCCGGTCGTGGTCTGGTGGCCGGTGAACGCACCGCTGGACCCGGCGAAGGACCCCCTGGGCGCCCTGGCCCAGCGCCGGGTCACCGACACCTACGCCTGCGAGGAGCCGATACGGGAGCTGGCGGCCCGTGCGGAGGCCTACGCGCCGGGCGACACCGACCTGTCGTGGACCCGCATCACGCCGTGGCGCTCGATGCTGGCGGCGGCCCTGGACCAGGTCGACTGCGAGGTGCAGTCGGTCGAGGTGGAGGGCGAGGAGTTCAACCCGAGCTGCGAACTGCTCGCCATGTGGCTCGCCGACCGGCTGGACGTGCCGGTGCAGCGCACGGTGTCGAACGGTCCGGGGCTGACCGCGGTCCGCATGGACACCGACTGCGGTCCGGTCGTGCTGGATCGGGCCGACGGCTCGCTGGCGAACCTCTCCATCCAGGGCCAGCCCGGCCGCGCGGTCGCGCTCAAGCGCCGTGAGACGGCCGAGCTGATCGCGGAGGAGCTGCGCCGCCTGGACCCGGACGACACGTACGCCTCGGCGCTGCGGTACGGGGTGGACCGGCTGAACGCGCCGGCCAAAGGAGCCCCGACCGACGAGGGCGCCCTCGCGGTCGCCGCTCCCGTCGGGACGGTCGCTAAGGCTCCCGCGAAGGACGCGGCGCAGGAGAAGACACCGGTGAGGAAGGCGGCGGCGAAATGAGCGACACCCCGCAGCTGGTCGTACACCGTGACAAGGAGCTGATGGCCGAGGCCGCGGCGGCCCGCCTGATCACGAAGATCGTGGACGCGCAGGCCTCCCGGGGCAGCGCGTCCGTGGTCCTCACCGGCGGCCGCAACGGCAACGGCCTGCTCGCGGCGCTGGCCGGCTCCCCGGCCCGGGACGCGATCGACTGGGGCCGGCTCGACCTGTGGTGGGGCGACGAGCGCTTCCTGCCGGAGGGCGACCCGGAGCGCAACGTCACCCAGGCGCACCAGGCGCTCCTCGACGCGGTGCCGCTGGACCCGAAGCGGGTGCACGCGATGGCGGCCTCGGACGGCCCCTACGGCTCCGACGTGGAGGCGGCAGCGGCGGCCTACGCCCAGGAACTGGCCACGGCCTCCGTCCCGGAGAACCACGCCGCGGTCCCGTCCTTCGACGTCCTGCTCCTCGGCGTCGGCCCGGACACCCATGTGGCGTCGCTCTTCCCGGAGCACCCGGGCGTCCGGGAGACCGAGCGCACGGTGATCGGCGTCCACGGCTCCCCCAAGCCGCCGCCCATCCGCATCTCGCTGACCCTGCCCGCGATCCGCGCCGCCCGTGAGGTGTGGCTGCTCGCGGCCGGAGAGGACAAGGCGAACGCGGTGGCGATGGCCCTCTCCGGCGCGGGCGAGATCCAGGCCCCCGCCGCGGGCGCCCGGGGCCGCGCCCGCACCCTGTGGCTCCTGGACTCGGCGGCGGCATCACAACTGCCGAGATCCCTCTACCCACCGGCGTCGGCCTGATCCAGCCCGTCCGGCGCTTGAGGACGAGGCCGTCCAGGCCGAACCGGGGGTCTGGGGGGCGGCAGCCCCCCAGGTACGGGAACGGGAAGGGGCGGCGGGGGCGAAAACCTCCCGCCGCCCCTTCGGCACGTTCACACCCGCCCGCGCAACTCCCGGTAGGCAGCCACCAGCGCGGCCGTGGACGCATCAAGGCCCGGCACGTCCGCGCCGTCGGTGAGCGCGGGCTCGACCCGCTTGGCGAGCACCTTGCCCAGCTCCACACCCCACTGGTCGAACGAGTCGATGTTCCAGATCGCGCCCTGGACGAACACCTTGTGCTCGTAGAGGGCGATCAGCTGGCCGAGGACGGAGGGGGTCAGCTCGGCGGCCAGGATCGTCGTCGTCGGATGGTCGCCGCGGAACGTCTTGTGCGGCACCAGTTCCTCCGGCACCCCCTCGGCGCGTACCTCGTCCGGGGTCTTGCCGAAGGCGAGCGCCTGGGTCTGGGCGAAGAAGTTGGCCATCAGCAGGTCGTGCTGGGCCTTCAGCCCGTCGCTCAGTTCGCCCACGGGCCGCGCGAAGCCGATGAAGTCCGCCGGGATCAGCTTGGTGCCCTGGTGGATCAACTGGTAGTAGGCGTGCTGCCCGTTGGTGCCCGGCGTGCCCCACACCACCGGCCCCGTCTGCCACTGCACCGGGTTCCCGTCCCGGTCGACGGACTTGCCGTTGGACTCCATGTCCAGCTGCTGGAGGTACGCGGTGAACTTCGACAGGTAGTGCGAGTACGGCAGCACCGCGTGCGACTGCGCGCCCAGGAAACTGCCGTACCAGACGCCCAACAGGCCCATCAGCAGCGGCACGTTGGACTCGGCGGGTGCGG
>NZ_JAIOJZ010000072.1 GCF_020404845.1 Streptomyces hyderabadensis | reverse complement strand
CGCTTTCCAGGTTCCCGCTTTCGCGTTTCCCTTTCCGGCGGTTCCGACTTTATCAGATCTTCCGGGCCGTTCTTACCGGCCGTTCGTTTCCGATTCATCGGGAGAGTGCTTCGTCGAATTCATTGATTCGGGGAAGCTGGTAGATGTTCACCGTCGCCCTCTGGGGTGACCCCGTCTCCAGGCAACTGTTCGAATCTACCTCCCCGCTCGCTCCGTGTCAACGGCTCGTGCGGGAACGAAGAGGACAGTAGCAGCTCACCGAGGGTGGATGCACATCAGGCTGCCGTGGGCACGGTGGCGCTGCGTTCGGCTGCCTCCACGTCGCCCGTGTCGCCGGCGCGAACGGCACGGCCGCCCAGGACATAGACGTAGGCGAGGAAGGCCAGCTCGGCGATGACTCCGATGGTGATCCGCGCCCAGGTGGGCAGGCCGGAGGGGGTGACGAAGCCTTCGATGGCGCCGGACACGAAGAGGACGAGGGCCAGGCCGACCGCCATGCCGATGGCGGCCCTGCCCTCTTCGGCGAGAGCGACGCGACGCGTACGTGGCCCCGGGTCGATGACGGTCCAGCCCAGGCGCAGTCCGGTGCCCGCGGCGACGAACACCGCCGTCAGTTCGAGCAGGCCGTGTGGGAGGACCAGGCCGAGGAAGGTGTCGAGGCGGCCGGCCGACGACATCAGGCCGAAGCCCACGCCGAGGTTGAGCATGTTCTGGAAGAGGATCCAGATGACGGGCAGCCCCAGGAAGACGCCCAGGATGAGGCAGAGCGCGGCGGCCCATGCGTTGTTCGTCCACACCTGCGCGGCGAACGAGGCCGCCGGATTGCTCGAGTAGTACGTCTCGTACTGGCCGCCGGGGCGGGTGAGCTCGCGCAGTTCGCTCGGTGCGGCGATGGTGGACTGCACCTCCGGGTGGGTGCCGATCCACCAGCCCAGGAGGGCCGCCACCGCGGTCGAGAGGAGCGCGGTGGGGACCCACCAGTGGCGGGCCCGGTAGACGGCCGCCGGGAACTGCTGGGTGAGGAACCGCGTGACGTCCCGCCAGGAGGCGCGTCGGGTGCCGGTCACGACACTGCGCGCGCGTGCCACCAGTTGGCTGAGCCGTCCGGTCAGCTGGGGGTCGGGTGCGCTGGACTGGATCAGGGACAGGTGAGTGGCCGTGCGCTGGTAGAGGGCGACGAGTTCGTCGGTCTCGGAGCCGGTCAGTCGACGCCTGCGCCGGAGGAGGGCGTCGAGGCGGTCCCACTCCGCGCGGTGGGCGGAGACGAAGACGTCGAGGTCCATCGGTGTGCCTGCTCCTCGGCTATCGTCGGCGGCTCGTCGTGGATCAGCTTGTCGTACTGCGGCGCGGTGCGTCCTCAGCTTGGCAGACTGGCGGGGACGGGGGCAGTCAGGGGAAGGACGGCGGGCGTGAGCGAGCTGGTGACGGGCGAGGCCGTGGCGCTGGAGCTGCGCCCCGCGAGGCTGCCCAGCAGGGCGCTGGCCGTCCTGCTCGACCTGGCGGTCGCCGTGGCCGTCTATGTGGCGGTGACCGTCGCGCTCATGGCGGCCACCTCGTCCCTGGACGTGGCGGCCCAGACCGCGCTGTCGATCGCGGCCTTCGTCCTCGTCCTGGTGGGCGGACCGATCGCCGTGGAGACGCTCAGCCACGGACGGTCGCTCGGGAAGGTCGCGTGCGGACTGCGGGTGGTGCGGGACGACGGTGGGCCCATCCGGTTCCGGCACTCGCTGGTGCGGGGCTTGATCGGAGTGATCGAGATCCTCATGACCCTCGGGGTCGTCGCCTGTGTCGCCTCGCTGGTGTCGGCGCGGGGGCGGCGGCTCGGCGACGTGTTCGCGGGCACGCTCGTCGTGCGGGAGCGGGTGCCGTTCTCGTCCGCGGGCTTCATGCCGCCGCCTCCGCCCTGGTTGGCGGGGCGGTTCTCGGGGCTCGACCTGTCCGCGGTGCCCGACGATCTGTGGCTCGCCGTCCGCCAGTACCTGGCGCGTACGGGGCAACTGGACCCGCGCGTCGGCTGGGCCATGGCCGAACGGCTCGCCGCCGACGTCTCAGCACGTACGGGCGCTCCGGTGCCGCGGGAGGTTCCGCCGCCCGCGTATCTGGCGGCGGTGCTGCAGGAGAGGCAGGCCCGGGAGGCCTGGCGGGCGTTCGGCGGCGCTCCGGCGGCCGGCTCGCCGGTGCCGACGACGCCGGTGACGCCGGTGGCGCCCGTTGCTCCTGCGCCGAGTGGTCCGCCTCCTGCGCCCGTGGTCCCGCCTGCCGCTCCCCCTCCCCCTCCCGCGTCCGCACCGGGTGGCCGGCCCGAGGTGCCCCGGGACGTGCCGTCGGACGGCCGACGCGGGACCGGGTTCGTGCCGCCGGCGTAGGCACGGTCTCCCGGCTCCCGGCTCCCGCTCAGGGGAACACGGACGGTGGTGTCTCCAGGTCCTCCAGCTCGATGCCGGGGGCCGCGAGTACGACGTCGCCGGCGATGTGAACGGTGTGCTGCTCGCCCGTGTCCAGGGCTGTGACCTGGTATTCGTCCACGATCAGGGGTCCGTTGTCAGTGGCGTGTGCTTCTCTGTTCAGCAAGGCCCAGGACTGGTCCACGGTGCGGGGGGCGAGGACCGGGTCGGTGAGGGCGACGAGGCGTACGCGAGTGGCTGATTCGGAGGGGGTGAGGCGCAGGAGGCGGGTGACGGCGACGAGGAAGGCCGGGGATGTGCCGGTGAAGGCGTGGGCGCGCGCATTGCCTTCGGTGGCGTGGACTCCGGTGGGGTCGGTGCGGACCCAGGTGACGCCATCGATGGCGGCGCCGCGCACCTGCCAGTCGGCGGCGTGGAGTTCGAGGCGGATGGGACGGCCGAGTTCGTCGAGAGCGAGGTCGACCGAGCCGTGCTGGGCCCCGGTGGGCGTGGTCAGCCGGGAGACGTAGCGCCAGCCGGAGGGGCCGGGGGCGCATTGGAAGTGTTCTTCCGCGAGGGGGGTGTGATCGTGCGGATCGTGGAGCGAATAACGGCCGCGGGGCATGGGTGTCCTGGGTGGTGACGGGCTGGTCCGGCCGCTGATGCGGACGTGGCGCCAATGGGGCAGGCCCCCGGCACGGGGGTGCGGGGGCCTGCCTCGGAGGAACCGGTGACTCAGTAGCGGTAGTGGTCCGCCTTGTAGGGGCCCTCGACCTTGACGCCGATGTAGTCGGCCTGCTCCGGGCGGAGCGTGGTCAGCTTGACGCCGAGGGCGTCGAGGTGGAGCCGGGCCACCTTCTCGTCCAGGTGCTTGGGCAGCACGTAGACGTCGGTCGGGTACTCGTCGGGCTTGGTGAACAGCTCGATCTGGGCCAGGGTCTGGTCCGCGAAGGAGTTGGACATCACGAACGACGGGTGGCCGGTGGCGTTGCCCAGGTTCAGCAGGCGGCCCTCGGAGAGGACGATGAGCACCTTGCCGTCGGGGTAGGTCCAGGTGTGGACCTGCGGCTTGACCTCGTCCTTGACGATGCCGGGGGTCTTGGCGAGGCCGGCCATGTCGATCTCGTTGTCGAAGTGGCCGATGTTGCCGACGATGGCCTGGTGCTTCATCTTGGCCATGTCCGAGGCCATGATGATGTCCTTGTTGCCGGTGGTGGTGATGAAGATGTCGGCCTTGTCGACGACCTCGTCCAGCGTGGTGACCTGGTAGCCGTCCATCGCCGCCTGCAGGGCGCAGATCGGGTCGATCTCGGTGATGATCACGCGGGCGCCCTGGCCGCGCAGGGACTCCGCGCAGCCCTTGCCCACGTCGCCGTAGCCGCAGACGACGGCGGTCTTGCCGCCGATCAGCACGTCGGTGGCGCGGTTGATGCCGTCGACGAGGGAGTGGCGGCAGCCGTACTTGTTGTCGAACTTCGACTTGGTGACCGCGTCGTTGACGTTGATCGCCGGGAACAGGAGGGTGCCGTCGCGGTGCATCTCGTAGAGACGGTGGACGCCGGTCGTGGTCTCCTCGGTCACGCCGCGGATCTCGGACGCCAGCTGGGTCCACTTCTGCGGGGTCTCGCTGACCGTGCGGGTGAGGAGTTCGAGGATGACGCGGTGCTCGTCGGACTCGGCGGTGTCGACGGAGGGGACCTTGCCGTCCTTCTCGTACTCGACGCCCTTGTGGACGAGGAGGGTGGCGTCGCCGCCGTCGTCCAGGATCATGTTCGGGCCGCCGGTGGGGGTGTTCGGCCAGGTCAGCGCCTGCTCGGTGCACCACCAGTACTCTTCGAGGGTCTCGCCCTTCCAGGCGAAGACCGGGACGCCCTGCGGGTCGTCGGGCGTGCCGTTCGGGCCGACGGCGATGGCGGCGGCCGCGTGGTCCTGGGTGGAGAAGATGTTGCAGGAGGCCCAGCGGACCTCGGCGCCCAGGGCGACCAGGGTCTCGATGAGCACGGCGGTCTGCACGGTCATGTGCAGCGAGCCGGTGACGCGGGCGCCGGCGAGCGGCTGGGCCTCGGCGTACTCCTTGCGGATCGCCATCAGGCCCGGCATCTCGTGCTCGGCGAGGGTGATCTCCTTGCGGCCGAACGCGGCCAGGGAGAGGTCGGCGACCTTGAAGTCCTGTCGGTTGTCGACAGTCGTCATAACGGGCTGCTCCTCGGGTTGGGTCGAGGTGGGTACGGCTGACCTGCGCGGCGGCGGACACAGGGGTGCCCAGAAGAGGACACAGGCATGCCCGCGTACGCGCAGCGCAGTCCGTCGGAGGCCCTCTCTCCCTCGGCCGGTCCGTCGTGGACCGCCCGACCGCCATCAGCAGCGACGTCTGGCTCCGTCCCAAGCTACACCGCGGGCGCCCGCCGTCCCCAGTCCGCCTCCGAACACTTCCGGACGTTCACGCAGGGTGAGGACGGTCGCGGGCCGGTCCGGTCAGTGGGCGGCGGGCGGGGTGGTCGGGCCGCCGGGGGTCGCCTCGGGGTCGGGGCCCTTGGCGGCCTCGGACTCGCTGTAGATGTCCGGTTCCAGGTAGATGACGCGGGCGATCGGGACGGCCTCGCGGATGCGCGACTCGGCGGCGTCGATCGCGGAGGCGATCTCCGTGGCCGTGCCGTCGTGGCGCACGGCGATCTTGGCGGCGACGAGCAGTTCCTCGGGGCCGAGGTGGAGGGTGCGCATGTGGATGATGCCGGTGACGGTGTCGCCGGCGACGACCGCGGCCTCGATCTGCTGGACCACCTCGGTGCCGGCGGCCTCGCCGAGCAGCAGGGACTTGGTCTCGGCGGCGAGGACCAGCGCGATCAGGATGAGCAGGACGCCGATGCACAGGGTCCCGATGCCGTCCCAGACGCCGTCGCCGGTGAGCAGGGCGAGGCCGACGCCGCCGAGGGCGAGGATCAGACCGACCAGGGCGCCGAGGTCCTCCAGGAGGACGACCGGCAGCTCCGGTGCCTTGGCGTGGCGGATGAACTCCTTCCAGGACTTCTTGCCGCGCAGCGGGTTGGACTCCTTGATGGCGGTCCGGAAGGAGAAGCCCTCGGCGATGATCGCGAAGACCAGGACGCCCACCGGCCAGTACCAGTGCTCCAGTTCGTGCGGGTGCTTGATCTTCTCGTAGCCCTCGTAGAGGGCGAACATGCCGCCGACCGAGAAGAGCACGATGGAGACGAGGAAGGCGTAGATGTAGCGCTCGCGGCCGAAGCCGAAGGGGTGTTGCGGGGTGGCCTCGCGCTGGGCCCGCTTGCCGCCCAGGAGCAGCAGGCCCTGGTTGCCGGAGTCGGCGAGGGAGTGCACGGACTCGGCGAGCATCGACGACGATCCGCTGAAGAGGAACGCCACGAATTTCGCCACCGCGATCGAGAGGTTGGCGAGCAGTGCCGCCACGATCGCCCTGGTACCGCCTGACGCGCTCATGTGTCGCGTTGTCCCTTCGCCTTCGTCTGTGGCCGGCTTTGCCCTGCCTTTGCGGTGCGCCATTGTTGCAGCCCGCGCGGGCCCCGACGTGCCGGATGCCCCGCAGTACGCCCGTCAGACGCGCACGGTGGCCCGGAAGAGCGTGCCGGTTCCGGACGCTTCGGCCTTTTCGTGGGCCGGGACGAAGACGGAGCGGCCGGGGGCGAGTTCGTCTTCGCCGGCCCGTACGGTACCCGCCGTGCAGAGCAGGATCTGCGGGGTGGGCAGGGTCAGGTCGTGGGCGCCGGAGCCCTCGGGCAGGACGTAGCGGGACAGGCGGAACTCGTCGATCGGGGTGTCGTAGACCTCTTCGCCGTCGGGGGACGCCTCCGGGCGCAGGACACCCGGGTCGCCCGCCTCGAAGCGGACGATGCGCAGGAGTTCGGGGACGTCGACGTGCTTGGGGGTGAGCCCGCAGCGCAGGACGTTGTCGGAGTTGGCCATGATCTCGACGCCCAGGCCGTTCAGGTAGGCGTGCGGGATGCCGGCGCCGAGGTACAGGGCCTCGCCGGGCTGGAGCCGGACGTGGTTGAGGAGCATCGCGGCGAGCACGCCCGGGTCGCCCGGGTAGTGGTGGGCGATGCCGGCGTACGGCCGGTACGCGCCGCCGAGACGGTCGCAGGCGGCCGCGGTCTCGGTGACCGTGTGGGACATCTCCTCGGGGTCGGCGGTGAGGATGGCGGTGAGGACCTCGCGCAGGGCGGCGTCCTCGGGGTGGGCGCGCAGCAGGTCGACGTACGGCTTGAGGGAGGCGACGCCGAGGCCGTCGAGCAGGTCGGCCGTCTGGGCCGGCGGGCGGAAGCCGCACAGGCCGTCGAACTCGGTGAGGGCGCAGATCAGTTCGGGCTTGTGGTTGGCGTCCTTGTAGTTGCGGTGCGGGGCGTCCAGGGGGACGCCGCGGCGCTCCTCGTCCTCGTAACCGGCCCGGGCCTGGGCGAGGTCGGGGTGGACCTGGAGGGAGAGCGGGGCGCCGGCCGCGAGGAGCTTGAGGAGGAAGGGCAGCCGGGGGCCGAACCTGGCCACGGAGGCGGCGCCCAGTTCCTTCTCGGGGTCCGCGTCGACGACCTCGGCGAGGGTGCCCCGGCCGGTGCGGGAGGGGGCGCCGGGGTGGGCGCCCATCCACATCTCCGCCTGCGGCTCGCCGGTCGGTTCGGTCCCGAGGAGGGTCGGGATGGCGGTGGTGGAACCCCAGGCGTAGGGGCGGACGGTGTTGTCGAGGCGGTCCATGAGTTCTCTCTGCCGGTGCGTGCGGGGGCGTGGGCGATGGTGCGCCGGGGTCAGGCTCCCGAGGCGAGCGCCAGGTAGACGGCGGCGAAATCCGTGATGGCGATCAGCTCGGCGAGGGTCTCCAGCTCGCCGCCCGCTTCCGGTTCCAGTTCGCTGATCGGCGTGTCGTGGCCGAGGGCCAGGTCACGGGCGTTGGGGGCGGCGGTGAGACCGCCGATGGGGCGGTCGCGAAGGAGCACCACGCGCGCGTGCAGGGCGGCCGGCTCCTCGACGCGGTCGCGGAAGAAGTCGTCGGGGTCGGCGCCCGCGGCGAGTCGCCCGGCGAGCAGGGCGCTGTGTGCGGCGAGCGCCTCGGGCAGGTCGGCGACGACCGCGGGGGTGCCGGACAGTTCGGCGAGGGCGGCGGCGAAGCGGCGGCCTGCGGGCCCGGCTGAGGTGCCCTCGGTCCAGACGACGGGGAGGGATTCGGCCAGCTCGGCGGCCAGGGTCTTGGCGGGGTTGCTGTAGGTCACGATGGCGGGGCCGCAGCGTTCGGCGACGCGGTCGAGCCGGTCGGCGATCTTGTCGACGGCCTCGGGCGGCGCCTCCAGCAGGCCGGTGCGGTCCAGCAGCGCGAGGAGCGGGGTGAGCAGCGCCCACAGGACGCCGGGGGCGGCACCGGCGAGGGGCTCGTCGTGGTCGTAGGGGGCGGTCGCCATCGGGATGAACAGGCCGCGCGACGCGCTCACCGCGTCGTTGAGCGGGGAGCGGGCGGGGGCGACGGCGACGACCGTGCAGCCCCGGCGGTAGGCCTGTTCGGCGAGCAGGGCGAGGCCCGGTTCGGCGCCGTCGGGGGTGGCGATCAGCAGGAGGTCCACGGAGCCGGCCCAGCCGGGCAGCTCCCAGCGCAGGGCGCCCGCGGCGGGGGCGACGCCGGTGGGGGCGAGGCGGGTGACGGGGCTGCCGGCGCCCGCGAGGGTGCCGAGGAGGTCGGCGGCGTGGGTGGCGGCGGCGCCGGGCCCCGCGATCAGTACGGCGCGGGGGCGGCCGTCCGGCTTGAGGTTGCCGACGCCTGCCTCGGCGGCGTGCCGGGCGGCGGTGCGGACCCGGGCACCGGCCTCGGCGGCACCGCGGAGCAGGCCGCGGCGGTCGGCCTCGGTGAGGCGCTCCGGGGCGTCGAGGAGCGATTCGTCGAGCATGGCGGCAGGTCTCCGATCGCCGGGGCGTTCGTTCGGATGCGCGGGTGCGCGGGGTCGTCGCCGGGTTGCCGGTCGCCTGGCCGGCGGTTACTCGGGGCGGCGGGCCTCGTCGACGAGGAGGACGGGGATGCCGTCGCGCACCGGGTACGCCAGGCCGCAGTCCTGGCCGGTGCAGATCAGCTCCGCGTCCTGCTCCTTGAGGGGGGCGTGGCAGGCCGGGCAGGCGAGGATCTCCAGGAGGCCGGCTTCGAGCGGCATGGGGTTCCCTCCGGGGGGTGGTGGGGCGTGTGTGGATGTGCTGGTCAGGGTACCGCCGGGGCGGGACTCGTGCGGGTGGCCCACGTTGAACCCGGCGTTGGTACTGGGGGCGGTCGCGCGCCGGGCGTCGGCCGGGTGCCGCCGCGCCCACCCGTGCCGCCCTGGGGGTACCTCCCAGGCCGTTCAGGCACTGGGGGAGGCACGACTGCCCGCAGCGGAGGCGGCATACTGCCCGCAGCTAGGCGCGGATGATCGCCAGTGCTTCGTCACGCACCTTCGTCATCGTCGTCTCGTCGCGGGCCTCCGCGTTGAGGCGGAGCAGGGGCTCGGTGTTGGAGGGGCGGACGTTGAACCACCAGTCGGCCGCCTGGACGGTGAGGCCGTCCAGGTCGTCCACGGTGACGTCGTCACGGCCCGCGTAGGCGGCCCGGATCGCGGCGAGGCGGGCCTGCTGGTCGTCGACCGTGGAGTTGATCTCGCCGGAGCCCGCGTAGCGGTCGTACGCGGCGACCAGGGCGGACAGCGGGCCGTCCTGCTCGCCGAGGGCGGCCAGGACGTGGAGGGCGGCCAGCATGCCGGTGTCGGCGTTCCAGAAGTCGCGGAAGTAGTAGTGCGCGGAGTGCTCGCCGCCGAAGATGGCGCCGGTCCTGGCCATCTCGGCCTTGATGAAGGAGTGGCCCACGCGCGTGCGTGCCGGTGTACCGCCGTTCTCGCGCACGACCTCGGGGACGGACCAGGAGGTGATCAGGTTGTGGATGACGGTGCCCTTGCCGCCGTTGCGGGCCAGTTCGCGGGCGGCCACGAGGGCGGTGACGGCCGACGGGGAGACCGGGTCGCCGTTCTGGTCGACGACGAAGCAGCGGTCGGCGTCGCCGTCGAAGGCGAGGCCGAGGTCGGCGCCCTCCTCGCGAACCCGCCGCTGGAGGTCGACGAGGTTGGCCGGGTCGAGCGGGTTGGCCTCGTGGTTGGGGAAGGTGCCGTCCAGTTCGAAGTACATCGGCACGAGGTCGAGGGGCAGGCCGGCGAAGACCGAGGGGACGGTGTGGCCGCCCATGCCGTTGCCCGCGTCGACGACCACCTTCAGGGGGCGGATGCCGGTGAGGTCGACCAGGGAGCGCAGGTGGGCGGCGTAGTCGGCGAGCGTGTCGCGCCGGGTGACGGTGCCGGGGCGGGCGGACGGCTCCGGGGCGCCGGCCTCGCTCCAGCGCTCCACCAGGGCGCGGATCTCGGCCAGGCCGGTGTCCTGGCCGACCGGGGCGGCGCCCGCGCGGCACAGCTTGATGCCGTTGTACCGCGCGGGGTTGTGCGAGGCCGTGAACATGGCGCCCGGCAGGTTCAGCGCGCCGGAGGCGTAGTACAGCTGGTCGGTGGAGCACAGGCCGATCTCGGTCACGTCGGCGCCGCGGGCCGCCGCGCCGCGCGCGAAGGCGCCGGACAGGGCCGGGGACGAGGGCCGCATGTCGTGGCCGACCACGACGGCGCCCGCGCCGGTCAGCTCGACGAAGGCCGCGCCGAACAGCTCGGCCAGCGACTCGTCCCACTGGTCCGGGACGACACCGCGCACGTCGTACGCCTTCACGATCTGCGACAGATCAGCAGCCACGGCCAACCTTCCTGAAAGTCCTGTCGGAGCCCACAAACTACCCGTAGGGACCGGTGGGCCGCCCGGAAGGTTCCCTCAGGTCAGGGCAGCATCCAGCCCAGCACGGCCGTGGACTGTCCGACCACGATCAGGCACATGACCAGCAGCAGGCCCAGGCTCCAGGGCAGCACCTTGCGCAGCAGGTCGCCCTCGCGGCCCGCGAGCCCGACGGCGGCGCAGGCGATGGTGAGGTTCTGCGGGGAGATCATCTTGCCGAGGACGCCGCCGGAGCTGTTGGCGGCGGCGAGCAGTTCGGGCGAGAGTCCGGACTCCCGCGCGGCGGTCACCTGGAGGGCGCCGAAGAGCGCGTTGGCGGAGGTGTCCGAGCCGGAGACGGCGACGCCGAACCAGCCCAGCACCGGGGAGAGGAAGGCGAGTCCGGCACCGGCCGCGGCGACGAAGTGGCCGATGGTGGCGGCCTGCCCGGAGAGGTTCATGACGTAGGCCAGGGCGAGGACCGAGGTGACGGTGAGGATCGCGAAGCGCAGTTCGTGCACGGTCGCGAGCCACTCCTTGACCGCCACGCGCGCGTGCACGCCGAGGACGACGGCGGTGGCCAGTCCGGCGAACAGCACGAGGGTGCCGCCGGTGGAGACGATCGGCCAGGAGAAGACGTTGCCGCCGACCGGCTTGCCCTCGGGGTCGACCACGTCGAGGAACGGCCAGTCGTAGGACTGCGTGGCCTTCGCCAGCCAGTCCTTGACCGCCGGGATCTGCGCCACCGAGAAGACGGCGACGATCAGCGCGTACGGCGCGTAGGCGCGCACCACCTCACGGGCGGAGTCGTCCTCGTCGAGTTCCTCGCTGCGAACGCCGGTCAGCACGGACGCCCGTACGGGCTCGGCGGCGGGCCTGCGGGCGTGCGGTACGGCGACCAGCGCGCCGGCGCCGATCAGGGCGGCGGCGATGTCCGCGAGCTGGGCGGAGACGTAGTTGGAGGCGACGAACTGGGCGAGGGCGAAGGCGACCCCGCAGGCCAGCGCGGGGATCCAGGTCTCGCGCAGGCCGCGCCGCCCGTCCACCAGGGCGACCAGGAGCAGCGGTACGACGAGGGCCAGCAGAGGCGTCTGGCGGCCCACCACGGAGGCGACGTCGTCCAGGGGCAGCCCGGTGACCTGGGCCAGTGTCACCACCGGGGTGCCCATCGCGCCGAAGGCGACCGGCGCGGTGTTGGCGACCAGCGAGACGACGGCGGCGCGCACGGGGTCGAAGCCGAGGGCGACCAGCATGACCGAGCAGATCGCGACGGGTGCTCCGAATCCGGCGAGGGCCTCCAGCAGGGCGCCGAAGCAGAAGGCGACGACGAGGGCCTGGATGCGGGGGTCGTCGGACAGCCGGCCGAAGGAGCGGCGCAGGATGTCGAAGTGCCGGGTGCGGACGGTCATCCGGTACACCCACAGGGCGTTCACGACGATCCACAGGATGGGGAAGAGGCCGAAAACCGCCCCCTGGACGGCGCTGGAGGCCGTCTGGTCCAGTGGCATGCCATAGGCGAGCCCGGCGACCAGTACGGCGGCGAGGAGGCCGATGAGGCCCGCCAGGTGGGCCTTCATGCGGACGCCGCCCAGCAGGACGAGGACGATCACCAGTGGCAGGGCCGCCACCAGGGCCGACAGGCCGAGCGAACCGGCGACGGGTTCCAGCTCCTGCACGTACACGTACGCCTCCCCGGATTCCGCCATGCGAAAGCGGTTTCTCGCCGCTCCCGGAATGGTCGTGTCCGCGACAACGAGGCGTCAATGGGTGTGCAGCAACGGATGTGACCGAGGACACGTGGCGGGACGGACGAGAACCCGTCGAGCGGGGCTCAGTTGTCCGGGGAACGCAGCACGCGCAGGTGGCCGCGGCGCGCGACCTCCATCGGGTCGGCCGTTCGGGCACCGCCGGCCTCGGCCGCCCGCTCCTGGGGCCGGGCCGCCTCGCGCACCGCGTTGGCAAGCGCTTCCAGGTCGTCGCCGCTGGGGCGGGCCGGGGCGGAGCCGTCGAGCAGCCGGACGACCTCCCAGCCACGGGGGGCGGTGAGGCGCTCGGAGTGCTCGGCGCACAGGTCGTAGCAGTGGGGTTCGGCGTAGGTGGCGAGCGGGCCGAGGACCGCGGTCGAGTCGGCGTAGACGTACGTCAGCGTCGCGACGGCGGGACGGCCGCAGGCGGTGCGCGAACAGCGACGTACAGGGCTCACGATGTTGGACGGTACCGCACTCTTGAGCGGGCCGCGACGACTCTCCACCAGGTCACACCCCCGTGTCGTGGCGTGAAACGACCTGAGGACCCTCCCGTACGGGCCCGTTTGACCTGCGCGGACGCCGATCTCGGGGAGTCGGCGCCGCACCGGATGCGGTCACGACCCGATACAAACAACGACATTTGCCTTGAGTTGCACGGTCGCGGAGAGATACGGAATTGAGCCCAACCTTGGCTGGAATGGTCATCCGGCGACAAGCGGAGCGGGCCGCCGCCACGCCGTCCGCGGTGCGGGCGCGGTCGGGCACGCCGCCCGGGCGGGGACTACCCTTCACCAGTGATGGACAACCCCGTGACGCCCCGTGACACCGGCCGCCCAGGACCCCGCCGTCGTGATCGCCACGGCCGGGGCATGCGCGGCCCGGTAGCGCCCCCGCAGGTGCCGCTCGCCGCGAGCCGCGGCGAGGTGTTCGCGGACCTGGTGCAGGACTCCGTGGAGCGCCTGGAGCGGCGCTGGCCGCAGCTCGCCGATATCGACTTCCTCGTCCTCGACGTGCCGCGCCCGGCGGAGGCCGGGGCGGGGTGGAACGACGAGGCGGTCCCGCTCGGGGGCACGGTGCCCTCGCGGGACGGACGGCGGGGGCGGGTGGTCGTCTACCGGCGGCCGGTGGAGATCCGGACCAAGGGCCGGGACGAGCGTGCGCTGCTGGTGCACGAGGTCGTCGTCGAGCAGGTCGCGGAGCTGCTGGGGCTGACGCCGGAGACGGTGGACCCCCGGTACGGGGAGGACTGAGCGGCGGGGCGCGGGCGCCCCGGCCGCTACTTCTGCAGGACCGACAGGTCGTCGTCCGCGTTCGGCACCGAGACCGTGCCCCGGTCGTCGGGGAGGGTCTGGACGGTGAAGGCCGCCACGTCGTCGTCCGAACCCGTCAGGGTCCGGGACGCGTGGACCGGGCCGCCCGAGACGGTCTCGACGGTCAGCGCGTAGGCGCCCTTGAGCCCGGCGGGGACCGGGGCGTCCACGTTCTGGGTGGTGCCGGCCTTGATCGTGTACGTCTTGGTCGCCGGTGTGCCGCCCTCGGTGCCCGCCGACGCCGTGACCTTGACCTGCGCGGCCTCGCCGGGCGCGGACAGGGCCAGGGTGGTGCGCTTGGCGCGGTTGTCCGCGACCGTCGCGCGCGCTCCGACCGGTTCGGTGGCCGGGACGAACGCCGACTCCTGCTCGTCGCCCTTGCCCCGCACCACCCGGACCGCGGCCACGACCGGCACGGCTTTGTCCGTCGGGGTCAGCACCAGCGAACCCGCCTCGCCGCGGGTGACCTCGCCGAGGTCGACGCCGGTCGTCATACCGGCCTTGACGTGCACCGTCTCGTGGCCGGCGGGCGTGAGCAGACCGGACGGCGAGGCCAGGCGCACCTTCAGGTCGGCGTCGGTGCCGCCGGGCGTGAACAGCACCAGGCGCACGGCGGTGGCGTCCTTCGGGATGCCCGGCAGCACCAGCTCGCTCGCCGGGTCCGCGGCCGCGGTCAGCCAGTCGCCGCCGGTCTTGTCGTCCAGGGCCTGCACCGCGGCGCCGAGCCGTCCGCTGCGCACCCCGACGTGCACGGTCAGGTCGTCCTGCTTGACCTCGCTGAGCGTGGACAGCAGCAGGGACTCGCTGCTGTGCGGGGGCACCGTGACCCCCTCCCCCACCGTGGACTTCAGCGCGCCGTCCTTGCCGTACAGCTCGATGTCGACGACGGCCGCCGAGTCGTCCGGGTTCGTCAGGTGCACGTAGTCGGTGCGGCCGGTCGCCGTGCTGGCGCCCGGGAACCAGAACTCCGTGTCCGGGGCGGTGCAGTTGACGCCCTGCAGGCCCCGGCCCGTACCGGCGGCGACCTCCGTGGTCTGCTGGACCGTCCAGCCCGGCGCGTTGCCGCCCTCGGCGGTGCCGATCAGCGCGGGGGTGTCGGCGCCGGTGGCCTTCCCGGCGACGGGTGTGCCGGGCGCCTTGGGCTGGACGGGGGGCTTCTCCTTCTCGTCTCCCTTGTCGCTCTTGTCGTCCGTGTCGTCCTTCTCGTTCTTCCCGCCGTCTTCGGCCGTCTCCGCCGTCGCGAGTTCCGCGCCGCCCTTCCCGTCCGCGCCCTTGGTGACGGGCGTGAAGGACGTGTAGGCGGTCTCGGCGAGGTCGGAGGTGCTGGGCGCCGGGCACAGCAGGCTGGTGCGCTCCACGGGCAGCCGGGCGGCCGGTGCCGCGGTGTCCGTGCCGGAGTCGTCCGGGGCGGACACCGCCGCGAAACCGGTGATCGCGGCGAGCGCCGTCGCACAGGCGATCAGGGACAGGGTCGTGCGCTTCACTGCTGGCTCCCGTCGGGACGCTCACTGCCCGTGCCGTGGGGCTGCCGGGGCTGGGAAGGGTCGTACGGCGTGTCGTAACCGCCCTGGCCGTACGCCTGGTCGAAGGCGGGGTCGTAGCCGCCCTCCTGAGCCTGCGTCGGGTCGCCGTAGGCGTACGGGTCGTACGGGCCCGCGCCGTACTGCGCGCCGCCCTGGCCGCCGTGACCGCCCTGGTAGGCGTCTGGCTGGTACGGGTCCGGCGTCTGGTACGGCCGCCCGCCGTAGGCACCCTGGTCGTACTGCTGGGCGCCCTGGTACTGCTCGCCGCCGTAACCGCCGTCGTAGGAGCCGTACTCGGCGCCGGTGTACCCCGTCGTGTCCCACTCTCCGTACGCCGGCTGCTGCGGGACCGGCACGGGTGGCGCCGCGGGCGGCCCGGGCACCTCGGCGGCGTCCCCGGCCGCCCCGGGGTCCGGCTCCGCCGGTGCGCCCGCCCCGGACCCGCTCTCCGCTTCCGCCTCGGCCTGGGCGCGCAGCCGCCGCGCCCGGCGTCCTTCGCCCTCGACGGGCTGGGCGGGGACGAGCTCCTCGTCGGGCAGGTCGTCGTCGACGTCGCGGCGCCGGCCGGGCAGGGCGAGGACGACCAGGACGACGGCGAGCAGTCCCTGGGCCCACAGCCAGGCCGTGTGCGTGAACGGGGCGTCGTAGGTGACGTCCAGCCGGCCGCCGGCGGCGGGGAGTTCGAAGCCCTGGGCCCAGCCGTCGACCGTGGTGCGGGTCAGCGGCTTGCCGTCCAGGGTGGCCGTCCACCCCTCGGCGGCGGTGTCGGCGAGGCGCAGCACCCGTCCCTCGGTGCCCGCCTTGATGTCGGTGTGGATCTCCACGGGGCCGGCCGCCACGGGCTCGGGCTCGCCACCGCCGGACTTCCCGGCGCCGGACTCGCCGCCGGAAACGATGGTCGCGCGCGCGACCTCCCGGTCCACCCGCCACAGCCCGCTGCCGTCCTGCTGGCTGAGCCTGCTCAGTCCGGGCGTGGCGTCCAGGACGCGGGTGACCTCGCGGGGCGCGCCCTTGTGCACGAGCACGTAGCGCACGGCGAAGCCGCCGAGCTGGTCGGCCTGGTCGGCGCCGGATCCGGCCACGAGGTTGGCGACGACCTTGTCGAGGGTGCTGTTCCCGCCGTCCCCGGCGGCCAGTTCGCCGTCGCCGAGGCGGACGCCGGAGCCGCGGACCAGCATGTAGTCCACGTGCGCGGCGGATTCGCTGTCGAGGACGAGGGTGCGGGCCTGGTCGCGGGTGTGGCTCTCCTCGGCGACGAACGCGGGCACCTGCACGGGGTCGCGCCGCTCCACGGGGCCGTCGGCGCCGCCGATCATCCAGCCGGCGGCGGCGATCAGCGGGCCGAGCGCCGAGGCGAGGGCGATCAGGGCGGCGACGGGCTGGCGCCAGCCGAAGCTCTGCTCGGCCACCCGGAAGCGCGCCCCGTCGGCGCCGAGGGTCGCGGCGGACAGCAGGGCGATGCCGTAGACGAGGGTGGCGGGCCCGGCCCAGGCGGACCGGTTGGACAGGACCGCGAAGACGAGGGCCACCAGGGCGACGGCCCAGGCGGTCCGGATGCCGAGCTGCCGCTCGGAGCGCAGCAGGGCGGCCAGCGCGGCCAGCACGACGCCGACCAGGAACAGCCCGCCGACGGTGCCCGGGCCGCCGGGGCTGGCGCCCAGCAGGTCGAGGGCGGAGGCGGCCGAGGAGCCGTAGTCGAGCCCGGCCTCGTCGAAGAAGCCGAACGGCAGCAGCGACAGCGACCAGGGCGCGAGCAGCAGCAGCGGGGTGCCGAGCTGGGCGAGGAAGCGCAGACCGTACGCCGTGATCTCGCCCCGCCGCAGGGCGAGGACGCCGACGCCGAGGACCAGCGCGACGGGCCACACGACGGGCGTGAAGGCGGTGGTGATCGTCAGCAGCAAGGCGTACGCCCAGGTGGCGCGCCAGCTGCCCCGGGCGCCGGAGGAGCTCGCCAGCCCGGACGCCGCGACGCCCGCGCGCGCGATGAGCGGCAGCAGCACGGCGAGGACGGCGGTGCCGATGCGGCCGCCGGCGAGGGCGCCGGTGGCGGCGGGCAGGAAGGCGTAGGCCACGGCGGCCCAGGCACGCAGCAGCCGGGACGGGACCAGCGGGCGTGAGGCGAAGTACGCGGTGGCTCCGGCCAGCGGCACCGAGCAGACCAGCAGCAGGGTGACGGCGAGTCCGGTGGAACCGAGCAGCACGGAGGCGAGGGTGGCGACGATCGCGAGGTAGGGCGGCGCGGAGGCGGTGCCGCCGGTGCCGACGGTGTGCCAGGCGTCCGCGTACCGCGACCACAGCTCGCCGGCGCCGGCCGGTGCGGGCAGCAGCGCGCCGCCCGCCAGGGCGCCGCCGCCCAGGAGCGCGCGGCAGGCGGCCAGCGAGACGAGCAGCAGCACCAGGAAGAGCACCGGTCCCGGCTTGCGGGCGATGCGCTTGAGGCGGGCGAACTGCTCGATCTCCAGGAAGTCGGCGTCGTCGCCGCCGGGTCCGGACTCGATGGCGCCGCCGTGCCGTCCGGCGCCCGCGGCCTCGGCCTCGGAGCTGCCGAAGAGGTCACCGGCGACCTGCTCGACGGTGGCGCGGACGGTCGCGCCGGGGGGCGGGAACAGGGGCCGCAGTTCGTCCTTCTCGACCTGTGGACGGCCGCGTTCGCGCCGGCCGGCCAGGATCCGCTCGGGGCGCAGCAGGACGCTCAGCAGGCCCCGGATCTCGTCGAGGGCCTGACCGGGGACCTTGCCGACGAGGTAGGCGACGGTGCGCAGCAGCGTGCCGAGGACGACGCGCAGCAGCACCCAGGGCAGGGCGGCGGTGCGGACGTTGACGAGGAGGGTGTGGACGGCGCCGGCCTTGTCCACCTTGTGCGGTGAGGCGGTGCTGCGGCCCGCGCAGTCGACCGCACGGCGCTCGCGCGAGGCCGCCTCGGCGTGGCGGACGACCGCCTCCGGGGCGACGAGGACGCGCAGTCCGGCGGCGTGGGCGCGCCAGCACAGGTCGACGTCGTCACGCATCAGGGGCAGCCGGCGGTCGAATCCGCCGAGCCGCTCGAAGACGTCGCGCCGGATCAGCATGCCCGCGGTGGACACCGACAGGACGGTCCTGACGTGGTCGTGCTGGCCCTGGTCCTGCTCGCGGCGGTCCAGGCCGGTCCAGCGGCGGCCGGAGTTGGCGATCGAGACGCCGACCTCCAGCAGCTGCCTGCGGTCGTACCAGCCGCGGAGTTTGGGGCCGACGACCGCGACGTCCTCGCGGCCGAGTTCGTACTCGGTGTCCACGACGCGCAGCAGCTGGGCGAGGGCCTCGGGTTCGGGGGCGCAGTCGTCGTGCAGCAGCCACAGCCACTGGACCGGCTCTCCGTGGGGCAGCTCCGGCAGGTCGTAGGCGTCATCGCGCCAGGAGCGGGTGACCGGGTCCCAGCCGCTGGGCCGCTTCAGGTACGGCAGGTCCTCGGGAGTGAGGACCGGGGCGGTGCGGGCGGCCTCCTCGACGGCCTGGCCGAAGCCGGTGCGCCGGGCGAGGTGGACCACGCGGTCGTCGCCGAGGGCTTCGGCGACCAGCCGGGAGGAGTCGTCGGCGCTGCCGGTGTCGGCGGCCACGGCGTACTGGACGGGGCGCTCCTGGCCGAGCAGCCCGGCGAGCGCGTCGGGCAGCCAGCGGGCTCCGTCGTGGGCGACGAGGACCGCGGTCACCACGTGACGCGGGAACTCAGGTGTGGCAGCGGGATCGTGCTGGGCTGCCGTGTGACTCTGCACGGACATCGAGGTACGGGCCCCGGTTCGGTGGACTGCGGTGGACGCCCGTGCCTGTGGGAACGGCGGGGCGTCTCGGACGAGCGCCCACACTATCGGCTGGACACAGGGGCGGCCCGCCGCCTGTGGACAACCCACCGGCGACGGGCCGTTCCCGCTGCTGGGACCGTTTCTGCCGTCGCGTCAGACAGCGGCCGTCAGACCGCGGCCGTCAGACCGCCGCCTTCTTCAGCCGGCGGCGCTCCCGCTCGGACAGGCCGCCCCAGATGCCGAAGCGCTCGTCGTTGGCCAGGGCGTACTCGAGGCATTCGGAGCGGACCTCACAGGCGAGACAGACCTTCTTGGCCTCGCGGGTGGAGCCGCCCTTCTCGGGGAAGAAGGACTCGGGGTCGGTCTGGGCGCACAGTGCGCGCTCCTGCCAGCCGAGTTCCTCGTCCGCGTCGTCGACCAGCAGTTGCTGCACCAGCTCGGTCATGTGCGCCCCTCGTCTGTCTTTCGCGTCCCCGTGATCTAGCCGTTACCGATTCCGGCTGAACGACACGAGTGAAATTACAAGTGTGCTGCTCCGGGCGAGTCAAGCCGAGATCTGCTATTGGGCCCCTTATTCACTCTGCGGAACCAAGGCCGTGCAGTAAGTGTTCAAATCGCCATAAACCTTGACATACCAAAGAGGCCCGCCGGGACACCCGTCCTGATGCACACCTGCACCAGGAAGGACGCCCCGGCGTTCGATCCCGTTCCGATACACGCGCCGAAGCGAACCTGATCACATTCGGATCACGGGATCGCAACGGGGGTTGTGCGCCCGGCTTGTGCGCCATGTGTCCCGGAAGCCGTCTGAGCAAACCTTTCGCCAGCGCGATCAACCGGATGAGGTGAAACATGTCCCACATAACGGGCATCGAGTTGACAGTGCTGGTGTGAACCGCTGTCCTTGGGGGCATGCTCGCGAACTTGGCGCTCACCTCGACCCGCACCGCCGGGTCCCACGGTGCTGCCCGCGCTCGCTGTAGCTGTTGCCGCTGTTCCAGCTGTTGAGCCGACCGCGCTCCGGCTGTTCCCGGGTCCACGCGACCCGACTGTTCCACTCCCGCCCCACCAGGGCGTTCTTCGTTCATTCGCTCCGCTTGCCGCACTCTTCCGCCGAGGAACCACCGCACCCATGAACAGCGACAGCGACCTCCAGATCGCCGGCGACATCCTCGAAGTCCCCCACCTGCTCCAGGCTCCGCGCGAGCACCCGGCCACCGTGGCCGAGTTCGCCGGTCTGCTCTGCTCCCTCGCCGCCGACCGCTCCTCGTGGGAGCACCTCGTCCGGTACGACGCGACGACCCGCTGGTACCACCGGCTGCGCACCGGGCCCGGGTACGAGGTCTGGCTCCTGTCCTGGCTGCCGGGACAGGGCAGCGGACGGCACGACCACGGCCCCTCCGCCGGGGTGTGGACGGTCCTGGAGGGCACCCTCACCGAGCGCGCGGAGCGCGGCACGCACGCGTGGACCGCCGGTACGCAGCGGGTGTTCGCGCCGGGGTACGTGCACGAGGTGGTCAACGACACGCTGGAGCCCGCGGTCAGCCTGCACGTCTACCACCCCGGCCTGACCGAGATGCCCATGCACTCCCCGCGGTGCTCGGCCGCCGCGGTGGCCGAGGAGGCCGGCACCGCCGCGGACACCGACGCCGACGCCGCACCGGGCACGGTGACGACTGGCTGACGCACTGTCGTACCCGCCTGCAAGACTGGGGCCATGCGCATTGTGGTTCTGGCAGGCGGCATCGGTGGTGCCCGGTTCCTGCGCGGTCTCAAGCAGGCCGCGCCCGACGCGGACATCACGGTCATCGGCAACACCGGGGACGACATCCACCTCTTCGGGCTCAAGGTCTGCCCGGACCTCGACACGGTGATGTACACGCTCGGCGGCGGCATCAACGAGGAGCAGGGCTGGGGACGGGCCGACGAGACCTTCCACCTCAAGGAGGAACTGGCGGCGTACGGCGTCGGCCCCGAGTGGTTCGGCCTCGGCGACCGCGACTTCGCCACGCACATCGTGCGGACGCAGATGATCACCGCGGGCTTTCCGCTCAGCGCGGTGACCGAGGCGCTGTGCGACCGCTGGAAGCCCGGTGTGCGGCTGATCCCGATGACCGACGACCGCGTGGAGACGCACGTGGCGGTCGAGCTGGACGGGGAGCGCAAGGCGGTCCACTTCCAGGAGTACTGGGTGCGGCTGCGCGCCTCCGTGCCCGCCGAGGCGGTCGTGCCGGTCGGCGCGGAGCAGGCCAAGCCGGCCCCGGGTGTCCTGGAGGCGCTCGCCGAGGCGGACGTCATCCTCTTCCCGCCGTCCAACCCGGTCGTCTCCGTGGGCACGATCCTCGCCGTTCCCGGCATCCGCGAGGCGATCGCCGACGCCGGGGTGCCGGTGGTGGGCCTGTCCCCCATCGTCGGGGACGCGCCGGTGCGCGGGATGGCCGACAAGGTGCTCGCCGCGGTCGGTGTGGAGTCCACGGCCGCCGCGGTCGCCGAGCACTACGGCTCGGGCCTGCTCGACGGCTGGCTGGTCGACACGGTCGACGCGGACGCCGTCACCCGGGTGAAGGCGGCCGGCATCCTCTGCCGCGCCGTACCGCTGATGATGACCGGCCTCGACGCCACGGCGCAGATGGCCCGGGAGGCGCTGGCGCTGGCGGAGGAGGTGCGGGAGGCATGAGCGAGGAGACACGCGACGACGCCCCCGCCCGCGGGGCCGGCTACCGCGTGTGGGCCCTGCCCGGCCTGCCCGAGGTGCGTCCGGGCGACGACCTGGCCAAGCTGATCGCGGCCGCCGAGCCCGCCCTGGCCGACGGGGACGTGCTGCTCGTCACGTCCAAGATCGTCTCCAAGGCCGAGGGCCGGGTCGTCGAGGCCGCCGACCGGGAGGCCGCGATCGACGCGGAGACCGTCCGGGTGGTGGCCCGGCGCGGCTCGCTGCGCATCGTGGAGAACCGTCAGGGCCTGGTCATGGCGGCGGCCGGCGTCGATGCCTCCAACACCCCGGCCGGGACGGTGCTGCTGCTGCCCGAGGACCCCGACGCCTCAGCGCGCGGCATCCGCGAGGGCCTGCGCGACACGCTGGGCGTGGACGTCGGCGTCATCGTCACCGACACCTTCGGGCGCCCCTGGCGGTCCGGGCTCACGGACGTGGCGATCGGTGCCGCGGGCGTCCGCGTCCTCGACGACCTGCGCGGCGGCACGGACGCGTACGGCAATCCGCTCGCCGCCACCGTCGTCGCCACCGCCGACGAGCTGGCCGCCGCGGGCGACCTGGTCAAGGGCAAGGCCGCCGGCCTGCCCGTCGCCGTCGTGCGCGGGCTGCCGCAGGCGGTCACCGAGGACGACGGCGAGGGCGCGCGGGCGATGGTGCGCGGCGCGCGCGACGACATGTTCCGCCTCGGCACCTCGGAGGCGGTACGGCAGGCGGTCACCCAGCGGCGTACGGTACGGGCCTTCACGGACGCGCCGGTCGACCCCGGTGCCGTGCGCCGGGCGGTGGCCGCGGCGGTGACCGCGCCGGCGCCGCACCACACGACGCCGTGGCGGTTCGTGCTCCTGGAGTCCGAGGCTTCCCGCACCCGGCTCCTGGACGCGATGCGGGACGCCTGGATCGCGGACCTGCGGCGCGACGGCAAGAGCGAGGAATCCATCGCCAAGCGCGTGCGGCGCGGCGACGTCCTGCGCAACGCGCCCTACCTCGTCGTGCCCTGCCTGGTCATGGACGGCTCGCACACCTACGGGGACGCGCGTCGGGACGGGGCCGAGCGGGAGATGTTCGTGGTCGCCACCGGCGCGGGCGTGCAGAACCTGCTGGTCGCGCTCGCCGGGGAGCGGCTGGGTTCCGCGTGGGTGTCCTCGACGATGTTCTGCCGGGACGTGGTGCGGGAGGTGCTGGGGCTGCCGGGCGACTGGGACCCGATGGGGGCGGTGGCGGTCGGGCATCCCGCCGAGGAGCCGAAGGCCCGGCCGGAGCGGGACGCCGGGGCGTTCATCGAGGTGCGGTGAGCCCTCTACCCTCGTAGGGGCTCTCCCTCCGCCTTTTCCCTTGCTTCCCCCTCTTCCCCTTTCGCCTCTTCCCCTTTCGCCCAAGGACCTCACTCGTGGCAGGACGTTTCGCTCCCCGGTCTCCGCGCGCCGCCGTGCGCGACGGGATACCCCGGCAGGCGCCCGCGCCGGGGCGGGTACGGGTGTGGGTGCCGGACGGGCCGCTGGACCTGGGGCTGGTGCTCGGTCCGCTGCGGCGCGGGCCGGGTGATCCGACGTTCCGGACGATGCCGGACGGGTCGGTGTGGCGGGCCAGCCGGACGCCCGCCGGGCCGGGCACGCTGCGGGTCACCGCACGCGGTGGCGAGGTGCGGGGCGAGGCCTGGGGGCCGGGGGCCGAGTGGCTGCTGGAGCACCTGCCGCGGCTGCTGGGCGCCGAGGACGACCCGTCCGCGTTCGTGCCGCGGCACCGGCTGCTGGCGGTCACCGCGCACCGGCGGCCGGGGCTGCGGCTGGCGCGGACCGGGCTGGTGCTGGAGTCGCTGATCCCGTCGGTCCTGGAGCAGAAGGTCACGACGCTGGAGGCGTACCAGGCGTGGCGGCTGCTCGTACGGAGGTTCGGCGAGCCGGCGCCGGGGCCCGCGCCCGGGCGGATGTGTGTGATGCCGGCGGCGCGGACGTGGGCGCTGATCCCGTCCTGGGAGTGGCATCTGGCCGGGGTGGACGACAAGCGGGCGTCGACGATCCTGCGGGCCGTGCGGGTCGCCGCGCGGCTGGAGGAGGCGGCGGGGATGGAGCCGGCGGCCGCGCGGGAGCGGCTGGAGGTTCTGCCGGGGGTCGGTCCGTGGACGTCGGCGGAGACCGTGCAGCGCAGTCACGGGGCGCCGGACGCGGTGACGGTGGGGGATCTGCATCTGCCGGGGATCGTGGGGTTCGCGCTGGGCGGGGACCGGTACGCGGATGACGCGGAGATGCTGCGGTTGCTCGAACCGTATGCGGGGCAGCGGCATCGGGCGGCGCGGTTGGTGTTGCTGAGTGGGCGGGTGCCGGGGAGGCGGGCGCCGCGGATGGCTCCGCGGGGGATTGAGCGGTTGTAGGTGGGCCGGTGTTGTCGCGGCGCCCGGGGTGCGTGTGCGTGGGCGGGTGGGTCGCGCGGCCCGGCGCTGGCAGGGTGCCTCCCCCAGTGCCTGGACGGCCTGGGAGGTACCCCCATCGCCCACCCGTGCCGCCCCAGCGGCACGACTGCCCGCAGCGGGGCGGCGCGCGGCTATGTGGCGTCTGGGGAGAAGCGTAGGGACGCCGGGGGGATGCGGGCGTCGCACCAGATGCGGGCGCCGGAGCGGAGTTCGTTGTCGGCGCCGATGACCGCGCCGTCGCCGATGACCGTGTCGGCGAGGACCGAGCGGGTGCCGACGCGGGCGCGGGCGCCGATGAGGGAGTCGGTGATGACCGCCCCCGGCTCGATGACGGCGCCCGGCAGGATCGTGCTCCCGAAGACGCGCGCCCCCTCCGCCACGAAGGCGCCCTCGCCGACCACCGTGCCGCCGGACAGCTTGGCGTCGGGGGCGACCCGCGCCGTGGGCAGGACCAGACGGTCCCCGCAGCGGCCCGGGACGGCCGGGGACGGGGCGCGGCCCAGGACCAGGTCGGCCGAGCCGCGTACGAACGCGGCCGGGGTGCCCAGGTCCAGCCAGTACGTGGAGTCGACCATGCCCTGGAGGTGCGCGCCGGCGGCGAGCAGCTCCGGGAAGGTCTCGCGCTCGACCGAGACCGGGCGCCCCGCCGGGATCGTGTCGACGACGGACCGGCGGAAGACGTACGCCCCCGCGTTGATCTGGTCGGTGACGATCTCCTCGGGGGTCTGGGGCTTCTCCAGGAAGGCGAGCACCCTGCCCGTGTCGTCCGTGGGCACCAGTCCGTACGCCCTCGGGTCGGTCACCTGCGTCAGGTGCAGGGAGACGTCCGCGCCGGTCGTCTCGTGGGTGCGGACCAGGGCGTTGATGTCCAGGCCGGTCAGGATGTCGCCGTTGAAGATCAGCACCGGCTCGTCGGGCCCCGAGTGCAGCCGGGACGCCACGTTGCGGATGGCGCCGCCCGTGCCCAGCGGCTCCTCCTCCGTGACGTACTCGAGGTGCAGGCCGAGCGCCGAGCCGTCGCCGAAGTACGGCTCGAAGACCTCGGCCAGGTAGCTCGTCGCGAGCACGATGTGCTCGACGCCGGCCGCCTTGGCCCGCGCCAGCTGGTGCGTGAGGAACGGCACTCCGGCAGCCCGGACCATGGGCTTGGGCGTGTGCACCGTGAGCGGGCGCAGCCGCGTGCCCTTGCCGCCGACCAGGAGGATCGCTTCTGTCACCTGTCGTCTCTGCTTCCTGCCGGGACCGGCCGAACTGTCTTTCGGCGGGCCAGTGTATGCAGACCGTTCCGTGGCGCCTTCGATGACCGTGCGGTCGCCCGTCCTCAGCGGCCCTGGTACGCCGCCGCCTTCGCCCGGGCCGTGCCGAGCTTCGCGTAGAGCTGTTGGCCGGGGCAGTTGGTGGCGAAGCCGTCGCGGTGTCCGGAGATGACGTTCAGCCGCACCTTCCTGCCCTTTGGGTAGAGGTTGCCACCACCGGACTTGAGGTATGTCTTCCCGCGCGGATTCCCGCCGTAGAGGCCGACTTTCCACGCGGTGAGCCGGGCGATCGCCTTCAGCGCGGCCGCCGACGGCTTCTGCGAGCTGTACGTGCCCAGTACGGCGATCCCCATGCTGTTGGCGTTGAAGCCCAGGGTGTGCGCGCCCAGCACCGGCTTGGACACGCCCCCGGCGCGGCCCTCGTAGATGTGCCCGCACTTGTCGACGAGGAAGTTGTAGCCGAGGTCACGCCAGCCCGTGCTCTTGACGTGGTAGCGGTAGATACCGCGGATGACCGACGGCGCCTGCGAGCAGCGGTAGTTGTTGCCGGTGGCCGAGTGGTGCACGAAGGCCGTCTTGACCTTCTTCGTGTACACGAACCCCTTCTCGCGCAGCTTCTCGTCGGCGCCCCAGCCGCGGCGCGTGGTGATGCTCGGCCGGGGGCCGGCGTGCGGCGCGGCCCGCTGCCGCGCGGGGTGTGCGGAACGCGCGGGGAGTGCGGGACGTGCCGGGAGTACGGAGGGTTCCGCCCCGCTCCGGGCGGCGCGGTCGCCCGGCGGCGGAGCGCCCTCGCCGGGGTCGACGAGTTCGAGGCGCAGACCGGTGGGGAGCGGTGCGGCGGGCGGGGCGGACCGGGCGCGGCCGGGCGCGTTCTCCGCCCGTACCCGCACCTCGACGCCGTCGGACTCGCCCACCCACAGCGGTGCGGTGCCGCCGCGGACCCGGCCCGAGGCGCTCTCCGGGGAGCCGGGGTCGGCGGCGTGGTCGGCGTTGTGGGTCTCCAACTCCCGCCAGCCGGACCAGGTGCCGGTGGCGGTGGCACGGGTGCGGACCTCGACGCGGCCGTGGAGTTCGGTGGCCGGACTGTCCCAGACGACGCCGACGAGCGAGAAGTGCCGTACGTCCCGGCGGCGCAGGCCCTGTTCGGCCGCACCGGGGGCACGGTCGCGGGCGACGGGGGCGAGCGGCAGCGACTGGGTGGCGCCGGGGGCGTACGCCTCGGGCCGTGCGGTCGGACTCGTCACGGGCGGGGCCGAGGAGGCGGTGGCGGCCGCCGCGGGCGGGGCGAGCGGGAGGGCCAGGGCCGCCGCGCACGTGACACCGGTCGAGGAAGCTAGGAATCCACGCATGCCCTTGATACTGAACATAGCCATATAAATATGTCCATTTGGGATCTGACTGGCCGTAGGTTTCTTGGCCCGAACCGGTGGTGGTGCGGTACGCCGCGCGTGCGGTGCCCGTGGCCCGGCCCGCGTACGCTTGCTCGGGTGAACGCGACCGACCGCACCCCTGCCGACCTGCTGAGTTCCGCGCTCGCCGCGGACCCGGGACGCCCCCTGGTGACCTTCTACGACGACGCCACGGGCGAACGCGTCGAACTGTCCGTGGCCACCTTCGCCAATTGGGTGGCCAAGACCGCGAACCTCCTCCAGGACGAACTGTCCGTCGAACCCGGCGACCGGGTGGCACTGCTGCTGCCCGCGCACTGGCAGACGGCGGTGTGGCTGCTGGCGTGCGCGTCGGTGGGTGTCGTCGCCGACGTGGCGGGCGATCCGGGGGCGGCGGACGTGGTGGTGAGCGGGCCGGAGCCGGAGTCGCTGGCGGCGGCGCGGGCGTGCTCGGGTCCGCGGATCGCGCTGGCGCTGCGGCCGCTCGGGGGGCGGTTCGCGCCGGCGCCGCCGGAGGGCTTCGCCGATTACGCGGTGGAGGTGCCGGGGCAGGGGGACCGGTTCGTGCCGTACGCGCCGGTGGACCCGGAGGCGCCCGCACTGATCGTGGCCGGGCGGGAGTTCAGCGGGGCGGAGGTCGTGGAGCGGGCTCGGGCGGAGGCGTCGGGGCTGGGGCTCACGGGGCCGGGGGCGCGGATCCTGTCGGGGTTGCCGTACGACACGTGGGAGGGGTTGAGCGCGGGGTTGTACGGGCCGCTGGCGAGCGGGGGGTCGGTGGTGCTGTGCCGTCACCTGGAGCGGGCGGGGGCGGGTGTGGTGGACCAGCGGATCGAGACGGAGCGGGTCTCGGCGACGGCCCGGTGAGGTTCTGCGGGTGTGTCGGTGGGCCGGGGTCGAGGTGACGCCGGCGATCCGGTGAACCGGTGCTGACCAGCACCGGGCGTGTGTGTGGGCGCGGGGTGGGGTGCGTGGCCCGGCGCTGACGGGGTGGGGAGCGTGGGCCCGGCGCTGACGGGGTGGGGAGCGTGGGCCCGGCGCTGACGGGATGGGGAGCGTGGCCCGGCGCTGACGGGATGGGGAGCGTGGCCCGGCGCTGACGGGATGGGGAGCGTGGCCCGGCGCTGACGGGATGGGGCGCGTGGCCCGGCGC
>NZ_JAIOJZ010000071.1 GCF_020404845.1 Streptomyces hyderabadensis | reverse complement strand
ATGCGTTACGGCGAGGCGACCGTCACCGTCGTCGACCCGCGGTCGTACATGACCTACCAGCCCTTCCTCCCCGAAGCCGCCGCCGGCAGCATCTCCCCGCGGCACGTCGTCGTCCCCCTGCGGCGCGTGCTCCCGAAGGCGGAGGTCCTCACCGGCCGGGTCACCACCATCGACCAGGACCGCAAGGTCGCCACCGTCGCGCCGCTGGTCGGCGAGGCGTACGAGCTGCCCTTCGACTACCTGGTCATCGCGATGGGCGCGGTCTCCCGCACCTTCCCGATCCCCGGCCTCGCCGAGCAGGGCATCGGCATGAAGGGCATCGAGGAGTCCATCGGCCTGCGCAACCACGTCCTGGAGCAGCTCGACAAGGCCGACTCCACCACCGACGAGGAGATCCGCCGCAAGGCGCTCACCTTCGTCTTCGTCGGCGGCGGCTTCGCCGGCGCGGAGACCATCGGTGAGGTCGAGGACATGGCCCGCGACGCGGCCAAGTACTACAACAACGTCTCCCGCGAGGACATGCGCTTCATCCTCGTGGACGCCGCCGACAAGATCCTCCCCGAGGTCGGCCCCAAGCTCGGCCAGTACGGCAAGGAGCACCTGGAGGGCCGCGGCGTCGAGGTCTACCTGTCCACCTCCATGGACTCCTGCGTCGACGGCCACGTGGTGCTGAAGAACGGACTCGAGGTCGACTCCAACACCATCGTGTGGACGGCCGGCGTCAAGCCCAACCCGGCCCTGTCCCGCTTCGGCCTGCCGCTGGGCCCGCGCGGCCACGTCGACTGCGCGCCCACCCTCCAGGTCCAGGGCACCGACTACATCTGGGCCGCGGGCGACAACGCCCAGGTGCCGGACCTGGTCGGCCGCAAGGCGGGCAACGAGAACGCCTGGTGCCCGCCGAACGCCCAGCACGCGCTGCGCCAGGCCAAGGTCCTCGGCGACAACGTGATCTCCGGCATGCGGGGCTTCCCGCAGAAGGAGTACAGCCACGCCAACAAGGGCGCGGTGGCGGGCCTCGGCCTGCACAAGGGCGTCGCGATGATCGTCATGGGCAAGATGAAGATCAAGCTCAAGGGCCGTCTCGCCTGGTACATGCACCGCGGCTACCACGGCATGGCGATGCCGACCTGGAACCGCAAGATCCGCGTCTTCGCGGACTGGACGCTCGGCATGTTCCTCAAGCGCGAGGTCGTCTCCCTCGGCGCGATGGAGACCCCGCGCGAGGAGTTCTACGAGGCCGCCAAGCCGGCCCCGAAGCCCGCCGCGGCCAAGTCCCCGGACCAGGGCGAGAAGGCCGCGCAGCAGGAGAAGACCGAGGCCAAGGCCTCCTGACCCCGGGCTGACCCGGGCCGCTGCCGGCCGCAGCGGTCGCCGGTCCTCCCGGCGGTACTCGGCAGCTCCCCGAAGGGGCCGTCCGCCATCCGTGGTGCGGGCGGCCCCTTCGTGCTGCGCGCCCGCTGCGCCGTCGGGGCGACAAATCCGTTGGTGTGTACAGCTATTTTGCCGAGTCGTAACGCGCGCCGGGGACTGTACCGCGGGCTCCCAGGTGTTTACGTGGTGTTGGACATTCCGGGATCGCTCGTCACGGAGGTACGCCATGGCTGACGCCGCGCTGCGGCTGCAGAACCTCTTCGAACAGTTGCTGGGAGCACCGCTCCCGGTGCGCATCCGCGCCTGGGACGGTTCGCAGGCCGGTCCGCCGGGCGCGCCCGCCCTCGTCGTCCGCAACCGCAGGGCCCTGCGCCGCCTGCTGTTCAAACCGGGTGAACTGGGCCTGGCCCGCGCCTGGGTGGCCGGCGACATCGACGTCGACGGGGACCTCTACACCGCCCTCGGCCTGCTGGCCGGCCTCATCTGGGAGCGCGGCGAGGACGCCCGCGGTCTGGTGGAGGCGCTGCGCGACCCCGAGGTCCGGGCCGCCGTACGCGGCCTGGTGAAGCTCGCCGGGCCGCCGCTGCCGCCCCCGCCGCCGCCGGAGGAGGTCCGCCGGGCCCGCGGCCACCTGCACACCAAGCGCAGCGACAAGCGGGCCATCAGCCACCACTACGACGTCGGCAACGACTTCTACGAACTCGTCCTCGGCCCGTCCATGGTGTACTCCTGCGCCTACTGGTCCGCCCCGCCGGCCGAGGGCGGCACCCTGGAGGACGCCCAGCGCGACAAGCTCGAACTGGTCAGCCGCAAGCTGGACCTGAGCCCCGGTCAGCGCCTGCTCGACGTCGGCTGCGGCTGGGGCTCCATGGCGATCCACGCGGCCCGCGAGCACGGCGTGAGCGTCGTCGGCGTCACCCTCTCCCAGGAACAGGCCGCCTACGCCCGCAAGCGCGTCGCCGACGAGGGGCTCACCGACCGGGTGGAGATCCGCGTCCAGGACTACCGGGACGTGGTGGACGGGCCCTACGACGCCATCTCCTCCATCGGCATGGCCGAGCACGTCGGCGCCGAGCGCTACCTGGAGTACGCCACCGACCTGCACAAGCTCCTCAAGCCCGGCGGACGGCTGCTGAACCACCAGATCGCCCGCCGCCCCCAGCAGGACGAGTCCGCCTACCGCGTCGACGAGTTCATCGACGCCTACGTCTTCCCCGACGGCGAACTCGCCCCCGTCGGCACCACCGTCACCCAGCTGGAACGCGCCGGGTTCGAGGTCCGCGACGTGGAGTCGATCCGCGAGCACTACGCGCTCACCCTGCGCCGCTGGGTCGCCAACCTGGAGGCCGACTGGGCGAGTGCCACCCGGCTGGTCAGCCCCGGCCGGGCCCGCGTCTGGCAGCTCTACATGGCCGCCTCCGCGCTCTCCTTCGAGCGCAACCGCATCGGCGTCAACCAGGTCCTCGCCGTGAAGACGCCCGACTCGGGCGCCTCCGGCCTGCCGCTGCGGGCCCGCGTGTGGGGCGCACCGGGCCCAGCCTGATCCGCACCCCGACCCGAAGGGCCGGGCCCCCGTACGGGAGCCCGGCCCTCGGTGTGCCGCGTCGCGGGGCGAGGTCACTCGGCCTTGATCGCGTTCAGCATGTTCAGCCGGGCGGCGTTGCGGGCCGGCCACATGGCGGCCAGGACACCCACCAGACCGGCCAGCACCACGAAGATCCCGATCCGGTCCCAGGGCAGGACCAGCGCGTACCCCGGGATCTGGTCGGCGACGGTCTCGCCGATCGCCCAGCCGAGGAAGGTGCCGAGACCGATGCCGACCACCGCGCCGAAGACCGAGATGACGACGGCCTCCAGCCGCACCATCCGCTTCACCCGGCGCCGGTCCAGACCGATCGCGCGCAGCATGCCGATCTCCTGCTGCCGTTCGAAGACGGACATCGCGAGGGTGTTGACGACGCCGAGGACCGCGATGATCAGGGCCATCGCCAGCAGGCCGTACATGACGTTCAGCAGGGTGTTGATGGCGCCGCCGAACTCGTCGCGGATGTCCTGCCGGTCCATCACGGTGATCGCGGGGTTGTCGCCGAGCGCGTCGACGAGGACCTCCTCGTTCGCCGCCGACTGGCCGCCGTCGGTCTTCACGAAGATCTCCCGGATGGACGGCTTGGCCTCGTGCCGGTCCACGACCTTCCGGTCGACGAGGACGGGGGAGAGGAACTCGCTGTCCTTGTAGACGGCGCCGACCGTCAGCGTGGCCTTCTCGTCGTCGTCGAAGGTGACGGGGACGGTGTCGCCGGGCTTCCAGCCCCGGTTCTCGGCCGTCTTCTCGGCGACCGCGATCCGCCCCTGGGCGAGCGAGTCCGCGCTGCCGCTGACGACGTCGACGGTCAGGACCTTCTCGATGTCGCCCGGGGTGACCGCCGAGGCGGACACGTACTCGCCGTCGACCCGGAAGTAGGCGGCCTGCTGCGGCGACACCGCGGACACGCCCTCGGCCTTCTCCAGGGCCGCCAGCGCGGACCGGTCGAGGTCGCCGCCGTTGGCCATCGAGACCATGTAGTCGGCCTTGATGTTGTCCGTGGTCATCTTGTCGATGGCCTTGCCGACCGTGACGCCGAGCACCGACAGACCGGTCACGAGCGTGAGACCGATCGCCAGCGCCGAGGCGGTGGCGCCGGTGCGGCGCGGGTTGCGGACCGCGTTCTGCCCGGCCAGCTTGCCCGCCACCCCGAAGGGGCCGACGAGCAGCGGACGGACCAGCGCGATCACGGGCCGGGACAGCAGCGGGATCAGGATGATCACGCCGATCAGCGCGAAGAACGCGCCCGCGCCGATGTACAGCCGGCCGTCGTCGCCGCCGGTCGAGGCACCCGCCACGATCCCCGCCGCACCGAGGGCGGTGACGGCCGCGCCGATGGAGTTGCGCACCACCAGCGACTTGGTGGTGGCCACCGCGTGGACGCTGTTCATGGCCGCCACCGGCGGGATCTTCGCGGCCCGGCGGCCGGGCAGCCAGGCGGCGAACACGGTGATCAGCACGCCCACCGCGAACGCCGCGACCACCGGCGTGGCGGACAGGACCAGCGGACCGGCCGGCATCTTCATGTCGGCCGCGGACATCCCGGAGCGCAGTCCGACGGCCAGACCGACGCCGAGGGCGAAGCCGACGGCCGAGGCCACCAGGCCCACCAGCGCGGCCTCGGCGAGCACCGAGGGGGTGATCTGCCTGCGGGAGGCGCCGACGGCGCGCATCAGGGCGATCTCCTTGGTGCGCTGGGCGACCAGCATCGTGAAGGTGTTGGAGATCAGGAAGATCCCGACGAAGAGCGCGATGCCCGCGAAGCCGAGCAGGACCTGCTTGAGGTTGCCCAGGCCCTGTTCGATCTGGTCGGCCTGCTCGTCGGCGAGGGCCTGGCCGGTCCGGGCCTCGGCGGTGTCCGGCAGCAGCGGCTCGACCGCGGCCAGGATCTTCGCGTCGTCCGCACCGGGCGCGGCGGTGACGGTGACCTCTTCGAAGTAGCCCGGCCGGAGGTACTGCTTCTGCGCCACGGCGGTGTCGAAGAGCACGAGGCTGCCACCGGCGTTGACGGCGCCGTCCTCGGTGGTGAACACACCGCTGAGGGTGTACTCCCGCACCGGGCCGTTGGTGGCGACGCGCACCCGGTCGCCGACCTTGTACTCGCCCTTGCCGGCGGACTCCTCGTCCAGGGCGATCTGGTCGTCCCGCACCGGTCCGGAACCGTCGGTGAATGTGTACGCGGCGTCCTTGCCGTCCTTGCCGGGCGCGAAGTTGGAGCCCTTGTTGGACCAGCCGACCCCGATGAGCTTCCCGTCGGGGTCGGCGACCCCGGCGAAGCCCTCGACGCGGCCGTACACCCCGGCGACGCCGTCCACGGCGGCGATCCGGTCGATGACCTTGCCGGAGAGGCCGGGCTCCTCCTTGGGGTTGTCCGGGTCGGCGTGCGAGGTGACGGCGACGGCGACGTCGTCGTAGCTCTTCGCCGACTGGTTGCGGAAGGCGTTGGAGAGGGTGTCGGCGAAGACCAGGGTGCCCGACACGAACGCCACGCCGAGCATCACGGCGAGCACGGTCATCAACAGCCTGGCCTTGTGCGCGAAGACGTTGCGCAAGGCGGTACGGAACATGGGGTCTTCTCTGTCCAGACGGTACGGGGGAGGGGAGGCCGGCGGGCGGCGGAGGGAACGTCAGCTGGTGCGGCCCTTGGCGTCGAACCGCTTCATGCGGTCCAGCACCGAGTCGGCCGTCGGCCCGTACAGCTCGTCGACGATGCGTCCGTCGGCGAGGAAGACCACCCGGTCCGCGTAGGAGGCGGCCACCGGGTCGTGGGTCACCATCACCACGGTCTGGCCCAGCTCCCGCACCGAGTTGCGCAGGAAGCCCAGCACCTCGGCGCCGGAGCGGGAGTCGAGGTTGCCGGTCGGCTCGTCGCCGAAGATGATCTCCGGCCGGGAGGCCAGCGCCCGGGCCACGGCGACCCGCTGCTGCTGCCCGCCGGAGAGCTGGGAGGGCCGGTGCCCGAGCCGTCCGGACAGCCCGACCATCCGGATCACGGAGTCCACCCACTGCTTGTCCGGCTTGCGGCCCGCGATGTCCATCGGAAGGGTGATGTTCTCCAGCGCGGTCAGCGTCGGCAGCAGGTTGAACGCCTGGAAGATGAAGCCGATCTTGTCCCGGCGCAGCTTGGTCAGCTGCTTGTCCTTGAGCGAGCCCAGCTCGGTGTCGCCGATGCGCACCGAGCCGGACGAGAAGGTGTCCAGCCCCGCGACGCAGTGCATCAGCGTGGACTTGCCGGAGCCCGAGGGGCCCATGATCGCGGTCAGCTCGGCCTGCCGGAAGTCGATGGAGACCCGGTCCAGGGCGACCACCTGGGTCTCGCCCTGGCCGTAGATCTTGGAAAGCTCCGTGGCGCGCGCGGCCACGAGGGTGGACCGGTCGGCGATGGGTGCGGTGGTCACGGGAAGGGCGCTCCTGTCGGTACGGCGTGTGCGTCGGACGGCGTGTGCCGTCGGCACGGTGTGCTGGGGGACGTCATCCATCGTCCCGGCCGTACGGCGCCGTGTAGTCAGCCGCTGTTCCGGTTCAGGGGGGCGACTTCGGTCGGACGGGACGGGCCGGTGTCATACCTGCGGATGACGGCGAACCCCGACGGCACCCGCCGTCGTGCGCGGGGAGGGGGGGTGGCGCGGGGTGGTGCGGGGGTGGCGCGAGAACAGGGCGGGCGCCCTTGTCGTGACGGTGAAATCCCGTCATTCCGCATACGGCGCGGACCGCCGCACGCAAGGCTGTTGGCATGTGCTGATGGCCTGAACCGACACCTGATGGACCCTCAGGCGTCAATAAAATAAGACAACATCGGTTGTCCCGCCCGAGGTCCGGGAGGGGTGTCCCGATAGGCTCAAGGCGCGCAACGCGGAGCCCATGGCCTGCCCGGATGGTGGAATGCAGACACGGCGAGCTTAAACCTCGCTGCCCCTTCGAGGGCGTGCCGGTTCAAGTCCGGCTCCGGGCACAAACACCGTCACGCCGTCTGGCGCGAGCCGCCGACGGCCCCTCTCATTCCCCGAACCGTTGACATCGGCGTGCGTCTGGTCGGAAACTCGTCCCAACCTGGTGAAGGAATTTTCACCAGGCGAACGCAAGGGAATGGGCAACGACGCCGATCGAAGGGAACGACCGATGCGCACCACCGTCGGCATCATCGGGGCAGGCCCCGCCGGGCTCCTGCTCGCCCGGCTGCTGCACAACGCCGGGATCGACTCGGTCGTCCTGGAGAGCCGCGACCGCGCCTACGTCGAGCGCAGGCAGCGCGCCGGGATCCTGGAGCAGGGCACGGTGGACGTGCTGCGCGAGGCCGGGGCCGGGGAGCGGATGGACCGCGAGGGGCTGCGCCACGACGGCATCGAGCTGCGGTTCGACCGGCGCCGCCACCGCGTCGACTTCCCCGCGCTCACCGGCGGCAGGTCGGTCATGGTCTACGCGCAGACCGAGGTTTGCAAGGACCTCATCGCCCTCCAGCTCAAGGAGGGCGGCCCGCTGCTGTTCGAGACCGAGGCGCTGGCCGTGGAGGGCGCGGAGACGGACCGGCCGCGCGTCCGCTTCCGCCGCGGCGGCGCGGAGGGCGCCGAGGACGTGCTGGAGTGCGACTACGTCGTCGGCTGCGACGGCTTCTGGGGCGTGTCCCGGGCGGCCGTCCCGGACGGGCGGACCTTCGAGCGGACGTACCCCTTCGGCTGGCTCGGCATCCTCGCCGACGTCGCCCCCTCGCACGACGAGCTGGTCTACGCCCGCCACGACCGCGGCTTCGCCCTGCTGTCCATGCGCTCCCCGTCGGTCTCCCGCCTCTACCTCCAGGTCCCCGCCGACACGGACGCCGACAGTTGGAGCGACGAGCGGATCTGGGACGAGCTGGAGCGCCGCTTCGAGACCGACGACGACTGGACGCTGCGCCGGGGCCCCATCACCCAGAAGTCGGTCACCCCGATGCGCTCCTACGTCCACGAGCCCATGCGGCACGGCCGCCTCTTCCTGGCCGGCGACGCCGCGCACATCGTGCCGCCCACCGGCGCCAAGGGCCTCAACCTCGCCGTCGGGGACGTCGTCACCTTCGCCCGTGCGCTGACCCATCGCACGGCGACCGGCTCCGAGGACCTGCTCGACGCCTACTCCGCGACCTGCCTGCGCCGCGTCTGGCAGGCCGAGCGGTTCTCGTACGACATGACGACGCTGCTGCACACCGCCCCGGACGCCACCCCCTTCGAGGACCGGCTCCAGCTGGCCCGGCTCGACCGGATCGCCTCCTCCCGCGCCGCCGAGACCGACCTCGCCGAGGCCTACACCGGGTTCCCGATCGGGTGAGCGGCGCCCGCGCGCGAGGCGGCCCCGGCCGTGAGGGGAATCACTGATCGGCGTAGCGTGTTGAGTCGCAAGGCGAGGGAAAGATCCTCCCCAAGCAGTAGGGTCATTCCTTTGCCGTTCTATTACTCTTGAGCCAAGGCTGCGCCGTGTGGCCATGGAGGAGTGAAATGAGGAGCAGAAACCCGGTCTTCTCGCGACGGGGGTTCAGCCGCGACAACGGCTACGCGGGCTTCAACGCCGCGCCGCAGGCCGGGGGACCCGCCGTCGCCACGCAGGGCAACCCGTACGCGCAGGGCACCCAGGGCAATCCGTACGCCCAGCCCGCCGGCAACCCGTACGCGCAGAACCCGTACGCCCAGCAGGACCTTCAGTACGGCACGCCGCCGCAGGCGCCCGCCACCACCGGCCGGATGACGATGGACGACGTCGTCATCCGTACGGCGAGCACGCTCGGCGTGCTCGTGGTGACGGCCGCGCTCGCGTGGGCGCTGCTGCCCGTGGACGACGCCAACATCAACCGCTCGTACGGCATCGGTATCGGCGCCGCGCTGATCGGCATGGTCCTGGCGCTCGTCCAGTCCTTCAAGCGCAAGCCCACCCCGGCGCTGATCCTGCTCTACGCGGCGTTCGAGGGTGTCTTCCTCGGCGTCGTCTCCAGCGTCGTCGACAACCGCATCGCGGACGGCGCGGCCATGCAGGCCGTGATCGGCACGATGGCGGTCTTCGCCGGTGTGCTGATCGCCTACAAGGCGGGCTGGATCCGCGTCAACCGGCGCTTCTACGGCTTCGTGATGGCCGCCGCGCTCGGCTTCGTCATCCTGATGATGGTGAACCTGCTGTTCGCCGTCTTCGGCGGCGGTGACGGCCTCGGCTTCCGCAGCGGTGCGCTCGGTGTCGTCTTCGGCATCGTCGGCATCATCCTCGGCGCCTGCTTCCTCGCCCTCGACTTCAAGCAGGTCGAGGACGGGCTCGCCTACGGCGCCCCGCGCGAGGAGGCCTGGTTCGCCGCCTTCGGCCTCACGCTGACGCTGGTCTGGATCTACCTGGAGTTCCTGCGCCTGATCGCGATCTTGAACAGCAACGACTAGCAGCACCCAGCAGAGGAAGGGCCCCGGGCTTCGTGCCCGGGGCCCTTCGTCGTCGTGGGGTCCGCACGCCCGTTCACAGCAGCTTGCGGGCGGCCCTTCTCAGGTCGTACTCGTGGACGATCGCCTTCGCGTGGCCGTACGCGAGGTTGTGTTCGTGCCGGAGCCAGCTGACCTTCTCCTCGAAGCGGAAGAGGGCGGGGCCGTCCTCGACGGCGCGCAGCCAGTCGGAGATCTCACGGCCGGTGCACTGGGGGATGCGGGCGAGCAGGTTGCGATGGGTCTCCTCGGAGAAGACTTGGGACATCGGCGCCTCCGGGCGAAAGGGGATGTAAGCCGGTCCTTCAGGTCACCGTGCCTGAGCGTTCGCCCGTTGGCAACAGTCCCGGACGGCCGCGTACGCTCGCGCCGTGGTTGATACGACGCCTTTGACCCGTGCCGTGGACGACTTCGCCGACCGGCTGCGGGCCGCCCCGCAGAGCAGGCTGCAACGCGGCGCCGCCGCCGAGGCGCTGGAGCTGGCCAGGGAGTTGGCCCGGCGGGCCCAGCTGGTGGAGGAGCCCGGGGCCGAGCCCCGGCAGATGCCGGACGCGGGGATGTTCGCCGCCGCCGACCAGATCGCCGTCGCCGCACACGACTTGGCCCTCGTCCTGGAGGACGAGGACCAGGTGGAGGAAGCGGCGGCGCTGGTGGAGGAGGCCCGCAAACGGGCCGGGGTCTGACGCGGGCCTTCAGGGACTACAGGGACGCGATGACGCGGTCCGCCAGGATGTAGACGTTCTCCTCGCCGCAGGCGAAGGTCAGCGTGTAGGCGCCGGAGATGCCGGACCCGCCGAGGAGGTACGGCGTCTGGCCCGCGCCCAGCGCGGCGGCCAGGCGCTCCGCGGTCTCGCGGTGGCCCGGGGTCATGCACAGCGTGGTGCCGTCGGCGAAGACGTACACGTCGAGGGTGCCCAGCGGACCCGGCCGGACGTCCGCCAGCGCGACGCTCGACCCGGCCAGCTCCTCCAGGGTCGCCACGGTGCGGTCGTGGTCGTTCACGGCCGGGGACGGGTTCGGCACGAAGTCCGGGTGGGAGGGGTGCCGGCGGCGGGCCGCGGCCAGCTCGGCGGACTCCCTGGGACCGGTGTGGCCCGCGTCCTGCGCGGACGGCTCGTCGGTGTCCGCGACCGGCTCGGTCACGGGCTCCAGGCCCACCAGGTCCGCCTGGCGGGGCAGGAACAGCTCACTGTCGGACAGACCGAGCAGCAGGGGCGCGTCGGAGGCGTCCCGGGTCTCCTGGGCGGCCCAGAAGGCCCGCGCCTCGGCGAGTTCCCGCTCGCGCTCCTCGGCCAGCGCCTCCGCGACGGCGGCGCGTATCTCCTCGGCATCGGCGGTGGTGCGGGCCGCGGGCACCCGGCCACGCGGGGCGGCGGCCCGGCTCTCGGCCAGCTCGGTGCGCAAGGCGGTCACCTGCCGGCGCAGCACCAGGATGCTGCGCAGGACGGCGACGCCCACGGCGCCGGTGGCGGCCGTGGTGAGCAGCAGGGCGATCGGCATGGCGCTCACTGACGTACTCCCGGTTCAAAGTCGACCCCCGACTTCCTACATCAGCTTGAAGGGAGGACTAACCGCCTGTCAGTGCGTAACGTCACGAAACGGACAGGACTTTGGGCCCGGAAGTGAGGGGTGGGGCTGGTCTGACCTGCGTAAATCCAGGGGGCGGGAGAGGTAGGTCACATCCTGGGGGAGTTTGGGTCACAAAACGGCCCAGAACCCTGGGGTGAACAGGGTCCCGGGCCGTTCGGTCACGCTGGGTCCGCCGGGCGCTACTGACGGTCCCTCAGTGCCCTCGCCGGCGGCCCCCGGCGGGGGTCAGCTCAGGCGCTCGACGACCATGGCCATGCCCTGGCCGCCGCCGACGCACATGGTCTCCAGGCCGAACTGCTTGTCGTGCCACTGGAGGGAGTTGATCAGCGTGCCGGTGATGCGCGCGCCGGTCATGCCGAAGGGGTGGCCGACGGCGATGGCGCCGCCGTTGACGTTCAGCTTCTCCAGCGGGATGCCGAGGTCGCGGTAGGAGGGGATGACCTGCGCGGCGAACGCCTCGTTGATCTCGACCAGGTCGATGTCGCCGATGCTCAGCCCGGCGCGGGACAGCGCCTGCTTGCTGGCCTCGACCGGGCCGAGGCCCATGATCTCGGGGGAGAGGCCGGAGACGCCGGTGGAGACGATGCGGGCGAGCGGGGTCAGGCCCAGCTCGCGGGCCTTGGTGTCGCTCATGATGACGAGGGCCGCGGCGCCGTCGTTGAGCGGGCAGCAGTTGCCCGCGGTGACCAGTCCGTCGGGGCGGAAGACGGGCTTGAGGCCCGCCACGCCCTCCATGGTCACGCCGGCGCGCGGGCCGTCGTCCTTGGCGACGACCGTGCCGTCGGGCAGCGTGACCGGGGTGATCTCGCGCTCCCAGAAGCCCTTCTTGATGGCTTCCTCGGCGAGGTTCTGGGACCGGACGCCGAACTCGTCCATGTCCTGCCGGGTGACGCCCTTGGCGCGGGCGAGGTTCTCCGCGGTCTGGCCCATCGCGATGTACGGGTCGGGGACCAGGCCGTCCTCTCGCGGGTCGTGCCAGGTGGTGCCCTCCTGCTGGGCGACCTCGGCGGTGCGGGCCTCGGCCTCGGCGAACAGCGGGTTGTGCGTGTCCGGCAGGCTGTCGGAGTTGCCCTTGGTGAACCGGGAGACCATCTCGACGCCGGCCGAGATGAACACGTCGCCCTCGCCGGCCTTGATGGCGTGCAGTGCCATGCGGGAGGTCTGCAGGGACGAGGAGCAGTACCGGGTGACCGTGCAGCCGGGCAGGTGGTCCATGCCCATCTCGACGGCGACGATCCGGCCGAGGTTGTTGCCCTGCTCGCCGCCGGGCAGACCGCAGCCGAGCATCAGGTCGTCGATGTCCTTCGGGTCCAGCTCGGGGACCTTGGCGAGGGCCGCCTGGATGATCGTGGCGGCCAGGTCGTCGGGGCGCAGGTCCTTCAGGGAGCCCTTGAAGGCCCGGCCGATGGGGGAACGGGCGGCAGAGACGATCACGGCTTCGGGCATCACGGCTCCAGTGACGAGAGGGCGGGCGACTGCTGGGGAAGTTACCCGGCCGTATGGCCCGGGTCACGCCTGCGGCGGTGTGACATGGGCCGCAACTTTCTAAGCGCTTGCTTTTGCCTCCGGCGGTTGGGGGGGTGCTTCCGTGCCCGGGTGCCGTGGCGGGCGTCCCTGGGGGCTGCGCCCCCAGACCCCCGTCGGCCTGGACGGCCTCGTCCTCAAACGCCGGACGGGCTGGAGGCTCCGTGTCCGTCGGCGGGGGCTGCGCCTCCAGGCTCCCGTCGGCCTGGACGGCCTCGTCCTCGGACGCCGGACGGGCTGGGAGGTTCCGCCTCCGTCGGCGGGGGCTGTGGCCCCAGGTCCCGTCGGCTTGGAGGGCCTTGTCCTCAGATGCCGGGCGGGCTGGAGGGTTCCGTGTCCGTCGGCGGGGCTGTGGCCTCCAGGCTTCCGTCGGCTTGGAGGGCCTTGTCCTCAGATGCCGGGCGGGCTGGAAGGTTCCGTGTCCGTCGGCGGGGGCTGTGGCCTCCAGGCTTCCGTCGGCCTGGACGGCCTCGTCCTCAAACGCCGGACGGGCTGGAGGGTTCCGCTTCCGATACCCTGCGCCTCCGTCGGCGCTTCAGCAGTGCCCAAGGTCCCCGCGGGCCCGTCGGCATCGCGGCGGCGACCTCCGTGCCCGCCTCCGACGCCGCTTCCGCGGCCGCCTGCGCCACCGGCAGGAAGCCCTCGCGGCGCAGCGCGTCCGGGTGCTCCTCCTCGGCCGGCCACAACCCCAGCGCGGCGCACACCGACGGCAGTACCGCCATCGCGGCCGTGGCGTACCCCTCGGCGGACGGGTGGTAGTTGTCGGGGCCGAACAGCTCCCGCGGGTTCTGCGCGAACTCCGGGCCCAGCAGATCGCCCAGCGACACCGTCCGCCCGCCCTGCTCGACGACGCCGATGGTCTGCGCCGCCGCGAGCTGCCGCGAGGCCCGCCGGGCCAGCCAGCGCAGCGGTTGCCGCACCCGTTCGATCGTGCCCAGGTCCGGGCAGGTGCCGACCACCACCTCCGCGCCGGCCGTGCGCAGCCGCCGCACCGCCCCCGACAGGTGCCGCACCGAGCGGGTCGCCGGCATCCGGTGGGTGACGTCATTGGCGCCGACCATGATCACGCAGACGTCCGGCACCCGGTCCGGATCCGCGAGCACCAGCGCCACCTGCCGGTCCAGGTCGTCCGAGCACGCCCCCGGCTGCGCCACCGACCCCAGCCGCACCGGCCGCTCCGCCACCGCGGCGAGCCCCGACGCCAGCAGCGCGCCCGGCGTCTGCCCGGCCCGGTGGACGCCCTGTCCGGCGGCCGTGGAGTCGCCCAGCATCATCAGCCGCAGCGGGGGGTCACCGGCGGTGGGCAGGGTGCCGCCGTACAGACCCTGGGCGTTCGGCACCCGGGTCGGCGTGCCCACCCCCACCCTGCGTCTGGCCAGCTGCACCTCCGCCACCACCAGACCGACCGCCGCCGCCCCCGCCAGCCCGATGCCGCCGCCGCCGTACGCCGCGCCGGCCGCGATCCGCCGGGCCACCCTCGCCCTCGACATGCTCGTCATGCGTTGCCGCCACCTCCTCCAACCCGTACACCCACTCCTTGCCCCGTACGGACGGTCGCCCAATCTCAACGCAGGGTGAACGACCGCGACGGGGCATCCGCGGGTCCGCAGGCCATAGGCTGGCCGAACCGATATCGACCCCTCATTCGCGGCATCCGGAGACCACGGTGCAATACCACGACTCGATGATCAGCCTCGTCGGCAACACCCCGCTGGTGCGGCTCAACAGCGTCACCAAGGGGATCAGGGCCACCGTCCTGGCCAAGGTGGAGTACTTCAACCCGGGCGGCTCGGTGAAGGACCGCATCGCCCTGCGCATGATCGAGGCCGCGGAGAAGAGCGGGGAGCTGCAGCCCGGCGGCACCATCGTCGAGCCGACCAGCGGAAACACCGGCGTCGGACTCGCCATCGTGGCCCAGCAGAAGGGCTACAAGTGCATCTTCGTCTGCCCCGACAAGGTGTCCACCGACAAGATCAACGTACTGCGCGCGTACGGTGCCGAGGTCGTCGTCTGCCCGACCGCGGTCGACCCCGAGCACCCCGACTCGTACTACAACGTCTCCGACCGGCTGGTCCGCGAGACGCCGGGCGCCTGGAAGCCGGACCAGTACTCCAACCCGAACAACCCGCTCTCGCACTACCACTCCACGGGCCCCGAGCTGTGGGAGCAGACCGGGGGGAGGATCACCCACTTCGTGGCCGGCGTCGGCACCGGCGGCACCATCTCCGGCACCGGCCGGTACCTGAAGGAGGCCAGTGACGGCGCGGTCAAGGTGATCGGCGCCGACCCCGAGGGCTCCGTGTACTCCGGCGGCTCCGGGCGCCCGTACCTGGTCGAGGGCGTCGGCGAGGACTTCTGGCCGACGGCGTACGACCGCGAGGTCGCGGACGAGATCGTCGCCGTCTCCGACAAGGACTCCTTCCAGATGACCCGCCGCCTCGCCAAGGAGGAGGGCCTGCTGGTGGGCGGCTCCTGCGGCATGGCGGTCGTCGCCGCCCTGGAGGTGGCGGCGCGGCTCGGCGAGGACGACGTGGTGGTCGTCCTGCTGCCGGACAGCGGGCGCGGCTACCTCAGCAAGATCTTCAACGACGAGTGGATGGCCGACTACGGCTTCCTGGAGGACGCCGGTCCCAGCGCCCGCGTCGCCGAGGTCCTGAACCACAAGGAGGGCGGCCACATCCCCTCCCTGGTGCACATGCACCCGGACGAGACCGTCGGCCAGGCCATCGACGTACTGCGCGAGTACGGCGTCTCGCAGATGCCGATCGTCAAGCCCGGCGCCGGTCACCCGGACGTGATGGCCGCCGAGGTCGTCGGCTCGGTCGTGGAGCGCGAGCTGCTGGACGCGCTGTTCGCCAAGCGCGCCTCGCTGGAGGACCCGCTGGAGAAGCACATGTCCGCCCCGCTGCCCCAGGTCGGCTCCGGCGAACCCGTCGGGGACCTGATGTCGGTGCTCGGCGGCGCGGACGCGGCGATCGTCCTGGTCGAGGGCAAGCCGACCGGCGTGGTGAGCCGGCAGGACCTGCTGTCCTTCCTCGCCCAGGGCAAGCAGGGCAAGTAGGGCCGCTCGGCCGGTCGGTGATCTTCGTGGACTTCGCAGAAGTGGTACGCGCGCGACATGTGCGCGCAGCAGTCGCTTAACACGGGACCGGCAGAGTACTGGGTGTCGGCAGGGATCGGGAGCGGCTCCCCGGTTCCGCCGGCGCCGAACGGCGTCACGGACCTTCCGGAGCGGCTCCCGGACCTCCAAGGACGCCACGGACGCGCTGCCCGGCCCCGAGGCCCGGCACCGCGCGTCCCCCGCGGGGACCGCCGTCGTCCCGCCCCCCAGCGATGGGGGTGCGGCGGTCCCCGCGCAGTCTTCTTCCCCTCGGCCCCGGGCTTTCTCAGTCCTCCCAGGCGTCGTCCCGCGCGGCGCGGCGGCGGCGCCCGAACAGGTCGGGGTTGGTGCGGGCGACCTGGACCACGTTGACCCCGACGATGCCGGCCCAGGCGACCAGCATCCCGGGCAGGTGCGCGACGCCACCGCCGATCGCGGACAGCGGGATCGCGAGCACCAGCGAGACGATGCCGAAGCCGAAGCGCTCGCCGAAGGAGTCCGTGGGCCTGGGCGAGCGGCCGTCCCGGGCGGCCGTCATCTGCTGCTCGGCGAGCTGCCGGCGCACCCGGCGCTCCACCGCCCCGTCGATGCGCTGGTCGACCTTCTCCAGGAACGAGTCGACCAGCGCGGACTCGTACTCCTCGCCCAGCTCCCTGCGGGTCTGCAGGGTGGCGTCGAGTTCCTTCTTCAGGTCGGCGTCGCGTGCGTCCATTCCCGTCATACGGCCCACGGTAGGGATCCGGGGCGCCGTCGGCACTGGGGACAACCCCCGGTTCCGGGCGGGGGCCGTCCGGTACGGGTCGGCCGGTGCCGCCGCCTCGCTGTATAACGGTATGCAGAAGCCGGGGCGCGTGAATAGGTCGAGGGGGCCACGTCATGAACGGGACTGACGGCACCAGCGAGGCGGGCGGGACGAGCGGGACGGACAGTCCGGCCGCGCGGCTGCAGGCCCTGTTCGAGGGGCACCGGCTGACCCCGACCCAGCGGCGCATCGCGCACAGCATGGTGCGCCGCGCGTCCGACGTGCCCTTCCTGTCCAGCGTGGAGCTGGCCGAGCTGGCGGGGGTCAGCCAGCCGTCGGTGACCCGCTTCGCCGTCGCCCTCGGCTTCGACGGCTACCCGGCGCTGCGGCGCCACCTGCGCGAGGTCGCCCCGGCGGAACCGGTCGCGGACACCGGTGCGGGCAACGAGTACCAGCAGGCGGTGGCGGCCGAGATCGAGAACCTGCGGCACCTCGCGGAGGTGCTGGCCGACCCGGGGCCGGTCCGGGAGGCGGGCCGCCTGCTCGCCGGGAGCCGGCCGCTGCCGGTGCTCGGGCTGCGGGCCGCCGCGGCCCAGGCGCACGGCTTCGCCTACTTCGCCGCCAAGGTCCACCCGGACGTCCGGTTCCTCGGCGAGGGCGGCACGATGCTCCACGACCGCATCGACGCCGCCGTCCGGGCGGGCGCGGACACCCTGCTCTGCTTCGCCCTGCCCCGGCACCCGCGCGAGGTCGTCGAGGCGCTGGCCCACGCCAAGGAGGCGGGGCTCACCGTGGTGACCGTGGCCGACTCCGCCTTCGCGCCGGTCGCCAAGGTGTCCGACCTGCTGCTGCCCGCCGCCGTCGGCACCGGCCTCGCCTTCGACACCGCCTGCGCGCCGATGCTGCTCGGCCGGGTGCTGCTGGAGGCGATGTGCGACGACCTGCCGGACGCACAGGCCCGGCTGGAGGAGTTCGACGCCAAGGCCGTGGCGCGCGGGCTCTTCGTGGACTGACCCCGCGCCGAGTGACCCGGACGGCGGACGGGTTCTCAGACTCGTCTCAGCTTGCCCCGTTACAGTGCGGCGCCTGACACACCCTTCAGACGCATCGCACCGGACTCGTTGCACGGGCCGGAACGGAACAGGAGGCGGGACGTGGCGCGCGGAGGACAGGTGGGGCTGGCCCGGGTCGCCGTCGTCGTACGGGCGGGCGCCGCACCACTGTGGTGGCTGGGCGTTTTCGCGGCGGGCATCGGCGTGCTGGTGCCGGGGATCACCGGACGCCGGATCGGGGTGCTGGCCGGTGCCGCGCTCTTCATCGTCGCCGCGGCCGTCGTGGCGTGGGTACGCCGGCGGCGCTACACCGCCCTGGCCGGTTCGGCCGCCCGCGCGGGCAAGCACGACGTGCTCCAGGACCGCGGGGTCACCGTGCGCAACTGGCGCCGGGGCCACCGCTGGTGGCTGCTCCTCGCCTTCCTCGCCGCCCTCGGCAGCGCCTTCGCCGTGCCTGCCGCGGGCGGGCTGCTGCTGGCCGGCTGCGGCGCCGGGCTGTGGCTCAAGTCCGCCTGGATCGGCCGCCGTGAACAGTCCGGGGACGCCCTGCTGTGGGTCCGCGTGGACTGGCTCGCCGGCAACGCGGGCCGCCCCGCGGGCAAGGCGGTCAAGGCCTACCGCAGCACGGGCATCGCGGCGGGCGACGCCGCGCCCGGCGGGGCGAGGCGCAAGGCACCCGCGACGGTCTGAGCGCGGAACCACCACCACAGCGAGTGCGGGGCCCCCGAGCGGGGCCCCGCACTCGTATGCGCGCCGCCGGGGCGCGGCCCTGTTGACTAGCTCTATTCAGAAGGCGAGGATATGAATATCCGTAGCAACAATCCGCCGGGAGCACGCCACCAGGAGGCAGACCATGTCCGGACCCCGCCCTGTCCGAGCGCCACGCGGTACCGAGCCGAGCGCCCTGGGCTGGCAGCAGGAGGCCGCCCTGCGGATGCTGCAGAACAACCTCGACCCGGAGGTCGCCGAGCACCCCGACAAGCTCGTCGTCTACGGCGGCACCGGCAAGGCGGCCCGTGACTGGCGCTCCTTCGACGCCATGGTCCGCACCCTGAAGACCCTCAAGCAGGACGAGACGATGCTCGTCCAGTCCGGCCGCCCGGTCGGCGTCATGCAGACCCACGAATGGGCCCCGCGCGTCCTCATCGCCAACTCCAACCTCGTCGGCGACTGGGCCAACTGGGAGGAGTTCCGCCGCCTGGAGGCCCTCGGCCTGACCATGTACGGGCAGATGACGGCCGGCTCCTGGATCTACATCGGCACCCAGGGGATCCTCCAGGGCACCTACGAGACGTTCGCCGCCGTCGCCGCGAAGAAGTTCGGCGGCACCCTGGCCGGGACCATCACCCTCACCGCGGGCCTCGGCGGCATGGGCGGCGCCCAGCCGCTCGCCGTCACCATGAACGACGGCGTCGCGATCTGCGTCGACTGCGACCCCCGCGCCATCGACCGCCGCATCGAGCACCGCTACCTCGACGTCAAGGCCGACTCCCTCGACCACGCCCTGCAGCTCGCCACCGAGGCCCGGGACCGGCGCAAGCCGCTGTCCATCGGCGTCCTCGGCAACGCCGCCGAGCTGGTCCCGCAGCTGCTCGCCATGGGCGCCCCGATCGACATCGTCACCGACCAGACCTCGGCCCACGACCCGCTGGCCTACCTGCCCACCGGCATCGCCTTCGAGGACATGGCCGACGCCGCCGCCAAGGACCCGGCCGGCTTCACCACCCGGGCCCGCGAGTCCATGGCCCGGCACGTCGAGGCCATGGTCGGCTTCCAGGACGCCGGCGCCGAGGTCTTCGACTACGGCAACTCCATCCGCGGCGAGGCCCAGCTCGCCGGATACGACCGGGCCTTCGCCTTCCCGGGATTCGTACCGGCGTACATCCGCCCGCTGTTCTGCGAGGGCAAGGGCCCCTTCCGCTGGGCCGCCCTGTCCGGCGACCCCGCCGACATCGCCAAGACCGACAAGGCGATCCTCGACCTCTTCCCGGAGAACGAGTCGCTGGCCCGCTGGATCAGGATGGCGGGGGAGCGGGTGCACTTCCAGGGCCTGCCCGCCCGCATCTGCTGGCTCGGCTACGGCGAGCGCGACAAGGCCGGGGAGCGGTTCAACGACATGGTCGCGAGCGGCGAACTGGCCGCCCCGATCGTCATCGGCCGCGACCACCTCGACTGCGGCTCCGTCGCCTCCCCCTACCGCGAGACCGAGGCGATGCTCGACGGCTCCGACGCCATCGCCGACTGGCCGCTGCTCAACGCCATGGTCAACGTGGCCTCCGGCGCCTCCTGGGTCTCCCTGCACCACGGCGGCGGCGTCGGCATGGGCCGCTCGATCCACGCCGGGCAGGTCACCGTCGCCGACGGCACCCCGCTCGCCGGGGAGAAGATCCGCCGCGTCCTCACCAACGACCCCGGCATGGGCGTCATCCGGCACGTCGACGCCGGGTACGACATCGCCGAGTCGGTCGCCGGGGAGCGGGGCGTACGGGTGCCGATGCGCGAGGGCGACGCGGCGCACAAGGGTGGCGGCGCGTGAGCTTCCACAGCATGTGGGCGGAGCTGCTGCCGGTCGGCCGCAGCTCCGCCTCCGGCGGCTACCGCCGCTACGCCTGGACCGGCGCCGACACCGACTGCCGCGCCTGGTTCCGGGAGCAGGCCGAGGCACGCGGACTCGCCCACGAGACCGACCGCAACGGCAACCAGTGGGCCTGGCTCGGCGACCCGGCCGCCGGGAACGCCGTCGTCACCGGGTCCCACCTGGACTCCGTGCCCGACGGCGGCGCCTTCGACGGCCCCCTCGGCGTCGTCTCCGCCTTCGCCGCCCTGGATGAACTGCGCGGGCGAGGAGCGCGGGTCACCAGGCCGCTGGGCATCGTCAACTTCGGCGACGAGGAGGGCGCCCGCTTCGGCCTCGCCTGCGTCGGCTCCCGGCTCACCGCCGGCGCGCTCACCGCCGAGCAGGCGCACCGCCTCACCGACGGCGACGGCATCACGCTCCCGCAGGCCATGGAGACCGCCGGCTACGACCCCGACACCCTCGGCCCCGACCCCGAGCGGCTCGCCCGCATCGGCGCCTTCGTCGAACTCCACGTCGAACAGGGCCGCGCCCTCGACCTGTCCGGCGACCGGATCGGCATCGCCTCCGCCATCTGGCCGCACGGACGCTGGCGGTTCGACTTCCGCGGCGAGGCCAACCACGCCGGCACCACCCGGCTCGCCGACCGGCACGACCCGATGCTGCCGTACGCCGAGACCGTCCTCGCCGCCCGCCGCGAGGCCGAACTCGCCGGCGCCGTCGCCACCTTCGGCAAGATCGGCGTCGAACCCAACGGCGTCAACGCCATCCCCTCCCTGGTGCGCGGCTGGCTCGACTCCCGCGCCGCCGACCAGGCGAGCCTGGACACCGTGGTCACCGGCATCGAGAAGGCCGCCCGCGAGTACGCCGCCGCCCGCGGCGTGGACCTCGACGTCGTGCGCGAGTCCTTCACCCCCGTCGTCGAGTTCGACCACGCCCTGCGCGACGAACTCGCCCGCATCCTGGGCACCCGTACGGAACTGAAGGTCCCCGTCCTCGGCACCGGCGCCGGACACGACGCCGGGATCCTCTCCGACCGCATCCCGACCGCCATGCTGTTCGTACGCAACCCCACGGGCGTCTCGCACTCCCCGGCCGAGTACGCCGCCGAGGACGACTGCGTGGCCGGGGTGAACGCACTCGCCGACGTACTGGAAGGGCTGGCCTGCACGTGACCTCCTCCGAACGGTCCCGCACGTACTGGCTGGAGCACGCCTGGCTCGGCACCCACGTCGAGCCGGACGTCGCCGTGGACGTGAGCGACGGCCGTGTCGCCGCCGTCCGCACCGGCGTCCCCGCCCCGCCGCCCGGCGCCGAGATCCTGCGCGGGCTGACCCTGCCCGGCCTGGCCAACGCGCACAGCCACGCCTTCCACCGGGCCCTGCGCGGCACCGTCCAGGTGGGGACCGGCACCTTCTGGACCTGGCGCGAGGTGATGTACTCCTTCGCCGACCGGCTGACCCCGGACACCTACCGCGCCCTCGCCCGCGCCGTGTACGCCGAGATGGCGCTGGCCGGCATCACCGCCGTCGGTGAGTTCCACTACCTGCACCACGCGCCCGGAGGCACCCCCTACGCCGAGCCCAACGCGATGGGCGAGGCACTGATCGAGGCCGCCGCCGAAGCCGGTGTCCGCATCACCCTCCTCGACACCTGCTACCTGTCCTCCGGCTTCGGCGCGCCCCCGAACACCCATCAGCTGCGCTTCTCCGACGGCACGGCGCAGGCCTGGGCCGAACGCTGTTCAGTTCTCAAGGAACGGGATCACGCACGGATCGGGGCCGCGATCCACTCCGTACGGGCCGTGCCCGCGGACCAGCTGGAGACCGTGGCGCGGTGGGCCGAGGCGCGGCGGGCCCCGCTGCACGTGCACCTGTCCGAGCAGACCGCCGAGAACGACGCCTGCCGCCAGGCCCACGGCTGCACGCCCACCCGGCTCCTCGCCGACCACGGTGTGCTGGGCGACCGCACCACCGGCGTCCACAACACCCACCTCACCGACGAGGACATCGCCCTGCTCGGCGGCAGCCGCACCGGCACCTGCATGTGCCCCACCACGGAACGCGACCTGGCCGACGGCATCGGCCCCGCGGCCGCGCTCCAGCGGGCGGGCTCACCCCTCTGCCTCGGCTCGGACAGCCACGCCGTCGTCGACCTGCTGGAGGAGGCGCGCGCCATGGAGCTGAACGAGCGGCTGCGCACCCGCGCCCGCGGCCACTGGACCGCGGCCGCCCTGCTGCGCGCCGCCTCCGCCGACGGCCACGCCGCCCTCGGCTGGGACGACGCCGGCCGCATCGAGGCCGGGGCCCGCGCCGACCTGGTGACCCTCGCGCTGGACTCGGTCAGGACCGCGGGGCCGGAACCCAGGCTCGGCGCCGAGACGGCCGTATTCGCCGCGACGGCAGCGGACGTACGGCACACGATCGTGGGCGGGCGGCATGTCGTACGCGACGGGGCGCACGCCCTCGTACCGGAGGTGCCGCAGGCTCTCGCGCGGGCCGTCGCAGCCCTGCGCGGCTGACCGGCCGCACCCGCTCCGCACCCCGCCCCCACGAGGACACCAGGGACCCCATGAGCAGCAGCACCGTCATCACCAACATCGCCGCACTCGTCACCAACGACCCCTCCCTCGGCGACCACTCCCCGCTCGGTCTGGTCCGGGACGCGGCCGTCGTCATCGAGGGCGACCGGGTCGCGTGGACCGGTGAATCAAGCAAAGCACCCGCCACTGACAATCGGGTCGACGCCGGCGGCCGGGCGGTCCTCCCCGGCTTCGTGGACTCCCACTCCCACCTCCTCTTCGCGGGCGACCGCACCGAGGAGTTCAACGCCCGCATGTCCGGCCGCCCCTACAGCGCGGGCGGCATCCGCACCACCGTCGCCGCCACCCGCGCCGCGAGCGACGCGGAACTGGAGGCGTCCCTCACCCGTTACCTCGCCGAGGCCCTGCGCCAGGGCACCACGACCTTCGAGACCAAGTCCGGCTACGGACTGACCACCGCCGACGAGTCCCGCGCCCTGCGCGTCGCCGCCCGCCACACCGACGAGGTCACCTTCCTCGGCGCCCACATCGTCGCCCCCGAACTCGCCGACGACCCCGCCGCCTACGTCGACCTGGTCACCGGCGAGATGCTCGACGCCTGCGCCCCGCACGCCCGCTGGATCGACGTGTTCTGCGAGCAGGGCGCCTTCGACGGCGACCAGGCCCGCGCGATCCTCACCGCGGGCAAGGCCAAGGGCCTGCACCCGCGCATCCACGCCAATCAGCTCTCCCACGGCCCCGGCGTCCAGCTCGCCGTCGAACTCGACGCCGCCAGCGCCGACCACTGCACCCACCTCACCGACGCCGACGTGGACGCCCTCGCGCACAGCCGTACGGTCGCGACCCTGCTGCCCGGCGCCGAGTTCTCGACCCGCGCCCGGTGGCCGGACGCCCGGCGCCTGATCGACGCGGGCGCGACGGTCGCCCTGTCCACCGACTGCAACCCCGGCTCGTCCTTCACGTCCTCCGTGCCCTTCTGCATCGCGCTCGCGGTACGGGACATGGGGATGACGCCCGACGAGGCGGTCTGGTCGGCCACCGCGGGCGGTGCCGCGGCCCTGCGCCGCGACGACGTCGGCCGCCTCTCCCCGGGCGCGTACGCCGACCTGACGCTGCTCGACGCCCCGAGCCATGTCCACCTGGCCTACCGGCCGGGCGTCCCCCTGGTCGCGGGGGTGTGGCGGCGGGGCGTACGTAAGGTGTGAGCACACGAGCGTCGGTGGGAACGGGGGGACGGGACGGATGGCAAGGCACCTGCGGGGGTGGTGGGCGCCGTTCGTGGTGAACCTGCTGCTCGGCGTTCCGGCGGTGGTGCCGATCTGGCTCGGCTGGTACCTGCTGGCCAACGGGCCGCTGGCCGAGTTCGGCGGGCCCATGCGCAACCCGACGGAGAACGACGGCCTGATGCCCATGCTGGTGGTCATCGTGCCGGTGGTCGCGCTGTTCGGCCTGATCTGGTGGCTGGCCAACGAAGCCCTGCGGCGCCGGACCGCCCTGGCCCCGCGCTCGTTCTGGCTGCTGTGCGTCCTGGTGCCCTTCCTGCCGACGGCGGCGCTGATCGCCAACTCCCCGTGAAGGGCCGCGGCAGCCCGAAGGGGGGCGGCCCGGCTTCGGACCGCCCCCCTTGAGGGCAAGCGTCACACGGCGGTGGTGGAGGACTACTCCTCGACCGTGAGCCCCTTGCGCAGCCGTACCAGGGTCCGCGACAGCAGGCGCGAGACGTGCATCTGGGAGATGCCCAGCTCCTCGCCGATCTCCGACTGGGTCATGCCGGCCACGAAACGCAGGGAGAGGATCTTCCGGTCCCGGGCGGGCAGTTCGGCGATCAGCGGCTTGAGCGACTCGACGTACTCGATGCCTTCGAGCCCGTGGTCCTCGTAGCCGATGCGGTCGGCGAGCGCGCCCTCCGCGTCGTCCTCCTCGGGCTGGGCGTCCAGGGAAGAGGCCGTGTAGGCGTTGGACGCCGCCATGCCCTCGACGACCTCGTCCTTGGACAGACCGAGGTGCTCGGCCAGCTCGGACACGGTGGGGGCGCGGTCGAGGCGCTGGGCCAGTTCGTCGCCGGCCTTCGCCAGGTCGAGCCGCAGCTCCTGGAGGCGGCGCGGGACGCGCACGGACCACGAGGTGTCGCGGAAGAAGCGCTTGATCTCGCCGATGATGGTCGGCATCGCGAACGTGGGGAACTCCACACCGCGGGACAGCTCGAAGCGGTCGATCGCCTTGATCAGGCCGATCGTGCCGACCTGGATGATGTCCTCCATCGGCTCGCTGCGCGAGCGGAAGCGGGAGGCGGCGAACTTGACCAGCGCGAGGTTCAGCTCGACGAGCGTGTTGCGTACGTACGCGTACTCATGGGTGCCTTCCTCCAGCGACTCCAGCCGCTCGAAGAGGGTCCTGGACAGGGCCCTGGCGTCCGCCGGAGCGACCTCGTCGTACGCGGGGATGTCCGGAAGCCCGGCGAGTGCGTCGTCGTGGTCGACGACGGCGTCGTGGTGCTCGATGGGATCCAGATGTTCCGGAGGGAGTGTCGACGTCGCTTGGTGGGTACGCGATCCGTCGAGCCGGGGTGACATGATGTCCTCCATCGTTCTCGGCATACGGCTGCCGAAGCCAAATACGTGCACTGCGGTGTGCGGCGCCTCCAAAGCCGGCCGTGTCGGTTTACGTGTCCTACTAGCCCTACCGGGTTTACCGAGCTGACCGCAAGTGTGTTCTGTGCGGGTATGTCCGTTTGTGTGCGGTTGTTCGGGTGTCGGAGTGCGTAGGGAAGGCGTAGTGTTCGAGGGCGTCAGCAAGCAGTCACGACCTCGGGAGAGAGAAACGGCATGGACCGCGGGACGGTCGGCAGTGCCCAGTCGGGCCGGCTTCTGGTCGAGGTACGGGAAGAGGGCCCCAGTGCCGTCGTGACCCCGGCGGGTGAGCTGGATCACCACACCGCCGATCTGTTGCGCGAGCCGCTGGAGGACTGTCTCGCCAAGGGATTCAACCGGCTCGTCGTGGACTGCTCACGGCTGGAGTTCTGCGACTCCACGGGGCTCAACGTCCTGCTCGGAGCGCGGTTGAAGGCGGAAGCCGCGGGGGGCGGAGTGCATTTGGTGGCCATGCAGCCGGTGGTGGCGCGCGTGTTCGAGATCACGGGGGCCGAAGCGGTCTTCACCCTTCATGACACGCTTGCGGCCGCCCTGGCCGACGCGTCCGACTGAGCCGTCCTTGTCCGGCCGGCGCAGGGATGCGGGTGCTTCCCGGGGCGGGTGTTCTCGCTCCGCGGCGGGTTTCGTGCGCACTACAGGGGTGTTCGTACGGTCCGGTCGGGCAGGAGAGACCCTGAGCCGGCTGTGTACGACTTTGCTGTGTACGACTTTGGTGTCTACGACTTTGAAACGTGAACTGGTGAATCGGTGAGGTGAAGCGCTGATGAGCACCACCCGGCCCTACTCGCCGGGCGACCGCGGTCCGGAGCCCGGCGGCGCTTCCGGGGTGCCGCCGTCCGCGCCCGCGGCCGTGCCCGGGGAGGGCGGCGGGCGGCAGGCCCGCAGGCTCCGCTTCGAGGACGCGAGCGGGGTCGTTCCGCTGGCCCGTGACTTCACCCGCGAGGCGCTGTACGCCTGGGGCTGGCTGCCGTCCGCCACCGCGGACCAGCGTGCCGCCGCCGAGGACGTGCTGCTCGTGGTCTCCGAGCTGGTCACCAACGCGTGTCTCCATGCGGAGGGCCCGGACGAGCTGTCGATCACCTGTGAGAAGAAGGTGATCCGGCTGGAGGTCTCCGACCGCGGTACGGGGCAGCCGGCGCCGCGGACCCCGCACCGCGCGGGGCGTCCCGGGGGGCACGGGATGTTCATCGTGCAGCGGCTGTGCCTGGACTGGGGCGTCGTGCGGACGCCGGGGGTCGCGGGCAAGCGGGTGTGGGCGGAGCTGGGCGCCCCGGCGTAGGCCTGCGGCGCTTGCGCCGGGTGTTCGCGTGGGATGTTTGCCCACCCACCCACCCGTCTCGGTCGGCCAAGCGCCCCCGCCATGGGGCTCCGCCCCAGCCCCCGCCGGGGGCTTCGCCCCCTGCACCCCCTTCGGGCCCTGCCCGGCACCCTGGCGGGGCTCCGCCCCAGCCCCGGCGGGGGCTTCGCCCCTGCACCCCGGCGGGGCTTCGCCCCCTGAACCCTCTTGGGCTGCGTCCGGCAGCCTGGCGGGGGGTTTCGTCCCTGCACCCCTTCCGGGCCCTGCCCGGCACCCTGGTGGGGCTCGGCCCCAGCCCCCGGGGGTTTCGCCCCTGCACCCCGGCGGGGCTTCGCCCCCGCGCCCTCTCGGGCTGTGCACGGCATCCCGGCGGGGGTTTCGCCCCTGCGCCTCCTCGGGCCGTGCCCGGCACCCAGGTGGGTTTCGCTACCTGTACCCATTCCCGGGGCCTCACCGAGGCCCGGAGGCGCTTTGCCTCCTACGCCTCCTTCCGGCTGCGCCCTCCTGGGCCCGGCGGGGGCTCCGCCCCTGCGGGACCTCGGGCTGCGTTCGGCGTCCCGGTGGGAGTTCCGGCCTTTGTACCCCTTCGCGGGGCTTTCCCGAGACCCCCGCAGGGGCTTCGGGCCCTGCCGTGTTTCTTCTGGCGTCCGGCAGGAGGCGGGCCCACCGCAGCGTTTCCGCCGGCCGCGCGCTGGGTCCCCGAGGGGGCTTCCTCCGTCCCCCGTAGCTTCCCCCGGCGCATCCGGTCGCTGTTGGCCGGAAAGGCGGGAGGGCCGCCTCGTCCCGGTCGGGTGAGGCGGCCCTCCGTGCGGGGCAGGCGTCCGGCGGGGTCAGCGCACGTCGCCCATGAGGTCCCGGACGCGCTTGCGGTACATCCAGATCGCGACGCCCGCGATCACCGCGAGGGTCGCCTCCGCGGCGACGATGCCCGTCTTGTTGAGGTCGACGCCGGCGATGGAGAGCAGGCCGGTCGTGGCGTCACCGGCGGTGACGGCCAGGAACCAGACGCCCATCATCTGCGAGGCGTACTTCACCGGCGCCATCTTCGTCGTCACCGACAGGCCGACCGGGGAGAGCATCAGCTCACCGCAGGTCTGGACGAAGTAGATCGCCACCAGCCACATCGCGGCCGCCTTGTGGCCGCCCTCCGCGATGCCCAGCGGGGCCAGGAAGAGGAAGAAGGACGCGCCGACCAGGACCAGGCCGCCGCAGAACTTGACGACCGTGCTGGGCTCCTTGCCGCGGCGGTTGAGCGCCAGCCACACCGTGGCGAAGACCGGGGCCAGGGCCATGATGATGACCGGGTTGACCGACTGGTACCAGGAGACCGGGAAGGTCCAGCCGAAGACGCTGTTGTCGGCCGAGGAGTCGGCGAAGAGCGACAGGGTCGAGCCGCCCTGGTCGTAGATCATCCAGAACACGGCGGCGGCGACGAAGAACCAGATGTACGCCGACATCTTGGACTGCTCGGCGCGGTCCAGGGACTTGTCGCGCTTGATGTTGGTCAGCACCAGCACCGGGATGATCACGCCGAGCAGGGTCAGCGGGACCAGCACCCAGTTCAGGGTGTAGTGGCCGGAGAAGCCGACGATCGCGTAGAAGACGACGGCCAGCGCGGCCCAGAACGCGGCCTTGCGCAGCGTCGAGGTCTTCTCCTCGACGGACAGCGGCTTGGGGACCACGCTGGAGTGCGGGGCCAGGTGGCGGCTGCCGATCAGGAACTGGAGCACGCCCAGGCCCATGCCGAGCGCGGCGAGCGCGAAGCCCAGGTGCCAGTTGACGTTCTCACCGATGGTGCCGATGGTCAGCGGCGCGGCGAAGGCACCGAGGTTGATGCCCATGTAGAAGACGGTGAAGCCACCGTCACGGCGCGGGTCCTCGGGGCCGTCGTAGAGCTGGCCGACCATCGTGGAGATGTTGGCCTTCAGCAGACCCGAGCCGATGGCGACCAGACCGAGGCCCGCGTAGAAGGTGCCGGAGGACGGCAGCGCCAGCGTGAGGTGGCCGAGCATGATTACGCCACCGGCGATGGCGACGGTCTTGCGGGGACCCCAGACGCGGTCGCCGAACCAGCCGCCCGGCATCGTGAGCAGGTACACCAGCGAGAGGTACACCGAGTAGATCGCGGTCGCGGTGCCGGCGCCGAGGCCGAGGCCACCCGGGGCGACGAGGTACAGCGGGAGCAGAGCCCTCATGCCGTAGTAGGAGAACCTCTCCCACATCTCGGTCATGAAGAGTGTGGCCAGTCCGCGGGGGTGGCCGAAGAAGGTCTTCTCGGAGCCGGGGGTGCCCGGGGTGACCGAGGCCTTCGTCAGGCTGGACGCCATGGTCGATCCTTGCTGGTCGGGACGCGCTCATGAGGCGATGCGCGCCCGGTGGGGGGCGGCCGGCACCGGCGGCCTTCCCCGCCCGTCCCACGCCTGAGGGATTCCGCTCCGGATTGCGAAGCGGTGGGCGGCGGCCACCGGGATCCACGCCTCCGCGCGCGTCGGTGCGCGCGACGAGGCCCGGCCACAGGTCATTCCTTTCAAGGCCGGCCGTGGGGGCCGGCCCGCACACAAAAGAGACCTTCAGCGTCAAACTGTCGCCAAAGGTCCCCTGGGTGCTACAGGCGCTGATTCACCATACGGCAGGACACCGCCCGGTATGGAAGGACTTGAGACACGGATCACAGGTGATGCTGGAACCGCG
>NZ_JAIOJZ010000070.1 GCF_020404845.1 Streptomyces hyderabadensis | reverse complement strand
GGGGCGTGGGGGACGTCAGCGGCGTCGCGGACGTCGGAGCCGTCGCGGACGTCAGCGACATCGCAGACGTCGGCGGCAGCCGGCTCATCGGGGGCGTCGGAGACCTCGGACGGCGCGTCAGGAAGGTCCGCAGGGCCGGGGGCCTCCGACTGCCGTGCGGTGCGTGCGCTGCGCAGCGCGGCGCGGGCGATGTCCCCGGGGCGCGACGGACGCGACAGGGGAGACGGGGGCGACAGGGGCGACGGGGTGGACTCCCCCGGCTTCCGGCCCGGGGCGGCGCCCTCCCGATCCCCGTCCGGGGCCGACGGCCTTGACGCCGACCGGGGCGGAGCCGCCGCACCGCGGTCCCCGTCCGCGCCCGGCGACCCACCTCGCCCGCGTGCCTCCCGCAGGGCGCGGCGGGCCTCGTCGGCGGGCCGGGGAGTCATGACGGCCTCCGCAGGGACACGAGGTCGGACAGCTCACGGGCGGTCAGTTCGGTGAGGGCCGACTCCCCGGAGCCGAGGATCGCGTCGGCCAGGGCCCGCTTGGACCGGAGCATCTCGGCGATGCGGTCCTCGACCGTGCCCTCGGTGATGAGCCGGTGGACCTGGACCGGCTGGGTCTGCCCGATGCGGTAGGCACGGTCGGTGGCCTGTTCCTCCACCGCCGGGTTCCACCAGCGGTCGACGTGCACGACGTGGCCGGCGCGGGTGAGGTTGAGGCCGGTCCCGGCGGCCTTCAGGGAGAGCACCAGCACGGGGGTCGCGCCGCTCTGGAACCGGTCCACCATGCGCTCGCGCTCCGGCACCGGAGTGCCCCCGTGCAGCAGGTCGACCGGGACCGCGCGGGCGGTCAGGTGCGCGGTGACGAGGCGGGCCATACCGACGTACTGCGTGAAGACCAGCGCCGAGCCGTCCTCCGCGAGCACCGTGTCCAACAGCTCGTCCAGCAGGGCGAGTTTGCCCGAGCGGGCGGTCATCCGGTCGGCGCCGCCCGGCGGGTGCTCCTCCTTGAGGAACAGCGCGGGGTGGTCGCAGATCTGCTTCAGCGAGGTCAGCAGCTTGAGGACGAGACCGCGGCGGCCCATGCCCTCGGCCTCCTCGATGGCGAGCATGGACTCGCGCACCACCGCCTCGTACAGTGCGGCCTGCTCGCGGGTGAGCGGGACCGGGTGGTCCGTCTCAGTCTTCGGCGGCAGCTCGGGAACGATGCCCGGGTCGGATTTCCTGCGGCGCAGCAGGAACGGGCGGATCAGCCGGGCGAGTCGCTCCACCGCCTGGTCGTCCTCGCCGTTCTCCACCGCGCGCGCGTGCCGGGCGCGGAAGGACTTCAGGGGGCCGAGCAGCCCGGGGGTGGTCCAGTCGAGCAGGGCCCACAGCTCGGAGAGGTTGTTCTCCACGGGCGTGCCGGTCAGCGCCACCCGCGCCGGGGACGGGATGGTGCGCAGGGCCTTGGCGGTCGCCGAGTAGGGGTTCTTGACGTGCTGGGCCTCGTCCGCGACGACCAGGCCCCAGGGCTGCTCGGCCAGGGTCGTGGCGGTGGTCCGCATGGTGCCGTAGGTGGTGAGGACGAATCCGCCGGTCAGGTCGTCGAGGGTGCGGTCGGTGCCGTGGAAGCGGCGGACCGGGACGCCGGGCGCGAACCGCTCGATCTCCCGCTGCCAGTTGCCCAGCAGGGAGGCCGGGCAGACCACCAGCGTCGGTTCGGTCCTCGCCCGCCGCAGGTGCAGGGCGATGACGGTGACCGTCTTGCCGAGGCCCATGTCGTCGGCGAGGCAGCCGCCGAGTCCCAGCGAGGTCATGAGGTCGAGCCAGGCGAGACCGCGCAGCTGGTAGTCGCGCAGGGTGGCGTGCAGGCCGGGCGGCGGTTCGGCGGGGCGCACGCCTGCCGTGAGCCGGTCGCGCAGGGCGGCCAGCGCGCCGACGGGCACCACGTCGACCGTCTCGCCGTCGGCCTCAGCGCTGCCGGTGAGGGCGACGGACAGGGCGTCGACCGGGTCGAGCAGCCCGAGATCGCGCTTGCGGGCCCGGCGGACGAGCGCCGGGTCGACCAGCACCCACCGGTCACGGAGCCGGACGACCGGACGGTGTGCCTCCGCGAGGGCGTCCATCTCGGCCTCGGTGAGCGGGTCGCCGCCGATCGCGAGCTGCCAGCGGAACTGGAGCAGGTCCTCGCTCTCGAAGAAGCCCGTGCCGTCGGTCGCCGAACCGGGCGCGGTCCTGATCACCGCGGTCGCGGTGAGGTCCTGGGCGAGGTCGCGCGGCCAGTGCACGGCGACCCCGGCGGCGGCGAGCCGGGTGGCCGCCACCCCGAGCAGGTCGGTGACCTCCCCCTCGGACAGGGCGAGCACATCGGGCACGTCCTGCTCGGTGAGCCGGTCCAGCGGCGGCCAGACCCGGGCGGCGCGCCGCACCGCCAGCGCGGTGTCCACGCGCGCGCGGGCGCCGAAGGCGGCGTCGGCCGTCCCCGACCAGAGGTCCGCGGCGTCGGCGACGAGCGTGGGGTCGGCGAGGCTGTGCACCTGGACGACGGCCGCTCCGGCGTTGCGCACGCCGCCGTCGCCGTCTCCCCCGCTCCCCGGGGCGCCCTCCTCGTCCCGGTCGAACAGGTCGTACGCCGACAGGTCCAGGCGGAGCGAGATCCGTACGCCCGCGTCCATGCCGGCGGCGACCTCCGCGGCCCAGTCGTGTGCGTCGGGCAGGTGCTGGGCCGCGCGTGCGGCGAACGGCCGGCCCGTGGCGTGCGGAGCGGCGGGGGTGCGGGGCAGGGTGTCGGCGACCGCGTCCAGGAACGTGCGGACCAGCGCCTCCGGTTCCGGCAGCCGGATCGGTCCCGGGCCGTCGAGCGGGACCGCGTGGCCCTCCGGGGGCAGGGCCGCGGCCACGGACCGCAGGTGCGCGATGTCGTCGGGGTCGAGCGGTCCGGCCCGCCAGGCGTCGTGTCCGGTCGCGGTCAGCCCGGGCAGCAGCCGGCCCCGTGCGGTCAGCCGCAGGGCGTGCAGGGCCGCCGCCCCCCAGCAGGCGGTGGCCGGGTGGGCGGCCGGGTCGTGCCGGGCCCGCACCAGCAGCGGCAGCGCCTCGGCGAGCGGCAGCGACAGCGCGGGCGCGGTCCCGCGCCGCACTCCGGCGCCGTGCCGCCGTACGACGGTCAGCTCCGTCGGCCCGTCGGGCCGGTCACCGTCCGGGTCCTCGGCGACCGGGCCGCCGTCGGGGTCCCAGAAGGCGATCCGTCCCTCGCGCGGGAGCGGCGCGGGCAGGAAGACCGCCGCCAGCCGGGCGGGCACGGCCGCGGTCGGCGACCCGGCCCGCCTCGCCTCCGTCAAGGCCACGTCACTCATACGTCCTGTCACCTCCCGCCCGTCGGACCGATCAGATGTCTTCGACTCTACGGGCGGGGTCTGACAATCGGCCCCGACGCCCTGCCGCCGGGGCTGCTGGACCGCCGGACCCTACGGAACGGTGTGCGAGACGACGTACACCATCGGGTAGTCCGGGTTCTCCATGTTCACGACGACGTCCTGGGTCGGCGCCGGGTCCTCCTGCTCGTTGACGACTCCCCACCAGGAGCCGGACCCGCCGAACTCCCAGCCGGTGACCCGCTGGGCGCGGTCGCTGATCGCGATCCGGTCCTTCTTCAGCGCGTCGCGGTCGACGCCCAGCCCCGCCAGGAAGACGTCGAGGCCGGCCGCGGTGGTCTCGAACTGGACGTAGAGGCGGCTGGTCTTCCAGTTGTTCGTCTCGTAGTAGGCGACCTCTTCGGAGGGGACCGGGACGGGCACCTCGTAGATGCGGCGCTGCAGCTTCGAGGGCCAGCCCTCGGTCATGCCGGTCGCCGCGTACTTCGCCTCCTTGTCCCGGCCGCTGTCGCGGCTCTGGCTGGCGGAGATCGCGAGGTAGCCGGCCGGGACGCCGATGAGCAGCACGATGGTGATCAGGGTGAGCGCGCGCCGGCGGATCATGTGCCGGCGGCCCTCGGCCGCGGGGCCGGGCGCCTCCGGGGGGCCGGGCTGCTGGGGCAGGGATTCCGTCACAGTGCCTCCCGGGACGTGCGGCGGGCCTCGGCGTACCGCTCGTAGCGCTCGTACCGCTCGACGCGGCGCCGCTTGGCCCGGCGGAACCGGCGGGCGACCAGCCGGGCCAGGTCGGCGGCGCCCACCATACCGGCCTCGGGGCCGAGCTGGGCGCGGACGATGCGGGCCTCGGGGCGGTAGCCGCGGCCGGTGAGCTGGCGCTTGAAGGCGTCGCGGGCGGGGCCGATCAGCAGGTCGTCGGCGGCGCTGACCCCGCCGCCGATGACGAAGCAGGACGGGTCGAGGGCCGCGGCGAGGTTGGCGATGCCGACGCCGAGCCACTGTCCGATGTCCTGGAGCAGTTCGACGCACATGGCGTCGCCCTCGCGGGCCAGCTCGGTGATCATCGGCCCGCTGATGTCGCCGATGGAGCCCTTGACGTGCTCGAGGATGCCGTACGCCACCGGCGAGTCGGCGGCGGCCAGCTCGCGGGCCTCTCTGACCAGGGCGTTGCCCGAGCTGTACTGCTCCCAGCAGCCGCGGTTGCCGCACGGGCAGCGATGGCCGCCGGGCACGACCTGCATGTGGCCGAACTCTCCGGCGACGCCGTACTTGCCGCGCTTGACCTGGCCGTCCTCCAGGATCGCGCCGCCGATGCCGGTGCCGAGCGTGATCATGACGAGGTGGTCCTCGCCGCGGCCGGCGCCGAAGCGCCACTCGGCCCAGGCGGCGGTGTTGGCGTCGTTGTCCACCAGCACGGGGACCGCGAGGCGGCCGGCGATGCGGTCGCGCAGCGGTTCGTTGCGCCAGGACAGGTGGGGGGCGAACAGCACGCGGTTGCGGTCGGCGTCGACCCAGCCGGCCGCGCCGATGCCGACGGCGTGCACGTCGTGCCGGTCGGAGAGGTCCAGGACCAGCTCGACGATCGTGTCCTCGACGACCTTCGGGCTCTTGGACTTGTCCGGGGTCTCCGTGCGGAGCTTCTCCAGGATGTTGCCGTCGGCGTCGACCACGCCCGCCATGACCTTCGTGCCGCCGATGTCGATGCCGACCGTGGGCACGCGGGGTGCCGTGAGGTGCGAGCGGCGTTCCCTGGTGCCCACGGTGCGCAGGACCGGGGCGCGGCGGGAGCCGATGGGGGCGGTGAAGTCGCGGTAGGTGCTCATCGGGTGCGATTGTGCCGCACGGCTCCGCCGGGTGCCGAATGGGCGGGGGGTGCGTGGAGAGGTTCGTCGCCGGGTGCGGGTGCGTCGTGGCTGGTCGCGCCCACGCGGCGGAGCCGCACATGACACAGCCCCGCGCCCCTAAGAGGGGCGTTGCAGTTCGTGGCGTAGATCATCGAGCTCGTTTCCGCCTGCCATCTGCCTCGTCAGCTCGTCCAGGGTGATGTCCTCCCGCTCGTGGTTGCCCACCATCGTGCCCCGTTTCAGCAGGACGAACCGGTCGCCCACCAGGTATGCGTGGTGTGGGTTGTGGGTGATGAGCACGACGCCCAGGCCCTGGTCGCGTGCCGCCGCCACATATTTGAGGACCACACCGGACTGCTTCACCCCCAGTGCCGCCGTCGGTTCGTCGAGCACCAGGACCTTGGCGCCGAAGTACACCGCGCGGGCGATCGCCACACACTGGCGCTCGCCGCCGGAGAGGGTGCCGATGGGCTGGTCGACGTCGCGCAGGTCGATGCCCATGCGCAGCAGTTCCGCGTGGGTGGTGCGGCGCATGTGCTCGACGTCCATGCGCTTGAACGGGGCGACGCCCTTGCGCGGCTCGGAGCCGAGGAAGAAGTTGCGCCAGACCGGCATGAGGGGGACGACGGCGAGGTCCTGGTAGACGGTGGCGATGCCGCGGTCCAGGGCCTCGCGCGGGGAGGCGAGGCGGGTCTCCTCGCCGTCCAGGCTCAGCGTGCCGCCGTCGTGCTGGTGCAGGCCGGCGATGATCTTGATGAGGGTGGACTTGCCCGCGCCGTTGTCGCCCAGGACGCAGGTGATCTCCCCGGCGTGGACCTCCAGGGACACGCCTTCGAGGGCGCGTACGTTGCCGTAGTTCTTGCTGACGCCGGACAGCTCGACGAGCGCCGTACGGCCTTCGGTCTGCGTCACTTGGTGGCCTCCGCGCGCTTGCGGACCCAGGCGTTGAGCAGGGTCGCGAGGAGCAGCATCGCTCCGAGGAAGAACTTGAACCAGTCCGGGTTCCACTCGGCGAACACGATGCCCTTGCTGGTCATGCCGAAGATGAACGCGCCGACCGCCGAGCCGACCGCACTGCCGTAGCCGCCCGTGATCAGGCAGCCGCCGATGACGGCCGCGATGATGTAGATCAGCTCGTTGCCCACTCCTTCGCCGGACTGGACGACGTCGTAGGAGAAGAGCAGGTGCTGGCCCGAGATCCAGGCGCCGAGGCCCACGCCCATGTAGAGGCCGATCTTGGTCCTGGTGACCGGGACCCCGACCGCGCGGGCGGCGTCCTTGTTGCCGCCGACCGCGAAGATCCAGTTGCCGGCGCGGGTGCGCAGCAGGATCCAGCTGGCGACGGCGACCAGGGCGAGCCACCACAGGATGGTCACCTTGAAGCCGACGCCGCCGACGGTGATCGTGGCGGCGAAGACGTCGTGGGCGGAGGGGAAGCCCTCCATGTCGGCGATCGACTTGGTGGAGACGGTGCCGTCGATGAGCTTGGTGAAGCCCAGGTTCAGGCCGGTCAGCATCAGGAAGGTGCCCAGCGTGATGATGAAGCTGGGGAGTTTGGTGCGGGTGAGCATGAAGCCGTTGAAGGCGCCGATCGCCAGGGTCACCAGCAGCGACACGCCGACGCCGACCCAGACGTTGGCGGTCATCTGGTAGCTGAACATCGACGACACCAGCGCCGAGGAGGTGACCATGACACCCGCGGACAGGTCGAACTCGCCGCCGATCATCAGCAGCGCCACCGGGACGGCCATGATGCCGATGGTGGAGGCGGCGTAGAGCACCGTGCTGAGGCTGGAGGCGCGCAGGAAGCTGTCGGCGAAGAACGCGAAGAAGACGAAGACGGCGATCGCGCCGACGACGGAGCCCAGCTCGGGGCGGCCCATGAGCTTGCGCAGCGCCGAAGTGTGCAGGAGCCGTTCGTCGGCCTCCGTCACCTGCGTGGCGTTCATCGGGTGCCCCGCTTCGTGTAGTCGGCCAGGGCGGCGGCGTCGTCCTTGGTGATGATCTGCGGCCCGGTGAGCACCGGCCGGCCGCCGCCGAGGACGTCGGCGTTGTACTTGTACAGCCACAGCAGGTCGACGGCCTCGTAGCCCTGGAGGTACGGCTGCTGGTCGACGGCGAAGCCGAGGGTGCCGTCCGCGAGTCCGGCGGCCACCTTGGCGTTGAGGTCGAAGGTGTCGATCTCGGCCTTGCTGCCGGCGCCCTGCTTGGCCTTGACCGCGGTGTCGGCGTAGGGGGCGCCGAGGGTGACCACGGCGTCGACGGACTTGTCGGTCTGGAGCTTGGCCTCGATGGCGGACTGCACGTCCGGCATGCTGGTGCCGTTGACGTAGAGCCGCTGGACCTTGCCGTCGAAGGTCTTCTCGACGCCGTCGCAGCGCTGCTCGTGGCCGACGTTGCCCTGCTCGTGGAGCACGCAGATCGCCTGCTTGCGGCCCCGCTCGTTCAGCTCCTCGCCCACGGCCTCGCCCGCGATGGTCTCGTCCTGGCCGACGTGGGTGAGGGCGCCGAACTCCTTGGACTCCTCGGAGCCGGAGTTCACCGTGATCACCGGGATGCCCGCCTTGTGCGCGCGGGCGAGGGCGGACTTCATCGCGTCGGGCTTGGCGAGCGTGACGATGATGCCGTCGACCTTCTTGTCGATGGCCGCGTCCACCAGCTGGGCCTGCTGCTGCGCCTCGTCGTCGTGGGAGTACAGGAAGTTGATGTTGTCCTTGACGGCGGCCTGCTCGGCGCCGCTCTGGACGATGTCCCAGAAGGTGTCGCCGTCGCCCGAGTGGGTGATCATCGCGAAGGTCCAGCGGGGGGTGTTCACCGCCGCCCTGCCCTCGGCCGACGCGGCCTTGCGGGCGTCCTCGGCGCGCTTGCCGCCGGTGCTGCTGCAGCCGGCCAGGGACACCGACAGTGCCCCGGCCAGCGCGATGCCCACCCATGTCCGAAACCGTGCCACGAGGCCGTGCCCTTCTTGCTGTGCCGTGCTGTGCGTGCGGGGCCTGTCACAACCCCGGCCGGGTTCTGGAAGCCCCAAACGCCCCATTGTCCGACACACAAGCGGAGCGCATGCCTCCGGGGATCGGCCGAGGGTCACATTGTCCGGACATTGCGACGAATCCGCACGGCGGGAGCGGCCACCGGAAGCGCTGATCAGGACGGATCAGGACCGCACGAGCAGCTGGAACTCGAAGGAGTAGCGGGACGGCCGGTAGGTGTGGGTGCCGAACTCGACCGCGCGTCCCGTGTCGTCGAAGGTGGTGCGCTCCATCGTGAGCAGCGGTGCGCCCGGGTCCTCGCCGAGCCGCTCGGCCTCGCCGTCGGTGGCGGCGCGGGCGCCGATGGTCTGCCGGGCGCTGTGCAGGGTGATCCCGGCGGCGCGCATCAGGCGGTAGAGGCCGGTGGCCTCCAGCTGTCCGGTGTCCAGGTCGACGAGGCCGGGCGGCAGGTAGTTGCACAGGTACGCCATCGGCTCCCCGTGGGTCAGCCGCAGCCGCTCGATGCGGTGCACCTCGCTGTCCTCGGCCACGCCGAGCGCGGCGGCGATCTCTGCGGCGGCCGGTACGACGGTGTTGACCAGGACCTTCGTGGCCGGGCGCTGGCCGGCCGCCTCCAGGTCGTCGTAGAGGCTGCTGAGTTCCAGGGGGCGGCGGACCTTGCTGTGCACGACCTGGGTGCCGACGCCGCGGCGGCGCACCAGCAGGCCCTTGTCGACGAGCGACTGGATGGCCTGGCGGACGGTGGGCCGGGACAGACCGAGCCGCGCGGCCAGCTCGATCTCGTTGCCCAGCAGGCTGCCGGGGGTCAGCGCGCCGTGCTCGATCGCCGCTTCGAGCTGCTGCGACAGCTGGAAGTACAGCGGCACGGGGCTGCTGCGATCCACGCTGAGGTCCAGCGTCACGGTCGGGTCCACTTCTGGTTTCGGCACGGGCCGAGCGTAGCTCCGTGCGCAGATGACGGGAAGTTGTGTAGTTCGATTGTCCGGACATACGCATTGACAGGGAGCGGCTGTGAGCCCACTTTGATTCCATGCGCATCGGGGTCATCGGTACGGGCCGCATCGGCACCGTTCACGCCAACACGCTCAGCCGCCACCGCGACGTCGGGTCCCTGATCCTCACGGACGCCGACCTCGCGCGGGCCCAGGATCTCGCCCACCGGCTGGGCGAGACGGCGGCACCGGGAGTGGACGAGATCTTCCAGTGGGGCGTGGACGCGGTGGTGATCACCACGGCGACGCCGGCCCACGCGGAACTGATCGGCCGGGCGGCCCGCTCGGGGCTGCCGGTGTTCTGCGAGAAGCCCATCGCCCTCGACCTGCCCGGCACGTTACAGGCGATCGCCGAGGTGGAGGCCGCCGGGACGATCCTCCAGATGGGTTTCCAGCGCCGCTTCGACACCGGCTACACGGGGGCCCGGGAGGCGGTGCGGTCCGGACGCCTGGGCCGGCTGCACACGGTACGGGCGGTGACGAGCGACCAGGCGCCGCCGCCGGCCGAGTACCTGCCGCAGTCCGGCGGGCTCTACCGGGACACGCTCATCCACGACTTCGACGTGCTGCGCTGGGTGACCGGGCGGGAGGTCGTCGACGTGTACGCGGCCGGGTCCGACGCCGGTCCCCCGGTGTTCCGCGCGGCGGACGACGTGGACACGGGCGCGGCGCTGCTCACGCTGGACGACGGCACGCTGGCGACGGCGACGGCGACGCGGCTGAACGGGGCGGGGTACGACGTCCGCATGGAGCTGGCCGGGGAGCTGGACCAGATCGTGGTGGGCCTGGACGACCGTACGCCGATCGCGTCCACCGAGCCGACCGGGCCGCCGGCCGCGGACAAGCCCTGGACCGGCTTCGTGGAGCGCTTCGGGCCCGCCTACGAGGCCGAGCTGACCGCCTTCGTGCAGGTGGTGCGGGGCGAGCGGGCCAACCCCTGCGACGGGCGCGAGGCGCTGCAGGCCCTGCGGATCGCGGAGGCCTGCGACATCTCCCGCCGCGAGCGCAGACCCGTACGGCTGGCGGAGGTGCCCGAGGCGCCCGCCCCCTAGCGGGCGTCGCCCCTCGGAGGACATCGTTCCGCAGAGGGTGTCGTTCTCAGAAGGCGTCGCGCCTCAGAGGCTGTCGTCCTGGTACTCGTCCAGGAGGCCCGCGTCGTACGTCAACAGGGCGATCTGGACCCGGTTGTCGAGGTCGAGCTTGGCCAGGATGCGGGAGACGTGGGCCTTGACCGTGGCGACGCTCATGAAGAGGTGGGTCGCGACGTCGGCGTTGGCCATGCCCCGGCCGACCGCGACGGCGACCTCGCGCTCGCGGTCGTTGAGCGTGTCCACGCGGGCACGCGCGCGCGTGCGCCGCGCGTCGGGGGCGGTGCCGGCCGCCTGCTCCATCAGCCGCCGGGTGACGGCGGGCGACAGGACGGGGTCACCGGCCGCGACCCTGCGCACCGCGTCGAGGATCTCGGCGGGCGGGGTGTCCTTGAGGACGAACCCGGCGGCACCGGCCCGCAGGGCGCGCAGCACCTGTTCGTCGGCGTGGAAGGTGGTGAGCACGACGACCTGGGGCGCGTCCGCCCGGCCCCGCAGCCGCTCGGTCGCCGTCAGACCGTCCACCAGCGGCATCCGGATGTCCATGAGGACGACGTCCGGGCGGGTGCGGTCGACGAGCGCCCCGACCTCGTCGCCGTCCGCGGCCTCCCCGACGATCTCCACGTCGTCGGCACCGCCCAGCATGAGGGACAGCCCGGCCCGCACCAGCGGGTCGTCGTCGACGAGGAGCAGTCTGATCGCTGTCATGGGTCATAGGTAATCACGGTCGCCGGCGGCCGACTTCGCCCCCGCGGTGACGGCCCCGGCCGCCCCGGGGCACCCGTTGGCCGGTTCACCCCCACGGCAGCCTGGCCCGCACTTCGAAGCCGCCGCCGGGGGTCGGGCCGTGCTCCAGGGTGCCGCCCGCCAGCGTGGCCCGCTCGGTGAGTCCGATCAGGCCCTGGCCGGAACCGGGTACGCGGGGCACCTCGCCCCGGGGCGGGGCGTTGCGCACCGACAGCGCGAGTCCGGCGCCCGGCGCTCCGGTGACCGAGACGGTCACCTCGGTGCCGGGGGCGTGCTTGCGGGCGTTGGTCAGCGCCTCCTGGGCGATGCGGTACGCGGTGCGGCCGACGGCGGCGGGGACCGCGCCGGGGTCGGGCACCCGGTCCGTCAGGGTGACCTTCATGCCGGCCTCCCGGGACTCGGCGACCAGCGCGTCGAGTGCCGCGAGCGTCGGCTGCGGGCGGCCCGCCTCCTCGGAGTCCCCCGCCCGCAGGACGCCGATGATCTGCCGCAGGTCCTGGAGCGCCTCGTGGGCGCTCTCCCGGATGACACCGGCCGCCCGCGCGACCTCCTCGCGGGGCGCGTCGGGCCGGAACTCCAGGGCGCCCGCGTGCACGCTGAGCAGCGTCAGCCGGTGGGCGAGGACGTCGTGCATCTCGCGGGCGATGGCCTCCCGGGCCAGCCGCTGCGCCTGCTCGGCCCGCAGCCGTGCCTCGGCCTCGGCGTGCCGGGCGCGGTCGCGCAGGCTGAGCAGCAGCTGGCGCTTGGAGCGGACGAGCAGGCCCCAGCCGAGCACCGTGACCGCGAGCAGGAAGCCGATGGCGAGTGACGCGAGGAACGGCAGCCCGGGCTCGGGGCGCATCCAGTAGTACAGGGGCGTCACGGCGATGCTCGCGCCACCGATCCAGGCCACGTACCGGAAGGGCCGGTGCACGGCGAGCGTGAACAGGGAGGCGAGGACGGCGCCGCCCGCGGTGGCCGAGACCAGGGAGACGGGCACCATGACCACGGCCAGCCCGACCGGCCACCGCCGCCGGAGCCAGACGGCCGCACAGGCCAGTGCGCCGATCAGCTGGTCCGCGACGGCCATGCCCGGTGAGAGACCCGGCTCCTGGTCCAGCACGTCGGCGGCCATCAGGCCGATGACGACGGCGAGCAGGAAGCAGGTGAAGTCGACGCCCCAGTCGCGTGCGGTGCGCCGGGGCCGGCCGCCGGGCCGCCGGGCCTCCGGGTACAGGTCCTCGACCAGCGCCGCCGGCAGTACCCAGCGCCGTTTCGCGAAGGCCGGGGGCGCGGTGGCCTGCTCGTCACTGTTCACAGTCGACAAATCTACGCAGGTGTGGCAGCCGGAGCGGCCGGTCGGGAGCGGCCGTCGACCAAAGTCGCACGACCGGCGACTTTCGGCGCGCCGGGGACCGCGGGCCGGCGCCTTCCGTCGGGCGGGACTCGCCCCGCGGCCGATGCGTGTGGGGGTACCGCGGGGCGAGAGTCGGGATCATGAAGGAATTGCTGGAGTTCCTGGGCGTGCTCGCCGTCGTCCAGGGCGTGATGGGCCTGGTGCACGAGTTCACCGACTGGCACCTGGGGCTGGTGCAGCGGATCGGTTTCCTGGACGGCTACGAGGTCTACGGGAGCGTCGCGCTGCTCGCTCTCGGCGGCGCACTGTTCGCCGCCGCCGAGAGCCGCAAGAGCAGGTGAGTCCGGAGTCCGGACCCGGCGGGCCGGGCTGGCCTCAGCAGCCGTAGTCGACGAGGTCGAACGAGGCGTAGTGGTCGGCCGTGTAGTAGTCCTCCTGGTACTCCTCACCGGTGACGATCCGGCGGGCGCCGCGCGTGTCGGAGCCCGGCGTGATCACCGTGTACTCGTGGTAGTACCCGGAGGACTGGCTGGGCAGGATGCCCTCCCGGTTCTGGAAGACGGTCCCGTCCTGCTCGAACGGGTAGGGACCGCCCTGCTCGATCAGGTCGAGCGTGTCGTGCGCCTGGGAGGGCAGGTCGCTGTAGCAGATGTCGCCGACCGCCGCGGGGGCGGCGCCGGCCGTGGTCGCGGAGACGGTGCCGCCCACGAGGAGGGCGGACAGGACTGCGGCTGCTGCGCCGAGCCGAGCGGCGCGTGGGGGGAATCGCATGCGCTCATGATGACGCGCGTAGACAGTGGCATGTCAATGACAAGGCGGTGGAGTTTCCCGGGACGTCATATGTGTTTTCCGCGTGTTCACACCACCGTCGGTGCGGCCGGCCCGCCGCAAAGGTCGACGTCCGTTCGCCGCCAGCGCGGGCGCGGCGGTCCGGCTGGGATGGAGCCATGAACACGAACACGCACACCAAGCCGCTCTCCCCCGCCTCCGCCGCGCTGACCGGCCGCACCGCGCTGGTGACCGGGGGCAGCCGGGGCATCGGCGCGGCGACCGTCCTGCGGCTGGCACGCGAGGGCGCGGACGTGGCCCTCACCTACGTGAACGGCAAGGAGGCGGCCGAGGACGTCGTAGCGGCCGTAGCGGCGCTGGGGCGCCGGGCGGTGGCACTGCGGGCCGACTCCGCCGACGCCCACGAGGCGGCGGGGGCGGTCGAGCGGGCCGCCACCGCGCTCGGCGGCGGCCTCGACGTGCTGGTCAACAACGCGGGCCTCGGTCTGCTCGGCCCGCTGGAGAGCCTCACCCTCGCCGACGTCGACCGGCTGCTGGCGGTGAACGTCCGCGGGGTCTTCCTGGCCTCGCAGGCGGCCGCGGCCCGTATGACCGCGGGCGGGCGGATCATCACCGTCGGCAGCTGCATGACCCAGCGGGTGCCGGGGCCCGGCGGGACCCTCTACGCGACGAGCAAGTCGGCGCTGATCGGGCTGACCAAGGCGCTGGCGAGGGAGCTGGGCCCGCGCGGGATCACGGCGAACATCGTGCACCCGGGGCCGATCGACACCGACATGAACCCGGCCGACGGCCCCTACGCGGACGGGCAGGCGGCCATGACGGCGCTGGGCCGGTTCGGGACGGCGGACGAGGTGGCGTCGACCGTGGCGTACCTGGCGACCGCCACCTACGTCACCGGCGCGGAGTTCGCGGTGGACGGCGGCCACGCGGCGTAGCCCGCTCCCGGGACGCGCACGAGGCGCCCCGGGGCATGCGCGCGGGGCGCACCGGTGCTGTCCGGCCGGTGCGCCCCGCGGGTCTTGGACGGGCGGCGGGTCAGCCGCCCAGTTCCTGGTGGCGGGCGGCGAGGTGGGCGGCGCCGTCCTCGGTCAGGGAGCCGTACAGGCGCAGCCGGGAGATGCCGCCGTCGGGGAAGATGTCCACGCGCGCGTGGGTGCCGACGGCCGCCTCCGGGAGCACGAAGCGGTGGTTGGTGTCGGGCTGCATCCGGGTGCGCGGGAGCACCTCGCGCCACTCGCCGTCCTCGCCGTCCTTCACCGACACCGACGCCCAGCCGGCGCTGTTGCCCTTGAGGTACGCCGTGTCGATCTCGATCGCGCGGATCTGCGAGCGGTCCACCAGGCGGTACTGGATCCAGTCGTTGCCCCGGTCGCGGCGGCGCCGGGTCTCCCAGCCGTCGTCCATCTTGCGGGAGCGGCCCGGCTGGATGGTGTTGGTGGCCGGGGAGTAGAAGAGGTTGGAGGCGTCCTCCACCTGACCGCCGTTCTCCAGCGCGACCACGTCGAAGGTGCCGAGGGCGGTGAGCCAGGCGGGGTCGGGGACGACCTCGCCGTACACGCGCAGGCGGGCGATGCCGCCGTCGGGGTGCTGCTTGAGGCGCAGGTGGGTGAAGCGCTGCTCGGCCGAGACGGCGAAGCCGTTGGCCGCGTGGCCGCCGACCGGCGTGCGCGGGACGAGGGTCGTCCACTTCACGTCGTCCGCGAGCAGTTCCTCCGGGGACGGGGAGCCCGCGACCGAGGCGCCCTCGACGGAGACGGCCTGCGGGTAGTTGCCGCGGAAGTGGGCGGTGTCGACGACGATGCCGCGGATCACGCCGGGGGCGCCGAGCCGGATCAGCGCCCAGTCGTGGTCCTCCTCGGTGGGCCAGGGGTGCTCGGCCGAGGCGCCGCGGCGCCGGCGGGTCTCCCAGCCGTCCATGACCTTGCCCTTGTGCCCGAAGTGCTCGGGGTCGAACTCGGCCGGCTCCGGCACCAGCAGGTTCTCGCGCTGGGCGAAGAACTCGTCGTTGGCGGCGACGACACCCGCGCCGAGCTGCCGGTCGGCAAGGTTGGCGTACTGGGTGAAGGGGAGGTCGGCGGTGCGGTAGTCCGCGTACGGGTCGCCGCCTCCGTAGGGGTTCGCGTCTCCGGTGAAGCTGGCCAACGAGGTGTGCTGCTGGGCCGTCACGGTGATCAGGTGTTCCTTTCGGGGCCGTTCGGGAGGGACTGGGTTCAGGGGATGGCCGGGCGTGCGTGTCAGGCCCGGGCGAGGAGCTGTCCCTTCGGGTCGGTGAACGCGCCGTCCGCCACGATGCGCTCGCCGCGCAGCCAGGTGGACTTCACGACGCCGTACAGGGTCTTGCCCGCGTAGGCGGTGACGCGGTTGCGGTGCTGGAGGGCGGCCGGGTCGACGGTGAAGGTCTCGTCGGGGGCGAGGACGGCGAAGTCGGCGTCGTGGCCGGCCGCGATGGCGCCCTTGCGCCCGTCGAGGCCGACCTGGCGCGCCGTGTTCACGGACATCCAGCGCACGATGTCCTCCAGTCCGAGGCCGCGCTCGCGGGCCTTGGTCCACATCGCCGGCAGGCTGAGCTGGAGACCGGCGATGCCGCCCCAGGCGGTGGCGAAGTCGTCGGTCTTGAGGTCGGCGGTGGACGGGGAGTGGTCGGTGACGACGCAGTCGATGGTGCCGTCCGCCAGGGCCTGCCAGAGCAGGTCCTGGTTGGCGGCCTCGCGGATCGGCGGGCAGCACTTGAACTCGCTGGCGCCGTCCGGTACTTCCTCGGCGGTGAGGGTGAGGTAGTGCGGGCAGGTCTCGACCGTCACCTGGACGCCGTCGGCGCGGGCCTCGGCGATCAGCGGCAGGGCGTCGCTGGAGGACAGGTGCAGCACGTGCACGCGGGCGTTGAACCGCTTGGCCTGCGCGAGCAGGGTCGCGATCGCGGTGTCCTCGGCGTCGCGCGGGCGGCTGGCGAGGAAGTGCGCGTACTTGGGACCGCCCTGCTGCGGGGCGGCGGCCAGGTGGTGCGGGTCCTCGGCGTGCACGATCAGCAGGCCGTCGAAGGCGGCGATCTCCGCCAGCGACCGGGCGAGCTGCTCCTGGTCGAGGTGCGGGAACTCGTCCACGCCCGACGGGGACAGGAACGCCTTGAAGCCGAAGACCCCGGCCTCGTGCAGCGGACGCAGGTCCTTGACGTTGTCCGGCAGGGCTCCGCCCCAGAAGCCGACGTCGATGTGCGCCTTGTCGGCGGCGACCTCGCGCTTGGTGCGCAGGTTGTCGACGGTGGTGGTGGGCGGTATCGAGTTCAGCGGCATGTCGATCAGGGTGGTGATGCCGCCGGCGGCCGCGGCGCGGGTGGCGGTCCAGAAGCCCTCCCACTCGGTGCGGCCGGGGTCGTTCACGTGCACGTGGGTGTCGACCAGGCCGGGCAGCACGACGTGGTCGCCGACGTCCTCCAGCCGGGCGCCGTCCGGGACCGGGGCCTCGTACGGCAGGACCGCCGTGATCTTCCCTCCGGTCACCGCGATCGACGCGGCGCGTGTCCCCTCGGGGGTGATGACGCGCGTCGAGCGCAGCACCAGTTCAGCTCCGGACACCGGAAACCCCTCTTTCTGCCGCCGAGTTTTTCAACGTTCTGTTGAAGTCTCCTGTCGAAGGAGTCTTCATTCCCGCCTCCGTGCCGTCAAGAGGCACCCTTTGTGCGGGCATGCCCACGGCTCAGCCCTGGACGTTTCCACAAAGCGGAATTAGAATTCCAGCAAGCAGAACGTAGCTACGTACAAGCCGGTAGTCAACCGGCCGCCGGGTACGCTTCTTTCCTCCCGCCAGCCCCGAAAGGAACGTGCCGTGCCGACGTCCAGCGCCAGCACCACCGACTCCGCCAGGTCCGCCACCGGCGGCGTCCAGTCCCTGGAGCGCGCCTTCGACCTGCTCGAACGGATGGCGGACGCGGGGGGCGAGGTCGGCCTGAGCGAGCTCTCGGCGAGCAGCGGGCTGCCGCTGCCGACCATCCACCGCCTGATGCGCACGCTGGTGGCCTGCGGCTACGTACGCCAGCAGCCCAACCGCCGGTACGCGCTCGGCCCGCGCCTGATCCGCCTCGGCGAGTCCGCCTCCCGGCTGCTGGGCACCTGGGCGCGCCCGCACCTGGCCCGCCTGGTCGAGGAGACCGGCGAGACGGCGAACATGGCCCTGCTGGACGGGGACGAGATCGTGTACGTCGCCCAGGTGCCGTCCAAGCACTCGATGCGCATGTTCACCGAGGTCGGCCGGCGCGTCCTGCCGCACTCCACGGGCGTCGGCAAGGCGCTGCTCGCGGACTTCCCGGCGGACGAGGTGCGGGCCCTGCTGAGCCGCACCGGCATGCCGGCCGCGACCGACAAGACGATCACCACGCCGGACGGCTTCATCGCGGCGCTGGAGGACGTGCGGCGCCAGGGCTACGCGATCGACGACAACGAGCAGGAGATCGGGGTGCGCTGCCTGGCCGTCTCGGTGCCGGACTCCCCCACCGCCGCGGCCATCTCCATCTCCGGTCCCGCGGGCCGGGTCACCGAGGCCGCGACCGACCGGATCGTGCCCCTGCTCCAGCAGGTGGCGGCGGAGCTGTCCCAGGCCCTGCTGACCTCGAACGGAGCCAACGGCTCCAACGGCAACCCGGCCGCCTGAGGCGGCGCCCGGCCCGCGCCGGACTCAGCGGCGCGGCGGGTCCCCGAAGAGTTCCACGGCGTGCCGGACCTCCGTCAGCCCCGGCTTCAGGGCGCTGACGGAGCCGATCGCACCGGCGATCAGGAGCAGGGAGCGGCGCAGCCGCGGCACCTCGGGAACGCCGTGCCCCGTCATCGCGGCGAGGTCGGCCAGCTCGTCCTCGGCGATCTGGCGGTCCGGGAAATCGGCGGGCAGCAGGGCGAGCTGGCGGCGCAACCGGAACACCGCGGTGCGCAGCGCCACCACCCTCACATCCTCGTCGCCGACGGTCACGTGCCTCTGCCCCACGCTCCGCAACACAGCCCTCCCCGCCCTCCCCCTGGCGCCCCGTTCCGGCACCCCGTTGTGCGCGGGCCAGTAAACGCCACCCCGCACCGGACGCGCCAGCGCGCGGACCGAAATTCAGCCTCCGGAACACCTCCGTGCACCCCGCGCACGCCGGGGCGTTTGGCGCGCCGTCAGGTATGCAGGACGCATGACCGACAACGAGGCCCTGACAGAAGACCAGGTGGGCGGCCGGACGGGCGACCGGGTGGCGGGACTGCTGCTGGCCGCCGGGGGCGGCCGACGGCTCGGCGGCCGCCCCAAGGCGCTCCTCGAACATCGTGGACACCCACTCGTCGAACACGCGGTCGGCGTACTGCGCGCGGCCGGCTGCGCGCGCGTGCACGTCGTCCTGGGGGCGCGCGCCGAGGATGTACGCGCGCGGGCGGCGCTCGACGGCTGCGTCCTCGTGGACAACCCCGACTGGGAAGCGGGCATGGGCTCGTCCCTGCGGGCCGGGCTCGCCTCACTGGCGGGGACCGGCGCCCGGGCCGCGCTGGTCTGCCTGGTGGACCAGCCCGGCATCGGCGCGCAGGCGACGTCCCGGGTGCGCGCCGGATACCGGGACGAGACCTCGCTGGTCTCGGCGGCGTACGCGGGCGTGCGCGGGCATCCCGTGCTGCTCGGCGCCGCGCACTGGGCGGGGATCGCGGCGACCGCCACCGGCGACCGGGGTGCCCGCGCCTACTTGAGGGAACACGAGGCGGAGATCGCGCTCGTCGAGTGCGGGGACGTGGCGCGGCCGTACGACATCGACACCGAGGCGGACCTGGTCCACCTTGAGTGAGGGAGGTGGCACCCAGCGCCACCTTCCCTCGACCCGGAGAATCTCGACATCAACAAACCATTGAAGTTCCACGATGAGGAAACTACTATCCACTGACCAGAAGCACTCCGCTGCACGGCGAGTGCGTAATGCCCCATACGCACCCTCTGGCACCCGGTGCCACCGCTGAAGGAAGTGACAGCTCATGTCCGCACCAGCGCCGTCCACGCTGGCCATCGTCGACGCCGAGCCCCTGCCCCGGCAGGAGGAGGTCCTCACCGATGCGGCGCTCGCCTTCGTGGCCGAGCTGCACCGGCGGTTCACGCCCCGGCGTGACGAGCTCCTCGCCCGCCGAGCGGAGCGCCGCGCCGAGATCGCCCGCACCTCCACGCTCGACTTCCTCCCCGAGACCGCCGCGATCCGCGCGGACGACTCCTGGAAGGTGGCCCCCGCCCCGGCCGCGCTGCAGGACCGCCGGGTCGAGATCACCGGTCCCACCGACCGCAAGATGACCATCAACGCCCTCAACTCGGGCGCGAAGGTCTGGCTCGCCGACTTCGAGGACGCCTCCGCGCCGACCTGGGAGAACGTGGTCCTCGGCCAGCTCAACCTGACCTCGGCCTACACCCGCACCATCGACTTCACCGACGAGCGCACCGGCAAGTCCTACGCCCTGCGCCCGAACGAGGAACTGGCGACGGTCGTCATGCGCCCGCGCGGCTGGCACCTCGACGAGCGCCACCTCCAGGTCGACGGCCGCCCGGTCCCCGGCGCCCTGGTCGACTTCGGCCTGTACTTCTTCCACAACGCGCAGCGTCTGCTGGACCTCGGCAAGGGCCCGTACTTCTACCTGCCGAAGACGGAGTCCCACCTGGAGGCCCGCCTCTGGAACGAGGTGTTCGTCTTCGCCCAGGACTACGTCGGCATCCCGCAGGGCACGGTCCGCGCCACCGTCCTGATCGAGACGATCACGGCCGCGTACGAGATGGAGGAGATCCTCTACGAACTGCGCGACCACGCCTCCGGGCTGAACGCGGGACGCTGGGACTACCTGTTCTCCATCGTCAAGAACTTCCGCGACGGCGGCGCCAAGTTCGTGCTGCCGGACCGCAACGCGGTGACGATGACCGCCCCGTTCATGCGGGCGTACACCGAACTCCTCGTCCGCACCTGCCACAAGCGGGGCGCGCACGCGATCGGCGGCATGGCGGCGTTCATCCCGTCCCGCCGGGACGCCGAGGTCAACAAGGTGGCCTTCGAGAAGGTCCGCGCCGACAAGGACCGCGAGGCCGGCGACGGTTTCGACGGCTCCTGGGTCGCCCACCCCGACCTGGTCCCGATCGCCATGGAGTCCTTCGACAAGGTCCTCGGCGACAAGCCCAACCAGAAGGACCGGCTGCGCGAGGACGTCGACGTCAAGGCCGCCGACCTGATCGCGATCGACTCCCTGGACGCCAAGCCGACGTACGCCGGTCTGGTCAACGCCGTCCAGGTCGGCATCCGCTACATCGAGGCGTGGCTGCGGGGCCTGGGCGCCGTGGCCATCTTCAACCTGATGGAGGACGCGGCCACCGCCGAGATCTCCCGCTCGCAGATCTGGCAGTGGATCAACGCGGAGGTCGTCCTGGACAACGGCGAGCAGGTCACCGCCGACCTGGCCCGCAAGGTCGCCGCCGAGGAACTGGCGAACATCCGCGCCGAGATCGGCGACGAGGCCTTCGCGGCCGGCAACTGGCAGCAGGCCCACGACCTGCTGCTCACGGTGTCGCTCGACGAGGACTACGCCGACTTCCTGACGCTGCCCGCCTACGAGCAGCTGAAGGGCTGACGCGCCCCGCGCTCCCGACGCCCCGCGCCCCCGGTACCGGCACCCGGCACCGGGGGCGCCGGCACGTGTGCGGCTCTTGACCCTCACGCGGCGTCAGGCGGCATAGTCCGTGCCGTGGAGGATCACTGGACCGTGGGACGCGTGGCCGAACTGGCCGGCATCAGCGTCCGCACGCTGCATCACTACGACGAGATCGGGCTCGTCCGGCCCTCGGCGCGGACCGCGGCCGGGTACCGGGCCTATTCCGCGCACGACGTGGAGCGGCTGCGGGAGGTACTGGCCTACCGACGGCTGGGCTTCGGGCTGCGGGAGGTCGCGGAACTCGTCGACGACCCGTCCACCGACGCGGTCGCGCACCTGCGCCGGCTGCGCGGCCTGCTCCTGGAGCGGCGCGACCGCGCCGACGCCATGGTGGCGGCCATCGACCGGGAACTCGACGTGCGGGCGAAGGGACTGAAGGTGACCCCGGAGGAACAACTGGAGCTGCTGGGCGCACGCCTGTACGACGCGATCGGCGGCGCCTACACCGCGACCCGGCGTACCGAGCCGCGGATCGCCGCGCAGATCTGGGACGCGCTCGGCGACGCGCGCACGGTCCTGAACGTCGGGGCCGGCACCGGCTCCTACGAGCCCGCCGACCGCGAGGTGACCGCGGTGGAGCCGTCCGCGGTGATGCGGGGGCAGCGGCCGGCCGGCTCGGCGCCGTGCGTGGCCGCCGCCGCGGAGAGCCTGCCGTTCGAGGACGGCGCCTTCGACGTGGCGATGGCCGTCTCCACCGTGCACCACTGGGCAGACCCGTTGGCGGGGCTGCGCGAGATGCGGCGCGTGGCCCGCCGCGTGGTGGTGCTCACCTTCGACACCGACGAACCCGGCTGGCCGGACCGGTTCTGGCTCACCCGCGACTACCTGCCGGAGTTCACGACCGTCCTCGCGGGGTTCCCCTCACTGGCCGGGATGGCCGACGCGATCGGCGCCCGCGCCGAGCCGGTGCCCGTCCCGTGGGACTGCGCCGACGGCCTGTTCGAGGCGTACTGGCGCCGGCCGGAGGCCTATCTGGAGGAACCCGTGCGCCGGGCGTCGTCGGTGTGGACGCGGGTCGGTCCCGAGGCGGAGCAGCGGGCGGTGCGCGGCCTCGGCGACGACCTCGCGTCCGGCCGGTGGGCCGAGCGCAACGGCGACCTCGCCGGCCTCGACGCGGTGGATCTCGGCCTCCGCCTGCTCACGGCCTGACCGCATCGCCGGGTGCCGGCTCCCGCGCTCGCGTGCGCGCGTGCGCGCGTGCGCGCAGATCAGCCCAGGTGCACGGACCAGTCCTGCTCGGCGGGCGGCTTGCCGTGCAGGTCGGGGACGCGCTTGAGCCAGTCCGGCCGGCCCCGCTGCGTGCGCGCCGCGCGGGCGGCGTTCTCGGCGGCGAGTTCCTCGCGGCTCGGGAAGCCGGTGGGCAGCCACTGGTCGGAGGCCCGTACGCGCGCGTGCAGGTAGTCCACGTAGGCGGCGCGCACCTTCTCCGGCGTGTCGAGGTCGCCCTCGCAGGTCAGCCACGCCTCGGGCACCCGGCCCACCACCTCGCGCAGCAGCTCCCGCGTCACCTTCGGCGCCAGCTCGGCGTCGGCGGCCGGGAGGTCGGGCGCGTAGTGGCCGAGGGCGTGGTGCCGGAAGTCGTACGCCTTCTCGGGCGGGGAGGCGCCCCAGCGGTGGTGGAAGACCAGGGCCGCGCCGTGGTCGATCAGCCACAGGCGCGGGGGTGCGGTGCCGAGGGTGGGCCAGACCATGAGGTTGGAGCTGTGCACCGTCCGGTCGACGTTCACGGTGAGGGCGTCCAGCCAGACCACCCGCCCGGCCTCCCGCGCGTCCACCGGGAACACCTCGGCCAGCTCCGGCGTGAAGTCGGCGCCGCCCGAGAGGTAGTCCATGCCGAGGTTGAGCCCCGCGCTGGCGTGCAGCAGGTCCCGCACCTCCTGGTGCGGTTCGGCCTCCGCGATCGCCGGGTCGAAGTGCGCGAGCACCAGCTCCGGCACCCGCAGCCCCAGCTCCCGGGCCAGCTCCCCGACGACCACCTCGGCGACCAGCGCCTTGCGGCCCTGCGCGGAGCCGGTGAACTTCAGGACGTAGGTGCCGAGGTCGTCGGCCTCGACGACGGCGGGCACGGAGCCGCCGGAGTGCAGGGGCTCGACGTAGCGGGTGGCGGTGACCTCTCTCAGCATTTCCGAAGCCGACCTGTCATCTTGAGCCCACCTTCCACGGCCGCGCCCTTTTTCGGCTTCCGGCATGAAGTGTGCATAGTAACCGGCGGCAGTTTCCTCAGGCCCGACACCGAGGAGGCCCCCCGTGCGCGCACGAACGCGCTCGGACCCGCGCGCGGCGCGGCGGTGAGCCCCCTCACCCGGACGGCGAAGGCCCTGTGGTGACCGCTGCACGACGACTGCCATGGTCGGAGCAGGCCGCGGCTTCCGGGCCGTCGGACCGAAGGGCAGGGGCAGGGCAGGGCTCGGACCGAAGGGCAGGGACAGGGCAGGGCCATGAGCGATCAACCGTCCACGGCACAGCGGCACGAGACATCCGCCGACCGGCCCCGCAACAGCGCCCGGGCCCGCGTCACGGGCATCGTCCTGACCGCGCCGGGCCTGGTGGCGCCGCCTTCGCCCCCTTCCCCCGCGGCCTGTTCACCGGTTCCGCGTCGCTGTCGCCCCGGCCGCCGTACTACGTCACCGACCGCACCGGGCGCACGACGATGGCACGCCTGACCGCCTACGCCACCGCTCCGGGGCCGGCCCGGCCGCCCGGCATCCTCACCTCGGCCCTGCGCGGCTGAGTGGAGCCCCCGGCCCCGTCCGGACCACGCCGGAGCACCCGCGGCCGGGCGGCGCTGTAATGCCCGAGTAACGGCCCGCGCCTAGCGTCCTGGCTCCCCCAACCGTTCCCGGAGGAGCACCCCCGATGCACCTGCCCCGACCGCCACGGCGCAGATCCGCCACCTGGGCCGCGGCCGCCTTCACCGCGACCGCTCTGCTGGCCGGCGTCATGCCGGCCGTCGCCGCCGACGCCCCGTCCGCAGCGGAGACCGCCAAGATCGACTCGGCTCTCCGCAGCGCCGTCGCCGACGGCGGCGACGCGACGTTCTTCGTCGTCCTCAAGGACCGGGCCGACCTCTCCGGCGCCCGCAGGTCGAAGTCCCACGCCCAGAAGGCCAAGGCCGCCTACCAGGAGCTGCGCGCCGAGGCCGAGGACTCCCAGTCCTCGCTCGTGTCGTTCCTGGACCGGAAGAAGGTCGGCCACCAGGACTACTGGATCGCCAACACGGTCCAGGTCACCGGCGACGAGGACCTGGTCCACGAGCTGGCCGAACGCCCCGACGTGGCGAGGATCGTCAAGGAGCGGCACTACCGGCTCGACGACGTCGAGAAGGCCGACGGTGCCGAGGCCACCCGCACCCGCACCAACTCCGCCGCCTCGGGCGACGACGCCCCCGAGTGGGGTGTCAGTGACATCAAGGCCGACCAGGTGTGGAAGGACTACGACACGCGCGGCGAGGGCGTCGTCATCGCGAACGTCGACTCGGGTGTGCAGTACGACCACCCGGACCTGGTGCGGCAGTACCGCGGCAACAACGCCGACGGCACCTTCACGCACGACTACAACTTCTACGACGTCACCGGGACCTGCCCCTCCGACGGCACCCCGTGCGACAACAACGGCCACGGCACCCACACCATGGGCACGATGGTCGGCGACCACGGCATCGGCGTCGCACCGAACGCCACCTGGATCGCCGTCAAGGGCTGCGAGTCCTCGCTGTGTTCGAACGAGTACCTGCTCAAGGCCGGCCAGTGGATCCTCGCGCCGACCGACCACAACGGGCTCAACCCGCGCCCGGAGCTGGCCCCGAACATCGTCAACAACTCCTGGGGCGGCGACAACTCGACGTTCTACCAGGACATCCTCGAAGCCTGGAACTCCGCGGGCATCTTCGAGGCGTTCGCGGCCGGCAACGACGGTGACGGCCGCACCTGTTCCACCGCGCACGCCCCCGGTGCGCAGGCAGCCTCCTACGGCGTGGGCGCCTACGACGTGAACGGCGCGATCGCCGACTTCTCCGGCTTCGGCCCCTCGCCCGTCGACGGCTCGGCGAAGCCCGACATCTCGGCGCCGGGTGTCGACGTCGAGTCGACGTGGCCGGGTTCGTCGTACCTGACCGAGTCCGGTACCTCGATGGCGACGCCGCACGTCGCCGGCGCGGTGGCCCTGCTGTGGTCGGCGGCCCCCTCGCTCATCGGCGACATCGAGGGCACGCGCAAGCTCCTCGGCGAAGGCGCCCGTGACGTCGACGACACGCACTGCGGCGGCACCGCCGGCATGAACAACGTCTGGGGCGAGGGCAAGCTCGACATCCGCGCCTCCGTCGACAAGGCTCCGCACACCGCGGCGACCGTCACCGGCAAGATCACCGACGAGGAGACCGGCGCCGCCCTCCCGGGCATCGAGGTCACCGTCTCCAACGGCACCGTCGGCGCCCGCACGGTCTCCACCGGCTCGGACGGCACGTACCGCATCGCGCTCGCCCCGGGCACCTACACCTTCGACGTCAGCGGCTACGGCTACCGGGACCGGACGCTCACCGGCGTCGAGCTGTCCGGCGGGCAGGCGCTGACGCGGGACGCCGCGCTCACCCCGGTCGCCGCCCACCCGGTCACCGGCACCGTCCTCGACGTCACCGGCGAGCCGCTCGCCGGGGCCACCGTCGAGGTCACCGGCACCCCCGTCGACTCCGTCACCTCGGGCGCCGACGGCACGTTCACGCTGCCGTCCGTCGCCGAGGGCACGTACACGCTGACCGTGAAGCCGGCCGCGCCGGTGCTGTGCGACGGCGTCTCCACCACGAGCCTGGCGGTGGACGGCGTCGAGACCCGCACGATCCGGCTTCCGGCCCGCTCCGACGCCCACGGCAACAGCTGTGCTCCGGCCGACTACACGTGGATCAAGGGCACCGAATCCGTCTCCCTGAGCGGTGACGAGGACGCCAGGACGATCTCGCTGCCCTTCTGGGTGAGCCTGTACGGCGTCGACTACTCCAGCGCCTCCGTCACCACCAACGGCCTGATCAACTTCCTCGCACCGCGCCTGGGTGACTACGCCAACACCGCGCTGCCCTCGAAGGCCGAGCCGAACGGCGTCGTCGCCCCCTTCTGGGACGACCTGGCCCTGGACGGGAAGTCACGCGTGCAGACCGCCACGACCGGCAAGTCCGGCCACCGCAAGTTCGCGATCGTCTGGAACAAGGCCGTACTGCTGTCCGACCACAGCCGGGTCACCTTCGAGGCCGTCTTCGACGAAGCCACCGGTGACATCACCTTCCAGTACCAGTCCGTCGGCGACGGTGCCGGTGCCACCGTCGGCATCGAGAGCCAGGCCGGCGACGACGCCCTCCAGTACTCCTACGACCAGGCCGTCCTGAGGGACGGTTCGGCGATCCGCATCGCGCAGGGAGCCAAGTGATGAGAACCCACACCTCGAAGCGGGCCGTACGGCTCGCGTCCGCGCTGGTCGCCGCGGGCCTCACGCTGACCGCGGCCCCGCACGCGCTGGCCGCCGACACGTCGACGGACGCCATGAGGCTCACCGGCAAGCAGGCCGACGCCCTCGCCGAGCGGATGCGCGTCGACGTGTACGGGGACGACGTGCCCACCGAGGGGGCCGACGCCACCGACCGGTCCGTCGACGGGGCGGGCACGGCCGGCCCCTCCCGTTCCTCCGGCAGCACCGCCTCGTCCGACGAGGACGCCCCGGTCATCACCCGGACGTCGGACCTGGAGGGCGTCCGCGGCGTCGGTGCCACCGTGCCCGCCGCCGACGGCGGGTACTTCACGGTCCACAGCCTCGGCAACGTCCAGCTCCACAGGGCCGACGGCACCACCGTCTGGGCCCGCACCAACACCTCGTACTACGAGGACTGGCAGGTCGAGCCCGTCCGGCCGTGGCAGTCCGAGCCCTACCCGGCGCACATCCTGACGGGCTACAACGCGGTGAGCCCGCTGTCGCCGTACTCCGACCAGGGATACGACACCAGCGACCTGACCGGGGACGGCACCCCCGACTTCGTCTTCTCCGCATCGGTCGGCGACTACCCCTACCGGCCGTTCACCTCCCCCGGCTCCTCGCTGCCCACCGGCACGTTCGTGACGGTCCTCGACGGCAGGACCGGTGAGACTGCGTGGTCGAAGCTGTACTCGTACGCCGCCCTGGTGAAGGTCGTGGACGGTACGCTGCTCGTCGCCGACTCGCCACGGCTCAACCAGAACTCGGCGGCGACCGAGACGCTCACCCTCACCGGCATCCGCTTCGCCGCGGACCGGGACGGGAAGCTGACTCCGTCCTCGACGTGGACGTACGACACCGAGGAGACCGTGTCGGCCGGCTGGGGCGCGCTGGAGGACCTCGGAAACGGCAGGGTCGCCGCGTCCTGGAACCGTTTCAAGTCCTCCGATGCCGCGGCACACGGCCACACCCTCGTCCTCGACACCACCGACGGCTCGCTGGTGTGGCAGGCGGACAACGCGCTGTACAGCCGCCAGTTGCACCTGGACGCCTCCCGCGACCGGCTCATCGCTCTGGAGCAGGCGGACGTCACGGACGCGGTGCGGTACGACATCGCCTCCTACGACCTCTCCACCGGCGAGCGCACCACTCTGGACAGCCGGACCAACGCGGTGCCCACCGCCATGACGGTCGGTGACGCGGCCCGCGGCGGCGGCGACGAGTACGTCGTCGCCGAGTCGACGCTCGACTCCAGCCAGTTCGTCAACGCCGCCACGATCCGCGTCCTGGACGGCGCGGACGGCTCCACCGCCAAGTGGACCCACACGACCAAGCGGAGCGCCGGCAACACCCGCGACGGCGCGAACGTCTGGCGCCTGGACGTGGCCGACGGCTCGCTGGTCGCCTCCTCCCAGGACGACCGGGACCTGGATGCGGCGGAGAACCCCGGGTACACGCGGTACGGCGCGCTGACCGTGTTCAACGCCAAGGGTGCGGTCAAGTGGGAGGAGAAGGGCGTCTCCGCGTCGCCGATGGTCCACCAGGTCTACCGCGCCGGCGGCGGCGACTTCGTCCGCGTCATCGACCTGAGCCAGAACATCCGCACCTTCAAGCTCGGCACCGGGAAGGCCAAGAATCTCACGCCGCTGCAGGGGGACCTGAACTACGGGCAGGCCGTCGACCTGAACGGCGACCGGAAGAAGGACGTCGTCGCGGGCGGCACCTCGCACGGCGTGTGGGCCTGGTCGGGTCCGTCGCTGGTCAAGGGCGGCGAGCCGAAGAAGCTGTGGGAGACGTCCGTCGCCGGTGAGGTGCACGACGTGCAGACCGGTGACGTCAACGGTGACGGCAGGCCGGAGATCGTCGTGGCGGCCGACACCGCGACCGCGGTGCTCGACGGGGCGACGGGCCACGTGCTGACCACGATCGAGGCGGGCGGCGGCGAGTTCGTCCGCTCGGTCACCGTCGCCGACGTGAACGGCGACGGCAAGGACGAGATCCTCGTGCCGACCGACGCCCTGCGCGTCTACGACGCCCGCGGCAGGGAACTCTGGACGTACTCCGCGCCCGAGAGCGCGGGCGACGTGGTCTTCTCGGACACGGCCGTCGGTGACGGCCAGGTGTACACCCAGTACGCCGGCCTCGGCGCGTTCCAGCTGTCCGAGGCCGCCGTGAACGGCGTCGCCCTCGACGGCCGGACGGGCGCCGTGAAGTGGACCGCCGACCCCCAGGCCCCCGACGCCGCGGCCGACGGCCGGCTGCGCGGCGCGGTGCTGCGCAAGGGCGTCTTCGCCTCGCCGAAGATCCCGTTCGCGGACGGGCACGCGGTCGTCAACACCTGGATCGCGTGGGCCGACCCGACCACGGAAGCCAGCACCGACGCCGCCACTCCCCACGTCGTCGTCGAGATCCGTGACGGGCGCGACGGCAAGGTGCTGCACCGGACCCTCGGCGGCAGTCCCTGGTCGTACGACAACTTCCTCATCGACGGCCAGGACGACCCGCTGTACCTGCTCAGCTTCGGCACCTTCACGGGCATCAGCGCCGACGGCAGCGAAACGTTCACCACGCTGACCGGCCCGCTGCGGGGTGCGGAGTTCATCACCGGGCCCGGTGGCCGAAAGCTCGTGGCGGGCGGCATGGACGGCGGCATCGGCGTGTGGGCCACGAAGGTGCTGACCTCCCCGGAGCCCTTCCAGGCCGCACTGAGCAGCGTCGGCATCGGGGGCGGCCGCAACTACATCGCGGCCGACCTCGACGGCAACGGCGTCGACGACCTGGTCTCGCTCAACTTCGACAAGAGCGGCTACGACCGGATGGCCCAGCAGTTGGGCTCCCGGGTCTTCTCGCCGGACAACGCCATCCACCGGATGGCCACGTTCACGCTGTCCTGAGCGTCGTCCGACCACGGCCGGAACAGGCCCCCCGGCGTCGCGCCGGGGGGCCTCGGCGTGCTCGGTTACCCTGTCGCAGTCATGAACACGCGACAGGCACACGGCACGCAGGGTGCCGCTCCGCTGTTGCGGCTGCACCTTTTCGGCGGGTTCAGCATGGACCGGGACGGTGGTCAGCCACTCGCCGAGCGCTGGCCCCGCCCCGGCGCCCGTACCCTCGTGAAGTTGCTCGCCGTCGTCCCCGGCCACCGCCTCCACCGCGAGCAGGCCATGGACGTCTGCTGGCCCGACGCCGGGCACCGGGCCGCGACCGGCAGTCTGCGCGTCGCCCTGCACGCCGCCCGCCGCGCCCTGGAGCCCGAACTCGCGCCGCGCGCGTCCTCCTCGTATCTGAAGTCCGACGGGGAGATGCTTCTCCTCGACCCCGCCACCGTGTGGATCGACGCCGATCACGCCGAGTCCACGGCCCGGGCCGCCGTCGCCGACGGCTCGGTGGACGAACTCGCCCGTGCCCTGGCCCGCTTCACCGGCGAGATCCTGCCCGAGGACCGGTACGCGCCCTGGACGGCGGCGCGCCGCGAGGGCCTCGCCCTGCTCAAGGAGCAGGTGCTGCTGCGCCTCGCCGGCGCCCACTTGGACGGCGGTGCCTTCGCCGAGGCCGCGGCCGCCGCCGAGCAGGTCCTCGCCTCCAGCCCCGCCGAGGAGCTGGCGCACCGCGTCCTCATCGACGCCTGTCTGCGGCAGGGCCTGCGCCGCCGTGCCGTACGCCAGTACCACGCGTGCCGCGAGGCCCTCGACGCCGAGCTGGGAGTACGCCCCGGTCCGGAGACGGAGCGGCTGCACCGGGCCGCGCTCGCCGACACCCACGTACGCGCACCCGTGCTCGCCACACCGCCGACGCTGCTGCCGCTGCGGGTGGCCCGCGACGCCCCGCCCCTGCGAGGCCGCGACCAGACCCTCCGCAGGCTGCTCACCGCGACGGACGGCCCGCCGGTCACGTTCCTCA
>NZ_JAIOJZ010000007.1 GCF_020404845.1 Streptomyces hyderabadensis | reverse complement strand
GGCCCCCGACGACGCCACGCGGGCCGGTGGCCCCGGCACGGTGAGCGGGCGTCCGGGTCCCTCGTACGACGGCGGTGACGGCCCGGGCCGTCCCCCGCACGGCACCGGGCCCGGCGGGGCGCGGCCGCTCCCCGGTGCCGAAGCGGCGGGTGGGTCGGCGCGGGACGCCGGATCCCGGCCGGCGAGCGCGCGGCCGGGTTTCGGCACCGGCCCCGACCCGGATGCACACCCCAACGGCTCCTCCGCCGTGTCCGGTGCCCCGTGGGCCGAGGGGGGCGGCGATCCCGCCTCGCCCGGTGCCGCCGTACCGCCTGGCCGGATCACCGATCCCTACGGCGTGCGCACCACCTCCTGGCACGGTGCCACGCCCCGCGTCCCCGCGCCCGCCACCGGCCCGCACACCGATGGCGACCCGGCGTTTCCCGCCCCCCGCCCGGCCGGCGCCCCGGCGCCCGAACCCGCCCCGACGGCCGGACGCCCCCTGCCCCCCGCACGCCAGGAGGACACCGCCGCCGACTGGCGGGAGCCCATCCCCGGAGCCGCAGAGGGGCCGCAGGGAGCCGGGCCCCGGGCAGCCGGGACGTGGGAAGCAGCCCCCGGCGCCGCAGCCCGGCCCTGGGAGGCCGCCCCCGGGGCCGCCGGGGCGCCGCGGGGAACCTCGCCGCGGGAAGCCGGGGCCGGGGACATGGGGCGGCCAGTCGGTTCCGGGGCCGCAGGGCGGTCGCAGGCGGGGGCGGCCGTGCCGGCCCAGGAGGGCGGGGGCGGCGCCGGCTGGGAGGGGCCGGCCGGCCGGGTGCCGGGGCCGCGCGGGCCGGCCACCGCGCTCGCCGCCGAGCGGGCCCGGCAGACACGGATGGCCGTGGTCGGGCCCGTGACCGAGCGCTGGGCGCCGGAACAGGCCGGTCCGGTGCACGAGAACTGGCAGCTGGCCGCGCCCATCGGCCCCGCCACCGACCTGTGGGCCCTGGGCGCGCTGCTCTTCCGCGCCGTACAGGGCCACGCGCCCTACCCGGAGGAGTCCACCGCCGAGCTGGTGCAGATCGTGTGCGCGGAGCCACCGGCGTTCGCCGAGGAGTGCGGCCCGCTGCGGCCGGTCGTGGAGTCGCTACTGCGTCAGGACCCCACCGAACGCATCGAGTTCGAGGAGCTGAGCGGCTGGCTCCGCTCCCTGGTGCGCTCCGCGCCCGAGCCGGAGGCGGGCCTGCACGTGATCTCGGCGCCCCCCGTCGAGACGACCGGCCGGCTGCCCATCGTGCGCCGCCGCGGCGAGCTGGTGCGCAGGCGGCGCGCCGGACTTCCGGCGCACCACGGACGGCACAAGCGGGGCAGGGAGGAGACCGGCCGCTCCCCGCGCAGCCTCGGCCGGACCCTGCTCCTGCTGATACTGCTGGCGATGGCGGGCGCGGTCGCCTACGCCATGTTCTTCATGCCCAAGAGCGACACCAGCGGCGCGGGCACCGCCGACCGGACCGGTGCCGCCGGCGAGGCGAGCCAGGCGCCGCCCGCGACGTCACCGGACGCCGGCAGCGACCCCCGCCCGGACGAGACCTCCCCGAAGCCCGACCCCGGGTCCTCCCGCACGGCGGGCGGCTCCACCGAGACCCAGTCCAACGTCGCCGACGGCTTCACCCTGCGCAAGGACCCGGAGGGCTTCCGCGTCGCCGTCGCCGAGGACTGGAACCGCACGCCCCGCAACGGCAGCGGCCAGGTCGTCTACGGCAAGGGCGACTTCGAGCTGATCGTCGTACCGGGCCGGGACCGTGCCTCCGAGTTCGGCGACGACCCGATGACCTACCAGCGCGACGGCGAGCCCGAGTTGGCCTCGTACCGCGCCTCCAGCTGGGCCACCTCCAGCGGTCTGAAGACCATCGAGGTCGGCGGACGCACCATGGCGGAGGGGCAGTTCACCTGGACCGGCGCCGACGGCGGCGAGCTGTACGTGCGCAACGTCGCCATGCTGATCGACGGGCGCTACCACGTGGTGCAGGTCCGCGGTCCGGAGGCGGAGCGTGACGAGGTGACCCGGCTGTTCGAACAGGCCTCGGCCACCTACCAGTACACGCGCTGACCCCAGTTGGCCCCGATGGTTGCCTCCCGTCACGGAAAGCGACAACCGTCACAGAGCGGTTTCCATACCACCCCACCCGTTCCTTCGACGGGAGCCGGTCCCTAGTCTGACCCTGACAAGACCATTGCGGGGCAACGTGAATCAGATGCAGGGCCGGCTCGTCGCGGGCCGCTACCGGCTCGGGGAAGCCATCGGCAGCGGCGGCATGGGCCGGGTGTGGCGCGCACACGACGAGGTGCTGCACCGGACCGTCGCCATCAAGGAGTTGACCGCCGCGCTCTACGTCTCCGAGAGCGACCAGGCCATCCTCCTGGCGCGCACCCGGGGCGAGGCGCGCGCGGCGGCACGGATCAACCACTCGGCCGTCGTCACCGTGCACGACGTACTCGAACACGACGGCCGGCCGTGGATCGTCATGGAGTTGGTGGAGGGCCGCTCGCTGGCCGACGCCGTCAAGGAGGACGAGCGGGTCGACCCGCGGGAGGCGGCCCGGATCGGCCTGTGGGTGCTGCGGGCCCTGCGTGCCGCGCACACCGCCGGGGTTCTGCACCGCGACGTCAAACCGGGCAACGTCCTGCTCGCCGACGACGGACGCGTCCTGCTCACCGACTTCGGCATCGCGCAGATCGAGGGCGACTCCACCATCACCCGGACCGGAGAGGTCGTCGGATCCGTCGACTACCTCGCGCCCGAACGCGTCCGCGGCCACGACCCCGGCCCGTCCTCCGACCTGTGGGCGCTCGGCGCGACGCTGTACACGGCGGTGGAGGGCAGGTCGCCGTTCCGCCGCACCTCCCCGCTCACCACCATGCAGGCGGTCGTCGAGGAGGAGGCCACCGAGCCCCGGTACGCCGGTGCGCTCGCGCCCGTCATCAGCGCCCTGCTGCGCAAGGACCCGGCCGAGCGGCCCGACCCGACCGAGGCCGAGCACCTGCTCGCCCAGGCGGCCGAGGGCAGGCGCCCGGACGCGGCCCAGGCGTACGTGCCGACCACCCAGTACACGGGGCCCCCGCCGCGGCCCGGCGACACGGCCCACCAGGGGATACCGGGGGCGGCCGGGGCACAGGCCGCGCCGGGGAGGCCCGGGACGGCGGGGATGCCCGGCGCACCGGGACCGGCGGGCGGGACCACCGCCACGCCGTACCCGCAGGCCACCGGCCCCACGACGGTCGGCCCCACGGCAACCGGCCCCGGGCCCATGGGGCACACCGCGCCGGGACATGCGGCGGCCGGTGCCGCTCCCCGGCGCTCCCGGCGGGCCCGGATACGCACGCTCGCCCTGGTCGTCGCCGCCGCCGCGCTGATCGGCGCGGGTACCGCCGTGGTGCTGCAACAGCGCGACGGGGGCGGCTCGTCGGCCGGTGCCGACCCCACCCGGGGCCCGTCCGGCTCCCCCTCCCCGTCCGCCTCCGTTACGACCGGCAAGGGACCCGGCGGCGCCGTGCCGGCCGACTGGGTGCGCCGCGACGACCCGCTGGGTTTCAGCCTCTACCTGCCCGAGAACTGGCAGCGCACGGACTTCGACGGCGACAGCGGCGAACTCCGGCAGATCGACTACACCCCCGACGGCGGCGAGCACGTCCTGCGCGTGTCCGTCGACACCGCGCCCGACTACAACGACCCGTACGCGCACCAGCAGGACCTGGACGCGCAACTCGGCGGGCGGCTGGTCGGCTACCAGCGCATCTCCCTGGAACGCGTCACCTACCGCGACCGCGACAGCGCCCGGTGGGAGTACGGCTGGACCGCGCTGGCCAAGGACACCGAGTTCCCCGGGCCGCGCCGTGCGGTGTCGCAGACGTACCTGTCCCGCGACGGCGTCGAGTACGCCCTCAACATGACCGGACCGGCCGGTGACTGGCCGACCACGCAACAGCGGTTCAAGGCGGTGCTGCAGGGCTGGCAGGAGCAGACCGGCTGACCCGCACAGCCGGCCCGGCGCCGCCCGCACGCCCGTCGGTTGTCGGCCACCCGTGTGACAGCGGTCCGGAGCCGCCGCGTCCGGTGGGGCATGATGGGACGCATGGTGACCGAGGGGGCGGGCGGGCGTGTCATCGCGGGCCGTTACCGGCTCCACGAGCGCCTCGGCAGCGGCGGCATGGGCATCGTGTGGCGGGCCACCGACCAACTGCTCGCCCGTGAAGTGGCCGTGAAGGCGCTCCCCCTCGACGAGACCCTCTCCGCCGCCGAGGCCCGGCGGCGCCGGGAGCGCACCCTGCGCGAGGCCCGCGCGGTCGCGCAGTTGCGGCACCCGCACGTCATCGTCGTGCACGACGTGGTCGAGGACGACGAACGCGCGTACATGGTGATGGAACTGGTCGACGGCGGCTCGCTCGCCGACCGCGTCCTCAGCCGCGGCCCGGTCGACGCCGCCGAGGCCGCCCGCATCGGCATCGCCCTGCTCGACGCGCTGGGCACGGCCCACGCCGCGGGCATCCTGCACCGGGATGTGAAGCCGTCGAACGTGCTGATCGCCGAGGACGGCCGGGTCGTCCTCACCGACTTCGGGGTGGCCCAGGTCGCGGGCGCCACCACGCTCACCGAGAACGGGTCCTTCGTCGGTTCCCCCGAGTACACCGCTCCGGAGCGGATGTCGGGCGCCGGGACCGGGCCGGCGTCGGACCTGTGGTCGCTGGGCGTGCTGCTGTGCGCGGTGCTCAGTGGCGCGTCCCCCTTCCACCGCGACTCGCTGGGCGGCGTCCTGCACGCCGTGGTCACCGAGGAGATCCGCCCGCCCGCGCAGGCCGCACCGCTCCTGCCGGTCGTCCGGGGACTGCTGGAGCGCGACCCGCGACGGCGGCTGGACGCGGCGTCGGCGCAGCGGATGCTGCGCGCCTTCCTCAGCACGGGCCGTACGCCCGCGACACCGGCGGAGGCCGCGGCCGACGGGCCGCTGCACGCGCGCCGGAGCGTGAAGCGCGGTGTGCTCGTCGCCGTGCTGCTGGTCGTCGCGGCGGCGGGCGCGGGCGTCTCGGCGGCCGTGCTGCTCGCGGACGGAGGCGACGACGGCGGCGGGGCGCCGGCGAGTTCGGTGCCCGGCACGCCGACGGCGACGGCGACGGTGACCGTGTCCGGTTCCGGCCCCGGTTCCCACCCAAACGGGAGATAAGCGGCGATGCGCGTCACGGGTCTGTGACCGCCCGGCACCCGCGGTGGAAAGGGGCGCGCCCGGCGCGGTATGGATGGTCCCATGAGCAGCAACGGGGGGCCCCGCAGCGGGGCGGACGAGCCGACCAGTTTTGACCTGCAACCACCGAACCCGCCCGCCGCGGTGCCGCGTCCCGGCAACCCGTACGCGGCGCACACCCAGGTCGTACCGCCGCGGTCGCAGGCCGAGGCGTCCGCCTCTCCGGGAGCGCCCGCGACCGCTCCCGCGACCGCCCCCTCGCCCGCCGCGCCGGACCCGGGCGCCGGGCGGCTCATCGCGGGCCGTTACCGTCTGGTCGCCAGGCTGGGGCACGGCGGCATGGGCACCGTGTGGCGGGCCGAGGACGAGACCGTCGGCCGCGAGGTCGCCGTCAAGGAACCCCGCGTCCCCGACCACCTTCCCGAACGCGAACGGGCCAACGCCTTCGAGCGGATGCGCCGCGAGGCGCGCGCCGCCGCCCGGCTCGACCACCCGGCCGTGGTCGGCGTGCACGACGTGGCGGTCGTGGACGGGCAGCCGTGGATCGTGATGGAACTCGTGCGCGGGCGCTCGCTCGGCGACGCCCTCCAGGAGGGCACCCTGAGCGCCCGCGAGGCCGCGCGGATCGGCCTGGAGGTGCTCGGCGCGCTGGAGGCCGCGCACGCCGCCGGTGTCCTGCACCGGGACGTGAAGCCGGACAACGTGCTGCTCGGCCGGCACGACCGGGTCGTCCTCACCGACTTCGGCATCGCCCAGATCGAGGGCGAGACCAGCCTGACCGACACCGGCGGCTTCGTCGGCTCGCCCGAGTACATCGCCCCGGAGCGGGTGCTGGGCCAGCGCCCCGGCCCGGCGAGCGACCTGTGGTCGCTGGGCGTGGTGCTGTACGCGGCGACGGAGGGCGTCTCGCCGTTCCGCCGCAGCAACACCCCGGCCACGCTCCAGTCGGTGCTCAACGCCACGCCCGCGCCGCCCGCCGCCGCGCAGGGCCCGCTCGCCGAGGCGATCACGGGGCTGCTGGACAAGGACCCCGCGCGCCGCCCGGACGCCGCCCGGGTCCGCGCCCTGCTGGACGCCGCGGCGAACCCGCCCGCGCCGCCGCCCACCCAGGTGGTCAGGCTCGACCGGCCCGAGGAGCCGGGCGCGGCGCCCGCGTCCCGCTGGAGCGTCCGGCTGGGCCGCAACGCGTGGATCGCCCTCGGCGCGGCGGTCGTCGCGGCGGCGGTGGCCTCGTACCTGGTGGTCGCCGACCCCTTCGCGGGGCCGCTGCCCGACGGCTGGAAGACCCCGCACGAGAAGAAGCTCGCCGCGACCCTGGCGGTGCCCGAGGGCTACAAGCGCACCGCTCCCGAGGAGGCCGACCAGCACTGGGTCACCTACACCGACGAGAGCGGCGCCGTCTGGATCAGCCTGAGCCTGGACAAGAAGGCGGAGGACACCACGGGCGACATCGCCGGGTCCGCCGCGGCCGAGATGTACGACGACGACGGGAAGTTCAAGGAGAGCGGGGAGTTCGACCTCTCCATGCCGCCCGAGAGCCCGAAGACCGACCCCAAGGAGACCGAGTACCGGGGTGGGAAGTCCGCCGAGAACACGGTCGTCTACACCACCACCGACAGCCAGAACCCCCGCCCGCGCGAACTGCGGATCTTCTACTACCGGACCACCGCGGGCGACATGTACAAGCTCACCGTCAGCTACCCGGGCAAGGGCGACTTCACCGAGCGGGGGCGCGAGGTGGCCAGTACGGCCGTCGCCAATCTGGACATCGACGGCACCTGAGCGCTCCGCTCGCACAACGCCCTGATCAGCGGGTTTGTTGCCAGCGATCACTGGCGGTGTGTGAGCACTCGGTGAATCACCGTGAATCCCCGTTACCGACGGGTACACAAAGCCCGCGCGGCGTCATACCCTGCGGCTCATGACGGACGCGCAGGCCCCGGAACTCACCGGCACGAACCCCCTCGCCCCCACCCCGGAGGGCGCCCGCACCGCTGCCGACGTGGTCACGCCCGAGCTGGTCGCCCAGCTCACCAAGGGCGTGGCCGGGTCCGGCCGCACCGCCAACCACACCCCGTTCACCGGCGAGAAGCTGGCCGACCTGCCCGAGTCGACGCCCGAGGACGTGGCCGGCGCCTTCGAGCGGGCCCGCGCCGCCCAGGCCGTGTGGGCGCAGGTGCCGGTGCGGCAGCGGGCCGCGGTCCTGCTGCGCTTCCACGACCTGGTGCTGGAGCGCCAGGCCGAGGTCCTCGACCTCATCCAGCTGGAGACCGGCAAGGCCCGCCTGCACGCCCACGAGGAGGTCCAGGCCGTCGCGGTCGCCGCCCGGCACTACGGCCGCAAGGCCCCGGCGTACCTGCGGCCCAAGCGGCACACCGGCGCCGTACCGACCCTCACCAAGGTGACCGAGCTGCGCCACCCGCGCGGCGTCGTCGGCCAGATCGCCCCCTGGAACTACCCGCTGGAGCTGTCCGTCGGCGACGCGCTCCCCGCCTTCGTCGCGGGCAACGCGGTCGTCATGAAGCCCGACACCGAGACCTGCCTGACCGCCCTGTGGGCCCGTGACCTGCTCGTCGAGGCCGGGCTGCCCGCCGAGGTCTTCCAGGTCGTCCTCGGCGAAGGACCGGTCGTCGGCCCCGAGGTCGTCAAGCATGCCGACTACGTCTCCTTCACCGGCTCCACCCGCACCGGCCGCGAGGTCGCCCAGGGCGCCGCCGCGCGCCTGGTCGGCGTCTCCCTCGAACTCGGCGGCAAGAACGCCATGCTGGTCCTGGAGGACGCCGACATCGAGAAGGCCGCGGCGGGCGCCGTCCGCGCCTGCTTCTCCTCGGCCGGCCAGCTCTGCATCTCCATCGAGCGGCTCTACGTCCACGAGTCCGTCGCCGACGCCTTCCTGGAGCGCTTCGCCGCCCGCACCAAGGCCATGCGGCTGGGCACCTCCCTCTCCTACGGAGCCGACATGGGCTCGCTGGTGGGGGAGCGGCAGCTGGAGACCGTGAAGGCGCACGTGGCGGACGCCGTCGAACGGGGCGCGAAGCTCGTCGCGGGCGGGGTCGCCCGCCCGGACATCGGCCCGTACTTCTACGAGCCGACCATCCTCGACGGGGTGGTGGCCCCCATGACCGTGTGCACCGAGGAGACCTTCGGCCCGGTCGTCTCCGTCTACCGCTTCACGACCGAGGACGAGGCCGTCGAGCAGGCCAACTCCACGCCGTACGGCCTGAACTCCTCGGTGTGGACGAAGGACGCCCGGCGCGGCCACGAGGTCGCCGCCCGGATGCGCACCGGCACCGTCAACATCAACGAGGGGTACGCCCCCGCCTACGGCAGCGTCCAGTCCCCGATGGGCGGCATGAAGGACTCCGGCCTCGGCCGCCGGCACGGCTCCGAGGGCCTGCTCAAGTACACCGAGGCCCAGACGGTCGCCCACCAGCGGCTGCTGCCGATGGCGCCGTCGCTGGGCATGGACGACGAGAAGTACGCGGCGTTCATGAGCCGGAGCCTGCGGCTGATGAAGGCCTTCCGCTTCCGCTGATCCGCCCGCGCACCCCCCGACCACCGCCCGTTCTCAACGAGGAGAGCACGTGTCGCAGGAGAACTCTGTCCAGACCCGGGACGAGAACGGGTACGACTACGACGTCCTCGTCGTGGGATCCGGCTTCGGCGGCTCGGTGTCCGCGCTCCGCCTGACGGAGAAGGGATACCGGGTCGGCGTCCTGGAAGCGGGCCGCCGCTTCACCCGGGAGTCGCTGCCGAAGAACTCCTGGGACCTCAAGAACTACCTCTGGGCCCCCAAGCTGGGCATGTTCGGCATCCAGCGCATCCACCTGCTCGGCAATGTCATGGTCCTGGCGGGAGCCGGGGTCGGCGGCGGCTCCCTCAACTACGCCAACACCCTCTACGTGCCGCCGAAGCCCTTCTTCGACGACCCCCAGTGGCGCGGCATCACCGACTGGCAGGACGAGCTGACGCCGTACTACGACCAGGCCAAGCGCATGCTCGGGGTCCGCCTCAACCCGACGACGACCCCCTCCGACGTGCATCTGAAGGCGGCCGCCGAGCGGATGGGCTGCGGCGACACCTTCCACATGGCGCCGGTCGGCGTCTTCTTCGGCGACGGCGAGGACGCCGACGGCACGGCGAGGGCGAAGCCGGGCGAGGAGATACCCGACCCGTACTTCGGCGGCGCGGGACCCGACCGCAAGGCGTGCAACGAGTGCGGCGAGTGCATGACCGGGTGCCGCCACGGCGCGAAGAACACCCTCAACGAGAACTACCTGTACCTCGCCGAGAAGGCCGGCGCGGTCGTCCACCCGATGACCACGGTGGTCTCCGTGACGGACGACTCGCGCGGCGGCTTCGCGGTCGCCACGCTTCCCACCGACCGGAAGAAGAAGGACGCGGGCCGCACCTTCACCGCCCGCCGCGTCGTGCTGGCCGCCGGCACCTACGGCACCCAGACCCTGCTGCACCGCATGAAGGCGGGCGGCCAGCTCCCCTACATCTCCGACAAACTCGGCGAGTTGACCCGCACCAACTCGGAGGCCCTGGTCGGCGCCCAGACCGACGACCGGCGCTACCGCAGGGCCACCGGCCAGGCACGGGCCGACTTCACGCGCGGCGTCGCCATCACGTCCTCGATCCACCCGGACGCCAGCACCCACATCGAGCCGGTGCGTTACGGCAAGGGCTCCAACTCGATGGGCGGCCTGTCGATCCTCCAGGTGCCCTACGCCGGGCCGACCGCCTCGGGCGCCGCACGCGTCCTGGGCTTCCTGGGCCACGCGGCCAAGCACCCGCTGCTGGTCCTGCGTTCCCTGTCCAACCGCAGGTGGTCGGAGCGGACCATCATCGGCCTGGTCATGCAGTCCCTGGACAACTCGCTGACCACGCACCTGAAGCCGACGGGCGTCGGCAAGGGGCTGCTCACCGCGCGCCAGGGCCACGGCGCGCCCAACCCCAAGCAGATCAAGGCCGCGACCGAGGGCGCCTCCGCGCTCGCCGCCGAGATCAACGGCTTCCCCGGCTCCAACGTCGGCGAGCTGATGGGCACCCCGCTCACCGCCCACTTCCTCGGCGGCTGCCCGATCGGCGCCTCCCGCGAGACCGGCGTCATCGACCCGTACCACCGCCTCTACGGCCACCCCGGCATCTCGGTCGTGGACGGCGCCGCCGTCTCGGCCAACCTCGGCGTCAATCCGTCCCTGACCATCACGGCACAGGCCGAGCGCGCGATGTCGTACTGGCCGAACAAGGGCGAGAGCGACCCGCGCCCCGCACAGGGGGCCCCGTACGCACGGGTGGCCGCCGTCGAGCCGCACTCCCCGGCCGTCCCGGAGAAGGCCTTCGGCGCGCTGCGACTGCCGTTCCTGGACCTGCCGACGGTGCCGCCGAAGAAGCCGACGGCGCCGCCGGAGAAGTGAAGAGGTGAGCGGGACCCGCACCCCCCTCCGAGTGCGGGTCCCGCTCACCCAGCCTGTGTCACGCCGCTGTCACGAGCGCGCGCGTCAGGTCTCCGAGCCGGTCTTGCGCCGCCGCACCACGAACACCGCACCGCCGCCCACCACCACGGCGAGCCCGCCGACGAGGCCGATCATCGGCAGCGCCGAGCTGGAGCCGGTCGCGGCGAGGCTCCCGGTGACCTCCGGGGTGTCGGCGGCCGGCCGCACGGCGGTCACGGGCGCCTTGCCGCCCTGCTGCGGCCGGGTGCCCTCCGTGTCCGTGCCGGGGGCCACGATCCGGAACTCGTAGGCGACGTCGCCGAAGCCGGTGCACTCGCCGTCCGCGTCGCCGTAGATCGTCGCGCCGAGCGTGAAGGCCGAGCCCACCGGCGCACCGGCCCGCACCTCGATCCGCATCGGGATGCTGACCTCGTAGTCGGGGGCCAGCTTGTCGGTGTAGCCGATGTAGCCGACCGCGTAGCCCAGCTCGTCGAGGTCCTCCCAGGTCCCGTCCTCGGGGTTCCAGGCCTGGAGGCGGACCTGCTTGCTCTCGAACAGCTCCTCGCCGTCGCGGTCGGCGGAGGCGCCGGCCAGGTACTCGAGGTTCTGCAGCGTCGAGCCGGAGTTGTTCGCCACGTTCAGCGAGAACTCGTGCCGGCCGCTGCCCGCCGCGATCTCGCCGGGCAGCCCCTCGATGTCGACGTCGACCTTGGTGTCCGCGCACACGGACGGCTCGGGGTCCGGAGCCTGTGTCTCCTCCGGCGCGGAACTGCTCGGTGACGGGGACGCCGGGGCGGACGTGGTCGTCTGCGAGTCGTCGGGGGCGGGCTCCTTCTCCGGCGTGCCCTCCTCGTCCGTCGCGCTCGGTGACGCGGCGGAGTCCGGGGTGCCCGTGCTGTCCGGGGTGCCCGTGGGGCTGCTCGTCGAGCCGCCGGGAGCGGACGGTGGCGTGGTCCCGGCCTCCGACTGAGCCGAGGAGGCGGCGGCGGACGGCGATGCCTCGCCGGTCGCGTGGGCGGACGGGGCCGCGAGCAGTGCGGCGGGGGCGACCATCGCCGTGACGGCGGATGCGACCAGGGCGCGACGGATTTTCATGCCTGGTGTGATCAGCGAAACCTGTGAATGGTTGCCCCCGCATTCACAGAATCCTTATGTGGCCTGCGTCACTTGGGAGGCGGGAGGCGCCACGAGGGGAGGGTTCCGACGCGGCCGGCCCCGGGCGTCCCCGGAGCCGGCCGTTCTCTTGGGTGACCGGGCTGCTGTCCCCTGCCGTCCGGTCACTTCCTGGAGCGAGGTCCCACGACGTACGGGACGATCCGTACGTCTCATCGCTCCAGCGAGCCACGCGTGGTTCTTTCGGGCCCGCCCCTGGCTGACACGGACACCGGGACCAACGAAGCCGCTCGGGTACCGGTCACGCGCCGTACGGGTGAGAAGGGCCCGAACTCAGATACGAGGTCCGGGCCGCCGACCGGTGGGGTGCGGGCCCGGCCTCAGACGCGGCCCCGGCACAGCTCCAGCATCGTCATCGCCAGCGCCGTACCCGGCTTGCCCAGCGCCTGCCGGTAGTGGTCGAGCACCTCCATCTCGCGGGACAGGTTCACCCGCCGGCCGCCGGAGGTGATCCTCGCCTCCTGGATGACGGCGGAGACGGCCATCCGTTCCTGGATCAGCCCGATGATCCGGTCGTCCAGGGCGTCGATGCGCTCCCGGGCGCCGGTGATCACGTCGGCGGCCTCGGGGGTGTGGGCGCCGGTCTTGTCTGCTGCGGTGACGGTCATGTCGGTGGCTCCTCGCCGAAGGGTGGCGGCACCCGGGACCGGCACGGTCCGCAAACGCCAGGCGCCCCGGACCTTGTCGGCCCGGGGCGCCTGGGAAGTCGCTTGTCAGTTGCTCAAGCAGCACGACCATGGCAGCCGGCGGGCCGGTTGCCATAGGTAAACAGGAAGGTCTCGTGCTTGCGCATGGGCCCCAGTATGCCCCGGCGACGCTCGGTGTCCAACCCGGTTCGCATGGTGAGACCGGGGGCGGGACCGGGGGAGGGGCGGCGGCCGGGCGACGGCGGGGCCGGGTCACCCCGCCCAGCTCGGTAGAATCGGGGGCACAAGCCCCCCGCCCGACCCGCCGGAAGGCACCCCGTGTCATCAGCGACTCCCGCTGCCGCCGCCCCCGACACCGTCCTGGTGGTCGACTTCGGCGCGCAGTACGCCCAGCTCATCGCCCGCCGTGTCCGCGAGGCGCGGGTCTACAGCGAGATCGTGCCGAGCTCCATGCCGGTCGAGGAGATGCTCGCCAAGAACCCGGCGGCCATCATCCTCTCGGGCGGCCCCTCCTCGGTGTACGAGCCGGGCGCCCCGACCCTCGACCGCACCCTGTTCGAGGCCGGCGTCCCCGTCTTCGGCATGTGCTACGGCTTCCAGCTGATGGCGCAGACCCTCGGCGGCACCGTCGACAACTCCGGCGCCCGTGAGTACGGCCGCACCGAGCTGGCCGTCTCCAAGCCGTCCTCCACGCTCTTCGAGGGCACCCCGGCCGAGCAGTCGGTGTGGATGTCGCACGGCGACGCCTGCTCCGCCGCCCCCGAGGGCTTCACCGTCACCGGCTCCACGGACGTCGTCCCGGTCGCCGCCTTCGAGAACGACGAGAAGAAGCTCTACGGCGTCCAGTACCACCCCGAGGTCATGCACTCCACGCACGGGCAGCAGGTGCTGGAGCACTTCCTGTACCGGGGTGCGGGCCTGAGCCCCGACTGGACCACGGGCAACGTGATCGAGGAGCAGGTCGCCGCCATCCGCGAGCAGGTCGGCGACAAGCGGGCCATCTGCGGCCTGTCCGGCGGCGTGGACTCCGCGGTCGCCGCCGCCCTCGTCCAGAAGGCCATCGGCTCCCAGCTGACCTGCGTCTACGTCGACCACGGCCTGATGCGCAAGGGCGAGACCGAGCAGGTCGAGAAGGACTTCGTCGCGGCGACCGGCGTCCAGCTGAAGGTCGTGGACGCCGAGGAGCGCTTCCTCAAGGCGCTGGCCGGGGTCTCGGACCCCGAGGAGAAGCGGAAGATCATCGGCCGCGAGTTCATCCGGGTCTTCGAGCAGGCGCAGCTGGAGATCATGCAGGAGGAGGGCCCCGAGGTCGCCTTCCTCGTGCAGGGCACGCTCTACCCGGACGTCGTCGAGTCCGGAGGCGGCACCGGCACCGCCAACATCAAGTCCCACCACAACGTGGGCGGCCTCCCCGACGACATCGAGTTCGAGCTGGTCGAGCCGCTGCGCCAGCTGTTCAAGGACGAGGTCCGGATGGTCGGCCAGGAGCTGGGCCTGCCGGACGAGATCGTCCAGCGCCAGCCCTTCCCCGGCCCCGGCCTCGGCATCCGCATCGTCGGCGAGGTCACCAAGGAGCGGCTGGACCTGCTGCGCGAGGCCGACGCCATCGCCCGCGAGGAGCTGACCGCGGCCGGCCTCGACCGCGACATCTGGCAGTGCCCCGTGGTGCTTCTCGCGGACGTCCGCTCCGTCGGCGTCCAGGGCGACGGCCGCACCTACGGCCACCCGATCGTCCTGCGCCCGGTCTCGTCCGAGGACGCCATGACGGCCGACTGGTCCCGGCTGCCGTACGACGTGCTCGCCAAGATCTCGACCCGGATCACCAACGAGGTCAAGGACGTCAACCGCGTCGTCCTCGACGTGACCTCGAAGCCGCCGGGGACGATCGAGTGGGAGTGAGCCCGAGGGCGCTCCCTAGGTGCGCCTGACGGTGCGCACGGGCTTTCCGGGCTGCCAGATCTCGACGACGAGGTACTGGTCGTCCTCGACGCGGGTCCGCACGACCTCCGTCAGCTCGGTACGGAAGAGGTGGAACGGCTCCGGCGGTTCCACCTCTTCCGCATAGGCGGCCCTGGTCCGCGGGTCCTCGACCTCGACCGCCCGGCCGGTGATCCGTACGTCCCCGCCGCCCATGCCGGTGCCGTCCCCCGGGTTCGCCTGCAGCGCGAAGCGCGGATCGCGGCGCAGGTCGAGCGCCTTCAGCGAGCCCGGCATCATGCCGAGCCACAGCTCGCCGTCCAGGAAGCGCACCTCCAGGCCGGTGGTGCGGGGCGAGCCGTCCTTGCGCAGGGTGGCCAGGACGTGGTGCCGGTACGCGCCGAAGCGCGCCTCGACGGTGTCGGCCAGGGCGGGTTCCGCGGCGGCGAAGGCGGCCCAGTTCACAGCGGTGCCTGAAGTCATGTACCGAGTGTGAACGCGAAAACGGACACCCTCTGTCGCGTATTGGCCCCAGAACTGTCGCCCCGGCCGCACCGCCGGTAACTTCCGGCCCGTAAGGCACATCTGGCGCCGAAGGACAGAGAACACATGCACGGGACGCCCGGGGCCGCCGAGCCCGCGCCGCTGCCCACCGACCAGCTGCGGTTCGCCATGCCGCCGAGGCACGACTCGGTCGAGGACGAACGCCGGCACCGCAAGGAACGGCTCGCCTGCGCGCTGCGCCTCTTCGGACGGTACGGCTTCGAGGACGGGGTCTCCGGGCACATCACGGCCCGCGACCCCGAGTACAGCGACTGCTTCTGGGTCAACCCGTTCGGCGTGCCCTTCGCCCACATCACGGTGAGCGACCTGGTGCTGGCCAACTCCGAGGGCCAGGTGGTGCAGGGCGGCCACCACGTGAACCAGGCCGCCTTCACCGTGCACTCCCAGGTCCACGCAGCCCGCCCGGACGTCGTCGCGGTCGCCCACTGCCACTCGGTGCACGGGCGTGCGCTGGCGGCCCTCGGCGAGCTGCTCGAACCGATCACCCAGGAGAGCTGCGCCTTCTACGAGGACCACGCCCTGTACGACTCTTACTCGGGCGTCTCCGTCGACGCGGAGGAGGGGCGGCGCATCGCAGGGGTGCTCGGCTCCGGCAAGGCGCTCGTGCTGCGCAACCACGGGCTGCTGACGGTCGGCGATTCGGTGGACGCGGCGGCCTGGTGGTTCCTGTCGCTGGAGCGGTCCTGCCAGGTGCAGTTGCTGGCCAAGGCGGCGGGGCGGCCGACGCTGATCGACCACCGGCAGGCCGTGGCGACCCGGGAACAGCTCGGCGGCGACCTGGTGGCGTGGATCAACTACCAGCCCCTGTGGCAGGAGGTCACCCGCCGCGAACCGGACCTGTTCGACTGACCGCGCCCCGGGCGACCCGGTGCGGCGTCAACACGGCGGTCCGCGCATCACCCGCGCTGAGCTGACCCGATCCGGGGCGGCGCGCGGGCACGGGCCCGGGTACGGCACAATTCGCTGTCGTTCCAAGGGACTTACCGGGTGCGGGAAGGCAGGCGTCGGGCGTGGCGGTGCAGGAGGCGAGACGCGGGAGCGGCTCGGACAGGGGCGCGTACGAGGCGGCGCACGGCGGTGGCTGCACCTGCGGGGACTGCCCGCACGGCGCCCGCGAGGGGCACCGGCGCGCGGTCGCCGCGTTCCTGCTGCGGCGGGACGAGTTCGCCGCCGGGCAGGGGCTGCCTGCGGCGGTGGCCCACTCGGCCTCCGCCTCCCGCCAGTGGGTCTCGGAGGAGCTGACCCAGTCGGCGGAAGCCGTCGCCGAACGCGGCCGCGCCGAGGGCGAGGCGTGGCTCGCGGGGCTGGGCCGGCGCACGACGGTCGTCGTGTGGGCGGCGGTCGTCCTGCTGCTGCTGGGACAGTCGCTCACCGCGGTGGGCGCGGGCTGGTCCCCGGCGCGCACCGCCGGACTCGCGGCGGCGCTGGTGATGGCCGGTGCGCTGACGGCCGCGTCGTGGTTCCACCGGGCCAGGGGCGGGGCGCTGGCGCCGGTCATCGGCGAGGACAACCGCCTGTCCACCTCCCGTGCGGTGGCGGCGGCCTGGGTCCTCTTCGTCGCCTACGCGGTGCTGGTGCTCGCCGGGCAACTGGCCGTCGCCTCGGGACCCGGCCGGCGGGACGCGCTGATCTCCGGCCTCGAACTCGGACGCGGCGCCGGCGCGGTGACCGTGCTCGCGGTGGTCTGCGGGATCGCGGTCCTGGTGCGGCGGGTGGTCGGACTGCGGGTCCTGGGGCAGCGGCTGCAGAAGGTACGGGCCGACCGGCCGCGCGCCTGCGACCTGCTGACGGACGACGCGGGCCGCGGGACCTTCGCCGACATCCAGTACGTCGTGATCAGCACGGTGGCCCTGGTGTTCGCGGCGGTACGGCTGGCCCGGCGCCCGGAACAACTCCCCGACCTGCCCTGGGGTCTTGCCGTGGTGGTGCTGGTGTCGGCGGCGACCTACGTGGCCGGGAAGTACGCCGAGGGCGGGCGGCCGGTGATCCTCTCCGTGGTCCGGGCGCGGGAGGCCGGTGACCTGGACGCGCCCATCCGCACGGGCGACGACATCGAGATCCGCGGGGCGGGCTTCGTGCCGCCGGGCGCCCAGCGGGCGGACCGGCTCTCCCGCATGGTCGTCCGCATCGGCGCGGTCAACGTCCACGTCCCCCTGGTGCCGGTGACCGGCGGCTTCAGCAACCCCGCGGACGACCTGCTGACCGTCCCCGTCCCGGCGGACGTGGAACCGGGCCGGGTGGACGTCCAGGTGGTCACGGGAGCGGGGGTGGAGACCAACCGGTACACGATCGACGTGACGGACTGACACCTCACCCGCCTCACGTGCCCCGCTCGGCGGCAGCCTGGCGGCAGCCGACGGCGAGAAACCGGTTGCCGAGGGTTGAGCGGGGCCCCGGTGTCGTACGTATGGTCTGTGGGGGGTCCGGGCGTACGCGGCGAGAGGCGGCTGGCAGTGATGACTCACGGTATGCGGACGGACGTCCACATCTCACCCGGGGGCAGGGGAGACTGGCGGGACAACGCCGGCCGCTACGCCCTCCTTCCGCTGCGGATCTTCCTCGGCGTCACCTTCGTCTACGCCGGGCTGGACAAGCTCACCGACAGCGCCTTCATGAAGGACGCGGGCGCCGGCTCCATCGGCGACATGATGCGTACGGTCCGCGACTCCTCCGCCGTCCCCGCCCTGGTCGACCTCGCCCTGAAGAACCCGGCCGGATTCGGCTACGCCATCGCCCTGGGCGAGCTGGCCGTCGGCCTCGGCACCCTGCTCGGGCTGCTCACCCGGCTGGCGGCGCTGGGCGGCGCGCTGATCTCGCTCAGCCTGTGGCTGACCGTCAGCTGGGCCTCCGACCCCTACTACTACGGCAACGACCTGGCCTACCTCATGGCCTGGCTCCCCCTCGTCCTCGCGGGCGCCCCGCTGCTGTCGCTGGACGCCGTGCTGCGCTCGAGGCGCAGCCGGCGGACGGGCGGCTACCGGTAGGGCCGGTGCCGGGCGGGCACCGGCGGGCGGGTCCGGCGGCGCGTCAGCGGGGGAGGTCCGGCCGAGGCTCGTCCGGCGCCGCCGCACCGGACTCTCCCCGCCGCCGACGCACCGCCTGGGCCACCACGCCGACCGCGCCCGCCAGGCAGAGCCCGCCCACGACGAGGGGGATCACCGCGAACCACGGTGTCTCCCAGAGGCCGCCCGCGTCTCCGGCGTAGACGACGCCGGCCAGGATCAGGAAGACGCCGGCCACCAGTCGCCCCGGCTGGAACCTATGACGCAGCACGGGTCACCTCCGCCTGGCCGACGCCGACCTGGAGGTCGAGGTCGAGGATGCCGGCGTCCTTGCCGCCCTTGGGAGCGGGCAGGGTGATCTCCTTGTGCTTGCCGGGTGCCACGTCCACGTCCTTCTCGTCGTCGCCGGGCAGCTGGATGTCGCCCACACCCACCTCGACGTCGAGGCGCACGGTCACGTCCTGCGGCACGACGACCCGTATTCGGCCCATGCCCACGTCGGCCCGGGTGGTCACCGTCTGCCCCTCGGCCAGGTCGAGGCGGGACAGGTCGAGGGTGCCGCTGCCCGCTCCGATGTCGTACTGCTCGCGCACGTCGGCCGCCACCACGGGCTGCCAGGTGGTCCGGACCCATTCGGTCCCCACGTTGTCCGGGACGGCGGCGGACCCGGCCAGCAGGCCCGCGGTGATGATCGCCAGGAAGACCGATCCGGCTCCCGTGCGCCCGAGGAAGGCACTGACCGCGATACCGAGGCCGAAGACCGCGAGCGCGCACGCCAGGCCGGTCTGCAGACTGGTGCCCAGCGGATGGTCGTCCCAGGTCAGCCGGGTGCCGAGGAAGCCGGCGAGCAGGGCGAGCAGGAACACCCAGCCGCCGATGCCGCGGGGTCCGCGCGTCGGCGGGGACCAGGGGGGCCGGTCGCCCGCGGGGACGCGGTCGCGGCGCCCCGGGAGACCGCGGCCGATGTTGGCGGCCGCCGCGAGGTCGCGTTCCACGGAGTCGGGCGGCCCCCACATGTAGCCCGTCCCGCCGTCATGGGTGCCGTCCTTGACGATGGGGTCGCGCCACCAGGAGGGCCAGGTGTACATGATCGGCGGCGCCTTGGCCTCCGGCGGGGCGTCGGCGACGGCCTGGGCCGAGAGCGGGTCCGGTTCGGGGGCCCTGCGGTGCCGCGACCAGTACCCGGCGCCCGCGAGGAGCAGGGAGAGGACGACGGCGAAGGTCAGCACGCCGCCGTTGCGCAGCATGGTGAGGAAGACCCCGCAGCCGACCAGGGCGAAGAGCACGGCCGCCAGCGCCTGGCCGTCGACCCGGCCGGTCAGCAGCCTGCGCACCTCGTTCTCCTCCTCGTCCTCGTAGGGGACGAAGAGCCAGGCGAAGCCGTAGAAGAGGAGGCCGATGCCACCGGTGGCGGAGAGCACCGCGAGCGTGATCCGGAAGATCACCGGGTCCAGGTCGCACTGCCGGCCGAGGCCGGCGCACACTCCGGCGAGCGCCTTGTGCCGCCGGTCCCGCCGGAACCGGTGCGGCGGCCCGGGGGCGTCCGCACCGCCGACGGCACCCGCTTCGCCCGGGGCGCCCGGAGGCCCCGGGGCGGCCGCACCCGCATCCGCGGCGGACGCGGCATCCTGCGGCCCGGCACCCGGCGGGGGGTGCGGGCCGGAGCCGGGTCCCGGACCCGTCGCGGCGTGCTCGTGATCTGTCATGGGTCCATGGTGACGGGCGCGGCGCCGTGGCGGCAGCCGGTTCGACCCTGGTCGGACCCTGATATCGGCCCTGACTCCGTGCCCGGGCAGCGTTCGAGACCACCCCGGCCCTCCCCGGGCCCGAAGATCAGGGGTGATTGGGGGAACGACCCTGATGCTCCGGCTCCCGCACCCGTGTGACCATCGGTGTCATGCCGGAAGCCGCAGCAGCACCCGTCGTCGAACCGCGGCCGCCGCGCAAGCTCTACCGGAGCAGCGACGGACGCTGGCTCGGCGGGGTGGCGCGGGGGCTCGCCGGGCATCTCGGGCTGCCCGTCATCTGGGTGCGGTTCGCCTTCGTCGGCCTGTTCATGGCCGACGGCCTGGGCGCCCTGCTGTACGCGGCCTTCTGGTTCTTCGTGCCGCTGGGCGTCGGGGGAGTGGAGACGCAGAAGCCGCCGTCCCTCGTCACCTCCGAGACGGGGCCGGACGGCCGCCGCAGACTCGTGGCCCGCAAGCCCGACAAGGGGCAGCTGGTCGCCCTGCTCCTCATGGTCGTCGTGGCACTGGTCTTCGTGGGCAACGTCGACCTGGGCGGCGGCGCCAAGGCCTACCTGTGGCCGACCGTGCTCGTCGGCGCCGGCGTCGCCCTCGTCTGGCGCCAGGCGGACAACGCGCGCCGGGCCCGCTGGGCCGAGGTGGGACGCCACCGCCGCACGGTCACCCTGCTGCGCTCGGTGGCGGGCGTCCTGCTGGTGACCGCCGGGGTCACCGGCATCTTCGTCCTGCAGGGCTCCGCGGCCCACCTCGGTTCCGTCCTCCAGGCGGCCCTCGCCGTCCTCGTCGGCATCACGCTGCTCGCCGGCCCCTATCTGGTGCGGATGACGCAGGACCTCTCCGAGGAGCGGCTGATGCGCATCCGCGCGCAGGAGCGCGCCGAGGTCGCCGCCCACGTCCACGACTCGGTGCTGCACACCCTGACCCTGATCCAGCGCAACGCGGAGAACGCGGGCGAGGTGCGCCGCCTGGCCCGGGCCCAGGAGCGGGACCTGCGCACCTGGCTCTACAAACCGGAGGGCAACGGCAAGGACGAGGACGACGAGCCCACCACCCTCGCCGAGGCCGTGAAGCGCAACGCCGCTGAGGTCGAGGACAAGCACGGCGTTCCCCTGGAGGTGGTCGTCGTCGGCGACTGCCCCCTCGACGAGCGGATCAGCGCACAGATGCAGGCCGCGCGCGAAGCGATGGTGAACGCCGCCAAGTACGGTGGCGAGGGCGGCGCCGTACAGGTCTACGCCGAGGTCGAGGGCAGGACGGTCTTCGTGTCCGTCCGGGACCGCGGTCCCGGCTTCGACCTCGACTCGATACCCGCCGACCGCATGGGCGTCAGAGAATCGATCATCGGCCGCATGGAGCGCAACGGCGGCACGGCGCGGCTGCGCGCGGTGCCGGACGGCGGCACGGAGGTCGAACTGGAAATGGAGAGGGCGGAGAAGACGTCATGAGCGACCCGACCGAGGCGAACGGAACGGCGGGAGCGGGCGAGGCGGCCGAGCCCGCACCGCCGGCCGGTGGCGGCGCGGGGGAGCGCCGCGTGCGCGTGGTGCTCGTCGACGACCACCGCATGTTCCGCACCGGCGTGCAGGCCGAGATCGGCCAGACCGCCGAGACCGGGGTCGAGGTCGTCGGCGAGGCCGCCGACGTGGACCAGGCCGTCACGGTCATCACCGCGACCCGGCCGGAGGTAGTCCTCCTCGACGTTCACCTTCCCGGCGGCGGCGGGGTGGAGGTGCTGCGCCGCTGCGCCCCCCTGATGAGCGACACCGAGCGGCCGGTGCGCTTCCTCGCCCTGTCCGTCTCGGACGCCGCGGAGGACGTGATCGGAGTGATCCGCGGCGGCGCCCGGGGCTATGTGACCAAGACCATCACCGGCACCGACCTGGTCGACTCCGTCTTCCGCGTCCAGGAGGGCGACGCCGTCTTCTCCCCGCGCCTGGCCGGCTTCGTCCTCGACGCGTTCGCCTCCACGGACGCGCCGCCGGTCGACGAGGACCTCGACCGGCTCACCCAGCGCGAGCGCGAGGTGCTGCGCCTGATCGCCCGCGGGTACGCGTACAAGGAGATCGCCAAGCAGCTCTACATCTCGGTGAAGACGGTCGAGTCGCACGTCTCGGCGGTCCTGCGCAAGCTCCAGCTGTCCAACCGCCACGAGCTGACCCGGTGGGCGACCGCGCGGCGGCTGGTCTGACGGCTCCGCACCGGGCGGCGGCTCACGCCACCCGCGTCGCCCCCGCGAAGGGCATCTCGTCGACCGGGGCGACGCGCACCGGTGCCGACGGGTTCGGGGCGTGGATCATCCGGCCGTCGCCGACGTAGATGCCCACGTGGCTGATGCCCGAGTAGAAGAAGACCAGGTCGCCCGGGAGCAGTTCGGACCGCGAGACGCGGCGGCCGGCGTCGATCTGGGCGTAGGTCGTGCGGGGCAGGGAGACCCCGGCAGCGCGGTAGGCGGCCTGGGTGAGGCCCGAGCAGTCGAAGGCGTTCGGCCCGGTCGCGCCCCACACGTAGGGGCTGCCGAGCTTCTGGTAGGCGTAGGCGACGGCCGCCGCGGCACGGGAGTTGGGTGCCTGGGCCGAGGCGGACAGGCCGTCCCGGGGACCGGAAGACGCGCGGGAGGCGTGCGAGGCGCGATCGCCCGTTCCGCCGCCGACGCGGGCGCGTTCCTCGGCGGTCAGCCGGGACAGCAGGCGGCGGGCCGCCTCCAGTTTGCCGGTGACGGTCTCGCGGTGACGTTTCAGCTCGGCCCGCCGCGACCTCAGCGAGGACACCTCGATGCGGGCGGCGCCGCGCAGTCGCTCGATCTCCCGCAGTTCCTTGCGTACCCGGCCCACCGCGGCCGTCTGCCGGCTGCCCGCGCGCTCGACGAACGCGGCGCCGTCGAGATACCGGTCCGGGTCGGAGGAGAGCGCCAGTTGCAGCGCCGGGTCCAGGCCGCCGCTGCGGTACTGCGCCGCCGCGACCGAACCCAGCGCCTCCCGCGCCGAGTTCAGCCGGTCCTCCTTGCGGGCCGCCTCGTCCCGCAGTTCCTCCAGGCGCTGTTCGGCGGCGTCCGCCTTCTCCTTCGCGCCGTTGTACTTCTCGGTGGCCGCCTCGGCCTCCTGGTAGAGCTTGTCCACCTTGGCCCTGACCTGCGCCGCCGTCGGCTGCGGATCGGCGTGCCCGGTCCCGCCGCCCAGGCCCGTCGCGGTGGCCGCGCCCGCCAGGGTGATCGTGGCCGCCGTACGGGCCCGGCCGCCGCCCGTCGCGCGCTGTCGCGGCCTGCGGTGCGTTCCCACCTGCGTCCACGTCCTTCCGTACGACTCGACTCCGGGCCCGCACGGCGCGGGTCACCGGACCGGCTCCGGTCCGCTCCGTTGCCTGGGCCAGGACGCTAAGCGGGCCGGTAACGGTCCGGTGACGGGATGCGCGGAAGTGGCGACGCCGGATCAGCGGACGACCGTAAGTGACCGTCGACGCCTCCGGGCGGCGTCACCTCCACACAGGGTGATGACCGATATGCCGGATCGGAGACGGGTGGGGGACGGGAGCTGCTATGAGGGACGGCGGGGCGGGCCGGTGTCCGGGCGCGTCGGGTCCCTCACTAGGCTCCGGCCTCATGGACGTACTCATCCACATCTTCGTCGGCCTGCACATCATCGGCATCGCCGCGCTCCTGGGCGGCTTCCTGACCCAGATGAAGGCGATGGGGCAGGGCGCGGCCCGGTTCACCCCCGCGATGCTGCACGGCGCGCTGACGATGCTGGTCACCGGCGCCGTCCTGGTCGGCCTCAACCAGGCCCAGGACTACTCCGTCGACAACGTCAAGATCGGCGTGAAGCTCGCCGTGCTGATCGTGATCCTCGGCCTGGTCTACGTCAAGCGCGACGACGAGAAGGTGGACAAGCCGCTGTTCGGCCTGGTGGGCGTGCTGACCCTGGTGAACATCTTCATCGCGGTGCTGTGGACCTGACCGCCGCCCCGGACTCCGCCGCCGCGGACCGCAGCCCGGCCCGGGCCTGGACCACCGCGCCCGCGGCGACCGCCAGCCACCCGGCCACCGCGATCCACAGCAGCGCCCGGCCGGGCCCGTCCAGCCACGGGACGTCGACGACGGCGGCCACCGACAGCGTCGCCGCCGCCGTCATGCCGAGCGGGAAGACGGTCGACCAGCGGCGCACGTCGTAGCGGAGGCGGGGCCAGGCGATCTCGGCGGCCAGCAGTACGGCGTACCAGGCGAGGTCGAGCGTGAGCAGGAAGACGGTCACGTCGTGCAGCACGGCTTGGTCGTCGGCGTTCCACAGGTACATGCCGGTCCCGGCCGCCGCGAGCAGCTTGGCGCCGGCGAGGGCCGAGATGGCGAGCGCGCCGCCCGCCACCCAGTGGTCCCCCGAGCCCCGGGCCACCTGCCGCAGATCGAAGCGGAACAGCGCGATCAGGTAGAGCACGATCCCCAGCCAGAACGGCACCAGCGCCGCGTGCGCCAGCCAGGGCGTCGAGGTGGCCGCGGACAGCGTGGCGCCGAGCACGGCGAGCCCCTCGGTGGCCACGCAGCTCAGGAACACCGCCCCGGGCATCCGCCGCCCCCAGTGCTGCACCACCAGGAACAGCAGCCACGGCCACAGCAGGGCCGCCAGCGCCAGCAGCACCGCGGCCAGCAGCGACCAGCCGAGCAGCGAGAAACGCGTGCCGAGCACCGTGGTCGCGGCGACCGCGGTGAGCGCACCCGGTGTCCCGGCCCGCCGCACCCACTGCGCCCGGTCGGCCAGCAGCAGGTAGACGAAGTTCGCGGCCAGTATCAGCCAGGCGGCACAGGCCAGGACCAGGGCGATCCGGGACAGGACCTCGCGGCCCGTCAGATGCAGGGCGACCGACACGATGCCGGTCGCCATCACCGCGGCCCCGGCCGCCGGTGGACGCTGCGCCCACCAGGCGCGCAGCGCGGAGGGATGGGTGGCCGATGACATGGGCCCGATGCTAGAGACCGCGCCGATCAGGCCGGGCGCACCACGCTGTGGATCGACGACTCGCCGTCGTAGAAGATCGACTCCTCGCGGACGTACGCGCCCGGCTTCGGCGCGTGGATCATCATGCCGTCGCCGATGTACAGGCCGACGTGGCTGATGTCGTCGTAGAAGAAGACCAGGTCACCGGGTTGTGCCTGGGAGACGGAGACCGTCGTGCCGGCGTTGACCTGGTCGTAGGTGACGCGCGGCAGCGTCACGCCCGCGGCCTTCCAGGCGGCCTGGGTGAGGCCCGAGCAGTCGTAGGAGCCGGGGCCCGTGGCGCCCCAGACGTACGGCTTGCCGATCTGGGCGCGGGCGAAGGCGATCGCCTTCTCGGCCTTGGTGCCGTTCGAGGTGTCCGGCGTCGTCGAGCCCGATGAATCCGACGAACCGGTGCCGCCGGAGCCGCCCGAGGTTCCGGAGCCGCTCTCCTGCTGGGCGGCCTCCTCCTGCCGCTTGCGCTCGGCCGCCTCCTCAGCCTGCTGCTTCGCCAGCTCGGCGGCCTTGCGGGCAGCCTCCTGCTGCTTCTTCTTCTCGATCGCCGCGAGCCGGGCCTTCTCCTCGGCGGTCAGCTCCGACAGCAGCTCCCGCGCGGTGGCCAGCTTCTTCTGGACGGTCGACTTGGCCGTCTTGAGGTCGTTCTGCGAGTCGGTGAGCGTCTCGAGGCTCTCGGTGGCCTCCCGGCGCTTCTCCATCGTCTCGGACTGCTGGGTGACGTAGTCGTCGACGGCGCTCTTCTGGCGGCCGGTGAGCCGGTCCATCAGCTGGTTCTGGTCGAAGTAGTCCTGCGGCGAGTCCGCGAGCAGCAGCGTCGCGGTCTCCGGGACGGCGGCGCCCGTGCGGTACTGGGCGGAGGCGAAGGAACCCAGCTCCTCGCGCGCGTCGTTCAGCTTCTGGGTGCGCTTGGCGACGTCGTCGAGGAGGGTGTCGACCTTCTTGCGCTGCTTGGCGGTCTTCTCCTTGGCCGCGTTGTACTTCTCGGTCGCCGACCCGGCCTGGCGGTAGAGGTCGTCGACCTTCTTCTCGACCTCTTCGAGGGTCGGCCGGTCGTCCGACGGCGTGGCGTTCGCCGTCTGGGACAGCAGGGCGACGGAGGTGAGGGCCGCGGTGGCGAGGGCCGGGGTCCGTATGCCCGCGACGCGGGTGCCGGCGGGGCGCGACTTGCGGTGCGACGCCAAGGGAGGCGACTCCTTCCAGTGCTCCGCCTACCGGGTTAGCTGTCGGGTTCGGGCGGTGTGGCATGGAAGGGTTGCCCTACGGCGCGTCCGTCCCCCATGGAGGGCGGTGTCGCCGATTCACCCCAGAGTTCTCGGTTGGGTCCCCGGCTCCGGCTGCCGTGCGGGCAGGCCGGACTCGGCGGAGGCCGCGCGGCCCGGCGAGGTTCGCCGGAGGGGGTCGAGCGGCCTGCCCCGCACCGTAGCCAACTCGTGTGGCGGCTGTGAAGGTTGGTGGGTGATATGCCCGATACATTTTCGTGACCTTTCGCGGGGGCGTCTCCGGGCGGACGGCGGGCGTCACTCTTCGTGTTCCGGCCGGTCGCGGGGCGTGCCCGGACCCGGAACGCCGGGCATTTTCCGGGGCGGCACCGGGTTGTCGGTGCGGCGCCCTAGACTCGGAGAGCGATGAGCAGCCTCTTTGACGACAGCTTCCTGGCGAGCCTCCAGACCCCGCGGGGTCACGAGGAGGAACCCCCGCCGCCGCCCGAGGACGATCACGGACCGGAGCCGGTCCCGCACGATCTGTTCGGCGGGAAGTTCGACGTGCCTCCGGACCGCGACACCCACTACCGGGACGGCGCCCCGCGCCCCGCCCTGGACGCCGCCGCGCTCCTGGAGGGGCTGAACGACAACCAGCGGGCCGCCGTCGTCCACTCCGGCTCCCCGCTGCTCATCGTGGCCGGTGCCGGTTCCGGCAAGACCCGCGTCCTCACCCACCGCATCGCCCACCTGCTGGCCGAGCGGCACGTCCACCCCGGCCAGATCCTCGCGATCACCTTCACCAACAAGGCCGCGGGCGAGATGAAGGAGCGCGTGGAGCAGCTCGTCGGCCCGCGCGCCAATGCGATGTGGGTGATGACGTTCCACAGCGCGTGCGTCCGCATCCTGCGCCGCGAGTCGAAGAAGCTCGGCTTCACCTCGTCGTTCTCGATCTACGACGCCGCCGACTCCAAGCGGCTCATGGCGCTGGTCTGCCGCGACCTGGACCTCGACCCCAAGCGTTTCCCGCCGAAGTCGTTCAGCGCCAAGATCAGCAACCTGAAGAACGAGCTGATCGACGAGGAGGACTTCGCCGCCCAGGCCGCCGACGGCTTCGAGAAGTCCCTCGCCCAGGCCTACGCCATGTACCAGTCGCGGCTGCGCGAGGCCAACGCCCTCGACTTCGACGACCTGATCATGACGACGGTCAATCTGCTGCGCGCCTTCCCGGACGTCGCCGAGCACTACCGCCGCCGCTTCCGGCACGTCCTGGTCGACGAGTACCAGGACACCAACCACGCCCAGTACGCCCTGGTGCGCGAGCTGGTCGGCGTGCCCTCGGAGCACCCCGTCGACGTGCCGCCGGAGGCCGAGGTGCCGCCCGCCGAGCTGTGCGTGGTGGGCGACGCCGACCAGTCGATCTACGCCTTCCGCGGCGCCACCATCCGCAACATCCTCCAGTTCGAGGAGGACTACCCGGACGCGACGACGATCCTGCTGGAGCAGAACTACCGCTCCACCCAGACCATCCTCAGCGCCGCCAACGCGGTCATCGAGCGCAACGAGTCCCGCCGCCCCAAGAACCTGTGGACCAACCAGGGCAGCGGCGCGCAGATCACCGGGTACGTCGCCGACACCGAGCACGACGAGGCGCAGTTCGTCGCCGACGAGATAGACCGCCTCACGGACGCGGGCGAGGCCAAGGCCGGGGACGTCGCGGTCTTCTACCGGACCAACGCGCAGTCCCGTGTCTTCGAAGAGGTCTTCATCCGCACCGGCCTGCCCTACAAGGTCGTCGGCGGCGTCCGCTTCTACGAGCGCAAGGAGGTCCGGGACGTCCTGGCCTACCTGCGGGTGCTGGCCAACCCGGAGGACTCGGTGCCGCTGCGCCGCATCCTCAACGTCCCCAAGCGCGGCATCGGCGACCGCGCGGAGGCGATGATCGACGCCCTCGCCCAGCGCGAGAAGATCAGCTTCCCGCAGGCGCTCAGGCGCGTCGACGAGGCGTACGGCATGGCCGCGCGCTCCGCGAACGCCGTCAAGCGGTTCAACACCCTCATGGAGGACCTCCGCACCATCGTCGAGTCCGGCGCCGGCCCGGCGACCGTGCTGGAGGCGATCCTCGAACGCACCGGGTACCTGGCGGAGTTGCAGGCCTCCACCGACCCGCAGGACGAGACCCGCATCGAGAACCTCCAGGAACTCGCGGCCGTGGCCCTGGAGTTCGAGCAGGAGCAGGGCGAGGGCGAGGAGTCCGGGACGCTGGCCGACTTCCTGGAGAAGGTCGCCCTCGTCGCCGACTCCGACCAGATCCCCGACGAAGAGGACGGCGACGGCGTCGTCACCCTGATGACCCTGCACACCGCCAAGGGCCTGGAGTTCCCGGTCGTCTTCCTCACCGGCATGGAGGACGGCGTGTTCCCGCACATGCGCGCCCTCGGCCAGACGAAGGAGCTGGAGGAGGAACGGCGGCTCGCCTACGTCGGCATCACCCGCGCCCGCGAACGGCTGTACCTGACCCGCTCCACGCTGCGCAGCGCCTGGGGCCAGCCGTCGTACAACCCGCCCTCCCGGTTCCTGGAGGAGATCCCGGCCCTCCACCTGGACTGGAAGCGGACGGGGGCGAACGGCCCCGCGCCCTCCGCGCCGGTCTCGGGCGTGGCGGCGTCGCTGTCCTCGTCCCGGTCCCGCTCCTCGGCCTCGGGCGCGTCCGGCTTCGCCACCCGCAGATCGGCCGGCGCCGAGCAGCCGACGGTCTCGCTGGCGGTCGGCGACCGCGTCACGCACGACCAGTTCGGACTCGGCACGGTGGTCGGCGTCAAGGGCACCGGGTCGAACGCCGAGGCGACAATCGACTTCGGGGACACCAAGCCGAAGCGGCTGCTGCTGCGGTACGCGCCGGTGGAGAAGCTCTGAGGGTGCGGCCGGCGTGACGGGCCCGGGCGTCGTCCCGGGTCCGCCGGCCCGGACCGGCCTGCCGAGACGTTACGGCGTCAGGACGGGTTGAGGCCGTGGCTGCGCAGCCACGGAAGCGGGTCGATCGACGAGCCGCCCGCCGGACGCACCTCGAAGTGCAGGTGCGGGCCGGTGGAGTTGCCCGAGTTGCCGGAGAACGCGATGGCGTCGCCCGCCTTCACGGTGGTGCCGGAGGGGACCTGGTAGCTGGATAGGTGGCAGTACCACGTCTCCGTGCCGTCCTTCGCGGTCACGATCATCATGTTGCCGTAGGCGCTGTTGTACTGCGTCCGCACGGTGCCGTCGGTCGCCGCCATCACCTTGGTCCCGTACGACACGGGGAAGTCGATGCCGGTGTGGACGGACATCCAGTTGATGCCGGCCTGTCCGTAGTAGGCGCTCAGGCCGTGCTGTGACACCGGGAGCGCGAACTTGGGGCGCAGCCGCTCCTTGCGGGCCGCCTCCTGAGCCGCCCGCTTCTTCTCGGCGGCCTGCTCGGCCTTGAGGTCGATGCGCTCCTGCGTCCGGCTGGCCCGGTCGGCGAAGTCGTCGGCTCCGGCGGCCAGGCTGGTGAGCTGCGTGTCCAGCTTGTTGTTGGCGGCGGACGGTTTCACCGGTGCGGCCTTCGCGTTGCCCGGGTCCGGTGCGGACGCCGCGGCGTCCGCACCCTCGTCGCCGGTCAGGCTGCCGACGGATGCGGCCGCGATACCGGCGACGCTCATCACGCAGGCCGACGGCACGGCGATGGTCAGCAGCGCGGAGCGCTTGGCGGGCTGGCGGCGACGGGAACGCGCTCCGGCGCGCGAGCCGGTGCGGGCGGCCGGGATCCGAGCGGCCGGGGCGACCTCTTCCTGGTCGTCCAGCAGGGCGGTCACGGTGGGGAGTTCGCCGGTGGCCGCCAACTCGCCGTCGTACGGGGAGCTTTCGCCGCTCTCGGCGACGGGCACCGGGTCCGGCGAGTCGTCGTCCGGTGCGGGATGCTCGGCCGGTCGGTCCGGATCCTCGACCGTGCCGGTGGCCGCGGGGTCGGCGTTCCACTGCGTGGCGTCGTAGGCACCGGTGTCCACGGGGCCGCCCGCGAAGGCGCCGGTGTAGAAGGTGCCGGTCGCGAAGGCGCTGGTCTCGTAGGCGCCGGTTTCGAAGGCCCCGGTGTCGGAGGCGGTGGTTTCGAAGGTCTGCGTGCCCCAGTCCCACTGCTGGGTCGCGTCGGCCGGGGTGCCGGACTGGTCCGGGTGGCTCCAGGCGCCGGTGTCCCACTGCCCGGTGGCGTCGGTGCCGGTGACGGTGCCGGTGCCGGTGCCTTGTGACGGTACGGAGCCGAGCTGCTGGTATCCGGCCGCCCACGTCGTCGTGTCGTAGGCGCCGGTGTCGTAGGCGGCGTGATGCTGGGCGGCGTACGCGTCGTAGTGCGGGGCCTGCTCGCCGGTGGACCACTGGGTGGCGTCGTACGAACCCGTCGCCTCAGGGGTGCCGGTGTAGTGGCCCGGCATGCTGCCGAAGAGCGGGTCCGCGTCGAAGGCCGAGGTGTCGGCGATGCCGGTGGAAAAACCGGTGGAGGTGTAGCCGCCGAACGTGGTGAGGTCGCCGTACTGGGCCTGCCCGGCGCCGTACGACGCGTACTGCGCCGAAGCGGGGTCGGAAGCCGGAGCCGGGGTGGTACTTGTCCCCGACGGGTGACGGTCGTTCACCAACTTCTCTTTCGCCTCGACAACAGGGGCTGCCAGAGCAGTGCGGCGACTGTACCCGGCGGTATACGGGCACGACAATCTTCGTCAGGTTTCGCGAGCGAAGGAAACGGGCAATCGGCCGTGATTTGGCGGTCGGCGGGCACGAGTTTGGCTTTGTGTTCGAAAATTGTTCGAGTCCGAACGGGTTGCCTCGGTCTCAGGCGACGGTGAGCCCGCCGGAGTGCTTGCCCGTTTCCGCTCCTGATTCCGCGTCCGCATCCACGCCCGGTTCCGGCCCGGCGGTGTCGAGTGCCTGCCGTATCCCCGTGGCCACGGTGGGGTGCACGGGCAGCGCGAGATGGCCGATGCCGCTCACCCGCACGTTCTGCACGCTCAGGTCGGGGTGGTCGAGACAGGCCGTCTCCAGCGGGTCCATCACGCGGTCCAGGTCGCTCCAGAAGCTGACGAACCGCGTGCGGCAGCCGGGCACCGGCCGGGCCAGCTCCTCGATCACCGCTGATCCGGGCCGCATCTGGCGCACGATCGGGTGCGCGTTCGCCAGCGGTACCACTTTGGTACCGGCGTGCGGGGTGCCGAGCGTCACCAGAGTGCGGACGCGGAGGTCCCCGCCCAGGCGCTGCACGTAGTAGCGCGCGATCAGCCCGCCGAGGCTGTGTCCGACGACGTCGACCCGCTCGCTGCCCGTCCGCTCGCAGATCTCCTCGATGTGCCGGCCGAGCAGCTCGGCCGCGGTGCGGATGTCGCAGGTCAGGGGGGAGTAGTTCAGCGACTCGATCTCGTGCCTGCCGTGCTGGGCCAGGCTGCGGCGCAGCAGCAGGAAGACCGAGCGGTTGTCGATGAAACCGTGCAGCAGCACGACCGGGGGACTGGCCGGGGCCGGGAGCCTGGGGGGCGGCGGGGCGGGCTGCGGTTCCTTGGCGTCCGTCGGCCGGAGGGCCTGGACCGGGCGCCGCTCCTGGATGATCCCCGAGGGGTAGAGGAGGAGGTGCCCGGCGAGGATCGCGGCCTCCAGGGCGCTCGCCTTCAGGAGGGTCAGCGAGAGTCCGGTCAGCCGGCCCGGGAGGCCCGCCAGGTCCGGCAGCCCCGGGACCGCGGGGAGCCCTGGAAGTCCGGGGAGGCCCGGGAGTCCGGGCAGGAGACGCTGGAAGAGCGGGAGAAGGGGCAGTGCTGCCGTGGTGACCTTCATGGGCCGTCCTCCTGTCGGCACGCGCAGGGACGCCTCTGTCCGCCGTGTGCCCTCGTGGAGCGCCGTGACACCAGGGTTTGGTGCTGTTTACGAGGTTTATGCCTACCCATGTGCTGGCATGCCGTATCAGAGCCCTGTGGGCCATGTGAGGCCTGTGGTGTCGGTGAAACGGCGACGGGGTCGGCGCCGGTCACTGCCGACCCTGTGCTGCCCTCGCTGCGGCTCTCCGTGCGCGTGTGGTCGCCGCGCCCTGGAGCGGTGCGCGGCGAACGTGTCCCACCGTGTGATTTCCCCCTCTGTATCCACCGCGAAACTGCCGGTTGCGGGATGCTGGCGATAACGTTCGTTCACTTCCCCCGGGCACTGTGGTGCGGGGATCCGCGCCGCGCGGACGTGAAGTGTGCGGTACTTGTCGTACGGATGGATGTAGTCGCTTCATGGAGGCAGTGATGGGTGTGGCAGCCGGTCCGATCCGCGTGGTGGTGGCCAAGCCGGGGCTCGACGGCCACGATCGCGGGGCCAAGGTGATCGCGCGAGCCCTGCGTGACGCCGGTATGGAGGTCATCTACACCGGGCTCCACCAGACGCCCGAGCAGATCGTCGACACCGCGATCCAGGAGGACGCCGACGCGATCGGGCTGTCCATCCTCTCCGGTGCGCACAACACGCTCTTCGCCGCCGTGATCGAGCTGCTCAGGGAGCGGGACGCCGCGGACATCCTGGTCTTCGGCGGCGGGATCATCCCCGAGGCGGACATCGCCCCGCTGAAGGAGAAGGGCGTCGCGGAGATCTTCACGCCCGGCGCGACCACGGCGTCCATCGTGGACTGGGTCCGGGCGAACGTACGGGAGCCCGCGGGGGCCTAGGGCCTGTCCGGCGGATCATGCCGCAGACGCGGGGTCTGGCACGCCCATCTGCGGCGTTGTCGTCGGTTGGCAACGCTCCGCGTTGCCGCCCTCCTCCGCCTTGCAGCTGCACGCACCAGACCCCGCTCACCAGCATCGATGAGGTACCGCGCCTCACCTGCGACCTGATCCGCCGGACAGGCCCTAGGGCTTCCCGCCGGGACCCGTCCGTCAGACCTCGTCCACCGCGACCTGCGGGTCCGGCCCCTCCTCCGCCTGCTCCGTCGGTGCGGGGCCGACTGCCGGTGGAGCCCGCGGTCAGGTGCCTGGGAGCGCGGCGTGCGCGGCGGAGCGGGGGGCGGCGGTGCCTCACCGCCCGGCCCCGAGCTCCTCGGCCATCACCGCCCGCAGGCGCAACGTCGTGACGAGCCGCTGGAACGCCTCCGCCCAGTACCCCCCGGCCCCCGGCGACGCGTCCTCCGGCTCGTCGGGTATCGCCAGCAGGCCGTCGAGACGGCTCGCCTCCGCGGGGTCGAGGCAGCGTTCGGCCAGGCCCATGACACCGCTGAAGCTCCACGGGTAGCTCCCGGCGTCCCGGGCGATGTTGAGCGCGTCGACCACCGCCCGGCCGAGCGGCGTGGCCCACGGCACCCCGCACATGCCGAGCAGCTGGAACGCCTCGGACAGCCCGTGCGTCGCGATGAACCCGGCGACCCACTCGGCGCGTTCGCCGGTGTCCAGCGTGCCGAGCAACTTGGCCCGCTCGGCCAGGGACACCGCGCCCGGACCACCGGCCTCGGGCGACGTGGGCGCACCCAGCAGCGCCCTCGCCCACACGCCGTCGCGCTGCCGTACCGCCGCCCGGCTCCACGCGGCGTGCAGCTCGCTCTGCCAGCCGTCCGCCACCGGCAGGGCAACGATCTCCTCGGCCGTAAGACCCGCGAGCCGGGCCGGCCAGGTGGCCAGCGGGGCCGCCTCCACCAACTGGCCGAACCACCACGACCGTTCCCCCCGCCCGGCGGGCGGCTGGGCCACCATCCCGTCCCGCTCCATGCCCGCGTCGCATTCGTGCGGTGCCTCGACGGCGATCGCCGGCGGGGTGAGGGTGCGGTCGAGGGACACGCACGTCGCGGCGCGCGCCGCCATCCGCGCGGCCAGCGCCGAGTGCGGCAGCGCCGACAGCAGCTCCGCCGCCGTGGCCCGTACGTTGCGGCTGCGGTCGGCCAGCGCCTGTTCCAGGAACGGCTCGTCGGCCGCCTCCAGTCCCGTCCGCAGTGAGTCGAGGAACATCAGCCGGTCCTCGGCCCGTTCCGTCGCCCAGGTCGATGCCAGCAGCTCGCGTGCGCCGACCGGGTCGCGGTCGCGCAGGGCCGCCAGGAGAGCGACCCGTTCGGCGAACAGGCCCTCGTCCCAGAGCTTCCGCGTCCGCTCCGCGGCGTCGGGGCCCGGTGGTGCGGTGCCTCCGCCGGGCGTCGCGCGCAGGGCGAACCGCCAGTCCGGATTCAACCGGGCGAGCCACCTGGCCCGCGGCCCCGCGAAGACCAGCGCCGCCGGCCGCAGGTCCGTGCGCCCGCGCGCCGCGTCCAGCAGCGCCGGAAGCGCCTGGGGCGGCGCCGCGAAGCCGCGGGCGTTCGCCGTCGCCAGCCACTGGGGCAGCAGCTCCATCAGGTCGGGCGCGCTGCCCCTGCGGCCGCCGCCCGCCGTGCCGGGCCGGTCGGTGAGCAGCATCGTGAGCCGACGGGCGGCCGCGTCCGGCAGGGGCGGGCGGGGGTCCTCGGGTGCGGGGTCGGGACGCCGGGCCGCGCGGGCCGGTCGCAGACCTGCGCGGCGGCGCACCGTCTCCTCCGCCGCCGCGTCCAGCAACGCGGCCGCGGCCCCCGGCCCGCGCTCGCCGCCCGGTGGCGTACGCCGGTCCGTACCCAGCAGGGCCGAGGTGACCAGCCGCTCCCAGACACCCGGCCCGGGAGCGGCAGCGGGCGCCGAGTCCGGCGGAGACGCTGGGTCGGACGCGGACGCGGACGCGGACGCGGGGGTGGCGACCGGTTGGCCGCGCGTCGCCGACCGGGCGCCGGTCCACGCCTCGCGAGCCGACCGCGGCCCGGTCCCTGCCGTGGGCACGGAGCCTGCCGTGGGCACGGAGACAGCCAATGGCGGGGAGGCCGTCGGCGGCAGGGCCGCAGGGGCCGGAGCGGCGGCCTCCGGGGCGGCGGATGCCGCACGTGTGACGGGCAGGGGCGGAGCCGAGACGGGGCCGGGGCCTGGCGCGGTGCCGACCGCTCCCCGGAGGGCGGTGTCGGCCTCCGCGCCGGCTTCGGGCCCGGCGCCAGTTTCGCGCCCGGCGTCGGCCCGGAGCCCGGCGTCGGCCCGGGGCCCCGCGTCGGCCCGGGGCCCCGCGTCGGCCCGGGGCCCCGCGTCGGCCCGGGGCCCCGCGTCGGCCCGGGGCCCCGCGCCGGTCCGGAGCCCCGCGCCGGTCCGGAGCCCCGCGCCGGTCCGGGGCGCTGCGGGGACCGCGGTCGCGTCGGCCGGTGCGGAGACCGTGGGGGCAACGGGCGGGCGCGGCGCGGTGGTCCGCGTCGGCGCGGACAGGTCCGTGGGGGCGGGCGTCCTGGTCATGTCGTTCCCCTCCGGTTGGAATTCCCTGGGACGGGTCAGCACAGCGGCACCGCCGTGCCAGGGCCGGGCGGCCAGGCCGTCAGCGGCGTGAAGCCGCGGTGACCGCACTCCCCGAAGACCGTGACGGGCGCCCCGCCCGACAGCGCGACCAGCCGCCACAGGCCCGGTTGGCTGCCGGTGGTCCGGGCGAGCGGCAGTGCCGTGTCCCCGTCGGCGTCCGCCAGTTGCCAACCGTCGCCGTCCGGTACGGGGACGACCCGGTCCAGCGTCACCGGCACCGAGTCCAGCCACGGGTCGTCGCGGAGGGCCTCCCCGTACCGGACGGCCGCCCGCGATGTCGTCACGCCCCTGGGGCGGGCCCGCGTGGGCTCGGGCGGGGCGAACCTCCGGCCGAGGGCCACGCGTTGCCGGCCGGTGTCCGGATACGCGGACACCTCCGCCTCCAGGGCCAGCCCCACCGGCAGGGCCGGCTCCGGGGCCCGTCCCGCGGCGCCGTAGGAGAGGAGCAGCACCGTGCGGTCCGTCTCCGCGCCGTACAACCAGATGCGACGGGTCGTCAGCCGGGCGTCCGCGGTGTCGTACTGGGCGAGGACCAGCCAGCGGTCCCGCACCGGCGGGCCGTCCGCGGAGGCGGGCAGGCCCACCCGTGAACGGACCGTCGCGGCCAGGCCGTCCGGCAGCCGCTCCCGGTGCAGCCAGCCACGGTCCAGGAGATGGAGCAGGGCGCACTCCTCCAGCAGCCGCACCGGCCAGCCGGGGCCCGACGCGGGGATGGCGCCCAACTCCCGCACGCGCGAGGCCAGTCCCGGTGCCTGGGCGTCGACCATGCGGGCCGCCGTCTCCTCCCACAGCCCGTCTCCCGTCTGCTCGGCTCCGGCCAGGCCGGCGCGCAGCAGGTCCGCGAGCCGCTGCTCCAACTCCGTCGCGCCCGCGGTGATCCGCTCGGCCCGCCGCTCCGCCCGGCGACGTGCCGCCTCGGGGTCGGCGGACGTGGGCGCGGGAGCGGACGGGCCCGCGGCCCCCTCCGCCGCGCGCTCGCGCCGGCCCTCGCCGTCCAGCTCTCGCACAGCCCTCACACCGTCCCCTCGTCACGACTCACCGCCCCGGCGCAGCCCGTGCCGAGTCCCGCCATCGAAGGTAGATCCCGCCACTGACAACGACCTGAGCGAAGGAATTTCCGCAGGTCAGAGCGATTGTCAGTGGCGTGGTGCACGGTGGATGGCAGATCGGACCGGCCTAGCTGGAGGGGGAATCAGCCATGCCCGCACGGGTGGAACGGACGTCCGAGGCAGAAGGGCCGCACCAGGTGCTGCGGCCGCACGCCGAGCACGCGTTCGCGGCCGAACTGGCCGCGCTGGCCGCACGGGACGACCGTCCGCGTCCGGCCCGCTGGAAGCTGTCGCCGTGGGCGGTCGCCACCTACCTGCTCGGCGGCACCCTGCCCGACGGCACGGTGATCAGCCCGAAGTACGTGGGCCCGCGCCGCATCGTCGAGGTCGCCGTCACCACGCTCGCCACCGACCGCGCGCTGCTCCTGCTCGGGGTGCCGGGCACCGCGAAGACATGGGTGTCCGAGCACCTCGCCGCGGCCGTCAGCGGCGACTCGACCCTGCTCGTGCAGGGGACGGCCGGCACTCCCGAGGAAGCGATCCGCTACGGCTGGAACTACGCGCAGCTCCTCGCCCAGGGCCCCAGCCGGGACGCCCTGGTGCCCAGCCCGGTCATGCGGGCGATGACGGAGGGCATGACCGTCCGCGTCGAGGAGCTGACCCGCATCCCGGCCGACGTACAGGACTCCCTCATCACGATCCTGTCGGAGAAGACCCTGCCCATACCGGAACTGGGCCAGGAGGTGCAGGCGGTGCGCGGCTTCAACCTGATCGCCACCGCCAACGACCGCGACCGCGGGGTCAACGACCTGTCCAGCGCCCTGCGCCGCCGCTTCAACACGGTCGTGCTGCCGCTGCCGGCCAGCGCCGAGGCCGAGGTCGACATCGTCACGCGCCGCGTCGACCAGATCGGCCGATCCCTCGACCTGCCGTCGGCGCCCGACGGCACCGCCGAGATCCGACGGGTCGTCACCGTCTTCCGCGAGCTGCGGGACGGGCTGACGAGCGACGGTCGTACGAAGGTCAAGTCGCCCAGCGGCACGCTGTCCACGGCCGAGGCCATCTCCGTCGTCACCGGCGGCCTCGCGCTGTCCGCCCACTTCGGCGACGGGGTGCTGCGGCCGAGCGACGTCGCCGCGGGCGTGCTCGGCGCCGTCGTCCGCGACCCGGGCAGCGACCGCGTCGTCTGGCAGGAGTACCTGGAGACGGTGGTGCGCGAGCGGGACGGCTGGCAGGACTTCTACCGCGCCTGCCGGGAGGTGACCGCGTGAAGGGAAGCGCGGGGACGCGGACCAGGCCGGGCGGCACGAGGGGAGCGGTGACCGGTATGACGCATGACGACGGGGATTCGAGCTGGACCCGCAGGCGAGGGGGACGGTGTGACGGACGCGGGCACTGACCGGGCCGGGAGCGGCGGGCCGGGCGGCGCCGGGGAGTCCGGTGGCGGGCCGCCGCTCCTGCTCGGCGTGCGTCACCACGGGCCGGGGTCGGCCCGTGCGGTGCGGGCCGCGCTGGACGCGGCGCGGCCGGGGGTCGTGCTGGTCGAAGGGCCGCCGGAGGCCGACGCGCTGATCCCGCTCGCCGCCGACGAGGACATGCGGCCGCCGGTCGCGCTCCTCGCCCACGCCGTGGACGAGCCGGGCCGCTCGGCGTTCTGGCCGCTGGCCGAGTTCTCCCCGGAGTGGGTGGCCGTCCGCTGGGCCCTGGAGCACGACGTCCCGGCCCGCTTCATCGACCTCCCGGCCGCCCACACCCTGGCGTGGCGGGCGGCGGACGGCCACCCCGACGGCCGCCCCGACGGCCTGGGGCCGGGTGACCGCGCCGGCGCCGCGTCCCCCGACGTCCGGGGTGATCCGCTCGCCGCCCTGGCCGCGGCCGCCGGCCATGACGACCCCGAGCGCTGGTGGGAGGACGTGATCGAACACCGGGGCCCGGGAGAGGGGGACCCGTTCGCACCGTTCACGGCGTTGGAGGAGGCCATGACGGCGCTGCGCGAGACCGAGGAGAACGAGGAGGAGGGGCGGGACCTCGTGCGGGAGGCCCACATGCGGCTCCAGATGCGGGCGGCGCTGCGGGAGTTCCCCCAGGGCGTGGCCGTGGTCTGCGGGGCGTGGCACGTGCCCGCGCTGCGGCGCAGGGCCGCCGTCACCGCCGACCGGGCCCTGGTGAAGGGGCTGCCCAGGACCAAGGTGGAGATGACCTGGGTGCCCTGGACCCACCGCAGACTGTCCCGGGCCGGTGGCTACGGGGCGGGCATCGAGTCACCGGGCTGGTACGGGCATCTGTTCACGGCGGTCGACCGGCCCGTGGAGCGATGGCTGGCCAAGGTGGCCGGACTGCTGCGGGAGGAGGACCGGACCGTCTCCCCGGCCCACGTCATCGAGGCGGCGCGGCTGGCCGAGACGCTCGCGGTGATCCGTGGACGCCCGCTGCCCGGGCTGAGCGAGACGACGGACGCCGTGCGGGCGGTGATGTGCGAGGGCTCGGACGTGCCGCTGGCGCTGGTGCACGACCGTCTGGTGGTCGGGGACGTGCTGGGCGAGGTGCCGGCGGGGGCGCCCGCGGTGCCGTTGCAGCGGGACCTGACCCGGATCCAGCGGCGGCTGCGGCTCAAGCCCGAACCGGCGCGGCGGGAGCTGGAGCTGGACCTGCGCAAGGAGACCGACGCCGGGCGCAGCAGACTGCTGCACCGGCTGCGGCTGCTGGGCGTCGGCTGGGGCGAGCCGGTCGCCTCGCGCAGTACGGGCACGTTCCGGGAGAGCTGGCGGCTGCGGTGGGAGCCGGAGCTGTCGGTGCGGGTCGCCGAGGCCGGGGTGTGGGGCACGACCGTGCTGTCCGCGGCGACCGCCAGGGCCGAGGCGGACGCCGTCACCGCGCAGGACCTCGCCCAGGTCACCGCGCTCGCCGAGCGCTGTCTGCTGGCCGGGCTGCCGGACGCGCTCGCGCCGGTGATGCGGATACTCGCCGACCGGGCCGCGCTGGACACGGACGTCGGCCACCTCGCCCAGGCCCTGCCCGCCCTCGTCCGCTCGTTGCGCTACGGCGATGTGCGCGGCACCGACACCGGCGCCCTGGCCGAGGTCGCCGCGGGACTCGCCGAGCGCGTCTTCGTCGGTCTGCCCGCGGCCTGCGTCGCACTGGACGCCGACGCCGCGGAGGAGATGCGCCGGCACCTGGACGCCGTGCACACGGCGGTGGGCCTGCTCGGCGACGCCCCCGCGCCCGGCCGCGGCGGCCTGGGGGCCCGCTGGCGGGACGTGCTGCGGACCCTCACCGCGCGGCACACGGCGCCCGGCGTCGTCCGCGGGCGCGCCGTGCGGCTCCTGCTGGACGACGGCGAGCTGGCACCCGGCGAGGCGGCGCGGCTCATGGGCCTGGTGCTGTCCCCGGGGACACCACCCGCGGACGCCGCGGCCTGGATCGAGGGCTTCGTCGGCGGCGGCTCGGGCGGCGGCATGCTCCTCCTGCACGACGACCGGCTGCTGGCCCTGGTCGACGCCTGGCTGACCGGCGTACCGGCGGACGCCTTCACGGACGTACTGCCCCTGCTGCGCCGCACCTTCTCCGGTTTCGAGCCGGGAGTCCGCCGCGGCCTCGGCGAGCTGGTCCGGCGCGGACCGCAGGCCCGGGGGAGCGTGACGACGGCCGGTCCTGGCATACCGGGCTTCGCGACCGGCCTCGACACCGAGCGGGCCGACGCGGTACTGCCGGTGGTCCGGCTGCTGCTGGGCGGGGGCCCGGCGCGGGACGGCAACGAGCTGCTGGGAGCGGGCACATGACGGGACACCCGGTGGACGCCGAGGCGGCACGGGAGCGGCTGCGCCGGTGGCGACTCGTGCTCGGCGGCGACCCGGCCGAGGGCACCGGCCACGCGCTCTCCGGGCGGGACGCCGCGATGGACGGTGCGCTCACCGCGCTCTACGGAAAGGGGGACACCCCGCGGGCGGGGCGGGACCGTGCGGCGGGGCTCGGGGCGTCCGCACCGGCCGTGGCCCGCTGGCTGGGGGACATCCGGACCTACTTCCCCTCGTCCGTCGTTCAGGTCATGCAGCGGGACGCGATCGACCGGCTCGGGCTCGCCACCCTCCTGCTGGAGCCGGAGATGCTCGAAGCGGTGGAGGCCGACGTGCACCTCGTCGGCACCCTGCTGTCGCTGAACAAGGCGATGCCGGAAACGACGAAGGAGACGGCGCGTGCCGTCGTCCGCAAGGTCGTCGAGGACCTGGAGAAGCGACTCGCCACCCGCACCCGGGCCGCCCTGACCGGCGCGCTGGACCGCAGCGCCCGCACCGGCCGCCCCCGCCACCAGGACATCGACTGGAACCGCACGATCGCGGCCAACCTCAAGCACTACCTGCCGGAGCACCGCACGGTGGTGCCGGAGCGGCTCGTCGGCTACGGGCGGGCGTCCCGTTCGGTGAGGAAGGAAGTCGTCCTCTGCGTCGACCAGTCCGGGTCGATGGCGGCGTCCGTCGTGTACGCGTCCGTGTTCGGCGCGGTGCTGGCGTCCATGCGCTCGCTGGACACCCGGCTCGTCGTCTTCGACACGGCGGTCGCCGACCTCACCGAACAGCTCGACGACCCGGTCGACGTGCTCTTCGGCACCCGGCTCGGCGGCGGCACGGACATCAACCGCGCGCTGGCGTACTGCCAGTCGCGGATCACCCGGCCCGCGGAGACGGTGGTCGTGCTGATCAGCGATCTGTACGAGGGAGGCATACGCGACGAGATGCTCAAGCGGGTCGCGGCGATGCAGGCGGCCGGGGTCCGGTTCGTGACGCTGCTGGCCCTCTCCGACGAGGGGACGCCCGCCTACGACCGGGAGCACGCGGCGGCCCTCGCGGCGCTCGGGGCACCGGCCTTCGCCTGCACGCCCGACCACTTCCCGGAGGTGATGGCGGCGGCGATCGAGAGGAGGCCCCTGCCGATTCCGGACGCCGGGTGACGATTTGTCGATCCGGGGTGACCGGATCCCTGCGGGCAAAACGGATATGACGGCCCATCGGCGCGACCGGGCTTGCGCAACCTCCGGACCCCCGTGCGAGTATCGCGCGGCGTGTCGACGCGTTGTCCGACACGGCCCGTTCCGCCGCACGGGAGGAACCTCCCCCTCTTGATCTGGTCAGCAGTCCTGCCCGGTGCCGCTCTGCGCGTCCTGCGCACGGCGGCCGGGCGGCGTGCGCTGCACGTGGCGCTGCTGGTGGGCGGGGTGTTCGTGCTCGGGCTGCTCTGCGGGGGTCGGGCCCAGGCGGCCGACGAGGGGCCGGGAGGCCTGACGGAGACGGCCGGCCGGGTCCTCGACGGCACCGCGCAGCCGCGGAGCCGCGCGCCGGAGGCGGCAGCCGTCCAGGACACCGCGGCGGTGCCGGGGCCGGGCGCCGGCGCGTTGCTTCCGGACCTCCGTCCCGTCGCCGAGAGCGTCGTCCAGGCCGTGGACGACCGGGTCGTCAGACCGGCCGGTGCCGCGGTGGCGACGGTGACCGAGGGAGTCGGGCTCGGGCTCCCCGGTCCGTCCGGTTCGTCCGGCCGCCCGGCGGACCCGCTGGACCCGATCGACGTACCGGACCTCGTCGACGTACCGGGTCTCATCGACCTGCCGGGCTCGGCCGACGTGCCGGAGCCGGACGATGTGCCGGGCTCGGCCGACGTGCTCGACCCGGCCGACCGGGGCGGCGCTTTTGGTGGTGCGCGGCCGGCCGTCCCGGACCCGCGGGCCGAGCCCGCGCCCGCGGTGGTGGACACCTCCCGCACCGTGGACCCGTCCGGCGACACCGCCGACGCCCCGGTCGCCGAGCGGACCGCAGGCCCGGCCCACGTCGTCGGGTACGGGCCGCAATCGGGCGTCGGAGCGGCGCCCGACGCGCACCCCGGCAGACACCGGGCCGCGACCGCGCACACCGGGTACGCCCCCGCCCACCCCGTGCCGCACGGTGGCCTCGGCGACCCCGACGGTGCGCTCGGCACCGCGTCCGGGGTGGACCAGGGCACGCCGCGCCACGGGGACACCCGCGCGCTCGCCCCGCAGCACCGGCTCGCGTTCCGGCTCGTCCCCGGCGCCCCCGAGCGGGCCGACGCGGCCGGGGTCCGCGAGCCGTACCGGGACATCCTGGTCTCCCCCGCCTAGAACACCGCCGTCGCTGCCGCGCCCTCCGCCCGCACCCGCCGTAGCCCGCGGGCAGTCGTGCCTCCCCCGACCCCGTGCCCGAACGGCCTGGGAGGTACCTCCAGCCACACGCGAGTGCCGCGTGAACGCCGGGACCGCCCGTCCGGCCGCCACGCTCGGGCGCCGCGCACCGGCACCTCGTGACCCCGGCTCCGCCGCCGTTCCCGCGGCGGGCGGGCACAGACCCCGCGGGGCGGCAGGCCCCGGACGGCCGAAAGCCGTCGGCCTCCGTCCGGCCGAAACCCCGCGGTCCGGGCCGGACGGTCCCCATTGGGGTGGGGACCGTCCGGCCCGCTCCCCGGCGCACCGCACCCGTGCGGCGCCGGGGAGCCCACGGGCCTCACCGGGTCATACCCCAGCCCGGTGAGGCCCCTCACCGATGCCCGGGGCTCCCCGTGTCCGGCTCACACGCGGCACCGCGTGCCAGTGAGCGCGGCATCATGTGACAGGCATCACCGCTCAGGTGTGACCCACGATTTAGAGACCCCCCGCAAGCGGCGATAACCTGCGAGACGGACATGCCGCGCGCTCGGACACCGTGTGCGCCCCCCTTGTGACTCACAGCGGACGTCACGTTGCCCTTCGCGGCACGCCCACGCATCCAACGAACCGCGAGATCACTGATAGGGACGGAAGCGCGTGGACCTGTTCGAGTACCAGGCGAGGGACCTCTTCGCCAAGCACGATGTACCGGTGCTGGCCGGTGAAGTCATCGACACGCCTGAGGCGGCGCGCGAGATCACCGAGCGTCTGGGCGGCAAGTCCGTCGTCAAGGCCCAGGTGAAGGTCGGTGGCCGCGGCAAGGCCGGTGGCGTGAAGCTGGCCGCCTCGGCGGACGAGGCCGTCGCCCGCGCGACGGACATCCTCGGCATGGACATCAAGGGCCACACGGTCCACAAGGTGATGATCGCCGAGACCGCCCCCGAGATCGTCGAGGAGTACTACGTCTCCTTCCTCCTCGACCGTGCCAACCGCACCTTCCTCTCCATCGCCTCCGTCGAGGGCGGCATGGAGATCGAGGAGGTGGCGGCCACCCGTCCGGAGGCCGTCGCCAAGACCCCGATCGACGCGATCGACGGCGTGACGCCCGAGAAGGCGCGCGAGATCGTCGAGGCCGCGAAGTTCCCGGCCGAGGTCGCCGACAAGGTCGCCGACATCCTGGTCAAGCTGTGGGACACCTTCATCAAGGAGGACGCCCTCCTGGTCGAGGTCAACCCGCTGGCCAAGGTCGCCTCCGGCGACGTCCTCGCCCTCGACGGCAAGGTGTCCCTGGACGACAACGCCGAGTTCCGTCACCCCGACTTCGAGGCCCTCCACGACAAGGCCGCGGCCAACCCGCTCGAGGCCGCCGCCAAGGAGAAGAACCTCAACTACGTCAAGCTCGACGGTGAGGTCGGCATCATCGGCAACGGCGCGGGTCTCGTCATGAGCACCCTGGACGTCGTCGCGTACGCCGGTGAGAAGCACGGCAACGTCAAGCCCGCCAACTTCCTGGACATCGGTGGCGGCGCCTCCGCCCAGGTCATGGCGAACGGCCTGGAGATCATCCTCGGCGACCCGGACGTCCGTTCCGTGTTCGTCAACGTCTTCGGCGGCATCACCGCCTGCGACGAGGTCGCCAACGGCATCGTCCAGGCGCTGAAGCTCCTGGAGGACCGCGGCGAGAAGGTCGAGAAGCCGCTCGTCGTCCGCCTCGACGGCAACAACGCCGAGCTGGGCCGCAAGATCCTCACCGACGCCAACCACCCGCTGGTCCAGCGCGTCGACACCATGGACGGCGCGGCCGACAAGGCCGCCGAGCTGGCTCACGCCGCCGCCAAGTAAGCACTCAGGACGAGGACACCAACACACCATGGCTATCTGGCTCAACAAGGACAGCAAGGTCATCGTCCAGGGCATGACCGGCGCCACCGGCATGAAGCACACCAAGCTCATGCTCGGTGACGGCACCGAGGTCGTGGGCGGCGTGAACCCGCGCAAGGCGGGCACCTCCGTGGACTTCGACGGCACCGAGGTACCGGTCTTCGGCACCGTCAAGGAGGCCATCGAGAAGACCGGCGCCAACGTCTCCGTCATCTTCGTGCCGGAGAAGTTCACCAAGGACGCCGTCGTCGAGGCCATCGACGCCGAGATCCCGCTGGCCGTCGTCATCACCGAGGGCATCGCCGTGCACGACTCGGCCGCCTTCTGGTCGTACGCCGGCAAGAAGGGCAACAAGACCCGGATCATCGGCCCGAACTGCCCCGGCATCATCACCCCGGGCCAGTCCAACGTCGGCATCATCCCGGGCGACATCACCAAGCCGGGCCGCATCGGCCTGGTCTCGAAGTCCGGCACGCTGACGTACCAGATGATGTACGAGCTGCGTGACATCGGCTTCTCGACCGCCGTCGGCATCGGTGGCGACCCGATCATCGGCACCACGCACATCGACGCGCTCGCCGCGTTCGAGGCCGACCCCGAGACCGACCTGATCGTCATGATCGGCGAGATCGGCGGCGACGCCGAGGAGCGTGCGGCCGACTTCATCAAGGCCAACGTGACCAAGCCGGTCGTCGGCTACGTCGCGGGCTTCACCGCGCCCGAGGGCAAGACCATGGGCCACGCCGGCGCCATCGTCTCCGGTTCGTCCGGCACCGCCCAGGCGAAGAAGGAGGCCCTGGAGGCCGCCGGCGTCAAGGTCGGCAAGACGCCGACCGAGACGGCGAAGCTCGCCCGCGCCATCCTGGCCGGCTGACACCGACCGGTACGCGGCCCGAGCGCCTTCTGCTCCGCACCGAGTGGCCCGACCCCTGTCCACGGGGGCCGGGCCACTCGGCGTTCCGGCCGCCGGGCCGCCGCCGGGCCGAGCCGCCGCCGGGCCGGCCACCTCATTCGAGCCTCGGCAGCAGCCGTTCCGGGCCGTCCTGCATCTGGTCCCGCAGCTTCTGCCGCAGCTCCAGCTCCTCGTCCGACAGCGCCCCCGGGGCCACCCGGTGCGGCACGCCGCGCACCGCCTGGCCGGGCGAGACGGGCGGTTCGTAGTGCGTGGGCGCGGTGCGCACGGTCAGGGCCGTGGTCCCGATGAGGGCGACCGTGAACGCGATCGCGGCCCGGGTCCGCAGCCGCGCCCGGCGTTCGCCGCCCCTGCGCACGGCCGGCGGCTCGGCCGCCCGCAGCCGCTCGTTCGAGGCCAGCTCCGTCAGCCTCCGGTGCAGCACCTGCGGGTCGGCCAGCGCGGGCAGCCGGCCCGCGACGGCCTCACGGGCGTGCAGCAGCCGGTTCGCCGTCGCCGGGGTGCTCGCCTCCGTCTCCGCCGCCGTCTCGGGCAGGTCGAGGCCCACACCGTCGTACAGCACGAGCGTACGGCGGTGCCGCGGAGGGAGCCTGAGCAGGGTGTTCAGCAGGGTGCGGTCGCCGGGGTCGGCGGGCGGCGGCTCCGGGTGCCGGTGGCGCGGACGGAACCGCTGCCAGGGCGAGAGCGCGTACTCGTACGCCGTCGCCCGCACCCAGCCCACCGGGTCCCGGTCGCGGGCCACCTCGGGCCAGCGCTCCCAGGCGGCCTGGAAGGCCCGCTCCACCGACTCGCGCGCCTGCTCGCGCCGGCCGGTGAGCAGGAAGGTCTGCCGTACCAGGGCGGGGGCGCTGAACGCGTAGAGCGCGTCGAAGGCCTGAGCGGGCGTCAGTGCGACGGGCGCGGACTCGGGCCTCGGCTCCGGCTCCGGCTCCGGCTCGGGCGCGGGCTTCGCGTCCGACTGCGGCTCCGGCTTCGACTCTGGCTCCAGCTTCGGTACCGGTGCGGGTGCCGACTCCTGCTTCTCGTCCGGTTTCTGATGCTCGCGCTGTTCTTGCTGTTCTTGCTGTTCCTGTTGTTTCTGCTTCGCCTGGCGTGCTGCCTCTTCCTCGGCCAGCGTCTTCAGCAACCTCGCGTACGCCTCCCGTTTGCGGCCTCGCGGAGTCGTGCGGCCGCTCTCCCACGCACGGACGATCCCGGGGGTGACCCCCACCCGGGTCGCGAGCTGAGTCTGTGTCAGTGCGGCGGTCTCACGCAGGCGTCGGCGTGCCTTGGGAGGTGGGAGCGGGGTCGCGGGGCTGCGGGTCACAGGACACCCCTTCGTACGAAAAAGTACATAAGCATATATTGAGCGACACAACGGGGCTTCGCCCGTTACACCGGGAAAGCGCGTGTCGTTGGCAGCATGGCGGCGTGATCCAGACGACCGCCCGTCCCGCCCCGCTCTCCCTGCTGCGCGCCCGGTGGCGGGACCGGTCGCCCGGGCTGGCCGCCGGTCTCCTCGGCGGTGTGGTCGCGGCGGTGCTGGGCCTCGCGGCGTGCGCCGCGCTCGTGACGCTGCTGTGGATCAGTTCGCCGTACCCCGACAGCGGGCCCGGGGGCACCCTCCACGTCGCCGCCGCGCTGTGGTTGCTGGCACACGGGGCCGAACTGGTGCGCGCCGACACGCTCTCCGGCACCCCCGCTCCCGTCGGCGTCACCCCGTTGCTGTTCCTCCTCCTGCCGGTGTGGCTGCTGCACCGCGCCGCCCGCGATGCCACGGACCCCGGGGACGGCGTGGGCGTGGCCGTGGGCGCGGCGCCCAAGGCGGGGCCCGGGACGCGTCCCGCGTGGATGGCGAGCGCCCCGGACACCGGGCCGCCGCCCGTCTCCGCGCGCGTGGCCTGGACGGGGGTCGTCCTCGGCTACCTCGCCGTCGCGGGGCCCGTCGTCCTGTACGCGCAGGGCGGCGCGCTGCGGCCCTCGCCGTGGTGGGCGGCGGTGTGCCTGCCGCTGGTCGCCATGGGAGCGGCGGGCGCCGGTGTGTGGACGGCGTTCGGGCGGCCGGGCGGGCCCGTGGGGCGGGCGCTGCGCGTGCTGCCGCGGAAGCTGCGGGAGCTGTTGGTCGAGCCGGACGCACGCCTGGGCGCCGCCACGCGCGCCGCGGGCGCCGGTGCGGCGTTGCTCGTCGGCGGTGGCGCGCTGCTGCTCGCGGTGTCGCTCGTATGGCACTGGGCCGCCGCGGGGGAGGCCTTCCTGCGGCTGACGGAGGGGTGGTCGGGAAGGTTCGCCGTACTGCTGCTCTGTCTGACGCTGGTGCCGAACGCGGCGGTGTGGGCGGCGGTGTACGCCCTCGGCCCCGGCTTCCTGCTCGGGACCGGGCATGTCGTGGCGCCCAGCGCCTCCGCTCCCGCGGCGCTGCTGCCGCCGTTCCCGCTGCTGGCGGCGGTGCCGGACGCGGGCCCCGGTACGCCGCTGCACTGGGCGACCGGGGCGGTGCCGTTGACGGCGGGGGCCGTGGTGGGGTGGTTCACGGCACGGGCGGCCTGCGCGGGTGCGCCGGGGGCGGGCCCGGCCGCCGGGGTGTGGTCGTGGCGGCGGACCGCTGCCGCCGCGGTCGTGGCGGCCGTCCTGTGCGCGGTCCTCGTCGCCCTGCTGGCCGCGTTCGCCGGCGGGCCGCTCGGGAGCGCCGCGCTCGCCCGCTTCGGGCCGGTCTGGTGGCAGGCCGGGGGCGCGACGCTGGCCTGGACCGGGGTGGTGGCGGTGCCGGTGGCCGTGGTGGCGCGGGCCTGGCGGTGCCGGGGCGCTGCCGCGCGGGAGGCGGTGGTGGCGGCGTCCGGGGCCGACCGGGAGGACGGCGGGGGTGAGCGCCGGGGGGTGTGGGCGTGGGTTTCGGTGTTCCTCATGGGGCGGTGGTGGAAGCGAGGAGAGAAGGGGGCCGCGGTTGCGCCCGGGGGCGGGGAGCAGGGGGGAGATGACGGCGCGGTGCCGTTCGGGTTGTACGACGGCGACGGCGACAGCGATGGCGATGGTGGGGTCGGGTATGACCTGCTGCCGGTCGACGGGCCCGGGGGATTGCCTCGCGGCGGGGGGTGAGCAGGGGCGCGGCGGGCGCAAGGGGTTTCTTCGCCCCCGCCGCCCCTTCCCGTTCCCATCCCTGGGGGCTGTGCCCCCAGACCCCCCTTCGGCCTGGACGGCCTCGTCCTCAAGCGCCGGACGGGCTGTGGGTGCGCGTCCGGTGTCGAGAAGGGGAGGTCAGTCCTCCGTGCCCAGCAGCGGGCGGAGTTGCTCCGGCAGGTGGCGCTCGCAGGACTGCTCCGCCGCGTTGGTCAGGGCGTCCTCGCGGCAGGTGTAGTAGTCGCTGTAGATCAGCTGGGCGCCGAAGGACGCGGCGACCAGGAGGATGGCCAGGGACGACGTGACCAGGCCACTGATCGCGGCGGTGCGCTGCGGGCGGACCGTCTGCTCCGGGGGCGGGGCCGGGGCGTCCGGGTCGGCGGCGGCGCGGGGCTTGGCGCGCAGCGAGCTGATGCCCCAGTACAGGGCCAGGGCGCCGAGCAGCAGGGCCACGTACGGCCAGGTGAAGAGGGCGAAGAACAGGGCCCACATGCCGCTCAGCAGGGCGTAGCGGGCACGCCGCTGGGCGGGGTCCGTCGGGTCCCAGCGCGGGCCGGGGCCGCCGCTGGGCCCCTCGGGGCCGCCCGAACCGCCGGGTCGCTCGCCGAAGCCGCCGCCGGGGGACCGGCCGGGCTGCCGGTCGCTCCACTGGCCGCCCCACGGGGAGCGCCCGCCCTCGCCACCGGGGCCGGACGAGCCCTGGGAGTCGCCGTCGCCCGACGGGTGCCGCGGCTGCCACGGACGGTCCGGGGTGCCCTCCGGGGGCGGTGCGAACGGATTGTCCTGGTCGCCGGAGCCGTCCCGCCCGCCGTCATTCCTCCGGTCCGAGGGCGTGTCGGGCGGTGACGAGGGGCGCTCGCGCAGCAACACGGTGCTGCGCTCCCCTGGCTGCGCCGACTGCTGGGGGAGCGTGAGCAGTCGCAGGCTGCGGTCCGGCATCAACTGAGCGTCTTCCCCTTGGCGACGATGGACGGGCGGCTGGTGGAACGGGCGAGCTGGTGGAACGGGCGGACTGGTCGGTACGTCTGGTGAACGCCCGACGCCCGGGCCGCGTTCCCGCTCCGGCTCCACGCAGACGCTACCTTCCGGCCACGCCCCCGTCCCGAGGGGGCCGTCCGGTGTGCCGGTATCGTTGCTGACGGTCGGCCGCTTCGTAGACTTCCCCGTATCCCGGGGCGCGATGCATTCGTACGACCGTACAAACAGATCCGCCTCCCCGAGAAAGGCCCCCACCGTGGCCGCCAAGCCCGTGGACCGGCGAGCCAAGCGCCTCGTCGTGCTGGTCTCCGGATCCGGCACCAACCTCCAGGCACTCCTCGACGAGATCGCCGCCACCGGCGCCGACGCCTACGGGGCCGAGATCGTCGCCGTCGGCGCGGACCGCGACGGCATCGAGGGGCTCGCCCGCGCCGAGCGCGCCGGGGTGGCGACCTTCGTGCGCAAGGTCAGGGACTACGGGACCCGTGAGGAGTGGGACGCGGCGCTCGCCGAGGCCGTCGCGGCCCACGAGCCGGACCTCGTCGTCTCGGCCGGGTTCATGAAGATCGTGGGGAAGGAGTTCCTCGCGCGGTTCGGCGGGCGGTTCGTCAACACGCACCCCGCCCTCCTCCCCAGCTTCCCGGGGGCCCACGGCGTGCGGGACGCGCTCGCGTACGGCGCCAGGGTCACCGGCTGCACCGTCCACTTCGTCGACGACGGCGTCGACACCGGGCCGATCATCGCGCAGGGCGTGGTGGAGGTCCGGGACGAGGACTACGAAGACGAAGGTGCCGCTCTGCACGAGCGCATCAAGGAAGTCGAGCGAAGGCTGCTCGTCGATGTCGTGGGGCGGCTCGCCCGCAACGGCTATCGCATTGAGGGACGAAAGGTAGTTATCCAGTGACCGCCACCGCCACCGCCGGGAGCAACAAGCGGGCCATCCGTCGCGCGCTCGTCAGCGTCTACGACAAGACCGGTCTCGAAGAGCTCGCGCGCGGGCTGCACGAGGCCGGCGTCGAGCTGGTCTCCACCGGGTCCACCGCCGGGCGGATCGCCGCCGCCGGAGTCCCCGTCACCAAGGTCGAGGAGCTGACCGGCTTCCCCGAGTGCCTGGACGGCCGGGTCAAGACCCTGCACCCCAAGGTGCACGCCGGCATCCTCGCCGACCTGCGTCTGGACAGCCACCGGCAGCAGCTCGACGAGCTGGGCGTGGCCCCGTTCGACCTGGTCGTGAGCAACCTGTACCCGTTCCGCGAGACCGTCGCCTCGGGCGCCACCCCGGACGAGTGCGTCGAGCAGATCGACATCGGCGGCCCCTCGATGGTCCGCGCCGCGGCCAAGAACCACCCGTCGGTCGCCATCGTCACCAGCCCCGCCCGGTACGCCGACGTGCTCTCCGCGGTCAAGGACGGCGGCTTCGACCTGGCCGCCCGCAAGCGCCTGGCCGCCGAGGCCTTCCAGCACACCGCCGCGTACGACGTGGCCGTCGCCTCCTGGTTCGCCGCCGAGTACGCCCCGGTCGACGAGTCCGGCTTCCCCGACTTCCTCGGCGCCACCTACGAGCGCGCCCACACCCTGCGCTACGGCGAGAACCCGCACCAGCCCGCCGCGCTCTACACCGCCCCGGAGGGCGGCGGCCTCGCGCAGGCCGAGCAGCTGCACGGCAAGGAGATGTCGTACAACAACTACACGGACACGGACGCCGCCCGCCGTGCCGCGTACGACCACGCCGAGCCCTGCGTCGCGATCATCAAGCACGCCAACCCGTGCGGCATCGCGGTCGGCGCGGACGTCGCCGAGGCGCACCGCAAGGCGCACGCCTGCGACCCGCTGTCCGCGTTCGGCGGGGTGATCGCGGTCAACCGCCCGGTCTCCAAGGAGATGGCCGAGCAGGTCGCGGAGATCTTCACCGAGGTCATCGTCGCCCCGGACTACGAGGACGGCGCGCTCGAAGCCCTCACCAAGAAGAAGAACATCCGGGTGCTGCGCGCCCCCGAGGCGCCCGCCGCCCCGGTCGAGGTCAAGCCCATCGACGGCGGCGCCCTCCTCCAGGTCACCGACCGCCTCCAGGCCGAGGGCGACGACCCGGCCACCTGGACCCTGGCGACCGGCGAGGCGCTCTCCGAGGCGGAGCTGGCCGAGCTGGCCTTCGCCTGGAAGGCCTGCCGGGCCGTCAAGTCCAACGCCATCCTGCTCGCCAAGGACGGCGCCTCGGTCGGCGTCGGCATGGGCCAGGTCAACCGCGTCGACTCCGCGAAGCTCGCGGTGGAGCGGGCGGGCGCCGAGCGCGCGCAGGGGGCGTACGCGGCCTCCGACGCCTTCTTCCCCTTCCCGGACGGCCTGGAGATCCTCACCGCGGCCGGCGTGAAGGCCGTGGTCCAGCCCGGCGGCTCGGTCCGTGACGAACTGGTCGTCGAGGCGGCGCAGAAGGCCGGCGTGACGATGTACTTCACGGGGACGCGGCACTTCTTCCACTGACGCGCACCGACGCGACCGCACCGGCTCAGCCACAGGCGCGGGCGCGTGAAACGGCGGCCCCCGGGTCCCCTCCGCGGAGGTAGCCCGGGGGCCGCCTTGTCGGCGGATCCGGTGAGCGGATCAGCAGGGGCGCAGCGACCAGATCGGGTCCCAGGTCGCGGTGCCCGCCTCGTAGGCCGTCGACGTCCAGCGGACGCTGCCGTCCCGGTTGAAGAACTTGGCGACCGTGCCCGGCGTCTGGTTGTTGGTGAACGGGCCGTCGCCGGTCCAGTTGGTCAGGTTCCACGTCTGGCACTTGTAGAAGTCGAACTTGGTGCCGTTGACGACCATGCACAGGTGGCCGTAGCCGCAGGCGAGGTCCTGGGCGCCCTTGGTCACCGGCGCCTCGGTGACGGTCAGGCCCCGGTACTCGACCGCGTCGGCGGTCACCCGCAGCAGCTGCGGGGCGTCGGCCAGCACCTGGTCGGCCTTCTGCTGGAGGCCGGTCACCCGGGTGCCGCCCGGGTCGTCGGCGGCCGTCGCCGCGACCGTGGACCCGGCGGCCAGGGCCGTGGCCGCGAGGAGGAGTACTGCGGACTTGACGATCTTCATGGTCGTTCCCCCGTGAACGTCGTTGTCGTACCGGTCGTACCGGTCGTACCGCCGAGGCGGTGTGCTCACACCGTGCCCCGGGCCGCCCGGCGTGCGGTACCTCGGAACTCCCAGGGTCACTTCCCGCCCGGCGGCGTGTACTCCTTGAGGTGGTGAGCGACGCGGTCGGCGTAGTCGCGGTACTTCGGGGGAACACCGCCCGCGTCGTTCACCTTCCGGTACGACGTCCGGTACGCCACGGCGACCAGTACGCGGCGGTCGCCCGGCAGGCCGGCGTCGAGGCGGGGCGTGATCCAGCACAGGTAGCGGCCCATCGCCGGGATGGACTCGGCGGGCGGGAACGGCGGCTGGGGCACGGTCTCGCCCGGTGTCCCGTCCGCGTTCATCCACCAGCGCAGCACGCTCGGGGTCCAGCGGGCGATGCCGTACTCGTCCTTGACCGGGTCGGCCAGGTCCGGGTCGAAGTCGCTCTCGACCTTCAGCATGGCCGCGATCAGGGCCGGGCTGACCTCCTCGCGCCCGCAGTCGTGCGCCGTCTCCACGATCAGCAGGCGGTAGGCGGGCGGCACGTCCCGGTCGGTGCGCAGTTCGGCCGCGCCGTAGGAGGCGGCGGCCGCGCTCGCGGTGCCGCCGGGGCGCGGGTCCGCGAGGGGGGCGCGGGCGTCGTCGGTCCAGCGGGCGACGCCGTATCCGAGGGCGGCGAGGGCGGCGAGCACCGCGGCGGCCGGGACCCAGCGCCGGGGGCGTCCGCGGGGCCGGAGCGGGAACCTCGCCGTGCCGTGCGCGCTCCCGGCCGCGCCCGTCACCCGGCGCAGCAGGGCGTCGGTGCCGATCCGGTCGGCGTGCGTACGGGTCAGGCAGGCCAGCACGATCTCCCGCCATGCCGGGGGCAGTTCGGGGGACAGGCGCAACTCGTGGGTGCCGCGGGCGTAGGCGACGGCGGCGTCACGGCGGGCCGTCGGGGTACCGCCGGGCAGCGGGAAGGAGCCCGTGAGCACCAGGTGGGCCAGGACGCCGAAGGCCCACACGTCGGCGGAGGGGCGGATCCGGCGGCCCCGTTCGCCGATCTCGGACCACAGCAGCTCGGGCGGGGTGTAGTCCGGGGTGGAGAAGGCGGGTGTGTAGGCGTGGGTGCCCTCCAGCTCGGCGGCCATGTTGAAGTCGGCGAGCCGTACCGAACCGTCCTTCATCAGCAGTACGTTGGCCGGTTTCAGGTCGCCGTGCACCCAGCCCGCCCGGTGCAGTTGCTGCAGGCCCTCGCAGACCTGCGCGAGCAGCGCGGGCCCGGCGGGCGGGCGGGGCGCGGCGGCCAGCAGGGCGGACAGCGAGCCCTCGGCCCGCTCCAGGACGAGGACGGTGGCGCCGTCCAGCCGGGGGTGGGCGGGGTCGTCGACCGTGAGGGTCTCGTACATCCGGATCAGCCGGGGCTGCCGCAGCCGGCGCAGCAGCTCCACCTCGCGCTCGACCAGGTCCCGCAGGTGGGCCAGTTGCCGCGGGGTGCCGGTGCCGGTGGGCAGGAACTTCAGCGCGACGTCCGTCGGCACCCCCGCGCCGGTCTCCGCGCGGCGCGCATCGCCGACCCCGCCGGGGCCGCCGTCGGCCGTGCCCTCGGTGCCGGGACCGTCCTCGCCGGGGTGATCCGTGCGGACCGGGGTGTCCTCGCCGGGGTGACCCGTGTCCCTCGCGGCGGCCTGCCCGGGGTGACCCGTGCGTCCCGCGGACCCGGCGCCGGGGACGGTCGGGGCGGCGGTGCGGCGGGCCGCGTAGACGCTGCCGAAGGCGCCGGTCGCGAGGGGCTCGTGCACCTCCCAGGCACCGACCCGGTACCCGCGGGGCACCGGGACGGCGTACGGCTCGGTCATCGCAGCGCCCGTCCGGACGGTGCCGTCAGGACCACGAGGTCGTCCTCGCGGACCAGGTCGAAGCGGAGCGCCAGCGATACCAGCGACTCCTTCTTGCCGTTCAGCCGCGGACCCGGTTCGGCGGTCTCCGGGCCCGGCTTCAGCCGCAGCTTCACGGCGAGGTAGTCGATGTTCCACTGCACCGACGTGCGCGAGGCGGCCGGCCAGGTCGGGCGGAGCCGCTCGACGACCTGGTCCATGGTCGGCAGCGGCGCGTGCGGCGCCCCGCGCAGCCGCGGCTCGCACAGCGCGGCCAGCACCGCGAAGTACCGCTTGGTGCGGTCGACGGAGAAGGCCGGGGCGGTCGGCTCGCCGTCGGTGCCGTCCTCGCCGCGCAGATAGTCGTGGCGCGGCGCCCACACCTCCACCGGCAGCAGGTCACCCGCGGCGGGCAGCACGATCCGCGAGAACTCGAACGGCACCGGCGCGTCCAGCCGCCCCGGCGCCACCTTGATGTGCTCGCCCGCGCCCTCCGGGTTCTCCACCACGTAGGTCTGGTGGGCGGAGAGGTTGCTCAGGGTCCAGAACGTGCCGTGCGCCGCGATCTCACCGGCTCTGCGCGACACCCCGTCGTGCCCGATCCGCAGCCCGCCCTCGGGCACGGACCGCCCGAAGACGAGCCGTTCGCCGGGCGCGAGCCGGTGCTGGGGGCGGGTGGGTTCGTCCTCCGTGGTCGGCGGAGGTACCACGATGATGCTGTACAAGGTGCGTCTCCCCGTGCCTGACGGCTACCCACGCCAGACTAGGGCGACGCACCAGGGCCGTGCCCCCCTCGTACGGGTGAGACACGGCCCTGGATGGTGATTGGCGAGAACTGTTCAGTCGCCGGTACCCGGTCCGGTACGCGGCCGGTGCTCAGTAGCGGGGACGCTTGTACCAGGCCGCGCCGTTCGAGTTCCCGACGAACACCGCGACCAGGATGGCGAGCACGGTGTGGACCAGGCCCACGAGGATGAACGGGTACAGGCCGAGGATCGCGGTGATGATGGCGAAGATCATGGTCGTTATGCGGAGGCCGTTGCCGCCGCTGCCGACCTTGATCGCCAGCACGAGTGCGAACACTCCCCACACCAGCGAGAACGCCACGAGGCCCCACAGCATGCCGGACGAGTAGTCGGCCAGCTGCTGGAAGGCGGCGTCGTCCTTGAGCGCGTCGTCGTTCTTCGCGGCGTCCACGCTCGCGGCGCTGATGGCGAACAGGGCCACGCCGACGAGCTGGAGGCCGAAGATGACCCACAGCATGACGCGGGCCGCGCTGACAGTGCCGGGCATCGAGGTCGGGGCGGCCGGGTAGCCGTAACCGGCCGACACCGGAGGAGCCTGGGGGTAGCCGTAACCGGGCTGGCCCTGGGGCTGCTGCTGCGGGTAGCCGTAGTTCGGCTGCTGGCCCTGGCCGCCCTGCGGCGGGCCGTAGGGGTTGTTCGGATCGCCGAAACTCATGGCGGGTCTTCCTCCGTCGCTGTCAAGTGCGGGGACGACGCGCGGCTCGATGCGGAGGAGATTCTTCTTGAGCGGTTCGTCCCCCCGGTACGGCCCCGCGGCACTGTGCAGCCCAATCGTTCTTGACCGAACTCTTACTTGTCCAGCCCGTTCGCAAGGCGTTGTGCAAGTGCAACAACATCGATCATGAGCGGATAGGGCGGGACCTGTCCCGTGGCGTCCCGAAGATTCCCGCCCGGCACCCGCACACCGGCCCGCGCGGCGCCCGCGGGCCGAGCCGTGCGGTGCCCGCATGCCGACCTGATTGGAACCGGGGGCCGGTCATCCGCGAGGATGGGGGCATGACCGCCCAGATTCTCGATGGCAAGGCCACCGCAGCCGCGATCAAGTCCGAACTGACCGCCCGCGTGGCGGCGCTGAAGGAGAGGGGTGTCACACCCGGTCTCGGCACCGTCCTGGTCGGCGACGATCCCGGCAGCCAGAAGTACGTCGCGGGCAAGCACCGCGACTGCGCCCAGGTCGGCATCGCTTCCATCCAGCGCGAACTGCCGGCCACGGCCACCCAGGAGGAGATCGAGGCGGTCGTCCGCGAGCTGAACGAGGACCCGGCCTGCACCGGCTACATCGTCCAGCTGCCGCTGCCCCGGGGCATCGACGAGAACCGCATCCTCGAACTGATGGACCCGGACAAGGACGCGGACGGCCTGCACCCGATGAACCTGGGCCGCCTCGTCCTCAACGAGCCGGCGCCGCTGCCCTGCACCCCCAACGGCATCCTGACCCTCCTGCGCCGCTACGGCGTCGAGATCAAGGGCGCCGAGGTCGTGGTCGTCGGCCGCGGTGTCACCATCGGCCGCCCGATGCCGCTGCTGCTCACCCGGCGCAGCGAGAACGCCACCGTGACCCAGTGCCACACCGGCACCCGGGACCTGGCCGCCCACCTCAGGCGCGCGGACATCGTCATCGCCGCGGCCGGTTCGCCGCACCTGGTCCGCCCCGAGGACGTCAAGCCGGGCGCGGCCGTCCTCGACGTCGGCGTCTCCCGCAACGCCGAGGGCAAGATCATGGGCGACGTGCACCCCGGCGTGGCCGAGGTGGCCGCCTGGATCTCCCCGAACCCGGGCGGCGTCGGCCCCATGACCCGGGCCCAGCTGCTCGTCAACGTGGTGGAGGCGGCGGAGCGCAGTGCCGGCTGAGGACACGGGCGCCGGGCGTCCGGGCGACGCGCGGACCGAGGAGGCCCCGGCCCCGGAGGCGTCCCGAACGGCGTCACAGACGTCACACGCGTCGCAGGACTCCGGCGATCCGGACGGCCTCACCGTCCGCGACCCCGTCAGCGCACCCGACGCCAAGGGGCGGCCGCGCCGCACCACGCGCCGGTTCCCGCTCTTCACCCGCGACACCGCCCGTCCCGAGGGCGGCGGCCGGGCCGCGGCCGGCGACGCCCCGGCGCCCGCCCGGCAGTGGCCGGTGCTCACGGTGGTGCTGCTGGTCGGGCTCGGCCTGCTGCTCACCGCGCTGGACGTGTTCCGCTGGGGGCTGTTCCTCGTCGGCGCCGCGTTGCTGCTCGGTGCCGTGCTCCGCTGGACGATGCCCCGCGTCGGCATGCTCGCCGTGCGCTCGCGCTTCACGGACATCGTGACCTACGGCGTCTTCGGGCTGTCCATCGCCCTGCTGGCGCTGATGGCCCAGCCGAACCCGGTGCTGGAGATCCCGTTCCTGAAGGACACGCTGCACTTCACGGTCAGCTAGCGCGGCGGGTACGACGGCCCGTCCTCACCCCCGTGGAAGGACGGGCCGCCGTCGACACCAACCCTCCTGCACGGCGAACGCCCAGTTCAACGCCTGTCAGGGCGCTGTGGCACGGAAGTGACCGTTCCGCTACTCCGCTACGCGAGTCGTTCCCGGGGGTTCCGTTCCGGTCGCACGAACCCCGATGGGACACTGGACCGCGGGTCGGTGGGCGTGCGACGGTGCACGTTCGCGGCCTCTGTGCTCCTGTGCGCCCCCACCCCGGGAACTGGGATCCTGACCGGGCGCATCCCTGTGGGTAGCCAGAACCAGGTACCGCGCGGGGGGACGCCGCGCGCGGGGACCAGCGGGGGATCGACCAGCACGTCACCGGGGGAAGAGGGGGAAGCAGTGCCTCGTTGGAAGGCCTTGCCGGATGAACTCGATCCGCAGATCAGAGAGTTCACCAGTCAGCTGCGCCGGCTCGTGGACCGCAGCGAGCTGAGCGTCGCGTCGGTGGCCGACGCCACGGGCTACAGCAAGACGTCCTGGGAGCGCTATCTGAACGGCCGGCTGCTGGCGCCCAAGGGCGCCATCGTGGCCCTGGCCGAGGTGACGAGGACCAACCCGATCCACCTGACCACCATGTGGGAGCTGGCCGAGCGCGCCTGGAGCCGCTCGGAGATGCGCCACGACATGACCATGGAGGCCATCCGGATCTCCCAGGCCCGCGCCGCGCTCGGCGAACTGGGCACGCCCGCGGCCACGTCGGGCGGCTCCGGGCCCAAGTCCGGCAACGGCGGCAGGAACGGCAAGGGGAGCCGGGGCGGCCGGCACGGCGGCGGTGCCGCCGCGGGGGTCGCGGGACCGGCGGGCGTGTCGCCCACGCTGCCGCCGACGGTCCCGGCCCAGCCGACGGCCGCCGACAGCCCCGACTCGGCGCTCGGCACGCCCCGGGACGGCGGCGGACCGGCCACCACCCCCGCGCCCTCCTCCGGCGGAGCGACCGAAGGCAACTCCTGGGGCCTGGCCGGATACCGGGGCCCCGCGCCGAGCGGCGACCGCACGTCCCGCTCCGGACCCCGGACCGGCACCGGGGAGGCGGCGCGGCAGGCCGCACCCGCCGCGCCGAACGGCCCCGGCCGCCGCCCCGGCGCAGGCCCCTCGGACGCGTACGGCCCGTCCGGCACGTACGGCGGGTCCGGCACATACAACGGGTCCGGGACGTACGGCGGCAGGCCAGGCACGCACGGCGAGTCGGGTACGTACGGCGAGTCGGGCACGTACGGCGAGTCGGGCTCGTACGGCGAGCCCCCGCACGGCGGTTCCCGTCCGCCGTCCGGGCCCCGTTCGGCCGGCTCCCGGTCCCCGCGCGGCGGGAACAAGCGGATGACCACCCTCGTCGCGGGCGTCGTCGGCCTCCTCGTCGTGATCGCGGGCGCCTTCTTCCTCCTGAACGGCGGCGGGGACAAGGAGAACGAGGGCACCAAACCCTCCCCGTCGCCCACCGTGAGCAGCAAGCCGAAGCTGCCGCCGGGTGTGAAGTGCAGCGGCGACGCCTGCACCGGCAAGGACCCGGAGGTCATGGGCTGCGGCGGCGACCTGGTGACCACCGGCGCGACCGCCGTCGTCGGCACGGCCGCCGTCGAGGTCCGGTACAGCGAGGTCTGCGGCGCCGCGTGGGCCCGCGTCTCCCAGGCCGCGCAGGGCGACGAGGTCCAGGTGAAGGCCGGCGGCGCGAACGAGCAGCGGGCGACGGTCGGCAACGCCGGTGCCACCGTCGCGTACACCATGATGGTCGCGGTGGACTCCGCGGCCGACGCCACCGCGTGCGCGACGCTGGCCTCGGGGCAGCAGGGCTGCACCAAGTAGGCCGGCCGCCCCGGACGGGTGCGGAAGAAAAGTTCGCCCGCGGCAGGCATGCCCGGCGGCGTCACGGGCACGCGAGAAGTACCCCCACGGGAGTCCGGCAACGGTATCCCCGAACGGCGGTCGCCTTCGTCCCCCCTCTCCCGGACAGGCGGCCGCCTCATTTTCTGCCTCTTCCTCGCCTGCGCCGCGCACCCCGCGGGGCAAGTCCTGTGGGCCGGGCCACACCGACCCGGACGTGCCGGACACCACGGGCGCGATAGCCTGACGGCTGGATGGATCTCTTGATACCAAGAGATCGATCAAACGCCCGGGGCCGGGACGCCCCACCCGCCAGCTGTCATACGGAGAACGCCATGACCCGCACTCCCGTGAACGTCACCGTCACCGGCGCGGCCGGCCAGATCGGTTACGCCCTGCTCTTCCGCATCGCCTCCGGCCAGCTGCTCGGCGCGGACGTGCCGGTCAAGCTGCGCCTCCTGGAGATCACTCCGGCGCTCAAGGCCGCCGAGGGCACCGCGATGGAGCTGGACGACTGCGCGTTCCCGCTCCTCCAGGGCATCGAGATCACCGACGACCCGAACGTCGCCTTCGACGGCGCCAACGTCGCCCTCCTCGTCGGCGCCCGCCCCCGCACCAAGGGCATGGAGCGCGGCGACCTGCTGGAGGCCAACGGCGGCATCTTCAAGCCGCAGGGCAAGGCCATCAACGACCACGCCGCGGACGACATCAAGGTCCTCGTGGTCGGCAACCCGGCCAACACCAACGCCCTGATCGCCCAGGCCGCCGCCCCGGACGTACCGGCCGAGCGCTTCACCGCGATGACCCGTCTGGACCACAACCGCGCGCTGACCCAGCTCGCGAAGAAGACGGGCTCGACGGTCGCCGACATCAAGCGCCTGACCATCTGGGGCAACCACTCCGCCACCCAGTACCCGGACATCTTCCACGCCACGATCGCCGGCAAGAACGCCGCCGAGACCGTCAACGACGAGAAGTGGCTGGCCGACGAGTTCATCCCGACCGTCGCCAAGCGCGGCGCCGCCATCATCGAGGCCCGCGGCGCCTCCTCGGCCGCCTCCGCCGCCAACGCCGCCATCGACCACGTGTACACGTGGGTCAACGGCACCGCCGAGGGCGACTGGACCTCCATGGGCATCCCGTCGGACGGCTCCTACGGCGTCCCGGAGGGCATCATCTCCTCCTTCCCGGTCACCACGAAGGACGGCTCGTACGAGATCGTCCAGGGCCTGGAGATCAACGACTTCTCCCGCGCCCGCATCGACGCCTCCGTCAAGGAGCTGTCGGAGGAGCGCGAGGCGGTCCGCGGTCTCGGCCTCATCTGAGCCCGCCCGCGACGCCCGCACGGGCCCCGTTCCCCGCTCCGGCGGGGACGGGGCCCGTGCCCGTTGCCGGGCTCCCGGGGCTGCCGTGCCGGTGTCAGCCCCGGGGCAGCCGCTTCTCGAACCAGTGCCCGGCGTACACGTGGTCGGAGTACGCCGGGATCTCGGTGTAACCGGCCCGTTCGTACATCGCCCGCGCCTCGGTGAGCGCGGGGTGCGTGTCGAGCCGTACGACGGTCAGGCCCCGGTCGACGGCCTCGGCCTCCAGCGCGGCGAGCAGCCGCCGGGCCAGCCCCAGCCGCCGGGCGTCGGCGTGCACCCACACGTGCTTCACCTCGCCGACCCCGGGCTCCGTACGCCGCAGCGCACCGCAGCCCACCGGCCGCCCCTCCTCGTACGCCACGAGGAACACCCCGGCGTCCCCCGACACCTCCTCGGGTCCCACGAGGTCGGCCGGGTCGAAGCCCTCGGGGAAGCGCGCGTCCAGGTCGGCGGCGTAGGCGTCCAGGCAGGCGCGGGCGTCCGGGGTGCGGGCGTCGACCGGTACGACCGTGAGGGCGGCCAGCCGCAGCAGGCGCCGGGCGGTGGCCACGGCGTCGGACAGGCTCCGGCGCTGGTCCGGGGCCAGCCCCCGCAGCAGCCCGGAGACCAGCGCGTCGGCCCGGCGGTTCTGCTCCGCGACCTCGGCGCGTCCGGCGTCGGTGACCTCGACCGTGCGCATCCGGCTGTCGTCCGGGTGCGTGCCCAGCCGGACCATGCCCTGCGCCTCCAGGGCCTTCACCATCCGGCTCAGGTATCCGGCGTCCAGGCCCAGGCGGGTGCGCAGGTCCCGCAGCGGCACTCCGGAGCGGCTCCCGGCGATCTCGAAGAGCAGCCGGGCCTCGCCGAGCGGCCGGTCCTGGCCGAGATAGCGCTCGTCCAGGGCGCCGATGCGGCGCGTGAAGTAGCGGTTGAAGCTCCGCAGAGCCGCGACGTCTTCCGATACCGACTCCATACTCCTAGGTTATTGCTTGACTTGGGTCAAAGAAACTCCGCTTCACCCCTTTCGCACCCTTCCTCAGTGATGCGCCGCACTTTCGATGACCGAATCGGCATGCATACGGGGCAGTGGGGCAGGGGCTCACGGTCCCCGAGAGTGACATGCGTGTGACGCAGGGGCGTTGACCAGGAACGGAAGGCACATCCCAGCATGGCGAACAGAACGGAAACCCGGACCGAGCGGGCCCACCGGACCATCCACGCGGGCGGCGAGTGGCTCGCGGCGTCCTCCGGCGCCACCCGCGAGATCCTCGATCCCGCGGACGCCCTGCCGTTCACCGTGGTCGCGGAGGGCGACGAGAAGGACACCGACCTCGCGGTGGCCGCCGCCCGGCGGGCCTTCGACACGGGCGAGTGGCCGCACACCCCGGTCGCCGAACGCGCCGCCCTGCTGCGCCGGGTCGCCGGACTCCTCGTGCGCGACCGCGAGGAACTCGGCCTGCTGGAGAGCCGTGACGCGGGCAAGACCGTCGAGGAGGGCCGCGTCGACATCGACTGCGTGGCCGACGCCTTCCGGTACTTCGCGGACCTGGTCGCCGGCGAGGCCCCCGGCCGGGTCGTCGACGCGGGCTCGGCCGACGTCCACAGCGTCGTCGTGCACGAACCGGTCGGCGTCTGCGCGATGATCACGCCCTGGAACTACCCGCTCCTGCAGGCCAGTTGGAAGATCGCCCCGGCGCTCGCCGCCGGCAACACCTTCGTGATCAAGCCCAGCGAAATCACCCCGCTCACCACGATCGCCCTGATCGACCTGCTCGTCGAGGCCGGACTCCCCGCCGGTGTCGCGAACATCGTCACCGGCCCGGGACACACCGTCGGCGCCCGGCTCGCCGAGCACCCCGACGTCGACCTGGTCTCCTTCACCGGCGGCCTGACCAGCGGCACCAAGGTCGCCCAGGCCGCCGCCGCCACCGTCAAGAAGGTCGCCCTCGAACTCGGCGGCAAGAACCCCAACGTCGTCTTCGCCGACGCCTGCGAGACCGAGGAGGGCTTCGACACCGCCGTCGACCAGGCCCTCAACGCCGCCTTCATCCACAGCGGCCAGGTCTGCTCCGCGGGCGGCCGCCTCATCGTCGAGGAGTCGGTCCGCGAGCGCTTCGTCGCCGAACTCGCCCGCCGCGCCCGCAAGATCCGTCTCGGCCGCGGCACCGAGGACGGCGTCGAGTGCGGCCCCCTCGTCTCCGCGCAGCAGCGCGCCAAGACCGAGGACTACGTCGCCTCCGCCCTCGCCGAGGGCGCCGAACTGCGCTGCGGCGGCAAGCGCCCCGAGCCGTCGCCCCAGCGGCCCGAGAGCGGCTACTTCTACGAGCCGACCGTCCTCGACCACTGCCACCGCGAGATGCGGGTGGTGCGGGAGGAGGTCTTCGGGCCGGTCCTCACCGTCGAGACCTTCCGGACCGAGGACGAGGCCGTAGCCCTCGCCAACGACACCGAGTACGGTCTGGCCGGTGCCGTCTGGACCGCCGACGCGGGACGGGCCCGCCGGGTCGCGGGCCGGCTGCGGCACGGCACCGTCTGGATCAACGACTTCCACCCCTACCTGCCGCAGGCGGAGTGGGGCGGCTTCGGCAAGAGCGGCGTCGGCCGCGAACTCGGGCCCGCCGGCCTGGCCGAGTACCGCGAGAGCAAGCACGTCTACCAGAACCTCGCGCCGAAGCCCGTCCGCTGGTTCGCCGGCTGACCCTCCTGCCGCACCCGCAGCGGTTCCCGTTCACTCCCGTCGCACCTCGTCCCCACCCCCCTCTGGAGTACCCCCATGTCCGAAACCACCCAGGTCTACGACTACGTCGTCATCGGCGGCGGCACCGCGGGCTCGGTGATCGCCTCCCGCCTCACCGAGAACCCGGACGTCACCGTCGCCGTCATCGAGGGCGGCCCCAGCGACGTCGGCCGCGAGGACGTGCTGACCCTGCGCCGCTGGATGGGCCTGCTCGGCGGCGAACTGGACTACGACTACCCCACCACCGAGCAGCCGCGCGGCAACTCGCACATCCGGCACAGCCGCGCCCGCGTCCTCGGCGGCTGCTCCTCGCACAACACCCTCATCGCCTTCAAGCCACTGCCGTCCGACTGGGACGAGTGGGAGGCGGCGGGTGCCAAGGGCTGGGGCGCGGTCCAGATGGAGGCGTACTTCGCCCGGCTGAAGAACAACATCGTCCCGGTCGACGAGAAGGACCGGAACGCCATTGCCCGCGACTTCGTCGACTCCGCGCAGAAGACCCTGGAGGTCCCCCGGATCGAGGGCTTCAACAAGAAGCCGTTCACCGAGGGCGTCGGCTTCTTCGACCTCGCCTACCACCCCGAGAACAACAAGCGCTCCTCGGCGTCGGTGGCGTACCTGCACCCCGTGATGGACGAGCGCGCCAACCTCACGCTCATGCTGGAGACCTGGGCGTACCGGCTCGAACTGGACGGCACCCGCGCCGAGGGCGTCCACGTGCGCACCAAGGACGGCGAGGAGATCCTCGTCAAGGCCCGGGGCGAGGTCGTCCTGTGCGCCGGCGCAGTCGACTCCCCGCGCCTGCTGCTGCACTCGGGCATCGGCCCCCGCGAGGACCTCGAAGCGCTCGGCATACCCGTGGCGCACGACCTGCCCGGCGTCGGCGAGAACCTGCTCGACCACCCCGAGTCGGTGATCGTGTGGGAGACCAACGGGCCCATCCCGGACAACTCCGCGATGGACTCCGACGCCGGTCTGTTCGTGCGCCGCGACCCCGAACACGCGGGCCCCGACCTGATGTTCCACTTCTACCAGATCCCGTTCACGGACAACCCGGAGCGCCTCGGCTACCAGCGCCCCGAGTTCGGCGTCTCCATGACCCCGAACATCCCCAAGCCGAAGTCCCGCGGCCGCCTCCGCCTCACCAGCGCCGACCCGTCCGTGAAGCCCGCCCTGGACTTCCGCTACTTCACCGACGAGGACGACTACGACGGCCGCACCCTCGTCGACGGCATCCGCATAGCCCGCGAGATCGCCAAGTCCCAGCCGCTGGCGGGCTGGCTCAAGCGCGAGGTCTGCCCCGGCCCGGAGGTCACCGGCGACGAGGAGCTGAGCGAGTACGCCCGCAAGGTCGCCCACACCGTCTACCACCCGGCGGGCACCTGCAAGATGGGCGCCGCCACCGACGAGACGGCCGTCGTCGACCCCGAGCTGCGCATCCGCGGCCTGGAGGGCATCCGCATCGCCGACGCCTCCGTCTTCCCGACCATGCCCGCGGTCAACCCGATGATCGGCGTCCTCATGGTCGGCGAGCGCGCCGTCGAGCTGATCGGCGGTGACGCCCGATGAACGCGACCACCGGGAACACCACCGCCGCCGCCACCGACACCGTGGCCGAGCGTCCCCCGGTCTTCTCCGTCGACGGCCTGTGGAAGGTCTTTGGACCCAAGGCCGCCCGCGTCCCCGCCGACCCGGACCTCGCCGCCCTGAGCCCGGCCGAGCTGCGCTCGCGCACCGGCTGCACCGCCGCCGTCGCCGACGTCTCCTTCGACGTGCGCAAGGGCGAGGTCTTCGTCGTCATGGGCCTGTCCGGCTCCGGCAAGTCCACCCTCGTACGCTGCCTGACCCGCCTCGTCGAGCCGACGGCCGGGACCATCGCCATCGACGGCGAGGACGTCCGCGCGATGGACAGGTCCCGGCTGCGCGCACTGCGCCGCCACCGCGCCGCGATGGTCTTCCAGCACTTCGGCCTGCTGCCGCACCGCACGGTCCTGGACAACGTCGCCTACGGCCTGGAGGTCCAGGGCGTGGGCCGCGCCGAGCGCCGCGAGCGCGCCGCCGCGATCGTCGCCAAGGTCGGTCTGGAGGGCCTGGAGCAGCGCCGCCCCGGCCAGCTCTCCGGCGGCCAGCGCCAGCGCGTCGGCCTCGCCCGGGCGCTCGCCGTCGACCCCGAAGTACTGCTGTTCGACGAGCCGTTCAGCGCGCTGGACCCGCTGATCCGGCGGGACATGCAGGAGGAGGTCGTCCGGCTGCACCGCGAGGAGGGCCGCACGATGGTCTTCATCACCCACGACCTCCAGGAAGCCCTCAAGCTCGGTGACCGCATCGCCCTGATGCGCGACGGCCGCGTGGTGCAGCTCGGCACCCCGGAGGAGATCGTCGGCTCGCCCGCCGACGACTACGTCCGCGAGTTCGTCCGCGACGTCCCGCGCGAACAGGTCCTCACCGTCCGCACGGCGATGCGCCCCGCCGCGTCCGCCGACGAGGCGGGCACGGGCCCGGCGATCCGCCCCGAGGCCACGGTCTCGGAGGCCATAGAAGCGGTGGCGAGGGCAGGCTCCCCGGCCCGGGTGATGACCGACGGCCGCTGCCTGGGCGTGGTAGACGCGACCGACCTCCTGTCAGTGGTAGCAGGCACAGCCGACCCAGCTGCGGGCAGTCGTGACCCAGCTGCGGGCAGTCGTGCCGCGGGGGCGGCACGGGTGGGCGATGGGGGTCCCCCCGCGCGAGCGAAGCCGAGCGTGGGGGAGGCACCGGACAGGCGCCGCAAGCCGACCACCCCGCCCCCCGCCACGACCGAGGAGCCGGTCTGATGGCAACGATCACCGCACCGACGTCGCAGAAAGCCGCCCCGCCGGGCATCCTCACCCACCCCGCGACCCGCAAGCTCCTCACCCTGGCGGCACTGGCCGCGATCCTCATCCCCATAGCCGTCACCCAGTGGCCCGGCACCACCTGGCCCACCCCCCTCACCGTCGACGTCTCCGAACCCCTCGGCAAGGCCAGCGACTGGATCATCGACAACCGCGACAGCCACCCCCTGTTCCTCTACTTCTTCGGCCACGTCAGCAACGCGGTCGTCATCGCCGTCCGCGCCGTGTACCTCGCCCTCCTCGCCGTCGGCTGGGCCGGGGTCACCGCGATCGGCGCCCTGGTCGCCTGGCGGGTGGCCGGCGTGAAGCTGGCCGCGGGCACCGCCGCCGCGTTCCTGGCCTGCGGCCTGCTCGGCATGTGGGTGCCGACCATGCAGACGCTCGCGCTCATGGTCGTCGCCGTCCTCGCCTCCGTCGTCGTCGGCGCCGTGCTGGGCCTCGCCGCGGGCCTGTCCGACCGGATGGACCGCGTCCTGCGTCCGGTGCTCGACACCATGCAGGTGCTGCCCGCCTTCGCCTACCTGCTCCCCGTCGTCCTGGTCTTCGGCATCGGCGTCCCCGCCGCCGTCCTGGCCACCGTCGTCTACGCCGCCCCGCCGATGGCCCGGCTCACCTCGCTGGGCCTGCGCGGCGCGGACAAGGAGGTGCTGGAGGCCGTCGAGTCCCTCGGCACCACCGCCCGCCAGCGCCTGCTGACCGCCCGTATCCCGCTGGCCCGCAAGGAACTCCTCCTCGGCGTCAACCAGACGATCATGATGGCGCTGTCCATGGCCGTCATCGCCTCCGTCATCGGCGCCGGCGGCCTCGGCGACCGCGTCTACCAGGCACTCGCCTCCGTCGACGTCGGCGCGGCCCTCGCGGCCGGCATCCCGATCGTGCTGCTCGCCGTCGTCCTGGACCGGGTGACCGGCGCGGCGGGGGAGCGGCTCGGCGAGGCCGGGAGGTCCCCGGTGACCTGGCTGTACGCCCTGGTCGTCGCCGCGGCCGTGGCGCTCGCCGGACGCCTGGCCGGCTTCCTCGACTGGCCCGACGGATGGGAGGCGGACATCGCCGAGCCCGTCAACCGGGCCGTCGACTGGATGACCGCGCACCTCTACTCCGGCGTCCCGGTCGTCGGCGGCACCGCCGACTGGGCCGCGCACTTCACCAGCTGGGTCCTCAACCCGCTGCGCGACGGCCTCCAGTGGCTGCCCTGGTGGTCCGTGCTCCTGATCGTCGCCGCCCTGGCCTGGCTGATCGGCACCTGGCGCACCGCGCTCACCGCCGTCCTCGCGATGGCCGCGATCGGCGTGCTCGGCGTGTGGGACCCGTCCCTGGACACGCTCTCGCAGGTGCTCGCCGCCGTCGCCGTGACCCTGGTCGTCGGCTTCGCCACCGGTGTCGCCGCCGCCCGCAGCGACCGCTTCGAACGGCTGCTGCGGCCCGTCCTCGACGTCTTCCAGACGATGCCGCAGTTCGTGTACCTGATCCCGGTCGTCGCCCTGTTCGGAGTGGGCCGCGCACCCGCCGTGGCGGCAGCGGTCGTCTACGCCCTGCCCGCCGTCGTCCGCATCACCGCCCAGGGTCTGCGCCAGGTCGACCCGGCCGCCATGGAGTCGGCCCGCTCGCTCGGCGCCACCGGCGGCCAGCAGCTCCGCCAGGTCCAGCTGCCGCTGGCCCGCCCGGCCCTGCTGCTCGCCGTCAACCAGGGCGTCGTACTCGTCCTCGCCGTCGTCATCATCGGCGGCCTGGTCGGCGGTGGCGCGCTCGGCTACCAGGTCGTCTTCGGCCTCGCCCAGGGCGACCTGGCGACCGGCCTGGTCGCGGGCGCCGCGATCGTCTGCCTCGGCCTGATGCTCGACCGGGTCACCCAGCCCACTGAACGCCGCTCGAAGAAGGGAGCCTGAGATGTCCCGCAAGCGGATCACGGCGGCCGCCGCCGTGCTGGTGCTGGCCACCGGCTGCGGCGCCGCCGACATGACCAAGCAGGCATCCCCGTTCGCGAACGCCCAGGGCGCGAAGACCGTCACCCTGTCCGTGCAGTCCTGGGTCGGCGCCCAGGCCAACGTGGCCGTCGCCCAGTACCTGCTGGAGCACGAGCTGGGCTACCGCGTCGACACCGTCCAGGTCGACGAGGTGCCCGCCTGGGACGCGCTCAGCCAGGGCCGCGTCGACGCCATCCTGGAGGACTGGGGCCACCCCGAGCAGGAACAGCGCTACGTCCAGGACAAGAAGACCATCGCCGCGGGCGGCGACCTCGGCGTCACCGGGCACATCGGCTGGTTCGTCCCGACGTACTTCGCGAAGAAGCACCCGGACGTCACCAACTGGAAGAACCTCGACAAGTACGCCGACCTGCTGCGCACCGCGGAGAGCGGCGGCAAGGGCCAGCTCCTGGACGGCTCCCCGTCCTACGTCACCAACGACAAGGCCCTGGTGAAGAACCTGGACCTGGACTACCAGGTGGTCTTCGCCGGTTCCGAGGCCGCCCAGATCACCCAGATGCAGCAGTTCGCCAAGGAGAAGAAGCCCTTCCTGAGCTACTGGTACACCCCCCAGTGGCTGATGGAGAAGGTCCCGATGACCGAGGTGAAGCTGCCGCCGTACGAGGAGGGCTGCGACGCCGACCCGGCGAAGGTCGACTGCGCCTACCCGGTCACCCCGCTGCAGAAGTACCTCAACGCCGACTTCGCGAAGAACGGCGGCGAGGCGGCCGAGTTCCTGAAGAACTTCAAGTGGACGACCGAGGACCAGAACCAGGTCTCCCTGATGATCGCCGAGAAGAAGATGCGGCCCCAGGTCGCGGCCGAGAAGTGGGTGGACAGCCACGAGTCCGTGTGGAAGGAGTGGCTGCCCTGACCCTCACCCCGGCAGCCGGCCCGCGAGCCGTTGTGCGCTCTCCCGCACCGCCTGCTCGGCCTGCCGCTGGAGCCCCGGCCCGAAGGTGATCCGGGTGGCCCCGAGTCCGCCGAGTCCGGCGGGCGAGGGGCCCTCTCCGGGACGCGCGAGCACGTTCACCGGCCCCTGGATCCGGGCCCGCAGCAGCGGCAGTACGGCGACGGGGGCGGCGATCGGGTACACGCAGTCGGCGCCCGCGGCGACGTAGGCGGCGGCCCGCCCGATCGCCGCCCCCGGATCGTCGACACCCCGGAGGAACGTGTCGATCCGGGCGTTCAGGAACAGCCGGTCGCCGGCCTCCTCCCGCACCCCGGCCAGCCACTCGGCGTGTTCCGCCGGGTCCTTGAGCACTCCGTCCGCGGAGTCCTCCACGTTGCAGCCGACGGCGCCCGCCGCCAGCAGCAGCTCCACCAGCTCCTTCGGCGCCAGGCCGTAGCCGCCCTCGACGTCCGCCGACACGGGGACGTCCACGGCGCGCACGATCCGCGCGACGGCCGCGAACATCTCGTCGGCCGGGGTCCGCCCGTCCTCGTACCCGAGCGAGGCCGCCACCCCGGCGCTCGGTGTCGCGAGCGCCGGGAACCCGGCCGCCGCGAAGACCCGGGCGCTCGCGGCGTCCCAGGGACCCGGCAGGACGAGGGGGTCCTCCGGGGCCCGCCCGTGGTGCAGGGCGCGGAACACGGTGGCGTGACTCACGGTGTGTAACCCCCCGGCGGGATCCTGCGGGCGACCATCAGCCGGTTCCAGCTGTTGATGGCGGTGATCAGCCCGATCAGGTGGGCCAGTTCGCCGTCGTCGAAGTGCTTGGCGGCCCGGTCGTACACCTCGTCCGGCACGAAGCCGTCGGTCAGCACGGTCATCGCCTCGGTCAGCGCGAGCGCGGCCCGCTGCCGCCCGTCGTAGCGGTCCTCGGCCTCCTCCCAGGCGGCGAGCAGGCCGAGGCGGTCCTCGTCGACCCCGTTCTCGCGGGCCAGGGTCAGGTGCATGTCCAGGCAGAACGCGCAGTGGTTGAGCTGTGAGGCGCGGATCATCACCAGCTCGGCGAGCACGGGGTCGCCCAGCCCCTTCTTGGCCGCCGCGCTCAGCGCCGACAGCGACCGGCCGACCTCCGGGTCCAGGAGCCGGGTGCGCGCCGCCGTCACGCGTGCTGTCCGGGCGTGTAGTGGCCCGGCGTCATCCGGCAGGTCACGCCGAACCGGTTCCAGGCGTTGATCGTCGTGATCGCGGCGATCAGCTGCGCCAGCTCCGGCTCGTCGAAGTGCTTGGCGGCCTTGTCGTAGACCTCGTCCGGCACGAAGCCGTCGGTCAGCACGGTGACCGCCTCGGTCAGCTCGATCGCCGCCAGCTCCTTCTCCGTGTAGAAGTGCCGCGACTCCTCCCAGGCGGCCAGCTGCACGATCCGCCCCACGCTCTCCCCGGCGGCGAGGGCGTCCTTGGTGTGCATGTCGAGGCAGAAGGCGCAGTGGTTGAGCTGCGAGGCGCGGATCTTGACCAGTTCGTACAGCGTCGGGTCCATCCCCCGCCTGGCGGCCGTCTCCAGCCGCATCATCGCCTTGTAGACCTCGGGCGCGTGCTGGGACCAGTTCAGCCGGACGGGCACCTCGGCGGCGTGCTGCTGGGACTTCGGGTCATCGGTGTGTGTCGTCATGCCTCGACCCTAGGAACGAAGCAGCCCAGCGGTATGGTCCATTTCCATGGCGAAACCCTGGGCCACTCTCGGCATCGACCTGCACCTGGACCAACCCGCCGGGCCGGGTGTGCGCCGCGGCCTCACCGACGCCCTGCGCGAGGCCGTCCGCACCGGCCGCCTGGGCCCCGGCATCCGGCTGCCCTCGTCCCGCGTCCTCGCCGCCGACCTCGGCATCGCCCGCAACACCGTCGCCGACGCCTACGCCGACCTCGTCGCCGAGGGCTGGCTCACCGCGCGCCAGGGCTCGGGCACCCGGGTCGCCGAACGCGTCGCCGCCCCGCCGCCGCGCGCCTCGGCCCGGCGTTCCGGGGGCCACGCCCGGCCCGCCTACGACCTGCGCCCCGGCACCCCCGACCTCGCCTCCTTCCCGCGCGCCGCCTGGCTCCGGGCCGCCCGCCGCGCGGTCGCCGCCGCTCCGCACGACGCCCTCGGCTACGGCGACGGCCGCGGCCGGCCCGAGCTGCGCGCCGCGCTGGCCGGCTACCTCGCCCGGGCCCGGGGCGTACGCGCCGACCCCGGGACGCTGCTGGTGTGCGGCGGCGTCGCGCACGGCCTCGTGCTGCTGGCCGGGGTGCTGCGGGCGCGCGGCGTGCACACCGTGGCCGTCGAGTCGTACGGCCTCCACGTCCACCGCGACCTGCTCGTCCGAGCCGGTCTGCGGACCGTTCCGCTGCCCGTCGACGAGCGGGGCGCGGACCCCGTGGCGCTCACGGACGCGGGCGCCGTGCTCCTGACCCCCGCCCACCAGTTCCCGACGGGCGTCCCCCTGCACCCCGACCGCAGAGCGGCGGTGGTGGCCTGGGCGCACCGCACCGGCGGGCTGATCCTGGAGGACGACTACGACGGCGAGTTCCGCTACGACCGCCAGTCCGTCGGCGCCCTCCAGGGACTGGACCCGGACCGCGTGGTGTACCTGGGCACCGCCAGCAAGTCCCTGGCCCCCGGACTGCGCCTGGGCTGGATGGCGCTGCCGCCGTCCCTCGTCGGGGAGGCCATGGACGACCTGGCGAGCCGCACCCCGGGCGTGTTCGACCAGCTGACCCTCGCGCAGTTCCTCGACTCCGGCGACTACGACCGGCACGTGCGGTCCGCCCGCCTGCGCTACCGGCGCCGCCGCGACGCCCTGGTCGCCGCCCTCGCCGAGCGCGCCCCCGCGGTCCGCGTCACCGGCATCGCCGCCGGACTGCACGCCGTCCTGCCCCTGCCGCCCGGCACCGAGCAGCAGGTCGTCCGGGCCGCCGCCTGGCACGGGCTCGCCGTCCACGGCCTGTCCATGTTCCGGCACCCGGACGCCTCCCCGCCCCCGCTGGACGCCCTCGTCGTCGGCTACGGCACCCCGCCGGACCACGCCTGGGCGGGGGCCCTGGACGCGCTGTGCGGGGCGCTGCCGTAAAGTCCACCGGCGGCGGGGGCCGTACACTCGACCGGCGCAACTGTCGTACAACCGCACGGACACGGCACGGACAACGGGGGACAGGGACATGGCCAAGACCCGGCGACGGCTGCGGTCGAGCACCGTGGTGCTCGGCGGCATGGGAGTGCTCGCGACGGCCCTGAGCGCATGCGGTTCGGACCCCGACCGCCGCTGCGTGGACCGCGACAGCTACGACTACCTCAACGGCTACAAGGTCGTCGCCGACAAGAACTGCAAGTCCGGCTCCTCCGGCGGCTCGTCGAGCGGCTCGTACGGCAAGGGCGGCAAGAAGAAGGGCTCGTCCGGGTCCGTGGCCGACGCCGACTGGTACTACGACGCCGACGTGAGCAACGGCTGGGCCGACTCCGGCACCTTCAGCCGGTCCGAGGCCGTCGACCGGGGCGGCTTCGGCTGCTCGGGCTCCGGCAGCGGCGGCGGCTGAGGGCCGGGCCGTGGAACGCCGCACCACCGACCCCCGCCCCGGCTGGCAGCAGACCGTCGAGGAACAGGGGCTCATCTACCCCCTGACCCGCTACCCCGACGACTCGCTGCGCCCCTACTGGGACGAGAGCGCCTACTACGTCTTCTCCCTGCCCGAGGTCGAGGTGCTGGAGGAGGTCGTCGAGGAACTGCACCGCATGTGCCTGGCCGCCGCCGGGCACATCGTCGCCGCGGACCGCTTCGCCGACCTCGGCATCACCGACCCGCGCGTGGTCCACGCGGTCACCGAGGCCTGGCACCGCCGCGCCGAACTCCCCTCGGTCTACGCCCGCTTCGACCTGCGCTACGACGGCACCGGCCCCGCCAAGCTCCTGGAGTACAACGCGGACACCCCGACCTCCCTGGTCGAGGCGGCGTCCCCGCAGTGGTTCTGGATGGAGGAGCGCTTCCCCGGCGCCGACCAGTGGAACAGCCTGCACGAGCGGCTCGTGGAGGCCTGGCGGAAGCAGGCCGCGCTGCTGCCGCCCGGCAACCCGCTGTACTTCGCGCACTCCTCGGACGACGAACTCGGCGAGGACCTCATGACGGTGGCCTACCTCAAGGAGACCGCCGAGCAGGCCGGCCTGGCCACCGACTGGATCTCCATGGAGGAGATCGGCTGGGACCGCCTCTCCGGCCGCTTCGTCGACAACAGGCTGCGCTTCATCCGCAGCCTCTTCAAGCTCTACCCCTGGGAGTGGCTCACCACCGACCGCTTCGCCGGCCACGTCCTGGACACCCTCGACAACGGCGGCGGCACCGGCACCACCCTGTGGATCGAGCCCGCCTGGAAGATGCTGCTCAGCAACAAGGCCCTCCTCGCCATCCTCTGGGAGCTGTACCCCGGCCACCCCAACCTGCTGCCCGCCCACCTCGACGGCCCGCGCGAGCTGGCGACCACCACGGGCTGGGTCGCCAAGCCCCTCCTGGGCCGGGAGGGCGCCGGCGTCACGATCCACGAACCCGGCACCGACCCGGCCCCGCGCCCGGAACCCTGCTGCTACCAGGAGCTGGCCCCGCTGCCCGACTTCGACGGCAACCGCGTCGTCCTGGGCGCCTGGGTGGTGGAGAACGAGTCGGCGGGCCTGGGCATCAGGGAGTCGTCGGGCCTGGTGACGGACGAGTACGCCCGCTTCCTGCCCCACGTGATCCTCTGAGGAGGGGGCCTTCCGCATCACGGACACCCACGGCACGCCCCCGCCCCACCCGGTAACCTGGCCCCGGGCCGTGACTGGCGCGCTGGGATGGGACGAACCATCGGGGAGCGGCCCGGGAAGAGCATGTGCCGTGCGCCTGGGCCGTCCGTACCGTGAACGCTGACCACAACGTCCGGAGGTCCCCATGCCCGCCGAGCAGCCGCTCTCCCCCGAGTCCACCGCCTACCGCGCCGCGCTCGACGTCATCCGAACCGTCGAGCCCCGCGTCGCCGACGCCATCGGCCAGGAGGTCGCCGACCAGCGCGAGATGCTCAAGCTGATCGCCTCGGAGAACTACGCCTCCCCGGCCACGCTCCTGGCGATGGGCAACTGGTTCAGCGACAAGTACGCCGAGGGCACCGTCGGCCGCCGCTTCTACGCCGGCTGCCGCAACGTCGACACCGTCGAGTCGCTGGCCGCCGAGCACGCCCGCGAGCTGTTCGGCGCCCGCCACGCCTACGTCCAGCCGCACTCCGGCATCGACGCCAACCTGGTCGCCTTCTGGGCCGTGCTCGCCGACCGCGTCGAGGCGCCGTTCCTGGAGAAGACCGGCGCCCGCCAGGTCAACGACCTCACCGAAGCCGACTGGGCCGAGCTGCGGCAGGCCTTCGGCAACCAGCGGATGCTCGGCATGTCCCTGGACGCCGGCGGCCACCTCACCCACGGCTTCCGCCCGAACATCTCCGGCAAGATGTTCGACCAGCGCTCCTACGGCACCGACCCCGCCACCGGCCTCATCGACTACGAGGCCCTGCGCGCCTCCGCCCGCGAGTTCAAGCCGCTGATCATCGTCGCGGGCTACTCCGCGTACCCCCGGCTGGTGAACTTCCGGATCATGCGCGAGATCGCCGACGAGGTCGGCGCGACCCTCATGGTCGACATGGCGCACTTCGCGGGCCTGGTCGCGGGCAAGGTGCTCACCGGCGACTTCGACCCGGTCCCGCACGCCCAGATCGTCACGACGACCACCCACAAGTCGCTGCGCGGCCCGCGCGGCGGCATGGTCCTGTGCGACGACTCCCTCAAGGACCAGGTCGACCGCGGCTGCCCGATGGTCCTCGGCGGTCCGCTCCCGCACGTCATGGCCGCCAAGGCCGTCGCCCTCGCCGAGGCCCGGCAGCCCGCCTTCCAGGACTACGCCCAGCGGATCGTCGACAACGCCCGCGCGCTCGCCGAGGGCCTGACCAAGCGCGGCGCCACCCTGGTCACCGGCGGCACGGACAACCACCTCAACCTGATCGACGTGGCGTCCTCCTACGGCCTCACCGGCCGCCAGGCCGAGGCCGCCCTCCTCGACTCCGGCATCGTCACCAACCGCAACGCCATCCCCGCCGACCCGAACGGCGCCTGGTACACCTCCGGCATCCGCATCGGCACCCCGGCGCTGACCACGCGCGGTCTCGGCACGGCGGAGATGGACGAGGTCGCGGGCCTGATCGACCGCGTCCTGACCACGGCCGAGCCCGGCACCACCAAGTCCGGCGCCCCCTCCAAGGCCTCCCACGTCCTCGACGCGAAGGTCGCCGACGAGATCGCGCACCGCGCGACCGACCTGGTGGCCGGCTTCCCGCTGTACCCGGAGATCGACCTCGGCTGACGCCCGCTCGGGCCCGGCAGCGGCCCTACAGGTCGATCAGCTCCTGACGCGGCCCCCCGCGCGGCGGTCCGGTCCGGTACCGGTCCGCCGCGCGGCGCACCAGCAGCGTCCCCGCGACACCCGCCCCGAGCCCGGCGGCGGCCCACCACACCCCGTCCGGACCGCCGTCCTCTCGCATGTCCGCGGCCCCGTCCTGCGCGAAGAAACCCTCCTCGGCCAGCCACGCGTAGGTGTCCCGGGGCACCCGGTGCCAGCGGATGTCGTCGTCCGCCACGTCCGGCGCCGGATCGCTGCGCACCCACGGCGTGCCGTCCTCGGCCAGGAACAGCTGGTCCTGACGCAGCATCGCCACGTCTCCGCCCGGCGCCCGCTGGGTCTGCGGCCAGCCCCCGACGCCGGTCAGCCCCCACAGCACCGTGAACCGCACCGGCGGACGGCGGTCCCGCGTCCACTCCTCCGGCACCGGTTCGGTCCCCGAGTGCGACGGGGCGAGCAGGCTCCGCAGCCGGTCGAAGTCACGCTCACCCGCGTGCCAGGACGTGGTGCGGCCCGTGCCGGTCCACACGATCACCGCCACGTCCGGGTCCACCAGGGGCGCCGCACCGTCCGCCGCCGCGCTCCCCGCCGCCCCCGCCCACAGCACCGCGGCCAGCGCCGCCCCCGCTCCCGCCCGCCACCGCATGCCGCGCCCCCTCCGTCCCCGCCCTTGTTACACCCCCGGGCCCGGAACGGATCCCCCCTGTACCGAACCAGTGCCCGACCGCGCCCCGCGGCCTGAGAGAATGATGAGCATGGCCAACGAACGTCCCCGCGTGCTCTCCGGTATCCAGCCGACCTCCGGCTCGTTCCACCTCGGCAACTACCTCGGCGCCGTCCGCCAGTGGGTCGACATGCAGAACACCCACGACGCGTTCTACATGGTCGTCGACCTGCACGCGATCACGGTCCCGCAGGACCCGAAGGAGCTGCGCGAGAACACCCGCGTCGCCGCCGCCCAGCTCCTCGCGGCCGGCCTCGACCCGGACCGCTGCACCCTGTTCGTGCAGAGCCACGTCCCCGAGCACGCCCAGCTCGGCTGGCTGATGAACTGCATCACCGGCTTCGGCGAGGCCTCCCGGATGACGCAGTTCAAGGACAAGTCCGCCAAGCAGGGCAACGACCGCACCACCGTCGGCCTGTTCACCTACCCGATGCTGATGGTCGCCGACATCCTGCTCTACCAGGCCGACCAGGTCCCCGTCGGCGAGGACCAGCGCCAGCACCTGGAGCTGACCCGCGACCTCGCGGACCGCTTCAACCAGACCTACGGCGACGCCTTCACCGTCCCGAGCGCCTACATCCTCAAGGAGACGGCGAAGATCTACGACCTTCAGGAGCCGACCGCCAAGATGAGCAAGTCGGCGGCCACCCCGAAGGGCCTGATCAACCTCCTCGACGAGCCGAAGGCCACCGCGAAGAAGGTCAGGAGCGCGGTCACGGACACCGACACCGTGGTCCGCTTCGACCGCGAGCACAAGCCCGGCGTCAGCAACCTGCTGACGATCTACTCCACCCTCACCGGTGCCGAGATCGCGGAGCTGGAGCAGAAGTACGAGGGCAAGGGCTACGGCGCGCTGAAGACCGACCTCGCCGACGCCGTCGTGGAGTTCGTCACCCCCTTCCGGGAGCGGACCCGGCAGTACCTGGACGACCCGGAGACGCTCGACGCGATCCTCGCCAAGGGCGCGGAGAAGGCCAGGAGCGTGGCCGCCGAGACCCTCGCCCGGGCGTACGACAGGGTGGGCTTCCTGCCCGCCAAGCACTGATCCGCGAGGGTGCCCGGGGTGCCGCCCCCCGCGGTGCCCCCGGCACCGGCCGTGCGCCCCGGCACGCCGCCGTAGCGCTGCACATCACTCCGGTTGCGCCTGCCCACGGCACGGCGGTGGCCGTACAGTCGATATCCGGGTGTCCGGCCGACGGACACACAACGACAGGAGACGAAGTGGGGACCGTAACGATCGGCGTGTCGATCGCGGTCCCGGAGCCTCACGGCAGCAAGCTCCAGCAGCTGCGCGCGGGCTTCGGCGACGCCGCTGCTCACGGCATCCCCACGCACGTCACCCTGCTGCCGCCGACCGAGGTCGACGGCGGCGCGCTGCCCGCGATCGAGGCGCACCTGGCGGAGGTGGCGGCACGCGGCCGGCCCTTCCCGATGCGACTGTCCGGCACCGGCACCTTCCGCCCGCTCTCGCCCGTCGTATTCGTCCAGGTGGTCGAGGGCGCGGCGGCCTGCTCCTGGCTGCAGAAGCGGGTGCGCGACGCGTCCGGCCCCGTCCCCCGCGAACTGCAGTTCCCGTACCACCCGCACGTCACCGTGGCGCACGGCATCGACGAGGCCGCGATGGACCGCGCCTACGAGGAGCTGTCCGACTACGAGGCCCAGTGGCCCTGCACCGGCTTCGCGCTGTACGAGCAGGGCGCCGACGCGGTCTGGCGCAAGCTGCGCGAGTTCCCCTTCGGCAGCGCCACGGTGCCCCCGCAGGCCGGGCGGGTGGAGAGCGGCACCCTGCCGACCCGGTAGCCGGGGAGAGCGGGGGCCGCGCGCCTCACACCGGCAGCCGGGATGCGCCGGGGCCGCGCCTCACACCGGCAGCCGCCGGAACACCGTCCGGGGCAGGTGCCGCACCGCCGACATCACCACCCGCAGCGCGCCCGGCACCCACACCGTCTCCGAGCGCCGCCGCAGCCCCAGCTCGATCGCCGTGGCGACCGCCTCGGGCGTGGTGGCGAGCGGCGCCTCGGCCATCCCCTCCGTCATCCGCGACCGCACGAACCCGGGCCGTACGACCATGACGTGCACGCCCGTGCCGTGCAGCGCGTCGCCCAGGCCCTGCGCGAAGGCGTCCAGGCCGGCCTTGCTGGAGCCGTAGATGAAGTTGGCGCGGCGGGCCCGCTCGCCGGCCACGGAGGAGAGCACCACCAGCGAGCCGTGCCCCTGCGCCTGCAGTGAACGGGCGGCGACCAGCCCGGCCGAGACCGCGCCGGTGTAGTTGGTCTGCGCGACCCGCACCGCGTTCAGCGGCTCGCGCTCGTCGTGCGCCTGGTCGCCCAGGACGCCGAAGGCCAGCAGCACCAGGTCGATGTCGCCCTCGGCGAACACCTTGCCGAGCGCCGCCTCGTGGGACTCGGGCTCCAGCGCGTCGAAGGCGACCGTGCGCACCTCGGCGCCGAGCCCGCGCAGCTGCTCGGCGGCCGCCTCCAGGGCGGGGGAGGGGCGTCCGGCCAGCCACACCGTACGGGCGCGGCGGGCCACCAGACGGCGCACGGTGGCCAGCGCGATCTCGGACGTACCGCCGAGGACGAGGAGGGACTGGGGGAGGCCGAAGGCGTCCTTCACGGCTGCTCCAGACAGGTCGGTGCGGGCGGGGGTGTCACAGGGCGAGGCGGCGGGCCAGGTCGGAGACGAACACCCCGCGCGGGTCCAGCTCGGCGCGCAGGGCACGGAAGTCGTCCAGGCGGGGGTACATCGCGGCGAGCAGTTCCGGGCGCAGCCGGGAGTCCTTGGCGAGGTAGACCCGGCCGCCCGCGTGAGCGACCTCCTCGTCCAGCTCGTCCAGGAACGCGCCGAGCCCGGGCAGCCGCGCCGGGATGTCCAGCGCGAGGGTCCAGCCCGGGACGGGGAAGGAGAGCCAGCCCGGGTCGGCCGCGCCGAAGCGCTTGAGGACGGCCAGGAAGGAGGGGCAGCGGCGGGCGGAGATGCGCCCCACGATCCGGCGCAGGGCCTCCTCCCGGCCGTGTCCGACGACGAACTGGTACTGCACGAAGCCCCCGCGGCCGTAGACGCGGTTCCAGTGCGGGACGCCGTCCAGCGGGTGGAAGAAGGTGGAGATCCGCTGGAGCCGGCCGCGGCTGCACCGGGGGGCCTTGCGGTACCAGACCTCGTTGAACAGGCCCACCGAGGTCCGGCCGAGCAGTCCGCCCGGCAGGAAGTCGGGGGTGGCGGGCAGCCGGGAGGTGCGGAAGGCCAGCGGCGCGCGCCGGGCCCGGGAGCGGGCGGGCAGCGCGTCCAGCGGGGCGTGGTCGCCGCGGGTGAGCACCGCGCGGCCGGTCGCCCTGCCGCGCGCGAGGAGGTCGATCCAGGCGACCGAGTAGCGGTAGCGGTGGTCGGTGGCGGTGAGCCGGGCCATCAGGTCGTCCAGGTCGTCGGCCCGCTCGGTGTCCACCGACATCAGCGCCGTCTCGACCGGCTGCAGCCGCAGCGTCGCGGTGAGGATCACCCCGGTCAGACCCATGCCGCCCGCGGTCGCGTCGAACAGGGGCGTGCCCGGGGCCACGGTGCGGACCCGGCCGTCGGCGGTGAGCAGCTCCAGGGAGAGCACGTGCCGCGCGAAGGACCCCGACACGTGGTGGTTCTTGCCGTGGATGTCCGCGCCGATCGCCCCGCCGACCGTCACGTACCGGGTGCCGGGCGTCACCGGCACGAACCAGCCCAGCGGCAGCAGCACCTCCATCAGCCGGTGCAGGGAGACCCCCGCGTCGCACAGCACGGTGCCGCCGGCGACGTCGACGGCGTGCACCCGGTCCAGCGCCGTCATGTCGAGCACGGCACCCCCGGCGTTCTGCGCCGCGTCCCCGTACGCCCGTCCGAGCCCCCGCGCGATGCCGCCGCGGACCCCGCAGTCCCGGACGGCGACGGCCGCCTCCTCGTACGTCCGCGGCCGGACGACGAGCGCCCCGGTGGGTGCCGTACGGCCCCAGCCGGTGACGGTGCCCCAGTCGGCGTACGAGTCGGTGTCGCGCACGGTGTCGGCAGACATGGCGGTGACCGTATCGCCCCGTCCGTCCCTGCGTGAATGATTGGTTCCAAAACATTCGGAGCATCCCTGAAACGGGTGATTAATGGTATGTCGCTCCGGTGTGCCCGCCCTCCCGTGCCGCGGGCGTGGACAGTGAGTCCACATGGACGACCTCGACGACATGGACCACCGGATCGTCAGCGCGCTCAGGGCCTGCGGAACCGACCCGCGCGTGGCCGGCGCCGCGCGCGCCCTGTCCTGGGCCGGGGAACACGGGGCGCTGTGGCTCGCGGCGGGCCTCACCGCGGCCGCCGTGGACGCACCCCGGCGCACGGCCTGGCTGCGCGGCACCGCGCTCACCGCCGGCGCCCACGTCGTCAGCATGGGCGTGAAGCGGGTGGTGCGCCGCCCCCGCCCCGCGCACGTCGTCCCCCTGGTGCGCACCGCGGGCCGGCACTCCTTCCCCAGCTCCCACGCCACCTCGGCCGCCGCGGCCGCCGTCGTCTCCGGCACGCTCGGGGTACGGGCCGCCTGGCCGCTCGCCGCCGCGGTGTGCGCCTCCCGGCTGGTCGTCGGCGTCCACTACCCCTCGGACATCGCGGCGGGCGCCGCCCTGGGCGCGCTCACGGCCCGGCTCGGCGCCGACTGGATGCGCGGAGGCACCCGTGACTGACACCGCCGTGACCGACACCGCCGTCCTGCGCCAACGCGCCCCCGAACAGCAGCGCGAGCCCGACCCGCCGCGCCGGGCCCGACACGTCCCGGCCGGACTGCTGCGCACCGCGCGCCCCCGCCAGTGGATCAAGAACGTCCTGGTCGTCGCCGCCCCGGCCGCCGCCGGCGAGCTGTTCTCCGCCCACGCGCTGGGCCGGCTCGCCCTGGTCTTCGTCCTGTTCACCGCCTGCGCCGCCGCCGTCTACCTGGTCAACGACGCCCGCGACGCCGAGGCCGACCGCGCCCACCCGGTCAAACGGCACCGCCCGGTCGCCGCCGGACAGGTCCCGGTGCCGCTCGCCTACGCCGTCGGAGGCGTCCTGGGCGTCCTCGCGCCCGTCCTCGCCGCCCGGCTGTGCCCCGCGCCCGTCGCGGCCCTGCTGACCGCCTACCTGGCCATGCAACTGGCGTACTGCGTCAGCCTCAAGCACGTCCTGGTCGTCGACCTCGCCGTCGTCACCACCGGCTTCCTGATGCGGGCGATGGTCGGCGGACTCGCGCTCGGCATCCCCCTGTCGCGCTGGTTCCTCATCACCACCGGCTTCGGCGCCCTGTTCATGGTCGCCGCCAAGCGCTACTCCGAAGCCGTCCAGATGGCCGGGAAGCAGGGCGCCACGCGCGCCCTGCTCACCGAGTACACCACCGGCTACCTGCGCTTCGTCTGGCAGCTCGCCGCCGGGGTCGCCGTGCTCGGCTACTGCCTGTGGGCCATGGAGGAGGGCGGCGTCCCGCACACCAGCGTGCTGCCCTGGCGCCAGCTCTCCATGGTCGCCTTCGTCCTGGCCGTGCTGCGCTACGCCGTCTTCGCCGACCGCGGCACCGCGGGCGAACCCGAGGACGTGGTCCTGCGCGACCGCGCCCTCGCGCTGATCGGCGTCGTCTGGCTCGCCATGTACGGCCTGGCGGTGGCCAATTGGTAGCCGACCGGCGCGAACTGCTCGGCTTCGCCTCCGTCGGCCTGCTCGCCTACGCCGTCGACCTCGGCCTCTTCACCGTCCTGCGCGGCCCCGCCGGACTCGACCCGCTCACCGCCAAGACGCTCTCCTTCGTCGCCGGGTGCTCGGTCGCCTACGCGGGCAACGCGCTGGGCACCTACCGCCACCTCGGCCGCCCCCGGGGCCTGCGGCCCTGCGCGGTGTTCTTCGCCGTGAACGCCGCCGGTGCCGCCGTACAGCTGCTCTGCCTGGCCGTCAGCCACTACGGGCTCGGCCTCACCTCGCAGCGCGCCGACACGGTCTCCGGCGCCGGGGTCGGCATGGTGCTGGGCACGATCCTGCGGTTCTGGGGCACAAGAACCCTGGTCTTCCGGTCCGGCGCCGCGGCGGACGGCCGGAAGGGATCATGGAACGGGACGAGCGGGGGCAGGGTCGGAACATGGACTGGCTGAAGAAGCTCCCCGTCGTGGGACCGTGGATCGCCCGACTGATGACCACGCACGCGTGGCGCTCCTACGAGCGGCTCGACCGGGTGAAGTGGTCCCGGCTGGCCGCCGCCATGACCTTCACCAGCTTCGTGGCGCTCTTCCCGCTGCTGAGCCTGGCCGCCGCCGTCGCCGCCGCCACGCTCAGCAAGAAGCAGCAGGAGCAGCTCCAGGACAAGCTCGCCGACCAGATCCCCGGCATCTCCGACCAACTGGACATCCAGGGGCTCGTCGACAACGCCGGCACCGTCGGCGTGATCTCCGCGCTGCTGCTGCTGTTCACCGGCATGGGCTGGATCGAGGCCACCCGGGGCTGTCTGCGCGCCGTCTGGGAGCTGCCCGACGAGGAGGAGAACCCGGTCCTGCACCGGGCCAAGGACGCGGGCGTCCTGGTCGGCCTCGGCGGCGCGCTGCTGATCACCGTCGGCATCTCCACCGTCGCCTCGGCGCTGGTCGGCTGGATCATCCGCACCCTCGGCCTCGCCCAGGGCGGGGTCGGCGGCGTCCTGCTCTACGTCGCCGCCTTCGCCGTCGCCGTGCTCGCCGACTTCCTGCTGCTTCTGTACGTGCTGACCCTGCTGCCCGGCGTCCAGCCCGAACGCCGCCGCCTGGTGGTGGCCGCGCTGATCGGCGCGGTCGGCTTCGAACTGCTGAAGCTGCTGCTCAGCGGCTACATCCAGGGCGTCGCCGCGAAGAGCATGTACGGCGCCTTCGGTGTCCCCGTCGCCCTGCTGCTGTGGATCAACTTCACCGCGAAGCTGGTGCTGTTCTGCGCCTCCTGGACCGCGACGGGCAGCAAGGCGCAGGAGCTGGGGGAGCCGGGCGGCGCGGACGTCACGGACGGGTCCGGCGACGGACCAGGTCCGGCAGCGGCCACTTCCGGTTGACCAGGAACGCGCCGCCCGCGAGCAGCACCAGCACCCCCGCGGTGATGCCGGCCGCGACCCCGATGCCGCCCGCGCCGTCCCCGGCCTGGGCGCCCGCCACCGGCTTGGCGCCCGCGGCGCCCTTCCCGGTGCCGCCGGCCTCACCGGAGGCCTCGGCCGAGGGGCTCGCCGCGGTGGCGCTCTTCGGGCCCACCAGCTCCCCCACCGGCCGCACCTTCCCGGCCGCCGCGAAGCCCCAGTCGAGCAGCCGGGCGGTCTCCTTGTAGACCTCGTTGTGCTCGTCCTTGGCCGGGTTCATCACGGTGACGAGCAGCACCCGGCCGTCGCGCTCGGCGACACCCGTGAAGGTGGCGCCCGCGTTGGTGGTGTTGCCGTTCTTCACGCCCGCGATGCCGGGGTAGACCTCGACGTCGGAGTCACCGGCCAGGAGCCGGTTGGTGTTCTGGATCTCGAAGGTCCCGCGGGACGTCTTGCCCTTCTTGTTCTTCGTGGTCTCGCCCGGGAACTTCGCCCGGACCGTCGAGGCGTACTCGCGGAAGTCCTTCTTCTGCAGCCCCGAACGGGCGAACAGCGTCAGGTCGTACGCGGAGGAGACCTGCCCGGGCATGTCGTAGCCGTCGGGGCTGACCACGGTGGTGTCGCCCGCCTGCAACTCCTTCGCGTGCGCGTTCATGTCCGCGACGGTCTTCTCGACGCCGCCGTTCATCGCCGACAGCACGTGCACCGCGTCGTTGCCGGAGCGCAGGAAGACCCCGAGCCACAGGTCGTGGACGGTGTACGTCTCGTTCTCCTTGACGCCGACCAGGCTGGACCCGGAGCCGATGCCCGCGAGGTCGGAGGGCTCGACCTTGTGCTTCGTGGTCTTCGGCCACTTCGGCAGCAGCGTGTCCGCGAACAGCATCTTCAGGGTGCTCGCCGGAGCGAGCCGCCAGTGCGCGTTGTGCGCGGCCAGCACGTCGCCCGACTCGGCGTCCGCGACGATCCAGGAGCGGGCGGTGAGGTCCTTCGGCAGCACGGGCGCCCCGCCCGCCAGCTCCGCCTGCGTCCCGGGCTTGCCGAGCCGCGCGCCGCCCACCACCGACATCGACGCGGGGGGAGTGGCCGACGGACTCGTGGACGGGCTCGGGGCGGCGAGCGCGGCCGGGGAGAGGACGGCGAGAGCGGTCAGGGCGGCGGAGGTGACCGACAGGGTTCGCCTGAGGGCCTTCTTGGGAGCGGGCACGAGCGGAAACGTACCGTCCGGGAGCGGCGTCTTCCCACCCCGCGCACGGTTCCGGACACCGTGCGGCGATACTGAAACCATGAAGCTCAGCCGCCCCGTCTCCTGGTTCCTGCTCGCTTTCGGGGTGTGGAGCTGGATCATCTGGATCACTTTCGTCAAAAACCTGGTCAAGGACGGCAGCGGGCTCGCCTTCGAGGACGGCGACCCCACGGCGTACTTCTGGGTGCACCTGCTGCTCGCGATCGTCTCCTTCGTATTGGGGACGGTCGTCGGGGTCATCGGGTTGCGCGGGGTGCGCGCACTGCGCCGAACGTCATAGGCGTCGAGGACGTCACAAACCGAGGGGATACGACGGCATGGTGGTCGTCTTCGTGCTGGTCGCGTTGCTGATGGTGGGCGTCCTGGTGACGGCCAACTGGTACGTGTGGCGGCGCCTGTTCCGCGACACCACCCGCGCTCCGGGCCCCGTGCGCCGGATCGGCGCGGTGGTGATCGCCGGGGGCTGGCTGCTGGCGGTCGGCGCACTGGTCGCCGAGCGCACGGGGGCGCCGTTCTGGCTCCAGCGGGTGCTCGCCTGGCCGGGCTTCCTGTGGCTGGCCCTGTCGATCTACCTGCTGCTCGCGGTGGTCGCGGGCGAGGTCGTCCGGCCGCTGCTGCGGATGCTCCTGGAGCGCAGGGCGGCCGCGCGGCACACGGAGGACGCGCAGCCGTCGGTCTCCCCGGCCGCGGACACCTCGCGCATACCGGCCGGGACGGCGCCGCCGAAGGCATCCGAGGCATCCGAGGCACCCGAGCCGCCCGGGACGCCGGGGCCCGGCCCCGAGGACGCGTCCACGAGCCCCCTCGCCCTCCCCTCCCGCCGCCTCTTCGTCTCCCGCGTCGTCGCCGGTGCCGCCGCCGCGGCAGCCGTGGGGACGGTCGGCTACGGCACGTACGGCGTGCTGAACGGCCCGAGCGTGAAGCGGGTCACCGTGCCGCTGGCCAGGCTCCCGCGCGCGGCGCACGGCTTCCGCATCGCCGTGGTCAGCGACATCCACCTCGGCCCGGTGCTCGGCCGGGGCTTCGCCCAGAAGGTCGTCGACACCATCAACTCCACCCAGCCCGACCTGATCGCCGTCGTCGGCGACCTGGTCGACGGCAGCGTGAAGGACCTCGGCCCGGCCGCCGCCCCGCTGGCCCAGCTCAAGGCCCGGCACGGCGCGTACTTCGTCACCGGCAACCACGAGTACTTCTCCGGCGCCGAGCAGTGGGTCGCCGAGGTGCGGCGGCTCGGGCTGATCCCGCTGGAGAACGCCCGCACCGAGCTGCCCCACTTCGACCTGGCCGGCGTCAACGACGTGGCGGGCGAGGACGAGGGCCAGGGCCCCGACTACGACAGGGCACTCGGCGACCGGGACCGCTCCCGCGCCTGCGTGCTGCTCGCCCACCAGCCGGTGCAGATCCACGACGCGGTCGACCACGGCGTCGACCTCCAGCTGTCCGGCCACACCCACGGCGGCCAGCTCTGGCCCGGCAACCTCATCGCGGGCGCCGCCAACCCGACGCTGGCGGGCCTGGAGCGCTACGGCGACACCCAGCTCTACGTCAGCCGTGGCGCGGGCGCCTGGGGCCCTCCCACGCGTGTGGGGGCGCCCTCGGACATCACGGTGATCCAGCTGGCGTCCCGTCAGGCCTGAGGACCGGCATCCCGCGCCGGCTTCTTCGCAGGGTCCGGCATCACCTTCGTCATCCCCGGCAGGAAGTCCGTGAACAGCTCGTGCACCTCGCGCACCAGGGGACGCAGCACCCGGAAGCGGGCCAGCACGACGCCCCGCGCGGTGAGCCGGGCGCCGCGCTCGGCGAGGCGGTAGCTGCGCTCGCGGCCCTCGGTGCGGTCGAAGATCCAGTACAGGACGAGGCCCATCTGGGAGAGCCACATCAGCTCCGGCAGGATGTCCCGCAGGTCCTCGGGCACCTTGGTCTTCGCCCCGGCGAGCACCGCGCGGTGGATGCCGATGGCCTCCACGCGCGCGTGTTCCGACTCCGGGGAGAAGGGACTGAGCGGGCTGTCCGGGTCGGCGGCGTTCTTGAAGAACTGCACCGCGAACTCGTGGTACGGCGTGGCGATGTCCAGCCAGACCTTCAGCACGCCCGCCAGCCGTGCCTCCAGGTCGGTCTCCTTGGCCAGGACCTCGCGGACCGCCGCCCGGTGCTCGGCGGCGATCCGGTCGTAGAAGCCCTGGATCAGGTGTTCCTTGCCGGCGAAGTAGTAGTACGCGTTGCCGACGGAGACCCCGGCCTCCTGGGCGATGGCCCGCATCGTGGTCCGGTCGTAACCGCGTTCCTGGAACAGCCGCATGGCCGTTTCCAGGATCAGCGCGCGGGTCTGCTCGGACTTGCTGAGGTGGGCACCGTCGTCGGCGCCGTCGTGGGTCGCAGGCACGGGTCCAGAGCCTATCCAGTGGCGCAGGCGCCGTCGTCACAGCCCGGCCCCGTGTAGATCCACCCGAGGCCGGGCTCGTAGACCCAGCCGTCCGCCCTGCGGTACCCGTTGCCGCCCCACTGCCGCTGCCCGCCCCGCCACTTGGCGGCGGCCAGGACGGCCCCCCGGGCCAGCCAGGCGCCCTTGGGCGTGCTGAGCCGGTGGGCGAGCCTGCGGTACCTGCGCAGCGCCCACAGGACGACCACCCAGGCGGCGGCGCCCCGGTAGACCTGCCCGGCGTCGCCCACGGCGGTGACCTCGTCCAGGGTGGCCCCGTGGTCGAGCCCGGGGAAGCGCCTGCGCGCCTCCTGGGACGCGGCCGGGACCAGGTCCAGCGGCACCAGCCGGGGCTGGCGCCGCAGCCAGTCCCGTACATGCGTGCACAGGGCGCACTCGGCGTCGTAGAGGACGGTGAGCCGGCGCACGGGGGCGCCGGCCGTCGTCCCGGGAGCGGGAGCCATCGGCTCAGGCCCCGGCCGTCGGGGCCACCCAGCCCTGCGGCGGGACCGGGGGCACCTGCTCCTGCTCCATCAGTCCGCGCCGCCGGATCTTGTTGAGCACGTACACGTTGCCCAGGTGCATCACGCCGAGCACCAGCAGCACCACGCCGAGCTTGGTCGACAGCGCCTCGAAGATGCCCCGGGTGTCGGTGATGGTCTCGTCGTCGCTCAGGTAGAGGGCGACGAAGCCGAGGTTGACCAGGTAGAAGCCGACCACCAGGAGGTGGTTGACGGCGTCCGCGAGCTTCTCGTTGCCGTGCAGGACGTCGGAGAGGAAGACCCGTCCGTTGCGGCTGAGCGTGCGGGCCACCCAGACGGTCAGACCGATGCTGACGGCCAGGTAGATGACGTAGGCGATGACGGTGCGGTCCATGCCCCACCCCTTCTTGAACGCGTTCAAAACGCTGACAGGACTGACTGTAGACCTGTTTTTGAACACGTTCAAGCGGGGGTTCTCGTCAGGGGCGGCGGCCCAGCTCCGGGCGCTTGGAGTAGTCCGTGAGGCCGATGACGTTGCCCCACGGGTCGGCGAACTCGACCGTCCAGCCGGTGGCCACGGGGAACGGCTCGTCGAGCGGCGGCACCCCGGCGTCCCGCAGCGCGCGGGCGGCGGCCCGGGCGTCGGTCACCTCCAGCCACACCCGCGCGGACGGCCACATCGGCGGCTGCCGCCCGAACTCCTCCTCCGCGCGCAGCAGCAGCCCGGGCGTCTCGACGCCCACCTTCAGCAGCGCGATCCCGGCCTCGTCGAGCCGGTAGGCGACCGGGAACCCGGCCCGCTCGTAGAACCCGACGGCCTCACCGAGGTCCCCGACGGGCAGCAGTACGTTGTCGAACCCGAGCAGTTCGTACGACTCGTCATCTGACATGGCGTCAGGCTAGGACGATCGTCGCCCGGAACGGCTGATTGTCAGCCCTCGTCGGGCGCGCTCTTCGGCCGTCCGGCGGCAAGGACCTCGCCGACGTCCAGCGTGACCTCGGCCCCGAGCGAGCCGGGCAGGGTGACGGTCTCGCCGGGGGAGTGGACACGGTGGGTGTAGTAGTCGGCGCAGTCCGGGTCGGTGAGGACGTGGAGTCGCTGGTGCTTGCGGTCGACGATCACGTAGACGGGCACCATGGCGGCGGCGTAGGCGGTGACCTTGGTTCTCAGGTCGTTCTTCCAGTTACTGGAGGTAACCTCCAGGACCAGGCGGAAGCAGACCGGGTCGTAGCAGTTGTTCTCGATGAGGTGGTCGTCGATGTCGGCGTCCACGATCGCCAGGTCGGGGATCGCGTAGTCCTCGGCGTCGGTGGGCAGCCAAAGTCCGACGCCTTGGACCACCTTCGATTCCGGGCCGTGTAGGCCTGCGGCCGCGAAGGGCAGGATGAGGTCGGTCAGGACTACGGCATGCGGGCCGTCCGGTGGCGGGGTCGCGAGGAGCTGGCCTCCGATGATCTCGACGCGGTAGCCCGGATTGCGGTCCATGAGGCGGTTCGCCTCCGCGATCAGCGGAAGGTCGCCGTGGGGCGGCTCTACGGATGCTGCGGACATCGCGTGCCTCCTAGGGGCTGGTGTCGAGGCCATCCTCATGGGCTGGAGAGTGCCCGTACGTCCCGTTGCTGACGGGTTCACCCGATGGTGTGGCATATGCCAGAGGGCCCCGCTTCCAGGGGAAACGGGGCCCTCACAGCCGTGAACCGGCGTACACCGACGGAGTCAGAAGCGGCGCGTGATCAGCGCTCGCTTCACCTCCGCGATGGCCTTGGTGACCTCGATGCCGCGCGGGCAGGCGTCCGTGCAGTTGAAGGTCGTGCGGCAGCGCCAGACGCCGTCGCGGTCGTTCAGGATCTCCAGCCGCTGCTCGCCGGCCTCGTCGCGCGAGTCGAAGATGAAGCGGTGGGCGTTGACGATCGCGGCAGGGCCGAAGTACTGGCCGTCGTTCCAGAACACCGGGCACGAGGACGTGCAGGCGGCGCACAGGATGCACTTGGTCGTGTCGTCGAAGCGCTCGCGGTCCTCGGCGGACTGCAGGCGTTCACGCGTCGGCTCGTTGGTGTCCTTCGTGATCAGGAAGGGCATCACGTCCCGGTACGCCTGGAAGAACGGCTCCATGTCGACGACCAGGTCCTTGAGGACCGTCAGGCCCTTGATGGGCTCGACCGTGATCGGCTTCTCGGGGCTGAGGTCCTTGATCAGCGTCTTGCAGGCGAGGCGGTTCTTGCCGTTGATCCGCATGGCGTCCGAGCCGCAGATGCCGTGCGCGCAGGAGCGGCGGAAGGTCAGGCTTCCGTCCAGGTCCCACTTGATCTTGTGCAGCGCGTCGAGGACGCGCTCCTTCGGGTCGATCTCCAGCTGGAAGTCTTCCCAGGTCGCCTCGGCCGCGACCTCCGGGTTGAACCGCCGGACGCGGAAGGTGACCGTGATGTAGGGGGAGTCGGCGAAGCCCGGCTCGGGGGCCTGGTCGCTCTTCTCCATGACAGGGGTAGCCATCAGTACTTACGCTCCATCGGCTGGTAGCGGGTCTGGACGACCGGCTTGTAGTCGAGCCGGATGGACTCGGTGCCGTCGTCGCCCACCTCGCGGTACGCCATGGTGTGGCGCATGAAGTTGACGTCGTCGCGGTTGGGGAAGTCCTCGCGGTAGTGACCGCCGCGCGACTCCTTGCGGGCGAGCGCGGACACCGCCATCACCTCGGCCAGGTCGAGCAGGTTGCCCAGCTCGACGGCCTCCAGCAGGTCGGTGTTGAAGCGCCGTCCCTTGTCCTGGATCGACACGTTCTGGTAGCGGGCGCGCAGCTCGGCGATCTTCTCGACGGCCGTCTTGATCGTCTGCTCGGTGCGGAACACCATGACGTTGGCGTCCATGCACTCCTGCAGCTCGCGGCGGATCGTCGCCACCCGCTCGGTGCCGGTGGACGAGCGCAGCCGCTCGATCTGCTCGACGACCTGGGACTCCGGGTTCTCCGGCAGCTCGACGAAGTCCGCCTTCTGCGCGTACTCCGCGGCGGCGATGCCCGCGCGGCGGCCGAAGACGTTGATGTCGAGCAGCGAGTTGGTGCCCAGGCGGTTGGCGCCGTGCACCGACACGCAGGCGACCTCGCCGGCCGCGTACAGGCCGGGCACGACGGTGGTGTTGTCCGCCAGCACCTCGCCCTCGACGTTGGTCGGGATGCCGCCCATGGCGTAGTGCGCGGTCGGCTGGATCGGGATCGGGTCCGTGTAGGGCTCGATGCCGAGGTAGGTCCGCGCGAACTCCGTGATGTCGGGCAGCTTGGCGTCCAGCTGCTCCGGCGGGAGGTGGGTGAGGTCCAGGTAGACGTGGTCGCCCTCGGGACCGCAGCCGCGGCCCTCGCGGATCTCCGTGTAGATGGAGCGCGAGACGACGTCACGCGAGGCGAGGTCCTTCATGACCGGCGCGTACTTCTCCATGAAGCGCTCGCCGTCCTTGTTGCGCAGGATGCCGCCCTCACCGCGGGCGCCCTCCGTCAGCAGGATGCCCATGCGCCAGATGCCGGTCGGGTGGAACTGGAAGAACTCCATGTCCTCCAGCGGCAGCCCGCGCCGGTACACGGCCGCCTGGCCGTCACCGGTGAGCGTGTGCGCGTTGGAGGTCACCTTGAAGAACTTGCCGGTGCCGCCGGAGGCGTAGATCACGGACTTCGCCTGGAAGACGTGGATCTCGCCGGTCGCCAGCTCGTAGGCCACCACACCGGCCGACTTCTTGACGCCGTCGACCTCGGTGATCAGCTGGTCCAGGACGTAGAACTCGTTGAAGAACTCCACGCCCTCCTTCACGCAGTTCTGGTACAGCGTCTGGAGGATCATGTGACCGGTGCGGTCGGCCGCGTAGCAGGAGCGGCGGACCGGGGCCTCGCCGTGGTTGCGGCTGTGCCCGCCGAAGCGGCGCTGGTCGATGGTGCCGTCCGGGGTCCGGTTGAACGGCAGGCCCATCTTCTCCAGGTCGAGGACCGAGTCGATGGCCTCCTTCGCCAGGATCTCGGCGGCGTCCTGGTCGACCAGGTAGTCACCGCCCTTGACCGTGTCGAAGGTGTGCCACTCCCAGTTGTCCTCCTCCACGTTGGCCAGCGCGGCGGCCATGCCGCCCTGCGCGGCGCCCGTGTGGGAGCGGGTGGGGTAGAGCTTCGTCAGCACGGCGGTGCGGCTGCGCTTGGTCGACTCGATGGCCGCGCGCATGCCGGCGCCACCGGCGCCGACGATGACGGTGTCGTACTTGTGTACCTTCATGATTTTCGCAGCCCCGTGCCTAGCGGATGTTCGGGTCGAAGGTGAAGATCACCAGCGTGCCCAGCAGGATGGTGAACACCGTGGCGGTGTAGAGCAGGCCCTTGAGCCACAGCCGGGTGTTGGGGCGCTCCGCGTAGTCGTTGATGACCGTGCGCAGGCCGTTCGCGCCGTGCAGCATCGCCAGCCAGAGCATCAGCAGGTCCCAGACCTGCCAGAACGGCGAGGCCCAGCGGCCGGCCACGAAGGCGAAGCCGATCTTCGAGACACCGCCGTCGAGCACCAGCTGGATCAGCAGGTGGCCGAGGACCAGGACGACCAGCACGACGCCGGACAGGCGCATGAAGAGCCAGGCGGCCATCTCGAAGTTGCCCCGGGTGGACTTCGGGGTCTTCTTCGTGCGGGCGCGGGGCGCCTCGATGAGCGGCGCCGGGTTGTCGACCGTGTAGAGGGAGGCGCCCTCGACGGGGCCGATCCCGGAAGCGGGGGATTCAGTCGTGGACATTGGCGTCAGCTCCCGAACAGTTCACGAGCGGCGTGGCCGAGGACGGGGTAGATCGCCCCGAGCATCAGCACGACCCACAGGGCGACGACGGTCCAGAGCATCTGCTTCTGGTAGCGGGCGCCCTTGACCCAGAAGTCGACGGCGATGACACGCAGGCCGTTGAGCGCGTGGAAGAGGATGGCGGCGACGAGGCCGTACTCCAGCAGCGCGACGATCGGCGTCTTGTACGTGGCCACGACGGTGTCGTAGGCCTCGGGGGACACCCGCACGAGAGCGGTGTCCAGCACGTGAACGAACAGGAAGAAGAAGATGAGGACGCCGGTGACTCGGTGAGCCACCCAGGACCACATTCCTTCCCGGCCGCGGTACAGCGTTCCAGCCGGCACGGAAATTTCCTCCGGGAGCGGGGTTCGGGGCCGCGCCGGCTTTCCTTGTCGGTCGGGCCCGGCCGGGTACGGTCCACCGGCCCCCAGCATGGTAGCGACGGTTGCCTGCGGCGCTTACGGGGGGCCTGCCGTTGTGATCAAACTTGCACTCAAAGGAGCAGTGGGTTTGAGCGGGCGGCGGTTACGGGGGTGGGGTTTGGTGTGGTTTGCCGGGTGCGGGTCGTGGGTGGCTGGTCGCGCAGTTCCCCGCGCCCCTCAGAGGGTGCTGGTCAGCCGCGTTCTTGCCAGTCGGCGGAGTTCCTCTGCCGCAACCAGGCGTTCTTCGTCCGGGTCGTTGTTCAAACGTGACCGGATGGCGGTCAGGACGTGGTTCAGGGTCTCGTCCGGGGAGAGGCCGTCCAGGCAGATGACGAACACGTGTCCGAAGCGGGACTCGTAGGCGGCGTGGGCCGCACTCAGGGCCGTGTGGGCCGCCGCGTAGGTGTCGTCGGGGAGGGTGGGCAGCGTCTCCGCGGACAGGGCCTCGGTCAGGTCGTCCGGGGAGAGGTCGTAGGCCGCCTCGTCCGCTGCCGCCAGGAGGGCGGGGAGGTCCGGGTAGGGGCGGTGGGCGACGAGGCGGTGGGCCCAGGCGCGGCTGTGCAGGCAGGCGAGGAGGGTCTGGGCGGCCTCGGCGGCGGTGGCCGTGTTGAAGCGCTCCAGCGGGGTGGCCGTTGCCGGTGTGGCGCGTGTTTGCACCGGTACCGGTATGGCCACTCGGCGGGGGAGGTCTGGGAGACGGTGCGCAGGCAGCGTGGGTCCTCGTGGGCTTCACGTGTGTGTCGGCAGGGGATTGTGCGAAAGATGTGGCGTCACGTTATCGAGTGACGGCAACGCGTGTCCGTCCGATGCCCGAATTTCACCCGAACGGGAGAGTTTCAGAACATGTGGTGGACGCATGACGGCAACGGCGGCCCTAGGTTGGCGCTGTGAGCCAGCACAGAGGCCGGATACCGGCGCACAGAGTGAGGCAGCGGGCCGTGATCGCCGGCGCGGTGGTCGCCGCGCTCGGCGTCGGAGTGGGTCTGTGGGCCACCGACGGCGACGGCGACGGCCCGCAGGGTTCGGCGGCCCGGGCGTCCACCGGTGAGGCGGCCGCCCCCAGCCCCAGCAGGTCCTACCCGCTGTCCAAGGCGCCGCGCACCATACCCGCCGTGCGCGAGCACACCGCGGCCCGCGGCCCCGGCTGGCAGCCCGAGAAGGGGAACCGGGTCGTCGTCGCCGACGCCGGCCTCGCCGACGAGGGCAAGCAGATCGCCGGCGACCTGGGCATGACGTACGCCGGGGAGAAGGACGACGAGCGCGCCGGGGACCTGCTGCTCGACGTCAAGGCCGACAAGGGCGCGAACCCGGAGTCGTACACCATGACCGTGCGCGACGGCCGGGTCACCGTCACCGGGCCCGCCGAGGCCGGCGTCTACTACGGCACCCGCACCCTGAAGCAGGCGGTGGACGGCGGCGGCACCGCGCCGGAGGGCGTGGTGAAGGACGAGCCGGCCAAGCCGAAGCGCGGCTTCTCGCTCGACATCGCCCGCAAGCACTACACAGCCGACTGGATCAAGGACCGGATACGCGAGCTGGGCGACCTCAAGTTCAACGAGCTGGGCCTGCACTTCTCCGACGACCAGGCCTTCCGCATCGAGTCCGACTCGCACCCCGAGATCGTCTCGGACGAGCACCTGACCAAGGCCGAGATGAAGGAGATCATCGATCTCGCCGCCTCGCGCCACATCACCGTCGTCCCCGAGATCGACTCGCCGGGCCACCTCGGCGCCGTGATCGCCGCGCACCCCGACCTCCAGCTGCGCAACGCGCAGGGCACGGCCACCCGCGGCGCCATCGACATCTCCAAGCCGGAGGCCGCGGAGATCGTCGACGACCTGCTGGACGAGTACGCCGACCTCTTCCCCGGCTCCCAGTTCCACCTGGGCGCCGACGAGTACCAGGCGCTCGTGGTGCCGGACCCGGAAGCGTCCTACCCGACACTGGCCGCCGCCGCCCGCAAGGCCTACGGCTCCGACGGCACCGTCGCCGACCTCACCACCGGCTGGCTCAACGGCCGCGCCAAGACGGTCATGGCCCACGACCGCACCCCGCGGGCCTGGAACGACGGCTTCTTCAAGGACACGTCCGTCGAGCCGCTCAAGGACATCAAGGTCGCCTACTGGACCGGCAAGGAGATCGGCGCCCGCCCGCCGACGGAGTACCTGAGCGAGGGCCGCCAGGTCCTCAACTACAACGACGAGTTCCTCTACTACGTGCTCGGGCAGCCGCAGACCTTCGTCTACCCGACCGGCCAGCGCATCTACGAGCAGTGGACCCCGCGCGTCCTGCGCGGCACCACCGCCGTCGACGCCAAGTACGACGACCAGATACTCGGCGGCAGCTTCGCCGTCTGGGGCGACTTCCCGAACGCCCAGACCCAGGCCCAGGTCGCCGAGGGCATCCGGCTGCCGCTGGCGGCGACGGTCCAGAAGCTGTGGGACCCCGGCAAACCCGAGCTGTCCTGGGCCGACTTCGAGTCGCTGGCGAACCGGCTCGACTGACTCCGGACCTCACGGGCACACCGGCACACCGGCACACCGGCACGTCCCGTTCGCGGCGCGCCGATTGACCGATCCTGCTGCGAACTCCCGTACGGCTGTGGTGGTCTTTTGACCGAGCCGAACCGACACGCCGGGGGGAACCGGGACATGGGCTACTGGGGGTACTTCGTCGTCGGCCGCGCCGAGCGGCCGCTCGCGGAACTGGAGGCGCTGTCCGGCGCCGCGGACATGACCCTGCGCCAGACCGCGCCGGACGGCTGGCAGGTGTGGGAGTTCGCGGGCGGCGACGGCGACGTCGGCAACATGAACGACCTGGCCGGGCAGACCGGCGCACCCGCGCTGTTCGGATACGTGATGGACAGCGACTGCGTGGTCGTGGAGGCGGCGGCGCCCGACAGCGGGGCGTGGACGACCTGCCTGGCGCGGACCGCCATGGCCGGGTACCTGGGCGCCGAGCGGGACGGGCTCACCCTGGAGGACTACTTCCTGGACCCCCGGGACGCCGCCGAGCGCGCCGTCGCCTGGGCCGCCGAGGCGGGGCGGGTCGCGAGCGCGGGCGAACTGGCCGCGGTGCTGTCGGACGACCCGGCGGCGGCCCCGGACGGCGGTCCCGACGGGGACCGCGACACGGACCGGGACATCGACCGCGACGCGGATCGCGATGCGGACCGGGACATCGACCGCGACGCGGATCGCGATGCGGACCGGGACATCGACCGCGACGCGGATCGCGATGCGTCTCGCGACGCGGGCCTCGCCGACGGGCCGGTGGCCGAAACCCTCTTCTTCCGGTTCCTCGACCGGCTGGGCGTCGTACCGCTGTGACACTCCCGGTCCGTCGCACGCAGTAAGGGGCAGTGCGGGCTCCGTGGTGGTGAGCGGGGCGAAGCGGCCGGAACAGGGAGGCGTCCGATGAGCCTGGTGGAACTGATCGCGCGGGCCGACGCACGCGGACTCGCCGCGAGCGGACTGGCTTGTTTGGATCGCTGCGTCCCGCTGCTCGACGGTGACGACGAGGCCCTCAGGCCCCTGTGGGCGACCCTCGCCGACGGCACCGGCGACGCGGCGGGCCGCGACTGGGCGCAGGAGCTGACGCAGGTGCGGGACAAGCTCGCCGGCCCCGACGCCACCGGCGAGGACGAGGCCGTGGTCCTGGCCCGCCGCATGCTCACGGCGGCGCCCGCCGAGTGCGCCGGACCGGCGCTGCGGACCTGGGCCGACGCCTGTTCCGTCGCCTCGCTCCGCATCCACCGGCTGCTCGACCCGGCGGCGGACCCGGCCCCGGCGGCCGATGTCCCGCGCGACGCCGGCGCGGAGGGACTGCCACCGCTCGTCGCTGCCGAACTGCGCCGCCAGATCGGCGTCCTGGAACTGCTCGCCGGTCACGGCGCGGCCGGGCTGCGTCCGGCCCTGGAGGTCTCCACGGAGGGGCGCCGCGTGCTGCGCGCGGTGGTCTCCCGCCGGGCCCGCGGCCGGGGCTGACCCGAGGCCGGCGGCACCGGCGCTCCTGTGCCCGTCGTGCGGGGAACGCGCGGCGGCGGTGCGCGGGACGTGGCGGAGGTGGGGCGGTCCTGCGCCGGTTGCGGAACCACCGGCTCCCCCCTGTGACACGCGCCCGGCGCACGGCGCTATAGCCCATGTGACGACTGTGACCAGCGGATTGACCAGCGGAGTGACGAGCGGACGGACGAGCGGGACGGCGAGTCCGCAGCAGACCCGGCCGTCGGCCGCCGCCAAGCCGGTGCGGTGGGCGGCGGACGCGGTGGCCACGATGCGCGAGGGCGCGAGGCTGCGCCTGGACTACTCGGCGCAGAGCCTGTGGCGCGTGGACCGGGTGATCGACGGCATCCGGCGCGAGCGGCCGCCGTACGCCGCCGTGGAGACCGCGCTGCGCGGACTCGGCGCGTACGCCGGGGAGGTGATCGTGCGGCAGGCGGGCGGCGAGTGGTGGGCGACCGGCGGCGACCACTGGGTCCGCACCCCGGACGGGCGTCTGTGGGACCCGATCGACGAGGCCCGCCGCTGCTTCGCCGGAGACGGGTCGCTGCGCCTGCTGTGCCGGGACGCGACGGCCGCGTCCCTGTGACACTTCTGTGCGCCGCGACGCTGATGACCGTGGGGGGCGGGCTCACCCGAGCGCGCGCACGACTCGGTACGGACGAGGACGGTTCTTGGGCCAGCGAGGGGAACCCCGCCGCGTACAGGCGCACGACGGGGAACTGGGCGCGGCCGTCGCGCGGGCCCAGCAAGGTGACGAGGCCGCCTTCGCGGTCGCCTACCGGCTCGTGCAGCCGGGGCTGCTGGGCTACGTGCGCGGGCTGGTCGGGGACGACGCCGAGGACGTAGCGGCGGACGCCTGGCTGGAGATAGCCCGTGACCTGGGGCGTTTCAAGGGCGACGGGGCGGGCTTCCGGGGCTGGACGGCGACCATCGCCCGGCACCGGGCCCTGGACCACCTGCGCCGCCAGAAGGTGCGGCCCCGGCCCACGGCGCTGGAGCAGGACGTGCTGGACCTGCCGGGCCCGCACAGCACGCACGACCAGGCCCTGGAGACGCTCTCCACCGGGGCCGCGCTCGCCCTGGTCGCGACGCTGCCGCGGGACCAGGCCGAGGCCGTCCTGCTGCGGGTCGTCGTCGGTCTCGACGGACCCGCCGCCGCGCGCGTGCTGGGCAAGCGGCCGGGCGCGGTGCGTACGGCGACGTACCGGGGGCTGAAGCGGCTGGCACGGCAGCTGGGGGCCGACGGTGTGACGGATGACGGTCCCCGGACGCTGGGGGAGTCGACATGAGGGGCGCCGAGGGCGGCGGCCCCGGAGACCGAGCGGGAGCGGAGACGGGCATGGGCGGCGCACGGCACGGGGCGGGCGACGGCCGCGACGCCGGTCCCCGGCCCGTCCCCGGCGGCCTGCCCGGCACGGAGGCGCTGCTCGCCGCGGCGCTGCGGGCCAAGGGCGCGGACGCCGAGGGCGAGCGCCGCGCCCTGGCCGCCTTCCGGGCCGCCCGCGAGGCGCAACCGGCCCGTGCCGCGCGCACCCGGCGGCGGGACGACTGGCGGCCGCGCGACGGGCGACACCCCGGCCGCACGCTGAGGACGGCCCTGTCCGTCCTGCTGGCGAGCCTCACCCTGGGCGGGGTCGCCTACGCGGCCATGGGCGGGGGCGGCGGCGCCACCGCGGACGACGGCGGCCCGGACCGGACCCGCCCGCCCGCCGCCTCCGACGCCGCCTCGGTCCGGCCGGTCGCCACCCCACCGGGCAGTACCCCCGGTCCCGGCACCCCGGCCCCCGCGCCCCCGCGAGTCTCCACGTCCCCGGGGACCTCCGCGCCGCCCCGTGTCATCACGCCGCCGGACCGCCAGGACGCGGGTCGGGACACCGAGGCCCAGTGCCGCGCCCACGAGCGGCTGGCGGGCCACGGCAAGGTGCTGGACGCCGCGGCCTGGCAGCGGCTGGTCGTGGCGGCGGGCGGTGCGGAGCAGGTCAAGGCCTACTGCGCCGAGCAACTCGGCCTCCCGGCCGGGCCGGGACCGTCGACCGGTGCCGGGAACGGCTCCGGCGGGAGTGACGCGGGGAACGGCGGGGCGGAGGGCTCCGGCACGGAGGGCGCCGGCGCGGGGACCGGCGCCGACGGGCTCGTCGGAGAGGGAAGCGTCGGCGACGGCGGCGTGGGCGCAGGAGACGTCGTTCCGGAGGCCGGTGACGGCGGCAGCGCCGCGGCGCAGGTCCCGGACGGGAACCGCCCATAGGCCCTCACCAGGGACGACCGCGGTGGCCAAGGCAACGGCCGGGGCCGCCACCCCCCACAGGAGAGGCCCCGGCCGTCGCGCGGCACGGGCCGCGCGGCGGCCCGTACTCCCTTCAGCGCCGCGGCTGCGTTTTCTGTCACACCTCACCGCGTCACGGGTTAGTTGCATCTTGTACGGCAATGCGAGAGGGACATGGACGAGTGGCGGTTTCAAGACGTAACGTGCCATTCGCGCCGATGCAGCGGGGGGCTCGCTCCCGCGACGGGTCGCGGGAGACCGCCGCGACCGACCATCGATCGAGTGACCACGACGGCGAGGACCAGGTCCGCGAGAGCGGCGCCGGCTCAGGCGCAGAAAGGCTTCTCGGTGCTGGGGGACGACGCGGAGCTGACCGCCGCGGTGCGTGCGGCACAGGACGGGGACGAGAGCGCGTTCCGGACCGTGTACCGCGCCGTGCAGCCGCGGCTGCTGGGATACGTGCGCACGCTCGTCGGCGACCACGACGCCGAGGACGTGGCCTCCGAGGCCTGGCTCCAGATAGCCCGCGACCTGGAACGCTTCGACGGCGACGCCGACCGCTTCCGCGGCTGGGCCGCCCGCATCGCCCGTAACCGCGCGCTGGACCACATCCGGATGCGCGGCCGCCGGCCGGTGATCGGCGGCGACGAGACGGAGCTGACGGGCAAGCCCGCGGAGTCCGACACCGCGGGCGAGGCGATGGAGGCACTGGCCACCGGCAGCGCCCTCTCCCTCATCGCCCGGCTGCCCCAGGACCAGGCCGAGGCGGTCGTCCTGCGCGTGGTGATGGGCCTGGACGCCAAGAGCGCCGCCGAGACCCTGGGCAAGCGGCCGGGCGCCGTGCGCACGGCGGCGCACCGCGGCCTGAAGCGGCTGGCCGAGCTGCTCGGCGGCGATCCGGAATCCGGCGGCGGGCTCGACGCCCTGCCCCCGCAGCGAGAACCGCACGGCCGTGCGGTGACGTCCGCGAGTGTGACGCATACGCGTGCGCGGACGCAGAAGGACATGTGATGGCCGACGAGCAGGACAAGTGGCTGGACCGCGAAACGGCGGAGCTCCTGCTGCGCGGAGAGCCACTGGAGGGTCTCGACCCCGCGGCCCGCGACCGGGCCGCGCGCCTCGTCGTGGCGCTGGCCGCGCTCTCCGCCCCACCGGCGCCGACCGGCGAGGAACTGCCCGGCGAGGCCGCCGCGTTGGCCGCCTTCCGCAAGGTGGGCGCCGAGCGGGCCGACGCGTGCGCGGCGGCCCGGGCCGCCCTCGGGCAGGGTGCCGCCGGCCGGGCCGCCGAGGCCGGGCTGGTCCGCATCGGCCCGCGCGGCGAGGGCGCCCGGCGTCCGCGCCGGAGCCGCCCCCTGCGCCTCGGGCTGGCCGCCGCGCTGACCGTCGGCATGATCGGCGGCGTGGCCGCGGCGGCCGGAACCGGAGTGCTGCCGACCCCCTTCGACCGCGGCGAACCGGAACCCGCCGCCACCGTCTCGGCCGCGGTCTCCCCGGGCCGCCCCTCCGCCCCGCCCTCGCCGCTGGAGGGCCTGCGGGGCGGGTCGGTACCCGGCACCGCCCCGGGCACGCCCGACGGCGGCACCACGCCGCGGGACGGCGACGACGCCGACGACCCCGACCGGGGCGGCTCTGCCGGACAGCGGTCGGGCCTCGCCGCGTCCTGCCGCACGGTGCGCGCCGGCAAGGAACTCGACACCGCCCACCGGCGCGCGCTGAAGGAGGCGGCCGGGGGCGCGGCACGGGTCGCGAAGTACTGCGCCACCCTCCTCGCCGGGACCGCCGGCGGCGGCCGGGACGGCGGCGACCACGGCGACGCGGCGGACCCGGCCCGCGAGGGCGAGCCGCGCAGGGACTCGGGCGACGGCGACGGCCAGGGCGAGAAGAACGGCGAGAGCGACAAGAAGAGCAAGAAGGAAAAGAAGGACAAGAGCGGTAAGGGCGACAAGAACGGCAAGGGCAACAGCGGGAAGAAGGGCGACGACGGGGACCAGGACGACGGCGACGGCGGCAGCGGTGACGACGCCGACGACGCCGACCCCGACATAGCCACGCCCGGCCGCGCTCCCCAGCACCCCGCCCACCCGTACCGCCCCCGCGACCCGCACGCCTCCTCCGGCCGTGAGTCCCGGCCGCCCCAGCCCGACGCGTCGTCCGCCGCGAGCACCGTCTGACCTGCGCTTTCATGGGCGGCGAGGTTTCTTCCGCCGGGGGTGTGACACTTTCGGCCGCCGTGACGCAGTAATGAGTGAGCCGACTGGTCATCGGCTTCCGCACCGAGCCGGGGTTCCCCCCGTACCTGCGGCTCGTGCACCTCGGCGCGGGCGGGACACGTTCCCCCGGTCCCGTCCGCGCCCCTTCACCGTCCGGCGGGGGTGCCGCTCGCCGCCTCACCAGTACACGACGACCTTGTCGCCGTTCCTCACCTGCGCGTACAGGTCCGCGATCGCCGCCTCGTCGCGCACGTTGACACAGCCGTGCGAGGCACCGGCGTAGCCGCGGGCCGCGAAGTCGTAGGAGTAGTGCACGGCCTGGCCGCCGCTGAAGAACATCGCGTACGGCATGGCCGAGTCGTAGAGCGTCGAGACGTGGTGGCGGGACTTCCAGTAGACGTGGAAGACGCCCTCCCGGGTCGGCGTGTACTGCGAGCCGAAGCGCACGGACATCGTGGACACGGTCCGCCCGTCGACCATCCAGCGCAGCGTCCGGCTCGACTTGCTGACGCACAGCACCCGGCCCGTCGTGCAGCGCGGGTCGGGCGCGGCGGCGGGCTGGCCGCCCATCAGATACAGCTCCCACCTGCCCGGCTCGTGCGACATCCCGAGCAGCCGCCGCCAGGTGACGGTGTCCGTCCGGCCGGTCCGCGGCAGTCCGCGCTTGCCCTGGAAGCCGCGCACCGCGCGCTCGGTCAGGTCGTCGTACGTCCCGGTCGGCCCGTCCACGAGCCACTCGACCTGACGCAGCCTGGCCTGCAGTTCACGGACGTCCCGGCCGGTGTCGCCCCGCTCCCACAGCACCCGGGCGGGCTCCGGGCGGGGCGAGGGCGCGCTGGGCGACCGGCGGTCCCGGGGCGCCGGGCTCTTCGACGGGGCCCCGGTGGTGACGTCTATGCGCACCGGCGCGTGCCCCCTGCCGTCCGGGCCCGTGCCCTGCACGGTGCAGCCGCCCGCCACCAGCACGGCCCCCAGCGCGACGGCGACCGTCCGTCCCGTGCTCCCCGTGCCCGTCCCGCGCATCCCGGCCCCCCGTCGTCCCCCGGCCCCGCACCGGCGTCCCCTTGAGTTGTTCCCGCGGATGACGCCTCGCGAACGGCGCGGCATCGTTGTGACCGGGGCCGCACCGAGGTTGTGAGGAAGGTCCCAGCGTGCGCCTCTCCACCGGGCGCACGCGCGCGGATACAGTCCGTCGCAGTGTCGGTCTGTATCGGCGACTAATGACGGGTAGTTCGAGTGTGTCGAACATGTGCTCAGCGGGAGGCATCACACCATGACGCGTGAGTCCGAGTCCGGGCTGCCCATCGAACCGGTCTACGGGCCCGACTCCCTGGCGGACTGGGACCCGGCCGAGAAGCTGGGCGAGCCCGGGTCGTACCCCTTCACCCGGGGCGTGTACCCGTCGATGTACACCGGGCGGCCCTGGACGATGCGCCAGTACGCCGGTTTCGGCACGGCGACCGAGTCCAACGCCCGCTACCAGCAGCTGATCGCCAACGGCACGATGGGCCTGTCGGTCGCCTTCGACCTGCCCACCCAGATGGGCCACGACTCCGACGCGCCGATCGCGAGCGGCGAGGTCGGCAAGGTCGGCGTCGCCATCGACTCCATCGACGACATGCGGGTGCTGTTCGGCGGGATCCCGCTGGACAAGGTCTCCACGTCGATGACGATCAACGCGCCGGCCGCCCTGCTGCTCCTGCTCTACCAACTCGTCGCCGAGGAGCAGGGCGTGAGCGCGGACAAGCTCACCGGCACGATCCAGAACGACGTGCTGAAGGAGTACATCGCGCGGGGCACGTACATCTTCCCGCCCAAGCCCTCCCTCCGCCTGATCGCGGACATCTTCAAGTACTGCAGGGCCGAGATCCCGAAGTGGAACACCATCTCGATCTCCGGCTACCACATGGCCGAGGCCGGTGCCTCGCCCGCGCAGGAGATCGCGTTCACCCTCGCCGACGGCATCGAGTACGTGCGCACCGCGGTCGCGGCCGGCATGGACGTCGACGACTTCGCGCCCCGTCTCTCCTTCTTCTTCGTGGCCCGCACGACGATCCTGGAGGAGGTCGCCAAGTTCCGGGCGGCCCGCCGGATCTGGGCGCGGGTGATGAAGGAGGAGTTCGGCGCGAAGAACCCCAAGTCGCTGATGCTGCGCTTCCACACCCAGACCGCGGGTGTGCAGCTGACCGCCCAGCAGCCCGAGGTGAACCTGGTCCGCGTCGCCGTGCAGGGCCTGGGCGCGGTCCTCGGCGGCACGCAGTCGCTGCACACCAACTCCTTCGACGAGGCCATCGCGCTGCCCACCGACAAGTCCGCCCGCCTGGCCCTGCGCACCCAGCAGGTCCTCGCCTACGAGACGGACGTGACGGCGACCGTCGACCCGTTCGCCGGCTCCTACGTCGTCGAGAAGATGACCGACGACGTCGAGGCGGCCGCGCTGGAGCTGATGGGCAAGGTGGAGGACCTCGGCGGCGCCGTCAACGCCATCGAGCACGGCTTCCAGAAGAACGAGATCGAGCGCTCGGCCTACCGCATCGCCCAGGAGACCGACTCCGGCGAGCGGGTCGTGGTCGGCGTCAACCGCTTCCAGCTCGACGAGGAGGAGCCCTACGAGCCGCTGCGCGTCGACCCGGCCATCGAGGCCCAGCAGGCCGAGCGGCTGGCCAAGCTCCGCGCCGAGCGCGACCAGCAGACGGTGGACTCGGCACTGGCGGCCCTGAAGAAGGCCGCCGAGGGCGAGGACAACGTCCTGTACCCGATGAAGGACGCGCTGCGGGCCCGGGCGACGGTCGGCGAGGTGTGCAACGCGCTGCGGGAGGTCTGGGGGACGTACGTGCCCTCGGACGCCTTCTGAGGGCACGCGTGACCGGGTTCGGGCCTCAGGCGCCCAGCCCGAACCGGCCCAGGTAGGCGTCGAGGCCCTCCGGCGTGTCCGAGGCCCACCCGACGTACCCGTCCGGGCGTACGAGGAACAGCCCCGTCCCGTACGCCCCGTGCGGGCCTCCCTGCACCACCCGTACCGCCGCGCCCACGCCACTGCCGGGCGCCTCGACGCCCAGCGCCAGCAGCGTCCAGTGCGGCCCCCGGAAGGCGTCGAAGAGCCGTACGCCGTCCACCCGGCCGTCGGGTGCGCGGTCCCCGGCCCGCACCGCGTCCTCGCCGACGGTGCCCCGTGTCTCCACCGTGAGCGACGAGTCCCGGTACCCGATCCCCAGCTGCCGGGTCGCCCTGCCGCGCCGCACCTCGCCGCGGTGCACGGCGGTCGACAGGTTGAGCATGTCCGCGGCGATCGGGCGCCGTTCCTCCTCGTAGCTGTCCAGGAGCGCGGCCGGGGCACTCGCCTTCAGTACCGCGTCCAGCTTCCAGCCCAGGTTGTAGGCGTCCTGGATGCTGGTGTTCAGCCCCTGACCTCCCGCGGGGGAGTGCACGTGCGCGGCGTCGCCGGCGATGAACACCCGGCCGGCGCGGAAGCGGTCGGCCAGCGCCGCGCGCGGCCGGAAGTCGGAGGCCCAGCGGACCTCGGTCACGTCCTCGGCGGCGATGTGCGAGCGCTCCGCGACGGTCTTGCGGACGCCGTCCGGGGAGGTGTCCACCGTGGCGCCCTCCTCGAACCGCGCCATCACCTGGAAGTCCTCGGTGCCGGCCAGGGGGCAGACGGCGAGGAAGCCGGCGCCCTCGCGCGGGGGGAAGACGTGCCAGTTGTCGCGGTCCAGGCCGCTGATCCGCACGTCCGCCACCAGCGTCGGGTTCGGGTCGACGTCCTCGCCGGTCATGCCGATGCCCAGCGCGCGGCGCACCGCCGACCGGCCGCCGTCCGCCGCGACCAGGTAGCGGGCGCGTATGGTCCGGCCCGAGGAGAGGTGTGCGGTCACGCCCGCCGCGTCCTGCGTGACACCGACGACCTCGTGGTGGAAGGCGACCTCGCCGCCCAGCTCCGCGAGGCGGTCCGCCAGGACTTCCTGCGTGCGCCACTGCGGCACCATCCACGACCTGTTGTACGGCGAGTCCTCGCTCGGCTCGGCCGGCTCGAACATGTGGTGCTCGCCGACCCGCTCGCCGTCCTTCCAGATCATGCCGATCGGGTAGGGGCCGCCCACCGCGTGGATGGCGTCCAGGACGCCGAGGTCGTCGAAGACCTCCATGGTGCGGGGCTGGAAGCCCTTGCCCCGCGAGCCCGGGAACAGCTGCCCCGCGGCCTCCAGGACCAGCGCGTCCACCCCGCGCCGGGCCAGGTCGACCCCGAGGGCGAGGCCGGTGGGGCCCGCGCCGACGATCAGAACCTGCGTTTCCGCTGCATCAGCGACATTCACGACAAGTCTCCTTAACTTTGTTAAGTGCCGTCCGGGTTCGAGGATGGCCTTAACGTCGTTAAGCTGTCAAGTGTGAGTACGGAACGACGCGCCCCCCTCGACCGCCGACGGGTCGCGGACACGGCGCTGAAGCTGCTGAACGAGGTCGGTCTGGACGGCCTGACCCTGCGCACCATCGCGCGGGAGCTGGACGTCAAGGCGCCCGCCCTCTACTGGCACTTCAAGGACAAGCAGGCGCTGCTCGACGAGATGGCCACCGAGATGTACCGGCGGATGGTCGCCGGGACCCCCCTCGACCCGGCCGACACCTGGCGGGAGCGGCTGCTCAAGGCCAACCGCGGGCTGCGCGCGTCCCTGCTCGCCTACCGCGACGGCGCCAGGGTGTTCAGCGGTTCACGCTTCACCGGCGCGGTGCACGCCGAGCAGATGGAGGAGACCCTCAGGCTGCTCACCGCCACCGGGCTCACCCTCGCCCAGGCGGTCCGGGCGGCCACCACGACGTATCTGTTCACGCTCGGTTTCGTCACCGAGGAACAGGGCGTCGAGCCCGTGCCCGGCGAGCGCCGGGAGGGCTTCGACGTGGACGAACGCGCCCGCCTGCTGGCCGCCTACCCCCTGACGGCCGCGGCGGGCGCGGAGATCTTCACGGACTACGACCGGCACTTCGAGGAGTCGCTGGCCCTGGTGATCGCGGGCGTCGCGGCGTCCTACGGCCTCGACTGAGCCGTCCCCGGGGCCCTGCCCGCCGCCGCCCGCCGCGCCGCCCGGTACCGGCGCACCGCCCGCGTGACCAGCGGTGGCAGCAGGTCCAGGGCGAGCCGCCGGGTGCGGTCCCGCGGGGTGGACGGCCGGGCCGGCCGCGCCACCGGGCGGGCCTGCGGGGCCGGGGCGGGCACGGCCGCGGCGGCCTGTGCCCGGCCCGCCCCGAGGACCGGCCCGGGCGCCGGGTGCCGGGAGGCCGGCAGCGAGGGCGGCCGCAGCCGCTTGCCCTTGGCGCGGGTGCGCACCAGCTGGTGCCCGGCGGCCCGCTCCACGGTCACGGAGATGTCGTCGCGCCCGCGCAGCGCCGCCAGCAGCTCCTCGCGCACCGGCTCCGGATCGCCCCAGGTGCCGTACAGCTTCTGGGTGCTCAGGCAGACCGGGCGCAGCCCGCGGTTGAGCACCGCCTCCCAGGCCGCGACGGCGACGCCGGGGGTGTGCTCGCTGCGGAAGTCGTCCAGGACGACGATGCCGTCGGGCCCCAGCAGCTCCCTGGCCGCGCCGATGTCGCCCTCGACGTGCTCGTACAGGTGCGAGGCGTCGATGTGGACGAAGCGGCAGCTGCCCGGCGCGACCTCGTCGACCACCGCGGAGCTGGGTGCCTGGATGATCGTCGGCAGGGTGTCGTGGAAAGAGAGGTAGTTCCGTTCGAAGGCCTGGCGGGTGAGCGAGGAGTACGACTTGGCCGCCTCCGCCCGGTTGGCCGCGTCCGGGGGCTCGGCCCCGAACAGGTCGCAGACGGTGAGCGTCTCGCCGTCCCGCAGCCGGTGCCCGAGCAGGATCGCGCTCTTGCCCAGGTAGGCGCCCAGTTCCAGCAGGTCGCCGCGGGTGTCCAGCCGCTCCTGCCGCTCCAGGAACCAGGAGAACAGCACCTGGTCGAGCGGCCAGAACCAGCCGGGGACGTCGTTCAGCTCACCGGGGTACTCGTGCGTCTCTTGCGCAGTGGCCATGAGGCGAGGATGCATCCTCGGCGCCGGAAAGGGAGGGGGCACGCGCGATCCGACGGTCGGAAAATCGCACGAATCGCTCAACGTGTCCGCGTCAGCACCGTACGCAGCCACGGCGTCAGCGGCCGTTCCACGTACCGGTGCAGCACCCACGCCAGGGCCAGCATCGCGGCGGCCGTTAGCGCGAAGGTCGCCGCCGCCGGCACCCGCAGGCCGCGGTGCAGGACGTGGATCACCACCCAGCCCAGGTGCTCGTGGACCAGGTAGAACGGGTACGTCAGCGCCCCGGCCACGGTCAGTCCCCGCCAGTTCACCCGGTCCAGCAGGCCGAGCGCCACCGCCCCGACCGCCGCGAAGCCGAGCGCGACGACCAGGACGATGCCGAGAGCGGTGCGGTGGGCGAAAGCGTGCGGGTCGGCGGCGTTCCACAGCTCGCGCACCGCGTGGTGCTGCCCCACGAGGAAACCGGCCGCCACGATGCCCCAGGCGTGGGCGTCCCGCCGGTCGCGGTGGAGGAGGTACAGGCCGATGCCGCCGACGAAGAACGGCGCGTACTCCGGCATCAGCACCAGGTCGAGCAGCGGCTCGTGGGCGGCCTGCGCGAGTGCCGACGCCAGCAGCCAGCCGGCGCAGAACAGCACGACCCGCCCGCGGCTCGCCCCGGGCAGCACCACACACAGCGCGAACAGCGCGTAGAAGCGGACCTCCACCCACAGCGTCCAGCACACGCCCAGCACCCGGTCCGCGCCCAGCGGCTGCTGGAGCATGGTCAGGTTGACCAGCGCGTCGCTCGGCGACACCGCGTCGTAGGCCACCACCGGCAGCGCGAACACCGCCGTGACCAGGACGACCGCCACCCAGTAGGCGGGCAGCAGCCGGGCCGCGCGGGAGGCGGAGAACGACGTCAGCGAACGTCCCCAGCCGCTCATGCAGATCACGAACCCGCTGATCACGAAGAAGATCTGCACCCCGAGGCAGCCGTAGGCGAACAGGGTGTGCAGCGTCGGGAACTGACGGGCCGGTGAACTGCCCCAGGCATCGGCCACCGCCCCGCCGCGTCCGCCGTAGTGGTACGCCGCCACCATCAGCGCGGCCACCAGCCGCAGCCCGTCCAGGGCGCGCAGCCGCCCGGGGGCGCCCTTCGCCCGCGGCGCCCGCCCGGGCGCGCGGGAGGTGTCTGCGACGGGAGGCGCCACCGGCGCGCTCACGACCGCCTCGGTCACTCGCTCCGCTCCTTCGGCCGTACCACTGTTCCCTCGGTGCTCAGGCCGCCCGCAGGAAGGCGGAGTGGGCCGCCTTGCCGAGGTAGGTGAAGCGGGTGTCGTCCTTCAGGTGCTCGTCGAGGGCTTCCTTGATGCCCGGCCAGCTCGGGTCCCCGAAGTCGTCCAGGACGACGACCGCGCCGGGCGCGGCGATCTCCTCGGCCCACTGGAGGTCCTGGCGCACCCCCTTCGCCGAGTGGTCGCCGTCGACCACGATCACGCCGTAGGAGCGGTCCGAGACGGCCGCACGGGTGCCGGGGTCCTCGGAGAAACCCTGCTGGACGCGGGCCGCGACGCCGGCCGGACCGGCCAGGGCGAGGTTGGTGCGCACCGCGTCCTCGGCGACCGGGGTGCCCGTCGGGTCGGGGCGCACCGTGGTGCCGGGCTGGAGCTGGACGCCGGCGAACGGGTCCACGATGGTCAGGCGCGGGCTGCGGCCGTCGCGCTCCATCATCCGGATCAGCCCGGTGGAGAACATGCCGTACAGCGTGCCTATCTCCAGGATCTCGTCGTTCGGCGGATCGAGCAGGGGGATGGTGCCGAGCTTGCCGCAGATGTTCATGGTGCCGCCCGCCACCCGGCCCACGCCCAGCGACTCCAGCGCGATCAGGAGGCGGTAGGCGGTGGCGACGTTGCGCTCCGCCGCGCCGCGGTCCCCGGTCAGGGCCGCGACCTCGCGGTGCAGCCGGTCCAGGGAGCCCTTGGCCACCATTCGGGACAGGCCCCGCCCGGACGCGCCCACGAGCAGTTCGAAGGTGAGCCGCTGCTTCTCGACCGCGTCGGTGTCCGGTACCGGCCGCCGGGCGTCGGCCGCGCGGATCCGTCGCTCGATGCGCTGATCGATGAGATCGGCCACGGGACGCAGCAGGCGCCGGGAGGCCGAACTGCGGAGAAGGGTGCGGCTGTTCATGGGTCAACGACCTCGATCCGTCACAGAGGTGAACGTGGGTACGTGGAACGCCAGTGGGGTGGGTGGGGCCAGGTTAGGGATGTCCCTCCCCGAGCAGGAGCGTCCGAACGGACCAGGAGGCAAACTTCTGCGGAACGCCGGACGGCCGGACGGTGGAGGACCCCGGTGTTCACCGGAAGGTCACCCACAGGTCGCCGAAGTTCATCCCGCGCCGCTTTCGGCGCTCACGGCGTTCTCATAGCCTGCGTCGACGTGCCCGGCGCGCGCCCCGGTCGCGGGGGCGCACGACGCGGGCATCCCGATCCTCCGGCCCGGCCCCCAGCGCCCGGCCCGCGCGTCCAACCCGGGAGTGACCACCCATCGCCGCCGAGCCCCTGACCGCCGCCGAGTCCGTGCGCCCCACCGTCCCCGTCCTCGCCGGGGAGAAGGCGGCGCGTCCCCGCGGGGAGCACCGGTACGACATCGACCTGCTGCGGGTCCTGGCCTCGGTCGGCGTCATCGTCTGCCACGCCGCGGGCGAACTCATGAAGGCCGTGGACCGCACCCCCTCGGAGGGCGGGCCCGTCTACTGGACCGCGCTCGCCGGGGACGCGCTGAGCCGGTGCGCCGTACCCCTGTTCTTCGCGATCGCCGGCTGGGTCGTGCTCAGCGGGGCCCCGCCCCGCGACGGCCGGCAGGTCCGCAAGCGGCTCACCCGCATCCTCGTGCCGCTCGCCGTGTGGACCGCCCTCTACCTGCTGTGGGACTGGATCCGGGACGCCAACACCGACCCCACCCGCGACCTCGCCCGGGACGCGGTGTTCGGCTCGGTGCAGCCCGCCTTCCACCTCTGGTACCTGTACGCCTACGTCCCCGTGATCCTGCTGCTGTCGGTGGCCGTCCTGGTCCGCAACGGCAAGCGGCCCTGGGGCGCGGGCGCCGCGCTGCTCGGCCTGGCGCTCGCGCCGACCCTCCTGGGCGACCTGGGGCGCCTCTTCGACGTCCGTGTGCCGCCCTTCGCCTGGCAGTTCGGCGTCTACCAGATCGCCTACGCCGTCGCCGGGGCCGTGCTGCTGTCGCTGCCCGGATCCGCGGTCGCGGGCCGCCGCCGACGCCTGCTGTGGCTGGGCGGCGGGCTGTGCGCGTGGGCCGCGGTCGCCGCCTACGAGCACCGGGTGCACTTCCCGAGCCCGTACGCCTCCGTGGCCGTGGCGCTGCTCGCCGGCACCCTGCTCATGGCGCTCGACCGGATCAGGGTGCCCGGGCGGTTCCGGCCGCTCCTCGGCAGGCTCGCCGGGGCCTCCTTCGGCGCCTACCTGGTCCACCTGCTGTTCCTGGAGGCGCTCGCCCCGCGGCTGGTGTCGGCGGACGCGGGCTGGGCGGGCGCCGCGGGCGCCCTCGCCGGTCTGACGGCCGTCACGGTCGTGCTCTCGTTCGCCGCCGCCCTGCTGTGGACGCGGCTGCGGCTGGGCCGCTGGCTCGGCTGAGCCGTCGGGACGAGCACGAGGACGCCGGAGCCCCCGCCGCCAGGGCGGGGGGCTCCGGCGTTCCCGCCCGGCCCGCTCACTTCCTCCCGGCACCGCGCCGCACCGCCCGGCGCACCACGCGCCTGGCCCGCCGCACCTGGAGCTTCGCGCGCAGCTGCGGGCGGCTGCCGGGCAGGCCCAGCTCGGTCAGCCGCAGCTCGGGGAAGTAGTACCCGGGGGTGGCGGAGAGGTGGCCGCGCAGCCACTCCTCCGTCGGCCTGCGCAGCTCCGGGTAGGTCTTGGGCTGCATGCAGAAGCCGATGGCCCGCACCAGCGGCGACAGGGACTCGGGCGCCGCGCCGACGAGCGCCGGCTCCCGGCCGCCCTCCAGGTCGGGCACCAGGTGGTCCACGACGGCCAGCGGCACCCGGTTGCTGTTCGGGTACGGCTTGAGCCGCTCCATCACCAGCGCGGTTCCGACCCGGGCGACGGGCACCCGGTAGTAGGCGGAGGCGGTCACCATCGCCGTCGAGAAGCAGCCGACGACCAGCTCCGGGGCGCAGTGGTCGTACAGGGTCTCGGCCAGCAGGGGCGCGTCCAGCACCGTGAGCCGCACGCCCGCGTCCGCCGCCGCCTTGCTCAGGGCCGCCGTGTAGCCGGCGGGCGCCGTCGGGTGGGGCTTGAAGACCACGGAACGGTGCCCGGCCCGCGCGGCCCCGGTCAGCATCCGGACGTGCAGGTCCTCCTCCTCCTGCGCGGTGAGGACGTTGATCGCCGCCAGGTACTGGCCGAGCAGTACGGCCGTCGGCTTCTCCCGTACCACGGGGGCCAGTTCGGGGCCGTCGGCCGCTTCCCGGGAGATCTCGTCGAGCACCGCGCGGAACGCCGCGTCGGGGACGATCTCGGGCTCGACGCCGAACTCCGAGAGCAGCATCGGCCGCAGACCGGGGATCAGGTCGAGGTGGAGCAGGCGGCGGATGCGGCGGGCGAGGGTCAGCGGCAGCTTCTCGCGGGTCGGGCCGTAGCTCATCAGGCCGTCGGCGTACACGTGCAGGGCCGCCTCGGAGAAGATCGCCGCCAGCGCGCGGGCCGGGTTGACCTGGATCGACTCGACGGCCAGCTCGATCAGGTCCCGCTCGCCGATGCCCCAGGCGAGCCGGAAGGCCTTCTGCCACAGCGACACGTCGTTGCCCCGCGGGCCCCAGGCGCTGGGGTGGTGCGGGCGGATCGCCTCGTTCCACGACACCACGTCGTCGAACCGGCCGGATATTCGCCCGTACCCGTGCATCTCGTCCAGGCGCAGGGCGGTCTCGGGTATCGCCGCGTTGTTGGAGACCAGCAGCACGCGCCGGGCGCCGTCGCGCGGCCCGAACAGGCCGGCGTCGAGCGCCGCGGCGAGGGTGGCCGCGCCGTACAGCGTGGAGACCTGGAAGATCTGGGTCTTGTGGGGCATGGATCAGGCAGCCTTCCGCCCGTCACGCAGGCGGCCGAGCAGCCTGCTGCGAGTCCTGTCGATGGTCCGGAGGGTCTCCTCCAGCACGTGCTGGGGCATGCGGTGCAGCGCGTCCCGCGCCTCCCGGCGGAGCCGCTGGGCCGCCGAGGACTCGTACTCGTCCACCTTGCCGAGGTGGAAGGCGATCATGGCGCAGTAGGTGCGTACCGCCTTGGGCAGGAAGCGCTCGGCCTCCCGGTCCTCCGACAGCTCCTTCAGCAGCATGTCGTAGGCCGGGATGAAGTCCAGCTGCCGAGAGTCCTTTATCTGGGTGAGCGAGGTGGCGACGCCCCGCCGGTAGAACACCCCGTGCAGTCCCACCGACGCGTACGTGGCGGCCTTCAGGTGCAGCCGCCAGATCCACAACCGGTCCTCGGCGGTGCGCAGTTCGCTCGCGAAGCGCATGCCGCCGTCGTCGAAGAGGTGGCGCCGGTAGATCCCCGCCCAGACGAAGGGGTAGTCGACCATCGTCTCCATGTGCGGCGGCGCGATGCCGTCGCGCGGGTCCATCACGATGTCGCGCGCGGGCGCCGGGGGCCGCCGGATCACCCGCTCGGTGCCGGTGGCCTGCACATGGTCGGTGCGGGCGAAGTCGCAGCCCAGCTCCTCCACCCGGGACACCAGTTCGGCCAGGTAGCCGGGGCCGTACCAGTCGTCGCCGTCGAGGAAGGTGACGAAGTCGCCCCGGGCCGCGTCGATACCGCTGTTGCGGGCCTGCGCTATGCCCCGGTTCGTCTCGTGCCGGATCACCCGGGTGTCGGTGCGCCCGTCCGCCCAGCGGTCGATCCACCACGGGGTGGAATCCGTGGAGCAGTCGTCGACGAGCAGGAATTCGAAGTCCGGGTCCGCGTTGTTGGCGAGACTTCTCAGAGTGCTCTCGGCGAAGGATTCCACATTGTGCATGGGCACGACGACGGACAGTTTCGGCACGCGGGCCTCTCACGTTCGAGGATGGGAGAGATGCGGGGAGATTGGAACAGGCTAACCAGGCGCCCGGATCCCGCGGTGGCCGTACGGGCTCGGAAAGGAGAACTCCGTTCGCAGCGGAAGTGAATTCTTGGTGTTTCAGTCCCGTTCCGGAGTTTTCCCCAGACCGAACGTGTCCCGCAGCTCCCCGACGTTCGACCGCGTGATGCGCCACAGGGCCTGCTGCGCGCCGTGCACCTCGGCCACGGCCGCCGCGTGGTCGTCGAGCAGCGCGGCCGCCCGCTCCGCGAGCCTCGGGCCCAGCCGCCGGTCGTGCACCGACAGTCCCCACTCCGGGTGCCCGACGTCCGTCAGGAAGTAGGCGAGCTTCGGATGGGACACCAGGCTCAGGATCGGCGTCCCGCAGCCGAATGGGATCATCCCGGCGTGCCCGCGCATCCCGATCACCAGCCGGGCACGCCGGTACAGGTCGCGGATCGCGTCGTTCGGCATGGCGTACAGCTGCTCCACGGGCAGCGCGATGCCGTGCTCGCGCCGCAGGTCGTGCACGAAGCGCTCGTCGGCCGGCATGTGCGCCGCGTACCGGACGTCCGCCCGCTCCCGCAGGGTGCCGAGCGCGGCGGCCAGCTGGGCCAGGAAGTGGCCGTAGTCGTGGCCGAAGCGCAGCCCGGCGCGGTCGTAGGCGCAGTTCACCAGGACGGTGTCCGACCGCTCGGCCGGGTCCGTCCACCCCGGGACCAGGTGCCGGGCGACCGTGGTCGGGCAGGGCTGGTAGCGCACCCGGTCGCGCAGGGAGGCGGGCAGCAGCTCCCGGACCCGCTCGATCGAACCGTGGTTGCGCAGCCCGAAGAACGACGACCGCTCGACCAGCACCCGCAGGCTCTGAGCGAACCGGCCCCGCCGGTAGCGCTGCCCGTCGAACACGTTGTAGCCGACCGCGAACACCGCCAGCGGCGCGCTTACGCGGGCCAGCAGCTCGTCCGGCACGTTCCACTGCCAGTGGCTGTTGCCGTTGGGCGAGGTGTCCGGCAGGAAGAGCCCGCCGCCGCCCACCACCACCCCGCGCCGCGCGTTCAGCTCCTCCAGCGCCGCCTCGTCGACCAGCCGGTGCACCGGTTGCGGGTGCCAGCGGCTCGGCCCGGTGTCCGCGCCGAAGCACAGGCGCACCGCCTCCGGCAGCACCCGGTCCCCGGCGTTCTCCCGGCCCTCCGCGAACAGCGCCACGTGCCCGAGCTGTTCGGCGGCGGCGCCCTCGGGCCGGCGCGGCCCGGGCACGTCCGGACGGGTGCGGGCGCACCAGGCGTGGCAGCCCGCGTCCGTGGGGTCGGCGGCCAGGCCCTCCAGGGCGTAGGCGTGCGCGTCCGCCTCCCGCCCGCACAGCCAGGCCAGCCGGGCCAGCTGCGCGAAGGCGCGGGGGGCGAGGCCGGGGGAGGCCGCCGCCAGCAGCAGGTGCGCCTCCGCCTCGTCGTAGCGCGACAGCGCCATCAGGCAGACGCCCAGCGTCTCGTGGCAGCGCGGCGCGTCCAGCCGGTCCGCGACGACCGGGGCGAGCACGTCCACGGCCTCGTCGTAGCGGCCCTGCCCCCGGTACACCTCGGCGACCGTGCGGGCCAGGTCCAGCGAGGGCCGCGCCCTGAGCAGCGGCGGCGCGAGGTGCGCCAGCAGGTCGGGGTGCTTGCCGCCGGGCAGGGCCCGGTAGGCGGCCCGGAACTCCTCGTCGCCCATCTCGAAACGCCGCCACGCCTCGGTGGCCGGACCGTACCCCGGCGCGTCGGCCGGCCCCGTGAACCGCAGCACGGCGACCGGGGCGGGCACCGGCAGGTCCCCGTACAGCCGCCGGGCGAGGAAGTCGTAGCGCGCGTCCAGCGGGGTCACGTCGCCGTCGGCCACCGGGTCGGCGCCGCCCGGGTCACCGAGCCGCTCGGCCAGGGCCTCGTCCAGGTCGGCGCACTGGACCACGAAGAGGCCGTCCGGCAGCACCGCCCGCCGCTCCCCGTCCTGTCCGGCGTCCAGCACCTGCGGCACCGCGGCCACGCCGAACCGCATCCGCAGCAGCTCGCCGAGGTCGCCCAGGACGACGGACCCGGCACCGAGGGCGACGACGGTGTCGTACCCGGCCGGCCGCAGGACGGCGCCGCGGTCCTCGGCGCGGCGGGTGACGATGCGCGGGTGCAGCCGGCGCAGCGCGTCGAACGAGGCCTCGGGCAGACCGGGGTGGAGCACCACCACGTCCTCGCACACCCGGGGGTTGCTCAGCACCAGGCTGCGGACCAGCACGGCCAGCGCGGCCAGGCCGTCCTCGTCGGTGTACACGGCGAACGCGATCCGGCGCCTGCCGGTGACGGCGCTCCGGTCGTCGGCGGAGGAGGGGGAACCGGGGGAGGGGTGGGTCATCGCAGGGCGATCCTCATCTTGCTGTCGTCGACGTGCGTCGCGCGGCGCCCGACCCACTCGGCCTCCCGGGGCCGCAGCCGGCCGGCCGGGGTGAAGCCGACGAGGTCGAGGCGGGGGCTCGCGTCCAGGAAGTCCAGGAGCCGGAGCACGGTGAACGCCGTGGTCGGCGCCGCGCCCCAGCCGTCCTCGCCCAGCAGCGCCGGGTCGCTCAGGGGACGGCGCAGCGAGGCGTCCGCGACGTGGTCCTGCGCGCCGGGCACGAGCCGCTCCCGCAGGGCGCGGCGCCAGCCGGCGACCGGGTCGCCGAACACCAGCCGGACCCCGGCCCGCTGCGTCCAGGCCGGACCGTCCCACGGGGTGTCGCCCCGCAGCGTGACGGCGTGCAGGTCGGTGCGCCCGCCGGTGCCCTCGGCCCGCAGCCGGAACTCGTCGCAGCGCACCACCAGGTCGTAGCCGTCGATCCCGGCGCCCAGCGCGCTCCCGGACACGTCACCGGCGTTCGCCACCACGCACACCGTCCGTCCCGCGACCAGGGCCCGCAGCCCGCCCACGTCGACCGGGGCGGTGCCGCCCAGCAGCGGGTCGGGCACCAGGTCCCGCTCGACCAGCCGCCGGTAGCGGCCGTACAGCGCGAGGAGCCGCCGTACCGCGGGATCGCCCGGGCCGTGTCCGGCCACCCGCGCCCGCACATAGGCGTCGAAGCGCGGCGCCAGGACCGCGGTGGTCGAGGTGGGCTCGCCGAGCAGTTCCCGCAGCTCGGCGCCCTCCCCGGGGAAGAGCGCGACGGCCGCCTCCAGGCACTCCCGGCGGCGGCGCAGGGTGTCCGTGCGGCGGGCGACCTCGGGCGCCGGGCGGCCGTCGGGCAGCAGCGCGGCGTAGCGCTCGTAGCACTCCAGCGCCTCGTCGCCGCGGCCCAGCCCGTCCAGCGCCAGGCCGCGCAGCCGCCACGCCCCCTTGGACCGCCGCCGGATCCCGGCCGCCGACTCGGCGAGTCCCAGCGCCAGCCCGAGACCGCGCTCCCCGCCCGCCTCCAGCGCGCGCTCGCCGACCTGGAGCAGGGCGTCGAAGGGATCCGCCGCCGGTCCGTCGAGCGAGGCCGCGAAGGCGCCGATCGCCCGGGTCAGCCGGGCCTGCGGGCCACCGGCCCCGGCGGCCCCCGGCTCCGCTGCGGCCAGGTGCTCGCCGCACAGGCGCAGGCTCCGGGCGTACGGGCCCGGGCCGGGTGCCTCCCGCTGCCGTGCCTTGAACAATCCCGCCAGGGGCTTCGTCACGCGCTCCACCGTTCTCCGACCGGAGGCCGAATGTGCCCGAGGGCGACGGTCCGCGGGTGGCTTCCGGGCGGACGGCGGGTGAACACTCGCCCCCCGCCGGGCGTCCGCCCGGCCGTCACCGCCCGATCGAGCGCCGGATCGACCGGGCCCGGCGCACCACCCTGCGGGCCGTGGAGTTGTGCGGCAGGAATCCCAGCCGGGCCGGGATGCCGCCCGGCAGGCCCAGCGAGGTGAGCCTGCGCTTCTTGAAGTACCGCCAGGTGCGGGCGTCCAGGTGCGCGCGCAGATACGCCTCCGCCTGCGGCCGCAGCTCCGGCAGCACCTTCGGCTGCATCGCGAACCCGACGGCCCGCACCAGCGCGGCGAGCGTCCCGGGATCCGCGTCCCGCCGCCCCTCGGCGACCGCAGCCGGGTCCGCCAGGTCCGGCAGGAGCGCGTCCACGAGGGTGGCGGGCACCCGGTTGCTGTTCTCGTACGGCGTCAGCCGGTCCAGCAGCGTCTCGGTGCCGAGCCGGGCGACCGGCAGGCCGTACAGCGCGGAGGCGGTGAGCAGGGCCGTGGAGAAGCAGCCGGCCACCAGCGCCGGACGCATCCGCTGGAACAGCACCTCGGCCAGGACCGGCGTCTCCACCACGGTGAGGTCCACCCCCAGCCGCTCGGCCTCCTCCTCCAGCACCCGGGTGAAGCGGGCCGGGGCGGTGGGGTGCGTCTTGAACACCACGCGCGTGTGCCCGAGCCCGGCGACGCCGGTCAGCATCCGCACGTGCAGCTCTTCCTCCTCCTCGGCGGAGAGGATGCCCAGCGCCGACAGGTACTGGCCGAGCAGCACCGCGGGCCGCTCCACGTCCGGCAGCCCGGCGCCGGTGTCCGCCAGCCCGGCCAGCACCTTGGTGAACGCCGCGGACGGCACCACCTCGGGCTCGACGCCGAACTCGGTCAGCAGCAGCGGCGCGAGCCCCGGCACCAGGTCCAGGTGGAGCAGCCGTTCCACACGGGTGCCGACCAGCGGGGCCAGCTTGGTGCGGGTGGGCCCGTAGCTCATCAGACCGTCCGCGTAGACGGTCAGGGGCGCGTCGGTGAAGATCTGCGCCACGCCGAGCGCCGGGGGCACGTGGACCGACTCCACGGCCAGCGCCACGTCGTCCTCGCCGAGCCCCCAGGCCAGCCGCAGGTGCCGCTCCCACAACGGCACGTCCCCGGCCCGCGGCGACCAGTCGCCGGGGTGGAAGGGGTAGATCGCCTCGTTCCACGACACCACGTCGTCGAACCGGCCCCGCAGCCGCTCGAACCCCGGCGCCGCGTCCAGGGACGGTGTCGTCTCCGGTGTCGCCGCGTTGTTGGTGACCAGCAGGATCCGCCGGTCGGCCGCCGCGAAGCAGCCGGAGTCCAGGGCCGCGGCGAGGGTGGCCGTGCCGTACAGCGTCGACGCCAGGAAGATCTGAGTGGTCATGCCGCAGCCTCCTCGGCCGGCCGGCCGGAAGCCGCGCCCGCGCGACGGCGCAGCCGCCGCAGCCGCGTGGCCCGCTCGGCGTCCATCGTCTCCAGCACCTCGTCGAGGGCGTCCTGCGGCATCCGCCGCAGCGCCGCCGCGCTCCGCTCCTTCAGTATCCGGGCCACGGCGGGCTCGAACCGCTCGATGGAACCGAGGTGGTGGGAGATGATCGCGCAGTACGTGCGGACCGCCTTCGGCACCAGCCGCGCCGCGTCCGGGTCCCCGGCCGCCCCCGCGAGCACCTCGTCGAAGGCCCGGATGAAGTCGAGCTGGCGCACATCGCCGATCTGGGTCAGCGAGGACGCCACCCCGCGCCGGTAGAACACCCCGAGCAGCCCGGTCACCGCGAAGGACTCCGCCTCCCGGTGCAGCTTCCAGATCCACGGCCGGTCCTCGGCCGTGCGCAGCCCGTCGGTGAAGTGCAGCAGGCCGCGCTCGACCAGCCGCCGGTGGTAGACGCCCGCCCACGCGTAGGCGTAATCGACGGAGGTGGTGCGGTGCGCGGGCAGGATCGCGTCACGCGGGCGCAGGGCCGTGTTGCGGCGGCCGTGCGGGACCCGGTGCAGGGTGCGGTTGCGCCCCGTGCACTGCACGTGGTCGGTGCGCACGAAGTCGACGTCCAGCTTCTCGATGGCGGTCACCAGGTCGGCGCAGTGGCCCGGCGCCAGCCAGTCGTCGCCGTCCAGGAAGGCGAGGTACTCGCCGCGGGCCCGGTCGATGCCGGTGTTGCGGGCCGTCGCCAGGCCGCCGTTCTTCTCGTGTATGACCAGCACCGCCCCCGGCAGCTCGCGCTCCGCACGCGCGAGGAGATCCACGGTCCCGTCGGTGGAGCAGTCGTCGACGAGAATGAACTCGAAGTCGTCCCGCGCGTTGGCGCGCAGACTCCGCAGGGTGTCTGGGGCGTACTGCCGCACGTTGTAGAACGGCACGATGACGGAGAGCTTGGGCACGTGAGGGACGTTAGGCGACGGCCCGGCATTCGGCTTTACCGCTTCCTTGATTCCCGGTGAACGCGGCGTGGCGAAGCAGTGAAGCGGACGCTTTTCCGGGGCCCGCGCGGGCCGATTCCCCATTCGGCGATGTGCTGTTCACCATTTGTTGGATTCCGGTTGGGCGGTTCCTAGAAATGCCTTCCTAGCGTCTACGGCGTGCCAGCAAGTGCAACGAAGGCCCTCAGAGTCGCCGTCCTGGCGGACTCCGACACCCGGTGGAAATGGGGCGCGCTCACCGCGACCCGGGTCCGCCCCGGGGACACGGAGATCCACCTCGACGGCTACCTCCTGCGCGGCCGAGCCACCCCCACCGCCCGCCAGCTCCAGGAGGTCGGCGTCAGCGCGGACTCGCTCCGCGAGGTGACCGCCGTCGAGTTCCTGCGCGCCATGGAGCGGGCGCGGGGCGAGGACTCCTACGACGTCCTCGTCCTCGCCCTGGTCGGCGGAGGAGTCCAGGCGATGCTGCACGGGCTCGGCCGGGTCTGGCAGGACCGCGCCGAGCGGCCCGTGGTCGTCACCGGCTACGTCGGCGTCGTCTACGAGAAGCTCGCCGACGGCCTGCTGCTGCGCCACGGCGCCGACCTCGTGCTCGCCAACTCCCGCCAGGACGCGGACCGTTTCCGCGCCGTGTACGAGGGGGTCGGCGCCGACGCCGCCGCGGTGACCGAGGTCGCCCTGCCCTTCCTGGGCGGGGCAGCCTACGCCGGCGAGCCGGACGGCGACCGCCCCTACACGGTGGTCTTCGCCGCACAGCCCTCGGTGCCGGACAACCGCAGGGACCGCACGTACCTCCTCGAACGGCTGATCCGCCACGCCCGGCGGCACCCCGAGCGGGAGGTCGTGCTCAAGCTGCGCTCAAAGCCCGGCGAACACACCACCCACATCGAGGAGCTGCCCTACCAGAAGCTGGTGCAGCGGGCCGACCCGCCGCCCAACTTCCGCCTGGTCTACGGCCACATGGGCGAGGTCCTGGACCGCACCGACCTGCTGGTCACCATCAGCTCCACGGCGGCCCTGGAGTCCCTGCACCGCAGGATCCCCACCGTCGTGCTCACCGACCTCGGCGTGCGCGAGGCGCTCGGCAACCACCACTTCGTGGGCTCCGGCTGCCTCGCCTCCTGGGACCAGCTCGACGCCGGCCACCGCCCGGCGCCCGACCCCCAGTGGGTCGCCCGGCAGGGCGTGGCGGCCGACGGCGGCTACGAGACCGCCTTCGACGAGGCCCGCGAGCGCATCGCCGCCCTGCTGGCCCGGCCCGGCGGCCTGCCGCCGCTCGCCCCGTACTACACACCGGTCACCGCCCCCGGCTACCTCCCCGGCATCCTCGCCCGCCACCACCTCGCCCCCGACGGCACCCCGCTGCCCGGCGCACCGGCCGCCGACCGGGCGCCCGGCCCGGTGCGCCAGGTGGTACGCCGCGCGGCCCGCGGCGCCTACCGGCACGGCGTCCAGCGGGTCGCCCCGGTCATCCGCCGGATGGGGGAGCTGTGACCGCCCCGACCCGTCTCCAAGGAGTACAGCCCATGACCAACCCGGAAGCGGGCCAGGGCGCTTCGGTGCGCCGGGTGCTCGCCGTGATTCCCGCCCGCGGCGGCTCCAAGGGAGTGCCCGCGAAGAACCTCGCCCCGGTCGGCGGCGTCCCGCTGGTGGTCCGCGCGGTGCGCGAGTGCCTGGCCGCCCGCCTCGTGACCGACGTCGTCGTCTCCACCGACGACCACGCCATCGCCGCGGCGGCCCGCGAGGCCGGTGCCGAGGTCGTCCTGCGGCCCGCCGCCATCGCCGGGGACACGGCCACCTCCGAGGCCGCCGTGCTGCACGCGATGGACACCCACGAGGCCCTGCACGGCGCCGCCGTCGACGTGGTCCTGCTCGTCCAGTGCACCAGCCCCTTCCTGGTCCGCGAGGACGTCGACGGCGTGGCCGGCGCGGTCGCCGAGGACGGCGCGGACACGGCCGTCACCGTCGCCCCGTTCCACGGCTTCGTCTGGCGGGACGGCACCGACGAGACCGGCGGCGCCGACGGCGGCCACGGCGTCAACCACGACAAGGCGTACCGCCCCCGCCGCCAGGACCGCCCCCAGGACCTGCTGGAGACCGGCGCCGCCTACGCCATGGCCGCCCCCGGCTTCCGCAAGCACCAGCACCGCTTCTTCGGCCGCACCGAACTGGTCCGCACCGACCCGGCCCGCGTCCTGGAGATCGACGACCCGCACGACCTGGCCCGCGCCCGCGCCCTCGCGCCGCACTTCGACACGGCCCGGCCCGGCGCCCTCCCCACCGCCGACGACATCGACGCGGTGGTCCTCGACTTCGACGGCACCCAGACCGACGACCGGGTGCTGATCGACTCCGACGGACGGGAGTTCGTCTCCGTGCACCGCGGCGACGGACTCGGCATCGCCGCCCTGCGCCGCAGCGGCCTGACGATGCTGATCCTGTCCACGGAGGTGAACCCGGTCGTCGCCGCCCGCGCGCGCAAGCTCAAGCTGCCCGTGCTGCACGGCATCGACCGCAAGGACCTCGCCCTCAAGCAGTGGTGCGAGGAACAGGGCATCGCGCCCGACCGCGTGCTCTACGTCGGCAACGACGTCAACGACCTCCCGTGCTTCGCCCTCGTCGGCTGGCCCGTCGCGGTCGCGAGCGCCCACGACGCCGTACGCGGCGCGGCCCGCGCGGTCACCACCGTCCCCGGCGGCGAAGGCGCCGTACGGGAGATCGCGACCTGGCTCCTGGGTCCGTCCCTGGACGCCCTCGACCCCGCTGTCGAAACCACGCCCACGCTCACCCAGTCCACGTAAGGAACCCCCTGCCATGAGCACCAACTCCCGCATCCGCACCTTCGGCACCCGCGAGGCCGGTCCCGGCCGCCCCGTCTACATCACCGGCGAGATCGGCATCAACCACAACGGCGAGCTGGACAACGCCTTCAAGCTGATCGACGCTGCCGCCGAGGCCGGCTGCGACGCCGTCAAGTTCCAGAAGCGCACCCCGGAGATCTGCACCCCGCGCGACCAGTGGGACATCGAACGGGACACCCCCTGGGGCCGGATGACGTACATCGACTACCGCCACCGCGTGGAGTTCGGCGAGGACGAGTACCGCCAGATCGACGAGTACTGCAAGACCAAGAACATCGACTGGTTCGCCTCCCCGTGGGACACCGAGGCCGTCGCCTTCCTGGAGAAGTTCGACGTCCCCGCCCACAAGGTCGCCTCCGCCTCGCTCACCGACGACGAGCTGCTGCGCGCCCTGCGCGCCACCGGCCGGACGGTCATCCTGTCCACCGGCATGTCCACCCCGAAGCAGATCCGCCACGCGGTCGAGGTCCTGGGCAGCGACAACATCCTCATGTGCCACGCCACCTCCACCTACCCGGCGCAGGCCGAGGAGCTGAACCTCCGCGTCATCAACACCCTCCAGCAGGAGTTCCCGAACGTCCCGATCGGCTACTCCGGCCACGAGACCGGCCTGCAGACCACGCTGGCCGCCGTCGCCCTCGGCGCCACCTTCGTCGAGCGCCACATCACCCTCGACCGCGCCATGTGGGGCTCCGACCAGGCCGCCTCCGTCGAGCCGCAGGGCCTGGCCCGCCTGGTGCGCGACATCCGCACCATCGAGGCCTCCCTCGGCGACGGCGTCAAGAAGGTCTACGAGTCCGAGCTGGGCCCGATGAAGAAGCTGCGCCGCGTCACCGGCGTCGTCGCCGAGGCGGAGATCGCCGCCGCCGCGGGCGAGCCCGTCACCGTCTGACCACCGGCCACCGAGTCACTCACCACGGGACGGTCCCACACCGATGAGCCCCCGCGCCGGGAACGCCGGCCCCCGCACTCTCGCCTTCGTCGAGAGCCCGGTACAACTGCTGAACGTGCTGGAGTGGGCGCACACCCGCGCCCCCGGCGCGGAGCTCACCCTCGTGGTCCTCTCGCCCGTCGACCCGATGACCCGCGGCCAGCTGCGCCGGATGGCGGAACTGGCCCGCAAGGAGGGCCACGACATCCGCTGGGAGGAGGCGCGCGGCGGCGCCACCGCCCCCTTCCGCACGGTCGGCGGCCTGACCACCGCGCTGCGCCAGGCGGACCGGGTGGTCATGGGCGACCCGTTCTCCCGCTACGTACAGCTGCTCCTGACCATCACCCGCGCCCACGACCTGGTCGTCGTGGACGACGGCACCGCCACGATGGAGTTCGTCACCCAGCTGGCGCACGGCGAACGCCTGGTGCGCTGGCACCGCAAGGGCAGCCGCCCCGGGCCGCGCGACCTGCTCTTCGCCCCGGTCTCCGGGTCCGCGCGGCGCCGCCTCACCCCGTCCGGGAACCGCCAGGTCTCCGTCTTCTCCTCCATGCCGATCGAGGACACCCCCGACGGCGTCACCGTCACCGCCAACGACTTCGCCTGGACCAGGGACCGCTTCGGCCCGCCCCGCATCACCAAGGGCGCCGACATGGTCGGCACCTCCCTGGTGGAGACCGGTGTCGTCGATGCCGACCGCTACGTGGCCGCCGTACGCGCCCTGGCGAAGACCCACGGGGCCGCCCGCTACTTCGCCCACCGCCGCGAGAGCGCCGAGAAGCTGCACCGGCTGGCCGTGGAGACCGGCCTGCAGATCGTCCGCCCCGACCTCCCCCTGGAGCTGATCGCCCGCCGCGGCCCGATCGGCCGCACCATCCTCAGCTTCCCGTCCACCGTCGTCCACACCCTCCCGCTGGCCCTGGCCGGCACCGAGGTCCGCGTCGCCGTCTGCGACATCGACCCCGCCTGGCTCACCGAGTCGGCCTCACCGCGGGCCCGCGGTTTCCTGAGCGGCGTCACCGGCTCCGCGCGGGACGTGCACCGGCTGTCGGCGGTGGCGGGCACGGGGTAGCCGGGCGCGGGGCAGGGCGGCCGGCAGGCTCGGCATACGGACGGTTCCGGCGTGGCTCCGCCGTGGCGTGGTATGCGTGAGGGGAGCAAGTAAACAGGAAGGACGGAGCCGGGTGCCGAGGCCGGAAACGGGTGAGCGTACCCACCCCCGTTGAGAGCCATGCGCCGAGCGGCCAACTTTCTTCCCCTAACGGGCTGAAATTTTGTTGATCGAGGGGCAGTTGACTACCCCGGCGTCCTACCCTTCAGAGGGTGAACGTGTTGATGTCCCCAGAGTCCGAGGCCGACACTCCCGGTGAATCCGCGCTGCCCGGCACCTTGCCGGACGCGCTGCGCGCGGAGCTGGTGGCCTTCCGCCGCGACCTCCACATGCACCCCGAGCTGGGCAACCAGGAGTTCCGCACCACCGCCGCGATCAAGGAACGGCTGGAGCGGGCCGGCCTCAAGCCGCGCGTCCTGCCCATCGGCACCGGACTCGTCTGCGACATCGGCACCGGCACCGACTCCGGACAGTGGTCCGGCGGGCCCCGCATGCTCGCCCTGCGGGCCGACATCGACGCCCTGCCCATCCCCGACACCAAGAGCGAGTGCGCCTACCGCTCCCAGGTGCCCGACCGTGCCCACGCCTGCGGGCACGACGTGCACACCACCGTCGTCCTCGGCACCGGGCTCGTCCTCGCCGCCCTGCACGAGCAGGGACTGCTGCCCCGGCCCGTGCGGCTGGTCTTCCAGCCCGCCGAGGAGGTGCTGCCCGGCGGCGCCGCGGACGCCATCGAGGGCGGCGCGCTCGACGGGGTGCGCCGCATCCTGGCCGTGCACTGCGACCCGAGGGTGGACGCCGGGAAGATCGGGCTGCGGGTCGGCCCCATCACCTCCGCCTGCGACCGCCTGGAGATCGCCCTGAACGGCCCCGGCGGCCACACCGCCCGCCCGCACCTCACCACCGACCTGGTCACCGCCGCCGCCCGGGTGGCCACCGACGTGCCGCCGCTCGTCGCCCGGCGCGTGGACAGCCGCAGCGGGCTCGCCCTGACCTGGGGGCGGATCGAGTCCGGCCACGCCCCGAACGTCATCCCGCAGCACGCCGAACTCGCCGGGACGGTGCGCTGCCTCGACCTGGACGCCTGGCGGCAGGCGCCCGACCTGGTGATGGGCGCCATCGACGAGATCGCCGACCTGTACCGGGCCAAGTCCGAGATCACCTACGTCCGCGGGGTGCCCCCGGTCGTCAACGAGGTCACCAGCACCGAACTGCTCCAGGCCGCCATGGTCGCCCGGCGCGGCACCGACGCCGTCGAGGGCACCGAGCAGAGCCTGGGCGGCGAGGACTTCTCCTGGTACCTGGAGCACGTGCCCGGCGCCATGGCCCGCCTCGGCGTCCGCCCGCCCGGCGAGCGCACGGTCCGCGACCTCCACCAGGGCGACTTCGACGTGGACGAGCACGCCATCACGGTCGGCGTGGAGATGTTCACCGCGGCGGCGCTGATCGACGCGGTGCAGTAGGCGCCGCGGCAGCTGGCCCAGGGGGGCGATGCACGGGTACGTCCCCCTTCGAAACGGTCGTTCACAAGGCGGTAACCGGCCAGCGGCACGAATGGATAACGGCGCCGCGCAACCCCGTTCCCAGGAGTTTCTACGCGCGTTAATGTGCGCCGAACCGAGCGCCCGCTGCGGGGCTTTGGAGAATGGGGAACTTCAGATGCGTCGGATATCGAGACTGACCCGCGTCGCGGTGGGGGTCGCGTCGCTCGCGCTCGCGGCCACGGCCTGCGGCGGCACCAGCGGCGAGAGCGGCGACGACGGCGGTGACGACAAGGGCCTCGCCATCGCCTACGACGTCGGCGGCAAGGGCGACCAGTCCTTCAACGACGCCGCGTACGCCGGTCTGGAGCAGGCCAAGAAGGAGTTCGGCTACCAGACCGCCGACATCGAGCCCACCGACGGCGAGACCGACGCCGACAAGGAACAGCGCCTGACCTCCCTGGCCAAGCAGGGCTACAACCCGGTGATCGGCGTCGGCTTCGCCTACGGCCCGGCGATGAAGGCCGTCGCCGCCAAGTACCCGGACACCACCTTCGGCATCGTGGACTCCGTGGTCGAGGGCAAGAACGTCGCCTCCCTCGTCTTCGCCGAGAACGAGGCCTCCTACCTGGCCGGTGTCGTCGCGGCCAAGGCCACCAAGTCCAAGACCGTCGGCTTCGTGGGCGGTGTGGACGTGCCGCTGATCCACAAGTTCCAGGCGGGCTACGAGCAGGGCGTCAAGGACACCGACCCGAAGATCAAGGTCGTCTCGCAGTACCTGACGCAGACCGCGGAGGAGGGCGGCTTCTCCAGCCCCGACAAGGGCAAGGCCGCCGCCGAGGGGCAGATCGAGAAGAAGGCCGACGTGGTCTACGCGGCGGCCGGTCTCTCCGGGCAGGGCGTGATCGAGGCCGCGGCGAAGGCGAAGATCTGGGCGATCGGCGTCGACTCCGACCAGTACCAGCAGGAGGCCCTCGCGGCCTACAAGGACTCCATCCTCACCTCCGCCCTCAAGGACATCGACGGCGCGGTCTTCGCCCTGGCCAAGTCCGTCGAGGACGGCAAGCCGCTGACCGGCACCCACACCTTCGACCTGAAGTCGGACGGCGTGGGCCTGTCCGACAGCAACCCGAAGTTCGCCGAGGTCCCCGGCGCGACGGAGGCCGTGGAGAAGGCCAAGGCGGGCATCGTCGACGGCTCCATCAAGGTCGCCACGGAGTAGCCGCCGGTACGGCACACACCCCCGCGAAGCGGACGGGCACCCCGGGTGCCCGTCCGCTTCCGCACGCCGCGGCCCCCGCCGCCGGGCGTCACCCTCCGCCACCCCCCGTTCGCGTCCGGCAAGCCCCGTACCCCCATTCGCGTCCCCTTGCTCACGGGCGGATAACAAGGTGGACAGAAGGGGTTTTCAGGCAGGTCTACGCGCGTTAATCTGCGGCGAAAGCCAGCGCCGCAGCCGAACCGTCCCCGGCGCTTGTACGACAGGAGCACCAGACATGCGCCGGATTTCCCGGATCACGGTCGCAGGCGCAGCGACCGCCTCCCTGGCCCTCGCCCTCGCCGCCTGCGGTGGTACCTCGACCGACTCCGGTTCGGAGTCCAAGGGCGACAAGGGGCTCGCCATCGCCTACGACGTCGGCGGCAAGGGCGACCAGTCCTTCAACGACGCCGCGTACGCCGGTCTGGAGCAGGCCAAGAAGGAGTTCGGCTACGAGACGGCCGACGTCGAGCCCACCGACGGCGAGACCGACGCCGACAAGGAGCAGCGGCTGTCCTCGCTGGCGAAGCAGGGGTACAACCCGGTCGTCGGCATCGGCTACGCCTACGCCTCCGCCATGAAGAACGTCGCGGAGAAGTACCCGGACACCACCTTCGGCATCGTCGACGACGCCACGATCGAGGCGAAGAACGTCGCGGACCTGGTCTTCAACGAGCAGGAGGCGTCCTACCTCGCCGGTGTCGCCGCCGCCAAGAGCACCAAGACCAACACGGTCGGCTTCGTGGGCGGTGTGGACGTCCCGCTGATCCACAAGTTCCAGGCCGGCTACGAGCAGGGCGTCAAGGACACCGACCCGAAGATCAAGGTCATCTCGCAGTACCTCACGCAGACCGCGGAGGAGGGCGGCTTCTCCAGCCCCGACAAGGGCAAGACCGCCGCCGAGGGCCAGATCGAGAAGAAGGCCGACGTCGTGTACGCGGCGGCCGGTCTCTCCGGCCAGGGCGTGATCGAGGCCGCCGCCGCCAACAAGGTGTGGGCGATCGGTGTCGACTCCGACCAGTACAAGCAGGAAGCCCTCGCGAAGTACAAGGACTCCATCCTGACCTCGGCCACCAAGGACGTCGCCAAGGCGGTCTACAACCTTGCGAAGTCGGTCGAGGACGGCAAGCCGGAGACCGGTATCGTTCGGGGCGATCTGAAGTCCGGCGAGGTCGGTCTCTCGGACTCCAACCCGAAGTTCGCGGACGACGCCGACCTCCAGGCAGCCATCAACACGGCCAAGGAGAAGATCATCAGCGGCGAGATCAAGGTCAAGAGCAGCTGAACGGCTGAGTAGCACCTGCAACACCTCGAACAGCGTGTAACCGCGCCGGTCGCGCCGCGCGGCGGGGTACGGGGGAGCGTCCTCGAAGTCGCCCTCCCCGTACCCCGTCGCGTCGATGTGCCGCCGCCGCTTTTAGATGCCGTAGGGGCGCTACGCGCGTAGACGGCCCCCGTCCCCAGGAGAGTGCGCCATCGACGCGTCCAGCAGCCCTCCGGCGAAAGCGGCGGTCAACGAACCGGTGACCGCCGTCGAACTCGCCGGGATCACCAAGCGTTTCCCCGGTGTCGTGGCCAACCACGACATCCACCTCACCGTCCGCAAGGGCACCGTCCACGCCCTCGTCGGTGAGAACGGCGCCGGCAAGTCGACGCTGATGAAGATCCTCTACGGCATGCAGAAGCCGGACGAGGGCACCATCGCGGTCGACGGCGAGCAGGTCTCCTTCTCCTCGCCCGCCGACGCCATCGTGCGCGGCATCGGCATGGTCCACCAGCACTTCATGCTCGCCGACAACCTCACGGTCCTGGAGAACGTGGTCCTCGGCAGCGAGAAGCTGCACGGCATCGGCGCCAGGGCCCGCCGGAAGATCAAGGAGATCTCCGAGCGGTACGGTCTGGGCGTGCGCCCCGACGTCCTCGTCGAGGAGCTGGGCGTCGCCGCCCGCCAGCGCGTGGAGATCCTCAAGGTCCTCTACCGCGGCGCCCGCACGCTGATCCTGGACGAGCCCACGGCCGTCCTGGTGCCGCAGGAGGTGGACGCCCTCTTCGACAACCTGCGCGAGCTGAAGGCCGAGGGCCTGTCGGTCATCTTCATCTCCCACAAGCTGGGCGAGGTCCTCTCGGTCGCCGACGAGATCACCGTCATCCGCCGCGGCACCACGGTCGGCACCGCCGTCCCCGCCGAGACCACGCCCCGCCAGCTCGCCGAGCTGATGGTCGGCAGCGAGCTGCCCACCCCCGAGACCGCCGAGTCCACGGTCACCGACCGCGCGGTCCTCACCGTCGACACGCTGCGCCTGGCGGCGCCCGGCGGCAAGGCCCTGCTGGACGACATCTCCTTCACCATCCACGCCGGTGAGGTGCTGGGCATCGCCGGTGTCGAGGGCAACGGCCAGACCGAACTGGTCGACGCGCTCATCGGCCTGCGGCACGCCGACTCCGGCACCATCCGCTTCCTCGACCAGGACATCACCGCGCTGCCCACCCGCAAGCGCCGCGAGCAGGGCGTCGGCTACATCCCCGAGGACCGCCACCGCCACGGACTGCTCCTGGAGGCCCCCCTCTGGGAGAACCGCATCCTCGGCCACGTCACCGAGAAGCCCAACAGCAAGGGCGTCTGGCTGGACCTCAAGAACGCCCAGCAGGACACCCGCCGCATCGTCGAGACCTACGACGTCCGCACCCCCGGCATCGACGTCACCGCGGCCTCGCTGTCCGGCGGCAACCAGCAGAAGCTGATCGTCGGCCGCGAGATGAGCCACAAGCCGCGCTTCCTGATCGCCGCCCACCCCACCCGGGGCGTGGACGTCGGCGCGCAGGCCGCGATCTGGGACCACATCCGCGAGGCCCGCCGCGAGGGCCTGGCCGTGCTGCTGATCTCCGCCGACCTGGACGAGCTGATCGGCCTGTCCGACACCCTCCGGGTGATCTACGACGGCAAGCTGGTCGCGGACGCCGACCCCGCCACCATCACCCCGGAGGCGCTCGGCTCGGCGATGACCGGCGCGGCCTCCGGACACCTGGAGGACGAGGAGACCCCCAAGGCGTCCCAGGCGTCCAAGCCGTCCGAGCCGTCCCAGCCGCCGAAGTCGCTCAAGTCCCCCGAGGCCCCTGAGTCCCCCGAGTCTCCGGAAGACGAGGCCCGCTGATGAAGAAGTTCGACAAGGAGCGCGTGCTCCTCGCGGTGGCCGGACCGGTCATCGCGCTCGCCGTGGCCTTCGTGCTCAGCGCGATCGTCCTGATCGCCTCGGGCAAGAACCCGGTCGAACCGTTCGCCCTCATGTTCGAGCAGGCCGGGTTCTCCGACATCCAGGTCCTGATCATCAACCAGGCGTCGATGTACTACATCGCGGCCCTCGCGGTGGCCATCGGCTTCCGGATGAACCTCTTCAACATCGGCGTCGACGGCCAGTACCAGCTCGCCGCCATGATGGCCGCGATCGTCGGCGCCCACGCCAACCTGCCGGCCGGCCTCCAGGTCCCGCTGCTGCTGCTGACCGCCGTCCTCACCGGCGCCTTCTGGTCCGGCATCGCCGGTGTCCTGAAGATCACCCGGGGCGTCAGCGAGGTGGTCGCGACGATCATGCTCAACTCCATCGCCACCGCCGTCATCGGCTACCTGTGGCTGCCCGACGTCTTCGGCGTCAAGATCGGCAACAACAACACCACCGGCGAGATGCACGAGTCCGGCTGGATCCCCGGCATCGACATGGGCGCGGCCGGCGAGATCTACGGCCTGGTCATCCTCGCCGTCCTCCTCGGCATCGGCTACTGGCTGGTCCTCAACCGCACCCGCTTCGGCTTCGACCTGCGGGCCTCCGGCGCCTCCGAGTCCGCCGCCGCGGCCAGCGGCGTGGACCCCAAGCGCATGGTGCTCACCGCGATGCTCCTCTCCGGCGGCCTCGCCGGCCTCGCGGGCCTGCCGATCCTGCTCGGCGACACCCACACCTACAGCCTCAACTTCCCCACCGGCATCGGCTTCCTCGGCATCGGCATCGCCCTGCTCGGCCGCAACAGCCCGGTCGGCATCGCCTTCGCCGCCCTGCTGTGGGCCTGGCTCGACAAGGCCAGCCCCGAGCTGGACTTCCACGGGTACGACAAGGAGATCGCGGTCATCATGCAGGGCCTGATCGTCCTCTCCGTCGTCGTCTCCTACGAGGCCGTCCGTGAGTGGGGCCTGCGCCGCCAGCAGCGCCGGGTGGGCGCGGAGCTGGCCGCCGGACACGTCCTCGGCGCCACCGACAACTCGAAGAAGGAGGTGGCCGGCCGATGACCGCTCCGACCACAGCGACCGACGTCAACCAGCCGTCGCTGGAGCACGCACCACCGGCCGGCCGCCGCATGTCGTGGCCCGTGCTGCTCCTGGTCATCGCCGGAGCCCTGGCGCTGACCTCGATCGTCCGCCTGATCACCGGCGCCAACGGCATCACCAACGTCAGCCAGATGTCCACCGCGCTCCAGCTCGCCGTGCCGATCGGCCTCGCCGGTCTCGGCGGACTGTGGGCCGAGCGCGCGGGCGTCGTCAACATCGGCCTCGAAGGCATGATGATCCTCGGCACCTGGTTCGGTGCCTGGGCCGGCTTCCAGTGGGGCCCGTGGACCGGCGTGCTCGTCGGCATCGTCGGCGGCTGCCTCGGCGGCCTGCTGCACGCCATCGTGACGATCACCTTCAACGTCAACCACATCGTCTCCGGTGTGGCCATCAACATCCTCGCCCTCGGCGCCACCCGCTACCTCGCCCCGCTCGCCTTCGAGGGCCACCAGGGCGGCTCGGCCAAGCAGTCCCCGCCGGTCGACTCCCTCGGCCACTTCTCGATCCCGGGCCTGTCCGGCTGGCTGGACAGCCTCAACGACCAGCACTGGTTCTTCGTCTCGGACATCGCGGGCCTGCTGGGCGGCCTGGTCACCGACGTCTCCTGGCTCACCCTGATCGCGGTCGCGCTGATCCCCGCCACCTGGTGGATCCTGTGGCGCACGCCGTTCGGCCTGCGGCTGCGCTCCTGCGGCGAGAACCCGGTCGCCGCCGAGTCCCTCGGCGTCAACGTCTACAAGTACAAGTACCTGGCCGTGATCATCTCCGGCGGGCTGGCCGGCCTCGGCGGTGTCTTCCTCTCCATCGTGGCCAACCCCTTCTACCTGGAGGGCCAGACCAGCGGCCGCGGCTACATCGGCCTCGCCGCGATGATCTTCGGCAACTGGATGCCGGGCGGCCTCGCTATCGGCGCCGGCCTGTTCGGCTACACCGACAGCCTCAACCTGCGCGGCGGCTCCGCCAACGTGCACGCGCTGCTGCTGCTCGGCGCGCTGCTGCTGGTCGCCGGCGCCATCTGGCTGGCGATCCGCAAGAAGTACGTCAAGGCCGCGATCACCTTCGTCGTCGGCGCCCTCGTCTTCGCCTGGTACGCCGGCACCAACGAGGTCCCCAACCAGGTCGTCTCCGCCACGCCGTACGTCGTCACCCTGGTCGTCCTCGCGCTGTCCGCGCAACGGCTGCGGATGCCCAAGGCGGACGGCATGCAGTACCGGAAGGGACAGGGCAAATGACGGACGTCGACTGGGGCGCGCTGCGCTCGGCGGCCCGGGAGGCGATGGCCCGGGCCTACGCCCCCTACTCCGGGTACGCCGTGGGCGCCGCCGCCCTGGTCGACGACGGCCGCACCGTCACCGGCTGCAACGTGGAGAACGCCAGCTACGGCATCGGCCTGTGCGCCGAGTGCGGTCTGGTCTCCCAGCTGCAGCTGACCGGCGGGGGCCGGCTGACGCACTTCGCCTGCGTCGACGGCGAGGGCGAGGTACTCGTCCCCTGCGGCCGCTGCCGGCAGCTGCTGTACGAGTTCGGCGGTCCGGAACTCCTGCTCGACACGCCGGAGGGGATCCTCCCGCTGTCCCGGATGCTCCCGCAGGCCTTCGGTCCCGAGCACCTCACCAAGTAGTAACTCCCGTAATCCCGTTAGGAAGAGCCAGACATGGCCATGGACGTCATCTCCGTCATCCGCACCAAGCGGGACCGCGGCGAACTCAGCGGCGAGCAGATCGACTGGGTCATCGACGCCTACACCCGCGGCGAGGTGGCCGACGAGCAGATGTCCTCGCTCGCGATGGCGATCCTGCTCAACGGCATGAACCGCGGCGAGATCGCCCGCTGGACGGCCGCGATGATCGCCTCGGGCGAGCGCATGGACTTCTCGTCCCTGTCCCGCCCGACCGCCGACAAGCACTCCACGGGCGGCGTCGGCGACAAGATCACGCTGCCCCTCGCACCCCTCGTGGCGGCGTGCGGCGCGGCCGTCCCGCAGCTCTCCGGCCGCGGCCTCGGCCACACCGGCGGCACCCTGGACAAGCTGGAGTCGATCCCCGGCTGGCGCGCCCTGCTCTCCAACGAGGAGATGCTGGACGTCCTGGACACCACGGGCGCGGTGATCTGCGCGGCCGGTGACGGTCTCGCGCCCGCCGACAAGAAGCTGTACGCGCTGCGCGACGTCACCGGCACGGTCGAGGCGATCCCGCTGATCGCCTCCTCCATCATGTCGAAGAAGATCGCGGAGGGCACCGGCTCGCTGGTCCTGGACGTAAAGGTCGGCTCCGGCGCCTTCATGAAGACCATCGAGGACGCCCGCGAACTGGCCTCCACCATGGTCGGCCTCGGCACCGACCACGGCGTGCAGACGGTCGCGCTCCTCACCGACATGGCCACCCCCCTCGGCCTCACCGCGGGCAACGCCCTGGAGGTCCGCGAGTCGGTCGAGGTCCTGGCGGGCGGCGGCCCGGCCGACGTGGTCGAGCTGACGCTGGCCCTGGCCCGGGAGATGCTGGACGCGGCGGGCCTGAAGGACGCCGACCCGGCGAAGGCGCTGGCCGACGGCTCCGCGATGGACGTCTGGCGCCGCATGATCGCGGCCCAGGGCGGCGACCCGGACGCGCCGCTGCCCACGTCGAAGGAACAGCACGTGGTGAAGGCGGGCGCCTCCGGCGTCCTGACCCGCCTGGACGCCTACGACATCGGCGTCGCCGCCTGGCGCCTGGGCGCGGGCCGCGCCCGCAAGGAGGACCCGGTGCAGGCCGCCGCGGGCGTCGAACTCCACGCCAAGCCCGGCGACCCGGTCACCGCGGGCCAGCCCCTCCTCACCCTCCACACGGACACCCCGGACCGCTTCGAGTACGCCCTCGCGGCGGTGGAGGGCGCGTACGACGTCGCCCCGGCGGGCACGGCCTTCACCGCCTCGCCGGTGGTGCGGGAACGCGTCGCCTGACCTGGGGTTTCATCTTTCGGGTGAACGGGATCGGTAGACCAGTGCCGGTCCCGTTCGGCATGCTGGGATCGGTGACGCACCGATAGGAGAACCGCCATGAGGGCACTCACCGTGAGCCAGGAGCCCGAACAGAACTGGGACGACCTCGTCCGGTTCTGGGAGGAGATGGATTGGCCCGAGGGCAGCAAGGTGGAGATCATCGAGGGGATCATCACCGTGTCACCAGCTCCGGGACTGCCTCACAATGACATCACCGACCGCATTCAGCGCCGTCTGTACGCGGTGATCCCTGACCGGTGGGGGATCTATCAGACCCTCGCGCTCTCGGTGCCGTCTCGCCTCGGGATGCTCATCCCGGATCTCGTGGTGACGCAGTTGCCGGACCACACGGAGTCCGACACCCACATCCCCGCCGCCCTCGCGGAACTCGTCGTCGAGGTCACCTCCAAGTCCAACGCCCGGCACGACCGCATCAGCAAGCCCGCCGCCTACGCCACCGCGGGGATCCCCCTCTACCTCCTCGTCGACCGCTGGGCACCCGGCGGCCCCACCGCGACGCTGTACGGCGAACCGAAGGGTGATGTCTACCGGGTGCTGAGCGCCGCGAAGTTCGGCGACCCCCTCAAGCTCCCCGCACCCTTCGACCTGACCATCGACACCGGCGAGTTTCCCGAGGCCTGACTCACCCGAGAACCGCTGCCACCCCCACCAGCACCGGCACCGACACCACCGTCGAGACCAGGATCGCGTCGCGGGCCAGGCGCTCGCCCACCCCGTAGGTCGACGCGTACGTGTACAGGTTCTGCGCGGCCGGGAGGGCCGACGTCACCACCACGTCGAGGAGTTGGGGGCCCCGCAGGCCGAAGACTCCCGACGCCAGCGCCCAGGCCACCGCGGGCTGGCCCACCGCCTTCAGCGCGACCGCGAGCAGCACCGGCCGCCGCTCCGCGCCCCGCAGCGGCATCGTGGAGCCGCACAGGCCGATGCCGAAGGCCAGCAGCACCGCCGGGACCGACATGTTGCCGATCAACGTCACCGGGTCCATGACCGCGTCCGGCACCTCGAAGCCGCTCGCGGCCACCGCGACCCCGGCGAGCGAACCCAGCGCGATCGGATTGCGCAGCGGCGTCAGCAGCCGCCGCCACAGGGAGCCCTGCGCGCCCCCGCGCGACAGGTCCAGGATCGTCACCGCCACCGGCGTCACCAGCACCAGCTGGAACAGCAGCACCGGCGCCACCAGCGAGGCGTCGCCCAGGACGTACACGGCGATCGGGATGCCGAGGTTGCCGGAGTTGACGTAGCCGGAGCAGAGCGCGCCGATCGTCGTACGGCCCACGCCCCAGCCCCGTGCGACGCCCACCGCGACGAACGCGCCGGCCACCGCCACCGTGGACAGCGCCGTCACCAGCAGCCGGGCGGAGAAGACCACCGACAGATCGGCCGTCGCGAGGGTGGTGAACAGCAGGGCCGGGGAGGCCACGTGGAAGGCCAGCTTGGTCAGCACCTCGCGGCCCTGGGGACCGAGGTGGCCACGCAGGCCGAGCAGATAGCCGACCCCGATCACCACCGCGATGACCGCGAACCCGGTCAGCACCCCCTGCACGGCGCCCCCTCACGCACGGAGCGGCGGGTGCCGGGCGGCGCGGCGGATACGGGACCGGGTATGTGGGGCATACAGCGAACCCTCTGCTGGAGGGCACGCGCAGGTCAATGTGATCCCCGACGGCCCCGGCACCGATGAGTTCCGCCGGCCCGCCGGGTCTACCGCACGTGGACGCCGTGACACCCGCCGTACTCGTGCTGCCGGGGCCCGTCTCCCGAGGGGAGACGCCCCGGTTCTGCGACGAGGTGCGCGCGCTGCTGGAAACCACCCGGGCCGGGGTGGTCGTCTGCGACGTCGGCGGTCTCGGACCGCCCGGGCTCGGCGTCGTCGACCTGCTGGCCCGGCTGGAACTCACCGCCCGGCGGGCCGGGGGCCGGATCAGACTGCGCGACCCCGATCCGGCCCTGCACGCCCTACTGGACCTCGTCGGCCTCCGCTTCGAGACGGAGCGGCAGGTCGAACAGCGGGAACCACCGCTTGGTGTCGAGGAAGCAGTGGAACCCGGTGATGCGGCCGTCTGAGATCTCCAGCACCTGGACCGCCCACGGCGCGAAGCCGCCCGCCTCCGGGTCCGGCTTGTAGTGCGCGAAGGCCGGCAGCCCGTTGGCCTGGACCGGCAGCAGCCGGGAACCGGCGCACGCGGCGCCGAGCGTGGTCATGAAACCCGTGATGTCCGCCGGACCGGCCAGCCACAGGTCGAACGGCGGCATCGTCATCACCGCGTCCTCGTGCAACAGCGCGGTCAGCGCCGTCATGTCGTACCCCTCGAAGGCGGCGACATAGCGCTCCAGGAGCTTCTGCTGCTCCTCGTCCAGCGGGTCGGAGACCGCCGCGTCGGCCCCCCGGTCCGCCCGCTCGGCGAGCGTCGCGCGGGCGCGCTGCAGCGCGCTGTTGACCGAGGCGACCGAGGTGCCCAGCAGCTCGGCGACCTCGCTCGCCTTCCACGCCAGCACCTCGCGCAGGATCAGCACCGCACGCTGCTTGGGCGGCAGCTGCTGCAGGGCGGCCATGAAGGCGAGCCGCACGGACTCCTTGGCGACCGCCGCCTCGGCCGGGTCGGCGGTCTGCGGCAGCACCCGGGCGTCGGGCATCGGCTCCAGCCAGGTGTGGTCCGGGCGGGGGGACAGGGCGGCCTGGGCGAGCGGGGTCGCCTCCGTCAGGTCCATCGGACGCGCCCGCTTGTTGCCCGCGGTCAGCATGTCCAGGCAGACGTTGGTCGCGATCCGGTACAGCCACGAGCGCAGGCTGGAGCGGCCCTCGAACTTGTCGTAGCTCCGCCAGGCGCGGACCAGTGTGTCCTGCACCGCGTCCTCGGCCTCGAAGGAGGAACCGAGCATCCGGTAGCAGTACCCCGTCAGCTCGGGCCGGTGCTTCTCCAGCGCGGAGTCCAGCTCCGTCGTCACGGTGCCGTTGGTCATCGTCCACCCACCCCTGTGGCGTCCCGTCGTGCGCGTCTTCGCGCCTCGCACTTCGGAAGCTACCGCAGGGGACTGACAATGGCCTGTGCAGTCAATGAACGCGCAGGTCAACGAGGGCTGGGAAACCTCAGCGGGACACACTCAGCGCCTTGACCGGCGCGTCGCCGACCTGCCGACGGGCCGCCAGTGATCCGGAGACCGTGATCACCACGACGCCCAGCACCGCCAGCACCCCCACCCCGACCGTCCCGGCCCAGCCGCCGGAGTGGAAGGCCACCGCGCCGACCGTGCTGCCCGCGCTGGAGCCCACGTAGTAGGCGGACTGGTAGAGCGCCGAGGCCTGGGCGCGGCCGTGCTGGGCGGTCTTGCCGACCGCCGAGGAGGCCACCGCGTGCCCGGCGAAGAAGCCCGCCGTGATCAGCACCAGGCCGAGCAGGACCAGCGGCAGCGACGGCGCCAGGGACAGCAGCAGGCCCGCCGCCGTCGTCCCCGCGCCCAGGTAGAGCGCCCCGCGGCGGCCCAGGCGGCCCACCAGACGGCCCGCCGTCGAGGCCGAGACCGTGCCCACCAGGTAGACCAGGAAGATCGAGCCGATCAGACCCTGCGGCAGCGAGAACGGCGCCTCGGTCAGCCGGTAGCCGATCACCGTGTAGACGCCGCCGAACACCGTCATGAACAGCGCGCCGATCGCGTACAGGCGGCGCAGCAGCGGATTGGCCAGGTGGTCGCGGACCGTGCGGACCAGGACCCGGGGGCGCAGCGAGCCCGGCGTGAAGTGCCTCGGCGCCGGCAGCAGCAGCCGGAAGGCCACCGCGCAGGCCACCGCGACCAGGCCGATGGCCCCGACCGCGACCCGCCAGCCCCACTCCTGGGCGACCCAGCCGGTGATGACCCGGCCGCTCATCCCGCCGACGCTGTTGCCCGCGACGAACAGGCCGATCGCGGTGACCAGCGCCCGCGGCCGGACCTCCTCCGCGAGGTACGCCGTCGCCGAGGCCGGCAGCCCGGCCAGCGCCGCGCCCTGCACCGCCCGCAGCGCCACCAGCGCGGGCAGCGAGGGCGCGAAGGGCACCAGGAGCCCGACGGTCACCGCGACCGCCAGCGAGGCCGTCATGACCGTGCGCCGTCCGAACCGCTCCGACAGCGCGCTCATCGGCAGTACGAACACCGCGAGGCCACCGGTGGCGGCGGCCACCGTCCAGCTGGCGTCGCTCGCCGTGACGCCCAGGTCGCCGGAGATCAGCGGCAGCAGGGCCTGGGTGGAGTAGAGGAGTGCGAAGGTGGCGACGCCCGCCAGGAACAGCGCGAAGCTCATCCGGCGGTAGCCGGGACCGCCCGGGGTCATGCGCGAGTCGGGGGTGTCGGACACGGCGGAGGCGGCGGAAGCGGCGTCCACGACGGTGGACGCCCCGGTATCGGCGGGAGTCATGCCACGACGGTACGAAGCCCCTTACTCATCCGTCCAATGCATGGAATGGCCATAATCGTTCCCATGGTGCATCAGTCAAGCTCACGGCCCCGCCTGTCACCGTCCGGTGACACGGAAGACATCGTCGCGCTGCTCGCGCCGCGCCTCGCACACTTCGCCGGTGTGGCCCGCACCGAGCACGTCACCCGGGCCGCCCAGGAGATGAACGTCCCCCAGTCGACCCTCTCGCGCGCCCTCGTCCGGCTGGAGGAGGACCTCGGCGTCGACCTGTTCGTGCGCCGCGGCCGCACCCTGGCGCTGACCGTCGCCGGGCGCACCTTCCTCGGCTCCGTGGAACGCGCCCTGGCCGAGGTCGAGCGCGCCGCCGACGAGGTCCGCGCGGACGCCGACCCGGCCACCGGCAAGGTCGCCTTCGGCTTCCTGCACACCATGGGCGCCGAGACCGTCCCCGGCCTGCTGCACGCCTTCCGCGCCGACCACCCCCGGGTCCGCTTCAGCCTCGTGCAGAACTACGGCGAGGCCATGCTGGAGCGGCTGCGCGCGGGAGAGCTGGACCTGTGCCTGACCTCCCCGGTGCCCGACGCGCCCGACCTGGTCGCCCGCCGCCTCGACGAGCAGAAGCTGCGCCTGGTCGTCCCGGCCGACCACGCCCTGGCCGGCCGCAGGCGGATCCGCCTCGCCGAGGCCGCCGACGAGAACTTCGTGACCCTGGAGCCCGGCTACGGACTGCGCCGCATCACCGACACCCTGTGCCGGGAGGCCGGTTTCCGGCCCAAGGTGGCCTTCGAGGGGGAGGAGGCGGAGACGCTGCGCGGCCTGGTCGCCGCCGGGCTCGGCGTCGCCCTGCTGCCGCCGCCCGCCGTGCCCCGGCCCGGCGTGGCGGAACTGACGGTCACGGCCCCGCGCGCCGCCCGCGAGATCGGCGTGGCCTGGCTGGCGGGCCGCACGGACACCCCGCCGGTGGCGGCGTTCAAGAGGTTCCTGCTGTCGCGGCGGGGCAGCCTGCTGCCGTCCTGAACCACACGGTGAAGGGCGTGCGGGCCTCGCGGCCGAGGGCGCGCTACCGCCGCAACGACTTCCCGAACCCCGCCGCCAGCGGCATCCGCAGCCCCAGCGGCGGGGGAGCGGCCAGGGCGTCCTCCACCGGGCGCGAGAAGGACTGCCCGAACAGCACGCCCAGCACGAAGTCCTCGGCCAGCGCGGCGACCTCGTCCCGGTACTGCCGCAGCCCGTGGCCGTCGGAGTGCACCTCGAACCGGCACACGCCGCGGTTCGCCTTCTTCGCCCGGGAGGCGAGCCGGAAGGACAACTCCGGGTCGCTGCGCCCGTCGTTGGTGCCGTGCACGATCAGCACCTGGCGCCCGGCGAGCTGCTTCACCGGTTCGGGTGGCGCGGCCACGTCGTCCTCCGGCAGCCAAGGGGCGATCGCCAGCGCCGAGTTGACGGCCTCGTGCCCGGCCGCCCGCAACGCCGCCCGGCCGCCCATGCCGACGCCGGCCAGGCAGACCGGTACGTCGCCGTAGCGCCGTACCGCCTCGTCGGCGGCCCACTCGGCGTCCCGGGCCAGGTGCGCCTCGGCGCCGTTCCAGCCGCGGTAGCGGTAGTGCACGACGTGCGTGGCCAGCCCCTCCTCCCGGCCCGCGCGTGCCAGCCTGCGCCCCAACGCGCGCACGGACGCGGCCGCGAGCAGCGCGGAGGGCCTGCGGTCGGACACCTCGTCGCCCTCGGGAAGCAGCAGCACCACACCGCTCACCGCCGTCCCCTCCGGACCGAGCGTCCGCCCCAGCCGGGCCCGACGGACCGGCGTCGCTTGCTGTGCCATGGCAGAAGATTCTCAGAAGTCCGGGTGTACGGAACCCGTCCGCGCAGTCACCGTTACATTTCGGGGAGTCCGTACACCGCACCGGGTCCCGGCATTCACCCGGCGTTCTACGCGCGTAGGAGTTAGAGTGCGGAAATGACGAGCCGAAGCACCGAGAAGAGCGCCGCGGCGAACACCGCCACGGTCTCGAAGACACCGTCGCCGGACCGGATCCGCCGGGCGCCCAAGGTCCTGCTGCACGACCACCTCGACGGCGGGCTGCGCCCCGGCACGGTCGTCGAACTCGCCCGCGAGACCGGCTACCCGGACCTCCCCGAGACCGACGCCGACCGGCTCGGCAGCTGGTTCCGGCAGGCCGCCGACTCCGGGTCCCTGGAGCGGTACCTGGAGACCTTCTCGCACACCGTCGGCGTCATGCAGACCCGCGACGCCCTGGTCCGGGTCGCCGCCGAGTGCGCGGAGGACCTCGCCGAGGACGGCGTCGTCTACGCCGAGGTGCGGTACGCGCCCGAGCAGCACCTGGAGAAGGGGCTGACCCTCGAAGAGGTCGTCGAGGCCGTCAACGAGGGCTTCCGGCAGGGCGAGCGGCGCGCCCGGGACAACGGCCACCGCATCCGGGTCGGCGCCCTGCTCACCGCCATGCGGCACGCGGCCCGCTCCCTGGAGATCGCCGAACTCGCCAACCGGTACCGCGATCTCGGCGTCGTCGGCTTCGACATCGCGGGCGCCGAGGCCGGTTACCCGCCCACCCGGCACCTGGACGCCTTCGAGTACCTGAAGCGGGAGAACAACCACTTCACCATCCACGCCGGTGAGGCGTTCGGGCTGCCGTCCATCTGGCAGGCCCTGCAGTGGTGCGGCGCCGACCGGCTCGGGCACGGGGTGCGCATCATCGACGACATCCAGGTCCACGAGGACGGCTCGGTCAAGCTCGGCCGGCTCGCCTCCTACGTCCGGGACAAGCGGATCCCGCTGGAGCTGTGCCCCAGCTCCAACCTCCAGACCGGCGCCGCCGACTCCTACGCCGAGCACCCCATCGGGCTGCTGCGCCGACTGCACTTCCGGGCCACCGTCAACACCGACAACCGGCTGATGTCCCACACCAGCATGAGCCGGGAATTCGAGCACCTTGTCGAGGCGTTCGGCTACACGCTCGACGACATGCAGTGGTTCTCCGTCAATGCGATGAAATCAGCGTTCATTCCTTTCGATGAACGACTGGCCATGATCAATGACGTCATCAAGCCCGGATATGCGGAGCTGAAGTCCGAATGGCTGTTCCAGCAGACGGCTTCGACCAGCGGTTCTTCGGAGTCCGAGGGGTGAGTGCGGGCGGACGGTAATACGGAAACGCGGCCGGGCTTTCACAATCCGTCCGCATTTCGATGTTTGCCGCCGGGGGGCGGACGTGTTTACGGTCAAGGACCGCTCACATCCCCGTCACCCCATTACGAGGACGCATTTCCATGAAGCAGTCTGCTGCCAAGACCCTCGGTGTCGCCGCCCTCGGTGCCGCCTTCGCCGCCGCCGGCGCGGGCGCGGCCACCGCGGCCCCCGAGCTCCCCGACACCGCGCAGACGGTGGACTCCGTCGCCCGCACCCTCCCCGCGGAAACGGTCTCCCAGGTGGCGCCCGGCGCGGGCAACGCGCTGGAGCAGGGCCGCAGGATCTCCCACACCGGTCTGACCGTCGCGCAGCCGGTCGTCGAGCAGGTGGTCGCCGAGCAGCTCGCCGAGGGGCCGACCGAGCCGGTCGCCAAGCTGCTCGGCGGGGTGCCGCTGAAGGGGCTGCCCACCCAGGGCCTGCCGGTCAACGGCCTCCCGCTGGGCGGCTGAGCGCCACCGCCTCCCCCCCCGTACGCGCCGATGGGGCGCACCCGGCGACACCGGGTGCGCCCCATCGGCGTACCAGAGGGAGGTACGTGACTCACCAGGCCGTGCGGGCGGCCTTCGCCTCGGACGGGAGCAGGATCCACAGGGCCAGGTAGAGCAGGAACTGCGGGCCGGGCAGCAGGCAGGAGACCAGGAAGATCACCCGCATCGTGCCGTTCGAGGTGCCGAAGCGCCGGGCCAGCGCGGCGCACACTCCGCCGATCATGCGGCCGTGGGTGGGGCGGGCGAGGCTGGACATCGCGGCTCCTTCGTGAGCGTGTGGGTGGGGCCGCCCTTCGGCTTCCCCGTCATCTGCCCTCCACGCTACGGAGACGAACGGCACAAAGCGTCGCTCTACGGGGCGATACCGACCCTGGGAATCGTCGGGGTCCGACCCTGAGCGGGCTCCTCCTGGGGGATGCCCTCCCGCCCGGCCTGCCGGTACCAGCGACGGAGCCGGGCCCGGCCCGCCGGGACCACGGCGAGGTGCGCCAGGGCCACGCCCACCGTGTTCAGCAGCACCGAGTCGATGTCGACGACCTGGCCGGGCACCCCGGTCTGCAGCAGCTCGATGCCCACCGACAGCAGCGCGGCGGCGGCCGTGGTGCGCAGCAGGGACGCCAGCGGCGAGACGTGCAGCCGCCCGCCGGCCATCGGCAGCAGCACCCCGAGCGGTGCCAGCAGGACCAGCGCCCCGCCCAGCGAACGGGCCGCCGCGCCCCCGCCCAGCGCCAGGTCGGCGCGGATCCCGGCGAGGGGCTCCAGGTTCGGCGGCAGCACCCAGGGGACGTCCAGCGGACGCAGCGCGTACCAGGCGACGAACGCGAGATGTGCGACCAGGAGGACACTCCCGGTCACACGGATGCGGAGCGCGGCGCTGCCGCCGAGGAACCCATGACGCTGCACGTCCCCCTAGACGCACCCCCCGCCGTGCGCGGTTCCGGGCACCTACACGCAAGGGTGAGGCTTGCGCCACATGGCCCCGCGGCGCCCCTCAGGCGTCCGTGACCTCGTCGGCCGGCGGTTCGTTGCTGCCGGGCCGGGCCCGGACCTCGTCCGTGCAGGTGTAGCGCCGGGCGGAGCGGTCGGCGGGTCCGGCCAGGATCACGGAGCCGTCGCCCTCGGCCGCCGCGGAGTCGGAGAAGGTGCACACGACCTGCGCGAGGGCGTACGAGGTGAGGTCGTCGGGGTCGGCGCTCAGCCGCAGCGTGTCCTCGGGGTCGCCGGCCCGCGGTCCCGTCACCGTGATGCCGCGGCGCACGTCCGAGGTGTACCCGGCCTCCTTCTCCGCGGCCGACGGCTGGGCCGCCAGCTCGTCCAGCAGCCCCTGGGCCACCAGCACGCGCCGCCCCGAGTCCGAGGCGCCGTCCGGCACCCGCACCGTGCGGTCCACGGCCACCAGCGAGGAACCGCACAGCAGGAACACCCGCACGGGCAGACCGGGCGCGGCCTGCGTCGACACGTCCGGCTCGGCGAGCGAGCAGCGCACCCGCGAGGGCGCCGGACCGTAGTCCGTGGGCACCTCGGTGGCGCGGATGCCGCACCCGGTCAGCAGCACGGCCAGTACCAGGAGCCCGGTCAGGGCCGGCAGCCGGCGTACGGTCATCAGACCTGTCCCTTCGCGTCCTTGCCCTTGCTCCCGTCGCCCGCGGCTGTCGCCGTGTCCTCGGCGTCCTCGTCGGCGGGCGGGGACGGGTCCTGCGGCAGCCGCAGCGTGAACACCGCACCGCCCTGGGGGGCGTTCTCGGCGGTGATCCCGCCGCCGTGGATGTGCGCGTTCTCCATGGCGATGGAGAGGCCGAGCCCGCTGCCCTCGGAGCGCGGCCGGGAGGCGCTCGCCTTGTAGAAGCGGTCGAAGACGTGCGGCAGCACGTCCTCGGGGATGCCGGGGCCGTTGTCCCGCACCCGGATGACGATCTCGTCGTCCGCCCGCGCCACGGACACCCTGACCGGCGACCCGCCGTGCTTGAGCGCGTTGCCGATCAGGTTGGCCAGGATGACGTCCAGGCGGCGCGGGTCGAGCCGGGCGTGGATGCCGCGCTCGGCGTCCAGCTCGACGGCGTCCAGCCAGGCGCGGGCGTCGATGCAGGCGGTGATCTGGTCGGCGACGTCCACGTCGTCCAGGACCAGGCGGGCGGTGCCCGCGTCGAAGCGGGTGACCTCCATCAGGTTCTCCACCAGGTCGTTCAGCCGCCGGGTCTCGCTCACCACCAGCCGCACGGCCGGCTCGACCATCGGGTCGAAGCTCCCGCCCTCGCCGTCGCCCTCGCCCGCGTACTCCAGCTCCTCCTCCAGCACCTCCGTCACCGCGGTGAGCGCCGTCAGCGGGGTACGCAGCTCATGGCTCATGTCGGCGACGAAGCGCCGGGAGGCCTGCTCCCGGCCGGCCATGTCCGCGACCCGCTTCTCCAGGTTCTCGGCGGCGCTGTTGAACGTCCGGGACAGGTCGGCCAGTTCGTCGGTGCCGGAGACACGCAGCCGGGTGTCCAGCTTGCCCTCGCCCAGGCGCCGCGCCGCGACCCCGAGCCGGTGCACGGGCTTGAGCACCGTCGTCGCCAGGGCCTGCGCGAGCAGGGCGGAGCCGAGCAGCGCGAGCCCGGTGGCGATCCCCAGCGACCAGGCGAGCGAGTTCAGGTCCTTGGCCTCCGGCTCCAGCGACTTGAGCATGTAGCCGGTCGGCCCGCCGCCGATCACCCGGGTGCCGGCCACCAGGTACGGGGTGTCGCCGTCGGTGATCCGCTGCCAGTACAGGTGGTACGGGTGCTTGTTGGCCGAGGTGACCTTCTGCTCCTTGTTCACCGCCGTGCGCAGCGACTCGGGCACGTCGGACAGCGCGAAGCCGCCCAGGCCGCCCGAACTGCCGTACACGGCACCGCCGTCGGCGTCCTCGGCGACCAGCAGCACGCCGAACCGCTGGCTGCTGTTGGCCATCTGCCCCGCGGTGTGCTGCAACTCGTCCTGCGTGGGGTGCTCGGGCAGCGCGCCCGCCCGGTTCTGCATCTCCTGCTCGAAGTCGCGCAGCACGGCGTCCTGGGTGCGGGTCAGCACCGCCTCCCGGTTCAGCCAGTACGCGATGCCGGACGCGGACACGGCGGCGGTGAGCGCGACCAGGCCGAAGACGAGGACCAGCCTCAGGCGCAGGCTGGTGAAGCGCAGCCCGGACCAGAATCCCTTGCGAGCCGCGGCCAGGCTGCGGGTACCCCCCTGGTGTTCCTGGGTCACTGAGGCGGATCCAGCCGGTAGCCGACACCGCGCACGGTACGGATCAGGGTCGGCGACGACGGCACGTCCTCGACCTTGGCGCGCAGCCGCTGCACGCACGCGTCCACCAGCCGGGAGTCACCGAGGTAGTCGTGCTCCCACACCAGCCGCAGCAACTGCTGCCGGGACAGCGCCTGTCCCGGCCGCCGGCTCAGTTCGAGCAGCAGCCGCAGCTCGGTCGGCGTCAGCTGGAGGTCCTCGCCGTTCTTCGTCACGGTCATCGCGGAACGGTCGATGACCAGGCTGCCGAAGCTCGCCGAGTCGGTGGACTCCCGCTCCCCGCGCCGCAGCACGGCCCGGATGCGGGCGTCGAGGACCCGGCCCTGGACGGGTTTGACGACGTAGTCGTCGGCGCCCGACTCGAGACCGACGACCACGTCGATGTCGTCGTTGCGCGCGGTCAGCAGGATGATCGGCAGCTGGTCGGTGCGCCGGATGCGGCGGCACACCTCGAAACCGTCGATGCCGGGCAGCATCACGTCCAGCACGATCAGGTCGGGCCGCTGCTCGCGCAGCAGCTTCAGACCGTCCTCACCACTGGCAGCGGTGGCCACCCGGTGGCCCTGGCGGGTCAGGGAGAGCTCCAGGGCCGTGCGGATGGCGTCGTCGTCCTCGATCAGCAACAGGGAAGGCACGCGCTCATTCTGGCCCATGAGGGGGCCGGTGTTCGACCTGCGGGTGCGGATGCGGCCCGCGGACACCGCCGGACCCTGTGAAGGAACGGTGGTGCGGGCGTGACGGACCCCTGTGACAGCTCTGTGACAGTCGGCGGACACGGCCATGAAGTCACCCGGGCAAGCTTTTCGGCACAGGCAACACCGGCAGTCCACGACGGGGGGCGCGAGATGAACACGCTGAAGGGCACCAACACCAGCGCAGTGGTCACGCGTCTGCACGACGTGCACGCACACCGGGGTTCCGAGAAGTCCGGTGCCGTGAGCGGGCGGGGGTGCGCTCGCGGCACCGGGCGTCAGCACACCGCGTACATGACGGTGGTTGACGCGAACAAGGGGGAAACGGGGGCCACGGGGGACCGGGGGGAGCGCCGCTCCCTGTCGGAGGCGGAGTTCACCGCCTACGTCCAGGAGCGCCGCTCCTCCCTGTACGCCACCGCCTACCACCTCACCGGCGACCGCTTCGAGGCCGAGGACCTGCTGCAGAGCGCGCTGTTCTCGACCTACCGGGCGTGGGACCGGATCAGTGACAAGGCGGCGGTCGGCGGATACCTCCGCCGCACCATGACCAACCTGCACATCAGCGCGTGGCGGCGCCGCAAGCTCAACGAGTACCCGACCGAGGAACTGCCGGAGACGCCCGGCGACATGGACGCGATGCGCGGCACCGAGCTGCGTACGGTCCTGTGGCAGGCGCTGGCCCGGCTGCCCGAACTCCAGCGCACCATGCTGGTCCTGCGCTACTACGAGGGCCGCACGGACCCGGAGATCGCGGACATCCTCGACATCAGTGTGGGCACGGTGAAGTCCAGCATCTGGCGGTCGCTCCGCCGGCTGCGCGAGGACGAGGTCCTCAGCTTCGGCCGTGACCAGGAGGACGCCTTCGGCGAACTGGTCGCCTGAAGGTACGGGCCGGGAGCACCGGCCCGAGGGGCGGGGCCCCGTGAAAAAAGTTCCGAGCCGGGGTGTATCAGGGGGAGGGACCCGGGCTCTTACTCACGGGGAAGCACCACGGGGGAACAACGGGGGACACGGGGGAACACGGGGGACGGGGATCACGGGGGATCCACGGGGGAGTGGAAAGGGAGCGGGACTGGAGGGCCGGGGGGTCCGTCCAGTCCCGCTTCCGCGTGCGGGGGCGCGGGCGTCACACCGCCGTACGGCTGGTGGCGCACCGGCCCGCCGCCGCGGCCGCCAGCCGGCCCATCGCCTCGTCCCGGTCGCAGGCGTGGGCGCCCAGGGCCGTCTGCCGGGCGATGAGGGACCGTTCGAGACGCATCAGCCGCCAGCCCCTGCGCAGCAGGAACGGCACGGACTTGCGGCCCTCGCGCAGGTCCCGCAGGAAGCGGCGGCGGAAGGTCGTCAGCGGGCCCCGGCTCAGGCACAGCGCGTCGGCCAGCACGCCCAGCTGACGGCAGCGCTCCACCAGCTCCGCGGCGAAGATGCCCTCCGCGAGGAACAGCGGCGTCCGCCCGATGTCGACCGTCTCCTCGCCGGTGCGGGCACTCAGCGAGATGTCGTAGACGGGCACGTCGGTACGTCCCGTGCGGCACAGCTCCCCGATGGCGGCGACGGCCGCGTCCGCGTCCCAGGACGCCGGGTGGTCCCAGTCGATGTCGGAACTGAGGGGCACCGTCGGCAGCGTCGGGTCGGTGCCCTCCTTGTAGAAGTCGTCGAGGCGCAGCACCGGGAGGCCGGAGCGCGCGGCGAGGAGGGACTTGCCGGAGCCGGAGGGGCCGCAGAGCAGCACGACTCGCGTCGGTATGGGCGGATGGGAGCTCACGGGACACCAGTCTGAGGCATCGGACGGCCGCCGTACGACCCCGCGGGTGGACTTTGCCGCGAGGGTCACATCCCGGCGGCACTCCGTGGTGACCTGATCACGGTGTGCGCTGTTATCAGGGCAGTCCGTAGCAATCCACAGCAAGAGGTGGCAGCAGCGATGGCCCGACACGCGTCCCCCCGTACCCCGCACGCACAGCGCGCCCTGGTCGCCCTCGCGACCGCCGGGGCCGCCCTGGCAGCAGGGGCGGCGACGGCTTCCGCGGCGGACGGCGGCGGCGACACGATCGCCGGCCTGGCCCACACCCGTCCCACCTCGCTGGGCAACATCGACCCGCAGGCGGGCCTGGCGGCCGTCACCGGCACCGTCGGCTACGTCACCGGCCCGGTCGCCGACCTCAAGCCCAACCCGCTGGCCGGCACCGGTGTCGACCCGCTGGACAACGGCGTCGGCACCAAGGTCGCCGACTTCCAGCCGCTGACCTCGACGGCCCTCACCGGTCCGGTCGCCCAGGCCCAGTCCCTGGGCGCCGTGCCGGTGCTGGGGCAGGTGACGGAGCTGGTGCGCTGACGCGCGCCTCGGCAACGGCAGGCGACGAGCCGCGCCCTTCCTTGGTGGCGGGGCGCGGCTCGTCGCTCGGGTCAGGCGGACCGGCCGAGGTGGGCCACCATGATGCGAATGACGTCCTGGTCGATGACGTACAGAACTCGGTACTCATCGACGCGCAGTCGTCGGACGTCGGTTGATCCGTACGGAACCGAACCGGCGGGGCGGGGGTCGTCCGCCAATTTGTCGATGGTGTCCAGCACCAGGGCGAGGCCGCTCGGGTCGTCTTCGAGGAACCGGGCGGCGGCGTTGAGAGCCCGTGGCTCGAAAATGATCTCGTAGGTCACTTCTGTTCGAGCCCCAGCCGTCGGCGTACCTCAGCCATGGGGATGCCCTCTCCGAGCGTCCCCTCCGCCTTGCGCCGCTGATAGTCCGCCACTGCCAGCGCATCCTCCAGATCCTCTATCACCTGGGGGGACACCAGAAGGGCGGCCACGTGCCCGTGGTCGGTGAGGGCGATGGTCTCGCGGCCGTGCGCGGCGCGGCGCACGAGGTCGCCGAGCTGCGAACGGGCGGCGCTGATGGCGATCTCAGTCATGGGCACATGATGTCAGAAGGAAGCACTTGTGTGCACATCTGGATGGCCGTCTAACCTGTGGTGACTCACGTTTCGCGCAAGTGGTGCTAGGGGGCCGAGTGCACAACGACGACGGAATCAGCGGGGCCGGCGGCGGTGTTGGCGGGCATCCCGAGGATCGTCCCCCCGTTCCCCACACCGTGATCGAGGGCCGCTACGAACTGCTGGAGCCGATCGGCAGCGGCGGGATGGGCGAGGTCTGGAAGGCCCACGACCGGCGGCTGCGCCGGTTCGTCGCCGTGAAGGGGCTCCTGGACCGCCGGGCCATGACCCCGGACACACAGCAGGCGGCGGTGCAGCGGGCCCGCCGCGAGGCGGAGGCGCTCGCCAAGATCGAGCACCAGAACGTGGTGACGGTCCACGACCAGATCGAGACCGCCGACCAGGTCTGGATCGTGATGAAGCTGCTGGAAGGGCGGTCGCTGGCCGATCTGTTGAGCCGTGACGGGGTCCTCGGCGTGCCGAGGGCCGCGGACATCGGTCTCCAGATGGCCCAGGGGCTGCGGGCGGTCCACGAGGCGTCGGTCCTGCACCGCGACGTCAAGCCGGGCAACGTCCTGGTGCGGGACGGCGGCCAGGTGGTCCTGGTGGACTTCGGCATCGCCACCTTCGAGGGCGCCGACCGGGTCACCCGGTACGGCGGAGTCATCGGCACGCCTCCCTACCTGGCGCCCGAACTCTTCGCCCCCGCCACCCCCGGACCCACGTCCGCCTCCGACCTGTGGGCGCTGGGCGTCACCCTGTACGAGATGGTCGAGGGCCGGCTGCCCTTCGCCGGCAACGAGGTGTGGGAGGTGCAGGCGAACATCCAGCAGTCGCCCGAACCCGCCCTGCGGTACGCCGGTCCCCTCGGCCCCGTCATCCAGGGGCTGTTGGCCGTGGACCCGGACAGCCGCCTGGACGCGGCCACGGCGGAGGCGATGCTCCGGGAGGTCCTCGCCGAGCCGGGCACGCCGACCCCCGTCCGGGCCGCCACCCCCGCGCACCCGCCCACGGCCCGGCCCACGCCGCCCGCCGTGTCTTCCTCCGGAGCCGTCGCCTCCGGAACGGCCTCTTCCGGAACAGCTCCTTCCGGGCCGGTCCCTGCCGGAAGCGTGTCTTCCGGGACGTCGTCGGCATCGCGCGAGGGGCGCGGCCGGTTCCGGGGCTGGAAGGTGGCGGCGGCCGCCGCGTGCGTCGTCCTGCTGGCCGGCGGAGGCTGGCTCGTCTCGCAGGGCGGCTCCGGGGACAAGCAGGACGACGCCTCCGGGCAGCAGGGGGCGGGATCCGCCGGGGGCGACGCGAAGCAGGCCTGGGAGCAGTGGAAGAGCGCCAGGAAGCGGCTGACGATCGGCGCCAAGGAGGATCAGCCAGGGCTGAGCTTCTACGACAAGGACACCGGGGTGTGGAGCGGGTTCGACGTCGACATCGCGTACGCCCTCGCCGGCCGCCTGGGCTACGACAGGGAAGAGGTGGACTTCTACGGGGTGACCACGGCCAACCGGGCCAGCAAGCTGAAGAACGGGGAGGTCGACCTGGTCGTCGCCTCGTACAGCATGACGCCCGAGCGCGAGAAGCGGGACGGCATCAGTTTCGTCGGCCCCTACTACAACGCGGGCAGCAGCCTCCTGGTGCGCAAGAACTCCGCGAAGTACGACCTCGACGAAGCCGTCGACGTGAAGCGGAACCAGGTCGAGGTGTGCACGGCGCGAGACTCCACCTACGCGGACAGGTTGCAGAAGGACGGCTACACCACGGGGAAGTGGCAGCCCGACACCTACAAGGAGTGCGTGGAACGACTGCTGGACAAGCGCTCCAGCGTCTACGCGGTCGCCTCGGACGACGTGCTCCTCGCCGGGTACGCCCGGAATGATCCGGAGGAGCTGAAGCTGCTGCCCAGCGGCGCGGGCACGGAGCCCTACGGGGTGGCGATGCGGAAGGACGACCCGCTGCTGAAGAGCAAGGTGTGCTCGGGGCTGCGGGAGATCCTCGCCGGAAAGCAGTGGTCGGAGATGTACATGAAGGACCTGTCCCCGCTGACGGGGCGGAAGACCGCACCGAGCAGACCGGAACTGAGGCCCTGCTCGGCCGAGTGAAGGCCGCGGCTCCTCCGGACGGGGAGGAACCGCGGCCCGTCGGCGTCGGCGTCGGGTGACGGCGGAGTCGGTCAGTACGACGAGCCGGAGGCGCCCAGCGCGCCCGTCGGGTGCCAGACCGTCTTCGTCTCCAGGAACGCCGTCATGCGGTCGGTGCCCGGCGCCGCCGACCAGCCGGCGCCGTCCACAGGCTGTGGACGCAGGACGCGCTTGAGGTTGTCCGCCGCCGCGATCTCCAGCTCCTTGGCCAGCTCCTCGTCGGCGCCCGCGAGGTCGATGGCGTTGACGTCCTGGTGGGCGGCGAGCGGGGCGGCGATCTCGGCCGTGCGGCCGGAGAGGATGTTGACCACGCCGCCGGGCAGGTCGGAGGTGGCCAGCACCTCGCCCAGGGAGAGGGCGGGCAGCGGGGACTTCTCCGAGGCCACCACGACCGCCGTGTTGCCGGTGGCGATGACCGGGGCGACGACCGAGACCAGGCCGAGGAACGACGACTCCTGCGGGGCCAGGACGGCGACGACGCCGGTCGGCTCCGGGGAGGAGAGGTTGAAGAAGGGGCCCGCGACCGGGTTGCCGCCGCCGACCACCTGGGCGATCTTGTCGGTCCAGCCCGCGTACCAGACCCAGCGGTCGATCGCGGCGTCCACCTGCGCCGCCGCCTTCGACTTCGACAGGCCCTCCGCGTCGGCGACCTCCGCGACGTACTGGTCGCGGCGGCCCTCCAGCATCTCGGCGATCCGGTACAGGATCTGGCCGCGGTTGTACGCCGTCGCACCGGACCAGCCGCCGAACGCCTTGCGCGCGGCGACCACCGCGTCACGGGCGTCCTTGCGGGAGGAGAGGGGGGCGTTCGCCAGCCACTTGCCCTTTGCGTCGGTCACCTCGTACACCCGGCCGCTCTCGGAACGCGGGAACTTCCCGCCGACGTACAGCTTGTAGGTCTTGAGGACACTGAGTCGTCCCGCGGCGGAGCCGCTGATTGATTCAGTAGACATCGAGGTATGCCTCCAGGCCGTGACGGCCGCCCTCGCGGCCGAAGCCCGACTCCTTGTAGCCGCCGAACGGCGACGTCGGGTCGAACTTGTTGAACGTGTTGGACCAGATCACACCCGCGCGGAGCTTGTTCGCGACCGCCAGGATGCGCGAACCCTTCTCCGTCCAGATGCCCGCCGACAGGCCGTACGGGGTGTTGTTGGCCTTGGCGACCGCCTCGTCCGGCGTGCGGAAGGTGAGGACGGACAGCACCGGGCCGAAGATCTCGTCGCGGGCGATGGTGTGCGCCTGGGTGACGTTGGTGAAGAGCGTCGGGGCGAACCAGTAGCCGGAGGAGGGCAGTTCGCAGGCCGGGGACCAGCGCTCGGCGCCCTCCGCCTCGCCCTGGTCGGCCAGCGCGGTGATCCGGGCCAGCTGCTCGGCGGAGTTGATCGCGCCGATGTCGGTGTTCTTGTCCAGCGGGTCGCCGAGGCGGAGCGTGGACAGGCGGCGCTTGAGGGAGTCGAGCAGCTCGTCGTGGATCGACTCCTGGACCAGCAGGCGGGAGCCCGCGCAGCAGACCTGGCCCTGGTTGAAGAAGATGCCGCTCACGATGCCCTCGACGGCCTGGTCGACGGGGGCGTCGTCGAAGACGATGTTGGCGCCCTTGCCGCCCAGTTCGAGCGTGAGCTTCTTGCGGGTGCCCGCGACCGTGCGCGCGATCTCCTTGCCGACGGCGGTGGAGCCGGTGAAGGCGACCTTGTTGACGTCGGGGTGGGCGATCAGCGCCGCTCCGGCGCGGCCGTCACCGGTGACGATGTTGACGACGCCCTTGGGGAGCTGGGCCTGGCGGCAGATGTCCGCGAAGAAGAGCGCGGAGAGGGGGGTCGTCTCGGCGGGCTTCAGGACCACCGTGTTGCCGGTGGCGAGCGCGGGGGCGATCTTCCACGCCAGCATCAGGAGGGGGAAGTTCCACGGGATGACCTGGCCCGCCACGCCCAGCGGGCGCGGGTCGGCGCCGTAGCCGGCGTGGTCGAGCTTGTCGGCCCAGCCTGCGTAGTAGAAGAAGTGCGCGGCGACCAGGGGGAGGTCCGCGTCGCGGGTCTCCCTGATCGGCTTGCCGTTGTCCAGGGTCTCCAGGACGGCCAGCTCGCGGCTGCGTTCCTGGATGATCCGGGCGATGCGGAAGAGGTACTTCGCGCGCTCGGAGCCCGGGAGCGCCGACCACTTCTCGAAGGCCTTGCGGGCGGCCCTGACGGCGCGGTCGACGTCGGCCTCGCCGGCCTCGGCCACCTCGGACAGCACCTCCTCGGTGGCCGGGGAGACCGTCTTGAAGACCTTGCCGTCGGCCGCGTCGGCGAACTCGCCGTCGATGAACAGGCCGTACGACGGCGCGATGTCGACGATCGCACGGGACTCGGGCGCCGGTGCGTACTCGAATGCGGATGCCATGGTGATCAGTCCACCGTCACGTAGTCGGGGCCGGAGTAACGGCCTGTGGCCAGCTTCTGGCGCTGCATCAGCAGGTCGTTCAGGAGGGAGGACGCGCCGAAGCGGAACCAGTGGTTGTCCAGCCAGTCCGCGCCCGCCGTCTCGTTGACCAGGACCAGGAACTTGATCGCGTCCTTCGCCGTGCGGATGCCGCCGGCCGGCTTCACGCCGACCTGCACACCGGTCTGCGCGCGGAAGTCGCGGACCGCCTCCAGCATGAGGAGGGTGTTGGCGGGCGTGGCGTTGATCGCCACCTTGCCGGTGGACGTCTTGATGAAGTCAGCGCCCGCCAGCATGCCGAGCCAGCTCGCGCGCCGGATGTTGTCGTACGTCGACAGCTCGCCGGTCTCGAAGATCACCTTGAGGCGGGCCGAGGTGCCGCAGGCCTCGCGCACGGCGGTGATCTCGTCGTACACCTTCATGTAGTGACCGGCGAGGAACGCGCCGCGGTCGATGACCATGTCGACCTCGTCCGCGCCCGCCGCCACGGCCTCGCGCACGTCGGCCAGCTTCACGGCGAGGGAGGCGCGGCCGGCCGGGAACGCGGTGGCGACCGAGGCGACCTTCACGCCGGAGCCCGCGACGGCCTCCTTGGCGGTGGGCACCATGTCGGGATAGACGCAGACGGCCGCCGTCGCCGGGGCCGTGCGGTCGGCCGGGTCCGGGCGGACCGCCTTCGCGCCGAGCGCCCGGACCTTGCCCGGGGTGTCCGCGCCTTCCAGCGTCGTCAGGTCGACCATCGAGATGGCGAGGTCGAGGGCGTACGCCTTCGCGGTGGTCTTGATGGAACGGGTGCCGAGCGAGGCGGCGCGCGCCTCCAGGCCGACCGCGTCGACGCCGGGCAGCCCGTGGAGGAAGCGGCGCAGCGTGCTGTCGGACGCGGTGGCGTCCTTGAGGGCGAATGGCGGTTCAGTGGTGGGCATGGTCACCAGATGAGCATATCTACGCGCGTAGCGGTCTGTACAGCCCCACGGGCTCGTCCGATGTACCGGCACCGCATGTGAGCGTCGGACGGCTCGTCGGGCACAATCGGCAGCATGACCACCCCGGAGCCACAGTCATCCTCGCCGCAGCCGTCGGGACCCGTGTCCAAGGACCGGGTCTACCGCTCGCCCGCGGGTATCTCCGGAGGCGTGCTGGTGCTCGCCCTCGCGCTGTGGCTCGGCATCGACGCCCTCGTCTCGGGCGACGGGAACACCCGCTGGAAGGCGCTGGCGGCGCTGGTCTTCCTGGTGCCGCTCGTCGCCGCCTACACCGTGCGGCCCGCGGTCTTCGCGAACGACGACCGGATGCGGGTGCGCAATCCGCTCCGCGTGATCGTGCTGCCCTGGGCGCAGGTCGAGTCGTTCCGCTCCGCGTACACCAACGAGGTCTTCTCCGAGGGCGGCGGCAAGTACCAGCTGTGGTCCGTTCCCGTCTCGCTGCGCGGGCGCAAGAAGGCCGCGCGCCAGGAGGACCGGCGGGCCGCGGGCGGGTCCGTCGGCCGCAGGCGCGGCGGCGTGCTCGGCGGCATGGGGCAGTTCGGATCGCGGGCCGGCGGCGCCGGGGCCGCGGCCGTCGAGGCGGACGGGCCGGTGCGGGCCGAGGCCGACAAGGTCATGGACGAGCTGCGTGAGCTGTGGGAGGCGCGCAAGGACGCCGCGGGCTCCCAGGGCGAGGTGACGGTGCGCTGGGCCTACGAGATCGTCGTGCCGGTGGTGGCGGGCGCGGTGGCGCTGGGCGTGCTCTTCGGGGTGGGCTGAGCCGGGGCGCGGTTGGTGTCCGGGCCCGGTGCGGCCGGTCGGTGTCCGGTCCGCGTAGGTGCTCCGCGGGGTGGTCCGGACCTCGTGCGGTGGGAGCGTTTCCCCTTTGCCCTCCTAGGGGTTGCCAAGGGGATACTTCGACATGAACCGTGGCCCCGGTGACCGGATTGACCTGTCTGTCGTCACTGCCGTCTCACTAGATTGCCTCTGTCGCCCACAGCTCGTCACCTGCGTCTTACTCGATCCTGGGCGACGGGGGGTGGGGAAGTGGAACAGCCGGAGGGGACGGCGAGATCCGCCATGCCGGCGGCGGGTCTGAGATGTCTGATCGACATCGACGGTTCAGGAGGGTTCGGCTGGCGGCTGGTGGCTCCCAACGGGAGACCCGTCGCGGTGTCCCTCACCTCGCACGACACCCACGACGGGTGCCGTGCCGCCTTCGCGCGGCTCTGCGAGCGGCACGAGGAGGTCGGCGGCGGGGTGCAGCACAGCCCCGAGGGCAGTTGGGTGTGGGCCGTCTGGGACCGGTCCGGGCAGCACCTGGCCGGTTCGGCGCGCGCCTACGAGCGGCATGCGACCTGCCGCGCCTCCTATGAGCGGTTCCGCGCCGCGCTGCCCGAACTCCATTTATCGGGGCCGGGGTTATGGGGTGTCGCCTGACGGTTGAAGCGTGACCGATGTTGCCCCCGGGGCACCTCTGGTTCACCTCTCGGGACACGCGTGTCCGTGAGCGGCCCGGAGCGTCGGGAACGTGCGTTCGTTGAGAAGAACCAGACAACCACGGCTCGTGACGGCCGGCGTCGACGTCGGCGGCGCCGCGGACATCGGCGCCGACGGACCGAGACGGCTCCACGCCGACCCCGGGCTGCCCGACCGGCTCTTCCGCCTGGTGCTGCGCTCCGGCGGCGGCCTGGTGCTGGCCGTCATGCTGCTGGTCGGGGGCTTCCTGCTGTACCGGGCGTGGCTGGCGCTCGACCGGGCCGGGTGGTCGTTCCTGACCACCGCCGAGTGGGCTCCGGACGCCGGCCGGTTCGGCATCGCGGCGGTGCTCGTCGGTACCCTGCTCATCGCCGCCGTCGCCGTCTGCGTGGCCGTACCGCTGGCCACCGGCGCGGCCCTGTACATCTCCGAGTACGCCCCGCCCGGCCTGCGCCGGACGCTGATCAGCGTGGTCGACCTGATGGCCGCCGTGCCGTCGGTGGTCTACGGCCTGTGGGGGGTGTTCTTCCTCCAGGACAGGGTGCTGCCGACCGCCCGCTGGATCGCCACCTACCTCGGCTGGATCCCCTTCCTCGACGTCACCGGAGCCGACCCGGCCGACCCGCTGGCACCGGCCAGCCTCTACACGTCCTCCACCTTCATCGCCGGTCTCGTCGTCGGCATGATGATCGCGCCCATCATCTGCTCCATCATGCGGGAGGTCTTCTCCCAGGCGCCGGCCGGTGAGCGCGAGGGCGCCTACGCGCTGGGCGCGACCCGCTGGGGCATGATCCGCTCCGTCGTCCTGCCGTTCGGCAAGGGCGGCATGATCGGCGGCACCATGCTCGGCCTGGGGCGCGCGCTCGGCGAGACCATCGCCGTCTTCATGATCATCTCGCTGACCTTCGACATCCAGTGGCACGTCCTCCAGTCCGGCAGCAGCTCGGTCTCCTCGCTGATCGCGCTGCGCTACGGGGAGGCGAGCGGCTTCGGCATGTCCGCGCTGATGGCGGCCGGCTTCGCGTTGTTCGTCCTCACGCTCGTCGTCAACTTCGCCGCCTCGTCGATCGTCGCCCGCTCCCGTTCGGGCGCGGGCAGCGACGCCTGAGCCCGCCCGCCGGCGACCGCACCCCGCCCGCCGGCCCGACCGCACCCCGCCCGCCGACCTGTCCGCCGGCCCGTTGCGGCGAGCAGCCCGTGAACCCGCCCACAGGAGAGAGCGACCATGACCGTTGCCCCTGAAGCGCCCGGTGCGCGTCGGCCGCCGTGGCCCCCGCGCACCGAACTGCCCGGCCTCCTGCCGCGCACCGAGGCCCCCGGGGGCGAGCGGCGCCGTACCCTCACCGCACTGCGTGACACCGACGTCTACGCCGTGGTCGGTTCCCTGGCCGCCGCCCTCGCGCTGACCTGGCTGCTGTTCACCCGGTTGCTGCCCTTCGACGGCGTCGTCGGGTTCGTCGTCACCGCGTACGGCTTCTTCCTGCTGCTCTACGCGCTGCTCGTGTCCTTCGACGAGAGCGGACCGGCCGTGGTGGACCGCATCGCGGCGGCCGTGGTGCGGTCGCTGGGCCTGCTGCTGGTCGCCATCCTCGCGGTCGTCGTGGTGTACGCGCTGGTCGAGGGCCGCAAGGCGCTGGTGCACCTGAACTTCTTCACCCAGGACATGGAGCTGGCCGGCCCGCTGGAGCCGCTGAGCGTCGGCGGCGCGCTGCACGCCGCCCTCGGCACGCTCATCATGATCGTCATCGCCCTGGTGGTCACGGTGCCGCTGGGGCTGGTCTGCGCGGTGTTCCTGAACGAGGTGCCCGGTCCGTTCGCACGGTTCGTCCGCACCATCGTCGAGGCGATGACGGCGCTGCCGTCGATCGTGGCGGGGCTGTTCATCTACGCCACGGTGATCCTGGGACTCGGCATGGACCAGTCGGGCCTGGCCGCCTCGTTCGCGCTCTCGGTGATGATGCTGCCGATCATCATCCGGGCCGCCGACGTCGTCATCCGGCTGGTGCCCGGCACACTGCGCGAGGCGGCGTACGCCACCGGCGCGTCGAGCTGGCGCACCGCCTGGCACGTCGTCCTGCCGACCTGCCGCTCGGGCCTGACCACCTCGGTGATCCTCGGCACCGCCCGCGGCATCGGCGAGACCTCGCCGGTGCTGCTGACCGCGGGGTTCACCTCGGAGACCAACCTCGATCCGCTGCACGGTCCGATGGTCTCCCTGCCGCTGGCGACCTTCGAGTTCGTGAAGTCGCCCGAACCCGCCATGGCCTCCCGGGGCTTCGGTACCGCGTCCCTGCTGATGGCGCTCGTGCTGCTGCTGTTCGTCGCCGCCCGCGTCGTCGGCGGACGCGGTCCCGGTCACCTGACCCGGCGCCAGGAGCACCGCCGGGTCACGGCGTCCCGCCGGGACGCGAGCCGGTTCGCCGAGCGCGGCGCGGGCGCGCGGCCGTCCGCCGATGCGAAGCCCCCGGTCCCCGCGGCGGACCGGCCCGACGGACCCTCCGGTCCCGCCACCCCCCAGTCCTCCGACCCGTTCCGTACCCGACCCGGGAGTTCCTCGTGAAACCCGCCAACCGCTTCCGTCTGGCGGCGACCGTGCTGGCCCTGCTGTGCGGGCTGCTGGCCACCGTCACGCCGCCCGCCACGGCTGCCTCGTACGCCAAGATCACCGGATCCGGCTCCACCTGGAGCTCCAACGCGGTCCAGCAGTGGATCCGCAACGTCAAGGCCAACTACGGCATGACGGTGAACTTCACGGCCAACGGCTCCTCCCAGGGCCGCGAGCAGTTCAAGAACAACACCGTCGACTTCGCCGTCTCGGAGATCCCCTACGGGCTCAAGGAACAGGGCATCACCGACCAGCCGCCCCGGCGCGGCTACGCCTACATGCCGATCGTGGCCGGCGGCACGGCGTTCATGTACAACCTCCGGATCAACGGCAAGATGGTGACCAACCTGCGGCTGTCCGGCGCCACCGTCGCCAAGATCTTCACCGGGGCGATCACCCGCTGGAACGACCCCGCCATCCGCGCCGACAACCCGGGCCTGACCCTGCCGGCCCGGGCGGTCGTCCCCGTCGTCCGCTCCGACGGCTCGGGCACCAGCGCCCAGTTCACCACCTGGCTCTCCAAGGAGCACGGCTCCCTCTGGGCGAACTACTGCTCCCGTACCGGCCGGGGCAGCGGCAACTGCGGGATGACCTCCAACTACCCGCTGCTCAGCGGCTCCGCGATGGTCGCGAAGTCCGGCTCGCTGGGCGTGTCCGGCCATGTGCGCCAGGCCTCCGGCGAGGGCGCCATCACCTACGTCGAGTACTCCTACGCCAAGAACACCGGCTTCCCCGTGGCCAAGGTGCTGAACCGGGCGAACTACTACGTCGAGCCCACCGCCGCCAGCGTGGCCGTCGCCCTGACCAAGGCGCAGATCAACCAGAACAAGAGGTCGGTCAACTACCTCACACAGATCCTCGACGGCGTCTACGACAACGCCGACGACCGCACCTACCCGCTGTCCAGCTACAGCTACATGATCCTGCCGACCGCCGAGGAGGGCGGCTTCACCAAGGCCAAGGGCAACTCGCTGGGCGCGTTCAGCCGTTACTTCCTCTGCGACGGCCAGCAGCAGGCGGAGGACCTCGGCTACTCGCCGCTGCCGAAGAACCTCGTCCAGGCGGGCTTCGACCAGATCCGCAGGGTGCCCGGCGCGCCCACCGGCTCGATCAACATCAACGAGTGCCGCAACCCGACCTTCTCGGGCGGTGTCAACACCCTGATCAAGAACGCGCCGCACCCCAGGAGCTGCGACAAGAAGGGCCCGACCCAGTGCACCACCGGCACCGCCGGCGCCGCGGACACCGAGACGCCGGTGAAGCCCGCGGCACGGGGCGGCTCCGGAGGGTCCGCGGGATCGACCGGCGGCACGGCGTCGGGCGGCTCCGGCGGCGCCGCGTCCGGCGGGTCGGGCGGATCCGCCGCGGCGGACGCCGACGCCGACGGCGACGGCACGCCCGATGCCGCCGAGAGCGCCGGGCCGGGCGGGACGGCGGGCGGGGCGATCGACCCCGACACCGGCCAGGTGATCAGCGGCGACGGCACCGGTGCCGGCGACGGCTCCGTCGTGGCCGACCCGGTCAGCCTCGCCGCCGCCGACGCCTTCGGCATGCGCGGCGCCCTGATGGCGCTGTCGGCGGCCCTGCTCGTCGCGGTGGTCGTCGGACCGCCGCTGACCGCGCGAGCGCTGGCGGCACGCACCCGACGCAGAGGAGAGGACCGATGAAACGTCGCGTACGGCTGGTACGGCGCGCGGGGGCGATACGGCGCGGAGGCGCCGGCTTCGTACGGCGCGCGGGGCTGGTACGGCGCACAGGCGCCGGGCGCGCACGGCCTGCCGGGCCGGCACCGCGCGAACGCGCCGGGCTCGGGCGGCGGTCCGCCGGAGCGGAGGCCGGCGTCCGCCGGCACCGCCGTCGGCTCCGGCTGGGCGTGGGATGCCTGCTCGCCGCGGTCGTCCTCGCGCTGCTGCCGCTGCCCGAGGGCGCGGACCGCGCCCGGGCGGCTGCCGTCGAGTCCTCCGCGGTGACCAAGAGCGGGACCGAGGGGAAGTACGACGACTTCTCCTCCCTCGAGGTCACCGTGCACCAGACGCGCGGGCTGACCTGGCAGGGCGTCAAGGTCTCCTGGACGGGCGGCAGGCCCGCGCCGAAGTCGGGGACCAAGTTCAACTTCCTGCAGATCATGCAGTGCTGGGGCGACGACCCGCAGCAGGGACCCGACCGGTCCCAGTGCGAGTTCGGGAACGAGGCCAGGGTCCCGCCGGGCAGCGGACGCCTGGTCTACCCCGAGACGGACCCCGAGGAGGCGGGCACGGGCGACACCGTCCCCGACGACTACGGCCGCCCCTACGTCCCCTTCCGGCCCGTGACCGGCGATCCCACGAGTTCGCCGTACGACTCCACGTACTTCGGCGCCGGGGACACCAACTCGCTCGCCTGGCTGCCCAACGACGGCAACGGCGAGGGCGAGACGGTCTTCGAGCTGAAGTCCGCGCTGGAGGCGGAGTACCTGGGCTGCGGGGCGCGGACGACGCCGGACGGGAAGGTCCGGCCCTGCTGGCTGGTCGTGGTGCCCCGGGGCGAGCACGAGCCGGACGGGGTGTCCGACCCGGGCCGGGCCGTGCTGACCTCCGCGCTGAGCAAGACCAACTGGGACCGGCGGATCGTGTTCCCGCTCGCCTTCGAGCCGGTCACCCAGGCGTGCGACCCGGACAAGCCGGAGCGGGTGATCACCGGCTCCGAGCTGGCCACCGACGCGATCACCTCGTGGCAGGGCGCCCTGTGCCGCGACGCCACCCACCGCTTCACCTACACCCAGTCCGGCGAGCCGGCCGCCCGGGAGGTCCTCACCTCGCCCGGCACCGGCTCGGCGGGGATGGCCATGACCGTGGACCCCGTCCGGCCACCGGAGGGCGCCTCGCCCGTGGTGCACGCGCCCGTCGCGGTCAGCGGTCTGTCCATCGGCTTCGTCTGGATGTACGAGAAGGGATCCTTCAACTACCTGCCGCTGAAGGACGTACGCCTCAACCAGCGACTGCTGGCCAAGGCTCTGACCCAGTCCTACGGCAGCAGTCTGGTCGCCTCCCAGGAGAACCTGCCCGAATACCTCGGGAAGAATCCGCGGTACCTCGTCGCGGACCCGGAATTCAGAAAGCTCAATCCTGAATTCGAGGGGCAGGACCGGCACTCCCCGATCGGAATGGTCGTCACCTCCGAGAACACGGACTCCGCCCGCATGCTCTGGCGCTACATCCTGGCCGACGCGGACGCCAAGAAATTCCTGGCGGGCGAGCCGGACCCCTGGGGGATGCGCATCAACGAGAAATACACCGAGGCCGCCATCGCCTGGGACGACCTCGACTACTTCCCCAAGGCCGACCTCACGGCCACGGACGTCCCGTGCAGCCCCGCCGGCGCCGGGCAGAGCATGAAGCGCACCGGGCTCGAAGTGGTCCCCTACGCCCTGGACATGCACGAGGCGGCCGTCAAGGTCCGCCGGGGCGACATCGGCAGCGTCTACGAGTGCGTCGTCGACCTGAACACGGCCAAATGGTCGGGGGTCGAGCGGCCCAGCCCGGTGGACCAGCGCCAGCTGGGCGTCCTGGACGTCGTGAACGCCGAGCGGTACCAGCTGAGCTCCGCCGCCCTGCCGAACGCCGACGGGCAGTACGTGAAGCCCACCGAGGCGTCCCTGCTCCAGGCGGTCGCCCGGATGCCCGAGTCGGCGGTGGCCGGCGTCCGGACACCCGACCCCGCCAGGATGACGGACGGCGCGTACCCGCTGACCGCCGTGGTCTACGCGGCGGCCCGCCTCGACCAGGCCGAGGACGCGCGGCGGGACTACGCCAGGGTGCTCCGGTACGCCGCCGGCGAGGGCCAGCGGCAGGGCACCGCGAGCGGTGAACTGCCCTACGGGTACGCCCCGCTGCCCACGGCCCTGCGGGAGCAGGCCAGGAAGGCCGCCGAGCAGTTGGAGAAGGGCGCACCGGACCCGGAGGCGGACTCCGGGGGCCCCGAGGCCCAGGGGGCCGCCGGGGCGGGACCGGGAGGCGCGGGCGGACCGGGCGGTGGACCGGGCGGCGGTGCCGGTGCGGGCGGCGCGGCCGCCGGTGCCCCGGGCGGCGGCCCGGCCGGGACGGGCGCCGGTGGCGGCGCCGACCCGGACGCGTCGGCCGCCGCCCGGACCGCGGACCCGACGGAGACCGACCCGGCGAAGCAGAACGTGGCCAAGTCGGGCGGCATCACCCCGGCGGAGGCGCTCGGACTCATCCGCTGGGTGCTGCTCGGGGTGCTGATCGTCGGCGGCGTGGCCGGACTGGCCGGTCCGCTCATGCTGCGGTTCTCCGCCCGCAGGGCGGCGGCCGGCGGCTGACGGAAGGGGAGCGCCGGGAATTCAGTCTCCCCTTTCCTGTTCCCCGGGGCGCCCCCGGCACCGGGGAATACCCGCACTTTCTGTGGAATTCCCTTGGATTCACTTAGTAAACGGCGTCGTAACCTGATCAGCGGCTGAAGTTGGTGGCCGTCGGCGGGGCGCCCTGGAATGGTAATCACCGGCCGGTCGACGGGTCGGCCGGGAAATGCGAATCCGGATTCCTCTTTCCATTCCGCTTGACCGTCCCTCGCTCGCAATCCGTTGTCACGGAGGAGAACAGAAGTGAACGTCAAGTCCCGTGCCTTCGCCGGCGCCGTCGTCGGCGCCGCCGCCCTCTCACTCACCGTCATGGTCCCGGTCGCCTCGGCGGACCCGGGTCCCGGCGACTACCGGGTGCTGGCCGGTGTCGGCTCCGACACCACCCAGGACGTCCTCAACGGCCTCGGCGAGTCCATCGACGCCGGCACGCTGATCGCCTCGTACGACGCGATCACGGAGGACGGCGACGCGGACATCAAGACCCGTCTGAACGGCTGTGAGCTGCCCCGTCCGAACGGCTCCTCGGCAGGCATCGCCGCGCTGAACAACGACATCGACGCGGGCTCCGGCTGCCTGGACTTCGCCCGTTCCTCCCGCGGTGTGCAGACCGCCGGCGACGACCTGACCTGGGTGCCGTTCGCGTCCGACAAGCTGCGGATCGCGGTCCGCGGCGACGGCCCGCTGGCCGGCGTGGACTTCAGCACGGCGGACCTCAAGTCCATCTACGAGTGCACCACGACCCAGGTGAACGGCGTCCCCGTGACCCCGCTCGTCCCGCAGAGCGGCTCCGGCACCCGCAGCTTCTTCCTGTCGTCCATCGGCAACCCGGCCCTGGGCTCCTGCGTCGGCACGATGCAGGAGCACGACGGCCGGGAGCTGGACAGCGCCGGGGACCTCGCCCCCTACTCCGTGGCCAAGTACACCTCCCAGGTCAACGGCCTGATCCCGGACCACCACGGGGCCACGGTGCTCAACACCATCGACGGCGGCGAGTACAGCCGCGACGTCTACAACGTCGTCGAGACCGCGCGCCTGAGCGACCCCGTCATCGCCGACACCTTCGTCGGCGCCGGCTCCAAGGTCTGCCAGGACACGGCCACCGTCGAGGCCTACGGCTTCGGCACCGTCGCCAACTGCGGCGCCACCACCCTGAAGGGCGAGAACTGATCGCCACCCACTAGTCCGCGCGACGGCCGGGCACCCACCGGGTGCCCGGCCCGGCGGCGTATCCGTCCGACACCGACACCACCCCGTGGGGGGACCACCACATGAACCTACGCACCGCACCGCTCAGATCCCCGGTCGCGCTGCTCACCTGCTGCGCGCTGCTGTGCGCCGCCCTGGCCGCGATCGTCGCCTCCGCGGGCCGGGCCGACGCCGCCCCCACCACCGTCGGGGCGTTCACCCTTTCCCCCGGCTCGGGCAAGATCACGGACGACCCCCCGGCCGCGTCCGCCGCGACCGGCGCCGGCTGCCCGGAGTCGACCGCAGGGACCTTCCCCACGCTCGCGGTGTACAAGCCGGGAGCGCCCGTCACCGGCGTCGCGGCGACCGCGATCGCCAGGGCCACCACGGCGATCCCGGCCGGAGAAGCGCCCTTCACGGTCAGCCTCGGTCCGCACGCCTCGAAGAAGACGCTGAAGACGGCGCTGGAGGCCTGGTCCACCACCGGGTCCCTGGACGGCACCTACGCGCTGACGCTGACCTGCGGCGGCGGCTTCACCTCGGGGCCGCGGTTCCTCGGCAAGATCCAGGTGGCGGGCGACACCTGGACCATGGTCCAGCAGCGGACCACCAGCCTCACGCTGAGCGCTCCCGTCGCCGGCGTGCCCGTGGGCGGCGACCTCGAACTCACGGCCACGGTGACGCCGGCCGAGGCGGCCGGAACCGTGGAGTTCAAGGACGGCGACCGCTCGCTCGGCACGGTGGACGTGGCCGGCGGGGTGGCCAGGACGACGGTCACAGCACCGTCCGTCGGCGGGCCGCACACCTACACGGCGGCCTTCACGGCGGCCGACCAGGAGGCCTACACCGACGCGGTGGGCACGGTCAGCGCGGGCATCACCTACCTCGTCAGCGCCAAGGGCGCCGACGGGTCCCCCCTCGGCGACAAGCCCACGCTGGCCATCGGCCAGAGCGCGAAGATCACGATCAAGGGCTTCACGCCGGGCGCGAAGGTAGAGGTGACCCAGCAGAACGCCAACGGCGTCGAGTTCCCCGACGCCGTCCCCAACGCCGAGGGCACGGTCGTCGACTACGCGTACACGGTTCCCGACCGCACCATCAGCGGCGAGACCGACCTCTACTTCGCGGAGGACGGCTCGGCCAACAAGCGCGCGACCTTCGCCTTCGTCGCCGCCGACGAACCCACGGACGACCCCACCGACCCCACCGACCCCGCCGGTCTCGAAGTCACCGACGAGGACGGCGCGCCGCTCGGCGACAACCCGAACCTCGACCCCGGCCAGACCGTGAAGATCACGGCCCGGGGCTTCTCCGCCGAAGCGGCGGTCTCGGTCGCCCTCGCCGACAGCGAGGCGGACTTCGAGGACGCCAAGGCGAACGCCGACGGCACGGTCGAGGAGTACGCGTTCACCGTGCCCGCGAAGATCGAGGACGGCGACCACACCCTGACCCTGGCCGAGGCCAAGGAGGAGGGGCACTCCGTCGACTTCGCGTTCACCACCGGCGAGGAGCCCGGCGGCGACCCGGGCCCGTCCCCCTCCGCGAGCGACGGTACGGACACCGCGGGGGCGGACGGCGGCGCCGACGGCGGTGCGGACTCCGGCGGCACCGTCGGCGGTGGCGGCGGCACGGGCGGTGGCGGCGGGACCGGCGGCTCCATGGCCTCCACCGGCGCCCAGGTCGGGGCCATCGGACTCGCGGGGCTCGCCCTCATCGGCGCCGGCGCGGCCCTGGTCGTCCACGTGCGCCGCAGGGGACTGCTGTCCTTCGGCGGCGACACCGGGGCCACGGGGCTGCTGCGCGGCGGAACCGACTCGCGGCACGGCTGAATCGCCCTGCGCCGTCGAGCCCACGGCTGAATCGCCGTGCGTCGCCGAGTCGCAGACCCGCCGAGTCGTCGAGGCGCAGACCCGTCGAGGCGCAGACCCGTCGAGTCGTCGAGGCGCAGACCCGTCGAGGCGCAGACCCGTCGAGTCGTCGAGGCGCAGACCCGTCGAGTCGCCGAGTCGCCGAGTCGTAGACCCGTAGTGCCGTTGTGCCGGCCGAGAGGCCGGCCGGTCCGGAGGTGTCCGCCGACGCCTCCGGACCCATCCGTCGTCCGGACCTCCAGGAGCGCTGCCCGTGACCACGCTCAGCCCGCCCCCGGTCCTGCCTCCCGCCGAGGCCGGTCCGCCCGCCGTACCGCCGCCGCCCGCGCCCGCCCCGCCCTCCGGACGGGCACCGCGGCCACTCGCCCGTCCCGGACCGGCGCTGGCCGGAGCCGCGCTGTGCGTCCTGGCCGCCCTGCTGCTCGGCTTCGCCGCGAACCTCACGGTCGTCGGCCACCTCCAGCACGCCCGCGACCAGCAGATCGCGCACGACGAACTGCGCCGCCAACTCGCCCTCGGCACCGCGCCCGTCGGCCAGCGCGACTTCGAGGGCAAGCCGCTGGCGCCGGGCGATCCGGTCGCGCTGCTGAAGATCCCCGCCCTGGGCCTCAGCGAAGTCGTCGGCGAGGGAACCACGTCCAGCGTGCTGATGTCCGGCCCCGGCCACCGCCGCGACACCCCGATGCCCGGGCAGGCCGGCACCACCGTCCTCATGGGCCGACAGTGGGCCTACGGCAGCCCCTTCAACGACCTGCACGAACTCCCCGTCGGCGCCCGCGTCGAACTCACCACCGGCCAGGGCAAGGCGGTGTACGCGGTCACGGGGCTGCGCCGGGCGGGCGACGACCTGCCCGAGCCGCCCGCCCGGAGCGAGGGGCGGCTCACCCTCATCACCGCGAGCGGCGGCCCGTACACCCCGCGGGGCGTGCTGCGCGTCGACGCCGAACTGCTCACCGACGTCGTGCCCAACCCGCCCCGCACCCTCGCCTCCGGGTGGATCGCCGACTCGGAGCAGGCCCTGGGCACGGACGACGGCGCCTGGCTGGCGGTCTTCCTGTGGAGCCAGGCGCTGCTGCTCGCCTCGCTGCTCACGGTCGCCGCGTACCGCTTCTGGGGCTACTGGCAGACCTGGATCTGCGCCGCGCCCGTCCTGGCCGCGCTGGGCCTCGCGGACTCCGGGGCGATCAGCGCGCTGCTGCCGAACCTGCTCTGAACAGGAACCTGCTCCGTACAGACATGAGGGAGTTGACGTACACGATGTCTTCCGACACCAGCACCGAAGCGGACACCGTCGTTCAGCCGCGGGTCGTCCCCGGCCGCGCGGCCGTCGCGGGGCAGGGGCCCGCCACGCTGCGCGCCGAGGCGGTCTCCGCCTGGTTCGGCGACCATAAGGTCCTGGACCGGGTGTCCCTGACCATGCCCGCGCGCCGGGTCACCGCGCTCATCGGACCCTCCGGCTGCGGCAAGTCGACCTTCCTGCGCATCCTCAACCGGATGCACGAACTCGTCGGCTCCGCCTCGCTGGCCGGACGCGTCCTCCTCGACGAACAGGACATCTACGACCGGGGCCGCCGCATCACCCGGGCCCGCCGCGAGATCGGCATGGTCTTCCAGAAGCCCAACCCCTTCCCCGCCATGTCCATCTACGACAACGTCCTCGCGGGCCTGAAGCTCAACGCCATCAAGGCCACCCGGGACGGCAAGGACGACCTCGTGGCGGAGTGCCTGACCAAGGCCGGGCTGTGGTCTGAGGTCAAGGACCGGCTGCGGCAGCCGGGCGGCGCGCTCTCCGGCGGTCAGCAGCAACGCCTCTGCATCGCCCGGTCGTTGGCGGTACGGCCGCGGGTGCTGCTGATGGACGAGCCGTGCTCGGCACTCGACCCGACCTCCACCCGCCGGATCGAGGAGACCATCGCGGAGCTGAAGTCCGAGGTGACCATCGTCATCGTCACCCACAACATGCAGCAGGCCGCCCGGGTCTCCGACACCTGCGCCTTCTTCCTCGCCTCGCACGGCACACCCGGCGTGATCGTCGAACACGGCGACACCGACGCGATGTTCGACTCACCGCAGGACGAGCGGACCTCCGACTACGTCAACGGGCGCTTCGGGTGATCCGGGGGCGGCCGGCCGCGCGCGCCTCGGTCGCCGCGGTCGCGCTGGTGCTGGCCGCGCTCCTCGTGTCGGGGTGCGGGGGCGCCGGGAGCGGGCCCGGGGGCGGGGACCGGTCCGGGACCGGGGCGGGCGCCGGGGAGGTCGGTGGCGGTGGTGGCGGTGGTGGTGCGGGTGTCGGCTCCGGGGGGTTGTTGCCGTCCGCGTCGGGGGCTTCTCGTTCCGCCGCCGGGGGACCGGTGCCGTCGCCCTCCGGGGCGGTATCCGTGCCGCAGGTGCCGTCGGCCTCGCCGGTCGCCGCCGTGCCTCCGGCAGGCGGGGGCGGGGACGCCGGGGAGCGGCGGGAGGGTGCCGCGCCGGACGCCGCGCGTACCGAGGCGGGTGCCGGGCGGCGTCGCGGGCCCGACCTCTCGCGGAGCCCGGGGCCCTCCGCCGGCTCCGCCTCGTCCCCGGCACGGGGTCGCACGGCGGCCACCGGGGCGAAGCCCTCCGCCGGTCGCGCCGTTCTCACCATCGGCACCTGGACGTCGTACGTCCGGCGGGGCGGTCAGGACGAGGTGGACGCGTGCCGGGACGCGGTGCAGTGGACCGGGCCCGAGATCGGCACCGAGGACGGCTACGAGATGCGGACCGTCGTCATCGTCGGCCACGACTACTGCAACGGCTTCGACCGGTTCGCCACCCTGCCGGTCGGGACCCGCGTCACGCTGGCGACCGTCCGCGGTGCCTGGACCTACGAGGTCTACGCGAACTACGTCACCCCCGGGCGCGGCGCACCGGCCGCCGGTCTCTACTGGGGCGACCTCACGCTCCAGTCCTGCGTGGGACCCGACACGGGGTTCAGCTATCTGGTCAGGGTTTGTCGTGAATTTCGTTGTCAATGACAGGAGTTGTCTCATGAAGGGCTGGACCTTCGTCGCCGCTCCGCGCGGACTGCGCGGTGCGGTCGTCTGCGGCGTCGTCACCACGCTGCTGACGGCGGGTTCCCAGGCACCGGGGCCGGACGAGACCGCGCCGGTCGTGCGGGACGACGGGCCGGCGGTGCCCGGCGGGTTCGTCTCCCCGGACGCAGCCTTGCCCGAGGTGCCCTCCCAGGGCGACGACTCGTACTACGTCGACCTGCCGCCGCTGAAGACCGTGCGGGACGTCGAGGGCGTCTTCGGCGCGCGGGCCGCCGCCTCGTCCACCGCCTTCACACCGGAGCGCGCCGCCTCCGAAGCCGGGCTGCCCGCCGGTGTCCTCACCGCCTACCGGCGGGCCGCGGCGTCCGTCGGACGGACCGACCCGGGCTGCGGCCTGCGCTGGGAACTCCTCGCCGCGATCGGCAAGGTCGAGTCGGGGCACGCACGCGGCGGCGCCGTCGCGGCCAACGGTGACACCCTGACCCGGATCACCGGCCCCGCCCTCGACGGCAACGGCTTCGCGCTGATACGCGACAGCGAGGGCGGGGTCTGGGACGGGGACGCCGTCTACGACCGTGCTGTGGGGCCGATGCAGTTCCTGCCGACCACCTGGAAGACCTGGGGCGCCGACGGCAACGGCGACGGCACCGCCAACCCGAACAACGTCCACGACGCCGCGCTCGCCGCCGCGCACTACCTCTGCGCCGGCGGGCGCGACCTGCGCACCGGCGCGGGACTGGACCGCGCGATCCTCAGCTACAACCACTCCCGCGAGTACCTCAACCTCGTGCGGGGCTGGATGGAGTTCTACCTGCGCGGGGTGCACACCGTGCCCGACGGCGGGGGGACCGTGCCGACGGGGGCCGACAGCGCGGCCAGAAGGGCGGGTGGGCGGACTGAGGGCGATTCTCGGGCCGTGGTCCCGGCCGCTTCCCCGGCCGCTTCCCCGACGGCGACTGCGCCCGGGGCGTCGGCATCTGCCCCGTCGCCGACCCGGGCGCCCGGCGCGTCCTCGCGGCCACGGCCTACGCGGTCCCCCGGGCCCGTGGTGACCGGGCCCGGGGTGACCGAGCCTGTCGAGACCGAGCCTGTCGAGACCGGTCCCGGTGGCACGCCCGGTCCCACCGGGAGTGCGACGCCCACCGGTGGGCCCTCGCCGTCTCCGAGCGGGTCGGTTGAGCCCACGCCCACCGGGAGCGTCCCGGTGGACGGGGCGGCGACCGGGGCGCCGGAGGTTACAGGCCTGCCGCCTGTGCCAAGTCCCGCTTGAGCGCGGCCAGCAGCCGTGCGGCTCCGGCGCGGGCGGCCGGGAGGTCGGCGTGCGCGGCCACCGGGACGACCACCTCCAGGTAGCACTTCAGCTTGGGCTCCGTGCCGCTCGGGCGGACGATCACCCGGGCACCGTCGAGCGTGTAGCGCAGGCCGTCGGTGGGCGGCAGGGTGTCCGTGCCCCGGGTGAGGTCCTCCGCGGTGGTGACCGGGAGGCCCGCGAGGGTTGCCGGGGGCTGTTCGCGCAGGCGGTTCATCGCGGCGGTGATGAGGGAGAGGTCCTCGACGCGGACCGAGAGCTGGTCCGTGGCGTGCAGGCCGTGTTCCACGGCGATGTCGTCGAGGAGGTCGAGGAGCGTGCGGTCCTCCTGCTTGAGGACGGAGGCCAGCTCCGTGATCAGGAGGGCCGCGGTGATGCCGTCCTTGTCGCGGACGCCCTCCGGGTCGACGCAGTAGCCGAGGGCCTCCTCGTAGCCGTAGCGGATGTTCTCGACGCGGGCGATCCACTTGAAGCCGGTCAGGGTCTCGACGTGGGGGACGTTCGCCTTCGCGGCGATGCGGGCGAGGAGGGACGACGACACGATCGACTCCGCGAACGTGCCGGTCGCTCCGCGGGTGACCAGGTGGGCGGCGAGCAGGGCGCCCACCTCGTCGCCCCGGAGCATGCGCCAGCCGGTGGCCTCCGCGGCGTCGGGTACGGCCACCGCCAGGCGGTCCGCGTCCGGGTCGTTGGCGACGATCAGGTCGGGGGCGGGGTCGGTGCCGCGCGCCGTGGTGAAGGCGAGGTCCATCGCGCCGGGCTCTTCCGGGTTGGGGAAGGCGACGGTGGGGAACTCCGGGTCGGGCTCGGCCTGCTCGGTGACGAGGGTGGGCCGCGGGAAACCGGCTCGGGCGAAGGCGGCGAGGAGGGTGTCCTTGCCGACGCCGTGCATCGCGGTGTAGACGGTGCGGGCGGTGCGGGGGGAACCGGGGGCGAGGACGGCGTCCGTGCGGGCGAGGTAGGCGTCGAGGACGTCGTCGCCGAGGGTCTGCCAGCCGGTGTCGGGGCGGGGGACGTCGTCGAGGGAGCGTACGGCGTCGATCTCGGCGGCGATGCCGGCGTCGGCGGGGGGCACGATCTGGGAGCCGTCGCCGAGGTACACCTTGTAGCCGTTGTCGCGGGGCGGGTTGTGGCTGGCGGTGACCTCCACCCCGGCGACGGCGCCGAGGTGCCGGATCGCGAAGGCGAGGACGGGGGTGGGGAGGGGGCGGGGGAGGACGGCTGCCCGGAGGCCGGCGCCGGTCATCACGGCGGCCGTGTCGCGGGCGAAGTCCGCGGACTTGTGGCGGGCGTCGTAGCCGATGACGACCAGGCCGGCCGTGTCGTCCCCGTGGGGGGTCCCCTGGCGCTTGAGATACGCGGCGAGGCCGGCGGCGGCGCGGATGACGACCGAGCGGTTCATGCGCATCGGGCCGGCGCCGAGTTCGCCGCGCAGGCCCGCGGTGCCGAACTGGAGGGTGCCGGAGAAGCGGGCGGTGAGTTCGGCGTGGTCCTCGGCGTCGATGAGGCGGGCGAGTTCCGCGCGGGTGTCCGCGTCGGGGTCCTCGGCCAGCCATGCCTTGGCTCGTGCGAGGAGGTCGTCTTGCACGTTGGTCAGCCTCTCGGGTGTCGGTGGGGGTGCGCGTTGTGCCTGCGGCGCATGTGCGGGTTTGGTGGGGGTGCGCGTAGCGCCTTGGGTTCGGTGGGTGGGTCGGGGCCGCGCCGGGGGATGTTCGTCCTCGGAACGGCGCGGAATCGGTCGGCCGAGAAGTCCCCGGCGCGGACGCGCCAACCGCTGCGGGCGAACACCCCCCGACACGTCCCCTTCCCGCCGTACGCGGCTCTCCCGCCGCGTCGCCCCCGCGTAGCTGCGGGCAGTCGCCAGCCGCCGCCGCTGCGGGCAGTCGCCGGCCGCCGCCGCTGCGGGCAGTCGTGCCGCTGGGGCGGCACGGGTGGGCGCAGCGGCACCCCGGTAGCGCCGGGCTGCGCTCCCCACCCCGCGCCGACACCCACGCCGGGCACCGCGTGCGGCGCCGGGCCGCGTGACCCACCCCGCGGCCACACCCGCGCCGGGTGCCGAGCAAGCGCCGGACCGCTGGGCCCCGGCTACAGCCGGCCCAGCACCTGCGTCAGCAGCTTCCCCATGCGGGCCGCCGAGTCGCGGCCCGCCTGGAGGACCTCCTCGTGGTTGAGGGGCTCGCCCGTCATGCCGGCGGCGAGGTTGGTGACCAGGGAGATGCCCAGCACCTCCGCCCCGGCCTCGCGGGCCGCGATCGCCTCCAGGACCGTCGACATGCCCACCAGGTCGGCGCCGATCACGCGGGCCATGCGGATCTCGGCCGGGGTCTCGTAGTGCGGGCCGGGGAACTGGGCGTAGACGCCCTCCTCCAGCGTGGCGTCGACCTCCTTGCACAGCGCCCGCAGACGGGGCGAGTAGAGGTCGGTGAGGTCGACGAAGTTGGCGCCGACGATGGGGGAGGTGGCGGTGAGGTTGATGTGGTCGCTGATCAGGACCGGCTGGCCGGGGCGCATGCCCTCGCGCAGGCCGCCGCAGCCGTTGGTCAGGATGATCGTCTTGGCGCCGGCCGCCACCGCGGTGCGCACGCCGTGGGAGACGGCGGCCACGCCGTGGCCCTCGTAGTAATGGGTGCGGCCCAGGAAGACCAGTGCACGCTTGTCACCGAGGGTGTACGAGCGGATCCTGCCGCCGTGGCCCTCCACCGCGGGCTTGGGGAAGCCCGGCAGGTCGGTGACCTGGAGATCGGCCTCGGGGGAGCCCAGGGCGTCCACGGCCGGTGCCCAGCCGGAGCCCATCACGAGGGCGACGTCGTGGGTCTCGGCGCCGGTGAGTTCGCGCAGGCGGGCCGCGGCGGCGTCGGCGGCGGCGTAGGGGTCGCCCTGGATGTCGTCCGGAAGAAGAGATGCGTTCACGCCGAAGAGGGTAGCCGGTTTGTGGCTACGCGCGTAGATGGCGGAGGTCACGGGATGGTGGTTTTTGCCTTGGAGGTTTTGACGAGGGGGTGCTCAGCAGGGGCGTTTGCGGAGTTCCATGACGTAGTCGTGGGGGGCGCCGGACGACTCGGCGGCGTCCGCGATCTCGCCCAGGTAGCGGGCGGAGGGCAGGCCGCCCTCGTAGGCGTTCAGGACGTAGGTCCAGGCACCCTCCTCGCCGTCGAGGGTGTGGATGCGGACCCGGGTGCGGCGGTAGATGTCCAGGCCCACGCCCTCCCAGCGGTCGAGGGAGTCCTCGTCCATGGGGGCGATGTCGTAGAGGGACACGAAGACCTGGGAGATCGGGTCCTCCACCAGGGTCGCCAGTGCGCCCTCCCAGCCCATGTGCTCGCCTCCGAAGGTCAGCCGCCACCCGTTCAGCCAGCCGGTGGCGCGCAGCGGCGAGTGCGGGGCGCGGCGGGTCATCAGCCGCGCGTCGAGGTTGCCGGCGTAGGCGGCGTAGAGCGACATGGGGGGAAGGGTACGGCAGGGGTGTCGGGCATCGCTGTCGTAACGGTGGTGGCCCCGGGCGGCTTCTCGTTGAAGGGTGCGGGACAATGGGGTACGTGACTCGGATCGTGATCATTGGTGGCGGACCCGGCGGATACGAAGCGGCGCTGGTGGCCGCTCAGCTCGGCGCGGAGGTGACCGTCGTCGACTGCGACGGTCTGGGCGGGGCGTCGGTGCTGACCGACTGCGTGCCGTCCAAGACCCTCATCGCCACGGCTGAGGTGATGACCACCTTCGACTCCTCCTACGAGGAGCTGGGGATCATCGTCGCCGACGACACTCCCCCCATGGAGCAGGCCGCCCGGGTGGTGGGCGTCGATCTGGGCAAGGTCAACCGCCGGGTGAAGCGGCTCGCGCTGGCGCAGTCGCACGACATCACCGCCTCCGTGACGCGTGCGGGCGCGCGGGTCATGCGCGGGCGCGGGCGGCTGGAGGGCATGCAGGGGCTCGACGGGTCGCGCAAGGTCGTGGTGAGGGCCGCCGACGGGAGCGAGGAGACGCTGACCGCCGACGCGGTGCTCATCGCCACGGGCGGGCATCCGCGGGAGCTGCCGGACGCGCGGCCCGACGGCGAGCGGATCCTGAACTGGACCCAGGTGTACGACCTGGAGGAGCTGCCCGAAGAGCTGATCGTGGTCGGGTCCGGTGTGACCGGTGCCGAGTTCGCCGGGGCCTATCAGGCGCTCGGGTCGCGGGTCACGCTGGTGTCGTCGCGGGACCGGGTGCTGCCGGGTGAGGACCCGGATGCGGCGGCTGTTCTGGAAGACGTGTTCCGGCGGCGTGGGATGAACGTCATGTCGCGGTCCCGGGCCCAGTCCGTCAAGCGGGTGGGGGACCGGGTCGAGGTGACGCTCTCGGACGGGCGGGTCATCGGCGGGTCGCACTGCCTGATGGCCGTCGGTGCCATTCCGAACACGGAGGGGATGGGTCTGGAGGAGGCCGGTGTCCGGCTCAAGGACTCCGGGCACATCAAGACCGACCGGGTCTCGCGGACCTCGGCGCCCGGGGTGTACGCCGCCGGTGACGTCACCGGTGTCTTCGCGCTGGCCTCGGTGGCGGCGATGCAGGGGCGGATCGCCATGTATCACTTCCTCGGTGACGCGGTTACTCCGCTGAATCTGAAGACCGTGTCCGCCAACGTCTTCACCGACCCCGAGATCGCCACCGTCGGGTACTCGCAGGCCGACGTGGACGCCGGCAAGATCGATGCCCGGGTGGTGAAGCTGCCGCTGCTGCGCAACCCGCGCGCCAAGATGCAGGGCATCCGGGACGGGTTCGTCAAGATCTTCTGCCGGCCCGGTACCGAGATCGTGGTGGGGGGTGTGGTGGTGGCGCCGCGGGCCTCCGAGTTGATTCATCCGATCTCCATCGCCGTCGACAACAACCTGACGGTGGAGCAGATCGCCAACGCCTTCACCGTGTACCCCTCGCTGTCGGGGTCGATCGCCGAGGTGGCCCGGCAGCTGCACACCCGGAAGGCCGGCGGGGAGCAGTAGCACGGCGGGCGCGGCCGGAAATGACTCCCCGCTGGTCACGGGGAGTTGCGGTGCTTGCGGGTGGCATAGGCGACCCGGGTAGGCCCGTATACCACTTCCAGTGGTGGCATGCGAACAACTTCTGTTATTCGGCGCATACTGCTGAAAGCAGACGGTCGTTGGGGTTACTGTCAGTTTCGTGTTCGCTGCAGAACGTCGCCAATTGATCCTCGAAATGGTGCGAGCGAACGGGGCCGTGTCGCTCCGTGAGCTCGCCCGCGTCGTCCAGACCTCCGAAGTGACCGTACGGCGGGACGTGCGCGCACTGGAGGCAGAAGGACTCCTCGACCGCCGGCACGGCGGTGCGGTACTGCCGGGCGGGTTCACGCGAGAGTCCGGCTTTCCGCAGAAGTCTCATCTCGCGACCGCCGAGAAGACGGCCATCGCCGACCTCGCCGCGGGTCTCGTCGAAGAAGGCGAGGCCATCGTGGTGGGGGCGGGTACGACGACGCAGGAGCTGGCGCGTCGGCTCGCCCGGGTCCCCGGGCTGACGGTCGTCACCAACTCGCTGCTGGTGGCCCAGGCCCTCGCCCATGCCAACCGGGTCGAGGTGGTGATGACCGGTGGCACCCTCAGGGGGTCCAACTACGCCCTGGTGGGGTCGGGGGCCGAGCAGTCCCTGCAGGGGCTGCGGGTCTCCAAGGCCTTCCTGTCCGGGAGCGGGCTGACCGCCGAGCGGGGGCTGTCCACCTCCAACATGCTCTCGGCCTCCGTCGACCGGGCGCTGGTCCAGGCCGCCGCCGAGGTGGTCGTCCTCGCCGACCACTCCAAGCTGGGCACGGACACCATGTTCCAGACCGTGCCCACCGACGTCATCACCCGTCTGGTCACCGACGAGTCGCCGGCCCACGACGACCGCGCCGCCACCGAGCTGCAGGCCCTGGCCGACCAGGGCGTGCAGATCGCCGTGGCCGGGGCGTCGGGGGGTGGTACGGGGAGCGGCAGCGGGACGTCGGGGGTCTCGGGGGGTGATGCCGTGGCGCGTCAGCAGCGCCGGGACGTGCCGCTTCCGGGGCCACGCCGTCAGGTTCCGGGTGCGGGGCTGCGCTCGGCCGCCGCCCTGGGTGAGCAGGGCGGCGGGGCGGAGCGGGCGCGCGTCGCCGACCTGCGTCGCCGGTAGGCGCGTTCCGCGGTCCCGCCGGGCAGCGACAGGGGCGCCCGGCGGACCGTTGGGTCCGGCCGGGCGCCCCTGTCGTAGCTGTCCTCAGTCCTTGATCTCGCAGATCGCGGCACCCGAGGTGATGGACGCGCCGATCTCGGCGCCCAGGCCCTTGACGGTGCCCGACTTGTGGGCGTTGAGGGGCTGCTCCATCTTCATCGCTTCGAGTACGACGATCAGGTCGCCCTCCTGGACCTGCTGGCCCTCCTCGACGGCGATCTTCACGATCGTGCCCTGCATCGGGGAGGCCAGGGTGTCGCCGGAGGCCGCGGGGCCGGACTTCTTGGCCGCCCGGCGCTTGGGGCGGGCACCCGCCGCCAGGCCGGTGCGGGCCAGCGACATGCCGAGCGAGGAGGGCAGGGAGACCTCCAGACGCTTGCCGCCGACCTCGACGACGACCGTCTCGCGGCCGCTCTCCTCGTCCGCCTCGGTGTCCGCGGGGGCGGTGAAGGGCTTGATCTCGTTGACGAACTCGGTCTCGATCCAGCGGGTGTGGACCGTGAACGGGTCGGTGGAGCCGGTGAGTTCGGGAGCGAAGGCCGGGTCCCGGACCACGGTGCGGTGGAAGGGGATCGCGGTGGCCATGCCCTCGACCTGGAACTCGTCCAGGGCGCGGGCGGCGCGCTGGAGGGCCTCCTTGCGGGTGCGGCCGGTGACGATCAGCTTCGCGAGGAGGGAGTCCCAGGCCGGGCCGATCACCGATCCGGCCTCGACGCCGGCGTCCAGGCGGACGCCCGGGCCGGTGGGCGCCTCGAAGCGGGTGACGGTGCCGGGGGCGGGCAGGAAGCCGCGGCCGGGGTCCTCGCCGTTGATGCGGAACTCGAAGGAGTGGCCCCGCAGGACCGGGTCGTCGTAGCCGAGTTCCTCGCCGTCGGCGATGCGGAACATCTCGCGGACCAGGTCGATGCCGGCGACTTCCTCGGTGACCGGGTGCTCGACCTGGAGCCGGGTGTTGACCTCCAGGAAGGAGATCGTGCCGTCCATGCCGACGAGGAACTCCACGGTGCCGGCGCCGACGTAGCCGGCCTCCTTCAGGATCGCCTTGGAGGACGAGTACAGCTCCTCCATCTGGGCGTCGGAGAGGAAGGGCGCCGGGGCCTCCTCGACCAGCTTCTGGTGGCGCCGCTGCAGCGAGCAGTCACGGGTGGAGACGACGACCACGTTGCCGTGCTGGTCGGCCAGGCACTGGGTCTCCACGTGCCGGGGCTTGTCCAGGTAGCGCTCGACGAAGCACTCGCCCCGGCCGAAGGCCGCCACGGCCTCACGGACCGCGGAGTCGTACAGCTCGGGCACCTCTTCGAGGGTGCGGGCGACCTTCAGGCCGCGGCCGCCGCCGCCGAATGCCGCCTTGATCGCGATCGGCAGGCCGTGCTCCTTCGCGAAGGCGACCACCTCGTCCGCGCCGGAGACCGGGTCCGGGGTGCCGGCGACCAGCGGCGCGCCCGCCCGCTGGGCGATGTGCCGGGCCGCGACCTTGTCGCCCAGGTCGCGGATGGCGTGCGGGGGCGGGCCGATCCAGATCAGGTCCGCGTCCAGGACCGCCTGCGCGAACTCCGCGTTCTCGGAGAGGAATCCGTAGCCGGGGTGGATGGCGTCCGCGCCCGACTCGCGCGCGGCCTTGAGGACCTTCTCGATGTCCAGATAGCTGGTCGCGGGGGTGTCACCACCCAGGGCGAACGCCTCATCAGCGGCGCGGACATGCAATGCGTCCCGGTCCGGGTCCGCGTAGACGGCCACGCTCGCGATCCCGGCGTCCCGGCAGGCCCGGGCCACGCGGACAGCGATTTCGCCACGGTTGGCGATGAGCACCTTGCGCACGATTGAGGCTCCCTCCTTGAAACAAGCCGAGTTTAGGGACTGCCGACACGGCACTTCGACCCGTCCCCAATGGTGAGCTTGCCCACACGGAGCGTGATTCGAGGCCCGCTCGACCCGCGAAAGCCCTTGTAGTGTCGCGATACGCAGGGCTCCCGGGGGAAACCCTAGCCCTCCGGTGTGGTCAAGGTCTCTGTAAGAGCGTGCTGCGGGCCACTCGGTTTCTTTGTGGAGTCCCTACTAATGGCCCAATGATTCTTTGCTCGTGCCGGAACCCTTGTGGCGAGGTTTACCCGTTAGTAGCGTTCGGGGAGTCTCGAACGTACTTGGGGTAACAGCTGTCCGGTGCGGCAGCGGTCGAAAGTGGGTGGGGACCGGTGTCAGTGCGCAGGCCGGTGGCGTGGACCGTGGCGGTCGTGCTCTTCGCGGAGGCGGTCGGCGTCGCGGCGCTGAACTGGTTCCTGGGGATCGTCGTCGACCGTCAGGACATGTCCCTGGCCGGTCTCGACCCGCACATGATGTCCCTGTCCTCGAAGATCGGCGGGATCGTCTTCGGGCTGTACTTCGCGCTGTGCGGCCTGGTCGCGCTGCTCGTGGCGGTGCGCGACCGCGCCCCTGCCGGGCTCGGCCGGGTCCTCCTGATCAGCGCCGCCGTGGTGCACGGGCTGCTCGGCGCCTTCACCTGGGGGCTGGTGGGCCCCGGCGCCTTCGTCTTCATGATCGTCGTACTGGCTCTGATCGTGCTGCTGCTCATGACGTACGACGCCCGGGAGGAGCCCGCCGCCGCGGGGCAGCGGCCCGGGGACGGCAAGGGCGGTGACGGTTCCCCGGTCAGTCCTCCGCCGGCGCCCACAGCTCCGTGATGCCGGTCCCGAGGTCGGCGAGCAGGCGGCGCAGCAGGGGCAGGCTGAGGCCGATGACGTTCCCGTGGTCGCCGTCGATGCCGTCGATGAACGGGGCCGAGCGGCCGTCCAGGGTGAACGCCCCGGCGACGTACAGGGGCTCCCCGGAGGCCACGTAGGCGGCGATCTCGTCGTCGGTCGGCTCGCCGAAGCGGACGACCGTGGACGCGGTCGCCGAGACGTGCCGGCCGGAGGCGGTGTCCCAGACGCAGTGGCCGGTCTGCAGCGTGCCCGCCCGGCCGCGCATCGCCTTCCAGCGCGCGGTGGCCTCCTCGGCGTCCGCCGGCTTGCCGAGCGCCCGGCCGTCCAGGTCGAGCACCGAGTCGCAGCCGATCACCAGGGCGCCGTGCACCTCCGGCCTCGCGGCCACCACGGACGCCTTGGCCTCGGCCAGGGCCAGGGCCAGCTCGGCGGGGGTGGGGGCGGTGACGGCCTCCTCGTCGACACCGCTCACGAGCACCTCGGGCTCCAGTCCGGCCTGGCGCAACAGGCCGAGCCGGGCAGGGGACTGGGAGGCGAGGACGAGTCGGCGGCGGGGCTGAGCAGCAGTCATGGGGTCACATTAGTCACCCCGGGGGCGGGGCGGCTCACCCCAGGCCGAGGACGATCATCGCGAGGACCATGGCCAGCGCCAGGAAGACGCTCAGCCGCCGCAGCATGTCCTGCATGTCGCGCAGTTCCTTGGGCGGCTCGTTCTCGGGGTCGGACCACAGCATGTCACTAGCGTGGGGCTTGGCCGTGGGGGGTGACTTGAGTACGGGTACTTAAATCGGGGCGCGGGGTTGCAGGTCTGTGCGCGGTTCCCCGCGCCCCTGAGTGTCCGACCTCACCCGGGCCAGTACGTGCGGGTCCATGACACCGGGCCCGGTTGAGGGAGGCGGGTCGTCGCGATGCGGGACGGGTCGGACCAGGCGTCGCGCGGGCGGTCGGTGGTGGACGGCTCGGTGGCCGGCGTCGCGGCGCGGGCACGGACGACCGTCAGGGCGGCGGCCAGTTCTTCCGGGGTGGGGTTGCCCCGTACGACCTTGATGGTCACGGCGGCTCCTTCCGCAGGGGTCACAGGGGGATGTTGCCGTGCTTCTTCGGGGGCAGGGACTCCCGCTTGGTGCGCAGCTGGCGCAGGCCGCGGACGATGTGGCGGCGGGTGTCGGAGGGCATGATCACCGCGTCGACGTAGCCGCGCTCGGCCGCCGTGTAGGGGTTGAGGAGGGTGTCCTCGTACTCCTGGATCAGGCGGGCGCGGGTGGCCTCGGCGTCGTCGCCCGCCTCGGCGATGGTGCGGCGGTGCAGGATGTTGACCGCGCCCTGGGCGCCCATGACGGCGATCTGGGCGGTGGGCCAGGCCAGGTTGAGGTCGGCGCCCAGGTGCTTGGAGCCCATGACGTCGTAGGCGCCGCCGAAGGCCTTGCGGGTGATGACCGTGATCAGCGGGACCGTGGCCTCGGCGTAGGCGAAGATCAGCTTGGCGCCGCGGCGGATGATGCCGTCGTGCTCCTGGTCCACGCCCGGCAGGAAGCCGGGGACGTCCACGAAGGTGAGCACGGGGACGTTGAAGGCGTCGCAGGTGCGCACGAACCGGGCCGCCTTCTCGGAGGCGGTGATGTCCAGGCAGCCCGCGAACTGCATGGGCTGGTTGGCGACGATGCCGACCGGGCGGCCCTCCACGCGGCCGAAGCCGGTGAGGATGTTCGGCGCGAACAGGGGCTGGGTCTCGAAGAACTCGCCGTCGTCGAGGACGTGCTCGATGACGGTGTGCATGTCGTAGGGCTGGTTCGCCGAGTCCGGGACGATGGCGTCCAGCTCGGCGTCCTCGTCCGTGACCGCGAGGTCGGCCTCCTCCGGGAAGGCGGGGGGCTCGGAGAGGTTGTTGGACGGCAGGTACGACAGGAGCTGCTTGACGTACTCGACGGCGTCCTTCTCGTCGCCCGCCATGTGGTGCGCCACGCCGGAGGCGGTGTTGTGGGTGCGGGCGCCGCCCAGCTCCTCGAAGCCGACGTCCTCGCCGGTGACCGTCTTGATGACGTCGGGTCCGGTGATGAACATGTGGCTGGTCTGGTCGACCATCACCGTGAAGTCGGTGATCGCGGGGGAGTAGACCGCGCCGCCCGCGCACGGGCCGACGACCAGGCTGATCTGCGGGATCACGCCGGAGGCGTGGGTGTTGCGGCGGAAGATCTCGCCGTACGCCCCGAGCGAGGCCACGCCCTCCTGGATGCGGGCGCCGCCGGAGTCGTTGATGCCGATGACCGGGCAGCCGGTCTTGAGGGCGAAGTCCATCACCTTGACGATCTTCTGGCCGTAGACCTCGCCGAGGGCCCCGCCGAAGACGGTGAAGTCCTGGGAGAAGACGGCGACCGGGCGGCCGTCGACGGTGCCGTAGCCGGTGACCACACCGTCGCCGTAGGGGCGGTTGGCGTCCAGGCCGAAGTTGGTGGAGCGGTGCCGGGCGAACTCGTCCAGCTCGACGAAGGAACCCTCGTCGAGCAGGAGGTCGATGCGCTCACGAGCCGTCAGCTTGCCCTTGGCGTGCTGTTTCTCGACGGCGCGTGCGGAACCGGCGTGTGTCGCTTCCTCGATTCGGCGCCTGAGATCCGCGAGCTTGCCCGCGGTCGTGTGGATGTCGGGCTGCTGCTCTTCCGGCTCGGACATCGGGATGCGGCTCCCTGCCTGCTCAAAAGGGGGGACGGTTACTCGTTCGTAGAGTAGTAGGGGCCCTTCCGTTCGGCAGTGCGGTCTTTCCCACACCTAGGGTGGGTTGCATGACGCCCCGTGATTCCTCTGGCTCCGCAGACTCCCCGCGCGACCGGTGGTCCGACCTGGACCGGCCGCCCCTCAGCAGCACCGCCCTGCGCCGGGGGCTGGTGCGGGAGGGCGGGCTGTGGCGGCGGGTAGACGTCGTGCAGCGCACCGGGTCCACCAACTCCGACCTCGTGGCCCGGGCTGCGGAGGGCGACCTGGCGGAGGGCGTCGTCCTCGTCGCCGAGGAGCAGAGCGCCGCACGGGGGCGCCTCGACCGGCAGTGGTCGGCGCCGGCCCGCTCCGGGCTGTTCTTCTCCGTGCTGCTGCGGCCCGCCGAGGTCCCCGTGGCCCGCTGGGGCTGGCTGCCGCTGCTCACCGGCGTCGCCGTGGCGACCGGGCTGTCCCGCGCCGCGGGCGTCGACACCGCCCTGAAGTGGCCCAACGACCTGCTGGTGACCGTCGGCGACGAGGAGCGCAAGGCCGGCGGCATCCTCGCCGAGCGGGCCGGGGACGACGGCGTCGTGATCGGCGTCGGCATCAACGTCTCGCTGCGCGCCGACGAACTGCCGGTCCCGCGGGCCGGGTCGCTGGCGCTGGCCGGGGCCGCGAACACCGACCGGGACCCGCTGCTGCGCGGGGTGCTGCGGTCGCTGGAGGACTGGTACGGGCGCTGGCGCGAGGCCGGGGGCGACCCGGCGGCCAGCGGGCTGCAGGAGACCTACGCGGCGGGCTGCGCGACGCTCGGGCGCAAGGTGCGGGCGGAACTCCCGGGGGACCGGTCGCTCGTCGGGGAGGCGGTGGCCGTGGACGGGGACGGACGGCTGGTGCTGGCGACGGAGGCGGGCGTGCAGGAGCCGGTGGGGGCCGGGGACATCGTGCACCTGCGGTTGGCGTGAGCCGGGCCCCGGGGCACGCTCGGAGTGCGGGCCGCACGGGAGTGAGCTGGGGCACACCTGACGTAAAGTTGGGGCCGGTCGAACCTGACCGCGGCAGATCGGAAAGGCAACAGGCGTGACCGTCGACGACACCGGCTCCGGCGCGGACGGGGACGGCCGGGTGGACCCCGAGCCCGCCCCGGACTCCGCCGACCCCGGCGAGGACCCGCTCGCGCTACGCCTGGAAGGGCTCATCCTGGGCGCCGAGCGCCGCTACACCCCCTTCCAGGCCGCCCGCAGCGCGGGCGTCTCCATGGAGCTGGCCTCCCGGTTCTGGCGGGCCATGGGCTTCGCCGACATCGGCCAGGCCAAGGCGCTCACCGAGGCCGACGTCCTGGCCCTCAGGCGGCTGGCCGGTCTGGTGGAGGCGGGGCTGCTCAGCGAGGCGATGGCCGTCCAGGTCGCCCGGTCCACGGGCCAGACCACCGCCCGGTTGGCCGAGTGGCAGATCGACTCCTTCCTGGAGGGCCTGACCGAGCCCCCGGAGCCGGGGATGACCCGTACCGAGGTGACGTACCCGATCGTCGAGCTGCTCCTGCCCGAGCTGCAGGAGTTCCTCGTCTACGTCTGGCGGCGCCAGCTCGCCGCCTCGGCCGGCCGGGTCATCCAGGCCGGGGACGACGAGGAGATGGTGGACCGGCGGCTCGCCGTCGGCTTCGCGGACCTGGTCGGCTTCACCCGGCTGACCCGGCGGATGGAGGAGGAGGAGCTGGGCGAGCTGGTCGAGGCCTTCGAGACCACCTCCGCCGACCTGGTGGCCGCGCGCGGCGGACGGCTGGTCAAGACCCTCGGCGACGAGGTGCTCTACGCCGCCGACGACGCCGGTACGGCCGCCGAGATCGCCCTGCGGCTCATCGAGACCATGGCCAACGACGAGACCATGCCGGAACTGCGCGTCGGCATCGCCTTCGGCACGGTCACCACCCGGATGGGCGACGTCTTCGGCACCACCGTCAACCTGGCCTCCCGGCTCACCTCGATAGCCCCCAAGGACGCCGTCCTCGTCGACACCGCGTTCGCGGAGGAGCTGATCCGCACCCGGGACGCCCCCGCCTCGGAGGCCGCGGCGGCGGAGGAGGCCGCCGCGGCGGAGAAGGAGGGCGAGGAGCCGCCGGTGTACCGCTTCGCGCTGCAGCCGATGTGGCAGCGCCCGGTGCGCGGTCTGGGCGTGGTCGAACCGTGGCTGCTCACGCGCCGGGACGGCGGCGGGGAGTCGTAGGCCGCGGTCGTGGACCGCGGCCGTGGGCCGTCGTGGGGCGCGGGTGCGAGTCGTCGTGGACCGCGGCCGTCGTCCGTCAGCCGTGGAGCAGGTCCACGCAGAGGCCGATGACCGGCACGCACAGGCCCGGATCGTCGGGTTCCGGCTCCGGGCCGTGCGTCGGTGGTGTGCCGCGGTCCGGCGGCGGGACCGGCGCGGACGGCGATGCGGGGCGGTCGGACCGCGTCGGCTGCGGCGTCCCCGGGGCCGGAGCCCGGCCGCCGGTGTCCTCCCGCTGATCCCCTTCTCCCGCCCCTTCCCGCGGGTCCTTTCCGCCTCCTCCCGGACTCCGCCCGTCGGGGCCGCCCGGCCCGGTCGTGGCGGCGGGCAGCGGGCCCGCCGGGCCGCTCGCGGACGGTCCGGACGGCGGACCGGGTACGGGGCCCGGCGCGGGGGAGCCGCTCAGGCCGCCCATGGCCGAGGTCGCCGAAGGGCTCGCGCCGGACGGTCCACCGCCGGTGACCGCGGGCGCCGTCGCCCGGTCCCGGGCCGTGCCCGGGCCTCCGCCCTCCACCCGCGGCCCCGCCTCGGCGCCGAAGCCCCCCGGATCGGCACCGGGCCCGGGCACCAGGCGTACGACGCTCAGCGCACCCGCCGCCAGGGCGAGGCCGCCGGCGGCCAGCAGTACCTTGCGGGGGCGGGGACGGCGGTGCCGGCCGCGACCGCCCCACGCGTACCGCGGCCGAGTCGGTGTGCCGGTCGTCGTCATGATTCCTCCCCGGTCCGCCCGCGCCCCCGCCGCGCCGTGGCGGAGCGAGGCTACGGTCTGCCACGGGCCGGGGTACGGCGGTCGCTCGCATGTCACTCGAACGGGTGGGCGGTGACCGGTGCGCGATGCGGGCGGGTCCGGCCTTCCCCCGCGCGTATCCGCCTGCGATGATCGGGCCGTCGACCTTGTTAACACGCGTTAACCCGGAGGGTGTCATGAGCGAGGAGCGGTTCGGAGAGTTCGTCCTGGTGCGGCGGCACGCGGAGGGGCACGTCGCGGAGCTCGCGCTCGACCGGCCGAAGGCCATGAACGCCGTCTCCACCGCGATGGCCCAGTCCCTGAGCGCGGCCTGCGCGGCACTGGGCGAGGACCGGGACGTGCGGGTGGTGGTGCTGACCTCGACGCACGAGCGGGCGTTCTGCGTCGGGGCGGACCTCAAGGAGCGCAACTCCTTCTCCGACGCCGACCTGCTGCGGCAGCGGCCGGTGGCGCGGGGGGCGTACACCGCGGTGCTGGAGCTGCCGGTGCCGACGGTGGCGGCCGTGCACGGGTTCGCGCTGGGCGGCGGGTTCGAGCTGGCGCTGTCGTGCGACGTGATCGTGGCCGACCGTACGGCCGTGGTGGGGCTGCCGGAGGTGTCGGTCGGGGTGATCCCGGGCGGCGGCGGTACCCAGCTGCTGCCGCGCCGGGTGGGGGCGGCGCGCGCCGCCGAGCTGGTGTTCACGGCACGGCGGGTGGCGGCCGGGGAGGCGCGCGAGCTGGGACTCGTGGACCAGCTGGTGGAGCAGGGGCGGGACCGGGAGGAGGCGCTGGAGCTGGCCTCCCGGATGGCCGCCAACTCGCCGGTGGGGCTGCGGGCGGCCAAGCGCGCACTGCGCCTCGGGCACGGACTCGACCTGCGGGCGGGCCTGGAGGTCGAGGACGCGGCATGGCGGTCGGTGGCGTTCTCGGGCGACCGCGCGGAGGGCGTGGCGGCGTTCAACGAGAAGCGGGCGCCGCGGTGGCCGGGCGAGTGAGCCGACCGCGCGAGGCGAACGCGCGAGCCGCAGATGATCGCCCGGTTCGCCCCGTTTGAGTAACGTTTCTTCGTAAATTTCCCTAGCCTGGAGTGATGGGTGACGACAGGCGGCTCGCGGCCGTGGTGGCGCTTGCGCAGGGGATGGCCGCCGCGCAGAGCGCGCGTGAGGCGTGGCGGGCGGCGGCCGTCGGCGGATGCCTGGCGCTCGGCGGCAGCTTCGCCGCGCTGTCGGTGTGGGAACGGGAGCTGGGCCGCCTGCGGGTGCTGGTGAACGTCGGGCGGCGGGCCGAGGACGAGGAGGAGTTCCCCGAGAACGAGTCCTACCCCGTGCACCAGTTCGCGGAGATCACCGAGTTCCTGCACGAGCGCTGGGCCGGCGGCGGCGAGCCCGACGCCTGGGTCGAGACGGCCGAGGGGCCCGCCGCCGGGCGTCCCGGCTACGTCCACCAGCGCGTCGCCGCCCTGCGCCGCCGGGGCCGCGGCTGCTGCGTGGTCGCGCCGATCGTGCTGCACGGGCGGGCCTGGGGCGAGCTGTACGTGGCCCGGCCGGTGGGGGAGCGGGTCTTCGAGCGGGCCGACGCCGACTTCGCCACCGTACTGGCGTCCGTCGTCGCGGCCGGGATCGCGCAGAGCGAACGCCTCGAGGAGGTCAGGCGGCTCGCGTACACGGACGCGCTCACCGGGCTCGCCAACCGCCGCGCCGTCGACTCCGCGCTGGACGAGGCCGTCGAGCGACACCGGGAGGAGGCGGTCGTCGTCAGCCTCGTCGTCTGCGACCTGAACGGCCTCAAGCGGGTGAACGACACGCACGGGCACGCGGTCGGGGACCGGCTCCTGGAGCGGTTCGGGTCGGTCCTGTCGCTGTGCGGGGCGATGCTGCCGGGAGCGCTGGCGGCGCGGCTCGGCGGGGACGAGTTCTGTCTGCTCGCGGTCGGGCCGCCCGCCGACGCGGTGGTCAAGGCGGCCGAGGAGCTGTGCCGCCGGGCGGCCGAGCTGGAGCTGGGGGACGGCGTGGCCTGCGGGGTCGCGTCCACGGAGGATCCGGTCGGGCCGGTCCGCTCCGCCCGCCGGCTGTTCCGGCTCGCGGACGCCGCCCAGTACCGCGCCAAGGCGGAGCGGGCGGCCTGGCCGGTCGTCGCCGGGCGCGAGGGGCCGGACGACCCCGTGGTGCGGCTCGCGGACGAGCCCTCCCGGGAGGAGGACGGGGAGCGCCGGCGGTTCCGCGGGCGGCACTCGCCGTGACATCCGGCCGGTAAGGGGCGCAGCGCGCAGGCATCCGTGACACATCCCCTCGTGACATCATCGAATTCACTGCGTACGCTCCTGAATATGGATATGCACACTGTGGTGGTGGGGACGTCGGGGGTCAGCGCGTCCGACGTTCTCGCCGTGGCGCGCGCGGGCGCCCGGATCGAGCTTTCCGAGGAGGCGGTGGCGGCCCTCGCCGCGGCCCGCTCCATCGTGGACGCGCTGGCCGCCAAGCCGGACCCCGTGTACGGCGTGAGCACCGGCTTCGGCGCCCTGGCGACCCGGCACATCAGCCCGGACCTGCGGGCGCAGCTGCAGCGCAACATCGTCCGCTCGCACGCCGCCGGAATGGGCCCGCGCGTGGAGCGCGAGGTGGTCCGGGCACTGATGTTCCTGCGGCTGAAGACCGTCTGCTCCGGCCACACCGGGGTCCGCCCCGAGGTCGCGCAGACCATGGCCGACGTGCTCAACGCCGGGATCACCCCGGTCGTGCACGAGTACGGCTCGCTGGGCTGCTCCGGCGACCTCGCCCCGCTGTCGCACTGCGCGCTGACCCTCATGGGCGAGGGCGACGCCGAGGGCCCCGACGGCACCGTACGGCCCGCCGGCGAGCTGCTCGCCGCGCACGGGATCGCCCCGGTCGAGCTGCGCGAGAAGGAGGGCCTCGCCCTCCTCAACGGCACCGACGGCATGCTCGGCATGCTGGTCATGGCCCTCGCCGACCTCGACACCCTCTACAAGTCGGCCGACATCACCGCCGCCCTGACCCTGGAGGCCCTGCTCGGCACCGACAAGGTGCTCGCCCCCGAGCTGCACGCCATCCGCCCGCACCCGGGGCAGGCCGCCAGCGCCGCCAACATGGCCGCCGTGCTCAAGGGCTCGGGCCTGACCGGGCACCACCAGGACGACGCCCCCCGCGTCCAGGACGCCTACTCGGTGCGCTGCGCCCCGCAGGTCGCGGGCGCCGGACGCGACACCATGGCCCACGCCGGGCTCGTCGCCGAGCGCGAGCTGGCCGCGGCGGTGGACAACCCGGTCGTCCTGCCCGACGGCCGGGTGGAGTCCAACGGCAACTTCCACGGCGCCCCGGTCGCCTACGTCCTGGACTTCCTCGCCGTCGCCGTCGCCGACCTCGGCTCCATCGCCGAGCGGCGCACCGACCGGCTCCTGGACAAGAACCGCAGCCACGGCCTGCCGCCGTTCCTCGCCGACGACGCGGGTGTCGACTCCGGCCTGATGATCGCCCAGTACACGCAGGCCGCCCTGGTCGGCGAGCTGAAGCGGCTCGCCGTGCCGGCCTCCGCCGACTCCATCCCGTCCTCCGCGATGCAGGAGGACCACGTGTCCATGGGCTGGTCGGCGGCGCGCAAGCTGCGCACGGCCGTCGACAACCTGGCCCGCGTGATCGCCGTCGAGCTGTACGCCGCCACGCGCGCGATCCAGCTGCGCGAGGGGCTGACCCCGGCGCCCGCCTCGCAGGCCGTCATCGACGCCGTACGGGCGGCCGGGGTGGCGGGGCCGGGACCGGACCGGCACCTGGCGCCCGACCTCGCCGCGGCGGACGCCTTCGTGCGTGCCGGGCACCTGGTCGCGGCGGCGGAGACGGTCACGGGACCGCTGCGCTAGCCGTCCGTGACGTGCCGAAGGGGTCCCGGCGGGGTGCTGCCGGGGCCCCTGCGCGTGGGGTCAAGAAGTCCAAAAGAACGTCAAGTTCTCTCAAAGGCCGAGGCGTTCCCGGCGTACCGAGTAGCCCACGAAGCCGGCGCCGAGGCCGAGGCAGAGGGCGCCGCCGACGACGTACGGCGTGCTGTCGAAGCTGCCGGTGTCGGCCAGCCGGGTGGTGCCCTCGCCGGACGCCGCGGTGTCCGTGGCCGAGTCCGCGGAGGCGGCTCTCGCCTGGGCCGTGACCTGCGGGGACGGGGTCGCGGCGGCGGACTCCAGAACCGGCGCCTCGGGTGTCGCGTTCGCCGACGGGACGAACCACAGGGCGCACAGCAGGCCGCCCGCGGCGGCGGCGGTCAGCAAGGAACGGCGAGCGGATGACACGGAATATCGATCCCCTTGTGGCGCTGGCGAATTGGCCGTGTGGGCAGATGTTAGTGAAAGGCGCGGGTCACAGGAAAGTCACGGGAGCCGTCGGCCTTACGCTCCGGGCATGAGCACTCCTGAGACATCACGTTTTGTACGTATTCGCGTCGAGCTGGTCCTCGAGGTCGACGACGAGGAGGCCGTCACCGGGGCCGCCCTGCAGTCCCTCGCCGACGACGCCGAGCTGTCCGACGCGGAACGGGCCGACTCCGAGCGCGCTGTGACGGAGGACACCGCCGAGGCCCTGGCCCACCTGGTGGACCCGTTCGACCTGGTCGGCGCGGTGCCCGGGGTCGAGCTGCGGCAGGCCTCCTGGAGCAGTGAGCAGATCGACTACGACCCCGACTCGCCCGAGTGGGACCTCGACGAGGATGATGGCGGCGAGAACGACCCGGAAGACGAAGAAATGACGGTCGGCTGACGCGGTGTGGGGAAATTCCTGACCCCGGGCGGCAACCGCCGCCCGGGGTTTCCTCGTCTCACGGTGCGCACTGACCGACACCTCCCCGCACCGCTTCCCGCCTTCGACGGCAAACGTGGCATGCCCCACACCCGTGAGCGATGTGGAACGGGACGAACCGGTCGTAGCGTTGAAAGTTATTGACGGGGTATCTCGGGGTTTCGGGAATCGGCAACGATGGAGAAGCGTGTGATGACGGACGGTAAGCGGCGCAAGGGCCTGGTGGCCGCGTCCGCACTGCTCGGCGGTGTGCTGGTGCTCTCGGCATGTTCCAGTAGCGACGCCGACACCTCCGGGGGTGGGGACAAGACCTCGCAGGCCCAGGTCGACGAAGCGGCGGCCAAGAAGACGTCCGAGGCCCAGATCAAGATCACGCCCAAGGGCGGCTCGGACAACGCCTCCATCAACAACTCCGCCGGTGTCACCGTGAGCAAGGGCACGCTGACCGAGGTGAAGATGACCGCCTCGGACGGCACCGAGGTCAAGGGCGAGATATCCGCCGACAAGACCAGCTGGAAGCCCAGCGGGCAGCTGGAGCGGGCCACCAAGTACCAGATCTCGGCGACCGCGCAGGACTCCGAGGGCCGCGCCGCCCACGAGAACACGTCGTTCACCACGGTCTCCCCCGAGAACAGCTTCATCGGGACCTTCACCCCGGACGACGGCAAGACCGTCGGTGTCGGCATGCCCGTGTCGATCAACTTCGACAAGCAGATCACCGACAAGGCCGCCGTCCAGAAGGGCATCACGGTCAACAGCAGCAGCGGCCAGGAGGTCGCCTGCCACTGGTTCTCCACCCAGCGCATGGACTGCCGCCCCGAGAAGTACTGGCAGGAGGGCTCGACCGTCACCCTCAAGCTGGCGCTCGACGGGGTCGAGGGCGCCGACGGCGTCTACGGCGTCCAGCAGAAGACGGTCACCTTCAAGATCGGCCGCAACCAGGTCTCCTACGTCGACGCGAAGACCAAGCAGATGAAGGTCACGCAGGACGGCAAGACCGTCAAGACCATCCCGATCTCCGCCGGCTCCCCGGAGAACAAGACCTACGAAGGCCAGATGGTGATCTCCGAGAAGTTCAAGGAGACCCGGATGGACGGCTCGACCGTCGGCTTCACCGACGACGACGGCAAGGGCGAGTACGACATCAAGGACGTGCCGCACGCCATGCGCCTGAGCACCTCCGGCACCTTCATCCACGGCAACTACTGGGGCAAGGGCATCTTCGGCAGCGTCAACACCAGCCACGGCTGCGTGGGCCTGGAGGACGCCAAGGGCGCGGGCGACCCGAACACGCCGGGCGCCTGGTTCTACAACAACTCCATCATCGGTGACGTGGTCGTCGTCCAGAACACCGGCGACAAGACCATCGCCCCGGACAACGGCCTCAACGGCTGGAACATGGACTGGGCCCAGTGGAAGGCGGGTTCGGCGGTCTGACGCCGAACTCCGTCCTGTCCGACGGCACTTCGCACGGGCGCCCGCCGCTCCCCGCCCGGGGGCGGCGGGGGCC